>NZ_VLKP01000003.1 GCF_007830115.1 Aerolutibacter ruishenii | reverse complement strand
GCACCAAACTGTTGGGATGGAGGCCTTCGGCGCTTATCTGGCCCCACTGGTTGACCGCTCGAAACACCGGCCCTTCTTGCACGCCAGCCGCCTGCAGCCACGTCTGGGTCGCCTCCACCGGACACAGCCGCGACAACGCTGGCACTTTGTAGGTGACGCCGGCGGCCTGCCTATCGCCCTTGCTGCGCGGCAGGAAGCAGGTCATCCCCTGTCCCGGCACCAGCGTGAGATGGGCCACTTCCAGCCGCAGCAGTTCATCGCCGCGAAAGCCACGCCAGAATCCGAGCAGCACCAGCGCTCGGTCCCGTTGGTGGCGAAGCGCTGCCGCTCCATCGCCCCGGGCATGCGCCGCCGCGATCGCTGCAGCCAACCAGTCATCGAGCTCGACCAGCCGCCGAATCTGGAGCGGCGCGGCTTGCTTGACCTGGCCCGGGTGCAGGGTCTGGATGCCTTTGAGCACCTTGCGCACCAGCGGCGACCGGGTCGGGTCGACAAAGCCGTGGTCGCGGTGCCAAGAGGCAATGGCGGCCAGCCGGTGGCGAAGGGTGCTGGTGGCCAGGGTCTGCGCATACGCGGCCAGGTAGCGGGCCACGCTGTCCGGTGTCGCTGGGAGGTGTCCTTGCCACTCGACTTCAAAGTGCCGCAGCGCCGACGCATAGCTGCGCACCGTGTTCTGGCGCGTGGCCGCATCGAGGTGGCGGTCCAGTTCGGTCACTGGCGCGTGGCCTCCACCGAGGCCGGCTGCCGCAGCGTTGACAGGATGGTGCATTCAGCCCGCTGCCCGCCGTGGCAACTGGCAATCACCCGTTCCAGCTCGCTTGCCATGCGCTGCAGGTCGGCCATGCGCGCCCGCACGTCGGTCAGATGGCTGCGGGCCAGCCGATCCACGTCCCCGCATGAAAGCTCTTCATCGCCGGCCAGCTGCAGCAGGCTGCGGACCTCCTCCAGGCTGAAGCCCAGGTCCCGGCCGCGCGCAATGAAGCGCAGTCGCTCGATGTCGGCCGGGCCATAGACCCGGTAGCCATTGCCCGAGCGCCCCGGGCGCGGCAGCAGGCCGATCCGCTCGTAATAGCGGATGGTCTCCAGATGGCACCCACTGGCGTCGGCAGCCTCACTGATTTTCATTCGTAGTACGCTTGACTCCGTAGTAGCTACGGACTTTACCCTCACCAGCTGTGCCATGCCAGCGGTCCGCCTGGGCCTGGCTTCCCTGCGACTGGAGATGTTCCGATGAGTGATTGCGGCTGCCACCACGAGGCCAAGAACGCGCAGGAGCGGCGCGTGCTCTGGATCGCCCTTGCCCTGAATGCGGCGATGGCCGTGATCGGCGGCATCGCCGGCTGGGTCGCCCATTCCACAGGCCTATTGGCCGACGCGCTGGACATGCTGTCTGACGCCACCGCCTACGCCATTGGCCTGGTCGCCATCGGGCGCACGGCCCGCTTCAAGGCGAACGCAGCCTGGGTCAGCGGCAGTGTATTGCTGGTGCTGGGCGTGGGTGTGCTGGTGGAGGTCGGCCGTCGCGTGATGTACGGCGCCGAGCCGGTCAGTGGCTGGATGATCGGCACGGCGCTGCTGTCGCTGGTGGTCAATATGACCGTGCTGCGCATGCTGGCGCCGCTGAAGTCCGGCGAGGTGCACCTGCGGGCGACCTGGTTGTTCACCCGCGCCGATGTGGTGGCCAACGTCGGGGTGATCCTGGCCGGCCTGTTGGTGTGGTGGCTGGCCAGCCCGTACCCGGATTTCGTGATCGGCGCCCTGATCGGCCTGTATGTGATCAAGGAGGCCTTCGAGATTCTTGGTGATGCTCGCCGGGCACGTGCCGACGCGCGCAAGACCCCTGCATGACCGCCCGTGGCCGGCTGCGGACGGGCCTACGCTGGCTGCTGCTGGCGCAGCTGGCGGTGGGTTTGCTGGTCCAGCCGGTCTTGGGTCTGGCGAGCGAACTGCACGTTCACATCCATCCGACCATTGCCGCCCATGCGCCGGCAGTGGCCGCACCGGCACCTGAGGGTGGCATCGGCGCCGCCTTGCACCGCCTTCAGCAGCTGGCGCTGTGCTGCAGCCAGGCCGCACAGCCCCCTGAGATCCTGCTGACCGTTGCGGACATCGGCCGGCATTTGCCGGTGATGCAAGTCAACACGCGCCCGTATCCGCACGAGCAGCCGGTCGCGCCGTTCCGGCCTCCGATCGCAGGGTGATCTCCGCCGGCAGCGCCGGCCTAGCGACCTGCTGCTGTGCGCGGTGGTGATCGTTTGTTGATGTCGAAACCCTTCGGAGTACTTCCATGCATGTGCGATTGGCGGCCTTGGCCGCATGGCTGCTGCTGACTGCGGCGACAACGCCGGCGGCAGCGGCCGAACTGATGACCTTGGACGACGCGTTCGCGCGCGTGGCCCAAACCCACCCCGAGCTGCGCTTGGTCGATGCGCGGGCCACCGTGCTCGCTGCCGAGCGCGACCAGGCGGTGCAGCGCCCACCGTGGACGCTCGGTGCCGAGGTCGAAAATGCGTTGGGCACTGGCGCGGCCCGCGGTCTGGACAGCGCCGAGTTGACCTTGAGCCTGAGCTCGGTGCTGGAGCGCGGCGGCAAGCTCGACGCCCGGCGCACCTTGGCCCAAAGCCGGATTGATGCACTGGCCGTGCAGCGCGAGACCGGGCGGCTGGACTTGCTCGCCGAGACGGCGCAGCGCTATCTGGCCGTTGTCGGTGCCGACCGGCAACACAGCCTGGCGGACATGGATGTTGGCCAGCGCCAGCGAACCGTGGCCGCTGCCCGGCAACGCCTGCAGGCCGGCGCTTCACCCGAATCGGTGCTGCTCACCGCGCAGGCAGCGCTGGCGCGGGCCGAGCTGACGCGTGATCGGGCCGAGCAACAGCGATTGGCCGCCCGTCAGCATCTGGCCGCGCTGTGGGGCGAACGTACTCCCACCTTCGAGGTGGCTCCGGCCGATCCGATGGCCCTGCCGGCGATCGCCTCCATGCAGACGCTGGCCGATGAGCTGGAGCGGACTCCGGAACTGGCGCAGTTTGCCGACGCCCGACGGATCGCGCAGGCACGACTGCAGCTGGCACGTTCAGCGGCCTCACCGGACCTGTCCTGGCAGCTCGGCGTGCGCCGCCTGCAGGAGACCGACGACACTGCACTGGTCGCTAGCATGTCCATACCGCTGGGCAGCCGCAGCCGCGCACAGCCAGAGATCCGCGCCGGCGAAGCCGAACTGGAGGTCCTGACGATCGAGCGCGAGGCCAAGGGCTTGTCGCTGTATTCCACGCTGGTCGAGGCCCATGGCCGCTACACCGTCGCACAAGCCGAGGTGGCGCGCCTGCACAGCGACGTGTTGCCGAAGCTGGCCCGAGCCGAGCGGGCCGCTGAGCGTGCCTATCGCGCCGGAGCGATCAGTTACCTGGAATGGGCCCAGTTGCAGTCCGAACGCACGGCCATGGCCCAGCAGCAGCTGGACGTGGCCTTGGATGCGCAACGCGCCCTGATCGAAATTCAACGACTGACCGGCCAGGCGCTTGTAACGCCGCCGGCGGCCGCTTCCATTGGAGAAACCCCATGAATCGCTTTTCCTGGACCGCACTGGGCATGGCTCTGTTGCTGACGGCCTGCAATGCTTCCGCTCCCAACGAAGCCTCTGAGGGCGCCGCCGCCGCTGAGGGCGAAGAGCACGGCGAGCACGAGGAAGCGCCGCTGGAAACCAAGATTGCCGCCAAGGCTGCGCAGGCGGCGGGTATCCAGGTCGCGCCGGCAGGGCCCGGTGAGATTGCTGACGAGCATGAGGTGCAAGGGCTGCTCACCCCCATCGATGGGCGCATCGCGCAGGTCACTGCACGCTTCCCCGGACCGGTCCGCTCCGTGCGAGCGGGCGTGGGCGATCAGGTACGGGCCGGCCAGGCACTGGCCACAGTAGAGAGCAATCTGAGCCTGACCACCTATACCGTCACCGCGCCGATCAGTGGCGTGGTCATGGCGCGTACGGCCGCTGTGGGCATGGCGGCTGCTGAGGGCGCGCCACTGTTCGAGGTCGCCGACCTGTCCACCCTGTGGGTGGACCTGCACATCTTTGGGGCCGACGTCCAGCACATCGGTGCCGGCGTGCCGGTGACGGTCACCCGCTTGAGCGATGGCGTCACCGCGCAGACCACCTTGGAGCGCGTCCTGCCCGGCACCGCCACGGCCAGCCAAAGCACCATTGCGCGCGCCACCGTGGCCAACACCGATGGCCTGTGGCGGCCGGGTTCGGCGGTCAAGGCGCGGGTCACCGTGGATCGCCAGTCGGCGGCACTGGTGGTGCCAATCACCGCGCTGCAGACCGCAGAAGACCAGGACGTGGTCTACGTGCAGCAGGGAGAGACCTACCACACCCGGCCGGTCAAGCTGGGGCGCCGCGACGCTGAGCGCGCCGAAGTGCTGGAAGGGCTCAAGGCCGGTGAACAGGTGGTGGTGGCTCAGAGCTTCCTGATCAAGGCCGACATCGAAAAGTCCACCGTGGAAGAGGAATGAGGCCCGCCATGCTCGAACGCCTCATTGGGCTGTCCATCCGCCACCGCTGGCTGACGCTGGTACTCACCGCTGCGCTGGTTGCGCTGGGCGTGTGGAGCTACCGTCACCTCTCCATCGACGCCACACCGGACATCACCAACGTCCAGGTCCAGATCAACACCCAGGCCCCGGGCTACTCGCCGCTGGAGGCCGAGCAACGGGTCACCTTTGCTATCGAAACGGCCATGGCCGGCCTGCCCAAGCTGGACTACAGCCGCTCGCTGTCGCGTTATGGGCTTTCGCAGGTCACCGTCGCCTTCAAGGACGGCACCGACCTGTACTTTGCCCGCCAGCAGGTCGCCGAACGGCTGCAGCAGATCGCCTCCCAGCTGCCCGAAGGATTGGATCCGGAGATGGGCCCCATCTCCACCGGGCTGGGCGAGATCTTCATGTACACCGTGGAGGCCGAGCCCAACGCTCGCAAGCCCGACGGCACTGCGTACACGGCCACGGACCTGCGCACCCTGCAGGACTGGGTGATCCGGCCGCAGCTGCGCACTACCCCTGGCGTCACCGAGGTCAACACCATCGGCGGCTTTGAGCGGCAGATCCACATCACTCCCGACCCGGCCCAGCTGGTGGCGCTGGGGTTCACGTTGAACGACGTGGTCGCCGCGGTCATGCGCAATAACCAGAACATCGGCGCCGGCTACATCGAACGAAACGGCCAGCAGTTCCTGGTGCGCGTGCCCGGCCAGCTGGCCAATCTGGAGGCGATCGGCAACATCGTGCTGGACCGGCGCGATGGCGTGCCCATCCGGGTGCGCGATGTCGCCAGCGTCGGCGAAGGCAAGGAGCTGCGCACGGGCGCGGCCACCCAGAACGGCCATGAGGTCGTGGTCGGTACCGCTTTCATGCTGTTCGGCGCCAACAGCCGGGAGGTCTCCCAAGCGGCTGCGGCCAAGCTGGACGCCGCCAACGCCAGCTTGCCCCCGGGCGTGCATGCCAAGGCCGTGTATGACCGCACCGCGCTGGTGGACCGCACCATCAATACCGTGTCCAAGAACCTGATCGAGGGCGCGCTGCTGGTCGTGGTGGTACTTTTCCTGCTGCTGGGCAATGTGCGCGCTTCGCTGATCACCGCCGCAGTGATTCCGCTGGCGATGCTGTTCACCATCATCGGCATGGTCCGTGGCGGCGTGTCGGGCAACCTGATGAGTCTGGGCGCGCTGGACTTCGGCCTGATCGTGGACGGGGCGGTGATCATCATCGAGAACTGTCTGCGCCGCTTCGGAGAGGCGCAGCACGCGTTGGGCCGCCAGCTCAACGATGAAGAGCGCTATGACCTGACTGCCTCGGCCACCGCTGAGGTGATCCGTCCCAGCCTGTTCGGTCTGGGCATCATCGCGGCGGTCTACCTGCCGATCTTTGCGCTGTCGGGCGTGGAAGGGAAAATGTTCCACCCGATGGCCATCACCGTGGTGCTGGCCCTGACCGGTGCCATGGTGCTGTCGCTGACCTTCGTGCCGGCGGCGATCGCTGCCTTCCTGCGCGGCCGCGTGGCCGAGCACGACAACCGCCTGATGCGCTGGTCACGCGCTCGCTACACGCCGCTGCTGGATTGGGCGCTGCGCCGGCGGGTCGTGGTGCTGACAGGCGCGGCCGTGCTGGTGGTGGGGTGTGGCGTGCTGGCTACCCGCCTGGGCTCGGAGTTCGTACCGAGCCTGGATGAAGGCGACATCACTTTGCAGCCCATGCGTATCCCCGGCACCAGCCTGGAGCAGTCGGTGGCCATGCAGGAAACGCTGGAGAAGCGCCTGGCCCAGTTCCCGGAGGTGGCCAACATCTTCTCCAAGATCGGCACCGCCGAGGTGGCCACCGACCCGATGCCGCCGTCGATGGCCGACACCTTCCTGATGCTCAAGCCCCGCGACCAGTGGCCCGACCCGCGCAAGCCCAAGGCCGAGCTGGTGGAAGAGCTGGAGGCGGCAGCCAAGGAAATCCCCGGCAGCAACTACGAGTTCACCCAGCCCATCCAGATGCGCACCAACGAGTTGATCTCCGGCGTCCGTTCGGACGTGGCAGTCAAGGTCTACGGCGACAACCTGGACCAACTGACGCGCCTGGCCAGCCGGGTCGAGCGGGTCATGCGCAGCGTCCCCGGCGCCGAGGATGTCAAGGCCGAGCAGGTCACCGGCCTGCCGCTGCTGACCATCACGCCAGATCCGGCGGCATTGGCACGGTATGGCCTGAACCCGGGCGACGTGCAAGAAACGGTGGCCACCGCCATTGGGGGCAGTGTCGCCGGCCAGTTGATCGAGGGCGACCGCCGCTTCGACCTGGTCGTGCGCCTGCCCGAATCGCAGCGCCAAGACCCGGCTGTGCTGGCAGATCTGCCCATTCCACTGCCGGAAAGCGCCAGCGTGGACGAGTCCAGCCGCCTGGCCACCGGCGCCAATGGTGGGCCTCGCACGGTGCCGCTGCGGGAAGTGGCGAAGATCCAGGTGGAGCGCGGGCCCAATCAGATCAATCGCGAGAACGGCAAGCGACGCGTGGTGATCACCGCCAACGTGCGCGAGCGCGATCTGGGCGGGTTCGTCGGCGAGTTGCGCACGCGCATCGGCCAAGATGTCACGCTTCCAGAGGGCTACTGGATCGATTACGGCGGCACCTTCGAGCAGCTGATCTCGGCCACCCAACGCCTGGGGGTGGTGGTTCCGGTGACACTGGCGTTGATCTTCGCCCTGCTGTTCATGGCCTTCGGCTCGGCCAAGGATGCGGCCATCGTGTTCAGTGGCGTACCACTGGCGCTGACCGGCGGTGTGCTGGCGCTGGCCCTACGCGGGATTCCGCTGTCGATCTCCGCCGGCGTGGGCTTCATCGCGCTGTCGGGCGTGGCTGTGCTCAACGGGCTGGTCATGATCGCCTTCATCCGCCGCCTGCGCGAACAGGGCGATCCGCTGGACGACGCTGTCCGTGACGGCGCCCTTGGCCGCCTGCGCCCGGTGTTGATGACCGCCCTGGTGGCCTCGCTGGGCTTCCTGCCCATGGCCTTGAATGTCGGCGCCGGCTCGGAGGTGCAGCGCCCGCTGGCCACTGTCGTCATCGGGGGGATTGTGTCATCCACCGCATTGACCTTGTTGGTGCTGCCGGTGCTCTATCGTTGGCTGCATCGCGACCGAGCTCCCCGCGCCGGTGGCAGTGCCTTGGAGTCTTCGACACCATGAACGAGATCAACTTGGAACAGGTGCGTGCGGCGATGTTTACCGACCCCGGCGTGAAAGCGGTGGATGACCTGCGCCTGGTCCCCACCAAAGAGCGCGGTCGTGCGATCGCGGCCACCATCACCGTGGCTGCGCCGTCGGTCGACCTGGACTTGGTGCACGCGGTGACCGCCCGCGTGCTCGCCGACCAATTCGGCATCGATCAGGTCATGCTGTGCTTCAACGACCCGGGACCGGTGCCGCCGCCCCCCACCGCGGCACCCTTGAAGAAGATGTGATCGCCTGCGGCCCTGTGCGCCGACAGGGTCATTGAGCGAGCGGCAGCCAAATCCAGAGGGCGACGAGCGTGGCCAACAGGACCGGGGGCGTGAGGATTAGCCCTACCTTCATGTACTGTCCCCACGTGATCCGTTGGCCCTTGCCGGCGAGGACGTGCAGCCACAGCAGGGTCGCGAGCGACCCAATCGGAGTGAGCTTGGGGCCAAGGTCGTTGCCCACGACGTTGGCATAGATCATCAATTCGCGGGTGGCGGCCGGAAGATTGGCCCCGTCGATGGCCAGTGCGCCCACCAGCGTCGCCGGCATGTTGTTCATGATCGAAGCGAGGCCCGCCACTGCGAAGCCGGTGCCGATCGTGGCCACAAAGGTTCCCTGCGCCGCCAGCCACTCAAGCACCGCACTTGCAGCCTTTGTCAGCCAGGCGTTGCCAAGCCCATAAACCACCAGATACATGCCAACCGAGAACAGCACGATCTGCCAGGGCGCGCCACGCAGAATCTTGGTCACGGCCATGGTGGCGCCTCGGCCGCCTGTCGCCCAGCGACCTGCAATTGCCATCAGCACCAGCGCAGCCACACCCGTCACCAAGGCGATCGGGACGCCCAGCGGCCCGGTCACGAAGTAGGCAAGGAGCAGTGATGCGAGCAGGGGCAAGGCGGCGCGGAAGACCGCCTTGTCGCGGATCGCCTCATGCGGCGCTTCAAGATCGTGGACCGGGTAGGTGCGGGGAATGTCGCGGCGGAACCAGAGCCACAGGACGATCAGCGTGGCGCCGACCGACACCAGATTCACCGGCACCATGACCGCTGCGTAGCGCCCGAACGAGACGTCAAAAAAGTTCGCGGTGACGATGTTGACCAAGTTCGAGACAACCAGCGGCAGGCTGGCCGTATCAGCGATGAAACCGCAGGCCACAGTAAACGCGAGCGCACTCGCGGGTGGAAAGTTCAAGCGCAACAGAATGGCAAGAACAATCGGCGTCAACAGGAGAGCCGCGCCATCGTTGGCGAACACTGCCGCGATCGCAGCGCCAAGCAAGACGATCAGCGGAAAGAGTTTCCGACCACTGCCGCCGCCCCAGCGCGCCACGTGCAGCGCCGCCCATGCGAAGAAGCCGGCCGCGTCTAGGATGAGCGAGATGATGATGAGTGCGACGAAAGTAAACGTCGCATCCCAGACAATCCCCCACACCGTGGCGACGTCACCCCACCCGACGACGCCGGTGGCCAACGCTACTGCGGCGCCGGCCAGTGCCGACCAACCGATACCGAACCCTCGCGGCTGCCAAATGACGAATACAAGAGTGACGATGAAAATCGCAAGGGCAAGCATGCACCGCTCCGACAAGGATTAGATGGAGCGCTGATTCACGCGCTTGGACAGTTCTTCGGCGCTCTCAACACGTTCGGAATAGCGATCGGTCAGGTACGCTGAGCGACCACGCACCAGCCAGGTGAACTTCACCAACTCCTCGCATACGTCAGCAACGCGCTGATAGTACGCAGACGGCTTCATGCGCCCAGCCTCATCAAATTCCTGGAAGGCCTTGGCCACCGAGGACTGGTTCGGGATGGTGACCATGCGCATCCAACGGCCGAGTACGCGCAGCTGGTTTACTGCGTTGAAGCTCTGCGAGCCGCCAGACACCTGCATCACCGCCAAGGTTTTGCCTTGTGTCGGGCGCTTGGCCCCGTCGGCCAGCGGAATCCAGTCGATCTGCGCCTTCATGATTCCGGTCATGGCGCCGTGGCGTTCCGGGCTGACCCAAACCATGCCTTCGGACCAGTACGCGAGCTCGCGCAGCTCACCCACCTTCGGATGATCCGGGGTGGCTCCGTCAGGCAGTGGCAAGTCATGCGGATCGAAGATTCGCACGTCGCAGCCGTACCAGCGCAAGAGTCGGCCGGCTTCCTCTGCCAGCAGCCGGGAATAAGAGCGTTCCCGCAGCGAGCCATAGAGGATGAGGATCCGGGGCGGGTGCCTGGGGTCGCCGGGCCCAGCTAGTGCATCAACGTCGATCGGTGCAAGTTGCGTTGCGTCGATGCTCGGCAGATCTGCGGCAATGCGATCGATCACGTAGACGCTCCGGCAACCGTCACGGTTTCGCCGTCTTCCTTGGTGAAGGAGGACACCGGCTTGTCCAGCAGCGCGAGCACCTTTTCGGACGGTCGGCACAGGGCCGCGCCCCGGCCGGAAACGACGATGGGACGGTTGATCAGGATCGGATGCGCCATCATCGCGTCCACCAGTTGCTCGTTGGTGAGCGCGGGATTGTCCAAGCCCAGCTCCGCGTAAGGTGTTCCCTTCTGGCGCAGGAGCTCACGAGGGGACATGCCCATCGCGGCGAGCAGCTCGACCAGCTTCTCGCGCGTGGGCGGCGCCTGCAGGTACTCGATGACCACCGGGTCTTCACCTGACTGGCGCATCATTTCCAGGGTATTCCGAGACGTGCCGCAGGCAGGGTTATGGTAGATCGTCAGCGTCATGATGATCCCTCAAGCCACGTCGGGTCGGGGCGACGTGGTGCCCTCGAACTTCCCGATTTCGCCCACCTGCGCGGCCAAGCTCGTCCGGGTTAGCGTGTGGATCGGAAGTGCGACGAACGCCTTGATGCGGTTCTCCATGTACACCAGCGCCTGCCGAAAGGCGGCGCGCTGCCACATGTCCCCGCGCGCTTCTCGGCTCGGGTCTTCGATGCCCCAATGCGCAGTGATCGGTTGTCCTGGCCACAGTGGGCAGGCCTCGCCGGCTGCCTGGTCACAGACGGTAAAAACGAAATCCATGGCCGGGGCGTCTGGCACGGCGAACTCGTCCCACGCCTTGGAGCGCAGCCCCTCGACTGGGTAGTCGGCCTGACGCAGCGTCTCGATTGCCAGCGGGTGGACCTCACCCTTGGGGTGGCTGCCGGCGGAGAACGCATTGAAACGGCCATCGCCGATCTTGCGAAGGACGCTCTCGGCCAGGATCGAGCGGGCTGAATTGCCGGTGCATAGGAACAGGACGTTAAACGGCTGAGGGAAGCTCATGCGCAGGTCTCCGCGGGACAAGGAGTGGCGAGGTTATTGAGGGCGCCGCAGATGTCCGGATTCCCGGAGCAGCAGTCCTCGGTGAGGAATTCAAGAAGCTGGCGCATGTCCTCGTAGCTGGCGGCGTACAGGACACGCCGCCCGTCGCGCCAAGAGCGCAGTAGGCTCGCCCGCTCCAAGGTCGCAAGGTGGAAGCTCATGCGCGGTGGCGGAATCGCGAGCGCTTCGGCAATTTCACCTGAGGGCATGCCATTGGGACCAGCGCGCACCAGCATCCTGAATGCGGCCAGGCGGTCGGAGTGCGCAAGAGCAGAGAGCGCTGAGACGGCAGAGTCATCGTTCATTCGTCAATTCTACAACGATCCTTGTAGGATGCAATCATTGCGGTGCCGGCACCTTTCAAGCCACGTATTGCTTAGGCTCCGGGAACCGCGAATGCCACAAGATCCAACGCTTCTCTATGTGCTTGCGCTGGCAGGGATGTAGAGCTGATGACCCGGCAAGGCGCACGCGCCGGCATACACAAAGGCCACGCTTTGCCGTGCCCGGGTGAAGGCCACGTAGTACTTCGGTGGCGCGGTGATGCGCGCCGCATCGGCCGTGCGCAGGTACTGCGTCAACGGCCCGTTCGGAAAGATAAGGACCCGACTGTAGGTGCGGCCCTTGCACTGCCCAAAGTTCACCGCTGGTAGTCCGTCGCAGGCTTGCCGCCGATCATGCCGAAGCACGGTGGGGGCAAACTCCTGCACGTACGCCGCAACATCCCCTGGAGCGACGAGGTAGATGCCATCGTGCCCGGTGACCTCGCCATTGCCTGATTGGGTCGGCGGCATCTGCGGATAGAGCGTGTCAGCCATATCGCACAGGGCCTGAACGCAGCGCAGACTGATGAGGCGGTGATCCAGCTGGCATAAGCCGTCCGACTCCCAGATCTGAAACAGCGCTGCCAGATTGGGCCCACGATACTGGCTGTGCCTTTGCGCATAGTTGGTGGCATACGTCGCCTGGCGCGTATCACCCACCAACGTGATGGCGATATCGCTCTTCAACAGCCGCTCGACCAGATCCAGATCAAAGCCGGCCAGGTCCTGAACTTCGTCGATGTAGAGCTCGTCGTACATGGCCGCCAGGCGCGCCATGACCTGACCTTGGGTCAGCTCATCGCAGCGCACAGCAAAGTCGGCCGCCCGGTCCGAATACATCCGGTTGCCTGCCAGGTAGTGGCGCGCTACCTGTGTGCGTGGGGCCCGGTTGTTGGTGACGCCTTCTACGAACAGGATGGTCTCGATGCGAGGCTCAGGGCACAGTGCCGCCTGGTACGGGCGGATGCACTGGCGCAGCAGGAAGCCATACCAGCTGTGCAAGGTGACATGCGCGGGGACCGCGCCGGCGTGGACCTCAAACGAGCGCCGGATCTCTTCAAGGTTTTCCAGCGTGTAGGTGACAATGGCGATGCGGCGCCCAGGTCGCTCCAAGGCCTGCCGGACCAGCAGCGTGGTCTTGCCAGAGCCGGCCGCTGAGAGCAGTACCCGGTTAGGCGATGGCACGCTGGACATAGTCCGGGAACCTGATCGAGTGCGGGCTGTTGAAGATCGCCAGGGCCGTATCGGTCTTATGGCCCTTCATGTACTTGAGCAGCGCCACCTCATCGGCAAACGTCTTGCCCAGCACGATATTGAGTTCGGCCAGCGAGTTGGCTTTGATCAGCTGCTCTTCCAGCGATGGGGCGCTTTCGTCGGAATCGTAGTAAATCGCGGTGAGGTGCTCGGCATAGCGTTCCTGCACAACCGCGATGTCACCATCGTTGTCGGTGATCACCTTGGCCTGAATTTTCAGCCGCTCTGCAATCTGCAAGAAGCGCTTGAATGCCAGCGACTTGACCGAAATGATGTCTACGCCGCGAGCCATCGGCGTCACGCCGTGGTGGTCGCTGTAGGCGCGCTGCACAATGAGCTCGTCGGAAGGGCCTTCCACCAGGATCGCCTGCTTGGCCAGGATCAACCGCAGCGTGTCGTGGCCCGGCAGCTTCATGAAATAGTCGTGCGTATCGCTCGGCAGCTGGTCCAGCTTCATCTGGCCCTGCGCGCTGAACAGGATCACGTTGTCCACGCCCAGTTTGTTCAACACGAAGCTGCTGTGGGTGGCGATAATCACCTGCTGGGCGGTGGAGAGGGCCGCAATCTTGTCGATCAGCTGGGTCATGCTGGAATAGGACAGATGGTTCTCCGGCTCCTCGATCAGAAGCACGTGGGCCGCGCCGGCCGCGTGCATCGCCAGCTTCATCTTTACCGCGCTTTGCTCGCCCTTGCCGGCCTGGGTGAACGGGAGCTCATCCAGGTAAGGTGACAAACTGGTTTCCCACGTTGAGCGCGGCGATGTGTCCACACCCACCGTCAGCGCCCGGTGGCTAATGTCCCCGGTGTGCTCGGTGAGATACGTATTGATTGCCGCCACGTCCGCTTCTTCAGAAAAACTCTGCCGCATGCGGCGGAAGCTCAGCGACAGCGAGACACGTTGCGAAGGCGTCAATGCCTGCTCGATGATGCCGGCGATATAGCGATCAGCACCGGACAAGGTCTTGATGCCGTGCGTGTCGATGATGGTCGAGTCGAACGGAATGCTGCGAGCGGTGACGCCATTGTTGGCGAAGGAATACCAGCGCACCGTGTAGTACTCCACCGGCAGGCTGACCGCGCCCTGGTGCTGCTGCAGGTAGGCGTTGAACTCCTCGCGGTAGTCGTCGTTGAGCTCGACCAGCAGGCGGATGCCGGCGGTATCCAGGCGCAGGGAGTTGTTGGTGCCACGCAACGACGCCAGCGCGGCGTCTGCGCCCAAGTAGGCTTCGATGGAGATCCGTGGCGGCGAGGCCGGCGTGCCCGCAGCAAGGGTCGCCAAATATTCCTGCACCGTGGGCTGGTGAAACAGGTAGGGCGTGAGCTCGTAGGCGAGACTGCGCCCATGCAGTTGCCCGGTGACCACCGCGTGGATGGCCTCCAGCAGGGTGGACTTACCGACCTCGTTGTCGCCCACCACCAGGTTCATGTGGGCGTTGAGGGGCAGGTCCAGATGGCGAAACGACTTGAAGTTGTCGATGACGATACGTTCGATCGGCATGCACAGTCCTTTGATGGCCAAAGAGTTCGGTGGCGGCGCCTGCTTGCACCCCGGCTGGCCTCCTTTTCGCTCTGGGCCATACTACCCAGCGATCGCCAGTCCTGGGCGGTTTCGTACTGTTTTGACGGCTGGAAATGGCCAAGGCGCTTGTCACGCGGGATAATTCAACATTATCCCGCTTGATGTTTAGGCCGTAGTCTCGGCCATCCTCGACGTTGAATAGTACGTAATTACATGGTATGTAATACATTACGCAATAACCGGAGAGGACGCATGGCTCGGTCTGGCTTGTACAAAAGCGATGTGCAGCGTGCCCGGGACAGCCTCCGGGCCGAAGGCAAGAACCCCTCGGTAGACGCCGTCCGCGTGGCGCTGGGCAACACCGGGTCCAAAACCACCATCCACCGCCACCTGAAGGAGCTGGAAGAGGAGGAAGGGCAAGGCCCAGGCGCCAAAATCGCGATCAGCGACGCCCTGCAGGACTTGGTCGGTCGTCTGGCCGAACGGCTGCATGTCGAGGCCGAAACGATGGTCGCGCAGGCACAGGAACGGTTCCAAGCCGAGTTGCACGAGCGCACCCAAGCCTTGGAACAGGCCCGGCAAGAGGCCGGGAACCTCAGTGTGCAGCTTCAGCGCACCGAGACAGCTCTGCAGACAGAACGCGAGGCGAGCGAAGCCGCCAAGGGCGAGGTGGCCAGCCGCACCACCGAACTGGCCCAACTGGAGGAGCGCATTGCCGGCCTCACGGCGCGGCTGGCAGAGCACGAAAGCCACGCGCGCTCCCTGGAGCAGAAGCACGAGCATGCCAGGGAAGCCCTTGAGCACTACCGCACCTCGGTCAAAGACCAGCGCGAGCAGGAGCAACGCCGGCACGAGCACCAGGTGCAGGAACTGCAGGTCACCCTGCGCCAGGCCAACGAGGCGTTGACCGCCAAGAACCACGATCTGGTGCAGCTCAACCGGGAAAACGGCCAGTGGCTGGAGCGTCACACTCGACTGGAAAAGGAGGTGGCGCAGCTGCGCCAGACCATCCAGACGCAACAGGGCGAGCTCGATACGCTGCGCCTGACGGCGGCCGAACACCAGGCGCTGCAGGTGCGCTGGGGCCAAGACGCTCAGAGTTTGGACGCCGCTCGGCAAGACCTCGCACAGGCCCGGACCGAGCTGGCCCAGGAGCGGGAACGACGCGAGCAGGCCGAAGCGGAAACCCTGCGCGCCACAGTGCGCCTGAGCACCTTGGAGCCGCTGTTGGCCCAGCTGCAGCCGGCCAGTGCCGGCGGCAAAGGCGCCAAGCGGATCTCATCGGAAGAGACGCCGGCGCCATAGCCTGCGTAGAGAAAACCCGGCGCAACGATCGCAAGGAGCAGTGCCATGAGCGTAGTCACCACCACACCCCCGGAAATCACCCGTGCGGTGCGGCGCCTAGCCGATTCGGTCGTGCGCGGCGCAGAACCGGTCTATCTCGATGTACAGCCGGAAGCCGACGCGATCGTGCACGAGTGCTTTCCCAACGTGCAGGCCAAGGTCGCGCAGGATGGCGGCCAGATGCTGTGCGGTTGGCAGCTGTGGGAATGGCCCCACGTGCTGGTGGAAGCAGAGTTCCATGCCGTGTGGATCAGCCCCGTAGGGGAACTGGTCGACATCACGCCAAAGCCCGAAGGTGAGACACGTATTCTTTTCGTACCGGATCCGCGCAGACGCTACGAGGGCTTGGCCATCGACAATGTCCGCATGCCGCTACGTGATGACCTACTAATCAAGCACTTCATCCAGATGTCCGAAGCGATTGTCCAGGTGATGAACCGCGGCGAGCGATCATCCCAGTATGGCGAGGTCAGTGTGCCCGCCAATGAAATCCAGCCCCTGCTGCAGGCGAGGGATTTCCTGGGCCAGTCACTCGGTGCGGGATTGCGCGAGCATGCACCGTGCCTGTGCGGCAGCGGCAGCAAGTACAAGCGCTGTCATGGCGCGCAAGTGGAGCGTTTCTTCCGTCGCTGACGGTGGTGCCCCTGGTCGGAATCGAACCGACGTGTACGCGCTTATCTGGCGCGTGCTCTCACCGGGGTATAAGGCCGGCGCTCTGACCAACATGAGCAACAGGGGCGTGATCGATCGATGCGATCACGCCGGTATTCGAGGGTCGAGCTGGCTCAGGCGGTTCATGGGGCAAGCATACCGGGGATAGACGCCATGCCGCTATCCCCGGGCGCGGCGGTAGGAGTGGGCCCACGCCGGAGCAGGGATGCGGTCGGTCGCCACCAGCCACGCCATCCGCAAGGCCCGCGCATCTACCAAGGCATGGTGGCGTCTGGCCCTATGTTCTGGATGGGCCGCGAACCAATCTTCCACCAGCAATCCCGGAAGGCCTTCCTTGGACATACGCGTCATGACCGGGGCCGGCCGGGGGCCGCACGCAGCCACCTGGTCATCAGGGAGCTCAAATCCATCCAAGGCATACCGCAGCAGCTGAAGGTCGTTCGGGAAATCCGCCAACACCGCCGGCGCGTCGGCCTCGCTGAGGAAGGCGCGCAGCTCGGTCGTCAGGGCGGCATCCGGCAGGGCCGCGCCGCCGCGGTCGAGTAGCGGGTAGACGCTTTGACGAACGAAATCGGTAGGGCTCTCGGGCAGATCGGGCTCGCTCGGCGTAAAAGTGGCGATCACCGTCCTCGTTCACCAACGCCAGGCTCACCAGCTCGCTGCCGGTTACATCGGCCCACTCGGTGTCTAAGAAATAGTAGGTGGTGGCCATGGTTGAATGGTGCCACAGCTTCCTGGGGAGGGCCGGGCCTGGGAGTGCGGCCGAGGGTGGAATTTCACCGATCCATCAACCGGTTAGCGAAGATCTGGCCGTGTTCGTAACGATTCCCTGCCGACCCTCATGCCCGGCTCACGGTTGATTTGGGAGAGCTGCGTGAACGATTTCGCCAATCTGTTGGGCCGCCTGGGCCTGTCCCTGATCTTCATCATTTCCGGCTGGGGCAAGATCGCGGGTTATGCCGCCAGCCAGCAATACATGGAATCCATGGGCGTGCCCGGCGTATTGCTGCCGCTGGTGATCCTCCTTGAACTCGGCGGTGGGCTGGCAATCCTGGCCGGATTTGCAACTCGCTGGCTGGCAATCGCCTTCACGCTGTTCTGCCTCGCCAGCGGCATCCTGTTCCACGGCAACGTCGCCGACCCAACGCAACAGGTCAACCTGTTGAAGAACATCGCCATGGCGGGTGGTTTCCTGATCCTTTGGACCACGGGCGCGGGCCGATACAGCCTGGATGCCGTGCTGTCAAACCGCCGGAAGTAGCGCACGACGTCGTGATCCGTAACGCACCACGACCGGCATACCACCGGTCGTGGTCGGACCATTCGACTCAGCATGCAGGGACTATCCATGGTGCCCCTATCCTTTCGAGGCCATCTCTTTCCCGCGATCGCACTGGTGGCAGCGGTGCTGGCCTTGCCGGGTTGCGCCAGCACTCCGACCAAGGGGGCTGGAATGAGCCGCGCCTCAACGACTGGCCTGCCATGGATGGACAAGGGCATGGACCCCGGGCGCAGGGCCGACCTGCTGCTGGCCGCGATGAGCTTCGAGCAGAAGGCCCAGCAGCTGACCGGAGCGGTACCGGAGATCGTGCCCGAGTTGCCGCACTGCAAGGGTGCCCGCCACACCACCGGGATTCCCGCACTGGGAATCCCGACGCTGCGCATCACCAACGGCCCGGTCGGCATCGGCCAGAACGACTGCGTCGGGCTCGATACCCCGCCCGACATGGCGTACGTCAATGGCCTGTACGTCGACAACGCGGTCTATTTCCACCCGTCCTCCGCCAAGGCCACGGCAGTGCCGTCGGCGCTCGCCATCGCTGCGTCGTTCGATCCCCACGTGGCGACCGCATTCGGCGAGCTGATGGGTGAGGAAGGCAGCCGGCTGGCGCTGCATGTGTTCGAGGCGCCGGGCATGAACCTTGCGCGGCTGCCGCTGGCCGGCCGCAACTTCGAATACAAGGGAGAGGATCCCTACCTGGCCGGTGTGATGTCGGTGGCCGAGACGCGCGCCGTGCAGGGCAAGGGCCTGATTGCCGTCGCCAAGCACTACGTGGGCAACGAACAGGAAACCAACCGCATGTCGGTGCGCGAACGCATCGATCCGCAGGTGTTGCACGAGATGTACCTGCTGCCGTTCGAGATGACGATCAAGGACGGCGAGGCCGGTGCGGTGATGTGCTCCTATAACGCGCTCAACGGCGCGTTCGCTTGCGAGAACGAGGAGATGCTTACCAACGTTCTGCGGCGCCAGTGGGGCTTCCAGGGCTATGTGCAGTCCGACTTCTTCGCCGCCAAGAGCACGGCGAAGGCGATGCGCGCGGGACTCGACCACGAGATGCCGTTGCCGCAGTTCTTCGCCCCCGACAAGCTGCGCGCCGCGCTGGATGCCGGCGAGCTGTCCATGGCCGACATCGACACCGCACTGCGGCGCCGCTACGTGCAGATGTTCAAGTTCGGCGTGTTCGACAAACCGATCGTGCAACAGGATCTGGATGTGGAGGGCGGCGGCAGGCAGGCACGTGCGATTGGCGTGGAGACCGCGGTGTTGCTGCAGAACAACGGCGCGCTACCGCTGCCACATGACGCAAAACGGGTGTTGCTGGTCGGCAAGGCAAGCCAGATCTATGCGCAGCAGGCGGTCGCAGGCGGTTCAGTGGTGGGCAAGGTCATGGGTGCCGGCGGCGGCAGTTCGGATGTGGTGCCCTTCTACACCGTCACCCCCGTCGATGGGCTTCGCGCCATCTACGCGCAGACCGGCAACACCGCCGTCGATGTGCGACTGGCGCTGGTGGACGATGCAAACGGCGATGCGACCATCGATGGCAAGGCGGCGGGTTTCGATGACGTGCTCCAGGCTGCCGCCAACGCTGATGCGGTCGTCATCATGGCCGGTACCGTCGCCGAGGAAGGCGCGGATCGCGCGACCTTCGCCGACAAATCGGGCGGGAAACTGACCGCCCGCGGCGACTCCCTTGACTGGTACGCCCCGCTGCCCAAGGCGCTCTCCTTCGACGGCGGCGACAACGCCGGCCGCAACAGCCACACCATCGCGATGATTGATCGCCTGTTCGGCGTGCGCTCGACAACCGCTCGTCCGACGCATGCCAAGACCGCGCTGGTGCTCAAGGACAACGCAGGCGTGCCGCTGCCCGCTCGCTGGCTCGGCACGAAGGGCCCAGCGATGCTGGAAGTCTGGTTTCCTGGACAGGAGGATGGCCACATCGTCGCCGACCTGCTGCTGGGCGTACACAACCCGTCGGGCAAGTTGCCGGTCACCTTCCCGGTCGAAGGCCAGGGCTTCATGGAGACGGTGACGCCCCGGCAATACCCTGGCGTGATGGATGCAGAAGGCATTCCCCACGTCGAATACAGCGAGCAATTGCAGATCGGCTACCGCTGGTACGACGCCAACGGCAAGCGCCCCGCGTTCGCCTTCGGCCACGGGCTGTCGTACACCACCTTCGCGATCGAAACGCCTCGCCTGCAGGCCCCGTCCACAGATGGTGCCCCTTATCGGGTCGAGGCCACCGTGCGCAACACCGGCACGCGCGCGGGTTCGGAGGTGGTGCAGGTATATCTCACGGTGCCGTCAGGGTCCGGCCTGCCGCAACCGCCCAAGCGACTGGTCGGTTTCAGCAAGCTGCAGCTCGCACCCGGCACCGACCAGCGTGTGGCCATCGACATTGACCCCAACGCCAGCCATCACCCGCTGAGCGTGTGGGACGCCTCGCGCAAGACATTCGTGATTCCATCCGGCACCTACACAGTCTGGATCGGCAGCGCCTCCGACCGTCTGGTCCGAGCGGGCACGTTCGAACGTTGAGGCGACGCTGAAAAACCTGTTTCCAGAGAGGCTATGCGTGCCCGATCCAGTTGGCGACAATCCGCACTGGTCCCACTTCAATGCACAGCGGCGCACCCTGTTGTTCGGTGCGCTGGCCACGACATCGCTGTCCGTGCCGTGGGTGCTATCGCGACCGACTGACACGGTCGCGACCACGTTCGTTCCGTTATCCTCCTTCCTGCTCGGGCGCCAGGTCCTGGACGCAGGACTGGCCGGCCGCCTGCATGCGGCCTTGGCGGCGCAGTACGCCGATTTCCCGAAGGCGCTACAAGCACTCGCAGACCTGCTGGCCAAGGCACCCATCGATCCGTTGCAGTTGCAGGCGCTGCTGGACAAGGAGCATGAGACGCTTGCGCCATGGCCGCGTCGGATCGTCCGAGCCTGGGCCATCGGGGTCGTCGGCGACGGCAAGGACGCACGCTGCATCGCCTACGAATCCGCGCTCAACGCCGTGGTCGTGGCGGACGTGCTCAAGCCGCCGACCTATGCCTACGGCGCGTACGGCAGTTGGTCGAATCCGCCCCTGTCTGCCCGGGAGATCGCGCATGGCTGAAAATCTCTCGGCGGATGTCGTTGTCATCGGATCAGGTATCTGCGGGGCGCTGGCCGCTCTGGCACTGCGCAAGCGCGGAGCCTCCGTGCTGATGCTGGAGGCAGGCCCGCGCATGGACCGCGGCCGTCTGGTCGCCGCGTTCCGCAATTCGCCGCGCAAGAGTGACTGGATGGCGCCCTACCCCTATTCCCCTTGGGCGCCTCACCCGGTCTACAAACCCGACGACAACGGCTACCTGATGCAGGCCGGTCCCTATCCGTACCCGGCCGAATACATCCGCGCGGTGGGCGGAACCAGTTGGCACTGGGCGGCGCATGCGTGGCGACTGGTACCCAACGACCTACGCATTCGCAGCTTGTACGACGTCGGCGTGGACTGGCCGATCAGCTACGACGACCTGGACCCGTGGTACCAGCAGGCCGAAGAGATCATGGGCGTGTGCGGCTCGGACCAGACCGGTTCGCCGCGCAGCAAGCCCTTCCCGATGGAACCGGTGGCCGAGCCCTGGGCCATGCGCCGTATCCGCGAACGATTGGAAGGCACGTATCCGGTCGTCGCCAACACCGTCGCCCGCAACAGCCGTACCTACGGCGGACGGCCTGCCTGCGTGGGCAACAACAGTTGCCAGCCGATCTGCCCGGTGAATGCCCAGTACACCGGTGGCGTCGCGGTCGCCGGCGCCGAGGCCGCCGGTGTGCGTCTGGTCGAAAACGCGGTGGTCTACCGCATCGAGCACGACGCACGCGACCGCGTCAGCGCCGTGCACTACTATGACCCGGACAAGGGATCGCACCGTGTCACCGGCAAGCAGTTCATCCTCGCCGCGAATGGCATCGAAAGTCCCAAGCTACTGCTGTTCTCCACCAGCGACCGTTTCCCCAACGGCATCGCCAACCGCTCCGGCACCGTCGGTCACAAGCTGATGGACCACCCGAGCACCTCGTTGGCCTTCTATGCCGACGAGGAACTGTGGCTGGGGCGCGGCCCGCAGAGCCCCAGCTCGATCAACACCATGCGCGACGGCGAGTTCCGTCGTCGACACAGCCCCTATCGGTTGGACTTCACCAACATTTCCCAGGTGCTGGGGGCCACGGAAGCGCTGATCGCGGAGGGCGTGTACGGACCGGAGTTCGACAAGCAGTTGCGCTATCGCGCCGCGCACCAGATGAGCGTCAAGACGGTGCTGGAAGTCCTGCCCGACCCGACCAACCGCATCACGTTGGGCACGAAGAAGGATGCGCTGGGCATTCCACACCCGCAGGTCCACTACAACGTCGACGACTACACGCGGGCCGGCGCCAAGGCCGCCATTGCCGATTTCGCACGGATCGCCGGGCTGATGGGCGGCACGCAGTTGCGCTACAGCGATCCGGAGCATTTCGCCAACAACCAGCACATCACCGGCACTCTCTCGATGGGCACGGATCCAACCGATTCGGTGACCGACCCCTGGGGGCGCGCGCACGACCACGAGAACCTGTTCATGTGCGGCACTGGGGTGATGCCGACGTCGGCAACGATGAACTCCACCCTGACCGGGGTCGCGCTCGCACTGCGCACCGCGGACCACATGCTGGGAGCGGCCGGCGTGCCATCCGATATGCAAGCGGCACAGGCGGAGGCCAGCGCGCCATGAGCCGCCTTTCGCCCTGCCAACGCTGGGCGATCGCCACCTTGTGTCTCTTGCCCTGGCTGCCGGTCGCCGCCCGGGAGCCCGTCAGGGACCCTGCGCTGCTGGAGCGCGGCGCCTACCTCGCCGCTGCAGGCGATTGCGTGGCCTGCCATACCAAGCCCGGGGGCAAGCCATTCACCGGCGGCCTGGAGTTGGCCACCCCGGTGGGCAACATCGTGTCCGCCAACATCACGCCCTCGCGCGAAGGAGGCATCGGCGCCTACACCGAGCAGCAGTTCGCCGATGCGCTGCGCAAGGGCGTGCGTGCCGATGGTGCGCGCCTGTACCCAGCGATGCCCTACGACTCGTACGCGTTGGTGACCGACGAGGACGTGCATGCGCTGTATGCCTATTTCATGCATCGCGTGGCGCCGGTGGGCGGCGCCGCGCCATCCACCCGCCTGTCATTCCCATTCAACATCCGCGCATCGATGATGGTGTGGAACCTGCTGTTCCTGCAGGACAAGCCGTTCGCACCCGATCCAGGCAAGGATGAGCAATGGAACCGCGGCGCTTACCTCGTGCGTGGCCTCACCCACTGCGGCACCTGCCACACACCGCGCAACCTCCTGATGGCCGAGGATGGCTCGCGCGTGCTGGCCGGCGCGCCACTTGGCTCCTGGTATGCCCCCAACATAACCTCCGATCCCACCAGCGGCTTGGGTGCGTGGAGCCGTGAGGAGATCGTGCAATACCTGCGCAATGGCGCGGTGCCCGGCAAGGGCCAAGCGTCCGGTCCGATGGCCGAGGCCATCGACCACAGCCTGCAGCACCTGACCGACGCGGACCTGCAGGCCATCGCGGCCTACCTGCAGTCGGTACCGGCGCGAAACGACGGCGCCGACGCCAAGCCGGTGCACGCGCTCGGACAAGCCTCCGACCAGCTGGCCGCCATCCGCGGCGTGCCGCTGCCCGATGATCCGGACAAGATGAGCGGCCCGCAGTTGTACGACGGCTACTGCGCCACCTGCCACCAGGCACAGGCGCAGGGCAGCTTCGATGGGCGGCTGCCTGCGCTGTTCCACAACACCGCCACCGGGCGCGCACAACCGCAGAACCTGGTGATGACCGTACTGGAGGGCATACATCGAGGCAGCGATCGCAGCGACCTGCGTATGCCAGGGTTCGGCCATGAACTGTCCGACGTGCAGGTCGCAACGCTGACCAGCTACCTGCGCGAACAGTATGGCGCGGGCGGTAACGCGCTCACCCCAGCCGATATCGCACGGTTGCGAACGGGCGGTGGCAACGGCGCACAACTGCTTCTGCTGGCGCGCGGAGGGTTGCTCCTCGCCGCGCTGATCATCGTGTCGCTGGCATGGTGGCTGATCAGACGCCGACGCCGCGCCCGGTCAGGGCGGGCGCATGCCCCGCGCTAGGCACGCCATGGCCGATGGCCGCGGTTCCAATACGCGCGATGCAGCGGATCTCGGAACTCCTCTCAGCGGGAATCGTAGAAGTACTCCACAAACGGCTTTCTGAATTGCTGGTGACACCCAAGGCAGGCGTTCTGAATTTCCGCAAACCTGCGAATCACCTCGGCTCCATCACCACGTCCGGCAGCGTCCGCCATGCCATTCGCCCCCTGTTTGACCTGGGCATCGAAGGTTCGGAATTTGCCGGCACCTGTTCCAATCCACTTGAGGATGCGCACCTTCTCCATGGCCGGCGGCTCCGAGTGCCCCGCAATCCTTGAGGAAATCGCACGGACCAGAGTCCAGTCCTCTTTGGAGATGGCGCCGGCCGTCGCCTGCATGTCGCGACCAAGCTTGTCCATAACCAGTCGCAGCCCCATCGACTCTTTCTCTTTTGCATGCGCATCAAGGCATGCCACGGAAATGAACAAGATTGCAGTTGCCGCCACCACTGGCACGAAACCGGATACCACTCTCTTCATCGTTGTCTCCTGGTTGTGGCGAGATAATCGGCTCGCGGAGGCCACTGTGGTCGATGTGCGCGTGGGTCAGCAGGACAACGTTGATCGAGGCCGGATCGAAGTTGAACCGTGCGCGGTTCCGCACGGAAGCACGATCCCGTGACCTCCCCTGCCCCGCCAAGGAACCGGATCTTCATGACACATCCCACCCGCCGCCGAGCGCCTTGTACAAGGCACCCAGTTGCACCGCGGCAGACGTGTGGGCCCGCGTAACCGCGGCCTGCGCCTCATGCAGCTGCCGTTGCGCCGCAAGGAGTTCGACCATCGTGATGGTGCCCGCGGCATACCGACGCGCGGCGTGATCGTAGCTGCGCTGGCTGGCTTCGAGAGAAGCCTGGTGTCTTTCGAGCGAAATCAGCCCAAACCGGTAGTCACCCATGGCCTTCTCGGCGTCGGCCAGCGCAGCCAGCACCGCCTGCTCGTAGGCCAGCGCTGCCTTCCATTGGGCGGCCTCTCGAGCGCGGATCTCCGCGCGCACGCGACCACCATCGAACACCCGCCACGAAATCAAGGGCAGGATACCGAAGCGACCGCTGTCGGAATTGAAAAGGTCGCCGGCATCGAGCGCCTGGAAGCCGCCCCCCACACTGATCGAAAGCTTCGGGAACAGCTCGGCCATAGCCACGCCAATATCCGCCGTGGCGGCCGCAAGCTGCCGTTCGGCCACCAGCACATCCGGGCGCCGGCGCAGCACGTCGGCGCGCTCACCTACCGGAATCCCGGTCAAGACAGGCAGGCCTGCCGCGTCCTTCAGCAAAGCCAATCCGCGCTCTGGCGGTTCGCCCAGCAACACCGCCAGCGCAAGGCCCGCTGCACGCTCGCGAGCGCGGATGTCAGGAAGCGAGGCCTCGGCGGCGGCCACGCGTGCTTGCACCGCATCCACCTCAGCGAGTGAGGCGTCGCCCGCGGCATGGCGCAACTGCACGAGTTGGAGCGAATGGCGCTGCGCTTCCACCGCCGCCTCCAGGGCACGCACCTCGTCGCCGGCACCGACCGCGGTAAACCACGTGCGGGCGACTTCGGCGACGATGCGCATGCGCACGCCCTCCGCCTCGATCCCCGCCGCATGCAGTCGTGCGTTCGCACCCTCGAGCGCGCGCCTGTTGCCGCCGAACAGGTCGAGCTCCCAGGCGGCATCGAAGCCGACGTCATGGATCGTCTGGGTCCTTTCCATGCCGGGAATCGATGCAATGGGCAGTGAGCCGTTCGCGCTTTGGCGGCGCCGGTTGACGCTTGCGTTCGCCTCCACGACAGGAGCCCGGGCACCGGCAACGCCATCACGAACCGCTCGCGCCTCTTCGATGCGCGCGGCCGCCATGTACAGGTCGAGGTTCTCCGCCAGTGCTGCATCAACCAGATAGTCGAGGGTTGGATCGCCAAGCGTTGACCACCATTTCGCGTAGTCCTCCATCCCCGACCCGGTGACAACGGGCAGACTCCAGCCGTCGCCCGTATCCACCGGAGGTGGTTCGCGATAGTCCGGGCCCACCGTGCAGGCAGCCTGGAGGACACAGGCCAGCCCAACGGTCAGGATCCGAAACGGCTTGGCTGCCTCGCGCGTACCAGTGTCATTGGCGGAAGCGGGAGATCTGGTGAGGTTCATTGCAGTTGCCCCCGGACAAAAAAGGTGGCCGCGGTCAGCGTCACCAGCGCGATTGCCGCCAGCGGCCACAGGTTGGACAGGATGTCGGCCGGCGGCATCGCCTTCAGCACGCTGCCGTGCACGATCACCAGGAAATGCGTGAGTGGGATCGCCTGCGCCAGCCACTGCAGCGCCACCGGCATGTTCTCCACGGGGGTGGCGAAGCCGGACATCAGCACCGCCGGCACGCCGATCGCGAACGCGCCTAGGATGGCCTGCTGCTGGGTCTTGCTGATCGCGGAGATCATCAGCCCGATGCCCACCACCGACAGGATGAACAGCACCAGGCTGAGCAACAGCAGCAGGAACGAGCCGGTGAACGGGATCCGGAACACGAACGCGCCGGCTCCGATCATCACCAGGCCGAGCGCGGTCCCGATCGCCAGCGCCGGGAGGGATTTCGAGACGATGATCTCGAGCGTCGAGGTCGGCGACACCAGCAACTGGTCGAACGTGCCGAGCTCCCGCTCGCGCGCGATCGACAGGGACGTAAGCATCAGCGCGCTGAAGAACGCCAGGATGCCGACCAGGCCCGGCACGATGAACCATCGGTAGACCAGGTTGGGATTGAACCAGTGGCGTACCGCCAGCGGTGATGCAACCATGGGCGCCACGTCGGCTCCGACGTCGGTGGCGATGGAAGACAGATACCCCACGACGATCTGTCCGGCGTTGCTGCGCCGACCATCGACCAGCACTTGTACCCTTCCGCTGTCGCCAGCGGCGATGTCGCGCGAGAAGTCGGCCGGGATGTCGAGCCCAGCGATCACCTCGCCACGGTCGATCAGCTGGCGCAGCTCGTCGCTGCTGTGGACGGTGTGCAGCTCGGAGACAAACCCTGCGCCGTCCAGACGCGCGACCAGCTCGTGCGACCAGCGCCCCGTGTCCTGGTCGTGGACGGCAATGCCGACGTTGCTCACTTCCAGCGTGGCCGCGAAGGCAAAGATGAGCAGTTGGATCAACGGTGGCCCGAACACCACCATCCGGCTGCGTGGGTCACGCAGGATGCTGAGCACCTCCTTGACCATCTGCGCGCGCAGGCGGGCCAACTGCAGCGTGGATTTCAGTCCCGCCATGGTTCAGGGCTCCAGGTTCTTGCGCGTGGCCCGCTTGGCCAGCACGAAAAAGACCACGCCGATGGCCGCCATCGCCAGCAGGTCGGGCACGAACACCGCCCATGTGTCGCCGGCCAGGAAGACGGTCTTGAGCGAGGACACGAAGTAGCGCGCAGGGATAAGCCAGGTGATCGCCCGGATGGGCGCCGGCATCGAGTCGATCTCGAACAGGAAGCCCGACAGCATGAACGCCGGCAGGAATCCCGAGAACAGCGCGATCTGCGCCGCCAGGAACTGGTTGCGCGAGAGCGACGAGATCAGCAGCCCCTGCCCCAGCGCCGGCACCATGAACACCGCCGAGAGCAGCATCAGTGCAGCGAGGGAGCCACGCAGCGGCACGTCGAACACGAACACCGCCAGCACCGCCGCAACGAGCGTCGACACCATGCCCAGCATGAAGTACGGCAGCAGCTTGCCAATCAGGATTTCGACCACCGATGCCGGCGTGGACATCACCGCCTCCATGGTCCCGCGCTCCCATTCGCGCGCGACCACCAGCGCGGTAAGCATGGTGCCGATGATGGTCATGATGATGGCAATCGCGCCTGGCACCAGCGATCGCCGGCTTTCCAGCTCGGGGTTGAACCAGTAGCGCGGCTCCAGCGTGATCGGCGTCGATGGCACGTCGCCGGTGATTCCCGTGCGCCAGGTCTGGACCACCCCTTGGGCGTAGTTGGCGACGAAGTTGGCGGTGTTGGGTTGCGAGCCATCGGTCACCACCTGCACCAACGGCCGTTCGCCACCGCTTGCCAGGCGTTGCTCGAAATCCTGCGGGATGACCACGTACCCGCGCAGCTCCCCGGCCACCACCCGGTCCCCGACTTCCCGGCGGTCGTGGGCGAAGCTCACTTCGAGGAAGCGGGTGGCCGCGAACGCCGCGGCGAGTTGCTGGGCCGATACGCCCGGCGACTCCACCACCACGCCGATGCGCACCTTGCGGATGTCCAGCGACACCGCGTAGGCGAACAAAAACAGCAGCACCACCGGCAGCACGAAGGCAATCAGCAGCGTCGACGGGTCGCGCAGCGCCTGCAGGCTTTCCTTGCGCACCAGCGCCGCCAGACGGCCCGCGTCGAAGCGGCGCATCGCCGCAACCTGCGGGGCACTCGCATCCGGAACGCCCGCGGCAACGTGTTTGTCTGCCTGCGCGCTCATGCCGCCGCTCCCACCCCGGCCTGCTCGGCCAGGTCGACCGACTCCACCAGATGGATGAAGGCATCCTCCATGGTCGGATCCGGGTTGTCGGCGTCGGCCGCGCCGCGCTTGAGCGCATCCGGCGTGTCCAGCGCAATCAGCCGCGCCCGGTACAGCATCGCCACCCGGTCGCAGTACTCGGCCTCGTCCATGAAGTGGGTGGTGACCATGATCGTCACGCCCTTGCGCGCCAGGCCGTTGATGTGGGTCCAGAACTCGCGGCGGGTGATCGGGTCCACGCCCGAGGTCGGCTCGTCCAGGAACAGTACCGGCGGCCGGTGCATCAGCGCACAGGCCAGCGCCAATCTCTGGCGGTAGCCCAGTGGCAACGACTCGGGCGCCGCGGACAGCCAGCGCCCAAGGTCGAAGGTCTGGATCATCTCGTCGATGCGCGCACGCTTCGTGGCGCCCTCCAACCCGTACACGCCTGCGGAGAACTCCAGGTTCTGGCGCACCGACAGCAGTCCGTACAACGAGAACTTCTGCGCCATGTAGCCCAGCTGGCCCTTGGCCGCACCGGTGGCATGGCGAAGATCCAGACCGACCACATGGGCCTCGCCCGCGGTCGGCGTGAGCAGGCCGCACAGCATCTTGAACGTGGTCGACTTGCCGGCGCCGTTCGGACCGAGCAGGCCGAATACCTCGCCCTTGCGCACCTGAAAGCTGACGTCGTCGGTGGCCGTGAAATCGCCGAAACGCTTGGTGAGCGCCTGGCACGACACGGCGATGTCAGACTCCAGTTCCACCGGCGGCATGCGTTCGGCCAGCGCCGAGGTGCCGCCAGGACCGCCGCCAAGCAGGTCGATGAACGCATCCTCGAAGCGCGCCGGCACGGGCGCCAAACGCGCACCGATTCGATCGGCCAGCGCCTGGACCTCACCGGTATCGGCACCCTCCCGCATCACCAGCCGAACGCCGGCACCCTGGATCACGCCGTCGCCAACGCCCTTCATGTCCAACGCCTGGGCCAATACCGCGCGGCGTTCGTCGCCCACCTCCTCCAGTCGGAAGCTGCGACCCTCGAGCAACCGTGTCAGCTCCTGCGGCGGGCCAGCGAAGGCCAGTTCGCCCTCGTTGAGCAGCAGCACCGTGTCGCAGCGCTCGGCTTCGTCCAGATAGGCGGTCGACCACACCACCGCCATGCCTTCGTCGGTCAGCGTCTGTACCATCCGCCACAGGTCCTGGCGGCTGACCGGGTCGACGCCAACGCTGGGCTCGTCCAGTAACAGCACCCGCGGCCGCGCCATCAGCGCGCACGCCAGGCCGAGCTTCTGCTTCATGCCACCGGAAAGTTTGCCGGCAAGACGCGTGGTGAACGGCGCCAGCCGGGTGAAATCAAGCAACTCGGAGAACAGTGCGCCATTGTGCTCGGCATCCATGCCACGCAGACGCGCGTACAGGCGCATGTTCTCCATCACCGAAAGGTCTTCGTACAGGCCGAACCGCTGCGGCATGTAGCCGGTGGCGACGTGGATGGCATCGTTGTCGTCGACCACATCGAAGCCAGCCACGGTCACGCGTCCGGCATTGGGCTGCAGAAGACCGGTCATGATCCGCATCAGCGTGGTCTTGCCAGCGCCGTCGGGACCGACAAGACCGGTGAGGCGGCCGTATTCGATGCGGGCATCCAGTTTGCGCAGCGCCTGTACGGCACCGAAGTGCTTGTCGACGCCCTCGATCACCACGGCCGCGTCGTCATGGCGACCGTGTGTCGCGACTGGCGGGTGCGTGGTGGTGGCCATGTCAGCGGGCGCCCTTGCGGGGTGCGTCAGACCCGGGCGCGGCGTCGACCTCGACCGTCACGGGCATCCCTTGCCGCAGCCCGCCGTCCACCTGGTCGTCATCGATGACCACGCGCAGGCGGTAGACCAGGTCGGTACGCAGGTCCGGGGTCTCCACGGTCTTGGGCGTGAATTCCGCGCGAGGTGAAACGAAACCGATCTTGCCCCGGTAGGCCTTGCTCGACGAATCGTTGCGAACCCGTACCGGGGTGCCCGGAGCAACGCGACCCAGGTCGGTTTCACCGACGTAGGCCCGCACATACACCGGCCGGTCCAGGCTGAGGCTGTAGACCGCACTCTGGTTGGCGACCATGCTTCCCGGTTCGCGAATCCGCGCGATGATCGTGCCGTTGGCGGGTGCAATCAGTTGGGTATCGGCCAATGCCGTCAACGCCTGGTCGCGCGTTGCCTCGGCCGCGGCCAACCGCGCCTCGCCTGCAGCGATATCCTCGCTGCGGAAGCCCTCCACGGCCTGCGACAATGCCGCTTCGGCCGCCCGGACATTCGCAACGGACTGATCGCGCGCAGCGCGCGCCGCATCGATCATGCTCTTGCTGATCGCGCCCGACGGCAAAAGGCCTGCTTGGCGTTCGTAATTGCGCCCGGCGTCCATGGCCACGGCTCGCGCGCGGTTCAGCGCCTCGCGGGCCTGTGTGATCTCCTGCGGGCGAAGACCGCCATGCAGCTTGCCGACCTCGGCCTCGGCCACCCGGACCGCCGCATTTGCTGCGGCAAGCGCGTCCTCGTAAGGCTTGGCATCGAGCAGCGCCACGCGGTCTCCCGCGGTGACTGCATCACCCTCCTCGAACGCCATTTCCTTTACCCGGCCCGGCTGCCGAAAGGCCAGCTGCACCTCCCGGATGTCGACGTTGCCGTACAGCACCAGGGCACCGTTGTCGTCACCCGCGCGTTTGAACAGGACTACCGCAACCGCGAGTACGACCACGACGGCGGCGCTGATCGCGATGACCCGCTTGCGCGTGGGAGAAATCCTGTTCGTGCTCACTGACCACCTCCGCTGATGCCCCGGCGATAAATGGAGAACACCCTCTGTGCATCGCGACGGATGCGGCCAACATCGCCTGCCACCATCGCCTGGATCACCAGACCCTGGATGGTGCCGATGAAGAGCAGTATCGCCGCCTCCACGTCCAGACCGGGGTCCAGCTCCCCGGACGCCTTGCCGGCCTCAAGCAGGGATCGCAAACGCTCGCCATAGCGGCCCATCAGGGTCTGGACCATCTTGCGAGGCAGCGTGTCGACGGGACGTTGCAACTCCCCGAACAGCATGCGCGGCACACCAGGGCGCTCGGCCACGAAGTCAACATGGGCCATGAACATGGCTTCCAGCGCCGCCATGGACGAGGTCGCACCCTCTGCGGCCCGGTCCACCCGTGCCAGCAGGCGCTCTGCGACCCAGGACAACACGGCCTGCAGGATCGCGTCCTTGGAGGGGAAGTGCCTGAACAACGCCCCGTGGGTCAGGCCCATTCGCTCCGCGATCGCGGCTGTCGTGATGTCGCTGGGGTTCTGCTCGGCCGCCATGTCGATGACGGTGTCCACAGTGGTCGCGCGCCGCTCTTCGGCGGAAAGACGGGTCGCTCGCATGCTGAAAGCCTGCCTCTGGTAAGTAAGCACTTGCTTACAATAAGGGACACATGCGGTGCTTGCAAGCGATTCCTCGGGTCGTGCCCTTGCCGGATACAGCCGCCGGCCGCTGCCAATGGCTCTACAAGCCTTCCCCACCTGGCGGCAAAGGAGGACTCGGATTAACAAAGCCCTGGGGCACCAGTGCAGGTAGACTCCGTCCATGCGCCTCTCCGCACTCTTCCTGCCGTTGGTGATAATGCCTCTGGGTGACGCCGTCGCAAGCAATGCCACTCAAGAAGTCGACGTACGGCTCGAGCGCTATACCGGTGACGTACCGGGCGCGGTTTTGCTGGTGTTGCACGATGGGACGCCTGTCATTCGCCGGGCGGTGGGCCTGGCCGATGTCGATGCCGGCATCCCGGTCACGTTATCCACCAATTTCCGCCTGGCCTCGGTGAGCAAGCAGTTCACCGCCGCCGCCGTGCTGCTGCTGGCCGAGGACGGCCGCCTGCACCTCGACGATCCCGTGAGCCACTGGTTGCCGCAGCTTCCGGCCAACGCCAACGATGTGACGTTGCATCACCTGCTCAGCCACACCTCGGGCCTGCACGACTATGAAGACCTGATGGCGGCCGATTTCAAGGGCCAGGTGCATGACGCCGATATTCCGTGTCTCCTGGCGTCGGGCCGGCCCTGTGGCGCTGATGCCGGGACCATCGAGCCGGTCCCTGGCCTGGGCCCACCGTACTTCCCGGCAGGAACCGCCTACCGGTACAGCAACACGGGTTACGCCCTGCTTTCGCTGGTCGTCGAACGGGCTTCGGGCCAGCCCTACCCGGAGTTCCTGCGCCAGCGCATCTTCGCGCCGTTGGGCATGGACGGCACGGTGGCCTTCGTCGACGGCGCATCGACCGTGCCCGCACGTGCCTACGGCCATAGCCTCGACCGCCGGGGCTGGAACCGCACCGATCAGTCCACGACCAGCGCGGTGCTTGGCGATGGCGGCATCTATTCCTCGATAGACGACCTGGCCAAGTGGGACGCGGCGCTGCGCGACGATCGCCTGCTGTCGGCGCGCTCGCGCGGTCTGGCGTTCTCGCCACAGACCACCACCGCCACCGGCGAAGCCGACGTGGATGCCTACGGCTACGGCTGGCGCCTGTACAACGGCATGCATTGGCACTCCGGCGAAACCATCGGTTTCCGCAACGTGATCCTGCGCTGGCCGGCCCAGCGGCTGACGGTGATCCTGCTCAGCAACCGCGACGATCCAGAACCCTATGTCGCCGCGCGTGCCATCGGAGAAGCCTTCCTGCGCGACATGCAGGGCGTTGCGCCAGGCACGACCGGCCTGCCGCGCTAACGACACGCCTCCGCCACCTGGTGGTTCAAGGTCCGAAGCAGATCGTAGGTCCGCTTCATTCCAACCGCGGCCAACGTCTGCTCGCGGTTCCGTCGTGCCCGTTGGCAGGCAGCGTCATCGCGGGCGATCGACACCCGGTGCAGCGCGCCACCGCCCATCCGCCTGCCGGGACCAGGCATCGTGCCCGCACGCCTCGACAGTTCCGCCGACTCCGCGCGTGCCGCCTGCTCGCGTACCGCACGCGCACGAAGCTCCTCAGCGGTTGGGGCCCGCTCCGTCACGTAGGCATGGCTCGACACCTGTCTGCCGCCTGCGCTGCAAGGCGCCTGCTGGAAGCTCACGGCCCCCTTGCTGGATACGCATTTGCGCACCTCACCCGCCTGCTGTCCCCAAGCGAGGATCGGGGCCGCGACCATCAATACCGCGATTACGCACCGCTTTGCCTTCATGGCGCTACCACTCCCATCCACCTGTTTGATCCATCACCAAACCACTGGCCGCATCCATCCGGCCATGCGCGTGCCTGCCCATACCAGGACCAGCCCCAAGACCAGCGACAGGCCAAGGTAACCGACCAGCATCGCGTTCCGGTCGGAACGCGCCATCAGCAGGCATTCCAGCATCAACGAGGACCAGGTGGTAAGCGCGCCCAGGAACCCGACGATCAGGAAGGCGCGCCAGTACAGCGCAGCCGGACCACGGCCCTCCAGCCAGACCGCGATGAAACCGATCGCGAACGAGCCGAACATGTTGACGGCGAACGTACCCCAGGGGAAGCCGCTACCCAGTTGGCGAAGCAGCAGGCCGCCCAGCCAATGACGTCCGGCGGCCCCCAGCGCACCGCCGAGCATCACCAGAACAAGCGGCTGCCAACCCAGGCCCGCCATCAGCCGCACGCCCTCTGTTCTGCAGCCTCAACCCACATGTTTCTCGCCCCGCCCAAGCCACCATGCCATGGCCAAGCCGGTAATCGCCCAACCCGCCACCACCTCCACCAGGCCTGACAAGGTGAAATCCAGCGGGAACATGTACCAGTTCCAGTAGGGCACGCTGATCGTCAACCAGCTGAAGACCCCGGCAGCGGCCGCCACCATCACGCGGCGCCCCATGCTCCATGCACCCAGCGAAAGCATCCACGCCAGCACCAGTGCCGCCAGCGTATCGGACGCCCACTGCTTGCCCAGGTTGGGCGCCATGTTCTCCAACGCCGGGTTGCCCCCCGGCTGGTAGATCACCAGCGCATAGGGCTTGTCGCGATTGGCTTCCACGAAGGCCTTGTTGGCGGCCTTGTCCGCATAAATGGCAGGGTCCATGCCGGGCAGCATGTACACGCCTTCACCGCTGGACGCGGCTTGGGTGATCGCGCTCAATGCCGCATCCTGCCCGACGGCGGTGCGCATGCCCATCTCGCCCAGCGGCAACACCGTGTGCGCCACGGCACCCCACAGGAACATCACGATCCCGCCGATGAGGGCGGCTATTGCGATTCGCATCAGGTCCTCCCCAGGACTTGCTTCTGCTTCAGGTGGAGCGGGGGCAGGCTGAGCTTGCCTGCGACCGTGCCGCATCGCAACCGTCACCCTTTCGCGTGACCGCCCTCGCCACCCCGCGCCGCTTCCCGCGCCTCGCGCAGGCGGTCCAGCTTTTCCTTGAGCTTCAGTTCCAGGCCCCGCTCCGCCGGCCGGTAGTAGACGCGCTCGCCCATGGCGTCGGGGAATCCGGTCTGGTCCAGCGCGACCCCGCCTTCCCGGTCATGGTCATACTGGTAGCCCTTGGCGTATCCCAACTGTTTCATCAGCCGCGTGGGTGCATTGCGCAGGTGCATGGGGACCTCCTGGGTGCCGTACTCCGCAACGTCCTGCTGGGCGGCCTTGTATGCCATGTAGGCGGCGTTGGACTTGGCCGTGCTGGCGAGGTACAGGGTCAGTTGTGCCAGGGCGAGTTCGCCCTCCGGCGAACCAAGCCGGTCATACGTGTCCCACGCGTCGATCGCCATCTGCAACGCGCGCGGATCGGCCAGCCCGATGTCTTCCACCGCCATCCGCGTCAGGCGGCGGGCCAGGTATGCGCGGTCGCATCCGCCATCGAGCATCCGCGTCAGCCAGTACAGCGCCGCATCGGGGTTGGAGCTGCGCACGGACTTGTGCAGCGCCGACGTCTGGTCATAGAACTGCTCGCCCCCCTTGTCGAACCGGCGCGTACGATCGGCCAGGACCTGCGCCAGGGTGGACTCTGTGATCTCGCCGCCGTCCTCCACGGCGAGTTCCGCGGCGATCTCCAACAACGTCAGGCCGCGCCGGACATCGCCATCGGCAGCACTGGCAATCAGGCGCAGCGCGTCATCCGGCGCGTGGATGCCCTGCCCGCCCAGTCCGCGCTCGGCGTCGCCCAAGGCGGCCTGCAGGGCGGCGGCAATGTCTTCCGGTGAAACCGCTTCCATCACGTGCACGCGGCAGCGGGAAAGCAACGCGGAGTTGAGCTCGAAGGACGGGTTCTCCGTCGTCGCTCCCACGAACAGGATCGTGCCCCGTTCGATATGCGGCAGGAATGCATCCTGCTGCGCCTTGTTGAACCGGTGCACCTCGTCCACGAACAGCACCGTGCGGCGACCGCCCGCGAAGCGCTGTGCCGCTTCGGCCAACACCTGGCGCACCTCCGGCAGCCCCGACAGCACCGCGGAAATCGCGCGGAATTCGGCATCCGCATAACGCGCGAGCAGCAACGCCAACGTGGTCTTGCCGCAACCCGGCGGACCCCACAGGATCATCGAATGCATGCGACCGGATTCGATCGCGCGCCGCAAGGCGCTGCCCGGCGACAACAGGCGACGCTGGCCCACCATTTCATCGACTGTGCGCGGACGCATGCGCTCGGCCAGTGGCCGCATCGCATCCTGGTCGGCGCTCAGCAGGCTGGGGGCGGCATCTGGAAACGGAGGTGGGCTCGGCCGTGGCACGGTGATTCAACGGATGGAGGACGGCCCCACAAGATAGCAACTAAGCGAGCCGGGCGGCCCGGCGTCGCGTTGCCGGATCAGCTGCGCGCCGGTTCATCGCGTGGTGCCGCGGCGTCCAGATCATAGTTGACCCGCAACCATTGCCCCGTCGTGCGGTCGTACAGCGCCTCGATGCTCGCCGGGGCCATGCCCTCGCCCTCAAAGCGCGCCTGCCCCACTGCCTGCACATGCAGGTAGCGCCGCCCCGCCGGTGACGTGCTTGCGTGGTCAATGCGTACCTCCACCGCCTGCTGGATGAACTCCGCCGCCATGGCGCGGCTGACCTGCTGCAGGAGTCCCCGCACCAGCGGGGATTGGCTGGAAACCATGCTCGACGGTGCATCGCTGCCCAGCACCAGGCGTGGTTGTGTCACCACCGTGTCCTGCGTGTCGTACAGCGCGTTGAACGCAAGCGGGATCCATGTGTCGTCGTCACCAATGCGCAACCGGCCCTCGCCGGAGACGACACGGTCGCGCACGCTCAACGGTGCCACGTCCACCTTGTCCAGCTGCACCTCCACCTGCTGGCGGGGAAACTGCAACGTGATCGCACCCACCAGCGAAGTGGCGACCGAGTCATCCATCGCCAGTTCGCCTTCCGCCCTCGACTCTGCCGCCCGGTCCAACGCAGCCGCGTGGAACACGGGCATCGGCTGCGAATCCAGCTGCGGGTCATTGGGCACTGCGAAGACCAGGCCCATCACACCAGCGGAGGCAAGCACTGCGGAGGAAATGACGGTACGGAACATGGCGCATCCAATCCTGGCCGACCCCGTTACGGATGCGGGGCATGGCAGGCAGAGTGCCGCCGGCCCCGTGGATGTGCCGTGATTCCAGGACGTGGAACGTGAACGCTCCCTGTGCGGATTGTGTTCCGCCGATTACCTTTCGCCGATCACGTCCACGCCTTTGCCTGGCGTGTAGGTAAACGTGCCGCGAGCAAACGCCGGGTTGCGCTTCCAGCCACTGAATCGGATCTCGGTGCGCTGGCCCAGGCTGTCCACGATCACCATTTTCACCAACTCGCCCTTGGCCAGACCCAGTCGCGCGGTCCGGAAACCGGCTTCGTCGGTTCGGGGCGCGAGCGTCAACCAGCTCATGCCTTCCGAGGTGCCCGCTTCCTTGACCACGAACTGCGCATCCAGCTTGGTCGGATCGATCAATGCCGCCAACGGGCTGTTCTGCTCCTCGGGCCCCTGCGGCTTGACCGTGGCTTGTTGCAGGTCCGGATCGTAGACCCACACCTTGCGGCCGTCAGCCACGATCAGCTGCGGGTACGGCTTGATGTACTCCCAACGGAACAGGCGCGCCGCGGACAGCGCCAGGCGACCGCTGGAAGACTCCTTCAGCCTCCCCTGCTCATTGAAGACCTGCTGGGTGAACGTGGCGTTGAGTCCCTTCAACCCCTTGGTGAACGCATTGAGGTCATCGCGGGCGGCGGCGAACGCCGGGGATGCGGACAACGCGAACGCGAAAAGGCCAGCGCCGACGCGGGCAGTCCACCGGGAAATACGAGTCATGGGATTGCTCCAGGTGCAAACGCAGATGCGATGGCCGAAGTGTGTGGCGCGGAAGCTGAATAGCCGATCAAGGGATGCGCCGAGACCTGCCACTCAACGCGAGGTGCCCCACGCAGGAGCATCGGCGGAAGGCGCCCCAACCCGGATGGTGGGAAGCGCCAGTCGCTGCCGACCTCGCGAGGTGTCTTCAATCACGCGGAGGCGGAGGCGCCAGCACGCTGCGGTCACCGTTGTGTTCCGGGGAAGAGACCACCCCCGCCGCCTCCATCGCTTCGATCAGGCGCGCGGCACGGTTGTAGCCGATCTTGAGCCGACGCTGCACGCCGGAGATGGAGGCCCGACGGGTCTCGGTGACGATGCGCACCGCTTCGTCGTACAGCGGGTCGGACTCATCGCCCCCTCCCCCGCTTTCCGGCAGGCCGGTCGCACCGACCACCACGCCATCGCCCATGGTCTGCACTTCGTCCAGCACGCCCTCGATGTAGTCCGGGCCGCCACCAATCTGCTTGAGGTGCTCCACCACGCGGTGCACTTCCTCGTCACTGACGAAGGCGCCATGAACGCGCTCGGGCATCGCTGTACCCGGCGGCAGGTACAGCATGTCGCCGTGGCCCAGCAGCGTCTCCGCACCGGACTGGTCGAGGATGGTGCGCGAGTCGATCTTGCTCGACACCTGGAACGCGATGCGCGTGGGGATGTTCGCCTTGATCAGGCCCGTGATCACGTCCACCGACGGGCGTTGGGTCGCCAGGATCAGGTGGATGCCGGCGGCACGCGCCTTCTGCGCCAGGCGCGCGATCAGCTCTTCCACCTTCTTGCCGACGATCATCATCATGTCGGCGAATTCATCGATGAAGATGACGATGAACGGCAGCGTCTCCAGCGGCCGCGGCGCTTCGCCCAGTTCGGCGTTGGGCTTGAACAGCGGATCCATCAGCGGCTGGCCCGCGTCCTGCGCGTCCTTCACCTTCTTGTTGAAGCCGGCGAGGTTGCGCACGCCAACCGCGCTCATCAGCTTGTAGCGGCGCTCCATCTCCGCCACGCACCAGCGCAGGCCGTTGGCGGCCTCCTTCATGTCGGTGACCACTGGCGCCAGCAGGTGCGGGATGCCCTGGTAGACCGACAGTTCCAGCATCTTCGGGTCGATCATCAGCATCCGCAGGTCCTTCGCGGAGGCCTTGTACAGCAGGCTGAGCACCATCGCGTTGACCGCCACCGACTTGCCCGAGCCGGTGGTGCCGGCCACCAGCAGGTGCGGCATGCGCGCCAGGTCGGCCACCGTCGGGCGGCCGGCGATGTCCTTGCCCAGCGCCAGCGTCAACGCACTGGCCGACTTGTCGTATTCCTTTGAGCGCAGCAGCTCCGAGAGGAAGATCATCTCGCGCTGGGTATTGGGCGTTTCCAGACCGACCACCGACTTGCCGGGGATCACGTCCACCACGCGCACCGACTTCACCGACAGGCCGCGGGCGATGTCCTTGTCCAGCGAACTGATCTGGCTGACCTTCACCCCGGGCGCCGGCTCGATCTCGAAGCGGGTAATCACCGGCCCGGGATACGCGCCCACCACCTGCGCATCAATGCGGAAGTCCTTCAGTTTGAACTCGATCTGCCGCGACAGGGTTTCCAGCGTCTGCTCGTCGTAGCCCTTGGGTTGCGGCTTGGGATCATCGAGCAGCGCCAGCGGCGGCAGGCCCGAACCGTCACCGGCATTGAACAGCGGGATCTGGGTCTCGCGCTTGGCGCGCTCGCTCTTTTCCACCACCGGTGCCGGCGGCGGTTCGATCTTCACCGGGGCGCGCTTGGCGCGCAGTTCGGAGTCCACCTTGCGGACTTCTTCGCGCTCCTCGCGCAGGGCGCGGGTCTGCTGCCACTCCGTGGCCTGCTTGCTGCCGCGCTTGAACACGCGCCCCAGCAGCGGGCCCAGCGCCAGCGTCCACTGGCCCAGCTTGTCCATCACGTGCAACCACGACAGTCCGGTGGCCAGCGTGATGGAGATGAGCAGCAAGGCCAACAGGAACAGGTTGCCGCCCACCGGGCCAAAGCCCTTGTACAGCGACTTGCCCACCACCTGCCCGAGGATGCCGCCACTGCCGGCGGAAAAGTCCGACGCGGTGTTGAAGCGCAGGTACAGCAACCCCGTGGCCGAAACCAGGAAGCCGACGATGCCCACCAGCCGCAACGCCGGCCCAAGGTCGGCATGACCATCGCCATCGGTGTCCATCCCGAACAGTGCGATCCACGCGATCAGCCCCAGGATGAGCGGCAGCAGGAACGCCACGTAACCGGTGAGGTTCAACAGCACGTCGGCGAGGAGCGCCCCCACCTTGCCGCCGAGATTGTGCAGTGGTGCGGTAACGCTGCCGGACTGCGACCAGCCTGGATCCTGCGGCGAATACGTGACCAGGCTGACCAGCAGGTACACCAGCAACGGCGCAATGATGATCAGCGCGATGTCGCGCATGAGCCGCTGGCGACGGGGCGATGGCGGGGCCTTTTCGGCCGTGACCTTCTTTCGGCTTGCTGCGGACGCTTGCGCCACCGTGATGTTCTGCCTTAAATCGATTGCGTTAGTCGTTGAATATACGGCGAAATGCCATGGATTCACAGCCCGGTGCGCCGGGCGTTCCATGGCTAAATTACAGCGTCATTCCCTGCAGCGCAGGGTGCACCAGCCGGCCGCCCTCCACGTTGATGCCGCGAACCAGCGGCGCACTGTCCCGCCAATGGCCCGAAGCCAACTTGCCGACCCACGGCAGGATCGCCGCGCAGATCGCCTGCGACGAGGTTTGCGGCACCGCGCCGGGCATGTTCGTCACGCAGAAGTGGGTCACGCCCTCCTCCACGAAGGTCGGCTCCTTCCATGTAGTCGGCCGCGAGGTCTCGAAGCAGCCACCCTGGTCGATGGAAATGTCGACCACCACGCTGCCGTCCTCCATGCCCTTGAGCATCTCGCGGGTCAGCACGTGCGGCGCCACCGCGCCGGGGATCAGCACCGCACCCACCGCCAGGTCGGCACCCGCCACCTCGCGGGCGACGTCGTCGTCGTAGGGGTACAGTGCGGTCACGTTGTTGCCCAGCCGCATCATCTCGTCCATGCGGTCCTGCCGCTTCTCGAACACCACCACGTTGGCACCGCCCGCGGCCGCCAACGCAGCGGCATGTCCGCCCGCCTGGCCTGCGCCAAACACCACCACCTTGCCCCGCTCCGTCGAAGGCAGCCCACCCAGCAACCTACCCTTGCCGCCCTGCGGCTGGTGCAACAGGTGGGTGCCGATCTGCACCGCGATCTTGCCGGCAATGATCGACATCGGTGCCAGCAAGGGCAACGTGCCGTTGTCCAGCTCCACGGTTTCGAACGCGACCCCGGTCAGTCCGATGTCCAGCAGCCGACGGGTCAGCGCGGGCTCCGGCGCCAGGTGCAGGTAGCAGAACAACAGGTGGTCCGGCCGCAGGTGGCGCAGGTCGCCCTCGACCGGCTCCTTGACCTTCACGATCAGCTCGCCCTTGTCGTACAGCGCCGCCGCATCCGGTGCGATGTTGACGCCCACCTGCGCGTACTGCGCATCGCTGAAGCCGCTTTTCAGGCCGGCACCCTGTTCCAGCCATACTTCATGGCCTCGCCGGACCAGATCCCCGGCCGCGGCGGGCACCAGGGCGACCCGTCCTTCAAGTGTCTTGGTCTCGCGGGGCACTCCGATACGCATCGCGACCTCCCAACCGTGGCTGGCCCTCGGGGAACGCCGCATGGGCGGCGTCGTGGATGCCGCACCGGCAATACCCGCCGTGCGGTTGCTGCAACGGTGTTTTCGCCAACCTTGCCTTGTAATGCCGGGACTCGGCCGCCACTCTATGGCGTCTCCCAGCAACCAGTATAGCCATGACCCCCGCCAAGCATTCCAAGCTGATCATCCTCGGTTCCGGCCCGGCTGGCTGGACCGCGGCCGTCTACGCGGCACGCGCCAACCTCAAGCCCGTGGTGATCACCGGTCTGCAGATGGGCGGCCAGCTGATGACCACCACCGAGGTGGACAACTGGCCGGGCGATGCCCACGGCCTGATGGGGCCGGACCTGATGGCGCGCATGCAGGCCCACGCCGAGCGCTTCGACACGGAAGTCGTGTTTGACCACATCCACACCGCCGACCTGTCCAAGCGCCCGTTCCGCCTGGTGGGCGACAGCGGCGAGTACACCTGCGATGCCCTGATCATCGCCACGGGTGCGACCGCCAAGTACCTGGGCATCCCCTCCGAGGAGACGTACATGGGGCGTGGCGTGTCCGCCTGCGCCACCTGCGATGGCTTCTTCTACAAGGACAAGGACGTGGCCGTGATCGGCGGTGGCAATACCGCCGTCGAGGAAGCGCTGTACCTGTCCAACATCGCCCGCAAGGTCTACCTGATCCACCGTCGCGACACCCTGCGCGCGGAGAAGATCCTGCAGGACAAGCTGTTCGCCAAGGCCGAGGCCGGCAAGATCGAGCTGGTATGGAACAACACCGTCGATGAAGTGCTGGGCGACGATGCCGGTGTCACCGGCGTGCGCGTGAAATCGATGCAGGACGGCAGCACCCGCGACATCGCCATCCACGGCTTCTTCGTGGCCATTGGCCACACCCCCAACACGTCCCTGTTCGAGGGCCAGTTGGCGATGAAGGGCGGCTACCTCACCATCAACACCGGGCTGGAAGGCAATGCCACCCGGACCTCGGTCGAAGGCGTGTTCGCGGCCGGCGACGTGGCCGACCAGGTCTATCGCCAGGCGATCACATCGGCCGGCTTCGGCTGCATGGCCGCGCTCGATGCCGAGAAGTTCCTCGACAGCGAGGGCTGAGTCCCTCCGGCGCCCTGCCCCGCGGGGCGCCTACCGCCATGCCTGACGTCCGCCTCCTGGCCTCTCTGGCCGACGTTCCCGCCGGGCAATGGGATGCGCTGCATGACGGACACAACCCGTTCGTCAGCCATGCGTTCCTTTCGGGCCTGGAGCAGCATGGCTGCGTGCGTCCGGATTGGGGTTGGACGCCCCGGCACCTGTCGCTGTGGGAAGACGGGGCGCTGGTCGGTGCCGCCCCCATGTACCTGAAGACGAACTCTCACGGGGAGTTCGTCTTCGACCATGCCTGGGCGCATGCCTACGAGCGGCACGGGCTGGATTACTTCCCGAAGTGGCTTTGCGCCGTGCCGTATTCGCCCGTCACCGGCCCGCGCCTGCTGGCCCGTGTGCCCGCGGTTCGGCACGCACTGGCCCAGACGATGGTGGCGCAATGTGTCGCGCTGGGGCTGTCGTCCGTGCACGTGAACTTTCATGACGCCATTGAAGACGAAGCCTTCGATCACGCCATGGACACGGATCCGGGCAACCCCGACAGGTGGCTGGTCCGGACCGACATGCAGTACCACTGGCACAACGATGCAGGCTGGCGCACCTTCGACGATTTCCTTGCGGCGTTCGACCACAAGCACCGCAAGAACGTCCGGCAGGAGCGCCGGAAGGTGGCCGAGGCCGGCGTGCGCTTCCGCGTGGTCGACGGCGCGGGCGCCACCGAAGCCGACCTGGCGACGATGCATCGCTTCTACCAGCGCACGTTCGCCGACTACGGAAACCATCCGGCACTGACGTTGCCGTTCCTGCAGCACCTGGCCGTGGCCTGTCCCGAGGCCCTGGTGATCATTTTCGCCGAGTTCCAGGGCCAGGCCGTCGCGGGAGCGCTTTGCCTGCGCGGTGGTGGCACGCTTTACGGCCGGTACTGGGGCGGCGACGCCACCCTGCCCGGCCTGCATTTCGAAACCTGCTATTACCAGGGCATCGAGTATTGCCTGCGCGAAGGACTGACGCGATTCGAACCGGGCGCCCAGGGCGAACACAAACTGGCCCGCGGCTTCCTGCCGACCCTGGTACGCAGCCGGCATTGGATCGCCCACGACGGCTTTCGCGACGCGCTGGGCGACTGGTGCCACGAAGAGACAGTGGCCGTGCTGCAGCATGCGCGCCGGCTGGCCGCACGATCCCCCTTCAAGGGGGCAGACGCCAGCGCCCGGGACGTGACAAGCTGAACGCATGTCCCTGCGCTTGCCCCAACTGCCGGTGGACCCTTCCGCGCCCTTCCCGCCAGGGGAGAGCGCGCTGCGGCAGCCAGACGGGTTGCTGGCCCTTGGTGGCGACCTGTCGCCCGTTCGCCTGCTGAACGCCTACCGGCACGGCATCTTCCCCTGGTATTCGGAAGGCCAGCCGATCCTGTGGTGGTGCCCGGATCCGCGCACGGTTTTCCGCACGGACGGCTTCCGGCTTTCGACGCGATTCCGCCGAACGCTCCGGGCGCTGCCCTGGGTGGTGCGCGCGGACACCGACTTCGAGGCCGTGATCGATGCCTGCGCCCGGTCGCCGCGCAACGGGCAGGACGGCACGTGGATCACGGCGGAGATGCGTGATGCCTACGTGGAGCTGCACCGCCTGGGGCATGCGCATTCGATCGAGGTGTGGGACGGCGATCGCCTGGCTGGTGGGCTGTACGGGGTCTCGATCGGCCACATGTTCTTTGGCGAAAGCATGTTCAGTGCCGACTCCGGTGGCTCGAAGGCGGCCCTCGCGGCCCTGGCCTTCCGGTTGCGCGAATGGGGCTGGCCGTTGATCGATGCGCAGGTCGAGAACCCGCACCTGATTTCGCTGGGCGCTCGGCTGATCCGACGCGAGAAGTTCCTGGCCCAGGTGGAAGGGCTGACCGCACTGACCGCGACAGCGGAGCCGTGGACACGACAGTTCGGCGAACTGACCTGTGCCCAGTTGGCTCGAACGGACTGAGCGGGGCGAGCTCGCCCCGGCCAGCCAGCCGCGGCGGGCGCGGGCGCGGCGCACACAGCCGCCCTTCGCCGCATGCTGAACCACTCACCCCCCACTTTTGCGCCAGCTACCGCAACGTGGCACAATGCTGGGCTTCGCGGCCGGGAAACGGCCGCTCTTCGCGACACTCAGGGAACACATGGCAAAAGACGACGTGATCGAATTCGAGGGCACGGTGGCGGAAACCCTTCCGAACACCATGTTCCGGGTGCGCCTCGAAAACGGGCACGAGATCATTGCCCACATCTCCGGCCGCATGCGCAAGAACTACATCCGCATCCTGACCGGCGACAAGGTGAAGGTCGAAATGACCCCCTACGACCTGACCAAGGGCCGCATCACCTATCGCATGAAGTAATTGCGGTAACGCATTGAAAAAAGGCGACCTTTTGGGTCGCCTTTTTCGTTTCCAATGGTTGCCGCAACGCGCTCGACCGACGCGATGCATCCCCATGCCGCGCCCGCTTGTGGCGCGGCATGGACATCACCGTCAGCTGACAGTCGCCGGCAGCAGCTTCTCCGGCTCGGCCTGCACGTCCAGCGACAGCTCGTCGTCCTTGACGTCGATGGTGACCCGGCCACCGCGCACCAGCTTGCCGAACAGCAGTTCGTCCGCCAGCGGGCGCTTGATCCGGTCCTGGATCAACCGTGCCATCGGCCGCGCGCCCATCAGCGGGTCGAAGCCGTGCTGTGCCAGCCAGTCGCGCGCCGGCGGCGTGGCCGACAGGGTCACGTCCTTCTCGTGCAGCTGGGTTTCCAGCTCGATCAGGAACTTGTCCACCACCCGCAGGATGTGCTCGAAGCCCAGTGCCTGGAACTGCACCACCGCATCCAGGCGGTTGCGGAACTCCGGCGTGAACGAGCGGCGGATGACCTCCATCGCGTCGGTGCTGTGGTCCTGCTTGGTGAACCCGATGGAGCGCCGCGACGCCTGCGCCGCGCCGGCATTGGTGGTCATCACCAGCACCACGTTCCTGAAGTTGGCCTCACGCCCGTTGGTGTCGGTCAGGATGCCGCGGTCCATCACCTGCAGCAGGATGTTGAAGATGTCCGGGTGGGCCTTCTCCACCTCGTCCAGCAGCAGCACGCAATGCGGCGTCTTCACGATCTTCTCGGTCAGCAGGCCGCCCTGGTCGAACCCGACATAGCCCGGGGGCGCGCCGATCAGGCGGCTGACCGAATGCGGCTCCATGTACTCGGACATGTCGAAGCGCACCAGCTCGATGCCCAGTTGCAGCGCCAGCTGCTTGGTCACCTCGGTCTTGCCCACGCCCGTCGGACCGGCGAACAGGAAGTTGCCGATGGGCTTGTCCGGGTTGGCCAGGCCGCTGCGCGCCAGCTTGATCGCACTGGTCAGGGTCTCGATGGCCGGGTCCTGGCCAAAGATCACCATCTTCAGGTTGCGCTCCAGGTTGCGGAGCACGTCCTTGTCGGTGGCGGTGACCTGCTTGGCCGGGATGCGCGCCATCTTGGCCACGATGGTCTCGATCTCCTCGACGTCGATCAGGGTCTTGCGCACGGCCTCCGGCAAAACGCGTTGGCGGGCGCCCGCCTCGTCGATCACGTCGATGGCCTTGTCCGGCAACAGGCGGTCGCCGATGTGCTTGACCGACAGGTCCACCGCGGCCTGCAGCGCCTCGTCGGCATAGGTCACGCCGTGGTGGGCCTCGTACTTGGGCTTCAGGCCCTGCAGGATCTCCACGGTCTCGTGCACCGTGGGCTCCACGATGTCGATCTTCTGGAAGCGGCGCGCCAGCGCCCGGTCCTTCTCGAAGATCCCGCGATATTCCTGGAACGTGGTCGAACCGATGCAGCGCAGGTCGCCCGAGGCCAGTGCCGGCTTGATCAGGTTGCTGGCGTCCATCGTGCCGCCCGACGCCGAACCGGCACCGATGATCGTGTGGATCTCGTCGATGAAAAGGATCGCGCCCGGCAGCTTCTTCAGCTGAGCCAGCACCGCCTTGAGCCGCTTTTCGAAATCGCCGCGGTACTTGGTGCCCGCCACCAGCGCGCCCAGGTCGAGCGAGTAGATGGTGGCGTCCATCAGCACCTCGGGGACGTCGCCCTCGACGATGCGCTTGGCCAGGCCTTCGGCAATCGCGGTCTTGCCCACCCCCGCCTCGCCCACGTACAGCGGGTTGTTCTTGCGGCGGCGGCACAGCACCTGGATGGTGCGTTCCACCTCGTCGGCACGGCCCACCAGCGGGTCGATCCTGCCGTCGCGCGCGGCCTGGTTGAGGTTGCTGGCGAACTCCGCCAGCGCGTCGGCCTTGCCCTCGCCCTCGCCGCCTTCGGCCTGGCGCGATTCGCCCTCGTCATGCGGGTGCTGCGGCTCGTCCTCGCCGTGCTTGGCGATGCCGTGGGAGATGTAGTTGACGACATCCAGCCGCGCCACGTCCTGCTGGTTGAGGAAGTAGACGGCGTGCGAGTCCTTCTCGCCGAAGATGGCCACCAGCACGTTGGCGCCGGTGACCTCCTTCTTGCCGGAGGACTGCACGTGGTAGACCGCGCGCTGCAGCACGCGCTGGAAGCCCAGCGTGGGCTGGGTGTCGCGGTCGATGTCCGCGGGCAGCACCGACACCGAGGTGGCGATCGCCTGCTCCAGGTCGCCGCGCAACCGGGCGAAGTCGACGCTGCAGGCCTTGAGCACCTGTTCCGCCGAGGGGTTGTCCAGGAGCGCCAGCAACAGGTGCTCGACCGTCATGTACTCATGGCGCGCCTCACGGGCGCGCTTGTAGCACTGGCCGATGCTGTATTCGAGATCCTTGCTGAACATGGGGGCAAGCCTCCAAAAAAGCTACTGCGGTCCTAGATGGGGACACGCAAGGTGCTTTTCCATGCGCCCCCTTCGGAACTCCCGACCGGCCGGCGAGGTCGACAACCCCTCCTACAGATCAGTACGTCCCTTGGACCCGTTTTAGGCCTTTTCCATCGTGCACAGCAAGGGGTGCTGGTTGATCCTTGAGTATTCGTTCACCTGTGCGACCTTCGACTCGGCCACCTCGCGTGTGAAAACCCCGCACACGCCCCGGCCCCGGGTATGGACGTGAAGCATGATCTGCGTCGCCTTTTCGATGTCCACCGGGAAGAAGCGCATCAGCACGTCCACCACGAAGTCCATCGGGGTGTAGTCGTCGTTGAGCAGCAGCACCGAGTACAGCGGGGGGCGGGCGATCTCGGGTTTTCCGGTTTCCACCAGGACGCCGTGGTGGTGCTCATGGTCGGTCTGCTTGGCCATCGGGCAATTATACCCGGTGGCTCCTTGCAGCCACCCCGGCCTTCGCGGCGTGGACGACGCACCACCCGCCGCGACACAATGCCACCTTCATCACACTGGACATGCCCATGCGCATCGGCCACGGCCTGTTGCTGGCCGCAACCCTGCTGCTCACCATCATCGGCGGACCTGCGGCCGCGGCGGATGCCTCGGTCAAGGCACGCCTGGACGCACGTGGGGTCAAGCACGAGGTGGATGGGGACGGCGACTACAAGGTGACCTACAACTACGCCAAGGAAGGCCGCACCCAGCTGGTGTTCGTCTCGGGCCGCACGGAAACGTTGGGCGGCTTCATCGTGCGCGAGATATTCTCGCCGGCTGGCCGCGTCGGAAAGGACGCCATCGACGGCGCCAAAGCCCTTGAACTGCTGGCCGAAAGCCGCAACAACAAGCTTGGCAGCTGGGAATTGGGCGGCGATGTCCTGTACTTCGTGCTCAAACTGCCCGACACCCTGTCCGGCGCCGAACTGGAATCGGCCATGGACATCGCGGCACAGACGGCCGACGACATGGAAATCAAGTTGTCGGCGGACCGGGACGAGCTCTGAGGCCCTACCGCCGGGTGTCGGGAAGCCCAGCAGTGCCGGCCACACCCAACCCCAACCCCTACCCCACCCACAGGACAGCCCGACGCCCATGACCTACCGCCAAGGCCGCTTCTGGCAACCTGACGTCACCGTCGCCACGGTGGTGGTCGCGGACGGCCGCCTGCTGATGGTGGAAGAGAGCGTGGGCGGGCGCCTGGTGCTCAACCAGCCGGCCGGCCACCTGGAGCCCGACGAAAGCCTCCTCGAGGCAGCCCTGCGCGAGACGCGCGAGGAAACCGGGTGGGACGTCCGCCTGACCGCCTTCGTGGGCGCATACCAGTGGAAGGCCCCGTCCGGGGATGGGGGCAACGGCCGCCATTACCTGCGCTTCGCCTTTGCCGCCGAGCCGGTTGCCCACGATCCCACACGCCCGCTGGATGAGGGCATCGTGCGGGCCCTCTGGCTGTCACCGGCCGAATTGCAGGCCCAGGCACCGCGGCACCGCAGCCCGCTGGTCTGGCGTGCCGCCGAGGACTTCCTTGCCGGCCGCCGCCAGCCGCTCGACGTGGTGCAGCACCTGGCATGAGCGAGGTCCGCACCATCGTCGGGATGTCCGGCGGCGTGGATTCGTCCGTCGCGGCAATGCTTTTGCGCGACGCCGGCGAGCCGATCGCCGGACTCTTCATGCAGAACTGGGCCGACGACGGCAGCGGCGAATGCCGTGCCGAGGATGACCGGCGTGATGCCGTGGCGGTATGCGGGCGGCTGGGCATTCCCATCCATTTCCGCGATTTCTCGGGCGAGTACTGGAAAGGCGTGTTCGAGCACTTCCTGGCCGAGTACGCAGCCGGACGCACGCCCAACCCCGACGTGCTGTGCAACCGCGAGATCAAGTTCAAGCACTTCCTCGATGCCGCCCATGACCTGGGCGCCGAGTTCATCGCCACCGGGCATTATGCACGCGTCGCGGAGCACCGCGGGCAATTCCAGTTGCTGCGCGCCCGCGACCGCAACAAGGACCAGAGCTATTTCCTGCACCAGTTGGGACAACGGCAACTGGCCAGCACCCGCTTTCCGCTGGGCGAGCTGGTCAAGACCGACGTGCGCCGCATGGCGCAGGAGGCCGGTCTTCCGACCGCCGCGAAGAAGGACTCGACCGGTATCTGCTTCATCGGCGAGCGCGACTTCCGTGAGTTCCTGTCACGCTACCTGCCGGCCCGGACCGGTGAGATGCGCACGCCCGGAGGCCAGGTGATCGGGCAGCACCCCGGCGTGTTCTTCTACACACTGGGCCAGCGCGAAGGGCTCAGCATCGGTGGCGTGCGCGGGTTCGAGCCGGCGCCGTGGTTCGTGGTGGGCAAGGACGTGGCCAGCAACGTGCTGTACGTGGACCAGTGCATCGGCTTTCCATGGCTGCAGTCGGGTCGGTTATGGTCGGAAGCGGCCCACTGGATTTCTGGCGCACCGCCCGCCCAACGCTTCGAGTGTTCGGCGCAAACGCGCTACCGCCAGGCCGACGAGGCCTGCGAGGTGACCGTCCAGGACGACGGCACGCTTGAGGTCCGCTTCGCCCGTCCGCAGCGCGCCGTGACGCCAGGCCAGTCGCTCGTACTGTACGACGGAGATGAGTGCCTTGGTGGTGCGGTGATCGCCGCTACCGATGCCCCCCTGGAACAACGCCTGAAGGTCCAAGCTGCATGAGCGAATCCCGTACAAATCCCATGTCCGAGCGCGTCCTGGCACTCGCCGGGCTGGCGCAGGCCCTGGCGCAGGTGCGTCGCATCGCCGATACCGGCACGGCGGAGCAGCGCGTGCTGTCGACGGCATTGGACTCGGTATTCAGGATCGACGCGGCGACGCCCGCGGCCGTTTACGGCGGCGTGGAGTCGTTGCGTCCCGGGCTGTCGTTGCTGCGTGAGTATTTCTCCAGCAAGTCGCGCGACGAACAGTTGCCGCGCCTTGCGCTGGCCGTCCTGCAACTGGAGCGGCGCTTCGTGACGGACGAAGCAATGGGCCGTCGCGTGCAGCACGGCATCCAGTCCCAGGCCGCCTTGGCGGAGCGCGAAGGCACCACCCATCCGGACGTCCTGTCCGCACTGGGCGGGCTGTATGCCGAAACGCTCAGTCATCTGCGTCCGCGCGTGCTGGTGCAGGGCAACCCGCATTACCTGGGCCAGGCCAACGTGGTGGCGGAGGTACGCGCGGTGCTGTTGGCCGCCGTACGCTCTGCCGTGCTCTGGCGTCAGCTGGGCGGCAGCCTGTGGGATTTCCTGCTGCGCCGCCGCGACATCGTGTCCGCGATCAGCGCGCATCTGGATTGAGGAAGGGGCGTGCCGGCCCGGAGGCGATGTCCACAGGCGATCGATGAAATGCGATGCGGCGCTGGCCCGATGAACATCAGCGCCTCGTCACCGTGCCTCCTGGTCTGCCTTGTCCATGCCCAACAGTCGGCGCAATCCACTGCCGATTCGCCCGCCAACACCCGCACTGCTCCCGCCGCTGCTGTCCGGCATCGGCAACCGCGATGCTACCTGGCACAGGGTCTCCGCTCCCAGGCTTATCAGTTTGATGCGATGGCCGGTGTCGCGCTGCACCCGGCTGGCCATCTGGACGGCCAGCATGGAGTGGCCGCCGAGTTCAAAGAAATTGTCCTCCGCGCTGGCCGGCACTCCCAGCAGCTCGGACCAGAGCCCGGACAGATAGCGGACCCTCGGGTCGATCCCCGTGGCTGGAGCCTCCACCTTGGCAGCCGGGGCGCTTGCCTTGGCAAGGGGCGGTGGCAGTCCGTTGCGGTCAATCTTGCCGTTTGGAAGCTCCGGCAGGCCATCCAGTACGACAATGTGCTGCGGCAGCATGTAGGCCGGCAACACGCCCTGAAGTTGATTCTTCAGCGCCGCCTCGTCGAGCACGGTACCGGGTAACGGGACGACGTAGGCCACCAGCCGCAGGTCGTCCGGCCGATCCTCCCGGACGATCGCGGCCACCCGTGCGATTCCGGTGCAGGCGCACAGGTTTGCCTCGATCTCACCCAGTTCGATGCGATAGCCACGAACCTTGACCTGATTGTCCAGCCTTCCCATGTGTTCAAGGTTTCCGTCCTTCCGCCAGCGGCCGCGATCGCCTGTCCGATAGAGCCATGCCGGCACGACCGGGTGGAGGTCATTGCTTTCGGCAAAGGTGTAGCGGTCCGGGATGAAACGCGCCGAGGTCAACTCCGGCCGGTCCAGGTAACCCCGGGTTACGCCGTGCCCGCCTATGCAGATCTCACCCGGCACGCCGAGCGGACAGAGCTCTCCACCGCCGTCCACGATCCAGATGCTGGTATTGGTGATTGGACGCCCGATGTGGACGTCCGGCATCGCCCCGTCCCCACGGCGCTCGATGTGGGCACACGTTGACCAGACGGTCGTCTCCGTGGGGCCATACAGGTTCCAGACTGAACCACACCGGGACAGCAATGATGCAGCCAGATCGGGTGCCATCGGCTCACCACCGCACAGGGCCTTGAACGCGCTCGAACCTTTCCAGCCCGCCTCCAGCAGCAATCGCCAACTCGATGGCGTTCCCTGCATGACCGTAGCGTTGCTGGATTCGACCAACGCCCGAAGCGCTTGGCCATCACTCGCCGTATCACGGTCCGCCACTATCACTTCCGCGCCGACGCTCAATGGCAGCAGCAGCTCGAGAACCGCGATGTCGAAGGACAGGGTCGTGACCGCCACCAACCGGTCGTGCTCGGACAGGCCGGGGCTTGCACGCATGCTGGAGAGGAAATTCGACACGGCCCGGTGTGGCACCACCACGCCCTTGGGTCGGCCGGTGGAGCCCGACGTATAAATGACATAGGCGGGGTCCTCCGGCGAAGCGCAATCGGCGTCCGGGCCAAGCCTCTGCGCGGACGCGTCGTGGATTCGTCCAGAGTCCGCGTCCAGCAGGAGCACGGGGCGACCCCGCAGGTCAACGCGATCAGCATGCTCGCGCGTGGTCACCAGCATGGCCAGCCCTGCGTCCGCAGCCATGAACGCGAGGCGCTCGGTGGGGAATGCGGGATCCAGCGGAACATACCCGGCACCGGACTTCAGGATCGCCAGCAACGCCGCGAGCATGTCCACGCCACGCCCGATCGCCACGCCCACCAGGGCGCCCCTCCCGATGCCGTGTTCACGCAGCACATGTGCGATCTGGTTGGCGCGCGCCTCGAGATCCTGGTAGCTGCAACCGGTGCCTCCAGCCAGGACCGCACGACGCATCGGCGTACGATCGCACTGCCGTTCGAAGTACTCGTGCACCCGGCACGCGTAATCGTATTCCACTGGCCCGGGCTGCAACTGCCCAAGCTCGCTCCTGGTCTCCGCATCCAGCATGGGGAGCCTGCGCAACTCCGTCGACAGCGATTCCACGGCGCCACGCAGCAGGCACTCGTAGGCCCGCAGCCAGCGGCGGATGGTCGCAGCGTCGAACAGGTCGGTGTTGTACTGGCACTCAAGCCTCAGTTGCCCCTTCGCCTGGACCGCATTGACGAATAATTCGAACGTCTCGAAAGTTCGCGGAACGCTGTCGAATTCCATCGCGAGGCCTTCGAAGGCCTCGCTCTGCTGGTCGATGGCCTGGTCCAGGTTGAACAGCACGCTCACCAATGGCATTCGGGCTGGATCCCGAGGAAGCCGCAACCGGGTCAACAATGTTCCCAACGTGCACTGCTGGTGGTCCAACGCGTCGAGCAAGGTGCCCTGGGCAACATCCAGCAGCTTCGAGAACGCATCGGATGCATCGACGTCGAAACGAAGCGGAAGGGTATTGACACAGTGCCCGACGAGGTCATCGCAGCCCGCAACGGGCTGCCCGGCGGCAGGAATTCCGATGACGATGTCGGACTGGCCGGTCAATCGGGCCAGCAGGCCCGAGAACCCCGCCAGCAGCATGGCGAAAAGGCTCGCATTGCGACGTGCGCCGACGTGTCGCAGTGCGCAGAGCAGGTCTTCATCCAGTACATGGTCCACCCATGCCGATGCGAAGCTGCGAACCGGTGGGCGGGTCCTGTCGGCCGGCAATTCCAGTACGGTCGCAGCACCGGGAAAGCGGCCCTGCCAGTACGCTTCATCCGCCTCGCGCTTTGAAGGTTCGTACGACTCCGCCTCGTCGAGGCAGAAATCCCCAAAGGTTGCCGGTTCCGGAAGTTGGGGCTCTCGTCGTGCCAGATGCTGTCCATACAGCGCACCCAGCTCGCGCACGATCACCCACCAGGACCAGCCATCGCAGACCACGTGGTGCGCGGCAAGCAGCAGGACGTGTTCGCCCGCCCCGATGCGCATCAGTTCGGCCCGGAACAGCGGATCCACGGCCAACGAGAATGGCGTCTGTACCGCCCGGTCGAACCGCTCGGAGACGGCAGCCCCGGCGTCAACAGGTCCGAACCCGGCGAAATCGAAATACTCGACTGGAAGTGGAGCGCTGGATCGAATGCACAGCTCCAGGCCATCCGGAGCAACGTTTGCCCTCAGCGCATCGTGCCGATCCGCGAGATCCTGCAATGCCTGGCACAAGGCATCGACATCCAGTTCGCCGTGGAATCGCAACCGCACGGCCAGGTTGAACGCCAACGACGCATCCTGGCCCAACTGGTCCGCCAGCCAGATCTCGCGCTGGGCGCGGGTGGTCGGCACCACACGCTCCAGCGCCCCCCCGGCGAACGGATCGTAATCCACCGGCTCCAGAATGGGAGTCGCTGCAATGGCTGCGGTGCTCATGTCCCCACCCTCAGGAACTTTCCTGATCGCTGCGGATCCGTCACGAACCATGCAGGCCGACCATCGGGATCGCGACCCAGGCGGGCCCCGGGCAAAACCGGATTCGAAGCATCCGTTCCCATTCGCCGTATGCGGCGACGGCGGCCGGCGTCGCCAGCGGGCAGTTCCATCCCAACGGCATCATCGGCACGGGCATGGAGGTGCGGATCGTCCGGTAACTCCGCATCAAGGTGCTCGGCAAGCCGGGCGAGACTCGCGTAAGACGTCATCAGCAGGCGGAATGAAATCTTCACGGAGAAGGCACGCTGCAGTTGCAGGGCAACCTGCGTGAGCATCAGGCTATCGAGGCCAAGCTCAATGAAGCCCACCTCCGAGTCCGCATCGCTGAGCCGGAACCCCGCCGTGTCCTCGATGATGCTCCTGAGTTGTGCAAGCAGTCGGCTGCGACGGTCTTCACCGACGTCGTTGCCGACGGCATCAACAACGCCGCCTGACTCCGGTGCCTGCGCCACCGGTTGTGGGGATGCGTGTTCCAACGGACGAGAGGTGGCACTGACTGGTGTGGCCGCTTCGATCCAGTAGCGCTGGCGCTCGAATGGATACGTGGGCAGGCGGACCCGGCGTCGGCGCAGCCGGCGATCGAACCGCACAGGATCAATGGCCACGCCCCGCGCCCACAACTGTCCCGTGGCCAGACGCACCGAAGCGTCCTCGGTTGCGGGGCTGTCGCCCAGGGTCGGCAACGCAGCCACGGGGTGATGCTGACCGCCCGGATGCTGGCGGGCCAATGTGCACAACGTGGCGCGCGGCCCAACTTCCAGCAGCACATGGGTTTCGGTGCCCAGGACGTGCCCGATCGCGGATGAGAACCGGACGGGCTGTCGCAGGTGTGAGGCCCAGTAATCCGCCGAGACCGCCTCCTGTGGAGTGAGCAAGTCTCCGGTGGCGGTCGAAACGATGGGAATGCGCGGTACCGAAAGCTGCAGCTTCGCCACCGCGGCACGAAATGGCGCCACGGCAGGCTCCATCATGAGGGAGTGGAACGCATGCGATGTGCGAAGCGCCCGACATGCGACGCCGGTGGATTCCAACGTGGCCTGGAAGCGGGCAATCGCGTCATGCGATCCAGACACGACACAGCTGCCGGGCGCATTTTCGGCTGCCAGCGACAACTCCGACGGCAACAGGGGAAGCAGGTCGCCCAGTGCCATGCGAACCGACAACATCCCTCCACCCGGCAGTGCCTGCATCAGCTTGCCGCGGGTGGCGACCAGTCCGATGGCAGCCGGCAGGTCGAACACGCCGGCCAGCGTTGCCGCCACGAACTCTCCTACACTGTGTCCGATCATGGCGACCGGGACGATGCCATGGGCCAGCCACATCCGGGCCAGCGCGTACTCGATCGCGAACGTCGCCGGTTGCATGATGGCGGTCGGCAACATCACATCGGGGTTGTCGCTGAAGATGCACCCGATAAGCTCCTGCCCCGAGCGCTCCCCCAGGGCCTCGACACACTCGTCCAACGCGGCCCGGAACACGGGCTCCGACGCATGAAGCGCTCGTCCCATCCCCGGGTATGTCGCCCCTTGGCCCGGGAACAGGAATACGACCTGGCTTTCCCGTGCAGGCCTGCTGCGTGCCGTGGTCGCGACGACGCCTGGGCTGCGCAACTGCTCTACCGCATCCCCAGCGCTCTCCGCGACAATGGCCAGCCGGTGAGGGAACGCCTTGCGCCCCACCGCGAGCGTCCACGCAACGTCGGCAAGATTGCACGGATCATGCAACGCAAGATGGTCCGCCAGCCTGCTGGCGGCCTCTGCCAGCGCACCCGGTGTGCGCGCGGAAAGCACCAGCAGCTGGGGCCCGTCACCGGGTTCCGATTCAGGCAGCTCGGGGGCCTCCTCGAGGATGACATGCGCATTGGTGCCGCCGACGCCGAACGAGCTCACGCCTGCCCGTCGCGGAATGCCCGACCTGGGCCACGCTTCCAGCGATGCATTGACGACAAAAGGTGATGACTGGAACGGGATGTCGGCGTTGGCCGCCTGGAAATGAAGGCTGGGTGGAATCCGTTCCTCGGATAGCGACAGCGCCGTCTTGATCACGCCTGCGGCACCCGCGGCGATCACAAGATGACCGATGTTGCTCTTCACGGAGCCGATGCGGCAGAACCCAGATGCATCCGTGCCGCGCCGGAACGCACGGGTGAGGCCTTCTATCTCGATGGGGTCTCCCAATGGGGTAGCGGTCCCATGGGCCTCCACGTAGCCAATGCTCCGCGGGTCGATGCGTGCGCGATCTTGCGCCATCGCGATCACCGCGGCTTGTCCATCACTGCTCGGCGCGGTGAAGCTGGCTTTGCCGCCTCCGTCATTGTTGACCGCGCCGCCCACGATGACGGCGAACACCTGGTCACCATCGACAAGAGCATCAGACAGGCGTTTCAACAACACCGTGCAGCCGCCATCGCTGAACACCGTGCCCTGGGCCTTGGCGTCGAAGGTTCGTGTGTGGCCGTCCGGCGAAAGCATCGCGCCTTCCTGGTACATGTACCCGCTCCGGGGTGGGCAGGTAATCGTGATGCCGCCAGCCAATGCCATGTCACAGTGGCCAAGCCGCAAACTGTCCATCGCCTGGCAGATGGCGACCAGCGATGTCGAACACCCGGTGTGGATGCTGATGGCGGGGCCGGTCAGGTTGAGCTTGTAGGCGACACGGGTGGCGATGAAATCCTTCTCATTGTCGAGCATCACCTGGAAGGCGCCGACTTTTTCGATGAGGTCTGGACGTGGCGACACATGTCGCTGGAAGTAGCTGGCATTGAACATGCCCGCGAACACGCCGACAGGACTGGCCATTGCATCGGGAACGTAACCTGCCCGCTCGATGCACTCCCACGCCAACTCAAGCAGTATCCGCTGTTGCGGATCCATCAACTCCGCTTCCCTCGGCCCTATTCCAAAGAATCCAGCATCGAACAGTTCCACCCCATCGATGATGCCGCGCGCCTTGACGTAGCATGGATCGTCACGCTCCTGCGCGGTGACCGAAGGGTCGAGTTCTCCGGGAGAGAAGAAGGTGATGGTGTCCCGTCCTTCACACAGGTTGTTCCAGAACGCCTCAACGTCAGATGCGCCCGGAAACCGCCCCGCCATCGCGATAATGGCGATGGGTTCTTCCAGCCTTCCACCTTCGCGTCCGCGGATTGAACTGAACCGCGAGGCGGCGATGTCACCCGTATCCGTGCCCCTGATCACGGCCGCCAACCTCGCGGGTGTCGGGTTGCGGAACAGGTCGGCCGTCGTGATTGCCGCTGCGGCCGCATGTTCCCGCAATCCACGGACGCGGTCCATCAGCCCGGTCGCCAGCAAGGAATCACCGCCCAGCTCGAAGAAGTTGTCATGCCGCCCCACTTCATCGATGCCGAGGATCTCGCCGAAGCACGTGCACAGCATCGATTCCACGGCCCCGGATGGCGGCTCGTATCCATGCGCCAACTCCGGACGTCCGCGAGGCGGAGCGGGGAGTTGTTGCCGGTCGAGTTTTCCGTTTCCGGTCAGTGGCAGGCGCTCAAGTTCGACGAACGCGGTCGGGATCATGTAGTCCGGCAACATTTCCGCGAGATGGCGGCGCAGCTCCGCCTGCGAAGCCGGCCGGACGTCGGGAACGACATAGGCAACCAGGCGCGCATCTGATTGCCCGTCGTCATGCCTTGCGATCACTGCGCATGCGCTGACCGAATCGTGACGGGCAAGCACGCTCTCGATCTCACCGGTTTCGATTCGGAAACCGCGAATCTTCACCTGCTGGTCGCTTCGCCCAAGATACAAAATGTCGCCGTCTGGCAGCTGCCGCGCCAGGTCTCCGGTCTTGTAGACGCGCAGGGTGGTCCCCTCGGGCGTCGACCAGTCGAAGAACCGTTCGGCGGTCAATTCGGGGCGATTGAGATAGCCGCGACAGACCCCTGCCCCTGCCACGTATATCTCCCCTGTCTCACCCACCGGGACCAGGTCGAGATCGGCATCCAGCAGGTACATCCCGAGATCGGGAATGGGCTGCCCGATCAGACTGCCGACGTTGCGTTCGACATCGTCAATGCCCAGGGGCCGGTAGGTGACATGCACCGTCGTCTCGGTGATCCCATACATGTTGACCAGCTTGGGCTGCGCGTCGCCATGTCGCTCCATCCATGGGCGCAGCATCTGCAGCTCAAGCGCTTCGCCGCCAAAGATCACGTAACGCAACGCAAGGGTCGATGGATCGGTCCCCGATACCCGGTCCGCGTGGACCAGCGCCTTGAACGCGGACGGGGTCTGGTTCAGCACCGTGACGCCTTCGCGTTGCAGCAAAGCGAGGAACTGCTCCGGCGATCGGCTGGTCAGGTAGGACACCACCACCACACGGCCACCGTGAACCAGCGCGCCCCAGATTTCCCATACCGAAAAGTCGAAGGCATGTGAATGGAAGAACGTCCATACGTCCCCGGGCCCGAATCCAAACCAGGCTTCGGTGGAGGTAAAGAGCCGGGCCGCGTTTGCGTGGGTCACCTGGCAGCCCTTGGGCTTGCCGGTGGAACCGGACGTGTAGATGACATAGGCGAGGTTGTCCCCGGTCGCCCGGGGTTCGGGATCATGATCCGACTCCGTCTGGAACTCCGCCCAGGTCGATTCCAGCATCAGCGCGGGTACGTCCACGGTCGGCAGCGCTTCCCGCTGCGATGGCGATGTCAGCAGCACCGCAGGCTGGGCGTCCTCGATCATGAATTGCACCCGGTCATGCGGGTACGTCGCATCGATGGGCAGGTAGGCGCCGCCGGCTTTCAGGATGCCCAGCAGGCCCACCAGCATCTCGGCGGAACGCTCCAGTCCGATCGCGACCAGGGACTCCGGCCCAACCCCGAGCGCACGCAGGCGGTGGGCCAATTGATTGGATCGGCGATTCAACTCGCGATACGTGAGTTCAACTCCTTCGCAGGTGACCGCGACGGCTTCCGGTGTGCGCGCCGCCTGCTGCTCCACCCGTTCATGGATACACGGCAACTCCGGCCGCGGGGCCCGATCCCACGGACGCCCGGCGATCTCTTGGCTCATGCCTCCTCCCCGTTCTCGGCCACATCGCGCCAGCGGCGGGCGTCGCCACTGTCGTTGGTCGCCACCACCCTGCCGGGTGCCATCCATGAACTGGAGAATGATGGTCGCGCTGATGTGTGGGATCAACGTCGCGAAAGGGGGCGTTCGGCCAAATGGCCGGATGCGCTCCGTCCTGACCGTTCACGGAACGCCACGCCGTTGTCGCAGACAGGGCGACAGCGCCAAGAAGCGTTTCACCAAACGGGACACAATCCTTTGGAGACAGCCAGGCTCCAGCTCGACCCGGTGGTCTTCTGTCGGCGACTTGGAGTCGTCGCATTGACGCTGGTGGTCATCAACATGACGCTGCAGACATGTCAGATCCTCCTGCAGCAGGACGACGTCATGGGCTTGCCCATGATGAGCCTGGACCATGAGAACAACGTCCCTGCCCTGTTCTCCACCTTGCTGCTGCTCACGTCGTCGGTGATCCTGGCATGTATCGCATGGGTGGAGCGCACGCGCGGCGGCGCCGATGCCATCCAATGGGCCATCCTGGCGGCAGGCTTGCTGCTGATGGGCGTGGATGAATCCCTTTCGCTGCATGAGCGCCTGATCGACCCGCTCCGCGCACTGATGCACGACTCCCTGGGCATTGAACGGTTTGGCATCTTCTACTTCGCGTGGGTGATTCCGGGCATCGCCCTTGTGGTGGCGCTCGGCATCTGCTTCCTGCCGTTCGTGCGCCGTCTTCCCACCCGGACTGGGGCCATGCTGCTCGTTTCCGCCGCTATCTATTTCGGGGGCGCCCTTGGGGTCGAACTCGCGGAAGGCTGGTGGCGGGAAGGGCATGGCAACCGGAACGTGGTGTACCACGCCTTCGTCAGTATCGAGGAGGGCATGGAGATGATCGGCGCCATCCTGCTCATCCATACCCTGCTCGACTTGCTCGCAAACCGCTCTGGCGGCGTCATCATCGCGCTGAAGGCACGAGAACACGCCGTCCCGATGGCGGCCGCGTCCGAGGTTGGGGGGGCGTCGGCCGCGCTCCGCGAAGATCCCCGGCTGGACGCCCCCTGAGACCTCGCGATGGCCTGGTACGCGACGGCCAAAAACAGGAAACCCGGCACATGGCCGGGCCTCCTGCAACACATCACGCCCGGCGGAGTCAGGCTGCCGTGACCGTCTCCGCCACTTCGCGATACTCCTCGATCTGGTCGAAGTTCATGTAGCGGTAGATCTCGGCGCCGTTGGTGTTGATCACGCCGATGTCCGCCATGTACTCCTCGCGGGTCGGGATGCGGCCCAGGCGCGAGCAGATCGCCGCCAGTTCCGCCGAGCCCAGGTACACGTTGGTGTTGCGGCCCAAGCGGTTCGGGAAGTTGCGGGTGGAGGTGGAGAACACCGTCGCGCCCTCGCGCGCCTGCGCCTGGTTGCCCATGCACAGCGAGCAGCCCGGCATTTCCATGCGCGCACCGGCGGTGCCGAAGGTGCCGTAGTGGCCTTCCTTGGTCAGCTCCGAGGCGTCCATCTTGGTCGGCGGCGCGACCCACAGGCGGGTCGGGATGTCGCGCTTGCCTTCCAGCAGCTTGGCCGCGGCACGGAAGTGGCCGATGTTGGTCATGCACGAGCCGATGAACACTTCATCGATCTTGGCGCCGGCCACGTCGGACAGGGTCTTCACGTCATCCGGATCGTTCGGACAGGCGAGGATCGGTTCCACGATTTCGTTGAGGTCGATCTCGATGACCGCGGCGTATTCGGCATCGGCATCGCCTTCCAACAGTTGCGGGTTGGCCAGCCACGCTTCCATCGCCTTGATGCGGCGGGCGAGCGAACGCGGATCGGCGTAGCCCTCGGCGATCATCCACTTCAGCAGCGTGATGTTGCTGTTGATGTATTCGATGATCGGCGCCTTGTCCAGGTGCACGGTGCAGCCGGCAGCCGAACGCTCGGCCGAGGCGTCGGACAGCTCGAATGCCTGCTCCACCTTCAACTGTGGCAGGCCTTCGATCTCGAGGATGCGGCCGGAGAAGATGTTCTTCTTGCCCTGCTTGGCGACCGTCAGCAGGCCCTGCTTGATCGCGGCCAGCGGGATCGCGTTGACCAGGTCACGCAGGGTCACGCCCGGCTGCATTTCGCCCTTGAAGCGGACCAGCACCGACTCCGGCATGTCCAGCGGCATCACGCCGGTGGCAGCGGCGAACGCGACCAGGCCCGAACCGGCCGGGAACGAGATGCCCACCGGGAAGCGGGTGTGCGAGTCGCCACCGGTGCCGACGGTGTCGGGCAGCAGCATGCGGTTGAGCCAGCTGTGGATCACGCCGTCGCCCGGACGCAGCGAGATGCCGCCGCGGTTGGAGATGAACTCCGGCAGCGTGTGGTGGGTCTTCACGTCCACCGGCTTCGGGTAGGCGGCAGTGTGGCAGAACGACTGCATCACCAGGTCGGCCGAGAAGCCCAGGCAGGCCAGGTCCTTCAGCTCGTCGCGGGTCATCGGGCCGGTGGTGTCCTGCGAACCCACCGAGGTCATCTTCGGCTCGCAGTAGGTGCCCGGACGCACGCCCTGGCCTTCCGGCAGGCCGCAGGCGCGACCCACCATCTTCTGCGCCAGCGAGTAGCCCTTGCCGGTGTCGGCCGGGTTCTGCGGCAGGCGGAACAGCGTCGAGGCCGGCAGGCCCAGCGCCTCACGCGCCTTGGCGGTCAGGCCACGGCCCACGATCAGCGGGATGCGGCCGCCAGCGCGGACTTCGTCCAGCAGCACGTCGGACTTCAGCGCGAATTCGGCGATGACCTGGCCGTCCTTCAGCGCCTTGCCTTCGTACGGACGCAGCTCGACCACGTCGCCCATGTTCATCTGCGACACATCCAGCTCGATCGGCAGCGCACCGGCATCTTCCATGGTGTTGTAGAAGATCGGCGCGATCTTCGAACCCAGGCACACGCCGCCGAAGCGCTTGTTCGGGATGAACGGGATGTCCTCGCCGGTGAACCACAGCACCGAGTTGGTGGCGGACTTGCGTGAGGAACCGGTGCCCACCACGTCGCCGACGTAGGCAACCAGGTGACCCTTGTCCTTCAGCGACTCGATGAAGGCGACCGGACCGCGCTTGCCGTCTTCTTCCGGGGTGATGCCGTCACGGGCGTTCTTGAGCATCGCCAGCGCGTGCAGCGGGATGTCCGGGCGCGTGGTGGCGTCGGGCGCCGGCGACAGGTCGTCGGTGTTGGTCTCGCCGGTCACCTTGAACACGGTGATGGTCAGCGACTCGGGCACTTCCGGCTTGCTGGTGAACCACTCGGCGTCGGCCCAGCTCTGCAGCACGGACTTGGCGTTGGCGTTGCCCTGCTCGGCCTTTTCCTGCACATCGTGGAAGGCGTCGAACATCAGCAGGGTGTGCTTGAGCGCATTGGCGGCGACGGGACCGAGTTCAGCGTCATCCAGCAGCTCGATCAGCGGGTGGATGTTGTAGCCGCCCAGCATGGTGCCCAGCAATTCGGTGGCGCGGGCGCGGCTGATCAGCGCGTTCTTCTCGGTGCCGTGGGCCACGGCAGCCAGGTACGAGGCCTTGACCTTGGCGGCATCGTCCACGCCGGCCGGCACGCGGTTGGTGATGAGATCCAGCAGGAACTCGCCCTCGCCCGCCGGCGGGTTCTTTAGCAGCTCGATGACGTCGGCGGTCTGCTGCGCGGTCAGCGGCAGCGGCGGGATTCCCAGCGCGGCGCGTTCGGCGACGTGTTGGCGATAGGCTTCGAGCATGTGATGACTCCGGTGGCTTGCAGGACCCCAGCGAAGGGATCCGGGTTCTTGAAATGGGATGCAGCGATAACGCGAAACAAGTTTTCAAAATATGGTGTTGCAGGTCGGGAGTGACAGACCCGGCCTGACGGCTCCGGTCCGGCATGGCTCCTTCCCCGCAAGGCCTCAAGCGGTTGGCACGATCAGCTTGAGCCCCTTGAAGTACTGGCGATAAAACCCGTCGTCGCGGGTGATCAGGCCATCGCACTGCAGCAGTGCGTGGGCCCCGATCAGGAAATCCGGCACTGCGCGCGCGCGCGGACCACCGCGTTGGCGATGGCGACGCTGCATCTCGCCGGCACGCAGCGCCGACTTCGACTCCAGCGCACTGAAGCGGATGCTCATCTCCTCCAGCACGGCCAGCGCCTCGGCGCCGTCGCGCAATGCACTGCACACCTCGGCCAGCGCCACATCGCTGATCACCACCGGGCCGTTGCCCAGGCACTGGCGCAGGCAGGCTTCGGCGGCATCGGCTTGCGGACCGTTGGCCAGCAGGTCAATCAGGACGGAGGAATCGATGGCGATCATCGGCGCGTCGCCCGGTCAGGACTCGAGCGGCTCGCCCGGCGCGCGACCGCGGATGGCGCGCATCGCCTCGTCGGTGGACTCGAAGCCGTCCAGCTTGAAACGGCCCCGGGCACGGGAGATGGCGTCATCCACGCTCTTGCGCAGCACGATGCGGTTGCCCTCCAGCTCGACCTTGAGCTGGGCGCCCTTGGCCAGGCCCAGCGCATCGCGCACGGCCTTGGGCAGGGTGATCTGGCCACGCTCGCCGACGGTTGCTTCCATGGCGGCCTCCGCATCGAAGTATGTACGAATTATACATACCTGAACGGCCATACTCAAGTTGGCCTACCGGCTCGCGAGGCCCGAAACAAAGGCATTCAAAGCGAACTAGACCAAGGTCCAATGCAAGGATGCAGCGTTCCGGCCCGGCGATCACCGGACCTGAATGCGGCGGGGCCATAATGGGGCAGTTCGCGCCGCACCGGCCTGCCCGGCGGCACCCAAGGACGCCAGCCAAGCCCGCTTCCCCCACGGCTGGCCCGCCACCCTGCCAAAGGAGCTGCACCCATGAACGACTCCTTCTCCACGCGCCGCCAGTTGACCGTCGACGGCACGTCACTGACCTACTACAGCCTGCCGGCACTGGGCGAACGCTTCGACCTGTCGAAGCTGCCCTACTCCATGAAGATCCTGCTGGAGAACCTGCTGCGCCACGAAGACGGCGGCATGACGGTCGGCAAGGAGCACATCGAGGCGGTCGCGCAATGGGACGCGACGAAGGAGCCGGACACCGAAATCGCCTTCATGCCCGCACGCGTGGTGCTGCAGGACTTCACAGGCGTGCCGTGCGTGGTGGACCTGGCGGCGATGCGCGATGCCGTGACCCGGCTGGGTGGCAGCCCGAAGCAGATCAATCCGCTGATTCCGTCCGAGCTGGTGATCGACCACTCGGTGCAGGTGGACGTCTTCGGCCGCCCCGATGCGCTGGACCTCAACGGCAAGATCGAGTTCGAGCGCAACAAGGAGCGCTACAGCTTCCTGCGCTGGGGCCAGAAGGCGTTCGAGAACTTCAAGGTGGTGCCGCCCAACACCGGCATCGTGCACCAGGTGAACCTGGAAAACCTCGCCCGCGTGGTGATGGAGCGCGAGATTGAAGGCGTGACCTACGCCTTCCCCGACACCGTGTTCGGCACCGACAGCCACACCACCATGATCAACGGCATCGGCGTGCTGGGCTGGGGCGTGGGCGGCATCGAGGCCGAGGCCGCCATGCTTGGCCAGCCCTCGTCGATGCTGATTCCGCAGGTGGTGGGCTTCAAGCTCACCGGCAAGCTGCCCGAAGGCACCACCGCCACCGACCTGGTGCTGACCGTCACCCAGATGCTGCGCAAGCAGGGCGTGGTGGGCAAGTTCGTCGAATTCTTCGGCGATGGCCTGCAGCACCTGCCGCTGGCCGACCGCGCCACCATCGCCAACATGGCGCCGGAATATGGCGCGACCTGCGGCATCTTCCCCATCGACGCCGAGGCATTGAACTACCTGCGCCTGTCGGGTCGCAGCGATCGGCAGATCGCGCTCGTCGAAGCCTATGCCAAGGCCCAGGGCCTGTGGCACGAACCGGGCGCGCCCGAAGCCACCTACTCCGCCACGCTGGCGCTGGACCTGGCCGACGTGAAGCCCTCGCTCGCCGGCCCCAAGCGCCCGCAGGACCGCGTACTGCTGGGCGACATGCAGGCCAACTTCAACGAGAACCTCTCCAGTCTGGTCGCCGGCCGCAAGGCGAAAACCGGCTGCGCCGAGCAGGACTTCCGCGAGGAAGGCGGCGCGCAACCGCAGGCCGACCACCTCGCCGCCAAGCCACAGTCGAAGATCCGCATCCACGACCAGGATGCCCACCTGCTCGATGGCTCGGTGGTGATCGCCGCCATCACCTCGTGCACCAACACCTCCAACCCGGCGGTGATGCTGGGTGCCGGCCTGCTGGCCCGCAACGCTGCGCGGTTGGGGCTGAAGTCCAAGCCGTGGGTGAAGACCTCGCTCGGCCCAGGCTCGCTGGTCGTCACCGACTACCTGCGCAAGGCCGGCCTGCTGGATGACCTGGAGGCGCTGGGCTTCTATGTGGTCGGCTACGGTTGCACCACCTGCATCGGCAACTCCGGCCCGCTGCCGGACGTGGTGTCCAAGGGCATCGCCGAGAACGACCTGGCGGTGGCGTCGGTACTGTCGGGCAACCGCAACTTCGAAGGCCGCGTACACCCGGAGGTGAAGATGAACTATCTCGCCTCGCCGCCGCTGGTGGTGGCCTATGCGCTGGCCGGCACCGTGGACATCGACCTCACCCGCGACCCGCTGGGCCACGCCACCGACGGCGCGCCCGTGTACCTGCGCGACATCTGGCCCAGCAACAAGGAAATCGGCGACCTGATCGCCGCCACCGTGGGCCCGGAACTCTTCGCGCAGAACTACGCGGACGTGTTCAAGGGCGACTCGCGCTGGAACCAGATCGCCGCGCCCGAAGGCGAGTCCTTCCATTGGGACGAGGCGTCCACCTACATCAAGAACCCGCCCTACTTCGATGGCATGACCATGGCCGTGGGCCACATCGCCGACATCGAAGGTGCCCGCGTAATGGGGCTGTTCGGCGACTCGATCACCACCGACCACATCTCGCCCGCGGGCAACATCAAGAAGGATTCGCCGGCCGGCCGCTTCCTGCAGTCGCGCGGCGTGCAGCCGGCGGACTTCAACAGCTACGGCAGCCGCCGGGGCAACGACGACGTGATGGTACGCGGCACCTTCGCCAACATCCGCATCAAGAACCTGATGCTGGGTGGCGAGGAAGGCGGCAACACGCTGTATTACGGCCCGGGCGGCGCCGCGGCGGAGAAGCTGGCCATCTACGACGCGGCGATGAAGTACAAGGCCGACGGCGTGCCGCTGGTGGTGTTTGCCGGCAAGGAGTACGGCACCGGCTCCAGCCGCGACTGGGCGGCCAAGGGCACCAACCTGCTGGGCGTGAAAGCCGTGGTGGCGGAAAGCTTCGAACGCATCCACCGCTCCAACCTGGTGGGCATGGGCGTGCTGCCGCTGCAGTTCCACGAGGGCCAGAACGCGCAGACGCTCGGGCTGGATGGTTCGGAAACCGTCAGCGTCAGCGGATTGGCGGATGGTGCGTCACGCACGGCCACCGTCGTTGCGCGCAAGACCGATGGCAGCGAGAAGCGCTTCGAGGTCAAGGTGCTGTTGCTGACGCCGAAGGAAGTGGAATACTTCCGCCACGGCGGCATCCTGCACTACGTCCTGCGCCATCTGGCGGCGCGAAAGGGCTGATGGAGGCCGCGGTTGGGCCTTGGGGCGGCTGCGTCGCCCCAAGGCAGACCGTCACCCCCTGCGGTCGATCGGCGAGCGGGCTACTTCGTTCCTTCCCAACGCAGACTGGTCAACTCCCAGGCGCCGCCATCACCCTCGCGCCAACCACTCTCGACCGCATACAGGCGTGCGCTCTCGGGTAGCAGGGCCCCATCGCCTCCCGTGAGCGCCGCGGTAAACCGCACCGTCGCGTGACGCCCACCGTCGGCCATGTCCACCTGCATCGGCCCCAGGTTCACGCCGATGGCGCGATAGCGCAGGAACGCCGCCTGCGCCATGCGCCGCAGGCCAGCGCAATCCATTCCATCCGGCCCGACAAAGTCCTCGGCAACCACGTCGGAGAGCGAGGCCGCATCGCGGGTCGCAAGGTATTGTTGCGACGCATCAATCGTCTCGCGCAACCGGGCCTCGGGCGGCGTTCGACCACACCCAAGCAGCACGCATGCGCAGGCAATGCCTGCAATCAATGCACGAACCAGCCCCACGATCACCTCCCACGCCTGCCTTCGCCACATGGCACGCTAACCGCATCGCACCTGCCTTGCCAGTCTCCGGGGCCTATGCTCCAATCCAGACAAAGACCGTACGGCTGCGCATCCGCGGCGCGACGGCCCAAAGACAGGCGATATAGAGGGGATCGCGATGACCAACGCTCGACCGTGGCTGGCCCAGTACCCGTCTGGAATTCCTTCGGAGATCGATGTCGACGAGTTCCCGTCCATCGTCTCGGTACTGGACACCGCGATTGCCAACTACCGTGATCGCCCGGGGTTCGCCAACCTGGGCAAGACACTGACCTACGGCGACATCGACAAGCTGAGCGCGCAGTTCGCGGCCTACCTGCTGGGCGAGCTCAAGCTCAAGAAGGGCGATCGCGTCGCGATCATGATGCCCAACTGCCTGCAGTACCCGATCGCCACGTTCGGCATCCTGCGCGCGGGCCTGACGGTGGTGAACACCAATCCCATGTATACCGCCCGCGAGCTCAGGCACCAGCTCGTGGACTCCGGCGCCAGCGTGATCCTGGTGATGGACAACTTCGGCCACACGGTGCAGGAAGTGCTGGCCGACACCCAGATCAGGCAGGTGATCACCACCGGCCTTGGCGACATGCTGGCGTTCCCGAAGGGACCCATCGTCAACTTCGTGCTCAAGTACGTGAAGAAGATGGTGCCCGACTACGAAATCCCCGGCACGATCCGTTTCCGCGATGTGCTGACCCTGGGGCAGATGCATTCGCTGCCGGATGTCGACATCGAGCCCGATGACATCGCCTTCCTGCAATACACGGGCGGCACCACCGGCGTGGCCAAGGGCGCGATGCTCACCCATCGCAACCTCGTCGCCAACATGCAGCAGGCGGCGGCATGGGTCGGCGGCAATGTCAGGATGGGCGAGGAGATCATCGTCACCGCCTTGCCGCTCTACCATATCTTCGCATTGACGGCGAACGGCCTGGTCTTCATGAAGTTCGGCGGGCTCAACTACATGATCACCAACCCGCGCGACATGCCCGCGTTCGTGAAGGAGCTCAAGGGCGTGCCGTTCACCGCCATCACTGGCGTCAACACCCTGTTCAACGGCCTGCTCCACACCCCCGGCATCGAAGAGGTCGACTTCTCGCGCCTGCACCTGACGCTGGGCGGTGGCATGGCCGTGCAGCGTGCGGTGGCCGAGCGCTGGAAGAAGGTCACCGGCTGCACGCTGGTGGAGGCCTACGGCCTGACCGAAACCTCGCCGGCCGCGTGCATCAATCCGATCACGCTGGAGGAGTACAACGGCTCGATCGGCCTGCCGATACCGTCCACCGATGCCTGCGTGAAGGACGAGGGCGGCAACGTGCTCCCGCAGGGCGAAGTGGGCGAGTTGTGCATCAAGGGCCCCCAGGTAATGAAAGGCTACTGGCAGCGTCCCAGGGAAACCGCCGAGGTCCTTGACGCGGAAGGCTGGCTGCACACGGGCGACATGGCCCGCATGGATGAGAAGGGCTTCTTCTACATCGTGGACCGCAAGAAGGACATGATCCTGGTCTCTGGTTTCAACGTGTACCCCAACGAGATCGAGGATGTCATCGCGATGATGCCTGGCGTACTTGAAGTCGCGGCCGTTGGCGTTCCCGACGAGAAGTCGGGCGAAGCGGTCAAGGTGGTCATCGTCAAGAAGGACCCCAACCTCACCGCCGAGCAGGTCAAGGCGCATGCGCGCGAGAACCTGACCGGTTACAAGCAGCCCAGGATCGTCGAGTTCCGCAAGGAACTGCCGAAGACCAATGTCGGCAAGATCCTGCGTCGCGAATTGCGGGACGAGTCGCCGGCGCATTGAGCCCGGCGACCCGCCCAGCCGCTGCAGAGGCCCCTCTTCGAGGGGCCTTTTCTTTTCGCGTAGTTTCCGCGGTGTAGCATCGAACCCGTTCCGCATCTTTTCCCAATGGCCACACCGCAACCAGCGAGGAGGACACCATGACTGCCATCGACGTTTCCAACCAGACCCAGCCCTATCCCACCGTGGCCACCGAAGCCGACGACGCCGGCAATGAAATCTGGATGTACATGCACGCCGACAACCGTCCCGGTATCCGCCCCTGCTTCCGCACGGAGCTGATGATGGACATGCACGCCTACCTGGCCTCCGTTGCCGCCCCGCATGCCGGCGTCGGCACCCGGGGGCTCCGTCACCTCGTCATCGCATCCGCCGCGCCGGCGTTCAACCTGGGCGGCGATCTCGAGCTGTTTGGCAAACTGATCCGCTCCGGCAACCGTGCGGAACTGCTGGCCTACGCGCAGAGCTGCGTCGAGGGTGTTTACCAGTTCCATACCGGACTGGGCGGCGATTTCCGGACCATCGCACTCGTGCAGGGTGACGCACTGGGTGGTGGCCTCGAACTGGCCCTGTCATGCCACGACATCGTCGCCGAGCAGGGCGTGGACATGGGGCTTCCCGAGGTGCTGTTCGGATTGTTCCCGGGCATGGGTGCCTACTCGTTCCTGTCCCGCCGCATCGGGCCGCATGCGGCAGAGCGCATGATCCTCGAAGGTCGCCTGTACACCAGCGACGAACTGCACGCGATGGGCGTGGTGGACGTGCTGGTGCCCAAGGGCCAGGGTCCGCAGGCGGTCCGGGAGCTGATCCGCCAGCAGCAGCGTGCGCCCCATGCACACCGCGCCCTCAACCGGGTCCGGGCATTGTCGCAGCCGGTCGCGCGCGAGGAACTGATGGCCATCACCGAAACCTGGGTGGACACGGCGTTGCAACTGGGCGATCGATCGCTACGCACCATGGAACGGATCGTCCGGGCACAGGCACGCCGAGGAACCAACCTGGCGGGGTGATCCCCCGGCAGGCACCGGATCAGGGCGCACTCTCTCCACTTGCGCCCGAAGCCTGCGTCCTGCGATCCAGCGCCGAGCGTCCAAGGGACAACTGCTCGCCCAGTTTGATGGCGTGCTGTTGCCAGTCCCGTGACAACTGCCAATCCTGCATGCGCATGACCTCGCCGCTGGCCATCGAGAGGCGCATCAATCCCAGGTTGCTGGCCACGCCTTTCAGGGCATGCGCCTGTTCCCGGATGATGTCCCATGCGCCGCGGTGCCCGGCCTGGCTGAGCTGCGAAAGGCATTCCTCCGCATCGCGCAGGCACTGGACCACGAACTCCAGCTCGAACGATTCGCCCAGCCCAAGCGATCGCAACTCGTCCAGCACGCCCGGGTCGAACACTTCGATGCCCGTGCTGCCATCGCCCCTCGTGGCAACCACTGCCGCCGGGGGCGCAACGCCATTGGCCAGGTTGCCAAGTACTTCCAGCAGCCGTGATGCCGCGACCGGCTTGGCCAGGAACTCCCACGCACCCGCGCGCCGACAGGACTGGATCGACTCAGGGGTGACATCGGCGCTGAGGACCATCACCGGGGTCTTGGCCGCAACGCCGGCCTGCAGCACCCGCAGGTGATGCAGCAGGTCCAGGCCGCTCATGTCCGGCATGTGCAGGTCCACGATGGCCGCATCGAACTCGGCTTCTTCCATCGCCGACAAAGCGTCCTCGCCGCTATCGACGGTGGCCACGCGATGCCCGGCCTTGCGCAGCAGGCGCTCGAGCACCAGCCGGTTGGCGGCATGGTCATCGGCCACCAGGATTCGCATGCTGCGCACGCGCGCACGGTGCCGCAGGAAGGGGTCGGAGAATGCAATGACGTTCTCGGCGGTCTCCCCCACCTCGGCCCGTGGCATCGCGACGGCGGTCGCAGCCGCTCGCCCCAACGGCGCCACAACCTCCGGCTGCCCCAAGTCAAAGGGCAACTCGACCCAGAAGCGACTGCCGCGGCCTTCGGCACTCTCAAACCCGATCGTGCCCCCCATCGCCTCGGTCAGGCCCTTGGCGATGGTCGTCCCCAGTCCTGTTCCACCGTAACGCCGCACCAAGCTCGAGTCGGCCTGCTCGAACGCTTCGAACAGGCGGTGGCGTGCCGAGTCGGGGACACCGACGCCGGTATCGGTCACGGTGAAACGCAAGCGCGCGCGGCTGTCCGGCGCGCCCACTTGGGCCACCTGCAACGTCACCGCACCCTGTTGCGTGAACTTGACCGCATTCCCGGCCAGGTTGAGCAGCACCTGGCGGAGATGGGCGACATCACCCCGCAGCGTCGATGGCACGGATTCGTCCAGCGACGTGGAGAAGCGCAACCGCTTGGCGCGCGCCTGCGGGGCCAGGATCAGCGCAATCCCGTCCACCAGGTCGCGTGGCGAGAACTCGGTGACATCGAGCTTCAGCTTGCCCGCCTCGATCGCGGAGATGTCCAGCACGTCCTGGACCAACGCCATCAATGACTGCGTGGACGCCCGGATCGTGTTCACGCACTCGCGTTGTTCTTCGTCCAGGCGCGTGGCGGCCAGCAACTCTGACATGCCCGCGAGGCCATTGAGGGGCGTGCGGAACTCGTGGCTCATGTTCGCCAGGAAACGGGACTTGGCCTCGCTCGCGCGCCGTGCCTGCTCCGTGGCCCGGGTCAGCGCCCGCAGCAGGCCGGAAAGGTAGAGCGGTACCGCCACCAGCCCCATCAGCAGTCCGATTGCCAACACGCGGTTCTGCTGCCAGTACGGCGTCACCGCGATCACGCAGCCAAAAGCCAGCGTGGCCGCGAGTACCGCCGCCGACAGGTATCGGTTGCCGTATCTCAGGCCATTGCCCACCGTCACCCACATCAGCAGGACGTAGACCCAGGCCAGCGGCTCGCCCATGCGTATCATCGCCGCTGCCATCAGCCCGTAGTCGGCCGCCATGCCGATCGCGCGCCGCAGGTGGGAGCGCCCGGGGCGCGCTACGATCCAGGCCAGCAGCAGCGCACCGATGGTGAAGCCAACGACGACCATCGCCAGCACGTCGCGGTAGATCGCGGTCGGCATGTCCGCCCGCACGCCGTTGAGCGACAGGTACAGCAGCACCACCAGCAGCACGGCCAGGCGCACCACCGCCTGGCCGTGCTCGCTGTCAGGGCGGTGCGCGATTCGCGAGCGGAGCCAGTCCAGGGAATGGGTCATTGATCACTCCGTTTCCACCCTGGCGCTGCCCTTCGAATAGCGCTGGCAGATGTCGTGCAGGCGCTCTCGCGAGCGCATCAGCACGTCCACGCAATCCGGGTCGAACAGGCGGCCACGTTCACTGGCCAGATATGCCACCGCATTGTCCATGCTCCATGCCTGCTTGTAAGGTCGAGGGGACAGCAGCGCGTCGAACACATCCGCCGCCGCCACGATCCTCGCTTCCAACGGGGTATCCCTGCCGGAGAGGCCATCCGGGTACCCTGATCCGTCGTAACGCTCGTGGTGTCGCAGGGCAATCATGGCGCCGAGCTGGATGAACCGGTTCTGGCTGCCACTGAGCAGGTTGTAGCCGATCCGGGGATGCGTGCGCATGATGTCGCGCTCCTCCGGACTCAAGGGACCAGGCTTCAGCAGGACGGCGTCAGGGATGGCGATCTTGCCCACGTCGTGCAGGGGGGCTGCCATCTCGATCAATCGGGCATCCTCTTCCGGCAGGCCCAGTTCCTCGGCGATCAGGCCTGCGACATGGGCCATCCGCTCCAGGTACACACTCGTGCCGGTATCGCGAAGTTCGATGGCACGCGCCAACCGCGCCAATGTCTCGCGCTCGCGTTCCTCCACCTCGTACATGCTCGCCAACAGGCGCTGTTCAAGGGACAGGGCCCGCTGCTTGACGTTCTCCGACTGCTGGCGCAGGTGCAGCAGGTTGCGGCAGCGTGCGCGCAACTCGCGGGGCCGTACCGGCTTGACCAGGAAATCAATCACGCCCGCATCCAGCGCGGCCTGCCGCACCGGCTCGTCGCCCACCACGGTCACCAGCACGATGGGAACGTCGCGGTGGCTGGGGCGACGCCGGAACCGGCGGGCAAACTCCAGTCCGTCCATGCCGGGCATGCGGTAGTCCAGCAGAAGCAGGTCCGACTGGCCCGCCTCGCACCAGGCCAGCGCGGCCTCGGGTTCGCCGAAGTCGTGCACGCTCAACTCCGGCGTGATGTCCTCGATGATCCGCCGGAGCATCGTCCGTGCAGACGTCTGGTCATCCACTATGACGACTTTCACTCAGGCACCTGACCTTTTGCGCCGCAAGGGCCGCGGCACGCGTTGCCAGCATATCGTCCAAGTCGGATGCATGCAGCCACTCCTTGGCAACAGGTGGAACGGGTCAGCCCTGTTCGGCCCGCATGTAGGGGAACAGCAGGACATCGCGGATCGAGGACGACCCGGTGAGCAGCATGACCAGCCGGTCGATGCCGATGCCCAGCCCGCCGGTCGGCGGCATGCCTACTTCCAGCGCGCGGATGTAATCGGCGTCGAAGTGCATGGCCTCGTCGTCGCCGCCGGCCTTGGCCTCGACCTGCGCCTGGAAACGCGCCGCCTGGTCCTCCGGGTCGTTGAGCTCGGAGAAGCCATTGGCCAGCTCCTTGCCGCCGATGAACAGTTCGAAGCGGTCGGTCAACTCCGGATCCTGGTCATTGGCGCGTGCCAGCGGACTGACCTCCACCGGGTGGTCGGTGATGAAGGTCGGCTGGACCAGGGTCTCCTCGACCGTCTTCTCGAACACCTCCAGCAGCAGCTTGCCCCAACCATAGGAGGCCTTCACCGGAATCTTCAGGCGGGCGCAGTGTGCGCGCATCTTCTCCACGTCGCGCAAGTCGCCACGCGCGATCTCCGGGTTGTGCTCCAGCACGGCGTCGGTCATCGACCAACGGCGGAACGTCGGGGCCAGGTCGATGGTGTGGCCATCCCACTCCAGCTCGGTGGTGCCCAGCACGGTCTGTGCCACGTTCCGGATCACGCCTTCGGTCAGGTCCATGATCTCGGTATAGGTGGCATAGGCCTCGTACAGTTCAAGCATGGTGAATTCGGGATTGTGCCGGGTCGACACGCCCTCGTTGCGGAAGCTGCGGTTGATCTCGTACACGCGCTCCATGCCGCCCACGACCAGGCGCTTGAGGTACAACTCCGGCGCCACGCGCAGGTACAGCTGCAGGTCCAGCGCGTTGTGGTGGGTCACGAACGGCTTGGCCGTGGCGCCCCCGGGGATGTAGTGCATCATCGGGGTCTCGACCTCGAGGAACCGACGGGCATCCAGCCACGCACGCACCTCGCGGATGATCCGGCTGCGCTTGAAGAACACCTCGCGCGCCTCGGGATTGACCACCAGGTCCACGTAACGCTGGCGATAGCGCTGCTCCACGTCGGCCAGCCCGTGGAACTTGTCCGGCAGCGGGCGCAGGGCCTTGGTGAGCAGGCGCAGCGCGTCGACCCGGATCGAAAGTTCGCCTGTCCTGGTGCGGGTGACGATCCCTTCGGCCGCGACGATATCGCCCACGTCCCAGCCCTTGAAGGCCTCGTAGACATCGCCCAGCGCATTGGACTGCAGGAACAACTGGATCCGGCCCGACTCGTCCTGCACCTGCACGAAGCTGGCCTTGCCCATCACGCGCTTGAGCAGGATGCGGCCCGCAATCGCGACCTTGTGCGCCTTGGCCTCCAGCGCTTCGACCGTCCACTCGTCGCGATCGGCATACGCGGCCTGCAGGTCACCCGCGAAATCATGCCGCTTGAAGTCGTTCGGGAACGCAATGCCCTGCCCTCGCAACGCCGTGAGTTTGGCGCGACGCTCGGCGATCAGGAAATTCTCGTCGGCGGGCGTCGGGGCGGGAGCGGTCTGGTCGGTCATTGCAGTAGGGGTATCGTGGAAATTCGGGATTGGGAGAGACTGGCATGGCCGGGCCAGGCAACGGCCTGGCTGGCCCCATCGTGCCGCGAGTGGCGGGCCCGCGCCAGCCCGAGGACTGATGCGGTGGCTCCGCCCTACGACAGGCAGCGGGCCAAGTGGCCCGCCGCGCGTGCATCAGGCCATGTCGGCGCGTTTGGAGCCGGCCTCCAGGCCGGCCTTCAGGCTGGCCTCGACGAACTCGTCCAGGTCGCCGTCCAGCACCTTCTGCGTGTCGCTGCGTTCCACGCCCGTACGCAGGTCCTTGATGCGGCTCTGGTCCAGCACGTAGTTGCGGATCTGGCTGCCCCAGCCGATGTCGGACTTGGTGGCTTCCAGCGCATCGCGCTCGGCGTTGCGCTTCTGCATCTCCAGCTCATACAGCTTGGCGGCCAGCATCTTCATCGCGTTGTCACGGTTCTGGTGCTGGCTGCGACCGGTCTGGCAGGCCACGACAATCCCGGTCGGCACGTGCGTGATGCGCACCGCGGACTCGGTCTTGTTCACGTGCTGGCCACCGGCACCAGACGAGCGGTACACGTCCGTCTTCAGGTCGGCCGGATTGATGTCGATCTCGAAGCTGTCATCCACTTCCGGCGACACGAACACCGAGGTGAACGAGGTATGCCGGCGGTTGTCCGAGTCGAACGGCGACTTGCGCACCAGGCGGTGCACGCCGGTTTCGGTCTTCAGCCAGCCATAGGCAAAATCGCCTTCCACGCGCAGGGTCGCCGACTTGATGCCGGCCACGTCGCCGCCGCTGACTTCCATCAGCTCGGTCTTCCAGCCGCGCGCTTCGCACCAGCGCAGGTACATGCGCAGCAGGATCTCGGCCCAGTCCTGGGCCTCGGTGCCGCCGGCACCGGCCTGGATGTCGACGAAGGCATTGGCCGAATCCATCTTGCCCGAGAACATGCGCTGGAATTCCAGCTTTTCCACGTCCTTGGCGAAGCGTTCGACGTCGTCCACCACGGCCAGCGCGGTGCCCTCGTCGTTCTCCATCTCGGCCAGTTCCAGCAGCTCGTCGGCGCCGACCAGGCCCTCGGTCAGGTTGCGGATGCCGCTGACCACCTTGTCCAGCGAGGCGCGCTCGCGCCCCAGCGCCTGGGCCCGCTCGGCATCGTTCCAGATGTCGGGGCTTTCCAGTTCGCGGTTTACTTCTTCGAGGCGCTCAACCTTGCCATCGAAGTCAAAGATACCCCCTCAGCGAATCCAGCCGTTCCCGAAGGTCGGCGATTCGCTGGCGGACGGGATTCAGCTCGATCATGCTGGGTGTCCGTTTGGCTGTTTGCAGTAATGAACCAGTAATTCTAGCAAGCCCGGAGGCGCTTCAGGCACAGAACGACCAGAAGTTCAGGCAGCCACGGCAGGTCCGCTCAGGCCATCGCAGTACAAGTGGCTACCCGGAAGCGCGTTGCCATTGGCTGTGCCCGTTGTCCGGGCTTGAGTGACCGATCGAGGATCAGGCCGGCTCGCGGTACGTGACCACCAGTTGCACCGCGTCACCGCCCCGGTAGTCGTCCGGCTCCAACCGGTAGGCGATGCGGACGCGCGGTCCCGGGGCGACCCCTGTCCAGCCGCCGAATTCGATCGCGTTGAGGCGGCGGCCCGCGTGACCCAGCTCCAGCTTGAGGTGGCGCTCGGCGATCACCCGCCACTGCAGCACCTCGAACTCACCATCGAAACATGGCTCCGGAAACCCCTGCCCCCAAGGACCGGCATCGCGCAGGGCCTCGGCGTTGGCCCGGCTGAACTCGCCTTCGGCCAAGGGGCCGTCGGAGAGTACGTCCACCTCCAGCAACTCCGGGGTCAGCAGTGCCGTGGCACGGTCACGGAAGGCCTGCTCGAACGCCGGCAGCGCGTCGGCATGCAAGGACAATCCGGCGGCCATCGCGTGGCCACCAAAGCGCTCGATCAGGCCCGGGTGGCGACTGTCCACGTCGGCGATGGCGTCGCGGACGTGATAACCGGGGATCGAACGTGCGGAACCGCGCAGCATCGCACTGCCCGGTTCGGCAGGCGCGAAGGCGACGACCGGCCGGTGCACGCGCTCCTTGATCTTCGACGCGACCAGCCCGACCACGCCGGGGTGCCATTGGGCATCGAACAGGCACAGCGACACCGGCACGGCGCCATCGGCCAGCGCCACGCGCGCCACGGCCGCAGCGGCTTCGTCGGTCATCTGCTGTTGCTTGCTGCGGCGCTCGCCGTTGATCGCGTCGAGCGTGGCGGCAATGCCGCGGGCTTGCTCCAGGCTGTCGGTGAGCAGGCATTCGATGCCCACCGCCATGTCTTCCAGTCGCCCGGCCGCGTTGATGCGCGGACCGATGGCATAGCCGATATCGGCGGCCGTCAGCCGCGCAGGGTCGCGCTGCGCTACTTCGGCCAGTGCCCTCAGGCCGGCGCAACCCTGCCCCGCCCGCAGCCGCCGCAGGCCCGCCGCCACCAGGGCGCGGTTGTTGGTATCCAGCGGGACCAGATCGGCAACCGTGCCCACGGCCACCAGGTCCAGCAGCACGGAAAGGTCAGGGCCGGTTCCGTCGATCACGCCACTTTCGCGAAGGTGCCGACGCAGCGCCAGCAGCACGTAGAACATGACTCCCACGCCCGCCATTACCTTGCTGGGGAAGCGGTCGCCAGGCAGGTTGGGGTTGACGATGGCATCGGCGGGTGGAAGGGTCTCGCCCGGCAGGTGATGGTCGGTCACCAGCACCTGCCAGCCCCGCGCCTTGGCCGCTGCAATGCCAGGATGGCATGCAATGCCATGATCGACGGTGACCACCAGGTCCGGTTGCAGCGCTGCCAGTTCCTCGACGAGCGCGGGCGACAGGCCGTAGCCGTGCACGATCCGGTTGGGGACGGCATGCGACACACGCCGTGCGCCAAGCATGCGCAGGCCGCGCACGCCCACGGCGCAGGCAGTAGCCCCGTCGCAGTCGAAGTCACCGACCACGACGATGTGGCGGTCGCGTGCAATCGCGTCTGCAAGCAGCGCGGTGGCGGCCTCCAGCCCACCCAGCAGGTCGGGCGGCAACAACTGCGCCAGGCGCGGCTGGGCCTGCTCGATGCCGATGGCGCCGCGGGCCGCGTACACGCGGCGCAGGAGCGGCGGGATGCGTTCGGGCCACTCGCCGGTCGCTACTTCAGCACGGCGGCGGAGCTTGGTCGCGGGGGTCATGCGTCCAACGACTCCAGGGCCCGCCGCCAGAACCGCCAACGTTGCCCGGGAGCCAGCACGAACGCCTGCCCGTCATTGAAATCGAGCGTGGCGCGATGCAGGCGCCTGGCCTGCACGTCGGCGTGAAGCGGAGCCAGCCAGTCCCGTTCGAGCGCGGCAAGGTCACGCACGTGGCGCAGATCGAACAGTGCAGCCGCTCCTGCCGTCCTTGAAGTCGCGTCCGACGACGACACGGTCGGCCACACCGGCGGCAGCGGCGATACCTCGACACCCGCCAGCATTGCCATGGCCGCCAGCGCCTCGTCGTCGGTCGCGATGCGCTGGTACTGGCTGCTGACGGCGCCCGGCAGGATACCAGCGCCCCAGAACCACAGCGAATTCACCGGCGGTAGCCCGGCTGCCACCCGCTCGGCATTGCGGGGATGGTTGTGCAGGACCACCTGGGCTTCGCTCAGCAGCGCGCGCCAGCGCCGCCCTTCCCCGCCTGTGGCCGCATCGGCGCCAGGCAGGTGGTCGAACACGTCGTCGCCCAGTGCCACGTCCGGTGACACGAACGTTGGCAGCTTCGCGCCGGTCGGCAACCGCACGTACCAGCGCGATGGCTCGGGAGCATCGAGCGCGAAGCCTGTGTCGCCAAACAACGGCCGCAATGCCGGCAGGAACGCATTCACATCGTCCGCGGTGAGCGATAGCGCGGGACCGTGGGCCAGCAACCGGGCACCGTTGATGTCCGGGCGCACATACGCCGGATCGGCGCGCAGCCAGGCCGCGCCCAGTGCATCCCCCACGTCGCGCTGGCGGGTGGCAGCGGCGACGGGCCACATGCGGGGCAACACATCCAGCACGCGCCCGCACTGGCCCAGGCCATTGCCATTGGTCGCATCACTGCGGCGGTCGGCGCGGGCCAGCCGCACCGCCAGCGCGTCCGGCATGGGCTGTCGTGCGAGTCGCGCACGTGCCGGCAGCAGCAGCGTGGCGGTCCTCATCGGTCAGGCCAGGTACCGCACCGCCACGACTTCGTACTCGCGCGTACCGCCCGGCGCTTCGATCGTGACGCTGTCGCCTTCGTGCTTGCCGATCAGCGCCCGCGCCACCGGCGAGGAAATGGCGATCCAGCCCTGTTTGATGTCGGCCTCCAGGTCGCCCACGATCTGGTAGGTCCTGGCCTCGTCGGTGTCCACGTCGGCCAGCTCGACCGTTGCGCCGAACACCACGCGCGAACCCGCGTTGAGCGACGCCACGTCGATCACCTGGGCATGCGACAGCTCGGCTTCAAGCTGCTTGATACGCCCTTCGATGAAGCCCTGCTGCTCGCGCGCGGCATGGTACTCGGCGTTCTCCTTGAGGTCGCCGTGGGCGCGCGCTTCGGCGATGGCGTTGATGACGGCCGGGCGCTTGACCGACTTCAGCTCTTCAAGTTCGGCGCGCAGTCGCTGTGCGCCTTTCATGGTAATGGGTGCTCGCATTGCAAAAAGTCCTCGTGCCGGCGCAGGCGCCAGCGCGTTTCATCCAATGGTCCCGCCGGCATGGGCCCGGCGGCACAGGTTTCCGATTGTGCACCGAAGGCGACGGGCCGTCAGCCCACGCCTGCGCGGCTGGCGACCATCCGCCCCAGGCGTGCGGGGACGCCGGTTGCGTCGCGGACTACCAGCCCCCCCGGCGACAAACCGGGGGGAGGCGGTTGAAGCATGCCGCCCCGCATCGGCCATCGGTCTTGACGCCGATGGCCCGCGGCGGGACTCAGGCCGCGCCCTGCACCTCGGCGTGCAGTTCCTGCAGCGACCATACCGGACCGGTGCCACGGTAGTCGAGCGAGTTGACCAGCGCACGCGCGCCCGACACGGTGGTCGAGTACGTCAGGCGTTGCTGCAGCGCCTCGCGGCGGATCGAGAACGAGTCGTTGATGGCCTGGCGGCCTTCGGTCGTGTTGATGATGTACACGATCTCGCCGTTCTTGATCAGGTCGACGATGTGCGGACGACCCTCGGTCACCTTGTTGATGCGCTCGCACGCCAGGCCCTGCTCGGTCAGGAACGCGTGCGTACCGCTGGTGGCCACCAGCGTGTAACCGCGCTTGACCAGGTCCTGCGCCACCGGCAGCACGCGCTGCTTGTCCGGGTCGCGCACCGAGATGAACACCTTGCCCGGCTGCAGCGCCTTGATGCCGCCGGCCTCCTGCGCGCGCGCCATCGCGGCGCCGAAGTTGCGGCCCACGCCCATCACCTCGCCGGTGGAACGCATCTCCGGCCCGAGGATCGGATCGACCCCCTGGAACTTGGCGAATGGGAAGATCGCTTCCTTGACCGAGTAGTAGTCAGGGATGATTTCCTTCGTCGCACCCTGCTCCGCCAGCGTCTGGCCGACCATGCAGCGCGCCGCGATCTTGGCCAGCGGCAGGCCGGTGGCCTTGGACACGAATGGCACGGTGCGCGAGGCACGCGGGTTCACTTCGATCAGGTAGACGGTGTCGTTGCCCTGCTCGTCGAAGGTGATCGCGAACTGGGTGTTCATCAGGCCGACCACGTTCAGCGCCTTGGCCAGCGCCACCACCTGTTCGCGCAGCTTGTCCTGCACCGCCGGGGTCAGCGAGTACGGCGGCAGCGAGCACGAGGAGTCGCCGGAGTGCACGCCGGCCTCCTCGATGTGTTCCATCACGCCACCGATGACCACGTTGCCGTCCTTGTCGGCGATGACGTCGACGTCGACTTCCACCGCGTTGTCGAGAAAGCGATCCAGCAGCACCGGCGAGTCGTTGGACACCTTCACCGCGTCACGGATGTAGCGGGTCAGGTCGGCGTCGCCGTAGACGATCTCCATCGCACGGCCGCCGAGCACGTAGCTCGGGCGCACGACCAGCGGGTAGCCGATCTGCGAGGCCAGCAGCAACGCCTCTTCCGGGTTGCGCGCGGTGCGGTTCAGCGGCTGCGCCAGGCCCAGGTCCTGCACCAGCTTCTGGAAGCGCTCGCGGTCCTCGGCCAGGTCGATGCTGTCCGGCGTGGTGCCGATCACCGGCACGCCGTTGGCTTCCAGCGCGCGTGCCAGTTTCAGCGGGGTCTGGCCGCCGTACTGCACGATCACGCCCTTGGGCTTCTCGAGGTCGGCGATCTCCAGCACGTCCTCCAGCGTCAGCGGCTCGAAGTACAGGCGGTCGGAGGTGTCGTAGTCGGTCGACACGGTCTCCGGGTTGCAGTTGACCATGATGGTTTCATAGCCGTCCTCGCGCAGGGCGAGCGCGGCATGCACGCAGCAGTAGTCGAACTCGATACCCTGGCCGATGCGGTTGGGACCGCCACCGAGCACGATGATCTTCTTGCGGTCGGTCGGCTGCGCCTCGCACTCGTCCTCGTAGGTCGAGTACATGTAGGCCGTGGTCGTGGCGAACTCCGCCGCGCACGAGTCCACGCGCTTGTACACCGGGCGCACGCCGAAGGCACGACGCAGGGTGCGCACCGCGGTTTCGTCGGTACCGGTCAGCTGCGCGAGGCGCGCGTCGGAGAAGCCCATGCGCTTGAGTTCGCGCATGCGCCTGGCGTCGATCCCACCCAGACCGGCGATGGACACGTCCTTCTCGGTCGCGATGATCTCCTCGATCTGGTCGAGGAACCAAGGATCAACGAACGACAGCGCGTGGATGTCCTCCACGCTCATGCCCGCGCGGAAGGCATCGCCGATGTGGAACATGCGTTCCGGGCCCGGCTCCTTCAGCTCGCGCTTGAGGACGGTCACGTCGTCTTCGCTGGACAGGTCCAGCCCGGTCGGGTCGAGGCCCACCTTGCCGGTCTCCAGGCCACGCAACGCCTTCTGCAGCGACTCCTGGAAGGTGCGGCCCATGGCCATCACCTCGCCCACCGACTTCATCTGGGTGGTCAGGCGCGCGTCGGCCTGCGGGAACTTCTCGAAAGCAAAGCGCGGAATCTTGGTGACCACGTAGTCGATCGACGGCTCGAACGAGGCAGGGGTCTTGCCGCCGGTGATCTCGTTGCGCAGTTCGTCCAGCGTGTAGCCCACCGCCAGCTTGGCCGCGATCTTGGCGATCGGGAAGCCGGTGGCCTTGGATGCCAGCGCCGAGGAACGCGACACGCGCGGATTCATTTCGATCACCACCACGCGGCCGTTCTGCGCGTTGATGCCGAACTGCACGTTGGAGCCGCCGGTGTCGACACCAATCTTGCGCAGCACCGCGATCGAGGCGTCGCGCAGGCGCTGGTATTCCTTGTCGGTCAGGGTCTGCGCCGGGGCCACGGTGATCGAGTCACCGGTGTGCACGCCCATCGCATCGAAGTTCTCGATGGAGCAGACGATGATGCAGTTGTCCGCCTTGTCGCGGACCACTTCCATCTCGAATTCCTTCCAGCCCAGCACCGACTCCTCGACGAGGATCTCGCTGACCGGGGACAGCTCGAGGCCGCGCTTGGCGATCTCCTCGAATTCTTCCTTGTTGTACGCGATGCCGCCGCCCGTGCCACCCAGGGTGAACGATGGGCGGATGATGGTCGGGTAGCCGACCTTGGTCTGGATCTCCACCGCCTGTTCGAAGGTCCTGGCGACCTCCGCCTTCGGGCACTCCAGACCGATTTCCTGCATGGCCACGCGGAACAGCTCGCGGTCCTCGGCCATGCGGATCGCATCGCGCGAGGCGCCGATCAGCTCGACGTTGTACTTCTCCAGCACGCCGTGGTCAGCCAGGTCCAGCGCGCAGTTCAGCGCGGTCTGGCCGCCCATGGTCGGCAGCAGCGCATCGGGCTTTTCCTTGGCGATGATCTTCTCGACCGTCTGCCAGTTGATCGGCTCGATGTACACGGCATCGGCCATGTTCGGGTCGGTCATGATCGTGGCCGGGTTGCTGTTGACCAGCACCACGCGGTAGCCCTCGTCCCTGAGCGCCTTGCACGCTTGCGCGCCCGAATAGTCGAATTCGCAGGCCTGGCCGATCACGATCGGGCCGGCGCCGATGATCAGGACGGTCTTGATGTCAGTGCGCTTTGGCATGTCAGTGGTTCTCCGCGCGCTGGCTTTGCATCTGCGCAATGAATCGATCGAAGAGCGGGGCTACGTCCTGCGGACCCGGGCTTGCCTCAGGGTGGCCCTGGAAGCTGAAGGCCGGCGCGTCGGTCAGCGCGATGCCCTGGTTGGTGCCATCGAACAGCGAGCGATGGGTCACGCGCACGTTGGCCGGCAGCGTCGGTTCATCCACCGCGAAACCGTGGTTCTGCGAGGTGATCATCACGCGACCGGTGTCGAGGTCCTGCACTGGATGGTTTGCGCCGTGGTGGCCGTGCGGCATCTTCATGGTCTGCGCGCCGCAGGCCAGCGCCAGCAGCTGGTGGCCCAGGCAGATGCCGAACGTCGGCACCTTGGCGGCAACGAATTCCTTGATCGCGGCAATCGCGTAGTCACACGGCGCCGGGTCACCCGGACCGTTGGACAGGAACACGCCATCGGGCTTCAACGCCAGCACCTCGGCGGCGGGCGTCTGCGCCGGCACCACCGTCAACCGGCAGCCGCGCTCGGCGATCATGCGCAGGATGTTGCGCTTGACCCCGAAGTCGTAGGCGACGACATGGAAGTCGCGCCTGGCCTGGGCGAACGCGCCGCTGTCCAGATCCAGTTGGCCATCGGTCCACTCGTAGCGCTCGGCGGTGGTCACCACCTTCGCCAGGTCCATGCCCGTCAGGCCCGGGAACTTGCGGGCGGCCTCGATGGCCTTTTCGGGATCGATGTCGCCGGCCATGACCGCGCCGTTCTGGGCGCCCTTGTCGCGCAGGATGCGGGTCAGCTTGCGGGTATCGATATCGGCGATGGCCACGATGCCACGCGCCTTCAGCCACTCCGGCAGGGAAACCTGGCTGCGCCAGTTGCTGGGGCGGCGCGGCACGTTGCGCACGATCAGGCCGGAGGCCCACACCCGGCCCGCCTCGTCGTCGATGTCGGTGCAGCCGGTATTGCCGATGTGGGGGTAGGTCAGCGTCACGAGCTGACGGGCATAGGACGGGTCGGTCAGGATTTCCTGATAACCGGTGAGCGCGGTGTTGAACACCACTTCGCCAACGGAAAGTCCGGGCGCGCCTACGGAAACGCCCTCGAAGATGGTGCCGTCTTCGAGTGCGAGGATTGCGGGTTGGGTCACGGGGGTCGCCTTGGGTGCCGAGGGGTGCTGATCCTTCCGCCCTGCGCATGACCGCCAAAAGCGGCTTGCAGCAAAGCACGGACGCGGGTTCTAACCGGTCCGGCGAAAGGAGTTCAGGCGAGCGGGAATTCTATCCGCAACGCCCCTCGGGCGCCAGCGTTCATTTTCCGCCAACGGGCTTCCAGTCAGCTTCGGCTTCACCCTGCCGCGCCCGTCAGGACACGCTCGCGCACCCTGTTCAGCAACGAAGTTCGGTGCCCGGCGGTCAATCCAGCAGGTCGCGAACCCGGTAACTGCCGGCAGGCCGGCCCACCAGGCGCACCGCGCAATGCAGCGCGCCACGGGCAAAGATGTCGCGGTTGGTGGCCCGGTGCACCAGTTCAATCCGCTCACCCAGGGTGGTGAACTGCACCAGATGCTCGCCGACGATATCGCCTGCCCGCAACGATGCGTACCGTGGCTCGGTCCCGCCCTGCCGCGCATGCTCGCCCAAGGTCAGCGCCGTCCCGGAAGGGGCATCCAGCTTGTGCACATGGTGCGACTCGACGATGTCGCAATCCCAGCCCTTCAAGGCATGCGCCGCACGCTCGACGAGGTCGTTCAACACCGCGACGCCGAGGCTGAAATTGGAAGCCCACAACACGGGAACCCCGCCGGACGCCCGCGCCAGTGCCTCGCGTTGCCCCGGCTCCAGGCCGGTGGTGCCGGAGACCAGCGCCGCGCCGCGTTCCACGCACAAGGCCAGGATCCGATCAAAGCCGTCGGGCAGGCTGAAATCCACGGCGACGTCGAAGTCGGGCGCCTGCACCAGTTCCGAGGCTGCCAACCTGTGCACGCCGGGTACCGTCGACAGCCGCTCCGGATCGCGCGACACCACTGCAACCACGCGCACGGCGGCCTGCTCCGGAGCCAGCCGCAGCAGCGCCTGCCCCATGCGCCCCGAGGCACCGTGGATCAGAACTCGAATGGGAGTATTCATGCCGTCATCTTGACGCCATCGGACCGTGGCGTCACCCGCTCCGTCGGCTCAGACCGGAGCGCCCACCTCGGCCTGCAGGCGGCCCATCACCTGCCGCATCGAATCCTCGAACGCGTTGTCGACGCCTCGCAGCGCCATGCGCCCCGCCTTGACCATGGCCGCCAGTTCCTCGGCCGAGGCCACCAGTACGCGAATGCCGCGTCGATTCACGAACAACAGGCGCGCGGAGATCGGACTGACCCAGGAGACCTTGGCGGGTTCGCTGCGGCCGCTTTCCGATGTCAGTTGCACCCAGCTGCCGATTTCCAGCGCGCGGATCTGCTCGGCCATGTCGGCGTCGAAATCGAGCTCAGGTCCCTGGTTGACGACTGCCAACAGGGGCTCGACCACGGCAGGTGCCGCAGCGGGCATGGGCGGCGGCGGCGGCAGCACCTGCTGCCCGGCACCAGCATCGCCTTCCGCGATCCGGGCCAACGTGTGGTGCAGCGCGGACAGCGTTTCCTCCGCCGCATGGCCCACACAACCGGAACTCTCCAGGATGGCCGACAGTGGCGATCGTTCCAGTGCTGGCAAACGTTCGGGGGGTGCACCCAGCTCCGCATGGTCGAAGCTGACCAGCAGACCCATGACCGCATGGACGGCCTCTGCATACCGAGGCGATCCCTGACCTTCCCGCAGGACCACCTGGGACAGGTGATGGGTCACATAGTGGGACAGGAACTCGCCCAGGGCGGGTGGCAGTTCGCGGCCAGCACGCAGCGCCGATACCTCGGCCGCGGCGGATTCGCGCGCCTGCTCCAGCCGCTCGCGGCCGCGTTGCGCCTCTGCCGCGCGCTTCTCCGCCAACTCCATCCGCTTGCGATGCTGGTCCAGGTATCCGCGAAGTTCCTGTTCCAACGTTTCGAAGATCGCCACGTCTTCGTTGTACTCGGCCACCACCCGCTCGATCACGCCATCGACCTGCTCCAGCAACTGGCGCTCCTGCGGCCCTTCGCCGTGGTTGCCTTCGCAGGCTTCGGCGACGACATTGAGCAGGCGCCGGGCCGGGTGCCCTTTGTACAGGAACATGCGACGGTCCTTCACAGCCACGCGCACGTACGGGACCAGCAGGCGGCCGATCTTCTGCCGCGCCCCCGGCTCGAAATCCCGCTCGCCCATCAGCACGTCGAACAGCATGCCGACCAGGTCCACGGCATCTTCGTCGGCCGATCCCAGGCTGGTGTCTTCGCGGGCCATGCCCAGTCGCTGCGCGGTGGCAAGCAGTTCGCGCCGCAACTGGTCGGCCAGGGAGACACCCGAGTCCCCCACCGCCTGTGACAGCCCGGCGGGCGGGTGCTGCTGCATGCGATGCAGCACGCTCATGACGTCGCTGCTGGGCATGGGCATGCCGAGGCCGCCCGCCATCGCCCGGCCGTGCTCCGGGCCCGACAGACGTTGTCGCCACCCCTGCAGCAGTCCCACCAGGCTGTTGAAGAATGCGGTGTCCCCCCCTCCGGGGGCGGCCGGATCATCGACGGCCGCCGGCTGGGGCGCCGTGACGGGCGCGGCCTTTGGCCTGGGTGCTGGAGCCTCGAGGCTTGGCAGGATGCCAGCGGCGGCCAGGCGCTCATTCATCCGGCCGTACAGGTCGTGCAACGCCTCTCCCAGTTCGCGCTCCAGGAACTTGACCAGCGCAATGCCGACGTTCGGGCTCAGTTCGCTGCCCCGCATGCCATCGCGCATCGCGTTCGCGAGCGCCTTGGGGCCGGCGGGATTGTCCCCGCCGGGAAGCGAGGCACGTGCTGCCAGGGCTACCATCCGGGCGTCCAGCGCAGCCAGCGCCTGTGCATGCAATCGGGCGAGGTTGTCGACAAGCTGTTCGTCGGCCAGTTGCTGCTGGAGATCCTCCTCGCCGACCAGGCTCAGCACGACCGGCTTCTTGCCCACTTCAGCGGACAGGCCAAGGAAGGTACGAAAACCGGCGACGGCCGACTGGCCAAAACGCTGGGCGATCTCCCCGCGAACCCGCCGCAGGTCACGCAGCGCGGTCAGCTCGACCCCGTCGGCCCCCACCTGGGCACGATCGAACAGGTAATCGTCCGTGCGCCGAAGCGCCGATTCGATCACTTCATCAAGTGACTCGCTACACAGGTGCTGGAGTCCGAACACCAACTCATGAGGATCCATCCCCGCTCCCCGTGTCATTCGTTCGAACGTGGCAGTCGACATCACGCAGCTCGCAGTTCCGTCCGCCCTTTATATCCCGCTCATGACAAATCCGAGGTATCGGTGGAGACGCCTCATGCCGATTCCTTGACGCAGGCCACACTCCGGGCGTCAGGAGGTCATGCGCTCCCAGAATCCCTTGACCCCGTCGATGAAGGTCGACGACCGTGGCGAGTGGCGTCGCGCATGTTCACCGGAAAAGGTGGCCTCGAACTGCTCCAGCAATTCCCGCTGTTCGGCGGTGAGGTTGACCGGGGTTTCCACTACCACGCGGCAGTACAGGTCGCCCGGCTTGCGGCTGCGGACGGATTTCACGCCCTTGTCGCGCAGGCGGAACAGCTTTCCGGTCTGGGTCTCGGCCGGGATACGCAGTTCCACTTCCCCGCCCAGGGTTGGCACGCGGATCGCGTCGCCCAGGGCGGCCTGCGAGATGCGGATCGGCACCTCGCAATGCAGGTCGTCGCCATCACGCTGGAAGATGTCGTGTTCGCGCACGCGCACCTCCACGTAAAGATCGCCGGGCGGGGCGCCCGCCGGACCCGCCTCGCCCTCACCCGCCAGGCGGATTCGGTCGCCGTTGTCCACGCCAGCGGGAATCTTGACCTGCAACGTCTTGGTGCGCTCCACGCGTCCCTGGCCGTGGCAATCGCCGCAGGGGTTGGCGATGGTCTGGCCGCGCCCGTCGCAATGCGGGCAGGCCTGCTGCATCGAGAAGATGCCGCGCTGGAACCGCACCTGGCCGCGCCCCTGGCAGGTGGAGCAGGTCTCCACCTTGCCATCGGCCGAACCACTGCCATGGCAGGTGTCGCACTCGTCCAGCGTCGGCACTTCGATCTGCTTCTCGATGCCGCCAACCGCCTCCTCCAGCGACAGCTCCATCACGTAGCCGACATCCGCGCCACGACGCGGGCCGCGCGGGCCACCGCCACCACCGCCGAAGATGTTGCCGAAGATGTCGCCGAAGATATCGCCCATGTCGGCGTAGCCCGGGCCACCCGCGCCACCGCCCATGCCGTGCTCGAAGGCAGCGTGGCCATGCTGGTCGTACATGCGGCGCTTGGAGCCGTCGGAGAGGACTTCATAGGCCTCCTTGCACTCCTTGAACGACTCCTCGGCGGCCTTGTCGCCCGGGTTGCGGTCCGGGTGGTACTTCATCGCGCAACGGCGATAGGCCTTCTTCAGCTCATCTTCGCTGGCGGTACGGGCCACGCCCAGGACTTCGTAGTAATCGCGCTTGCTCATGTGCGGCTTGGATCCCCTGCCCGCCACGGCCGGCAGGACTTACATCGGTGGTGTACTTCTGGCTCAAACAGCGAGGGCCCGGGACCGCGTCGCGAACCCGGACCCTCGTCCGATCCCCGCCCCGCACCGGCCACCAGGCACGATGCGGGCACGGGATGACCGGTTACTTCTTGTCGTCTTCCTTGACCTCGGTGAACTCGGCGTCGACCACGTCGTCGCCGGCCTTGGCACCGCCCTCGGCAGCACCGGCCTCACCCGGCTGGGCGGCCTGCGCCGCGGCGAACAGACCCTGGGCCGCCTCTTCCAGCGCCTTCGACTTGGCCTCGATCTGGGCCTTGTCGTCGCTCTTCATCGCGGTTTCCAGCTCGGCGATGGCGCCCTCGGCGCGGCCGATCACGTCGCCCGGCACCTTCTCGCCATTTTCCTTGATGGTGTTGCGGGTCATGTGGATCAGGCCGTCGGCGTGGTTGCGGGCCTGCACCAGCTCATGGAACTTCTGGTCCTCCTCGCGGTGGGCCTCGGCGTCCTGCACCATCTTGTTGATCTCGTCCTCGGACAGGCCCGAACCGGCCTTGATCTCGACCTTCTGCTCCTTGCCGGTCTTCTTGTCCTTGGCGGTCACGTGCACGATGCCGTTGGCGTCGATGTCGAACGACACCTCCACCTGCGGCATGCCGCGCGGCGCCGGCTCGATGCCCGACAGGTCGAAGCGTGCCAGCGACTTGTTGTAGCGGGCCTGCTCGCGCTCACCCTGCAGCACGTGCACGGTCACCGCGGACTGGTTGTCCTCGGCGGTGGAGAAGGTCTGCGACGCCTTGGTCGGCACCGTGGTGTTCTTCTCGATGATCTTGGTGAATACGCCGCCCAGGGTCTCGATGCCCAGGCTCAGCGGGGTCACGTCCAGCAGCAGCACGTCCTTGACGTCGCCGGCCAGCACGCCACCCTGGATCGCGGCGCCCACGGCCACGGCTTCGTCCGGGTTGACGTCCTTGCGCGGCTCCTTGCCGAAGAACTCGGCCACCGCCGCCTGCACCTTCGGCATGCGGGTCTGGCCACCGACCAGGATCACCTCGGTCACGTCGCTGGCGCGCAGGCCGGCGTCGTTGAGCGCGGTGCGGCACGGCTCGATCGACTTCCTGATCAGGTCATCGACCAGCGACTCCAGCTTGGCGCGGGTCAGCTTGATGTTCAGGTGCTTCGGGCCGCTGGCGTCAGCGGTCACGTACGGCAGGTTGACCTCGGTCTGCTGCGCGCTGGACAGCTCGATCTTGGCGCGCTCGGCCGCGTCCTTCAGGCGCTGCAGGGCCAGAGGGTCCTTGCGCAGGTCGATGCCCTGGTCCTTGAGGAACTCCTCGACCAGGTAATCGATGACGCGTGCGTCGAAGTCCTCGCCGCCCAGGAAGGTGTCGCCGTTGGTGGCCAGCACCTCGACCTGCATCTCGCCGTCGACCGAAGCGATCTCGATGATCGACACGTCGAAGGTGCCGCCGCCGAGGTCGTACACGGCCACCTTGCGGTCACCGCCCTTCTTGTCCATGCCATAGGCCAGCGCGGCCGCGGTCGGCTCGTTGATGATGCGCTTCACGTCCAGGCCCGCGATCTTGCCCGCGTCCTTGGTCGCCTGGCGCTGGCTGTCGTTGAAGTACGCCGGCACGGTGATGACCGCCTCGGTGACCGTCTCGCCCAGATAGGCCTCGGCGGTCTTCTTCATCTTGGCCAGCACCTCGGCCGAGACCTGCTGCGGGGCCATCTTCTTGCCCTCGGAGGTCTGCACCCACGCATCACCATTGTCGTGCTGCAGGATGCCGTACGGGACGAGGTTGATGTCCTTCTGCACTTCGGCGTCGGTGAACTTGCGACCGATCAGGCGCTTCACCGCGAAGAAGGTGTTCTTGGGGTTGGTGACGGCCTGGCGCTTGGCCGAGGCGCCGACCAGCACTTCGCCGTCCTTGGTGAACGCAACGATGGACGGCGTGGTGCGGTCGCCCTCGGCGTTCTCGATGACCTTGGCCTTGCCGCCCTCCATGATCGCCACGCACGAGTTGGTCGTGCCGAGGTCGATGCCGATGATCTTGCCCATGGTGTTTCCCTCTCGAAATCTTTGACTTGGGGGCGGCCGGGCCGCCGATGGTCGTTATCTGGGGTCGCCGGAAAGCACTTCAAGCACCCGGCTGTGCAATGATTCAGGCGTCCCTGGCCACCACGACCAGCGCGGGGCGCAGCAGGCGCTCGTTGAGCAGCCAACCCTTCTGGTAGACCTGGACCACATGGCCGGGCGCGTGATCGCCGCTGTCGACCACGCTCATCGCCTGGTGGTGTTCGGGATTGAACGGCTGGCCGACGGGGTCGACCATCACCAGCCCGTTGTCGGAGGTGACCTTGAGCAACTGCTTCAGCGTCAGCTCCATGCCATCGCGCAATGCGCCTGTATCGGCCACGGCCGCGGCCAGTCCCGCTTGCAGGCTGTCGATGACCGGCAGCAGTTCGGACAGCAGCCGCTCGTTGGCGAACTTGCGCGCCATCTCGAGGTCGCGGGCAAGCCGCTTGCGCTGGTTGTCCAGCTCGGCGCGCTCGCGCAGCGCATCCTCGGACAGCTTGGCCAGTTCGGCCTTCAACTCGTCGATCTGCGATTCGAACGCATCGAGGGGCCCGGCGTCGGCCCCGCCTTCGACGGATTCACCCTGGTGGGGGTCGGTCTGGTGTTCGGTGGTCATCATGTCTGGTTCTCTGCCTGAAACGGACGCACCTACCCTGCGCGGGGGTGCACGACAGCCCTGCTATGGGGCTCCCACGAAGGGGTTTCAAGCGGACCGGCCCAGATCCGGCTGGATGGCGTCGCCCAGTGCGTCGGCGGCCGCCTGGACGACCGGGATCACCCGCTCATAGGCCATGCGCGTCGGGCCGATGACCCCGAGCACCCCCAGCACGCGCCCGCCGGATGTATACGGCGCGGTCACCAGCGACACGCCCTCCAGCGGCGCCAACCCGGTTTCCTCGCCGATGAAGATGCGCACGCCCGGCGCCTGCACGGTGCGCTCCAGCAACTGCAGTATCTCGCGCTTGCGTGCGAAGGCCTCGAACAGCTCGCGCAGGCGATCCACGTCCGACAACTCCTGGACTCCCATCAGGCGCGTCTGTCCCGCCACCACCATGTCCTCGCCGCCCGGTACCAGCACCTGCTCGGCCAGTTCAACCGACTGCGCCAGCAGGGACTCCATCTCCGCCCGGGCGCTGCGCAGTTCGAGCAACAGCGTGGCACGGATGTCCGCGACCGCGCGGCCGGCGAAGTGGCTATTGAGGTAATTGGCCACCCGCTCCAGCTCACCGGCGTCATACGGGCGGCGCGTCTGGATGATCCGGTTCTGCACGTCGTTGTCGGCCAGCACCACGATGGCCAGCACTCGCTGGGCATCGATCGGCACGAAGCCGACCCGGCGGAACGCGAACTGCGCGCGGTTGGGCACGCTGACCACCCCCACGAAATGGGTCATCGCCGATAGCAGTTCCGACGCGCTGCCCAGCAAAGCCTGGGTTCCGGAGCCGGCCGGCAACTCGCTGCGAAGGCGCGACACATCGCCCTCGGGCAAGGGCGAGACCTGCAGCAGCGAATCCACGAACAGCCGGTAGCCCTGCGCGGTGGGAATGCGCCCGGCCGAGGCATGCGGGGCGCTCAGCAGGCCCACGTCCTCCAGGTCGGCCAGGATGTTGCGGATGGTGGCGGGGCTGACGTCGAGCCCCGAATGCCGCGCCAGCGTCTGCGACCCCACCGGCTCGCCGCTCTGGATGTAGCGGCCGATCAGCGTACGCAGCAACTGCCGGGCGCGCGGATCGAAGACGGGGTCGGAGGGACGGCGGTTCATCCTGTTGATATATGCGCGCGGCCGCCGGGGCGCAAGCGAACACCCGCCGTATGGCGCCGGGGATTGGGGCCCGTTGCCCCGCTGGACCTTCCCGACTGCCCCGCTCCTGCCAGTCTCGTCGCGTGCGATGCGGCCATGCCAGGGTCTACCCACACCCGCTTGGCCCACAGCCCCGCACCCGGCACAATCGCTCCGCATGCTGACCCACCTCTCCATCAAGCAATTCGCCGTCGTCACCGAAGCCGAGCTGGCGTTCGGTCCCGGCCTGACCGTCATTTCCGGCGAAACCGGCGCCGGCAAGTCCCTGCTGGTGGATGCGCTGGGGCTGGTCTCGGGCCTGCGCGCCGACAGCGGCGTCGTCCGCCATGGCGCGGCACGTGCCGAACTGGTGGCCGATTTCGCCCTTGCGGACACTCCCACCGCAACGGCATGGCTGCGCGAGAACGAACTGGACGAAGAGGATGGGTGCCAGGTCCGCCGCGTCATCCGTGCCGATGGCGGCTCCAAGGCCTGGATCAACGGCCGACCGGTGACGTTGTCGCAACTGTCCGATCTGGCCACGCGCCTGGTGGAAATCCATGGCCAGCACGAACACCAGGCCCTGATGTCCAAGCCCAGCCAGCTTGCGCTGCTGGACGCCTACGGCCGCACCGAAGGCCCTCGCGCCGCCGTCGCCGGGGCCGCCCGCCAATGGAGCGCACTGCTGCAGGAGCGCGATGCCCTGTCCGCCCGTGGCGATGTATCGGAACGCACGGCCTGGCTTGAACACCAGTTCGCCGAGCTGGACCGGGAGGCACTCGATGCGGACACCATCGCCAGGCTGCAGGCGGACCACCGCCGCCTGGCCCATGCGACCGACCTGATCACCGCGTGCGAGGGCACCTTTGCGCGCCTGGGAGGCGACGACGGACCATCGCTGGCCCGACAGCTCCAGCAGGCCAGGCACGATCTCCAGCGCGTCGCCGAGCATGAGCCGCGTCTGTTGGACGTGGATGCCATGCTGGACAACGCCGCGATCCAGATCGACGAGGCACTGGTGGTGCTGGACCGCGTGCGCAGCGACCTGGACCTCGACCCGGGCGCCTTTGAAGGGCTGGAACGCCGACTCGGACGCCTGCACGAACTGGCACGCAAGCACCGGGTCAACCCCGATCAGTTGGCGGCTCATCGCGAGAGTCTGGCGGAAGAACTGGAGGTCCTGCGTACCGCAGGTGTCCGCGTCCAACAGCTGGAAGGCGAGATCGAGGCGGCAAAGGCCGCGTGGCAAGCTGCCGCCGCCGTCCTGACCGAAGCGCGCCAGACAGCCGCCCGATCCCTGTCCGAGGCCACCACCGCCCTGATCGGGGAGCTCGGGATGGGCGGCGGCAGCTTCACCGTCGCGCTGGAGCCCCTAGAGGCAGAGCGGCCCGATGCCAACGGCGCCGAGCGCGTGGAATTCCTCGTGGCCGCCAATCCCGGCCAGCCCGCCCGTGCCCTGCGGAAAGTGGCGTCGGGCGGCGAACTGTCCCGTATCTCGCTGGCCATCGAAGTGGCGGCGCTCGGCCTGGATGCCGTGCAGACCATGGTGTTCGACGAGGTGGACTCGGGCATCGGCGGTGCGGTGGCCGACATCGTGGGCCAGAAGCTGCGGGCGCTCGGTGCCAGTCGGCAGGTGCTGTGCGTGACCCACCTGCCCCAGGTGGCCGCCAAGGGACATGCCCACTACCGGGTCAGCAAGGCGGCCAGCGAAGGCATTACCCGCAGCGCGGTGCAGAAGCTCGACCCCAAGGCCCGCGAGGAAGAACTCGCCCGCATGCTGGGTGGCGTGGAGTTGACCAGGGAAGCACGCGCGGCGGCCAAACGCCTGCTCGCGGACGTGGACTAAGCTATCGGCGCTGTTCCGCTCAAGCCTGGCGCCATGCGCGCCCGGCAGTTGCGCAAAACCGCCCCTCCTGCGGGCGTGTCGCCTGTATAACCGTGGTATCAGCCACGCTTCTTGCGCACGTACAGCACCAGCGAATGCGCCTCGATCTCGTAGCCGTACTTGGCCGCGATCGTATGTTGCAGCGCCTCGATTTCCTCGCTCTCGAACTCGATGATCTTGCCCGTGTCCACGTCCACCATGTGGTCGTGGTGGTCGCCACGGTCCAACTCGTACACCGACTGGCCAGCCTCGAAGTTGTGCTTCAACACGAGTCCCGCCGCCTCGAACTGGGTCAGCACGCGGTACACCGTGGCCAGGCCAATGTCCTCGCCCTGCTCCAGCAGGTGGCGGTAGATGTCTTCGGCGGTCATGTGCCGTGGCTTGGCCTGCTCCAGCAGTTGCAGGATGCGCAGGCGCGGGTGGGTGACCTTCAAACCGGCATTGCGCAGGTCTTGCGATTCCATGTCGTCTCCATGAACGGACGGCACGCGGCGGGCGCGCAAACGGACCTTCAGTGTATCATCGGGCCGATATCCGCCTGCCGCGAAACCCAATGCGAAAGCTCGTCCTGGTCCTCACCCTTGCCCTTGCCACCTCCGGTTGCGGGATCGTCTACCGCCAGCCCATCTACCAGGGCAACCTGCTGGAAAAGAGCGCGGTCGACCAGCTCCAGGTGGGCATGAGCAAGCAGCAGGTGCAGTTGCTGCTGGGCACGCCGTCCATCGCCGACCCCTTCAGCCAGTCCCGCTGGGATTACACCGCCACCCAGCGCGTGGGCCGATTGGCCCGCATCGAGAAAAAGAACCTCACCATCCACTTCGAGGGTGATGCGGTCACCCGCTGGGAAGGCGACTACTTCCCGGAGCAGGACGAAGCCCTGGCCAAGTCCGCGCGCAAGCAGTTCGGTCCGAACCTCGCGAAGGACAAGAAGAAGGGGCGCTGAGCCCGTCCCACGCGACCGGGCATCGGAAAGGGCCGCTATTCGCGGCCCTTTCTCGTTCAACGCTTCCCGGCCGGTCGAGCTTCGGCACGCTTGCGGCGGGCCACCTTGGGATCCACGGTGAGCGCGCGCAGCACTTCCACCCGGTCGCCTTCCGCCAGGACCGCGGCCGGGTCTGCCTTGGCACCGAACACCGCAAAACCGGCGACATCCGCCTCCCCGGCCCAGCCAGCCGCGGCGACGGCGTCACGCACGCAGGCGCCTGGCGCCAGCACCAGTTCGACCACCTCATGGCGGTGGGGCCACGCCCGGATCACCTGCACCTTCACGCAGCGCTGCCCCGGTCGGCGACGCGCACGAAATCATCCACCATCCGATCAGCCAGGCCCTGGAACCCCATCGCCATCGCCGCACCCAACAGCTTCACCGAGGGCTCGAAGTCCAACGTGAGGGTCACCTTGCACGCGGACTCATCGAGGGAATGGAACTCCCAGCGCCCGCCCAGCTTGCGGAACGGGCCATCAAGCAGGCGCATGTCGATATGGTGCGGCGGCGCCAGCGTGTTCTCGGTCTTGAACCAGGTGCGCAGCCCGCCCATGCGCAGGTCCAACCGGGCCACCTTGCGCCCCTCGCCCTCCTCCAGCACCTGGGCGGCTTCGCACCATTCAAACCGCCGCGGGTAGGCCTCGACGTCGTTGACGAGCGCGTACATGCGCGCGGCGGAGTGTTCGACAAGGGCGGAACGGCGGATGCTTGGCATGGGTGGTCGCCTGTGGCCCCCACTTTCGGGGACAATAGGCCTGATGGCAAAGAACAATGGCAAGACCGGCAAGGATAAGGCAAAGGGCGCGGGTGGCGGCACCATCGCGTCCAACAGGCGTGCGCGGCACGACTACCACCTGGAACAGAAATACGAAGCGGGGCTGGCTCTGCAGGGCTGGGAACTGAAGGCGATCCGTGCCGGCCGCGCCAACATCGGCGAGAGCTACGCCCACATCCGCGATGGCGAGATGTACCTGCACAACGCGCAGATCACGCCGCTCATCTCCGCCTCCACCCACGTGGTGGCCGATGAGCGACGTACGCGAAAACTGCTGCTGCACCGGCACGAGATCGACAATCTCATCGGCCGCGTCCAGCGCGAGGGTTACACCGTGGTGCCTACCTCGCTGTACTGGAAGGGCAACAAGGTCAAGATCGAGGTCTGCCTGGCCAAGGGCAAGCAGTCGCATGACAAGCGCGATGCCAGCAAGGAGCGCGATTGGCAACGCGAGAAGCAGCGCGTGATGCGCCGGCACAACAAGGACGCCTGAGCGGCGCGAACCTGATCGCTCCGGGACGCAGCGTCAAAACTTCTCCATGATCGCCGGCAGCGAGAAGTGGAGCGCGGCGCCCTCGCCCTCGCGGCCTTCCGCACGAACCTCGCCGCCGTGCCGTTCCACGATGCGCTTCACCGACGCCAGTCCAATGCCGTGGCCTGCAAACTCCTCCTGGCGGTGCAGGCGCTGGAACGGACGGAACAACTTGTCCGCGTACTCCTGGGTGAAGCCGGCGCCGTTGTCGCGCACGAAGAACTCGACCATGCCGTCGCGTTCACCGGTGACGCCAATCTCGATGCGCGCATCGGGCCGGTTGCGGGTGAACTTCCATGCATTGCCCAGCAGGTTGCCGAGCAGGTTGCGCACCAGCGCCGCATCTCCCTCCGCGGCCATGCCCGGGGCGATCACCACGTCGACGTGGCGTTCGGGCGCGGACAGCCGCAGTTCCTCGACCACTTCGCCGGCAAGGCGGCTCAGGTCCAGCCGCGCCAGCCGCATCTCGCCACGCCCCACGCGCGACATCTTGAGCAGCGCGTCGATCAACTCGCCCATGCGCGAGGCCGCCTTTCGCACCCGGCCAAGGTAATCCACCCCCTCCTCGTCCATCACGCGCGCGTAGCGTTCGATCAGGACGCGACTGAAGCCGTCGATGGCGCGCAACGGCGCCCGCAGGTCGTGCGACACGCTATAGGCGAACGCCTCCAGTTCCTGGTTGGCCTGGCTCAACTCACGGGTGCGCAGCGCGACCCGCGCCTCCAACGTGCGGTTGAGTGCGTGCACGCGGGCCTCGGCGCGCACGCGCTCGGTAATGTCCTCCACCTGCACCAGGCTGGCGACATCCTGGCCAACGTTTCCCGGGATGGGCGAGAAGGTCAGTTGCACCTCGCGCACGTCGCCGTCCTGCCGCACGATCTGCCGGTTGCTGCGGCGGATCCCCTGCTCGTCGATGCTCTCCCTGGATTCGCCCACCGCAAACAGCGAGGACAGGGCCGTCCCGGCCAACGAGCCACGGTCACGTCCTACGATCTTGGCCAACGCGGCGTTCACGCCCACGACGCGCTCGTCCCTGTCGAGCAGCGCCTTGCCGATGGCCGAATGCTCAACCGCGATGCGGAAGCGCTCCTCGCTGCGACGGAGGTCCTCGGTCATGCGTTCCGCCAACGCGCGGGCGCGTGCCTGGGTCCTGACCAGTGTCCACGCCACCGCATACATCAGCAGCGACACCAGCACGCCCAGGGCCCCGGTCCAGTACAGGCCGCGCAGTTGGGGCGCCGCGACGGCGATGGGCCCGGAGTGGAAGGTGAACCGCCACCGTCGGCCGTAGTGGTCCAGTTCGAATACATGCACGAAAGCCGGGGGCTGCTTGCGCGGGGAAGGCAGCGAGGAGAACAGCGGTCGCGCCCCTTCATCCGTGACATCCGCAATGCTGAAGCGCAGATCGGAGCCTGCCCCCGCTTCGCCCAGAGCAGCCCGCACGAAGGGCTCCAGCCGCATGGGCGCATACACCCAGCCCAACAGCCCCTGCCTGCGCCCCGACAGCGTCCTGGGTTCCAGTCCTCCGAGATAGACCGGGACATACAGCAGGACGCTCTCACGCTGCTGGTCCCCGTCCTGTACCAGTTGGACGAGGCCTGTCAGGCGCGGCATCGCCATATCCCCGGCATCCGCCATGGCCCGGTGCCGTACTGGTTCGGAAAACATGTCGAAGCCAACGGCGCGGGAATTGACGGCGGTCCGTGGCTCCAGGTACAGGATCGGCCCGTAATAAGGCCGGATGCCCCTGGGCGAGACCTCCAGGCGCCCGTAGCCCGATTCCATCCATTCCCGTTGCAGGGCGATCATCTGCGCCTGGCTGACATAGCCGGCAAAACCAAGCCCGACCATGCCCGGGAAACGATTCGTGATCTCCAACTGGTCCACGTAGGCCCGCCATTGCCCGGGCGTCGGGCGGGCGATGGACGCGAACAGTGAGGCTCCCCCCATCAGCACCAGCTCATGCTTCACCATTCGTTGGCGCACGCGCTCGACGACGGTTTCGGCATCCTGGACGAACCCCTGGCGCGACGCTTCCAGCTCCCGCTGGTAGGCCACGCGCCACAGCGCCACGACAATGCCCAGAGAGCCCAGCAGTACCGCCAGTGCCAACAGGTGTTTACGCGGCCCGGCTCGCCCGCGGAGTCCATGGTCGTTCCTGGACACAGGATCGAGTGAAATCATGCGCGCGAGCATAGCGCGTGGCCGTGGAGAGCATGTCACTGAACGGTTGCAACATCCCGCGGCGTGCCCCCTTGAGTACCGCCCGCGCGGCCCTATACTGGGGTTGTCAGCGATGTTGGCTGTCCCCGGGGGTGCACTGGCTTCGACGGGGGTTGCAAAGTCGCCTGGCGCATGCCGAGGGGGTAGCTTTCCTCGTAAATCCAGCTGCAAAACTCTAGTTGCCAACGACGACAACTACGCTCTCGCCGCTTAAGGCGTAAGCCCCGAAACTGCTTGTGTCCGTGCTCGCAGCGTAGGGTCATCATCACGGAATCGCCGGGGGTGGCCGCCTGTCAGCCCTTGGTTAACCCAAAGCAGGCTGGTCCTTGGGCGCGCTTTGCGCACCGTGCTGTCCCGGGACGAGATCTAACGGTGAGCTAAGCATGTAGTGCCGGGGATGGAGTGCCTTCGGACGGCGGTTCGATTCCGCCCACCTCCACCATTTGAACGTTCGCAGGTGACCGCAGACGTACGCTAAGGGTCTGATTTCAAGGGAATTTCCCAAGAGATCAGGCCCTTTTTGTTTGCCAGCGTCCACAAGCGGCTGTTGCAATCCGGGGGCATGTGGGGGCAGATTTGGGGGCACGCGGCCTACCCCGCCGCTTGGATGCCCCCAGATGCCTCTCTCCGATGTCGCCGTCCGCAAGGCCAAGCCCACCGGCAAAGTGCAGCGACTCTTCGACGGCTTCGGCCTGTACCTGGAGATCTCGCCGACTGGCGCCAAGCTGTGGCGGCAGAAGTACCGCTTCGGTGGAAAGGAGAAGCGGCTCGCCCATGGCACTTACCCCGAGGTCACGCTCGCTCAGGCTCGAGAACGCCTCGCTGCTGCGCGCAAGCTGCTGGCGGCCGGCGTGGATCCCGCGGACCACAAGCGAGCCGAGAAGGCGGCCGGAGATGACCGCGCAGCCAACAGCTTCGAAGTCATCGCCCGCGAGTGGCTGAGCAAACGCGACTGGGTGCCGGCCTACACGTCCAAGGTGACCGCATGGCTGGAGAACGATGTCTTCCCGTGGATCGGCAAGCGCCCCGTCACCGACCTCGCCGCCCCTGAGTTCCTGTCCGTCGCGCGGCGCATCGAGTCCCGCGGCGCCATCGAGTCCGCGCATCGGGTCATGCAGAACTGCGGCCAGGTCATGCGCTATGCGATCGCCACCGGCCGCGCGAGATACAACCCCGTGGTCGACCTCAAGGGTGCGCTTGCGCCGGCGCCGGAGAAGCACCACGCCGCCATTACCGACGCGACCGATATCGGGCCCCTACTCCGGGCCATCGATGCCTACAAAGGCAACCTGGTGACCAGGATCGCGCTCCAGCTGGCGCCGCTGGTCTTCGTCCGCCCGGGCGAACTGCGGAACGCTGAGTGGGCGGAAATCGACCTGGAGGCTGCGGAGTGGAACATCCCGGCCGCCAAGATGAAGATGCGCCAGCCGCACTTGGTCCCGCTGTCCCGGCAAGCGGTCGCCCTGCTGGAAGAGCTGCAGCCGCTCACCAGCCGCAGCCAGTATGTGTTCCCGGGCGGCCGCAGCATCAAGCGCCCGATGAGCGACAACGCGCTCAACGCCGCACTGCGCCGCATGGGCTTCGACAAAGACACGATGACGGCCCACGGCTTCCGTGCGATGGCCCGGACGGTGCTGGACGAGGTGCTGCACTTCCGGCCCGACTACATCGAACACCAGCTGGCGCATGCCGTTCGCGATCCCAACGGCCGCGCCTACAACCGCACTGCCCACCTGCCCGAGCGCCGCAAGATGATGCAGGCCTGGGCCGATTACCTTGACCTCCAGAAGGCCGACACCGGCACGGTGCTGCCCTTCCGCAAGAAATCCGGCACCAGCCGGTAACGCGCCGGCCGGCGTGGTGACACACGACCGGCCGACGACTTCCACAACCGTTCACTGGAGAACGATCATGGCGAAGCAGAGTGTAACGACCCCCACGGTAGAAGTTCCGGCGGCCCACGTGTTGGCCAACGCCGAGACGGCCAACGAAGTCAGCTGCATCATCGAAAGCGTTATCGGCATCCTCGAGGTAGCGGCCGAACGATTCGCCGATGACCGCTTTGGTAGCACTGCCATTTATGGGGCGATCCGCCTAGCGCAGGACGGATTCAATAAGGCGAACAGTCTGCAGGTGGACATGGACATGCAGGCGCGCGCACGTGAGGCGGTTGGGGCTGCGCAATGAGCGCGCAAGTCATCCCCTTCCCGCGCGCCATGACTGCAGTGGCGAACGATGGCGAGGCGACTCCCGAGCTGCTGCGGCTCGCCGACCTTATAGCCGAGCGCGTGCGGCGGGAACGCCAGTGCACGCCTGCAGAGGCGGTCGCCGCGGCACGCGCTGCAATGAGGGCCGGCTGACATGGCACGCAAGGGAATGGAGGACGGCGCGGGGAAACCCGCGCCAGCGAAGTCCCGCGACTACTGGGGGAAAGACGACGCCCCCAAGGGGAACAGGCTGATCCAGCAGTTCCTGTTTGCAGCAGCTGCGGAGGACTTCAACGACCCATGGTTTCTGGAGCTCTTGCCGGAAGTCATTAAGTGCCTGCAGCGCTACGAACTCCATGAGGCCAGGACACTGGACGAGGCCTTCGAAGCCGCACGCCCGCCAGGTTATCGGCGTGCCGCCGCGCACAACCGTGCAACCAACAAGAAGGCCGTCCAGATTTTGGGCGGAAGGCTGCGCGATGCAGGTGCCGCGGTTGATGAGGCATTTTTCAAGGTCATCGGGAACCTGCGAGGGGTGGAGTCAACCCAAGCAAAGGACTGGTATTACGAGGGCAACCCGTCGACGGCACCGCGGCGCTTCGCCCCGCTACCTTCCATCTTCCAACCCTTCATCGGAGAGTTGACTTGGGTTGAGGGTTCCGCACTTCATCTTGGAAAGCGGAAATACACAAGAAATAGGTAGCCATAGCCTGTCCTCACCGCTCCGCACAGACGCGAGCGCCCACGAGAGGACAGGCCGTGAACACCCAAGAATCCACCTCCGCAGCTCCCCTGCTGCACAAGATCCCAGAGGCTTGCGCCCGACTCCAAGTCGGCCGCTCCACCCTCTACGAACTGATCGCCAGCGGCGAGATCCGCGCCATCAAGTTCGGCACCGCGACCCGGATCCCCGAGAGCGAGCTCCAGAAGGTCATCGCCGCGCGCATGCAGGTGCAGGCATGAAGCCCGCTCCCGAAGACGTGGAGGGCATGGCCAACGCGCTTCGCGAACTGGCGGCTCAAGCCAAGCACGCATCCAACATGGTCAAGACGCGCAAGGCGGCGATGCGCGTACTGCTGCACACGCGAGAGGGGCGGAAGTCCATCCAGGACACGGCCGACCTGCTGGGCGCGCTGTACCCCTCAGTCTGCGAAGCGATGGCCGCCATGGGCCCGGCACTGGGCGCGCTCAACCGTCTGCTGAAGCAGGCCCAGCGCGGGAGGTTCCAGGCATGACCGGACCTCACGCCGCGGCTGTCTATGCCGCCCAGTTCAGTCCTCGCGTCGACGAGCTGACTAAGCCTCTTCCCGATGCCGGCGACGCGTTCGCTGCGATGCTGGCTGACCTCGCGCGCGATCCCCAGCCTGAGCGCGTGGAGCGCGCCCTGGTGCGCCTGGAGGGAATCCGCCAGCACCTGCACCGCCTCCACGGCGCGCTGACGCGTGGGGATGGCGCAGATGGCCGATGAACCACGGAAGCGCCCCTTTGTCCTGCAGTGGCGATCTGCCGTGCTGAACAGTGCGGAGCCGGCCAGCACCAAGCTGACCCTGCTGATGCTGGCGGAGTACGCCGACACCCGCGGCGCCAACGCACTGCCGGGGATGAAGTCACTCGCCCAGCTCTCCTCCCAGAGTGAGCGCACCTGTCGCCGCGCGCTCGAGGATGCAGACGGGAAGTGGTTCACCAGGCAGCCGGTCAACGTCGGCGGGCAGCAGTGGCGAGGCTACGTCTACACGCTGCGCATCCCCGAAGGTGCGGACACCACGACCGCACGTAGCCGTAAAGGTGCGGTCACAGTGTCCGCAGCTGAACCCGAAAGGTGCGGACATTCGGAACCGAAGGTGCGGACATTGACGACAGAAGGTGCGGTCACAGTGTCCGATGAACTAGGTTCTAAGCTAGGAAAAGCAACTAGGGGGACGCGCTCACGCGCTGCACCCAAGGTCACGTTCGACAGCTGGATCGAAAACCACCCCACGCCGGATGACGTGATTCCTGCTGATCATGCTGTGAACCGGTTCGCCGAGAAGGCAGGCATCCCCGATGCGTTCATGGATCTCGCCTGGATCGCCTTTCAGGATCGTTACGCCGGCAACCCGAAGAGGTACGCCGACTGGCCGCGCGTCTTCCACAACGCCGTCCAAGGCGACTGGCTGAAGCTCTGGCGTTACGACCAGCAGAGCAGCAGCTGGGTGCTGACCACCGCCGGCTATCAGCTGCAGCTCAGCGAGGGCCAGCAGCAGAACAGGCCGAACCGTTTGCCGGTGCTCGAGGCCTAGATGGGCAAACTGAAGACACTCAAGCCACGCATCGGGGCATTGCCGCCCAGGCTCAAGCCGGTGCAGGCCGACCGGCAGGCCACGCGCCAGTACGCGACCAACAGCGCCCCTTGGCTGGCCCTGCGCCTCCAGGTGCTGCTGCGGGACGCGTACACCTGCCAGACCTGCGGGCGCGTCTGTGGGCGGAAGGGCGAGGCCCACGTCGACCACAGGGACGGCGACAGCAGCAACAACCACCTGACGAACCTCCAGACCCTGTGCGCTCCCTGCCACAGCAGGAAGACTTGCCTCGAGATGGGAGCGAACGGCCATGGATGAGGGCACGAACCCGGGGGCCATTGGAAAGTCTGGAACCCCCCAAACCAACGATACGCCTGCCCCCCCACGCGTGGATTTTTTTCGTGATTTGAAAAATTCAAATGAATGAGTTTTTGCGCAAAAAACGAATTTTGGAGGTTGACTATGGCAGCCCGTAACCGACTGCTAGGCGCCCTCTGCGCCACGATTGACGGTCGCGCGGACGCGACGACGGAACTGATCCTGGCCGAGATCCGGAGGGCTGGCTACTGGATAAGCGGCGATGGCCGCATCGGCGAGGGAGACTTGGCCACGATCCTGGGCATGGCTGCAGGTGCATTGGCCAACCGGCGACGGGAAGGCAAGGCGCCGCCCAGCTATGCCCTGGGCGGTGGTGGTCATCGGGTCACCTACCGCGTGACCGAGGTCGCGCAGTGGCTCGAGGCACACCGCAACGCCACCTAACCCCACACAACCTTATGGTTTGCACGGGGCGCGTTGCTGACCATGAAGTCCTCAACCGGAGGACACCATGGAACACAATCGAAAGATGACCCGCGGTATCCAGTGCGTGCGGGCTGAGGGCGAAGAGCCCGATATCAACGCGCTGGTCACTGGCCTCAACCAAGCGTTCGCCCAGTTCAAGACCAAGCACCAGTCCGAAGTCGACGATCTCCGCCGAGCCATCGACGAGCAGGCAACACAGGCCGCAGCCCGGCAGATGAACGGAAACCATGACCCGAACGCCGCCAAGCTGGACGGCGGTGGCGTCAAGGTGCTCCGCACCGCAGCGGAATTCCAAGCGCACTACGCCGGCAAGTCCGAGGGGCGCGAGGAAGGTCCTAGCCTGCAGGATTTCATGCGCGGCGTCGCTGGGATGAAGAGCACCGACGCGGTGCTGGCGTCGATGTCCACCGGTACCGATTCCGCGGGCGGTTACTCGGTCCCGACGAAGACCATGCCTGGCATCCTAAGCGCACTGGTCCCGGCATCCTCGTTGATGCAGGCCGGCGCCGGCATCGTCCCCATGGAGGCTGGCGCGAAAAGCGTCACCACGGCAGCGATTGACACCATCCCCACCGCGTCCTGGCGCGCAGAGCTGGGCAACGTTGCGGAGAGCGATCCCAGCCTGCGCGCGGTGACGGCAGCACCGAAGAGCCTGGCCTGCATCGTGCGGGTGTCTCGCGAACTGTTGGCCGATGGTACCGACGTGGACCGGGCGCTCCGTCTTACCATCGCGCAAGCCTTCGCCAAGGAACTGGATCGGGTCGGGCTGATGGGCTCCGGCACCGCGCCTGAGCCGCGCGGCCTGCGCAACACGTCCGGCATCAACATCGTGAGCATGGGCACCAACGGCGCGGCCCTTGCCAACTATGGGCCGCTGCTGAGTGCGCACTCCCCCATCATCGCCGCGAATGCCCCGGCGCCCACAGCCGACATCATGGCTGGCCGCACGCTCTTGGACTTCGAAGGCCTGGAGGACACGACCGGCCAGCAACTGCGCCGACCGCGCATGATCGAGACCATGCAGTTTCTGCCGACCAGCCAGTTGCCGGTGAACGTCACCCAGGGTACGTCGACTGACACCAGCGAGATCTACGTCGGTAACTTCTCCGGCCTCTACTTCCTGATGCGCGAGGCGATCTCGGTTCAGCTCCTGCGTGAGGCCTACGCCAAGACCGGCGAGATCGGTTTCCTCTGTCACGTTCGGGCGGATGTAGTCATCAATTACCCGCAACAGTTCGCGGTGATCACCGGCGTGAAGCCGGCTGTCTAACCGCAAGTCGATTCGCTGAACGGGTTCAGTGATCGGACCAGCCGGCGGTGTCCGCAACAACACCGGCAGCCGGGGCGCAATGGATAGATGCGTGACCCGGTAATCCATTCGCACTGAGGTGACCAATGGCTAGGTCTCTGGGGACTTTGACGATAGACCTGGCCATGCGGCTGGGAACGCTAGAAAGCGATGCAGGCCGCGCCGCGAACATCGCAGAGAAGCGCGCGAAGCAGATCGACGCGGCGTTCACCAAGGCCGGCGCCGCGATGGGCGCCTCCATCGCCGCCGGTGCCGGCATCGCGGCTGTCGCGATCAAGAGGACGATCGACGAGGCCGACAACTTCAGCAAGATGGCGAGCAAGATCGGCATCGCCACGGAATCCCTGACCCGCCTGGACTACGCGGCCAAGCTGTCCGACGTGTCCATGGAGCAGCTCAGCGGAGCCGTGCGCAAGCTGGGGCAGAACCAACTGGAAGCGCTGCAGGGGGGCAAGCAGTACGCCGCCCTGTTCAAGCAGCTCGGGATCGAAGTCGGCAGTGCGAAGAACGGCATCCGAGATGCCGGCGGGGTCATCACGGAACTGGCCGACGTCTTCGCGAAGATGCCGGACGGCGCCAACAAGACCGCCCTGGCGATCAAGCTGTTCGGCAAGTCCGGCGCGGACATGATCCCGCTACTGAACAGCGGTTCGAAGGCGCTGCAGGATTTCGCCGACAAGTCCGACGAGGTGGGCTACACGCTCAGCGGGACCACCGGCAAGGCGGCCGAAGAGTTCAATGACAAGCTCACCGAGGTGAAGCTGGGGATCGATGGGCTATGGCGCCAGGCGCTGCCCCAGCTGCTGCCCAAGCTGTCCGAGTTCGCGGACGTCATCTCCTCGCCCGACTTCCGCGACGGCTTCGCCACGATCATCAACGGGTCAATCACCGCCGTCGGGGCCCTGGTGAAGTTCACCACGACGCTGGCCAACACGACGAAGTTCGTCGGCGAAGAGCTGGCGGCCCGGTTCAACGGCCCGAGCCTGGATGACCAAGTACGCGTGGCTGAGAAGCTGGCACGGCTCCGGAAGACAGAGGGCGAGTTCGCGCAAATCCAACGTGGCCAGGCGCCGAATCTGGGCAACATCACCGAGATGAAGCCCGGGGACTTCCTGCGCCCCGTGGCCGACGTCCGGAAGCGCCTGCAGGCCGAGATCGCCGACTACGAGCAGCGGCTCAAGATCAGCCAGCAACTGGGCGAAGACGCCGCCGCGCGCGCGGCCAAGATCGCAGAGGATGCGGCCAAGGCGATTACCGTCCCGGACTGGACGGCCAACACTGGCGCAGCCAAGCGCACGGCCAAGGGCGGCAAGTCCGAGGCTCAGCGCCAGATGGAAGAGGCAGCCAAGGCGGCGGAGGCCCTCACGGAAGCGCAGGACAATGCTCGCCGCACGCTGGAAGACTGGCGCGCGGAGCTTGACGGCCCTGCGGCGCAGGCGCTGCTGAAGTATTCGCGGATGGAGCGTGATCTCGATGAGCAGGTCGCCGCCGGCGAGATCTCGTGGAAGCAGTACGCGGACGCGATGGGCATGGTCTCGGAGATGCGCGCCAAGGATGAGGCGCTGATGACCGACCAGCAGAAGGCGGCCAAGGCGCTGGCCGAGGCTCAGGCCGACGCCGCGGCGGAGTATGAGCGCACCTGGCGCGGTGCCGTGGAGTCGGTCTCCTACGCGTTCGCGGACTTCATCGCGGGCGGGATCAATTCGTTCAAGGACTTCGGCCGCGCGCTCAAGGACATTGCGCGCCGGATGATCGCCGACATCATCGGGCAGTTCGCGAACAACGCCCTGCAGAGCACCGTGGGCAACTGGCTGCGCGGCATCACCAGTGGCGGTTTCTCGCAGGCCGGCGGGCAAGGTGGCTGGATGCAGATGCTGTCGCAGATGTTCGGCGGCGGCAGCGGCGGGGGCCTCAGCTCGATTGGCGGGTGGCTGGGCAACCTGTTCGGCGGTGGCTCGTCGGCTGCCGCTGGCTCGCTCTACGGCTTCGGAAACGTGAGCAACCTTGCCGGCGTGGCGGGCGCGAGCAGCACGTTGGGCGGTGGCGCGGCGGCCGGGGGCAGTTCCGGCGCAATGTCGGGCTTGGCCAGCATCCCGGTGGTCGGCTGGATCATCGCCGGCATGATGGCTAATTCGGCCATGTTCGATAAGGGCTGGGACATCGGCAACGGCGAGAGCTGGGCTGGCAAGATCGCCACGCTGGGCGCGGTTGGCAACGCTGACAAGCTGTTCCGCAAGCTGGGCCTGGACAACAAGACCGCCTCGATCCTATCGGGCTCGTCGATCCATGCCGCGCTGTTCGGCCGCAAGAAGCCCGAGATCAAGGGCCAGGGCCTGATGGGCTCCATTGGCTTCGATGGTCTCGACGGCAAGATGTTCGCCGACATCGTCGAGAAGGGCGGCCTATTCCGTAGCGACAAGAAGTACTCCCGATACGGCGACGTGGATCCCGAGATCGACAGCGCGTTCGACGTGGCCGCGCGCCAGGTCTACAGCGGGGCGACGGCGCTGGCCAAGCAGTTGGGCGTGGACCTGACCGCGCAGCTGGCCGGCGTCAAGATCGACCTGGGCAAGGTCAAGCTGGACAAGGATCCCGAGAAGGCGCAGGCGCAGCTGGAGAAGCTGCTGATGGACATGGTCGAGCGGCTGGCCGGCGAGTCGGTGAAGGCGGCCGGCTTCCAGCACCTGCTGGACGATGGGTTCAAGGCCGGCGAGATCATGAACGCGCTGAGCGTGTCCATCGGCCTGGTCTCCGGCAGTGCCGAGGATCTGGGCCGTGCACTGAACGATGTCGAGCGCGCCGAAATCACCCAGGCGGTCGAGTGGTTCGAGAGGCTGGCCAACGTCAACGGCACCGAGCTCGCGGCGGAGATCGAGCGCGTGGTCGGCACGCTTTCCGCCTACTCCGACCTGATGACCGGCGTGGAGACGCAGCTGCTGACGGCCGGTCTGAATGACTACCAGCGCGCCCAGCTCGACGTGGAAATGGGCTACCGCGCCCAGGTCAAGCAGGCCAACGATCTGGCCAAGTCGCTGGGCCTATCCGGTGCGCGGGCGGAGGATCTGGCCAAGATCGAGCAGCTGCGCGCGGTGAACATGGCCGCCCTGCAGAAGCAGTACGAAGCGCAGAAAGACAACTTCCTGCAGGACTTGGGCCTCTCGGACCTGTCGCCGATGCGGGACGACCAGAAGCTGGCCAGCAGCATGCAGATGCTGCGCGAGGCGGTTGGCGCCGGTGACCTGCAGCGGGCCCAGCAGCTGAGCCAGCAGGCGCTTGGCTTCGGTCGCAATCTCTACGCCAGTGGCGCCGATTACAACGGGCTCTACGGCGAGGTGACCGGCCTGCTTGGCGGCATGACCGGCGGCGCGCTGGATGGCTTCACTGAGACCGGCCTGGACAACATCGCTGACATCCTGGAGGGCCTGCCTGACGAGTTCGCCCGCGCGCTGTTCCGCGAGGCCGCGCTGGCCACGCCGGTCACGCCCCCGCTGCCGACCACGCCCCCGCCGCTGCAGCCGCCTGGCGGCACCACGGGTGGCACCGGTGGGGACGATAGCGAGACGAACCGACTGCTGCGCCGACTGATCACGCTTGCCGAGGCGCAGACCAGCATCCAGCAATCGGACAGCCTCAACAGGTCGCTCAACGGAATGGCCGTGGTGTGATGCGCCGGGAATCGAACCCCCGGAGCAATTCCAGCACGGGGGCATCGGCGGGGGCATCGTTTTTTGGTGCGGTGCGGCAAGTTCGCGCAAATCAGCGACTTCCAGGGCGTTTTCGATAGGGCCCACCCCATCCACCTGAAAAGCCCTTGGCATCGCCAAGGGCTTTTTTCTGCCGCCGCCATCGTGCCAGCCAGCGTCAGTCAGCGAACGTCTCCCTGCAGCCGGTCTTCCGCATAGATCGCCACGTGCGGAACACCATCCGCGCCGATCCAGCCGCGGTACATGCCTTCGGTGTTGAAGGGCAGCGCAAACGTGCCGTCGCTGCCGAGGGCAATGGCACCGCCGTCACCACCGGCCTTGGGGATGTCGCCATTGATCACGCTCGCGGCGGCGCGGTCGATTCCCTGCCCCGACAGCCGGACACGGGCGCAGATCTCGTGGGCGGCGGCGGCCCGGATGTAGTACTCACCCCAGCCCGTGCCAGACACCGCGCAGCGACCATCGGCCCAGGTGCCGGCACCAACGATGGACGAATCGCCCACGCGGCCGTAGCGCTTGTTGGTCATGCCGCCAGTGGACGTGCCGGCGGCAAGACGCCCTTCGGCGTCGAGCGCCAGCGCACCCACCGTGCCGAAGTAGAAGATCCCGCGATCCAGGCGTGCCTGGCCTGAAGCTTCCTCCGCCAAGGCTTTCTGCAGTTGCTGCCAGCGCTTCTCGGTGCGGAACCACGCGGGGTCCACCAGTCCAATCCCCTGCTCCTTCGCAAACGCCTCCGCGCCCTCGCCCACCATCATCACGTGGCGCGATTTTTCCATCACGGCACGTGCCAGCAGGATGGGGTTCCTGACCCGGTGCACACCGGCCACCGCACCGGCCTTGCCGGTGGCGCCATCCATCAGCGAAGCGTCCAGTTCATTGCGTCCGTCATGGGTGAATACCGCACCGCGCCCGGCATTGAACTGCGGCGCATCCTCCAGGACGGTGATGGCGGCCGTCACCGCGTCCACGGCAGGCGCACCGGCGCGCAACCGGGCGTGTCCGGCGCGCAGTGCCGCTTCCAGTGCCTGCCGTGCGGCGGCCTCGTCGGCCGGCGTCATGCCCGCACGCTCAACGCCCGCGCCGCCATGGATGACCAGCACGGGGGCGTCCTTTGCCACCAGCACGCCCTCGTGCACGGCATATCGGTGCTGGAACGCCGGGCGATCCACTTGCCCTCCGGGAAGGTGAAGCACCGAGCCCGCGCCGATGCCCACCACGTCGACCCGCGGCTGGTCCATGGCCGCATCCTCGGCCTGGTTGTCGAACCCACCCTTCACCAGCAGCGCGCCAGCGCCGGGCGATGTGGCATAGACCCGCCCGCTGCCATCCCCCTCCACGGCGACGGCGGCATCTTCGTCCACGCCCAGCCCCAACAGTGGACGCCTGACCATGGATTCGGCCTTGGCCACGAACGCGACCAGTCTGCCCAGGCGGTTGCGCTCGCTGAAGTGGGTATCGGTCACCACGCCCTTGAGCTGCGCCAAATGCAGGAAGTCGGTCTCGATGGTGTTGTCAGGCCCGAGTGGGTCGGCCAGGGCGCGTGGACTGGTGATGCTGCCGCCATCCATCGCTCCGTACAGGTACTCGCCCAGCATGGCCAATCCGGCGCTGGTACCGCCCAAGGGCTTGCCCGCACGCACGTGGGCATCCAGCAGCTCCGCCACCGGCGTGCCGCGCCAGTACCGCACGTAGCGTGACTGGTCACCGCCGGCAATGAAGATGCCATCGGCCCGCTTGAGGCTGCGCAGGATGGCCGGATCGGTCGCGGCTTCACGGTCCTTGAAGACAAAGGTTTCGACCGATGCTATGCCGCCGACGTCGTTGAAGAATTCCTCGCCGATCTCGCCTGCCTGGGACGCGCGCAGCACGACGATGTGGCCATGTCCGGCCTTCGCCATGAACCAGCGCAGCGCTTCGAAGTTGCGGTCGCCTCCTCCCATCAGCAGCAGGCCGGGCTGCACACGGCCGGGCGTCTTCGCCGCCGGATCGCCGAGCAGGTAGTGGCCATAGTCGGCGGCATGCACCGGCCAAGCCAGTACGCCTGCGATGAGCATCGCCAACATCCACCGGAACCTGCCCAACGCTCTCTTCATGCCGCGACTCCCCGAGGTTGATGGCGGACGGCGCCTGTCACCGGCCAGCACTTTGGAGTAGACGAACCGCGGGCCGGCTTCCCCCATGCGGGTGGGCCTGCGGTTGGGCTAGAGTGCGGCCATGCCAACCGAACTTGACGACTGGTTCGTCCACGAGATCCTTGTACACGAGCGTGCACTGACGCTGTTCCTGCAGCGCTGTTGGCCACACCGGGACGAATGGCACGACCTGCGCCAGGAGGTTTACGCGCGCGTCTACGAGTCCGCCGCGCGCAACCGGCCGACGGCCCCGAAGGCCTTCCTGTTCACCGCGGCGCGCCACCTCATGACGGACCGTTTGCGCCGAAGCCGGGTGGTATCGATCGACTCGGTGGGTGATTTCGAGGCTTCGAACGTCTACCTGATAGACGAGGTGTCGCCAGAGCGATGGATGGGCACGCGCCAGGCGCTGAAGCGGTTGGTCGAGGCGCTGGACCGGCTGCCCGAACGTTGCCGCGAGGTCGTGTGGCTGCGCCGCGTGGAGGAGTTGCGCCAGAAGGAAGTTGCCGTGCGCCTTGGCATCAGCGAGAAGACCGTGGAAAAACACTTGGCCAAGGGTATGCGCCTGATCGCCGACCACCTGTATGGTGGCGACCCGCTGGCAGGGCATGTCCGCCCACCTGGCCGCGTGCTGGCCGATGACGAGGACCAGGGACATGGACGACAGCAGGCAGATTGAACGCGACGCGGCCGGCTGGCTGGTGCGTTTCCACGCCGATGACTGGGACGAGGGCCAGCGGGAGGCGCTGGATGCCTGGCTATCGGCGAGTACGCGCCATCGGGTCGCCTTCCTGCGTTTGCAGGCCGCCTGGCACGAGACCGGGCGCTTGCAGGCGCTGGCCGCCGGACCTTACGGCGGCGGCGTGCCGGAACGCCGGTCAGGTACCGCGCCTGGCATCGGTCCAGCCACCATGTCTACTGCGACAGAGGCCACGCGCCTGCCGGATCTGGACAACCTCACCTTCGCAGCACGGCCCGCCAGCCCCTCGCGTCGTGGCGGATGGCGGCATGCGCTGGCCGCAAGCGTGGCGACCATCGCAGTCGGCTTGGCGGCCTGGGCGGGCTGGCAACTCACCGGTCGCCACGAATCCAGCGTTGCCAGCGGCATGGGCCAAGTGCAAACGTTCACGCTGGCCGACGGGTCGGTGGCAACCCTGAGCAGCGACAGCCGCGTGCACGTGCGGTTCACCCGCGGTCGCCGTGACGTGACCCTTGTGAGCGGCGAAGCGTATTTCGACGTGGCAAGGGACACGAGGCGCCCGTTCGTGGTCAAGGCGGATGGGCGTCGCGTGGCGGCGGTAGGCACGCGCTTTTCCGTACGCCGCGACGCGCAGGCCCTGCGCGTGGTGGTGACCGAAGGCAAGGTGCGACTGGACGCCCATCCCTCGGCCGATGGCCGCGCCTCCCCGGTATCGCTGCTGCCGGCCGGCAGCGTGGCGACCGCCAGCCGGGCCGGAGTGCTGGTGCAGTCCATGCCGGTTGCCGAGGCGGAGCGCTTCCTGGAGTGGCGCAGTGGGTTCCTGACCTTCAATGACGCCACGCTCGCGGTCGCCGCCAACGAGTTCAACCGGTTCAACCGGCGCAAGCTGGAGTTGGGCGATCCCGAGGTCGCCCGCCTGCACGTGGGCGGCAACTTCCGCTGGTCCAACCTCGACGCCTTCGTGACGCTGCTGGAGCTGGGGTTCCCGGTGCGCGCCGAACGGCTACCCGACCGGATCGTGTTGCATTCGGACTAGTGCGCCTGCCCAAGGGGGGATTCAGCCGGCTCGTTCGTCCTCGTTTCACGGGGGGCGTCATTTCCGACGCCAAGGGGAGAATCGTTGATGCGTAAATCCATGCGTGTGTTGTTGTTGAGCCTTGCCTGTTCCGCGGCGTTGGCGGCACAGGCGCAAGCGTCGTCATCACCGGCCCGGATCGATGTCCCGGCCGGCGAACTGACCACGGCCCTGAACATGTTGGCCCGGCAGTCGGCGACCCAGTTGGTCTACCGGGCCGATCAGTTGAAGGGCGTGCACACACGCGGCGTGCAAGGCGCGGCCACGCCTGACCAGGCCTTGGCCGCGCTGTTGCGCGGCAGCGGTTTCTCCGCACGCCGCGATGCCGCATCCGGCGCCGTCCTGATCGTCGCCGACACGTCAAAGCGGCGACCGGCACCGCCACCGCCGTCGCCCGAACCGCAGGCGGCCGGTGGTGGTTCGACCCAGGCCGCCCCGGAACCGCCGGTATCCAACGTTGACGCAGTGCAGGTGACCGGCTCGCGCATCCCCCGCTCACAGGTCGAAGGCCCCGCACCGATTTCGGTGATCACCGCGGAAGAGATCGAGTCGGCCGGCTTCACTTCCGTTCCGGACGTACTGCGCTCGATGACCCAGAACGGCGGCGAGACACAAAGCCAGCAGTCCGCTGGCGGTGCGGATTTCTCACCCGGCGCCCAGCAGGTCGACCTGCGTGGGCTGGGACCCAACCACACCCTGGTCCTGGTAAACGGCCGCCGCATCGCGGACTTCCCGCTGCCCTTCAAGGGGCGTAGCAACTTCACCGACATTTCCAGCATTCCGCTGGGCATGATCGACCGGATCGAGGTGCTGACCGGTAGCGCGTCGGCGATCTACGGCTCCGATGCCATCTCGGGCGTCGTCAACTTCATCCTGAAAAAGAGCGCCGACGGCACCACCGTCGATTACCGCTATGGCTGGACGGAAGCAGGCGGCGGCGACTCGCACGCGCTCAACCTGTCCAGTGGCTTTTCGCGTGGGTCGTTCAATGCCGTGGCCGGGCTGGAGTATCGCAAGCAGAAGCCGTTGTGGGGCTTCGACCGCGAGCAGCAGGACTCCAGCAACGATGCGCCCTCGTCCCGTTATGCCTATCCGCCGCGCAATTTCCTGATCACCGACTGGTGGGACGACTACATCGACCCAGGCCAGGACACCTGCGACGCGCTGTCCGGTCTCAACGACGGCACCATGGGCTATGCCTTTCGTCGCAATTACGGCTACTACTGTGGCAGCGACCGCGCAGTCGCGTACCGGACCATCACCAGCGAGCGCGAAGGCGTCAACACGTACGCTTCGATGAGCTATGCGTTCGAGAACGGCAGCGAGTGGTTCGCCGACGTGCAGGCGGGGCGACACGAGGTATCGCTGTTTCGCGGCCCCCGCAGCTGGTCGCTGATGACGCCCGATGGCAACGAGGAAGGCTATTTCTTCAACCAGGCCACCGACCAGGTCGAGTACTGGCAGCGCCAGTTCACCCTGGAGGAAATGGGCGGCCTGGGGAACGGCATGGTGAACACCGTACAGAGGACGTTCGGGGTCACCACCGGCTTCCGCGGCAGCGTATGGGGTGATTGGGACTACGAGGCGGCACTCAGCCACTCGCAGTACAAGGCCACGATCAGCTGGCCGCAGATCATCGCGGCCAAGGCCAACGCACTCTTCCTGGGCCCGCAACTGGGCTACGACGAAGACGGTTTCCCGATCTTCAATGCCAGCCATGATCGACTGTACCGCCCCCTGAGCCGCTCCGAGTACGACAGCATCGCGGCCTATACCCGGTACCACCCCGAGTCGTCTGGCCAGTCGCTGTCGTTGACCCTGACCCAGGCCGAACTGTTCGAGCTGCCCGGGGGCGCGGCCGGCTTTGCCGCCACCGCCGAGTTTGGGCACCAGCAGTACGACCTGAAGCCGGATCCGCTGGCGACCCAGTACTACTACTACAGCTGGAAGGACTCCGACGGCCACGGCAGCCGCAATCGCTGGGCGCTCGCCAGTGAATTGCGCATGCCGCTGCACGACACCTTCAGCCTGAGCGTGGCTGGCCGCTACGACCAGTACCGGTTCGCGGGCAACACGACCGGAAAAGCCACGTGGAGCACGGGCCTGGAATGGCGTCCCGTGGAAAGCCTGCTGGTGCGCGGTTCGTATGGCACCGCGTTCCGCGCGCCCGACCTGCACTATGTCTTCGCCGGGATCGGCAATGACGAGACCTCGGGCACCGACTACTACAACTGCCTGCTGGACGGCGCTGACGATTGCGAGGACTACTCGGAAGGCCTGATCCGCACGCGCGAAGGCAACCGCGAACTGGACTCCGAGACCAGCACATCATGGACCGCCGGGCTGGTCTGGTCGCCGTTGCAGGGGTTGGACCTGTCGGCCGACTGGTTCGACATCGACATGCGCGACCAGGTCCAGGACATGAGCGTCGACGCCATCCTGCGCGATGAAGCATCCTGCCGCCTGGGCACGCTGGACATCGCCTCCCCCACCTGCGTGGACGCGCTTTCGCGGATCACGCGTAGCGGCAATGGTTCGTTGTACGGGATCTACGTCAACCCGATCAACGTCGCGCGCGAAACCACCAGCGGCGTGGACGTCAGCGGCCGCTACCGGTTCGAGACGCCCATCGGCCGGTTCACGGTCTCCGCCAACCATACCTGGGTCGACCACCACGATTTCCAGCAGTTCCCCAGCGACCCGGTCGAGGACCAGTTCGCGGTCAACAGCGGCTTCGACATCCCGCGGACGAAGTCCAGCGCCACCGTCACCTGGGAGTTGAACCAGTGGTCGGCAACGTTGCACGGACAGCGCCTGGGCAGGCTGCCCAACGGCTGGTCCTATGACCAGGTGTGGGAGGACGGCGATCAGGGTCCTTACGTGTCCGCCACGTACCGCTACAACGCATCGATGCAATATCGGTTCAATGACCGCGCAAGGCTGGCGGTGTCGGTGACCAACCTGTTCGACAAGATGCCGCCCAAGGACCCGACCTACACGTCGTATCCGTACTACGACATCTCGTGGTTCGACGCGGTGGGCCGTTCGTTCAACGTGCAGTACACGCACAAGTTCGGCGGCACCGCTTTGTAAGGCGCAGCGGGTACGGCCATGCACCAAAGGCAACGGGCCGCATCATGCGGCCCGTTGCAGTACTGGCTCGTAAAGCGGAAAAATCAGGAACGCAGCGGAACCAGCGTGATCTCCACGCGACGATTCTGCGCACGGCCGCTCTCGGTGTCGTTGCTGGCCACCGGACGGGTCTCGCCGGCGCCGACCAGGATGAACCGGTCGCGCATCACGCCCTTACTCATCAGGTAGTTGCCGACCGAGGCCGCGCGTCGCTCGGACAACTGCTGGTTGTAGCTGTCGGTACCGACGCTGTCGGTATGGCCCGCGACTTCCACGATGGTCTGGTTGTACTCGGTCAGCGTGGCGGCCACGTCGTTCAGCACCGGATAGAACTGCGGCTGCAGGTCGGCGCGGTCAAAGCCGAACGTGATGTTGCTGGGCATGTTGAGGGTGATGTTGTCACCCTGGCGCACGACTTCGACGCCCGTGCCGGCCATCTTCTCGCGCAGGGCCCGCTCCTGGCGGTCCTGGTAATTGCCGATCGCACCGCCGGTCAAGCCGCCGACACCCGCACCGACCAGGGCACGCTGGCGACGCTCGGTGGCGTCATCGCCCGACAGCAGGCCGGCCACGGCACCCACGGCGGCACCGATGAGCGCACCCTTCTTGGTTTGGCTCATGCCGTCCTGCTGGGTGGAGCTGCTGGCGCTGCCGTAGGTGCCGCCGCCGGTGGTGGCGCAACCGGCCAACATGGCCGTGGAAAGGGCGGCGGCAAGCGCGATCTTGAGCGAAGTATTCATGTGGGTCATTCCTTGGGGGCGGGATTGATGATGGCCAAAGCTAAACACGCCCCTGTCAGCAACGGGTGACGATGCACCCAGCCCGTTCAGCTTTCGGCAGGCATCAGGTTGGAAGCGCTCTCGGCGTCCAACCGTCGCTCCCAGCTGCCCATCAGGGCCAGGTACAACAATTTCTCGAACTCGCTGCCGAAACGTTTGATGACGCTGGCCGGGTCGGGCACCAGCCTGGCGTCGGAGATCAGGCCAAAGTGCACCTGGCCGTTGTAGCTGAGGATGGAAATCCCTATCCCGATCGTGCCGGTCTGCGGAACCCAGAACATCATCTCGCGCAGCCTGCAACCCGCCATGTAGAGCGGTTGCTGCGGGCCGGGCACGTTGGTGGCCACCGCCGAGGCCTTGCGACTGAAAAGATCCAGCGCCAGCCCCTGCACCGCCGAGGGTGCCATCCCCAGTGCAGCCAGCAGGCCATAGGCCACGATGGCCTGGCGCGAGTTCTTGAGGGCATCCATGCACTGGGCCACGTGTTCAACCCGGCGGATGGGGTTGTCCTCGCCCACCGGCAGGTCCAGGAACACCAGGCCAAAATGGTTGCCCAGTTTCCTTGCGTGCTCCAGGGGACGCAGGTTCACCGGTACCGTCGCGCGCAGCACCATCCCATCAACGTTGTCGCCGCGTTCGATCATGTAACTGCGCAACGCGCCCGCTGCCGTCGCCATGAGCACGTCGTTGACGGTGCATTCGCAGGCGCGCCCGACGGCCTTGACCTCTTCCAGGTCCAGCGGCTCGGCCCAGGCAACGCGCTTGCTGACCCCCAGTCGCCCCCTCAGCAGCGACGGAGGGTCATCCGGCAGGGCCACGGCATGCAGCAACTCGCGGGCGATTTCGCTGCCCTCCCTGGCCAGCACGGCCGCCAGGGTGGGGTCGCGGTACATCTCCATGCCTTTTTCGACGGCACGGGTACCAAGCTGGACGTAGCGGTCCACGGCGCCCACCCGTTCCGCCACCCCCGCGTGTTCGTGCTTCAGCCACGACGCATGCAACTGGTCGCCGGGTGTGGGGTGGCGCATGGTGTCCGTCAGCGAGAGCAGCACCTGCACCAGCGCGATGCCATCGGCATAACTGTGGTGGATGCGGGCCACCATGGCGGAACCACCGCGGTAGTGTTCGACCAGGTGGAACTGCCACAGTGGGCGGCCGTGATCGAGTGGGCTGGAAGCCAGCTGGCTCACGAAACGCTCCAGCGCCTGTTTGTCGCCGCGCCCGGGAAGGGCCGTCGCCTGCACATGCCATTCCAGGTCGAAGTCGCGGTCGGTAACCCAGGACGCGCCCGTGGGTGCGTCGACCGCCTTCTGCTTGAACCGCCTGTAAGCCAGGAAGCGCTGCTTCACCACCTTGCGCAGTTCTTCCACGTCCATGGGCTCGGCGAACATCAGCACCCCGGTGATCATCATGGGGTTGGTGGGCCGCTCCATGCGCAGCCACGCCGTGTCCACCTTGGACATGCTCTCCCGCCTAGGCACCTTGTGCCTGCGTGCACGCTGCGTGGTCGCCACTGTGGCCATGCAACCCTCCCGTGGTTTGCTGCGAGTGAATCACGCAGCCTCGACGAGCGTCAACGCGGTTCGCGCAGTTGCCGGTATGCGGCCAGCGCGGCCTCGCGTCCTGACGCCAGGTCCACCATCGGGTACGGGGGATAATCCGGGGCCAGGCGCGCGGACGTGGCGCGATCGATCCACGGTGCGAAACGCAACGCCACCGGCAACCGGGCAAGCTCGGGTACCCAGCGGGTGATGTAGCTTGCCTGGGGATCGAACCTGGCGGCCTGGGTGACCGGATTGAATACACGGAAGTACGGCGCGGCGTCCGCCCCGGCGCCAGCCACCCATTGCCACCCCAGTGTGTTGTTGGCCAGGTCGGCGTCCACCAGCGTGTCCCAGAACCAGCGCGCCCCTTCGAGCCAGTGCGTGCGCATGTGCTTGGTCAGGTAGCTGCCCACGATCATGCGCACGCGGTTGTGCATCCAGCCGGTAGCCCACAGTTCGCGCAGCCCCGCGTCGACGATGGGAACGCCTGTGTTCCCGGAACGCCAGCGCTCGAGCTCCTCTTCGCGCACGTGCGCCCAAGCGAACCGGTCGAATGCGGGGTTGAAGTTGTGCTCCGTCGAACGCGGAAAATGATGCATGAGGTGGTAGGCGAACTCCCGCCACCCCAGTTCGCGCAGCCACGCATCGGCACCGGCCGCCGAAGTGGAGGCACGAGCGGCGAGTATCCCGGCTGCCAGCCGCCAAGGCGCGATCTCGCCAAAATGCAGGTGCGGCGAGAGCCGCGATGTGCCCTCCCGATCAGGGCGATCGCGCCCTTCGGCATAGTCGCCCAGGGCGCCTTCGATGAATTGCCCCAGCGCCGCATGGGCGCCTCGCTCGCCGGGCGTCCACACCCCCCAGAACCCCGAGTCCCAGCGTGGCGAGGGCAACAGACCCAGTGCTTCCAGCGGCACCCCGGCTGGACCTCCCGGAACCTCGCCAAGCGAAGCCGGTGGGTCCCACGCCGGCGGTATCCGCCGCTGTGCGAAGGCCGCCCGCCAGAACGGCGTGAACACCTTGAATGGTCCACCCTGCCGGGTGCGGATTTCCCAAGGCTCGAACAGCAGGCTGCCATTGAAACTCTCCGCGCGCAGGCCTCCCGTACGCAGCGCCTGCTTGATGCCCGTGTCACGCTTCTCCACGACGGGTTCGTAGCGCCGGTTCCAGAACACGGCCTCCGCGCCGGTGGCGACGACCACTGCCTGCAGGATGGCCAGGCTGGGTCCATGGAACAGGCGCAGGTGGCTGCCGCACCGCCGCAGGTCCGCGTCCAGTGCGGCAAGCGAGTGGTGACGCCATGCCCGGCTTGCCGCACCCGGCGCCCAGGGCGCCTCTTCCTCCGGCGCATGGATGTACAGCGGAAGCGGCGTGTAGCCGGCTTCAAGCGCCGCCCTCAGCGCTGGATTGTCCGCAAGGCGCAGGTCGTTCCTGAACCACACCAGTGCGATGGGCATCGTCGTCCGCATCCAGAACCCGAGCGTGGATTCTGCCAGACATCATGGCACCACGAGCCGGAGGGAGGGCGCGCGATCGCGGCGACCACACCGCCCAGGCGGGTGCGGCGTGGGTTTACTCGAAGCTGCCGATGGAGTCGTGCGACAGGTTGTCGAAACGGGTGTATTCGCCGAAGAACTTCAGCTTGATCGAGCCGGTCGGGCCCGAACGCTGCTTGCCGATGATCACTTCGGCCAGTCCCTTGTCCGGCGAATTTTCCTTGTTGTAGTAATCGTCGCGGTAGATGAAGACGATCATGTCCGCGTCCTGCTCGATGGCGCCCGATTCGCGCAGGTCGGCCATCACCGGTCGCTTGTCGGCACGCGTTTCCAGCGAGCGGTTGAGCTGCGACAGGGCGATCACCGGCACCTGCAACTCCTTCGCCAGGCCCTTGAGCGAGCGCGAGATCTCGGAGATCTCCGTCGCGCGGTTCTCGCTGTTGCCCGGTACCGACATCAGCTGCAGGTAGTCGATCACGATCAGGCCCAGGCCGTGCTCGCGCTTGAGCCGGCGCGCCTTGGCGGCGAGCTTGACCGGCGACAGGCCAGGCTCGTCGTCGATGAAGATCTTCACTTCCTTGAGCTGGCGGATGGCGCTGGTGACGCGGCTCCAGTCCTCGTCTTCCAGTTGGCCGGTACGCAGGCGCTGGGCGTTGACGCGCCCCACCGACGAAATCAGGCGCAGTGCCAGCTGGCTGGCCGACATTTCCATCGAGAACACCGCTACGGGCAGCTTGCTCTTGAACGCGGCGAATTCGGCCATGTTCAGGGCCAGCGTGGTGTTGTGCACGCACACGTCGTTGGCGATGAAATTGTGGGTACCGGCAATGGTCAGGTCGTAGACCTGCTGCTCGCCCAACGGAGTGATCGATTCGATACGGTCCCACAACACGTCGCTACCCGCCAGGTCGGCCAGGTAGGGATCGTCCAGCACCATGGAGATGCGTGCGAGGCGCTCGCGCGGGATGGCGCGCTTGCCCACGTGCGAGTTTGAGTCGCTGTAGCCGGTACGCCGGGCCAGTTCAGCCCAGGACATGTCGCCCTTGGCCTGCGCAATCCGCTCCCACACCGCTGCGGGCACATGGTCGACGTTGGAATGGCGACGTCGTTCGCCGAGAGCGGCCACCGCAGCGGCCAGAGCTTCGGATTTTCCGGTGATCCCGATCTCGGCCGCGAAGGTGCGGATGGAGTCGGCATCGGTGATGTCCAGCTGCCACGACACGCGTCGCGACTGGCGATACTTCACCCAGCGGTGGCGCAGCTTGGCCACGACGCCGAAGCGCAGCAGCAAGTGCTGGACCTGACGGGCCAGACGCTCGGACACCGACGCGTAACCCAGTTGCGCCTGGCCGCTGGCCAGCACGGTCGCCCACCCGTCGGTCGCGAACAGGCGGTTGAGGAAAGTCGCCACCTGCGTCTTCGGCATCCGGAAGACAGGCGCGGGAACGAATTTGTCATGCGATCCGCAGCCCATCAGGCCCAGTTCGCGCAGCCATGCCGTCATCGGGCTGGGCGCATTTCGGCTGCTGGCGGCGTGTCCGGCCGGAACCAGCGCGGAGGGCTCGATCCGGATCTCCTTGGCCAGACGCTGGAGCGTCTGCGCCCCGGGCATCGATTTGCCTTGGACCCAGTGGGTGATGGAGGACGGTGCGACGCCTACCGCTGCCGCGACCTGCCGGGCTGGGCGACCATCCGCCGTCAACGCCTGTGACAGCGTCTGACCAAACACCGCGCGGTTGGCCTGGAGGTCCACGGCATGGGTCACGAGCCGCCACGAGGACGCGGCGCCGGGGCGGCGTTCGACCATGCCCGCCTCCATTCCGCCGAAGTCGCCCACCGCGGCCAGGAAGTCATCCACGATCTGCGGATTGGTGTTGGTGAATCGGGGCGAGCTACCCGTCAGGCCGCCATCGCCGATCAGGTAGGCCAACAGCACCACTTCGCAGTCACGCATGGGCTGATCGCCGAACATCGGCAGTTGGCGTGGCACTGCGACATGGTCGCCCACGTTGAGTGTGTGCAGCGGCTTCCAGCCATCCAGGGTCAGGAACGGATGCGGCGCCGTGGTCACCACGCGCCGCCCAAGGCGCGTGACCACCTCGAACGTGGGCTTGTGTCCGTCGTCGATGAAGTCCGAAACTTCGGCCTGCTGCAACCGGAGCGCGTCATCCAGCGTGGCGACGCGACCGTCACGCGCGGCCACGATCGACTCGATGGTCGCCACGGAGCCGTCCTCCAGCACGATCTCGGCATCGGCGCTCAGGCACTTTCCCATCGCCGGACGTGCGGCCAGGATGATCAGGTCGGTCTTCTGCAGACCGGCGGTGAGTTCATCAAACTCCGTATAGCCCGTGGGCAAACCGGTGACGCTGCCGCCGTTGGCGTAGCGTGTCTGCAGCACGTCGAAGGCCTCGACCAGCGCCTTCTGCACATCCACGAAATCCGAGCGGCCCGAAGTGCGCGACTGGGCGATGGCCAGCACCTGCTTCTCGGCCTCCTCCAGGATCATGTCGCTGTCGCGGCCGTCTGGCTGGAAGCCGTCGTTGACGATGCCGGTGCCGACATCGATCAACTGGCGCAGCACGGCCTTGTCGCGCACGATCTCGGCGTAAGCCACGATGTTGGCCGCCGACGGCGTGGTGCTGGCCAGTTCGATCAGGTAGGCACCGCCGGCCACCTGCTCGGCCAGGCCCATCGACTCGAACCACTCGCCCAGCGTCACGGCGTCGAACGGCTTGCTCTTCTGCGCCAGTTCGGCGATGGCGCGGAAGATCAGCTGGTGGTCGCGCCGGTAGAAGTCGTTGTCGGTGAGCTGGTCGGCGATGCGATCGTAGGCATTGGGGTCCAGCATGAGACCGCCCAGGACGGCCTGCTCGGCCTCGACCGATTGCGGCGGGACCCGCAACTGGTCCATGCGCTGGTCGGAACGGGTCTCGAACCGCTTGTCGTTGCGGAAACCGGGACGTGCGCTCATGGCTGGTGGGATCCCCCTGCGATGGGCCGTCTACGCGGCCTTGTTGATGGCCTTGTCGACAAGGCTGGTTGGCCATCCTATGCGCCGACGGCCGCCGGGTGTTGCAGACAAGTCTGTGGATAAGCTGCGGATAGTTGCGCGGGGTGGACCTGGTTGGACGCTAGCCAATCACGGTCTCACCCCCTGCGACCGGGCGTGCGGGATCCGGGTGCGACGCGGGCCCGCGTGAACGGTGTTGCCGTGGAAGTGCCCTGGTGCTACACCGCCAGCCCAGCCAGAAACGCGAAGGGCGCCTTGCGGCGCCCTCCGGCAGCACAGCCTGGATCGTGGGATCAGGCGGCTTCGGCTTCGACGACCACCTTGACGGTGGTCTCGACGTCGGCGTGCAGATGGACCAGCACGTCGTACTCGCCGATGTGGCGGATAGCGCCTTCGCCCATGATGACTTCGGACTTGGCGACTTCGTAGCCGTGCTTGGTCAGCGCGTCGGCGATGTCACGGGTGGTGACCGAGCCGTACAGCTTGCCTTCGGTGGCGGCGTTGGCGCGGATGGTCACCGACACGCCTTCCAACTTGGCCTTGCGGGCTTCGGCGCCGTCGTGGATCGACTTGGCCTTGGCTTCGTAATCAGCGCGCTTGGCTTCGAACTCGGCCAGGTTGGCGGCGGTAGCCGGCACGGCCTTGCCCTGCGGCACGAGGAAGTTGCGGCCGTAGCCCGGCTTCACGGTGACGGTGTCGCCCAGGCCGCCGAGGTTGGTGACCTTCTGCAGGAGGATCAGCTTCATGGTGTTGCTCCGATTCGTTAGCGGGACGCCTGCCCCGCAGCAATGACTGTTGTCCGAATGAATGTGGCCGGAAGGCAGGCAGTGCCTGCCCTCCGCCGGTCATCCACGGGCCAGGCCCGAGGACGCGCCAATCAAACGTTGTGGTTGTCGGTGTACGGGATCAGGGCCAGGAAGCGAGCGCGCTTGATCGCGGTCGACAACTGGCGCTGGTACTTCGACTTGGTGCCGGTGACGCGGCTCGGCACGATCTTGCCGGTCTCGGTCAGGTACTGGCGCAGGGTGTTGAGATCCTTGTAATCGATCTCCTTGATGCCCTCGGCAGTGAACTTGCAGAACTTGCGGCGGCGGAAGAACTTGGACATGTCAGTGATCCTCAGGCGGCTTCGGCGTTGTCGTCGGTCGACTCGTCGGCAGTGCCGGCGTCGGTACCTTCGTCGTCACGGCGGCGGCGCTCGCCGCGCTCCGGCTTGTCGCCCTTCTCGTCCTTGAACTTCATGATCAGGGACTGCTCGGTGTCGGCGGCATCGCGCTTCATGACCAGGTGGCGCAGGACCGCATCGTTGAAGCGGAAACCGTCGACCAGCTCGTTCAGCACGTTCTGGGTGCACTCGATGTTCAGCAGCACGTAGTGCGCCTTGACCAGGTTCTCGATCGGGTAGGCCAGCTGGCGGCGGCCCCAGTCTTCCAGGCGGTGGACGGTGCCCGAACCGTTCTCGATCAGGCCCTTGTAGCGCTCGATCATGGCCGGGACCTGTTCGCTCTGGTCCGGGTGGACCAGGAACACGACTTCGTAATGACGCATGGTGTTGTTCCTTGTGGATGATGGCAGGCGAAGGCCAGCCGGATCAGCCCCCCGCCACCCCTGCATCGGGTGGATGCCGGGCGCGGTAGGGCAAGGGTCTCCCGAGGCGAGGCCACGGGAGCCGGAAAGTATGGCAGGACGCGGACTTGCGCGCAAATGGCCGGCCAGACCCGGCCGATCAGGGGCGGAGCGCCCGCCCCTGCGCCCTCAGGCGGCGTGGACGGTGGTGGTGAAGCTCTCGCCGCAGCCGCACTCATCGGCCACGTTGGGGTTGCGGAACACGAACTGGTCACCCAGTCGCTGCTTGACCAGGTCGATCTCCGTGCCATCCACCATGGGCAGGCTGATGGCGTCCACGTAGATCCGGACCCCCTCCTGCTCGAAGATGCTGTCGCCGGCCCGCTCGTCCGTCGCCAGGTCGGCCTTGTGCTGCCAGCCGGAGCAGCCGGTCTTGCTCGCGCCAAAACGCAAGCCGATGGCGCCCGGCGTCTCGGCCAGGTAGCGCTGGACGCGGGCAAGGGCGGCGGGGCTGAGGGTGACGGCCATGAGCGACTCCAGCAAGTACGGACAATTACGCGACAAGTACGGTAACGGTACGGGCACAGTATACGGCCCCGCCCCTGACAGGACCGGGAACGGCCACCGGAACGGGGGTTTGCCGGAAACCGGCCGCCGACTCGCAAGCACGCGCCGGCAACCGGTAAACTCGACGCCTTTCCCCATATCGGCCCTTTGCGGCAAGGATTCAAGGCATGACGGTGGTCAGCGTCTCGCAGGCGCTCGCGGGCAAGGTGCCCGCTGGCGGAGAAGTCACGGTCCGCGGCTGGGTGCGCACCCGGCGCGACTCCAAGGCCGGGCTGAGCTTCGTGAACGTCAGCGACGGCTCCTGTTTCGCCCCGATCCAGGTGGTGGCGCCCAACACCCTGCCCAACTACGAGGACGAGGTGAAGCGCCTGACCGCCGGCTGCTCGGTCATCGCCACCGGCACGCTGGTGCAGTCGCAGGGCCAGGGCCAGGCGTACGAGATGCAGGCCAGCAAGGTCGAGGTGGTGGGCTGGGTGGACGACCCGGAAACCTACCCCATCCAGCCCAAGGCGCACTCGCTGGAGTTCCTGCGCGAAGTGGCGCACCTGCGTCCGCGCACCAACCTGTTCGGTGCTGTGACGCGCATCCGCGACTGCCTGGCCAAGGCCGTGCACCGCTTCTTCCACGAGCAGGGCTACTACTGGATCAGCACGCCCATCGTCACCACGTCCGATGCCGAGGGCGCGGGCCAGATGTTCCGCGTGTCCACGCTGGACCTGGCCAACCTGCCGCGCACGGCCAAGGGCGAGGTGGACTTCAGCCGTGACTTCTTCGGCAAGGAAACCTTCCTGACGGTGTCCGGCCAGCTCAACGTGGAGGCGTACTGCCTGGCGCTGAGCAAGGTCTACACCTTCGGCCCGACTTTCCGCGCCGAGAACAGCCACACCACCCGCCACCTGGCCGAGTTCTGGATGGTGGAGCCGGAGATCGCCTTCGCCGACCTGGCAGAAGACGCGCGCGTGGCCGAGGAGTTCCTCAAGTACCTGTTCCGCGCGGTGCTGGCCGAGCGCGCCGACGACCTGGCGTTCATTGCCGAGCGCGTGCAGCCCGATGCGATCACGCGCCTGGAGAAGTTCGTCAACGCACCGTTCGAACGCATCGAATACACCGACGCGATCAAGCTGCTGCAGAACGCCGGCAAGAAGTTCGAGTTCCCGGTGGAATGGGGCCTGGACCTGCAGACCGAGCACGAGCGCTGGTTGACCGAAGAGCATGTCGGCCGCCCGGTGGTGGTGACCAACTACCCCGAGCACATCAAGGCGTTCTACATGCGCCTCAACGACGACGGCAAGACCGTCGCGGCGATGGACGTGCTGGCACCGGGCATCGGCGAGATCATCGGCGGCTCGCAGCGCGAGGAGCGTCTGGACGTACTGGACAAGCGCATGGCGCAGTTCGGACTGGATCCGGCGCATTACGAGTGGTACCGCGATTTCCGCCGCTACGGCACCGTGCCGCACGCCGGTTTCGGACTGGGTTTCGAACGCCTGGTGGTCTACGTCTGCGGCCTGTCCAACATCCGCGACGCGATCCCCTACCCGCGCGCGCCAGGCAGCGCGGAGTTCTGACCGGTGATCCTGTTCCTGGCCCTGTGCTGCGTAGCGCTGGCGATTGCCGGCGCCACCGCGATGGCGATCTTCTGGCCACTGACGCTGGTGCACGTGCGCGACCGCCACCCCGAGTTGCAGCGCAACCTGGGTGAACTGGCGTTCGCCAAGCCTTCGTCGTTGTGGTGGCTGCTGCGTGGCGGCTACCGCGCCGCGAATGACCGCAACCTCAACGGGCTGGCCACGCCGGCCCGCATTTCGCTGATGTGCATCATCGGCGGACTGATCGCGGGTGGGCTGCTTTGGCTGTTGTCACTGGTGGTGTCGGCATGAGCATGCGTGACGAATGGTGGCTGGCGACGCTGGGCCGCACGGTGGTCTGGGCACGCCTGCGCGTGCTGGACGCGGGTACGGCCGAAGTCTTCGACAGCGACGGCAACGCCCAGCCCTACGACAGCGAGGACACCGCACGCGCGGCATTGATGGACGCCGAGTACGTGGCGCTGGACGGCATGGATGCGGACGATGCGGCGGCACGTGGCCTGACGCTGGAAGAACTGGCGCCACCGCAGGCGGCCGATGACGCACAACTGCGCGAACTGATGGTGCAGAAGCTGCCGCAGCGGCACTGATTCCAGGAGACCGAGATGAACCTGAACCTGTCCGGCAAGCACGCCCTGGTCTGTGGCGCCACGCAAGGCATCGGTTTGGCGACGGCGAAGGCGCTGGCTGAACTCGGTGCCGATGTCACCCTGCTCGCGCGCCGTGAAGATGTGTTGCGGGAAGTGGCGGCCACTCTGCCCCATACACACACCCTTCAGACACATGGCTGGGTTTCCGCGGACGCTGCCGGCACCGATGCGCTGCGCGCCAAGGTCGAGGCACTCGCGGCGGGCAAGCCGGTCCACATCCTCGTCAACAACAGCGGCGGTCCGCCGCCGGGCACGGTACACGGCACCGACATCGCCGCTTTCGAGGCCGCCTACCGCCAGCACCTGCTGGCCAACCACGTGCTGGCCGAAGCGGTGATCCCCGGCATGGAGCGCGACGGCTATGGCCGCATCGTCAACGTCATCTCCACCTCGGTGAAGGAGCCCATCGCCGGGCTGGGCGTGTCCAACACCACGCGCTGGGCGGTGGCGAGCTGGGCCAAGACGCTGGCTACGGAACTGGCGGCCAAGGGCATCACCGTCAACAACGTGCTGCCGGGCTCCACCCAGACGCCGCGCATCGAGCAGATCATCGACACCACGGCCGCCAAGACCGGCCAGAGCCGTGAGGCGGTGTTCGAGAAGATGGTGGCGGAGATCCCGATGCGCCGCTTCGCCAAGCCGGAGGAAACGGCTGCGGCCATCGCCTTCCTGTGCTCGCCGGCAGCGGGTTACATCACCGGCGTGAACCTGCCGGTGGACGGTGGGCGTACGCGATCGCTGTAGGCCATCGCGTGCCGTCGGCGGCAGGGCCGCTGGCGGAACGGCGGCCAATGGCGTGGCCACATCAGCGTTGGCCCACACCCCACTCCGTACCCTGCCGAAGGGGTTGACGCGACTGCTACATTAGCCGGATGCGTCTCGGCCATTTCATCGCCGGTGAATACCGCGATCCCTCCGGGGGTCAGTGGCTGGACGTTTTTGATCCGGCCCGCGGAGAGGCCTTCGCGCAGGTGGCGCGAGGCAGCGTGCAGGACGTGGACGCGGCGATTGCCGCCGCCGAGGCGGCCGCCCCTGCCTGGGCCGTGTTGCCCACGACCGAACGAGCGCGCTGGATGGAGCGCCTTGCCGACGCCCTGGAGGCGCGGCTGGACGACTTCGCCCACGCCGAGGCGCGCGATGGCGGCAAACCGTACAAGCTGGCGCGCGAGGCGGAAATTCCACGGGCGATCAGCAACCTGCGCTTCTTCGCCCACGCCGCCACGCAGTTCGCCAGCGAATCACACCACGGACAAGCCGGCCTGAATTACACCCTGCGGCAGCCGTTGGGGGTGGTGGCGACCATCTCGCCGTGGAACCTGCCGCTTTATCTGTTCACATGGAAGATCGCGCCCGCACTGGCGGCAGGCAACGCTGTAGTCGCCAAGCCCTCGGAAGTCACGCCGGTAACCGCGACCATGCTCGGCGAGTTGATGCAGCAGATCGGCTTTCCGCCGGGCGTCCTTAACATCGTGCACGGGCTGGGCCCCGAGGTCGGCGAACCACTGGTAGTGGATGCACGGGTGAAGGCGGTGTCCTTTACCGGCAGCACCGCCGTGGGCAGGCGTATCGCAGGCCTTGCTGCGCCGATGCTGAAAAAGGTCTCGCTCGAGTTGGGCGGCAAGAACCCAACGCTGGTGTTCACCGACAGCCACTGGCGCGACCACCTCGACACCATCGTCCGGTCGGCGTTCCAGAACAGCGGCCAGATCTGCCTGTGCGGGTCACGCATCCTGGTCGAGCGCCGCATCTACGCCGAGTTCCGCGATGCGCTGGTCGAACGTGTGCTGGCCCTGCGCGTGGGCGACCCGATGGATGACGACAGCCAGATGGGCCCTCTGGTGTCCCAGGCCCACTTCGACAAGGTCATCGCGGCACTGGCACGGATCCGCGAAGAAGGCGGTCGCGTGCTGTGCGGGGGCCACACCCTCGACCGCCCCGGCTGGTTCGTCGCGCCGACGGTCGTGGAAGGCCTGGGGCCGGATTGCGCGAGCAACCGCGACGAGATCTTCGGCCCGGTGGTCACCCTGCAGGCCTTCGACAATGATGACGAGGCGCTGGCGCTCGCCAATGCCAGTGAATACGGCCTTGCGGCCTCGGTGTGGACGAACGACCTCAACCGCGCGCACCGCATGGCGGCAGGATTGCGCGTGGGGATGGTGTGGATCAACACGTGGCTGATGCGCGACCTGCGCACGCCTTTTGGCGGCGTGGGTGCTTCTGGGCTGGGCCGCGAGGGCGGCCTGGAAGCCATGCGCTTCTTTACCGATGCCAAGAACGTCGGCATACAGATTGGATAGGAACCCATGAATTCCCTGAAGGAACTGCTTGAGCGAAATCGTGCATGGTCCGAGCGGATCTGCGAGGAAGATCCCGGCTTTTTCGAGCGTCTGTCCAAACAGCAGGCGCCCGAGTACCTGTGGATCGGTTGCTCCGACTCGCGCGTGCCGGCCAACCAGATCACCGACCTGGCGCCGGGCGAGGTATTCGTCCACCGCAACATCGCCAACGTGGTGGTGCATACCGACCTGAACTGCCTGTCGGTGGTGCAGTTCGCGGTGGACGTACTCCAGGTCAAGCACATCATGGTGGTTGGCCACTATGGCTGCGGTGGCGTGCATGCGGCGCTGACGGGCGAACGACTGGGGCTGGTGGACAACTGGATCCGCCACGTCGCCGACGTGGCCGACAAGCACACGCGCTGCCTGCACGGCTTCAAGGGCGAACGCGACCAGCATGACCGGCTGTGCGAGCTGAACGTGCTGGAACAGGTAGTCAACCTGGCCCACACCAACATCGTGCGCGATGCGTGGGCGCGAGGACAGGACCTGACGGTGCACGGCTGGGTCTACAGCCTCGAGAACGGACGCATCAACGACCTCGGCATCAGCATGAACAAGCCCGAGCAGTTGCCATCGACATATGCGTTGTCCCTGGCACGGATCGCCGATGGTTGCGGGGTCACCTGACATGGGCGACGTGATCCGAACCGACAGCGCGCCGAAGCCCATGGGCCACTACCCGCATGCGCGTCGCGTGGGCAACCTGTTGTTCCTGTCCGGTATCGGCCCACGCCACCCGGATGGCGATCACATCCCGGGCAACGAGTACTTCGCCGATGGTCGACTCAAGCATTACGACATCGCGGCCCAGGCGCACGCGGTGTTCGACAACGTGCGCTCGGTGCTGGAAGCCAGCGGGGCGCATTTTTCCGACCTGGTGGACGTGACCGTCTACCTGACCGACATGGCGCGCGACTTCAAGGCCTACAACGCCATCTGGGCGGAGTACTTCCCGGATGCTGGCACGGCCCCGTGCCGCACCACGCTGGGCATCACCGCCCTGCCCACCCCGATCGCCATCGAGCTCAAGTGCGTCGCCGTGTTGCATGATGGTGCCGCGCCCCGAACCTGACCACGATCACCAGGATCCGCTGCCATGCTACCCGCCCCGATCAACCTGCAGGCCTGGATCGACGAACACCGCCACCTGCTCAAGCCGCCGGTGGGCAACAAGTGCATCGTCGATGGCGACTACATCGTCATGATCGTGGGCGGGCCCAACGCCCGGACCGACTATCACTGGGAAGAAGGCCCGGAGTTCTTCTACCAGCTGGAGGGCGAGATGGTACTGCGGATCCAGGAGGATGGCGCCGCACGCGACATCCCGATCCGCGCCGGTGAGATGTTCTACCTGCCACCATGCGTACCGCACAGCCCGCAGCGCATGCCCGGCTCGATCGGGCTGGTGATAGAACGCAGGCGACTCGCCCACGAGAATGACGCACTGATGTGGTTCTGCGTGAACTGCAACCACAAGCTGTATGAGGAAAAATTCCACCTGGTGGATATCGAGCAGGACTTCTTCCGCGTGTTCGAGCGGTTCTACCGCGACGAGGCCCTGCGCACGTGCAGCCAGTGCGGCACCCTCAACCCGCGTCCCAGCCGCTACGAACTGCAGGCCGATTCGCAGGCCGACATCACCTGAGCCCGGACACGCGATGCTGAAAATCGACACCCACGCCCACTACCTGCCGCGCGACTGGCCGGACCTGGCACGCAAGTACGGCGACCTGCGTTTCCCGGTGATCCATCACACCGAGGACGGCCGCCACCGCATCTACAAGGACGGCAAGTTCTTCCGCGAGGTCTGGTCCAAGACCTGGGATCCGCAGGAGCGCATCGACGACTATGCGCGCTTCGGGGTGCAGGTGCAGGTGATCAGCACCGTCCCGGTGATGTTCAGCTACTGGGCCAAGCCGCACCATGCGCTGGAATTGCACCAGTCGCTCAACGACCACATGGCCAGGGCCTGCCGCGACTATCCGCGCCACTATGCGGGCATTGGCACCGTGCCGATGCAATCGCCGCGCCTGGCGATCCAGGAACTGGAGCGCTGCATGGACCAGCTGGGCCTGCAGGGTGTGCAGATCGGCAGCCACGTCAACGACTGGAACCTGGATGCGCCGGAGCTGTTCGATTTCTTCGAAGCCGCCGCCGAGCTGGGCGCTGCGATCCTCGTGCATCCATGGGACATGATGGGAACACCGTCCATGCCGAAGTACTGGCTGCCCTGGCTGGTGGGCATGCCGGCCGAGCAGTCGCGCGCGGCGTGCTGCCTGATCTTCGGCGGCGTGCTGGAGCGGCTGCCCAAGCTCAAGGTATGCCTGGCCCATGGCGGCGGCAGCTTTCCCTACACTATCGGCCGCATCGAGCACGGCTTCAACATGCGCCCGGACCTGGTGGCAACGGACAACCCGCGCAACCCGCGAGACTACCTGTCGCAGTTGTACTTCGACTCATGGGTGGCCGATGACCGCGCGCTGCGCTACCTGCTGGACACCTGCGGCACGGACCGCGTGATGCTGGGTACCGACTACCCGTTCCCGCTTGGCGAACAGGAGCCTGGTGCGGGCATCGCATCGCTTGCGCTATCGCCCGAGGCCCAGGCCCGCCTGTACCACGGCACCGCGCTGGAGTGGCTCGGGCTGTCCAAGTCGCGCTTCGCCTGACCTCGCCTCGACTGTTGTCCCGCAAGGGACCTGGATGACCCCGCCGTGACCGACACATTCGCAACAGCAGCCGCCGACCCCTTTACCGACGCCCACGCTGCGCACCTCGAGGCGGTCGTGCCGCGATCCCGTCGCGCCGATTTCCTGATCCCGCACCATGACGGTCGGGAGATGGCCTACTTCGTGGGCAATTCGCTGGGGCTGCAGCCACGGGGTGCGCGGGCGCATGTCGACGAGGTCATGGACAAGTGGGAAGTGGAAGCAGTGGAAGGCCATTTCACCGGCCAGGCCCAATGGATGAGCTACCACGAACTGGTCCGCGATCCGCTGGCGCGTCTGGTGGGCGCACGGCCCTCCGAAGTGGTGGCGATGAACTCGCTGACCGCCAACCTGCATTTCATGATGGTGAGCTTCTATCGGCCCACGGCAGCGCGTCCGGCCATCCTGATGGAGGCCGGCGCGTTCCCCTCGGACCGTTACGCACTGGAGTCGCAGGTGCGATTCCATGGGTTCGATCCGGCCACCGACCTCATCGAAGTGGAGCCCGACGAGGCCGACGGCACCTTCTCGATGGAGGCCATTGCGCGCGCCATCGCCGAGCACGGTCCGCGGCTGGCGCTGGTGGTGTGGCCCGGTGTGCAATACCGCACCGGGCAAGCGTTCGACCTGGCCGGGATCACGCGCCTGGCGCACGCACAGGGCGCGTCATGTGGCTTCGACCTGGCCCATGCGGTCGGCAACCTGCCGCTGCAATTGCACGACGCGGGCCCGGACTTCGCGGTGTGGTGCCACTACAAGTACCTCAACGCCGGGCCGGGGGCGGTCGCCGGCTGCTTCGTCCACGAGCGCCATGCGAACACACAGCGGCCGCGGTTTGCCGGCTGGTGGGGTCATGAAGTCGCCAGCCGCTTCCGCATGGGGCCCGACTTCGTACCCACGCCGGGTGCGGACGGCTGGCAGCTCAGCAATCCGCCCATCCTCGGGCTGGCACCACTGCGCGCGTCGCTGGCGTTGTACGACGAGGTCGGCATGGCCACGTTGCGCGCCCGCTCCGAGTCGCTGACGGGCTATCTGGAGACACTCATCCGCCAACGGCTGTCCGACGTGCTGCAGATCATCACCCCCGGCGAGCCCGCCCGTCGCGGCTGCCAACTGTCGATCCGCGTGGCCGGTGGCCGACCGCAGGGCCGCGCGCTGTTTGAATACCTCGCGGCCCATGGCGTGCTGGGCGACTGGCGCGAACCCGACGTGATCCGCATTTCCCCCGCCCCTCTCTACAACACCCATGCCGACGTGCTGCGATTCGCACGGACGGTGGAGGCCTGGCGCGATGCCCGCTGATCGACACATCACCGTAATCGGCGCTGGCCTCGCCGGCGCGCTGCTCGCCACCCTCCTCGCGCAACGCGGCTGGAAGGTGGACGTGTACGAAAAACGCGGCGACCCGCGGGTCAAGGGCTATGCAGGCGGGCGCTCGATCAACCTCGCGCTGGCCGAACGCGGTCGCCACGCCCTGCGCCTGGCCTCGGGCGACGACGAGGTCATGGAACAGGCCGTGATGATGCGCGGCCGCATGGTGCACTTCCGTGATGGCCGCACCGACCTGCAGCGTTATGGCAAGGACGACAGCGAGGTGATCTGGTCGGTGCACCGCGGCGACCTCAACATCGTGCTGCTCGACATTGCGGAGCAGGCAGGCGCGCGCGTGCACTTCCACCGTTCGCTTGATGGCGTGGATTTCGATGCCCGTGTCGCGACGTTCACCAACGACATTGACAGCTCGACCCATGCGATCGGCTTCAATGCGCTGGTCGGCGCCGACGGTGCGGGGTCGGCACTGCGTGCCGCCATGGCCCGCGTCAGCGACCTTGGCGAACGCACCGACTTCCTCGGCCATTCCTACAAGGAACTGGAGATACCGCCGGCGCCAGATGGTGGCTTCAGCATCGAGCCCAATGCCCTGCACATCTGGCCACGCGGTCGCTACATGTGCATCGCCCTGCCCAATGACGAGCGGACGTTCACCGTCACCCTGTTCCTGCCCAACGAAGGTGACCCCAGTTTTGCGACGGTGCGCAACGGGACCGAGGCGCGCGCGCTGTTTGAGCGCGACTTCGCCGATGCGTTGCCGCTGATTCCGAACCTGGAGGAGGACTTCGAGCGCAATCCCGCCGGCCTGCTTGCCACGCTCTACCTGGACCGCTGGCACCTCGACGACCGCGCGGTGCTGATCGGCGATGCCGCGCACGCCATGGTGCCGTTCCACGGCCAGGGCATGAACTGCGCCTTCGAGGACTGCGTTGCGCTGGCCGATCACCTGGACCGAGCCCCTGACCTGACCACGGCCTTCGCCGCATTCCAGGCCGAGCGCCTGCCCAACGCGCGCGCCATCCAGCAGATGGCGCTGGAGAACTACCTGGAGATGCGCGACCGGGTGGACGACGACGACTACCTGCTGCAACGCGCGCTGGAACTGCGACTGGCCGAGCGTCATCCGGACCGGTTCATGCCGCGCTATGCCATGGTGACGTTCCAGCGCATGCCCTATGCCGTCGCTTTCGAGCGCGGACAGCAGCAACGCCAACTGCTGGTCGACCTGACCCGCGGCCATACCACGCTTGACACCCTGGACTGGGATACGGTCGACGCCACCGTACGCGAACGCCTGACCCTGCTGCCCCGCGACTGAGCCCATGCCCGCCAGCTTCCTGTTCTACGACCTGGAAACGTTCGGCAAGGACCCGCGCACCACGCGGATCGCGCAGTTCGCGGCCATCCGCACCGACGCGGACCTCAACGAGGTCGAGGCGCCGATCAGCGTGTACGTCCAGCCCGCGGACGACCTGCTACCCTCCCCCGGCGCCACGCTGGTCACCGGCATCACGCCGCAACAGGCCCTGCGCGATGGCATTCGCGAGGCGGACGCGTTCGCGCTGATCCACGACGAGATGGCACGCCCCGAGACGTGCAGCCTGGGCTACAACTCCCTGCGTTTCGACGACGAATTCATCCGCTTCGGCCTGTTCCGCAACTTCTACGATCCGTACGAGCGCGAGTGGCGTGGCGGCAATACACGTTGGGACCTGCTCGACGTGCTGCGCATGGCCCATGCATTGCGCCCCGAAGGGCTGGTGTGGCCGCGCAACGAGAAGGGCGACCCCTCGTTCAAGCTGGAGCACCTGGCCGAAGCCAACGGCGTGCGCGAGGGCGACGCGCACGAGGCACTGTCCGACGTGAGGGCGCTGATCGGGCTGGCACGCAAGCTCAAGACGGCCCAGCCCAGGTTGTGGGAGTACGCGCTGCGCCTGCGCGACAAGCGCTTCGCCGCCAGTCTGGTGGACGTGGCCGCCATGACGCCGCTGCTGCACGTGTCGCAGCGCTACCCGGCCAGCCGACTGTGCGCGGCGCCCGTGCTGCCCCTCGCCAGGCACCCGAAGATCGACAACCGCATCATCGTGTTCGACCTGACCCAGGACCCCAAGGGCCTGCTCGAACGCGATGCCGACGAGATCGCGGCAACGCTGTACCTGCGCGCCGAACAGTTGCCCGAAGGCCAGGAGCGCGTCGCACTGAAGGAGCTGCATCTCAACCGCTGCCCCGCCCTGATGGCCTGGCAACACCTGCGGCAACCGGATTTCGAACGCCTCGGCATCCTGCCAGACGAAGTCGCCGCGCGAGCCGAGCAGTTGCAGGCGGTCGGCCCGGCCATCGCGGAAAAAGTCCGCCGCATCTTCGCCAAGGAAGAAGCGCGCGCCCCGGCCGACGCCGATGCCTCGCTGTACGACGGGTTTCTCGGCGATGGCGACAAGCGCCTGTTCCAGGACGTGCGCACCACGCCACCCGAGGCGTTGGGACAACGGAATATCCCCTTCCGCGACGCGCGTCTGCCCGAGCTCCTGTTCCGCTACCGGGCACGCAACTGGCCGGACAACCTGTCAGCCGGCGAACGGCAGCGGTGGGACGCCTACCGAAGCCAACGCCTGCGCGGCCCGGTCGGGCTGTCCGAGTACACCTTCGAGACCGTCCGCCACGAACTGGCCGACCTGCGCGCCCGCGGCGATCTGGGTGCCGACCGCCTGGCGCTGCTCGATGCCGTGGAGGCCTGGACCGATCGGCTGGATGCAGCCCTGCCCTGACGCGCGCGATACTGTCGCCCCCCGCCCCTGACTGCCTGCCATGAGCCAGTATTTCAGCGACGCCAGCTTCAAGTTCCTGCGCGGCCTCGCCCGGCATAACAACCGCGAGTGGTTCCTCGCGCACAAGGCCGACTACGAGTCGCACGTGCGGCAGCCATTCCAGCGGCTGCTGACGGACCTGCAGCCTGCACTGACGGCCGTCAGCCCCCGGTTCCGCTCCGACCCACGGCCGGTAGGCGGCTCGATGTTCCGCATCCAGCGCGACACGCGCTTCGCCAACGACAAGGCACCGTACAAGCCGTGGCAGGGCGCACGGCTGTTCCATGAGCGCCGACGCGAAGTCGCGGCGCCGTCCTTCTACCTGCACCTGCAACCGGGCGATTGCTTCATCGGCGCCGGCCTCTGGCATCCGGAAACGCCCACCGTGCGTAAAGTCCGCCAGTTCATCGTCGACAACCCCGGCAGCTGGAAGGCGGCAGCACATGCGCCCGCGTTCCGCAAGCGCTTCGACCTGGAAGACAGCGAGATGCTGGTGCGCATGCCGCGCGGCTTTCCCGACGATTTCGAGTTTGCCGACGACCTGCGCCGCAAGAACTTCGTCGCCTTCCGGTCACTGGACGATGACGTGATGACCGGGCCGCGGCTGCGACAAACCGTGGAGAAAGACCTGGACGCGCTCGGACCGTTCACCGACTATCTCTGCGCCGCGCTCGACCTCGAGTTCTGACGGTGTCGCCTGCTGATTTCCGACGTTACTCGCTGTTCTACCTCGGGTACTACGGCGCATTGGGCGCATTCACGCCGTACATCGGCCGCTGGGTGGTGGCGCAGGGCCACGGCGGCTATGTGGTCGGCGCGGTGCTCGGGCTGTGGTATGGCGGTCGCATGCTGGCGCCACCGACATGGTCGCGCTGGTCCGCCCGCAGCCCGGTGCCCGGCCACTGGCTGGTGGCCGGCTGCCTGCTGGCGCTGCTGGGCTTCGCCGCGCTGGCGGGCACCACGAGCGCGATGTCCATCTTCCTTGCCATCACCTGGTTCGCCCTGTTCTTCAACGCGGTGATGCCGCAGTTCGAGGCGATGACGCTGTCGGCGCTGGCCCACCGCAGCCACGAATACGGCCGTATCCGCGTGTGGGGTTCGATCAGCTTCCTGGTCGTGGCGGCGAGTTATGGCTGGCTGCTCGATCGATTGGGCGAAGACGCCTTCGTCTGGCTGACCCTGCCCTGGCTGGCGTTGACCGTTGCAGCGGCCTGGTTGCACCGAAAAGACCGGCCTCATGCCCCGATGCAGACTTCGCCGGTGAACCCATCGGCAGTTGGCGTCGAGTCCGACCCAGCGACCAGTCCTGCAGCCCGCCCCACTGGGATGCCACTCTGGCGACGGCCGGGCGTTCGCAGCCTGCTGCTGGTCACCCTGCTGATGCAACTTGGCTTTGGCCCGTTCTACGTGTTCTACACCCTGCACCTGCGCGCGCAGGGACACGACGGAACGGCCGTGGGCCTGCTGTGGGCCATCGGCGTGATCTGCGAAGTGGCCATGTTCTGGCTCGCGCCCAAACTGCTGCAGCGCTTTGGCGCCTGGCGCGTGATGCTCACCTGCATGGGCGTCACCGTGGTGCGTTGGCTGATCGTGGCATGGCTGGGTCCGTCCTTCGGCTGGATGGCACTGGCGCAGACCGGACACGCGTTCAGCTTCGCCGCGTTCCATGCCGGTTGCATGCGGCGGATGGCCGAGCTGTTCCCGGAGCGCCACGACATGGTGGCCGCGCAGGGCCTGCTGTATGGCTTCAGCGGCGGCATTGGCGGTGTGCTGGGCGCCGGCCTCGCGTCGGTTGCCTGGCAGCATGGCGGCGGCCAATGGGCGTTCGTCGCGGGGGCATTGGCCACGCTCGTGGGCTTGGGCGTGTTGGTGGCCACGGCGACGTCGTTCCGTAGGACCGCGGATGCCTGAGACGGTTGCGCACACGGGTGACCCTCGGGCAAATCAGCCGCCGCCACGTGTTCCAGATCGAGAGGGAACTGGAACGAAACGAAGTGAACCGAAGCGGATCGAATCGGATCGAATCAAGTCGGATCGAACTGGTGTTCAGACCAGGATTGGAGCCAGACAGTGGATATGCTGTCCCCATCGCCTATTGGAGCGCACCGAATGAAGAAGCTGCTGGCCGTCGGCCTCGTCATCCTCGTCCTGCTGCTGGGCGTTTGGGCTTCAGGCCCCTTCCTGGCCGTGCACAACATCCGCAAGGCCATCGAAGCCCAGGACACGGCGGCGCTGTCGCAACACATCGATTTCCCCGCGCTGCGTGCCAACTTCAAGCAGCAGCTGGATGACCAGTTGGTGCGTAGGGCCGGCGCGGACGTCCAGTCAGGCCTGCTCGGCGCGATCGCGCTGGGCATGGCCGGCAACCTCACCGATGGCGTGGTGGACATGCTGGCCACGCCCGCCGGGCTGGGTGCGCTGATCGAGGGCCGGGGGCTGGTGAGGCGGGTCACCAGCGACCGCATCAACCCGAACGAAAATGACGTGAACACCGCACCAAGCGATCCACTGGAAGGCGCGAAATACCGCTTCCAGTCGCCGTCACGCTTCACCATCACCCTGCATCCGGAGACGGAGGACCCGCTGGTGGTCGGGATGACGCGTGACGGCCTGCGCTGGCGGGTGACGGATATCCGCCTGCCATTCGACGCCGCGGCATTGGCGAACGAGTAAGCGCCCGGTTATTGCAGGCCAGACGAGCCGGACAGACCAACCGGGCCAACCGGCAACCGGACCAGACGAACCAGCTGGGCTAACCAGCGCGCTATCGCGGGTTGGCTACACCGTGCGGCACATGACCCGCCGCCACGTGGTCACGTGCCGAGACGATGTTGTGTTCGGAATCGTCGAAGAAGATGTCGGCGCCAAACGCCTCCAGGAACGGCCCCTTGGCGCGGCCGCCCAGGAACAGCGCCTCGTCCAACCGGATACCCCACTCCCGCAGCGTGCGGATAACACGCTCATGGGCCGGCACCGACCGCGCGGTGACCAGCGCGGTGCGGATCGGCGCGTTCTCTCCCATCGGAAACACCGTCTGCAGACGGTGCAGCGCATCCAGGAAACCGCGGAATGGCCCGCCTGACAGCGGCTGCCCCGCGTTCGCCCGCTCGTAGGCGGCAAACGCCGCCAACCCGCCCTCGCGCGAGACGCGCTCGCCTTCGTCGCCGAAGATCACCGCGTCGCCGTCGAATGCGATGCGCAACTGGTCATGCCGGTGCTGGGGCGCCCGCGATGGGAGCAGCGTCGCCGCCGCCACGCCCGCCGCCAAGGCCGCACGCACATCCTCGGCATGGGCCGAGAGGAACAGGTCCGAGCCAAACGGTTTGATATACGGATACGGCGGGGCCCCGTTGCTGAACGCAGCACGCTTGATGGACAGTCCGTGGTGCTCGATCGAATTGAAGATGCGCAGGCCCGTGTCGGCGGAGTTGCGCGAGATCAGGATGACCTCCACCCGCGGCGCCTCCGGTGGCGCCCCCTCGTTGAGACCCAGCAACTTGCGCACCAGCGGGAATGCCACGCCCGGTGCCAGCAGATCGTCCTCGTGACTGCGCTGGAAATCCGCATACGCGTCCAGCCCCTCGCGCTCGAACAGCGCGTGGCTGTCCTCCATGTCGAACAGGGTCCGCGAGGAGATGGCAACGATCAGCGGGTCGGCAGCGGCATCTGGCATGGGGTCATTGTGCAGGGTGTGGGTCTCTTTGGCTGAGACGTGGTGGGAGCGTCCAAAAGCCGACGCTCATGTTTTTGGCTCTGCCCACACCGTTGGAGGGCGGGTATCGGCGGGTCCGGGCACCGAGCGAGTATCGGGGAGCGAATGCCCGGACCCGCCGATACCCGCCGCCCATACACCCTCATCCGCTCGTGAACTGCTCCGCCAGCATCCGCTCCTCAAGGTTGTGCTCCGGATCAAACAGCAACGTAACCGTCCGATCCCGCGACTCGCGGATCACCACTTCCACCACGTCGCGCACCTCGTGCGAATCCGCGGTGGCACTGACCGGCCGCTTGTACGGGTCCAGCACCTGGAAGCGCACCTCGGTATCAGCCTTGAGTACCGCCCCACGCCAGCGCCGGGGACGGAACGCGGCAATGGGCGTCAGCGCCATGACATTGGCCCCGAGCGGCAGGATCGGGCCATGGGCCGAAAAGTTGTAGGCCGTGCTGCCGGCCGGCGTGGCCACCAGCACGCCATCGCAGATCAACTCGTCCAACCGCGTCTGGCCGTTGAGTTCGATGCGGACGTGCGCGGCCTGGCGGGTCTGGCGCAGCAGCGAAACCTCGTTGTAGGCCAACGAACCGGCGGTCGCGCCGGACTCGGTCTGCGCCAGCATTTCCAACGGGCGCAACACCGCCGGCTCGGCCGCCTGCAGGCGGTCGAGCAACCCGTCAGGGCTGTGGTGGTTCATCAGGAAGCCGACCGTGCCGAGCTTCATCCCGTACACGGGTTTGCCCAGCGAACCGTGGCGATGGAGGGTCTGCAGCATGAAGCCGTCGCCACCCAGCGCGACCACGACGTCCGCATCGGCAGGGGCATGCTGACCGTGGCGCTCGACCAGCGGGGCGAGCGCGTTCTGTGCCTCTTCGGCGTGACTGGCCAGGAAAGCGATGCGGGGCGACTGGGTCATCGAAGGCTCCGGGGCATGCCGACAGCATAACCCGGAGCCAGACGGGGTCCATTACACCCGCGTCACTTACTCCGCGGCCGAGGCCAACTGCGCCAGGCGGCGCGCGGCCACCGACAGGGTCGGATAGTCGAGCGACTTCTGGCTGAGCAGGTCATTGAGCATGGCAAGGGTGAAACGCAGGGTCGACTCGTCACGCTGCATCCACGCCTCCACCTTGGCTTCCGGCGGCTTCTTGCCGGCGCCGGCCAGGATCTGGCTCGCCAGGGTGCGCTGCTGGACCGCCAACTCGTCACGCAATGCGCTGCGGGCCATCGCCTGCCAACGCCCGCTGACGTCCAATGCATCCACCTGCTCGTACAGCCACGGCAACTGCAGTGCCGCACCCAGCGCGAAGTAGCCCTTGGCGACTTCAACTGGCGTCAGCTTGCGAGCCTGCGCGACCTCGACGATGTCGCATGCGAACTCCAGCGTCGGCAGGGCGGCGAGCTGGGTGGCCAGCGCCACCGGCAGGCCCTTGCCCTTCCACTCGACCAGGCGGGCTTCGTACGCGGTGCGACGCGCGTCCGACAGCACCGAGGGCAACGCCTCGCGCACCGCCTTGATGCCGGCACCATAGCGCGCCATCGCCGCGGTGATCTCGGGGATCGCACCCGGCCGCGAAAGGATCCAGCGGCTCATCGAGCGCAGCAGGGTCCAGATGGTCTGCAACGCATCGATCTGCACGCCTTCCGGCACCTTGCCGTCCAGCGCGTCGATCTGCGCCCACAGTTCGCGCGCGTCCACCGCCTCACGGGCGATGGTGTAGGCCTTGGCCACCTCGGCCGGGGAACGCCCGGTGTCCTCGGTCATGCGCAGGGTGAAGGTCGCGCCCATGCGGTTGACCATGGAGTTGGTCACGGCGGTGGCGATGATCTCGCGCTTCAGGCGATGGCCTTCCATGACCTTGGCGTACTTTTCCTGCAGCGGCTGCGGGAAGTAACGCACCAGTTCCTTGGAGAGGTAACCGTCCTCCGGCACGTTGGACTCCAGCAACTGCTGGAACAGCACCAGCTTGGAATAGGACAGCAGCACCGCCAGCTCGGGACGGGTCAGGCCCTGGCCGCGAGCCTTGCGGTCGCTGATCTCGGCATCGGAGGGCAGGAACTCGATCTGGCGGTCCAGCAGGCCCTGCGATTCCAGCGTGCGGATGAAGTGCTGCTTGGAACCCAGGCGGCTCAGGCTCATCCGCTCCATCAGGCTGATCGCCTGGTTCTGGCGGTAGTTGTCGTTGAGCACCAGGCCCGCGACCTCGTCGGTCATCGCGGCGAGCAGCTTGTTGCGGCCGTCCACCGTGAGTTTCTTCGACTGCACCACGTCGTTGAGCAGGATCTTGATGTTCACCTCGTGGTCCGAGGTGTCCACGCCGGCCGAATTGTCGATGAAGTCGGTGTTGAGCAGCACGCCATGCAGCGCGGCCTCGATGCGGCCCAGCTGGGTCATGCCCAGGTTGCCGCCCTCGCCCACCACCTTGCAGCGCAGGTCACGGCCGTTCACGCGCAGGGCGTTGTTGGCACGGTCACCCACGTCGGCGTGGGATTCGGTGCTGGCCTTGACGTAGGTGCCAATGCCGCCGTTCCACAGCAGGTCCACCGGCGCCTTGAGGATGGCGCTCATCAGATCGGTCGGGCTCATCGCCGCCACCGACGCATCGATGCCCAGCGCCGCCTTGGCCTCGGCCGACAGCGCAATGGACTTCGCCGAACGCGGGAACACGCCGCCGCCCTTACTGATCAGCTTGGCGTCGTAGTCGGCCCAGCTGGAGCGCGGCACCTTGAACATGCGCTGGCGCTCCTTGAACGTCACCGCGGCATCCGGGTTCGGATCGATGAAGATGTGGCGATGGTCGAACGCCGCGACCAGGCGGATGTGCCTGCTCAGCAGCATGCCGTTGCCGAACACGTCACCGGACATGTCGCCCACGCCCACCGCGGTGAAGTCCTGCTTCTGGCTGTCCCGGCCCAGCGCACGGAAGTGGCGCTTGACCGACTCCCACGCACCGCGCGCGGTGATGCCCATGCCCTTGTGGTCGTAGCCCACCGAACCGCCCGAGGCGAACGCGTCGTCCATCCAGAAGCCGTGCGCACGCGCGATGCCATTGGCCGTATCGGAGAAAGTCGCGGTGCCCTTGTCGGCCGCCACCACCAGGTACGGGTCGTCATTATCGTGGCGCACCACGTTCAGCGGCGGCACGATCTTGCCGTCGACGATGTTGTCGGTGATGTCCAGCAGGCCGTTGATGAAGCGCTTGTAGCAGGCCACGCCCTCGTTGAACCACGTGTCGCGATCCACCGACGGGTCCGGCAGCTGCTTGGCGAAGAAGCCGCCCTTCGAGCCCACTGGCACGATCACGGTGTTCTTCACCATCTGTGCCTTCACCAGGCCCAGCACCTCGGTGCGGAAGTCCTCGCGGCGGTCCGACCAGCGCAGGCCACCACGGGCCACCGGGCCAAAGCGCAGGTGCACGCCTTCCACGCGCGGGCCGTACACGAAGATCTCGCGGTACGGGCGCGGCTTGGGGGCATCCGGCACCTTGGCCGCGTCGAACTTGAAGCTGACGTAGTCCGCCGGACCACCGTCGGCGCGCACGCCATCCTTGCGCTCCATGTAGTAGCTGGTGCGCAGCGTGGCTTCGATCACGCCAATGAAGCTGCGCAGGATGCGGTCCTCGTCCAGGCTGCTGACGCGGTCCAGCAGGCCGAGCAGCGCGGCGCGCGCGGCTTCGGTCTGGGCCTCGCGCTTGCAGGCGCGGGCGTCGATGACCGGCTTGACCACGGCCATCACCGCTTCGTCGCCACCGGCCAGGGCTTCAATCTGGCGGGTGAAGCGCTCCACGCCGGCCTTGATCTCGGCCTTGCTCTCCTTGCCGGTCGACGGGTCGAAGCGGGCCTCGAACAACTCCACCAGCATGCGCGCCAGCAACGGATAGCGGTTGAACGTCTCTTCCACGTAATGCTGCGAGAACGGCACGCCCACCTGCAGCAGGTACTTGCAGTACGCGCGCAGCATGGCGACCTGGCGCCACGTCAGGCCTGCGCCCAGCACCAGGCGGTTGAAGGCATCGTTCTCCACTTCGCCGCGCCACGCACGCACGAACGCATCCTCGAACTGCGCGCGGTTGGCCTCGACGTCCAACTGCTTGCTGGCCACCGCCACGTCGAAGTCCTGGATGTGCGCGATGGTGTCGCCCGCCGCCAGGCGGTACGGATGCTCGGTGAGCACACGCAGGCCCATGTTCTCCATCAGCGGCAGTGCGTCGGACAACTGCAGGTCCGAGCCAAGACGGTAGAACTTGAGGCGCAGGTCGCCGACGCCGTGGGCACGGTACAGGCTCAGGCGCAGATCGTGGTCGCCCTTCAGCGCGGCCAGGTTCTCGACGTCATCGGCGGCGACTGCCGCGGATGCGCCTTCGATGTAGCCACGCGGCAGCGCGCGACCCAGGCCGTTGGCCAGCTTGAGGCCCTTTTCCTCGCCATGGCGCTTGACCAGCACGTCGCGCAGGTCGTCCTGCCAGTTGCGCACGATGGCGGCCAACTCCGCCTCGATGGCGGCGTTGTCCACTTCCACCGCTTCGCCGGACTTCGGTCGCACCAGCAGGTGCAACTGCGCCAGCGGCGACTCGCCCATCACCACCGTGGAGTCGATGTGCTCACCGTGCAGCACGCGCTTGAGCATCGCCTCGATGCGCAGTCGCACATCGGTATTGAAGCGCTCGCGCGGGATGTACACCAGGCCCGAGAAGAAACGGCCGTAACGGTCGCGACGCAGGAACAGCTTGCTGCGAACGCGCTCCTGAAGCCCGAGGATGCCGCTGGCGGTCCTCAGCAGTTCCTGCTCGTTGGCCTGGAACATCTCGTCGCGCGGCAGCGTTTCCAGGATGTGGCGCAGCGCCTTGCCACTATGGCTGTCCGGCGCCAGTCCCGACTGGTCCATGACGTACTCGTGGCGCTGGCGCACCAGCGGAATGTCCCACGGGCGGCGCGTGTACGCGCTGGAGGTATACAGGCCGAGGAAACGCTCCTCGCGGACCGGCTTGCCGTCCTTGTCAAAGGTCAGTACGCCGATGTAGTCCATGTAGCCCGGACGGTGCACGGTCGAGCGCGCATTGGTCTTGGTCAGGATCAGCGCATCGACGGAACCCGACTGCGGCATGTAGTGCGCCGCAAGCGACGTCAGCAGTCGCGACTTGCCCACCTCCTTGCCACGCAGCAGGCCCAGGCCGCTGTTCTTCACCGCGCGCAGCACGTCCTTGCCGCCTTCCTTGGCCACTTCGTATTCGCGGTAGCCGAGGAAGGTGAAATGATCGTCGGCCGCCCAGCGCAGGAACTCCTGCGCTTCGGCACGGCCGGCCGCATCGACCGGCATCTGGCGATTGACCAGGTCCGCGGCGACGCCGGTCATCCTGTCCCGCATCGTCGACCAGTCGGCGACGATGGCGCGGACGTCATCCAGCACCTCTTCCACCACCGACTTGATTTCGGCCATGGACTCCGGTGCCTGGCGATCGATCTCCAGGCACATCAGCGATTCGGCCACGCCCTGGCCCACCGCGGTCACCTTGCCGGCCTTGTCGCGCGTCAGCTTGACCACCGGATGGCCCAGCACATGCACGCCGATACCGCGCTCGGCCAGCGCCATCGTCACCGAATCCACGAGGAACGGCATGTCGTCGTTGGCGATCTGCAGCGCAGTGTGCGGCGATTCCCAGCCCTGTTCCTTGCAGTTCGGGTTGAACAGGCGGATCAGCGCAGTGCCCGGCTTGCGGGTGCGCGCGAAGTCCAGCATGTCCACCGCCAGCGCGGCCCAGCCTTCGGCGTCGTGCTGCGGCAATTCGTCCGTGCTCATGCGGCGATAGAAGTCGCTGGCGAACGCCTCGGCCTCCGCCTGGCGCGCCTTCGGCACGCGCTTGCGCACGGCGGCCAGGATGGGTTCAAGGGATACGGCGTCGGTTTCGGCCACAGCGGCGCGGGCTTTACCGCGGGGTTTGGCTGGAGCTTTGGCGGCAGTACTCATGGGTACGTTGGTTCCAATGCAGTGAGGCCCACGCTCTCGCGCAGGCCAGTCGGGGAAAGTCAGCGGGGAACAACACCGTCGCGCACGTCGCCCAGCCCGCGGAGCGGGGCGGTCACGACGCCACGACGGGCGATCGGTTTATCGCGGCGATCGCCACCGCGGTGCACATGGCAGACGGCGGCGGGCACGGCTTTGCCTTGCAGGCATGTCATGGCTGGTCAGCGCAGCCCGGTCTCGTTGCGGGCAATCACCAGGCGCTGGATCTCGCTGGTGCCCTCGTAGATCTCGGTGATCTTCGCATCACGGAAGTAGCGTTCGATCGGCATTTCCTTGGAATAGCCCATGCCGCCGTGTATCTGCAGCGCCTGGTGGGTGATCCACATCGCGGCCTCGGAAGCGGTCAGCTTGGCGATGGCCGCCTCGTTGCTGAAACGGGCGCCACCCTTCTCGAACTCGCCCTTCTGCCACGCCGCGCGAAGCGTCAGCAGCATGGCCGCATCGAGCTTGCACTTCATGTCGGCGATCTTGGCCTGGGTCATCTGGAACGTACCGATCGGCGCACCGAAGGCCTTGCGCTCCTTCACGTAAGCCAGGGTAGCTTCATAGGCGGCGCGGGCAATGCCCAGCGCCTGCGACGCGATACCGATGCGGCCGGCATCCAGCACGCTCATGGCAATCTTGAAACCCTCACCCTCGGCGCCCAGCACCTCGTTCGGCTGCACCACGTAATCGGTGAACTCGATCTCGCAGGTGGCCGAAGCGCGGATGCCCAGCTTGGGCTCGGTCTTGCCGCGGTGGAAGCCGGCGCGGTCGGTGTCGATCATGAACGCGGTGATGCCACGCGCGCCCTTGTCGGGATCGGTCATGGCGAACAGCACGATGTACTTGGCCACCGGGCCGGAGGTGATCCAGCTCTTCTTGCCGTTGACGATGAAGGTGCCGTCGGCCTGCCGGGTGGCCTTGCAGCGCATGGCCGTGGCGTCTGAGCCCGACTGCGGCTCGGTCAGCGCGAACGCGCCGATTTCACGACCCTCGGCAATCGCTCGCACGTAGAGCTGCTTCTGCTCCTCGGTGCCGAACTTCAGGATGCCGTTGCAGAACAGCGAATTGTTGACCGACACGATGGTCGAATGCGCCGCATCGGCGTGCGCGATCTCGATCATGGCCAGCACGTAGCTGATCGGATCCATGCCCGAACCGCCATACTCGGCCGGCACCTCGATGCCCATCAGGCCGTTCTCGCCCAGGGTACGGATATTGTCCAGCGGGAACTCGCCGGTCTGGTCGTGGTGCTCGGCACTCGGAGCAATCTTTTCCTGGGCGATACGGCGCGCCACGTCCTGGATCATCAACTGCTCTTCGGTAAAGCGGAAATCCACGAAAGCACCTCGACTGGCTGTGGGCGGCACGCGCCCGCGAATGGTTACAAGTGCAATTGTAGCTGGCACTGCCGTGGAACCCCAATGACCGAGATCATGCCGCTTGACCCCCGCCATCGCCCGGCCCACAATTATCGCTATATCGCGATAGATTGATTAAAGGTGCACGATGGATCTGGAAGGCTGGTCGTCCCGACTGAAGGTGTTCGCCGACGCCACCCGGGTGCGGCTGCTCGCACTGCTGGAACGCGAGGAACTGACCGTGGCGGAACTGTCCGCCATCACCCGGCTGGCCCAGCCACGTGTTTCCACCCACCTGGCCAAGCTCAAGGAAGCCGGGCTGGTGCGTGACCGGCGCGCCGGCGTTTCGGCGTATTACCGCTTTGATGACACCGCTCTTGATGCGGCGCAACGCGCGTTGTGGCAAACCCTGCGCGAAGGCAGCGACGACCCGCTGTTGCGCCAGGACGCCGATCGCGTGACCGAGGTGCTGGCCAGCCGCGCCGCGGACCAGAACTGGGCCGACTCGGTGGCCGGCGACATGGAGCGCCACTACTCGCCAGGGCGCACCTGGGAAGCGATGGCCCGCTCAGCCCTGCCACTGCTGGAACCGGGCGACGTGCTCGACATCGCCTCGGGCGACGGTGTGCTGGCCGAACTTCTTGCCCCCCACTCGCACCGCTACGTGTGCCTGGATTCCAGCACCAAGGTGGTGCTGGCCGCCTCCGAGCGCCTGCGCAAGCTGAAGAACGTGGAAGTGCGCGAGGGCAACATGCATGCCCTGCCCTTCGCCGACGAGCAGTTCGACCTGGTCGTGCTGATGCATGCGCTGACCTATGCCGAACATCCGGCGCAGGCCGTGCTGGAGGCCGCACGCGTGCTGCGGCCCGGCGGTCGCCTGCTGCTGACCAGCCTGGCCAAGCACGAACACCGCAACGCGGTGGAAGGGTTTGGCCATGTGAACCTGGGTTTCAGCGAGAAGGAGCTGAGCCGTTTCGCCAGTCGTGCCGGGTTCGACATCGTCTCGTGCGACACCGTCACGCGGGAACGTCGTCCGCCGCACTTCGAAGTCATCGCGCTCATCGCGCGCAAGCCGCTCGTTGCCCGCTGAGTGCCGCAGCCCATGAACACCCTCCCCTGGCTCAATCCCATCCGTGCCGAAACGCTGCAACAGCGCCTGCGTGAGCGCATCCTCGTCATCGACGGGGCGATGGGCACGATGATCCAGCAGCACCAGCTGCAGGAAGCCGATTACCGCGGCGAGCGTTTCGCGGAAGGCTATGACCGGTTGTGGTCGCCCAACGCGGGCCACGCCCATGGTGACGGTTGTGGCTGCGGCCACGACCAGCGTGGCAACAACGACCTGCTCAGCCTTACCCGCCCGGACATCGTCACCGGCATCCATCGCCAGTACCTCGACGCCGGCGCGGACCTGGTCGAGACCAATACGTTCAATTCCACCACCATCTCGCTGGCCGACTACGGCCTGCAACACCTGGCCCGCGAATTGAACGTGGAAGGCGCGCGCCTGGCCCGCGCCGCCTGCGACGAGGCCGAGGCCCGCGACCCGTCGCAGCCCCGCTTCGTGATCGGCGTGCTGGGGCCCACCAGCCGCACCGCCTCGCTGAGCCCGGACGTCAACCGCCCGGGATTCCGCGCCATCGGTTTCGATGAGCTGCGCGTGGCCTACCGCGAGGCCGCCGACGGTCTGATCGATGGCGGCGCCGACATCCTGATGGTGGAAACGGTGTTCGACACCCTCAATGCCAAGGCCGCGCTGTTCGCGATCGAAGAAGCCTTCGACGCCCGCGGCGCACGGCTGCCGGTGATGGTCTCCGGCACCATCACCGATGCGTCGGGACGCACGCTCTCCGGGCAGACGGCGGAAGCATTCTGGTACTCGCTGCGCCACGCGCAACCGCTTGCCATTGGCCTGAACTGCGCGCTCGGCGCCAAGGACCTGCGCGTGCACATCGACGTGCTGGCACGGGTCGCGGATGCGTACGTGAGCTGTCACCCCAATGCCGGCCTGCCCAATGCGTTTGGCGGCTATGACGAGACGCCCGACGACATGGCGGCCGTGCTGCGCAGCTTTGCCGAAGCGGGGCTGTTGAACCTGGTGGGCGGCTGTTGCGGCACCACCCCCGGGCACATCGCCGCGATTGCCGCTGCAGTCGCCGGCGTGACGCGCCGTGAGCTGCCCACCCTGGAGACGGCCGCGTGAGCCGGTGGGACGCCCCATCGACCGACACGCGCCACTGCCATCCAGCGGCCGCGCGCCGCTGCGCCATTGACCGGCGCGACGCTCCGCCCGCCACAGACGCAGGTCCCTGAGTCCATGCACACCCCCCCCCGCCAGACGCGCCTCAGTGGCCTGGAACCGCTGCAGATCACCCCGCAGAGCAACTTCGTCAATGTCGGCGAGCGCACCAACGTGACCGGCAGCGCTCAGTTCAAGAAGCTGATCCTGGACGGCCGTTTCGACGAAGCGGTGGTGGTTGCCCGGCAGCAGGTCGAGAATGGCGCGCAGGTCATCGACGTCAACATGGACGAAGGCCTGCTCGATTCCGAAAAGGCGATGGTGACCTACCTCAACCTGATCGCCGCCGAACCCGACATCGCGCGCGTGCCGGTGATGGTGGACAGCTCCAAATGGACCGTGATCGAGGCCGGGCTGAAGTGCCTGCAGGGCAAAGGCATCGTCAACTCCATCTCGATGAAGGAAGGCGAAGCGGAATTCCTGAGGCAGGCGCGGCTGGTACGCCGTTACGGCGCCGCGGTGGTGGTGATGGCCTTTGACGAAACCGGCCAGGCCGACACCGTGCAGCGCAAGGTCGAGATCTGCTCACGCGCCTACAAGCTGCTGACCGAGGAGATCGGCTTCCCGCCCGAAGACATCATCTTCGATCCCAACGTGTTCGCGATCGCCACCGGCATCGAGGAGCACAACAATTACGCGGTTGCCTTCATCGAGGCCTGCCGTGAGCTCAAGCGCCGGCACCCCTTCAGCCACATCTCCGGCGGTGTCTCCAACGTCTCGTTCTCGTTCCGCGGCAACGAGCCGGTGCGACAGGCGATCCACGTGGTGTTCCTGTACCACGCCATCAAGGCGGGCATGGACATGGGCATCGTCAACGCCGGCGCGCTGCCGCTGTACGACGACCTGGATCCGCTGCTGCGCGAACGCGTGGAAGACGTGGTGCTCAACCGGCGCGACGATGCCACCGAACGCCTGCTGGAGATTGCCGACCGCTACAAGGGCAGGAAGGGCGAGAAGAAGGTCGAGGACCTGGCCTGGCGCGAAAAGCCGGTGCGCGACCGCCTGAGCCACGCGCTGGTGCACGGCATCGACCAGTACATCGAAGGCGATACCGAAGAAGCCCGCGCACAGGCCAAGCGTCCGCTGGACGTGATCGAAGGCCCGTTGATGGACGGCATGAACGTGGTCGGCGACCTGTTCGGTGCCGGCAAGATGTTCCTGCCGCAGGTGGTGAAGTCAGCGCGGGTGATGAAGAAGGCGGTGGCCTACCTGCTGCCCTTCATCGAGGCCGAGAAGCTGCGTACCGGCGACGCCGGCAAGTCCAACGGCAAGATCGTGATGGCCACGGTCAAGGGCGACGTGCACGACATCGGCAAGAACATCGTCGGCGTGGTGCTGGCCTGCAACAACTTCGAGGTCATCGACCTGGGCGTCATGGTGCCTGCGCAGACCATCCTCGACACCGCGGTGAAAGAGAGCGCCGACCTGGTGGGCCTGTCCGGCCTGATCACGCCGTCCCTCGAGGAGATGAGCCACGTTGCCCGCGAAATGCAACGCCAGGGCCTGACCATGCCGCTGATGATCGGCGGCGCCACCACATCGCGCGCGCACACCGCATTGAAGATCGATCCGCACTACCAGTCCCCCACCGTGTGGGTGAAGGACGCTTCGCGTGCGGTGGGCGTGGCGCAATCGCTGATCAGCGTGGACCTGCGCGACTCATTCGTGGCGGCCAATGCCGCCGACTATGCCGACATCCGCCAACGGCACCGCAACCGCGGCGACGGCAAGCGGCTGGTCCCACTGGAGAAGGCGCGCGGACAGCGATTCCAAGGTGGCTGGGCCGACTACGAACCACCCGCACCCCGACAACCCGGCCTGCACGTGGTCGAGGACTGGCCGCTGGACGACCTGGTCGAACTGATCGACTGGACACCGTTCTTCCAGGCCTGGGAGCTGGCGGGTCGCTATCCCGCCATCCTCGATGACGAGATCGTTGGCGAGCAGGCGCGCGAACTGTTCCGCGACGCACGCGCCATGCTGGAGCGGATCGTCAGGGAGAAATGGCTGACCGCGAAAGCGGTGTTCGCGCTGTGGCCGGCGCAGTCGACGGGCGATGACGTCGTCGTCGATGTCGACGGCCGCCGGGAGATCCTCCACTTCCTGCGACAGCAGGCCGACAAGCCGGTCGAACGCCCCGACTTCTGCCTGGCCGATTTCATCGCGCCGCAGGACAGCGGCCGCCAGGACTGGATCGGCGCCTTCGCGGTGACCGCTGGCGTTGGCATCGAGCCGCACATCGCGCGCTTCGAGGCCGACCATGACGACTACAACGCCATCCTGCTCAAGGCGCTCGCCGATCGCCTGGCCGAAACCCTGGCCGAGCGCCTGCACCAGCGCGTGCGTACCGAATTCTGGGGCTATGCGCCGAAGGAGGCGCTGGATGCCGAAGCGCTGATCCACGAGCAGTACCGGGGCATCCGTCCTGCGCCCGGCTATCCGGCCTGTCCCGAGCACAGCGAGAAGGCCACGCTGTTCCGGCTGCTCGGCGCCGAGGACCGCATTGGCCTGCACCTGACCGAGAGCTTCGCCATGTACCCGGCCGCGGCGGTGTCGGGCTATTACTTCAGCCACCCGGGCAGCCAGTACTTCGTGGTCGGCCGGGTGTCGAAGGAACAGGCGGAGGACTACGCCAGGCGCAAGGGCGTGACGCTGGCACAGGCCGAACGGTGGCTTGCGTCGAACCTGGACTACGACCCGGAATGAGGTTCGCCTAGTCGGCCTCGGCCGCCGCCTCGCGGCCCTGCTGCCGGATCAACGCTTCCTCACGCGCGTTGTTGATGGCGTGACGCACGCCATCGACGTCCGCCACCCTGTCGTCAGCCACGAACTCGCCGGTCAGCTCGCTGTCCGGATGCAGCGCTCCGGCTTCGAACAGCGCCCACATTTCCTCGGCGTACCAGGTGTCCAGCAGTTCGGGCGCCCAGCGCCCCAGGCTGGCGGTGATGTTGTTGACGTCGCGCAACAGCATCGCCCGCGCGGCGTTGTTGCCCGCGGCGCTCACTACCTGCGGAAAGTCGATGATGACCGGGCCATCCGGTGCGACCAGCACGTTGTATTCGGACAGATCGCCGTGGATCAGCCCGACGCACAGCATCTTCACCACGTGGCGGACCAGGAACCGGTGGAAGCCGCGTGCCTGCTCGGGTGCCAGTTCCACTTCGCCCAGCCGCGGCGCCGAGTGGCCGTCCGCGTCGGTCACCAGTTCCATCACCAGTACGCCGTGGTAGTAGCCATACGGCTCGGGTACGCGCACGCCGGCGTCCCGCAGCTGGTAGAGCGCGTCGACTTCGGTGTTCTTCCAGGCGGTTTCCTGCTGCCTGCGCCCGTACTTGCTGGCCTTGCCGATCGCGCGGGCTTCGCGGCTGCCGCGCACCTTGCGGCCTTCCTGGTACTGGACCCGTTGCTGGAAGCTGCGCTGCGCCATGTCCTTGTAGACCTTGGCACATCGCACGTCGTCACCGGCACGCACCACGTACACGGCGGCCTCCTTGCCACTCTTGAGCGGGCGCATCACCTCGTCGATCACGCCGTCGTCAATCAAAGCCTGCAGGCCTGGGGGTGTCTTCATGGGTTCCTGAACGTGGAGCGGCGCCGATGCCGGTTTTGCGGATCGACAGGGCGCCTATCATTACACTTGCGGCCCAACACCACGAATCCCGTCATGTCACCCTCCACCCGCCTCGACAAACGCATCGCCGAACTGGTCCCGTGTTCCCGGGCGGAGGCCCAGCAGTACATCGAGGGCGGTTGGGTGCTGGTCGACGGCAAAGTCGTCGAGGAGCCACAGGCCCAGGTGGCGACGCAGAAGGTGGAATTGGCCGCGGGCGCCCACCTCGGGAAGATCGAGCCCGCCACGATGCTGCTGCACAAGCCCGCCGGGGTTGAGAGTGCGGACGCGGCGTCGCTGGTGACACCCGCGACGCACACCGGGGGCGATGATCCGGACATCCGCATGCTCAAGCGGCACTTCCACCGCCTGGTTCCGCTGATGCCGCTCGACGCCGAAGCCAGTGGCCTGCTGGTCCTCACCCAGGACGGCAGGGTCCGCCGCCGGCTGACCGAGGACCAGGCGCTCATCGAGCAGGAGTTCGTGGTGGAAGTTGCCGGCGACATCGCGCCGTACGGCATGGCCCGTCTCGCCAGCGGCCTCCACTACCTTGGCCGCGCCCTGCCGCCATGCAAGGTCAGCTGGCAGAACGAGACCCGGTTGCGATTCGCCATCAAGGCCGTGCAGCCCGGTCAATTGCGCCACATGTGCCGCGAAGTGGGACTCGATGCGGTGTCCATCCGGCGCCTGCGCATCGGTCGTATCCCGCTGGGCAGGATGCCCGTGGGCGAGTGGCGCTATCTACCGGTCGGCGAGCGGTTCTAGGGAACCACCTACAAGCCGCTCACCAGACCAGGTCGTCAGGCACCTGGAACTGCGGATCGCCATAAGGATCATCGGCAGCCGGCGCATCCGGGTCTACCTTCAGTGCCACGGCGGGCGCGAAGATCGCCTCGGCCTGCGCCAGCACCTCGGCCGTCACCAGCACGTAACGCCCTTCCAACTGCACCACGCCCAACTCGCCGGCATTGAGCGCCTTCAACTGCTCGGGCGTGACGTAGATGCGCTTGATCTTGCCGCCGTAAGGAAAGTGCCGGGCAATCTCCGCATCCGCTACGTTCAGGTCCTTGTCCTTGACGAATTCGGCAAGCTTGGCGCGCGCCTCCCGCTTGATGCGCGCTTCTTCCTGCTTGGCCTTCTCTGCGGCAATGCGCTCGTCCTTCTCGCGCTGGGCGCGGATGGCGTAGGCCTTGGCCAGGTCGATGTCCTCCCGGCTACGCGGCCGGCCCGGATTCTGGCCGCCCGGCTTCTGCGCACCGGGTTTGCGCGCGTCGCGCCGCGGTTCACCTTGCGGCCGCGCGCCGCTCCCCGTTTGGCTGGCGCGTCCGTGGCCGCCCTTGCCCTCGGCAACGCGGTGGTTTCCCGGACCGCCCGGCCGCCGGTTGCCCGCGGGGCCGCCGCCCCCGGGCTTGCCGGCACCCGGCTTGTCACTGCGCTCAGGCTTGGTCGGCGCCGGGAACCCCAGGCCGAGCAGTTGGTCGCGAAGGCTGTTGCTCATGCGTTCTCTCTTGCGTGCTGCATCCGGACGCCGCCCCAGCGCCGACCGGACAACCATCAATAATGCGGCGGAGGCGGCTCGCTGGCCGGGTCGCCCGTGAGCGGCGCATTGGACATCGCCAATCGTAGCTGCTTCAGCTCCTCCAGCATGCGATGCATCAGCAGCCCATTGCGTGCTTCCTCATCGCGGGCGGCTGCCAACGCATCGCTGAGTTCGTTCAGCGCGTGCTCCTGGAACGCCAACCGCGACTCAAGGTCCACCAGGCGCTGTTCCACGTCGGCGTTCATGCATCCACCTTGATCGAACGCCCACGCCCGATGCCGTAGTAGGCCAGGCCCATCGCCTCCAGCTCATCCGGGTGGTACAGATTGCGGCCGTCGAACACCACCTTGTCCCGCAGCGCGTCGCGCACGCGACCAAAATCCGGGCTGCGGAACTGCTTCCATTCGGTCACCACCACCAGCGCGTCCACGTCCACCAGCGCCTGGTAGGCCGAGTCGCACAGCAACAGGTCATCGCGATCGCCGAAGATGCGCTGTGCCTCGTCGTGCGCCTCCGGGTCGTAGGCGCGCACCTTGGCGCCCGCCTGCCACAGTTGTGGCAGCAGCGTGCGACTGGAGGCTTCGCGCATGTCGTCGGTATTGGGCTTGAACGCCAGGCCCCACACCGCCACCGTCTTGCCGCGCAGCGCGTCGGCGCTGCCGTAATGGCGCACCATCAATTCGAACAGGTGACCCTTCTGCCGGTCGTTGACCGCTTCCACCGACTCCAGCAATTCGGCGCTGTAGCCGTGCTGCTGTGCCGTGCGGGCCAGCGCCTGCACGTCCTTGGGGAAACAGGAACCGCCGTAGCCGGCGCCCGGGTAGATGAAATGCCAGCCGATGCGCGGGTCCGAACCGATGCCCTGGCGCACCATCTCCACATCCGCGCCCACGCGCTCGGCGATGTTGGCGATTTCGTTCATGAAGCTGATCTTGGTCGCCAGCATGGCGTTGGCCGCGTACTTGGTCAGTTCGGCCGAGCGCACGTCCATCACCACGATGCGTTCGTGGCTGCGGTTGAACGGCGCGTACAGGCGCTTGAGCTTCTCCACCGCGCCGGCGTCATCGGCGCCGATCACGATGCGGTCCGGACGCATGCAGTCATTGACCGCATCGCCCTCCTTCAGGAATTCCGGGTTCGAGACCACGTGGAACTCGAAGGACTCGCCGCGCGTGGCCAGTTCCGCCTTGATCGTGGCGCGCACCTTGTCGGCGGTGCCCACCGGGACCGTGGACTTGTCCACCACCACTACCGTCCTCTTCAGGTGCTGGCCAATGGTGCGGGCCACGGCCAGCACGTACTTCAGGTCCGCACTGCCGTCCTCGTCCGGCGGTGTGCCCACCGCGATGAACACCACGTCGCCATGGCCGATCGCCGCGCCCGCGTCGGTGGTGAAGCGCAGGCGCCCCGCCGCGTGGTTGCTCTTCACCATCGGCTCCAGCCCCGGCTCGAAGATCGGGACGATGCCGTTGTTCAGACCGTCGACCTTGGCCGCGTCAATATCCACGCAGACCACGTCGTGGCCCACATCGGCCAGACAGGTACCGGTGACCAGGCCCACATAACCGGTACCGAAAATGGTGACTCGCATTCCCTGGAATCCTTCAACACGGTGACGCTACTGCCTGTACGTCATCCGGCGACCGCTGCCCCGCAACGGTCGCCGGCGCGGCTTACTTCTTGTTCGGCGGCACCACGTCCTGCAGCTCGACCTCGAACACCAGCGTCGCATTCGGACCGATCGGGCCGCCCGGAGTACCGGTCTCGCCATAACCCAGCTTGGACGGGATCCAGAACTTGTACTTGCTGCCCACGGTCATGAGCTGCAGGCCCTCCTGCCAGCCGGGGACCACGCCCTGCAGCGGGAACACCACCGGCTCGCCGCGGTCGTAGGAGCTGTCGAAGGTCTTGCCGTCCAGCAGGGTGCCCTTGTAATGCACCTTAACCACGTCCGTGGCCTTCGGCTTGGCGCCGGTGCCCTCGGTGATGACCTGGTACTGCAGGCCCGACGCGGTGGTCTTCACGCCTTCCTTCTTGCCATTCTCGGCCAGGAACCTGGCGCCGGCTTCAGCGTTTTCCTTGGCCTTGGCCATCATCTCGGCGATGCGCTTGGCCTGGATCTTCTGGCCGAACGCTTCGCGGATGGTCTGCGCCTGCTTGTCGTCGACCAGTGCCTTGTCACCTGCCACGCCGGCCTTCAGGCCCTTGATCATGGCATCCAGGTCGTACTCACCCTTGGCCGGCTCCAGCGACTTGGCGATGTCAAGGCCGATCACGTAGCCCGACTGGGCCTTTTCGCCCTCCAGGCCAGGAATTCTGGTGCCTTCGGCGGCGGCCTCGGTGGACTTGTCCGCAGCGGCGGTATCTTCGGCCTTCTCGGCGGGCTTGTTGCAGGCAGCCAGGACCAGCGAGGCGACGGCCAGGACGGCGAAATGACGCACGGATTGCTTCATGGAACAGGACTCCATCGATAGGCGGCGACCACCGCGCCGACGGGGGCCGGTGCGGCGGGGGCACGAAACGTGCCGGTGGAATGTGTCGGGATGGGACTGAACGTGCCGTTACGGCACGATCGCCATCAGCTCGACGTCGAATTGCAACGTGGCATTGGGACCGATCGGGCCACCCGGAGTTCCACGTGCACCGTAGCCGAGCTCGGCCGGGACCCAGAACCGGAACTTGCTCCCCACCGGCATCATCGCGACACCCTCGGTCCAGCCCGCGATCACCTGGTTCAGCCCGAACTCGGCTTCCTGGCCACGATCGTACGAACTGTCGAAGACGGTACCGTCCAGCAGGGTGCCGTGGTAGTTCACGCGAACCTTGTCGGTAGCCTTCGGGCGGGCGCCCGAGCCCTGTCGCAGCACCATGTACTGCAGGCCCGACGGCGTCGTGAACACGCCCTTCTCAGCCTTGTTCCTGGCGAGGAACGCGGCACCTTCGGCCTTGTTCTTGTCGGCCTGCTCGCTGGCGCGCGCCTGCATCTTGGCCTGCATGCGCTGCGAGAACGCGTCGCGGATGGCATTGGCTTCGGCTTCCGGGAGCAGCGACGGGCCATTGGCCAACGCCGTGCGCACCGACTGCATCAGCACCGGGAGTTCGATCTCCTCCTTGATGCCGGCGAGCGAACGCCCCACGTCGGCACCTACCAGGTAACCCACCTTGTCCTTGGCCACGTCGGGAGCCTTGGTGCCCTCCGGCGCCTTGCCCATGCGCACGCCGATACGCTGCATCAGTGCGCCACCCACGACCTGCGCTTCCTTCTCGTCAAGCAGCGGCTTGCCGCCGTCGAAGGCGTTCCTGACCGCGCGCTCGAAAGCAGCGACATCAAGGTCCGGGCCGACGGGCGCGATCGAGGTCGCGACATCCCGGCCGATCATGTAGCTGACCTTTTCGCGGTCGTTGTTAAGCACGGTCTTGTCCTGGGCGATGGCCACGGCGCCGGTCAGCGTCGCAGCGGTGGTGATCAACACGGCCAGGCCGCGCGCGAAAGCATTCATTCCGAGACTGCTCCTGTCGGATACGCCGCAGGTGCGGCGCGAAGTTCCCATTGTCGCGGCCTGCGGCCCGGACGGCAATCACGGGGCCATGCACGCATTCATTCCGCCATTGCCTGGCACCTGGCACTCCATATCCCGTGCGGCCGACCACGGGTTGCACGGCCGCCCGATTCAGGGTGTGGCGGGACGCGGTGCCTTCATCGCCTGCTCGATGGCGTCGACGATGGCCTTGTCGTCAGGCTTCGTGCGACTGCCCCAACTGGCCACCAGGCGACCGTCACGGCCGATCAGGTACTTGTGGAAGTTCCATTTGGGGGCCTCGCCTGAAGCCGCGGCCAGTGCCTTGTAGAAAGGCGTGGCGCTTTCGCCGACCACGTGCACTTTCTCGAACATGGGGAACTTCACGCCGTAGGTCAGCGTACAGAACTGCTGGATTTCCTTCTCATCGGTGAACTCCTGCTCGCGGAAGTCACCCGACGGAAAACCCAGCACCGCAAAACCCTTGCCCTTGTACTTCGCGTGAAGCGCTTCCAGCGCCTCGAACTGGGGGGTGAAGCCGCACTTGCTGGCGGTATTGACCACCAGCAGCACCTGGCCACCGTAGGCCTGCTCCAGATTGACCGGGGTCTTGCCCGCCAACGGGCGGAAACTGTGGGCCAACAGGCCGGAGGCCGCCAGCGCTGCGCCAGCGACCAGCAGGGACGCGGCCGCCAAGGCCGCCAGAAGAGGGGTTCGGGACATGGGAGGGCAACCGGAGGGGCTGGGACCCAAGTATGACTTCAGTTGGGTTGGGGATGCTTGACGTGATGTATTTTGGTGTTATAGTTGCCTACAACACCGGTCTACTAACGAGCAGGACGTTCGCCATGAACAACGCGCTCCGCCACACCGCACTGACCCTCGCCACCGCCAGCACCCTGCTGGTGCTGGTCGCCTTGCCCGCCGCACCGACCCCCGCCCAGACGGCCCCGTCCCTCCGGGCTGCGTCGTCCGCCGCGGCCGGCACCCTCCCCCCCACGGCCTCCTTGGGCCTGTCCGCTGCGGACAGCGCTTCAGAGGCTCCGACACGCGTGATCAGGAAGAGTGCGCGCCACCGCCGGCAGACGTTGGTCATGCCCTTTTTCTCATTCGCAAAGCGGGGTTGACCATGACCGCAATCCAATGGAGCGATGGCGCTCCCATCTACCGCCAGTTGAAGGAGCGTGTCATCGCCATGATGCTCGATGGCATCCTCAAGCCCGGCGACGCCCTGCCCTCCGTCCGGCAGGTCGCCGCCGAGTACCAACTGAATCCCATCACCGTCTCGCGCGCCTACCAGGAACTGGCGGACGAGGCTCTCGTAGAAAAGCGCAGGGGACTGGGCATGTACGTCACAGAAGAAGCTGCAAGGAAGTTGCTGGTGAATGAACGTGAACGCTTCCTCCGCGAGGAGTGGCCGCTGGTGCTGGAACGCATCCAGCGCCTGGGCCTGTCCATGGAGGAACTGATGGGGCCGAAGGCCATCGGAGGCACGGCATGAACACCATGGCCAATGTCGCCACCGGCCCCGTGGTCACCGCCCGCAACCTGCGCAAGGCCTACAAGAACAAGGTGGCGCTGGACAACACCTCGTTCTCCATCCCCGCCGGGCGCATCATCGGCTTGATCGGCCCCAACGGCGCCGGCAAGACCACCGCGCTGAAGGCCATCCTCGGCCTGATCCCGTTCGAGGGCGAGCTGAGCGTGCTGGGCCGCGACCCGCGCACCCAGCGCGACGACCTGATGCGCGACGTGTGCTTCATCGCCGACGTGGCGGTGCTGCCGCGCTGGATCCGGGTCAAGGAGGCCATCGAGTTCGTGGCCGGCGTGCACCCGCGCTTTGACCGCGCCAGGTGCGAGCGCTTCCTCGAGCACACCCAGCTCAAGCCCAACCTGCGCGTGCGCGAGATGTCCAAGGGCATGATCGTGCAGCTGCACCTGGCGCTGGTGATGGCCATCGACGCCAAGCTGCTGGTGCTGGACGAGCCGACCCTGGGCCTGGACATCCTCTACCGCAAGCAGTTCTACCAGCGCCTGCTGGAGGACTACTTCGACGAGGAGAAGACGATCATCGTCACCACGCACCAGGTGGAGGAGATCGAACACATCCTCACCGACGTGATGTTCATCCGCGACGGCAGGATGGTCCTGGACACGGACATGGAATCGCTGGGCGACCGCTTCATCGAAGTACTGGTGGACACCGCCCACCTCGACGCCGCCCGCGCGCTCAAGCCGATCGACGAGCGCTCGCTGCCGTTCGGCAAGACCGTGATGCTGTTCGACGGCGTGCCCGCCGCGCAGCTGGAACCGTTCGGTGAAACCCGCACGCCGGGCCTGGCCGACCTGTTCGTCGCCACCATGAAGGGGACCTACGCATGAACACCGTTGCCGAGACCCATGTGCGCGCCCCCGTGGCCGCGCCGCACGCCACCCACAAGCTGAAACTGCTGCTCAAGCGCGAGTTCTGGGAGCACAAGGGCGGTTTTCTCTGGGCGCCGCTGGTGGCCGGTGGCATCTTCCTGCTGCTGAGCCTGATGGGCGCCGGCGTGGGCGAGGCCTTCCTGCGCAAGGCACCCGACCATGCCCGCGTCAACGTCGAAGGTGGCAGCTTCCGCATCAATGGCCTGGACCTGTCGCAGCTGACCGACAAGCTGGGACCGGAGGAACTGCGCGAGGTAGGCGGCGTCATCGACGCCAGCCTGTACATGGCCGCCAGCTGGCCGCTGATCGTGCTCGCGTTCGTGGTGTTCTTCTACTGCCTGAGCTGCCTGTACGACGATCGCAAGGACCGCAGCGTGCTGTTCTGGAAGTCGCTGCCAGTGTCGGACCGCGACACCGTGCTGTCGAAGGTGGTCAGCGCCGTGGTCATGGCGCCTGCACTCGCCATCCTGGCCGGCATCGTCACCATGCTCGGCTCGCTGGTGCTGTACAGCGGCCTGGTGCTGCTGCACGGTGGCAACCCGCTGACCCTGCTGTGGGGCCCCGCCAGCCCGTTGAAGGTCGCCGGCAACATGATCGCCTCGCTGCCGGTGTACGCCCTGTGGGCCATGCCGACCGTCGGCTGGTTGATGCTCTGCTCGGCCTGGGCGCGCAGCAAGGCGTTCCTGTGGGCGGTGATGATCCCGGTGTTCGCGGGCATCTTCGTCACCTGGTTCGACATGATGAAGTTCTTCAACCTCGAGGCGACCTGGTTCTGGAAGAACATCGTGGCCCGCATGCTGCTCATGCGTGGCCCCGGGCACCTGGTTTGATGCCGCCCGCATCGGCCCCATCGAAGGTCCGCAGGCGGTGCATACGCTGGTGAGCTTGCAGACGACCTACTCCACCCTGGCCTCTCCCTCGCTGTGGATTGGCGTGGTAGCCGGCGCCCTGATGCTGGTCGGCGCGATCCGGCTGCGCCGGTGGCGTGACGAGGGCTGAGCCCTCGTCACCACTCCTCCTTCGCACAAGGATTTACTCCATGAACTCCATGCGCACTGCGACCCTCGTCCTGCTGGCCTGCATGCCTTTGCTGGGTGCCTGCGACAGGACGCCCGCCCCGTCCTCGACGCCGGCCGCCGGCACCGACGCTCCCGCGACAGCCTTGGGCAAGCTCGTCGATGAGGCCACGCAGGAAGCGCGGGCCAAACTGGCCAACGAGCCCATCAGCCTGTCCGACAACAACAAATCGCTGCCGAAGGCCGAAATCGCCCCCAACGGCGACCTGCTGATCGAAGGCAAGGCCGTGCCCGTCAACGACGTACAGCGTGCATTGTTGCTGGATCATCGGAAGAACGTCGTCGCCATTGCCGAAGCGGGCATGGCCGTCGGCGTACGCGGGGCGGACCTGGGCATGAAGGCGGCCGGCGAAGCGCTGAAGGGCATCTTCAACGGCAATGCCGACGAGATCGAACAGCGCATCGAAGCCGAAGCGGAGAAGATCAAGGCCGACGCCGTGGTGATCTGCGACCGCTTGCCGGCGATGCTGGATTCGCAGGAGAAGCTCGCAGCCGCCCTGCCCGAGTTCAAGCCCTACGCCACGATGACCCGTGAGGACATCGACGAGTGCCGCAACGAGACGGCGGGTACCTCTGCGACTCCACCGACACCGCCGGCGCCGCCCGCTCCACCGGCTCCACCTGAAGGCTGAGCCTTCCGCAAACGACGCCCAGGCGCGTCACGCGACCGCATCCGGGCGGCGTCGTCAGACTGGCGACGCCGTTTTCGTTCAACCGCCCGAAACCCCCTCGCGGATGCCGCCCCTGGTCAGTGCCACCGGGTCCAGCAACCCCCTCAGCTCGGCTTCGGACAACCCCGAGGATTCGACCGCGACGGCCAGCACCGGACGCCCTTCCTTGTAGGCCTGCTTGGCAATGGCGGCCGCCTTCTCGTAGCCGATGATCGGGTTGAGCGCGGTGACCAGGATCGGATTGCGATCCAACGCCTCGCGCACGCGGCCCTCGCGAACCCGCAAACCGGCAATGCTGCGGTCGGCGAGCAAGCGCATGGCATTGGCCAGCAGGTGGATGGCCTCCAGCAGGTTGGCGCCGATCAGCGGCAGCATCACGTTCAACTGGAAGTTGCCGCTTTGGCCGGCCACGGTGATGGCAGTGTGGTGGCCCATCACCTGCGCGCAGACCATGGCCAGCGCCTCAGGCACCACCGGATTGACCTTGCCCGGCATGATCGAACTGCCTGGTTGCAATGCGGGCAACTCGAGCTCGCCCAGTCCGGCCAAAGGACCGGAATTCATCCAGCGCAGGTCGTTGGCGACCTTCATCAGCGCCACCGCCAGTGCATTGAGCTGGCCGGAAAGCTCCACCAGGTCATCCTGCGCGGCGATGCCCTCGAAGCGATTGGCTGCCGACTCGAAGCGGGTGCCGGTCAGCGCGGTCAGCGCCTTCGCCATGGCGTTGCCAAAGCGCGGGTGGGCGTTGATCCCCGTGCCGATGGCGGTGCCACCAATCGGCAGGCGCCGCACGCGCTTGAGCGTGTCATCCAGCCGGGCCTGTGCCGACTCCAGTTGCGCGACCCAGGTGCCGAACTCCTGGCCAAAGGTGAGCGGCATGGCGTCCATCAGGTGGGTGCGGCCGGTCTTGGTCACCTTGGACAGGCTCCGTGCACGCCCGGCAATGGTGCGCCGAAGATGCTTCAGCGCCGGCAGCAGGGCCTCGCCCGCCGCCAACCGCGCGGAGACCCGGATCGCCGTAGGCACCACGTCATTGGAGCTCTGTCCGAGGTTCACGTGATCGTTGGGGTGTACCTTCGCCTTGCCCAGCTGGGACGCCAGCGTGGCAATGACCTCGTTGGCATTCATGTTGCTGGACGTGCCGGAACCCGTCTGGAACACATCCACCGGGAAGTGCGCGTCGTACGCACCGCCGGCAACCTCCAGCGCTGCCTTGCGTATCGACGCCGCCATGCCCTTGCGCAGCAGCCCCAAACCGCCGTTGACGTCCGCGGCAGCAGCCTTGACCAGCCCCAGGGCGCGGATGAAGTCCCGTGGCATTGGCCGCCCCGAGATCGGAAAATTCTCGACCGCCCGCTGCGTCTGCGCGCCCCAGAGCGCGCCGTCGGGCACCTTCAACTCACCCATGCTGTCGTGCTCGATGCGGAATTTCGCCTGCTTGGGCATGGCAATGCTCCTGGCCGGTTCATCGGATGACCCGAGGATACCGCTGGTGCCGGCTCGGATTCGTGTAGCCGCGGGACGACCCACCAGGCGGCTCTACGCCAAACCGCCCCCTTCCCGGCCCCACCCGGCGCGCCCCGACCAGGGAGGAGCCCCGCATCGCCGCGCAACCCTGCGGCCTACCCGCGTCCGCGGCCGGGCGCCGACCGGGCGCCAGACCTGTAGAATTACGGCCCCGCTTCGCCAACCCGCCCTCATGACCGCCGCCAACGTCGTCGAAACCCAGTTGCTCGCCCTGTCCCCGCTCGATGGCCGCTACGCTGGCAAGGTCGACGCGCTGCGCCCGATCTTCTCCGAATACGGCCTGATCCAGGCCCGCGTGAAGGTCGAGGTCGAGTGGCTGCTGGCGCTGGCCAACGAGCCGGGCATCGTGGAGCTCAAGCCGTTCTCGGCTGCCGCCGTCGCCCGCCTGCGCGCCCTGGCCGACGAGCTGTCGGTCCGCGACGCCGCCCGGGTCAAGGAAATCGAGCGCACCACCAACCACGACGTCAAGGCCGTCGAGTACCTGATCAAGGAAAAGCTCAAGGACGACGCCGAGCTTGCCCCGGCGCTGGAGTTCGTGCACTTCGCCTGCACCTCCGAGGACATCAACAATCTCAGCTACTCGCTGATGCTCCACGCCGCCCGCCAGCAGGTCATGCTGCCTGCGCTGGACGGCGTGATCTTCAAGTTGCGCACCATGGCCCACGAGTACGCCGGCCTGCCGATGCTCTCGCGCACCCACGGCCAGACCGCCTCGCCGACCACCGTGGGCAAGGAACTGGCCAACGTCATTGCCCGCCTGCAGCGCCAGCGCGAGGTGCTGGGCGCCCTGCCGATGCCGGGCAAGATCAACGGCGCGGTGGGCAACTACAACGCGCACTCGGTCTCGTACCCGGACGTGGACTGGGCGAAGTTCTCGCAGGCGTTCGTGACCTCGCTGGGCCTGACCTGGCAGCCGTACACCACCCAGATCGAGCCGCACGACGGCATCGCCGAGCTGTGCGACGCGCAGAAGCGCATCGACACCATCCTGCTCGACCTGTGCCGCGACATGTGGGGCTACATCTCGGTCGGCTACTTCAAGCAGGCCGTGAAGGCCGGCGAAGTGGGCAGCTCCGCGATGCCGCACAAGGTCAACCCGATCGACTTCGAGAATGCGGAGGGCAACTTCGGCATCGCCAACGCGCTGCTGGAGCACTTCGCCGCCAAGCTGCCGATCAGCCGCTGGCAGCGCGACCTGACCGACTCCACCGTGCTGCGCGCGCTGGGTACCGCCTTCGGCCACGCGCTGATCGGTTTCGAAGCGCTGGGCCGCGGCCTGGGCAAGGTGTCGGCCAACCCGGAGCGCCTGGCCGCCGATCTCGACGCCTCGTGGGAAGTGCTGGCCGAGGCCGTGCAGACCGTGATGCGCCGCCACGGGCTGCCACAACCGTATGAGCAACTGAAGGCCCTGACCCGCGGCCACGGCATCGACAAGCAGGCCATGCGCGAGTTCATCGCCGGCCTCGAGCTGCCGGCCGAGGCCAGGCAGCGCCTGCTCGACATGACGCCAGGCAGCTACATCGGCATCGCCGAACGCATGGCCAGGGACATCTGATCGCCCAAGCCGGAGATCCCCATGGCCAACCGCAAGACCGCAGACAAGACCAGGCGCAAGGCTCCTGCCGACGCCCTGCCCTTCGAGGTCGAAGCATCCGGCAACGGCCCGCTGGGCATGCCCCCCGAGGCCTTCCTGCGCGACTACTGGCAAAAGCGTCCGTTGCTGGTCCGCAACGCCTTCCCCGGCTTCATCTCGCCCATCCAGCCTGAAGACCTGGCCGGCCTGGCCTGCGAGGAAATGGCCCTGTCGCGCATCGTCATGCACGACCGCGCGCACGACCGCTGGAGCGTGCGCACCGGCCCGTTCGACGAAGCCATGTTCCCCGACATGCCGCATCAGGACTGGACCCTGCTGGTGCAGGACATGGACAAGTGGGACGTGGACATCCGCGAACTGCTGGAGGATTTCCGCTTCCTGCCGCGCTGGCGCATCGACGACATCATGGTGTCCTTCGCCGCACCCGGTGGTTCAGTCGGCGCGCACGTGGACCAGTACGACGTGTTCCTGCTGCAGGCCCACGGCCACCGCCGCTGGCAGATCGACGCCTCGGTGGCGATGGGCCGCGCCGCGCCCTCCCTGGCGTTCCGTCCCGATGTCGAGTTGAAGCTGCTGCAGCGCTTCCACGCCACCCACGACTGGGTGCTCGGTCCCGGCGACATGCTGTACCTGCCGCCCAACGTGCCGCACAACGGCGTGGCCGAAGACGCCTGCCTCACCTTCTCGGTGGGCATGCGCGCCCCCGCCGCCGCCGAGCTGCTGGGCGACTTCGTCGACACCCTGGCCGCGGATGCCGACGAATCGCTGCGCTACCACGACCCCGACCTGAAACCGGCCAAGGATCCGTATGAGATCGATACGGACGCGATGGCGCGTGCGGTCGAAGCCCTCAACATGCTGCGCATGAACGACCCCGAGCGGCTGGGCGACTGGTTCGGCCGCTTCATGACCATCTACCGCGCCGCCGGCGAGGTCATGCCGAACGGCGAAGACCGTTCGCGCATCGAGATCGAGTGGGACCTGCAGCAGGGCGCAAGGCTGCTGCGTCATCCGTGGACCCGCGTGGCATGGCGCAAGGCAGCCCGGGGCGCGACCCTGTTCGTCAGCGGCCAGGACTACCCGCTGCCGCTGGCCGACGCCCGAGTGCTGGCCAACAATGCCATCATCGACGGGCACGACTACCAGGCACTGTCCGAACACGGCCGCGACCTGCTGTTCGCACTGCTCTTGGCCGGCCACTACCAGATCCAGATCGCCGAAGACGAGGACTGACATGACCCAAGCCGAGTTCCAGGTTGCCCCCATCACGTACGACACCGGCCTGGCCGAGCTGCGCGCGGTGCGCGAACCGGTCTTCGTCACCGAGCAGGGCGTGCCGCTGGAACTGGAATGGGACGAGCTGGACCCGACCTGCCACCACGTCATTGCCCGCGACACCGACGGCCACCCCATCGGCACCGGCCGCCTGACGCCCGAGCGACGGATCGGCCGCATGGCGGTACTGCCGGCATGGCGCGGCAAAGGCGTCGGCGACGCGCTGCTGGCGGCGTTGCTGGATGAGGCACGCAAGCTGGGCTGGCGCGAGATCACACTGCACGCCCAGGTATCGGCGATCAACTTCTACGCCCGCCACGGATTCCTGCCATACGGTCCGCGCTACGACGAAGCCGGCATCGAACACCAGTCCATGCGCCTGCTGCTGGACCATGCCAACCCGGTGGAAACCCGAGACCAGGCCTTGGCCGCCATGTTGGGCGTGGTCAGCGGCACGCGTCGGCAACTGGTGATCTACAGCCGGGACCTCGACCCCGGCCTGCTGGATCATCCCGACCTGGTTGACACCCTGAAGCAGTTGGCCACCCGGCGCGGCGAGATCCGGATCCTGCTGCAGGACCCGACCGCCCCCCAGCGCGCCCATGCCCCTCTGCTGGCGCTGGCGCAACGTTTGCCCAGCGCCTTCCAGTTCCGCGCCATCGATGAACCCTGCGACCAGTCCTACGCCGCCGCGTATGCCGCCAATGACGCCGGCGGCTGGTACTTCCGTACGCTTGGCCACCGGTTCGACGGCGAGACCCGTTTGAATGACCGGGCCCGGGCCAGGCAGCTGGAGGCCATGTTCGAGCCCGTATGGGAGCGTGCGCGCCCGTGCAGCGAGTTCCGCGCGCTTGGCATCTGAATGGTTTGACCTAAGTGTTAGCCGCGTGGCCTGCCGCAAGGGCTATAATTCGCGGATTGTTACCTGAATAGCGCCCGCGGGCCCCGCGGGACTCCCTGCCTCCCCCCAAAGAGATTCGCGATCACCATCGTGGACAGCCTCCTGAAGCAGTTCTCCCAGTCGTCCCAGCTCGGCGCGAACGCCGCCTACATCGAAGACCTGTACGAGCAGTACCTGGTCGATCCCGACAGCGTCGGGCCCAAGTGGAAAACCTATTTCGACGGCTTCAAGGGCCGCGAGGCGGGCGACATGCCCCACTCGGCCGCGATCGAAAGCATTGTCGAGGCCGGCAAGCGCGCCGCCAAGGGCCAGGTCACGGTCGCCGCGGGCGCCGGTGACGAGCGCGAGCGCCAGGTCGGCCGCCTGATCACCGCCTACCGTTCGCGCGGCCACCTGGGCGCCGACATCGACCCGCTGGGCCTGATGCAGAAGCCCGATGCCCCGGACCTGGGCCTGGCCTTCCACCGCCTGTCCGAGAGCGACCTCAAGGCCGAGTTCAGCACCGGCGGCGTGGGCGGCAACGACCGCATGAAGCTGGGCGACCTGCTCGCCCTGCTCAAGGCCACCTATACCGGCCCGATCGGCGCGGAGTTCATGCATATCGCCGACGCCGAGCAGCGTCGCTGGATCTACGAGCGCCTGGAGAAGGCCGGCGGCAAGTACGGCCGCACCGCCGACGACAAGAAACGCATCCTCGAGCGCCTCACCGCCGCCGATGGCCTGGAACGCTATCTGGGCACCAAGTACGTCGGCCAGAAGCGTTTCTCGCTGGAAGGCGGCGATGCGCTGGTGCCGCTGATGGACACCACCATCCGCCGCGCAGGCGCGCAGGGCGCCAAGGATGTGGTCATCGGCATGGCCCACCGCGGCCGCCTGAACCTGCTGGTCAACACGCTCGGCAAGCCGCCGCGCCACCTGTTCGACGAGTTCGAAGGCAAGTTCGAGCACGTGCACAGCGACCTCGCCCACCAGGGCGACGTGAAATACCACATGGGCTTCTCCGCCGACGTCGCCACCCCGGGCGGCCCGGTGCACCTGGCGCTGGCCTTCAATCCGTCGCACCTCGAGATCGTCGACCCGGTGGTCGTCGGTTCGGTGCGCTCCCGCCAGACCCGCCGCGGCGACAAGGGCCGCGAACAGGTGATCCCGGTGCTGATCCACGGCGACGCCGCGTTCGCCGGCCAGGGCGTGGTGATGGAGCTGTTCCAGATGTCGCAGGCCCGCGGTTTCGCGGTCGGCGGCACGCTGCACATCGTCATCAACAACCAGGTGGGCTTCACCACCAGTGCCGTGCAGGACGCCCGCTCCACCCTGTACTGCACCGACGTGGCCAAGATGGTCGGCGCCCCGGTGCTGCACGTGAACGGCGACGATCCGGAAGCGGTGGTGTTCTGCGCCGAGCTGGCGCTGGACTACCGCAGCCGCTTCGGCCGCGACGTGGTCATCGACCTGGTCTGCTACCGCCGCCACGGCCACAACGAGGCCGACGAGCCGGCGGCGACCCAGCCGGTGATGTACCAGGTCATCCGCAAGCACAAGACACCGCGCGAGCTGTACGCCGCCAAGCTGGTCGAGGAAGGCACGCTGACCGCCGACGCCGCGCAGGCGCTGGTCGACGGCTACCGCCAGAAGCTGGACGACGGCGTGGTCACCACCGAGGTGGTGGAGGTCAAGCCGGACGAGTTCACCATCGACTGGTCAACGTACCTGACCGGCAAGCTGTCCGACCCGGTGGACACCACCTTTGACGGCAAGAAGCTGGTCAAGCTGGCCACCGAGATCAACGCCGTGCCGGACAGCGTCAAGCTGCACCCGCGCGTGGCCAAGATCTACGAGGACCGCCGCAAGATGACCGCCGGCGAGCTGCCGGGCGACTGGGGCTTCGCCGAGAACCTGGCGTACGCCACGCTGGTGGACGAAGGCTACAAGCTGCGCCTGGTCGGCCAGGACTGCGGCCGCGGCACGTTCTTCCACCGCCACGCCATCCAGCACGAGCAGACCAGCGACGAATACATCCTGCCGCTGCGCCGCCTGGTCAAGAACCCCGTCGACGTCACCATCATCGACTCGCTGCTGAGCGAGGAAGCGGTGATGGCGTTCGAGTACGGCTACTCCACCGCCGATCCGATGACCCTGGACATCTGGGAAGCGCAGTTCGGCGACTTCGCCAACGGCGCGCAGGTGGTCGTGGACCAGTTCCTGTCGTCGGGCGAGGCCAAGTGGGGCCGCCTGAGCGGCTTGGCGCTGTTCCTGCCGCACGGTTACGAAGGCCAGGGCCCGGAGCACAGCTCCGCGCGCCTGGAGCGTTACCTGCAGCTGTGCGCGCTCGACAACATGATCGTGTGCACGCCCACCACCCCGGCGCAGGCGTACCACATGATCCGCCGGCAGATGCGCATGACCACCCGCAAGCCGCTGGTGGTGATGACGCCCAAGTCGCTGCTGCGCCACAAGCTGGCCGTGTCCTCGCTGGACGAGCTGGCCAAGGGCGAGTTCCAGCAGCTGATCCCGGACACCGCGGCCAACGCCAAGAAGGTCAAGCGCGTGGTGGTCTGCGGCGGCAAGGTGTACTACGACCTGCTGGAAGAGCAGCAGGAGCAGGGCCTGGACAACGTGGCACTGGTCCGCGTGGAGCAGTTGTACCCGTTCCCGCGCAAGCAGCTGGCCGCCGAGCTCAAGCGCTTCCCTGCCGCCACCGACGTGGTCTGGTGCCAGGAAGAGCCGCAGAACCAGGGCGCGTGGTACCAGGTCCGCCACCACCTCAACGCCTGCCTGGCGCCGAAGCAGTCGCTGCATTACGCCGGCCGTGCCCGCTCGCCGTCGCCGGCGGCCGGCCACTTCGCCGACCACGTGCGCGAGCAGACGCAACTGGTCAACGACGCACTGGTCAACTCGTTGCACGGCGAAGCCGGCGACGAATGATCGTCAACGAATCCACCCTTTTCACTTTTTAGCAAGCCAGGATGCCCGCCCCATGAGCACCGAGATCAAAGTTCCGGTCCTGCCCGAGTCCGTCTCCGACGCCACCATCGCCACGTGGCACAAGAAGGTGGGCGATGCCGTCAAGCGTGACGAGAACATCGTCGACCTCGAGACCGACAAGGTCGTGCTGGAAGTGCCGTCGCCGGTCGACGGCGTGATCAAGGAAATCAAGTTCGAAGAAGGCGCCACCGTGCTCAGCCAGCAGCTGATCGCGATCGTCGAGGAAGGCGCTGCCGCTGCTGCGGCTCCGGCCGCACAGCCGGCTGCCGGCGCGCAGGAAGTGCAGCCGAAGGCCGAGGCCGCCAAGATTGCGGCCGCCGCGCCGGCGTCGACCACGCCGGCCCCGGTCAGCTCCGGCGCCGCCCTGCCCCCGGGCGCGCGCTTCGAGGCCATCACCAGCGGCGTTGACGCGTCGCAGGTGCCGGGCACCGGTCGCCGCGGCATGGTGACCAAGGAAGATATCGTCAACTACGCCAAATCCGGCGGCGTTGGCGCGGCCGGCGGCGCGCGTCCTGAAGAGCGCGTGCCGATGACCCGCATGCGCGCGCGCATCGCCGAGCGCCTGATGCAGTCCAAGGAATCCATCGCCATGCTGACCTCGTTCAACGAGGTCAACCTGGCCAAGGTCATGGAGATGCGCAAGGAACTGCAGGACGACTTCGTCAAGGCCCACGGCATCAAGCTCGGCTTCATGAGCTTCTTCGCCAAGGCCGCCGCCAACGCGCTGCAGAAGTACCCGGTGGTCAACGCCTCGGTCGACGGCAACGACATCGTGTACCACGGCTACGCCGACATCTCGATCGCCGTGTCCACCGACAAGGGCCTGGTGACCCCGGTGCTGCGCAACGTCGAGCGCATGGGCTTCGCCGACGTCGAGAAGCAGATCGGCGAATACGCCAAGAAGGCGCGTGACGGCAAGATCGGCCTGGAAGACCTGCAGGGCGGCACCTTCACCATCACCAACGGCGGCACCTTCGGTTCGCTGATGTCCACGCCGATCGTCAATCCGCCGCAGTCGGCCATTCTCGGCATGCATGCCATCAAGGAGCGTCCGATCGCCGAGAACGGCCAGGTCGTGATCGCGCCGATGATGTACATCGCGCTGTCCTACGACCACCGCATCATCGACGGCAAGGACGCGGTGCTGTTCCTGGTGGACATCAAGAACCAGCTGGAAAACCCGCACCGCATGCTGCTCGGCATGTAATCGCACTGGGGCGGGAACCGGCGACGGTTCCCGCCCGTGTTTTGGACACAGGGCCACGCCCTGCCCCCGCCAACAGCTTCAAGGACGCGCCCCGGCGCGCACGGCTGAACACCAGAGATCCCCATGAGCGAACAACAGAATTTCGACGTCGTCGTCATTGGCGGCGGTCCCGCCGGCTATCACGCCGCTATCCGCGCCGCCCAGCTGGGCCTGAAGACCGCATGTATTGATGCGGCGCTCGGCAAGGACGGCAAGCCTGCCCTTGGTGGCACGTGCCTGCGCGTGGGCTGCATTCCGTCGAAGGCGCTGCTCGACAGCTCGCGCCAGTTCTGGAACATGGGCCACCTGTTCGACCAGCACGGCATCAGCTTCGAGAAACCGGCGATCGACGTGAAGAAGATGGTCGCCCGCAAGGACGGCATCGTGAAGCAGTTCACCGGCGGCATCGCGGCGCTGTTCAAGGCCAACAAGGTGTCGGCGTTCTACGGCTTCGGCCAGCTGCAGCCGGGCAATGTGGTCAAGGTCAAGCAGCACGACGGTTCCGAGGTCGAGCTCAAGGGCACCAACGTCGTCATCGCTGCGGGTTCCGACTCCATCGAACTGCCGTTCGCCAAGTTCGACGGCGAGTGCATCGTCGACAACGTGGGTGGCCTGGACTTCGAAGCCGTGCCGGAGCGCCTGGGCGTGATCGGCGCCGGCGTGATCGGCCTGGAGCTGGGCAGCGTGTGGAACCGCCTGGGCGCCAAGGTCACGATTCTCGAGGCGCTGCCGGGCTTCCTGTCCGCCGCCGATGCCGAGGTCGCCAAGGTGTCCGCCCGCGAGTTCAAGAAGCAGGGCCTGGACATCAAGCTCGGCGCCAAGGTGTCCAAGGCCGAGATCGTGTCCGCGAAGAGCGGGGGCAAGGGCAAGAAGAAGGAAGTCGAGCTCACCTACACCGACGCCTCGGGCGAGCAGACCATCACCGTCGACAAGCTGCTGGTGGCCGTCGGCCGCCGCGCCGCGACCAAGGGCCTGCTGGCCGAAGGCACCGGCGTGCGCATCAACGAGCGCGGCCAGATCGAGGTGGACGAGCACTGCCACACCGGCGTCGATGGCGTGTGGGCGGTCGGTGACTGCGTGCGCGGCCCGATGCTGGCGCACAAGGGCTTCGAGGAAGGCATCGCGGTGGCCGAGCTGATCGCCGGCCTGCCGGGCCACGTCAACTTCGACACCATCCCGTGGGTGATCTACACCGAGCCGGAAATCGCCTGGGTCGGCAAGACCGAGGAGCAGCTGAAGGCCGAAGGCGTGCCGTACAAGGCCGGCAGCTTCCCGTTCGCCGCCGTGGGCCGCGCCGTGGCCATGGCCGAGCCGGCGGGCTTCGTCAAGGTCATCGCGCACGCCGAGACCGACCGCGTGCTGGGCATGCATCTGGTGGGCGCCAACGTGTCCGAGCTGGTGCACGAGGGCGTGCTGACCATGGAGTTCAGCGGGTCGGCTGACGATCTGGCGCGTATCTGCCATGCGCATCCGTCGCTGTCTGAGGCGGTGCATGATGCGGCGATGGCGGTGCACAAGCGGGCCATCCACAAGGCCAACTGATTGCTTTGGGCGTGACGGGGCTTGCGGCGGGCCATGGGGCTCGCTCTTCGGGCCTCGGTGCTTCCTGCACCGAAGCCCGCGCGCGCCATCCATGGCGCGCTTGACGCGAGCCCCATGGCCCACCGCAAGCCTTCAGGCCGACGCGGTTGGTTGAGTTTCAAAGCAATGTCACGGACGGCGCGCCCTTGGGTGCGCCGTTCTGTTTTCGGCAATGAGGTCACGACACGATGAAATCCGTAGCGGTGTATTGCGGCTCCAATGCCGGCGCGCGACCGATCTATACCGAGCGCGCGATCGCACTTGGACAGCAGTTGGCGCGTGACCAGATCACGCTGGTTTTTGGCGGCGGCAACGTGGGCCTGATGGGCACCGTGGCCGATGCGGCGCTCGAGGCCGGTGGCGAGGTGATCGGCGTCATCCCTGAGCAGCTGATGGGCTGGGAAGTCGCGCACAAGGGGCTCACCCGGCTGGAAGTCGTGGCCAACATGCATGAGCGCAAGATGCGCATGTTCGACCTCTCCGATGGCTTCATCGCGCTGCCCGGTGGCTTCGGCACGATGGACGAGATGTTCGAGATGCTGACGTGGCGCCAGCTCGGCATCGGCGACAAGCCGTGCGCGTTTCTCGACGTGGATGGCTTCTATGCGCCTATCGTCGCGATGATGGATCGCATGGTCGAGGAGCGTTTCCTGCACGCCGACCAGCGCCGCGATCTCTGGCACGGCGAGGACATCGCGGCCATGCTGGACTGGATGCGCAACTACCAGCCCGCACGGGCCGACAAATGGCTGGACGAGAAGCGTCGCAAGGACCTGCGCTGAACACGCATCCAGCCGACGTCTGTCACGCCAGTTGACTGGCGCTGTCACGCGCTGGCGAACCACACACCTTGGTCGGATGCGTGATCGCCCCCGCGGGGTCACAATAGCCACCGGGCCCGCACATTCACGGACGCACGCATGACCCTCCCCAGCCGCTTCGCCGCCTTCCGCATCCACAACGACGACGCGGGCTACCGCAGCGGCGTCGAACAGATTGCACTCGACGACCTCGCGCCGGGCGAAGTGGTCATCAAGACGGCCCACTCGTCCATCAACTTCAAGGATGCGCTCGCCGGCACGGGCCAGGGCAAGATCCTGCGCCGTTTTCCCCTGGTGGGCGGTATCGACGTCGCGGGCCACGTGGTGGCCTCGAGCGACCCGGCTTTCAAGGAAGGCGATGCAGTGCTCACCACCGGCTGCGGCCTGAGCGAAACCCGCGATGGCGGCTACGGCGAATATGCGCGACTGGAAGCGCGCTGGGCCGTGCACCTGCCGCAAGGGCTCAGCCTGCGTGAGAGCATGATCCTGGGCACCGCCGGTTTCACCGCCGCACTGGCGTTGCTGCGCATGGTGGAAAACCGCCAGAAGCCGGATCTCGGCCCATTGGCCGTCACGGGCGCCACCGGCGGTGTCGGCTCGCTGGCAGTGGACATCTTCAGCCGCGCCGGCTTCGAGGTGCATGCCATCAGTGGCAAGTCGGCGCATGCTGACTACCTCAAAGCCATCGGCGCCAGCCAGGTCCTGGGCCGCGACGCGCTCGCCACCACGCGACCGATGGAGTCGGCGCGCTTCGGCGGCGGCCTGGACAACGTGGGCGGGCCGATGCTCGCCAGCCTGCTCGCGCAGACCGCACCCTACGGCAACGTCGCCAGCGCCGGCCTGGCCGCCACCGCCGACCTGCCCACCACGGTGATGCCCTTCATCATCCGCGGCGTCTCGCTGCTCGGCGTGGCATCGGCAGGCACGGCGCGCGACCTCCGGGACGCGGTGTGGCAACATCTGGCCTCCGACTGGAAGCCACGTCACCTGGAACGCATCTGCACGCGCGAAGTGGCCATGCAGGACCTCCCCAGCGTATTCCCGACGATGCTGGCCGGGGGCTCCTTCGGCCGTACCTTGGTCACGTTCTGACATACGCCTGTTCAGCAAGGCTTGCGGTGATTTCGCGCGCGGCTACAATCGGCGCAACAAGGGGGAGCTGATGGCGCGTATCCTGATCGTCGATGATTCACCGGTGCAGCTGATGGGGATCCGCCGCATCGTGGAAAAACTCGGACACGAACCCATCACCGCCGAAGACGGCGCAGCGGGCGTGGAAGTCGCCAAACGCGAGTTGCCCGACCTGATCCTGATGGACGTGGTGATGCCCAACCTCAATGGGTTCCAAGCCACACGCTCCATCTGCCGCGACGAGACTACCCGGCATATCCCGGTGGTGCTGGTCACCACCAAGGACCAGGACACCGACCGCGTGTGGGGCATGCGCCAAGGGGCCAAGGCCTACATCACCAAGCCCTTCAGCGAAAATGACCTGTCCTCTCTGATCGCCGAACTGCTGCCGCAGTAATGCGGAAGGGGGCGCATCGCGCCCAGCCGGTACGGCGGTCCTCAGTCCCGCCGCCAATCGTCCCCGAATGCATCGCGAAGGGTGGCATAGGCCGCCTGTTGCGCGTCGGTATGCGCCTTCGGCGCCAGCACCTCCAGTTCCACGATCTGGTCGCCGGCAGGATGCCGGCCTGCGGCATCGCCGGGCAGCCCGCGGCCACGCAAGCGGAGCTTGCGCCCTGCTTCGGATCCGGCAGGGATCTTCAGGTCGACGTAGCCACCCAGCGTGGGCACGCTCAACGTGGCGCCCAGCGCCGCCTCCCATGGTGCGATCGGCAGGATGTGGATGACATTGCGACCGTCCACCTCGAACTGCGGATGGGCGGCGTATTCGATCTCCAGCAGCAGGTCTCCATGGACCCCTTGCCCCCCAAGGCGGATTACCTGTCCGGGCCGGACACCCTTCGGCACCCGGACATCCAGCGTCTTGCCATTCACCGAGATACGCACGCTGCTGCCCAGGTACACGGCCTCCAGCGAGACCGCCAGCTTGGCCCGGGTGTCGCCACGCGGCGGCGCTCCGCGCGCAGCGCCCGGCCCTTGGCCGAAGCCGCCCGCGCGCCCCCGCCCGAACAGGCTTTCGAAGAAATCACTGAAGCCGCCACCCGCGCCACCACCGGCGAAGATCTCATCGAAGTCCGGGCCTCCCGAGCCGCCACCAAACCCACCGGGCGGCGGCTGGATATCATCCCCCGGGCGATACCCGCGTGCACGCAACTGGTCGTAGGCCTGCCGCTTCTGCGGATCACGCAGGGCCTCGTACGCCTCGTTGACCGCCTTGAACCTGTCCTCGGCGTCGGGTTCCTTGCTCACGTCCGGGTGGTACTTCCGCGCCAGGCGACGGTAGGCGGTCTTGATCTCCGCCTCGCCCGCGCTGGGTTCCACGCCCAGGGTCTGGTAGTAGTCCTTGAACTGCATTAAGTGCTCCGCTTCTGCTGATGCCGGCCACCCACCGTCCAACGGCCGGAGTGTCCTGCACTCTTGGCGGCTGGCGCGTCAAATTCAAGTGATCGACCTCGCGCCCAGAGCAGAGGATACTCCCACCGTCGAACCCCCACCCACAGGAGCATTCCATGACCATCCAGGTCGGTGACCACTTGCCGGAAATCCCCTTGCAACGAATCAACGAAGGCGTCGAGATCGCCGACACCGCGACCCTGTTCAACGGTCGGCGCGTGGTGCTCTTCGCGGTGCCGGGGGCGTTCACGCCCACCTGCTCGGAACGGCACCTGCCGGGTTTCGTCGAGAACTTCGACGCCTTCCGCCGCCGCGGCATTGAAGTCTATTGCATGGCGGTCAACGACGCCTTCGTGATGCAGGCGTGGGGCAAGAGCCAGAACGTGCCCGATGGCCTGACCCTGCTGGCCGACGGCAACGGCGAGTTTACCCGTGCACTGGGCCTGCAACTGGACGCCACGGGCTATGGCATGGGCATCCGCTCCAAGCGATTCGCCCTGTACGCCGACGACGGCGTGGTGCGCCAGCTGCACGTGGAGGCGCCGGGTGAGTTCCGCGTCTCCTCGGCCGAGTACGTACTGGAACACCTGCCCGCCTGACATGCCCCCGCGCCGCCCTGCGCGGCGACCATGGAATGCAGAAGCCCCGGCTTTTACCGGGGCTTCTGCATTTCACCGCAGTCGTGCGCGGACCGGCGCGCCCGGTCCATGCTTCATGTGGCCGGGGGCGCTTCGTCGCCTCCGATCGCGCCTTCATTGGCGCCAGCAGCATCGTCAACATCGCCGCCATCGTCATCATCCAGCGAGGCATCCAGGCGTTCGATCGCCTGCAGCGTCTCGCCCGCGGCCAGCCGCATCAGGGTCACGCCCTGGGTGTTGCGGCCCACCTGCGAAATCTCGGCTGCACGGGTGCGTACCAGGGTGCCGCCGTCTGAAATGAGCAGTACGTCGTGCTGCTCGCTGAGCTGTATCGCACCGACCAGCGCGCCATTGCGCTCGGTGGTCTTCAGCGCGATCACGCCCTGGATGCCACGGCCCTTGCGCGGATACTCCTGCAGCGGCGTGCGCTTGCCGTAACCGTGCTCGGACGCGGTGAGGATGTCGCCCTCGCCATTGACCACGATCAGGCTGACCACCCTGGCACCGGCCGTGGCGTCGTCACCCTCGCCTTCGCCTTCGGCCAGGCGCATGCCGCGCACGCCGGTAGCGGTACGGCCCATGGCGCGCACCTCGTCCTCGTTGAAGCGCACGGCCTTGCCGTTGCTGGCAAACAGCATGACGTCGCGGTTGCCATCGGTCAGTTCGGCGTTGACCAGCGCATCGCCCTCGTCGAGGTTGATGGCGATCTTGCCGCGCGCCAGCCTGAACGCGAACTCGGTCAAGGGCGTCTTCTTCACCGTGCCGTTGCGGGTGGCGAAGAAGACGTACTTGCCTTCCTCGTACTCGCGCACGGGCACCACGGCCTGCACCTTCTCGCCTTCCTCCAGCGCGATCCAGTTGATGATCGGGCGGCCACGGGCATTCGGCCCCGCGTCGGGCAACTGGTGCACCGGCAGCCAGAACACGCGGCCAGCGCTGGTGAAGGTCAGCAGCGTGTCGTGCGTGTTGACCAGCCACAGCTGGTCGATGAAATCCTCGTCCTTGGTCGCCGCGGCGTTGCGGCCCCGGCCGCCGCGCTTCTGCGCGCGGTAGGCGGTCACCGGCTGGCGCTTGGCGTAGCCGGCATGCGACAGCGTCACGACCACGTCTTCCGGCGCGATCAGGTCGAGGATGTCGAGGTCTTCCTCGCTCTGGCGGATCTCGCTGCGGCGCGCGTCGCCAAATTCTTCCTTGACGTTGCGCAGCTCGGTGCGGATCACCTCGAGCAGCACGTTCGGATCCTCGAGGATCTCGATCAGGCCACGGATGGTCTCCAGCAGCTGCCTGTACTCGTCGGTGAGCTTGTCCTGTTCCAGCCCGGTCAGGCGGTGCAGGCGCATTTCCAGGATCTGCTGCGCCTGCGTTTCGGTCAGCTGGTAACGGCCATCGACCAGCCCCACGCCCTGCGGCAGGTCCTCGGGGCGGGATGCCTCAGCGCCCGTGGCGGCCAGCAGCGCGCCCACCAGGCCAGGCTCCCACGTGCGCGCCAGCATACGTTCGCGCGCCTCGTTGGGGTTGGCCGAGGTCTTGATCAACTCGATCATCTCGTCGATGTTGGCGAGCGCGACCGTCAGGCCTTCCAGGATGTGCGCACGCTGGCGGGCCTTGCGCAGTTCGAAGATGGTGCGGCGGGTCACCACCTCGCGGCGGTGGCGCACGAAGATCTCGAGGAATTCCTTGAGGTTCAGCAGCTTCGGGCGGCCATCGACGATGGCCACCATGTTGATGCCGAACACCGACTCCATCTGGGTCTGCTGGTAGAGGTTGTTGAGCACGACCTCCGCGGACTCGCCGCGCTTGACCTCGATGTAGATGCGCATGCCGTCCTTGTCGGACTCGTCGCGCAGCTCGCTGATGCCTTCGAGCTTCTTTTCCTTGACCAGCTCGGCGATCTTCTCGATCAGCCGGGCCTTGTTGACCTGGTACGGAATCTCGGTGACGACGATGGCTTCGCGGCCGTTGTCGGCCACCTCGATCTCGGCCTTGGCGCGCATGCGCACGCGGCCGCGACCGGTGCGGTACCCCGCGATGATGCCCGCGGTGCCGTTGATGATGCCCGCGGTCGGGAAGTCCGGACCCGGGATGTATTCCATCAGCCCGTCGACGTCGATCAGCGGGTTGTCGATCAGCGCGATGGTCGCGTCGATCACTTCCGACAGGTTGTGCGGCGGGATGTTGGTGGCCATGCCCACCGCGATGCCGGCCGAACCGTTGACCAGCAGGTTCGGGATCCGGGTCGGCATGACCGTCGGCTCCAGTTCCTTCTCGTCGTAGTTGGGCTGGAAATCGACCGTTTCCTTGTCGATGTCGGCCATCAGCTCGTGGCTGAGGCGCGACATGCGCGCTTCGGTGTAACGCATGGCCGCGGCGGAGTCGCCGTCGATCGAGCCGAAGTTACCCTGGCCGTCCACCAGCATGTAGCGCAGCGAGAACGGCTGCGCCATGCGCACCAGCGTGTCGTACACCGCGGTGTCGCCGTGCGGGTGGTACTTGCCGATGACGTCACCGACGATACGCGCCGACTTGTAGTAGGGCTTGTTGCTGTGCGCGCCGAGCTCGTTCATCGCGTACAGCACGCGACGGTGCACCGGCTTGAGGCCGTCCCGGGCGTCGGGGAGTGCGCGTCCCACGATCACGCTCATGGCGTAATCGAGGTAGCTGCGGCGCATCTCGTCTTCGAGGTTGACCGGGATGATTTCCTTGGCGAGTTCGGCCATCAGGGTTCCGTGTTCTGCGGTGATCGGAGCCGCTGTCTACGCCGCCGCGCGGGCGCGTCCGGCAGGCCGGATCGCGTCGCTCCGGCAGCCGTTCCAGGGCATGCGAAAAGGACATTCAATCCTATCACATCACGCCCTCTGATTGACGCTGTTTTTCCACGCAGAAACAGCGACTTACGGCTCATCCGGAGCGAATCATCCCCACTCCGGCGCAAAGCCGGCGGATCAACCGCCGAACGTGGCCTTCATCGACGCCACGGAGGGCCGCTCGACCACACCCTTTTCAGTCACGATGGCGTCGATGAGTTCCGCGGGCGTGACATCGAACACCGGGTTCCACGCGGTGATGCCCGGGGCAGCGGTGCGCACCCCGCCGATGGCGAACATTTCGCCCGGATCCCGCTCCTCGATGTGGATGGCATCGCCGGATGCAGTGGCCATGTCGACCGTGGACGAGGGCGCGACCACCATGAACTTGACCCCGTGGTGGCGTGCGGCGATGGCCAGCGAATACGTGCCGATCTTGTTGGCGGTATCGCCATTGGCGCAGATCCGGTCGGCGCCGACGATCACCCAGTCCACCGCCCCGGTTTTCATCAGGTGCGCGGCCGCGGCATCTGCAACCAGCGTGGGCGCGATGCCGTCCTGCTGCAGTTCCCAAGCGGTCAGGCGCGCGCCCTGCAGCCACGGGCGCGTTTCGCCCGCGTACACCTTGGCGATGCGGCCCTGCGCCACGCCGGCACGGATCACGCCCAGTGCAGTGCCGAAGCCCGCGGTGGCCAGCGAGCCGGTGTTGCAATGGGTCATGACGTCGCTGCCCGGCGCGATCAACCCTGCGCCCAGTTCGCCCATGCGGCGGTTGGCCGCGAGGTCCTCGTCGGCGATGGCCTGTGCTTCGCGCGCGAGCACTTCACGCCAGTCCGCGCCTGCGTTGGCCAACGACCTGCGCATGCGCGCCAATGCCCACGCCAGGTTCACCGCCGTGGGGCGTGCCGCATTGAGCTGCTGGATCGCGGGCTCCAGTTTCGCGACGGCCTCGGCGCCGTTGGCCGCTTCGACATCACGGGCCGCCAGCACGACGCCCCACCCGGCCGCAATGCCGATGGCAGGCGCGCCACGCACGGTCAGGGAGTGGATGGCCTCGGCGACCGCCGCACTGTCGGTGCAGGTTACGTATTCGACCACGAACGGCAGCTTGCGCTGGTCCAGCAGCTCAAGCGCGGAGCCGGTCCAGCGGATCGGGCGAATGCGGTCGTAACGGTCGTAGTCGAGGCGGGTGTCGTTCATCCGCCAATTCTAACGCGGCCGCCGCGGCACGGCGCCGGAGGGCCTCAATCGCTGCGGCCCAACTCCGAGTCCTGGGCACTGCGGCGACCGATTTCAAAATCGGCGCGGCACCCTTCCTCCACCCAGATGCCGTTTCGATCGAAGCGCCAGTTGTGGCCTTCAACGCAATTGGTCCGCGAGAGTTGCCGGGCCATGCGCACGCCACCCCGCGTGCTGATCGGGCAGTGTTCCCGACGCCCGTCGATGGACTCGCAACGCACCAGCTTGGTGTCGTCACGCCGGGGCGCTTCTTCCGCGGTGACAAGCCGGAAATCGGCACGGCACCCGCCGCTTACCCAGACGCCGCGCGCGTCAACACCCCAGGTCTGGTTGCGCAGGCAATGACCGCGCGAGAGTTGGCGGACGAACTCGATGTGGGCGCCTTCGGCGGAGGTGGAGCAATGCTTCCAGCGCCCATTCTTGGATTCGCAGCGCAGCGTGCGATCGCGGCTACCCGGCGCCGCGCCGCCATCGTCGCCGGCTCCGTAGCCGTATGCGAACGCCGCGCGGCACCCGTCCGAGACCCACACGCCGTCGCGGCTGACTCCCCAGCTACGACCACGTTCGCAATCGGCGCGCGACAGTTGCTTCACCAGGCGCACCCCGCCACTCACGTCGACGGGGCATTCACGGAGTCGCCCATCGCGCGATTCGCACCGGACGGTACCCGTATCCGGGGCACCGCCGTATTGCGCTGCGGCGCCGGGCACGACGGCCAGCGCGAACAGTCCCAGCAGGACACCGGCGACGTTGCTGCAGTGCATCAGCGAACCCCCTGCGATTGCGTCTGTACCACTCCACTCTACCGCGACTACGTGAATGCAGGCATGCGGCATTCTCTTTCCGCGACAGCCATCATCCCGCGTTCATGTGGAGGCTTGGCATCAGGCGCGGAAGAAGTCGAAGGCCAGCACGTCGGCGATGCGCGGCGTCTGCTGCAGGGCCATCATCAGCCGGTCCACGCCAAGCGCTACGCCCGCGCAATCAGGCAAGGCGTGGAGCGATGCCAGCAGGCGCTCGTCACGCGGCGGCACGGCCTGGCCACGGGCCTGGCGCACGGCGGCGTCCCGCTGGAAACGGGCGGCCTGCTCCACCGGGTCGGCGAGTTCGTGGTAGCCGTTGGCCAGTTCCAGCGGGCCCAGGTACAGCTCGAAACGCTCGGCCACGGGGTGATTGCCGGTGGCGGGGTTGCCGGGTCGAATCCGCGCCAGGGCACATTGGCTGGCCGGGTAGTCGACGACCGCCAGCATCGTGTCAGGCGCGAAGGCCGGTTGCAGGCAGTGGGTCATCAGCAGGTCGAGCCAGTCGTCGCGGGTCAGGCCGGTCGGGTCGATGGCCACGTCGCCCAGCGCCGCCTGCAGTTCGGCGTCCGCGGCGGTCATCGGGTCCAGACCCAACCGCTCCAAGTAAAGGTCGCGATAGGTGGTCTGGACGAGATTGGCCCGGCGACCGACCAGGGCCAGCGCCGCGTTCACGAGGTCGGCCACTTCTTCGACCAGCCGGAGGTGATCCCAGCCCACCCGGTACCACTCCAGCATGGTGAACTCGGGGTTGTGGCGACCACCCGCTTCGCCATCGCGGAATACCCGGCCCAATTCGTAGCAGTCACCGAAACCCGCCGCCAGCAGCCGCTTGAGCGGATACTCCGGCGACGTGCGCAACCAGCGGGTGCGCGGACCGCCCTCGGTCCGGCCACTGAACTGCAGCGGGAAGGAGGCGATGTTCGGCTCGGTGTTGCCGGCCATCGACATCACCGGCGTCTCCACCTCGACCACCCCGCGTTCGGCCAGGAAGTCGCGCAGGGCGGCGTTCACCGCCGCTCGAAGCCGCAGGGCCTCGAAACCGGCTGAAGGTTGCCAGTCACTCACGGTGCGAGGCCATGCTCGGCGAGGAACTGCAGCAGGCGGGCTTCGTCCCAGACTTCCACGCCCAGTTCCTGCGCCTTGTCCAGCTTGGAGCCGGCGGCCTCGCCGGCCACCACGAACGAGGTCTTCTTCGACACGCTGCCGGCCACCTTGGCGCCCAGCGCCTCCAGCCGGGCCTTGGCGTCGTCGCGGGTCAGCGCGGCCAGGGTGCCGGTCAGCACCGCGGTCTGCCCTTCCAGCACGCTTGCACCACCGGCGACGGCCTCGGGCGTGATGGCGCGCAGCTCCTGCCTCGCCGCATCGGCGGCGGACAGCAGCGCGGCGTGGCGGTCATCGGCGAGCCAGTCGGCCAGCGCCTTGGCGGTATCCGCCGGCAGCCCGGCGCTGACGAAGTGGTGCTGGGGTGCGTCCAGCAGTGCCGCCGCGTCGGTGAACGCCGAGGCCAGCTGCTCCGCACGAACCTTGGTGATCTTCGGAATCTCCAGATCCACCAGCAGCGTGGCGAATTCGAGTCCGCCATGCAGCTTGGGCGATGGCGCATGCTGGTCGCGCAGTGTCACGCCGCCGGCCAGCAGTTCGTCGATCACGCGCTGGTTGCCGGGCTGGTCGAGGAAGTGGCCGATGGCGCGTGCCACCTCGCCGCCGATATCCGGCACGCGCTTGAAGAGCGGCCACGGCAGGCGGCGGATCAGCGCCAGGTCACCGAACCACTGCGCCAGCGCCTTGGCGGTGCTCTCGCCCACGTGCTCGATGCCCAGCGCGAACAGGAAGCGCTCCAGGGTGGTATCGCGGCTGTGGTCGATGGCGGCAATGAGGTTTTCGGCCCACTTGCTGGCGACCTTGCCGGCCTTGACCGTTTCCGGTGTGGTGCCGTCGCGTTCGTCCCCCAAGGGGACTTGCTTCGCGGCGTCGGCGCGATGCTTCATTTCCAGCAGGTCGTCCAGCGTCAGCCGGTAGAGATCGGCGACGGAGGTGACGTAGCCGAGGTCGCCGAGATCCTCGATGAAGCGCTCGCCCAGGCCTTCGATGTCCATGGCACGGCGCGAGGCAAAGTGGCGGATGGCCTCGTTGCGCTGCGCCGGGCACGACAGTTCACCGGAGCAGCGCCAGACCGCCTCGCCTTCTTCGCGCACGATCTCCGAGCCGCACACCGGGCACTGCGTGGGCATCTGCCACACCGGTGCGTCGGCGGCGCGGTCTTCTGGCACCACGCGCACGATTTCCGGGATCACATCGCCAGCCCGGCGCACGATGACGGTATCGCCCACACGCACGTCCAGGCGTGCGATCTGGTCGGCGTTGTGCAGGGTCGCGTTGGTGACCACCACGCCAGCCACCTGCACCGGCTCCAGGCGCGCGACCGGCGTCGCGGCGCCCGTTCGGCCGATCTGGATATCGATGCCGACCAGTCGGGTCTGCTGCTCCTGCGCGGGGAACTTGTGCGCGATGGCCCAGCGTGGCGCGCGGGAGACAAAGCCCATTTCGCGCTGGCCTTCGTAGTCGTCCAGCTTGTAGACCACGCCGTCGATCTCGAACGGCAGGCCGTCGCGCTTGCCGCCCATCGCGCGGTAATAGCCCAGCAGGCCCTCGGCACCGGTCACCACGCCGCTTTCGGCGCTGACCGGAAATCCCCACGACTTGAGCTGCGCCAGTGTTTGCGAGTGGGTTGACGGGAGGTCCGCGCCTTCCACGCCACCCACGCCGTAGGCATAGAACGCCAGCGGGCGCTGCGCGGTGATGCGCGGGTCCAACTGGCGCAGCGAACCCGCCGCACCGTTGCGTGGATTGGCGAGCACCTTGCCGCCGCCCTTGAGCGCGCGCTCGTTGTACGCGCGGAACGCGGCCAATGGCATGTAGACCTCGCCGCGCACCTCGAGCACATCGGGCCAGCCCTCGCCACGCAGGTGCAGCGGGATGGCCTTGACCGTGCGCAGGTTGGCGGTCACGTCCTCGCCGGTGGCACCGTCGCCGCGGGTGGCGCCCCGTACGAAGCGGCCGTGTTCGTAGCGCAGGCTGATGGCGAGGCCGTCGAGCTTGGGCTCCACCGAGAAGCGCGGCGCATGGCGGTCCAGGCGCTCCTCGATTCGGCTGACGAAGTCATGCACCTCCTCGTCGCTGAAAGCGTTGCCCAGCGAGAGCATAGGAATGGCGTGGCGCACCTCGGCGAATGCACCCGCCGGCGCGATGCCGACGCGCTGGGTAGGCGAATCCGGCGAGCTGAGCTCGGGATGGTCGGCTTCCAGCGACTCCAGCTCGCGCAACAGCCGATCGTACTCCGCGTCCGCGATGGACGGATCGTCGAGCACGTAATAGCGATAGTTGGCATCCTCGAGCCGCTTGCGAAGCTCGGCGATGCGGACAGCGATGTCGCTCATCGGGTTGGCGGACGGTGTGGGCTTACCAGCGCCCCGACCTGGTCAACGGCGGCGCTTCGCGCTGGCGGTCATACGCGCGCAACTCGTCGCGCACATGGGCAATACGCTGCCGACCCAAGGCGTTGCGCTGGTCGTCCAGCACCACGCCGTCCAGCAGTTCGGCCATGCGCTGCACGGTCGGCAGCATGGTTTCCCAGGCCTCCAGCGCGGGAACGGGTGCCGGGAGGGTCAGGAAGAACGCCACGGCCGGCGTTTCGAGCGACTGGATCGCACTCATGTCAAAGCTGCCGGGGGGCTTGATGTTGGCCATGCTGAAAACGGGCCCCTGCTCGGGACGGCGCTCCACCAGGCGGTGGAACACGCCCATGTAACCGTAGACCAGGCCTGCCTTCTCGGCGGCGACGACGATGTCCGGCCCATTCAGGGTCTGCCCCGACCGCGCCGCCAGATAGACCGTGACGATCTTTTCGTAAGCTTCGCTGGCACGCTTGCCCAGCTCCGTGGTTGGTACGCCGCCGCTCTCCAGCGTGCGATCGAAGAGGTCGAGCTCGACCTGGGTGGCCACCTCGCCGCCGCGCGTTTCGCCTTCGGCCAGACCGGCTTCGATCTGCTCGCCCAGCGTTGGCTCCAGGCGCCCGCCTTCGGCCTCGGTCGACGCGGCATTGCGCGGCACGCGCTTGCCCTGCCCCGGCTTGCGCGGGCGACCAAACCAGAAGATGGCGGCGATCAGGATCAGGCCTGCAACCAGGATGCCCATCCGCAGCAAGGTCATGTCCGACATCAGCAACTCCGTTTTCTTTCAGGCGGAATAGTACGGCAACGTCAGGAACTCAGGCCACGCCTGCCAGGCGCGTGGCCTCGGCCAGGTCGACCGACACCAGGCGGCTCACGCCCGGCTCGCGCATGGTCACGCCAGAAAGCTGGTGCGCCGCTTCCATCGTCGCCTTGTTGTGGGTGACGAAGAGGAACTGCACCTGCTCGCTCATCTCGCTGACCATCTGCGCCAGGCGACCGACGTTGGCCTCGTCCAGCGGCGCGTCCACCTCGTCCAGCAGGCAGAACGGCGCCGGGTTGAGGCGGAAGATGGCGAACACCAGCGCCACCGCGGTCATCGCCTTCTCACCGCCGGACAGCAGGGAGATGTTGGACACGCGCTTGCCCGGTGGGCGCGCCATGATGGCCACGCCGGTGTCGAGCAGGTCCTCGCCGGTGAGCTCCAGATAGGCGTGGCCACCGCCGAACAGGCGCGGATACAGCTCCTGCACACCGCTGTTGACCCGGTCGAAGGTGTCCTTGAAGCGGCCGCGGGTTTCGCGGTCGATCTTGCGGATGGCCTCTTCCAGCGTCTCCAGCGCGGTGGTCAGGTCGGTGTGCTGCGAATCCAGGTAGTCCTTGCGCTGCGCGGCCTCGGCATGCTCCTGGATGGCGGCCAGGTTGACCGGTTCCAGGCGGCGCAGCTTGCCGTCCAGCTCGCCGACGCTGCGCCCCCAGGTCTCGGCGTCCATGTCGTCGGTCAGGGTGTTGACCAGGTCATCGAGGATGAAGCCGGCCTCGGTGATGGCGGCCACCAGCGTTTCGGCCTTGAGGATGAGCGCCTGCTGGTCGAGGCGGCGCTGGCCGATGGCCTCGCGCTGCTGCAGGGCCTGCTCGTCGCGCTGCTGGCGGGTCTGCTCGAAGCGGCGCAGGTCGTGGTCGACGCCATCGAGCGTGGTGCGGGCCTGGGTGAGCTCCTGCTCCGCCGACACGCGGCGCTCCAGCGCCACCTGGCGCTGCTCTTCCAGCTCCTGCACCGGCGAGTCGCCATCGGCCAACTGGGTGACGAGTTCCTCCAGGCGGCTGTCGAGCTGGCCGCGCTGGCCGCCCATGCGGTCCAGCGCCTGTGCCAGGCCGACGATCTGGGCACGCTGGGATTCCAGCGTCAGCGCCAGCGCATGAGCGGTATCGCGCGACTCGCGGGCCATCGCACGGGCCTGGTCGCGGGCTTCGGTAAAGTTGCGACGCTCGGCTTCCAGCGCCTGGCGGGCATCTTCCAGCTCGCCCATGCGCATGACCGCCTCTTCCTGGCGCATGCGGGCTTCGCGGGCCTGTTCGCGGCCGCTTTCCAGGGACTCCGCCAACTGCGCCAGTTCGGTTTCGATCTTGTCGATGCGGTTGCGGGCGGTGTCCAGTCGACCCTGCTGGCTCTGCAACTGCCCGGCCAGCTCGGACACGCTCCGGTGCGCCATGTACAGCGTGCGCTGCGCGTCCTCGCGCTGTTGCTCGGTGGCCAGCATGCGGTCGCGCAGCTGGGTCAGCGTGGCTTCGAGCGTGCGCTCACGCTCCTGCAGCGTCTCGATCTCGCTGCGCAGCGACTGGATCTCGCGCTCGCGCAGCAACGCGCCCTGCTTGGCCGCGCCGGAGCGCAGCACGCGCACCCAGCCCGCGCCCAGGCGCTCGCCGTTGCGGGTGATGACGGACTCGCCATCGCCCAAGCCGGGCAGCAGCGCACGCGCGGCATGCAGGTCCTCGGCCGCGTGCAATTTGGCGAGGATACGGCGGATGGCGATGGGGCCACGCACCTTGGAAGCCAGCGACGTCGGCGCGAAGTCCACGGCATCGTTATGCGGGTCGACCAGCGCGAGGCGGCCTTCGCCCAACTCGCCGATGGCGTCGACCAGCGTCTCGGGCGACTCGACCAGCACGCCTTCGATCAGCTGACCGAGAGCGCCTTCGACAGCGTTTTCCCAACCCGGCTCGACCTGCAGTTTCTCGCCCACACGCATGGCGGAATCGAGGCCACGCGCCTTCAACCAGGTCAGTGCGGCGCCTTGCTCCTGGCCCAATGCGGCGTGCTGCAGCGTCTCCAGCGAGGACAGGCGGCCACGCGCGGCCTGTGCGTTCTTGCGCACCTCGGCGAGCTCGGATTGCGTCGCGCGCTGCTGCTCCTGCATGTCGGAGACGGTGCGCTTGCGGGTCTCCAGTTCGTCGCTGAGGCTGTCCAGCGACGCCTTCTTGAGTTCGTGCTCCTCGGTGAGTCCTTCGAACGCCTCCATCAGCGCCGTGACATCCAGGCCGAGGCGCTCGCTGGCCAGCGATTCGCGGCGACGGTCTGCGTCCAGCACCTGGCGATCCAGGTGTTCGATGCGCGTGCGCTCGACATCGGCGGCGCGGGCCGCTTCGGACTGTGAACGAGTGTGCTGGTCCCAGCGCTGTTGCCAGTCGTGCAGGCGGGTCTCGGCCTCGCGCAGGGCTTCCTGGCGGGCCTCGTCCTCGGCCTGCAACTGCTCCAGCCGCGGCTCGTCCTGTTCGATGGCGTTGCGCAGCACGTCCAGGCGCGACTGGTCGCTGCCCATATGCGCGGCAATTTCGGACAGCTGGCTCTGCGCCTCGTCGCGGGCGCGCTGCAATCGCTGCGAAAGTTCGCGTTGGTGCTGGATCTGCTGTTCGATGCGCGCCAGCGCGCCGCTGACCTCGTAGCTGGCGGCCTGCGCCTTGTTCAGCTGCTCGGCGGCTTCCTCGCGCTTGACGCGTCCGGTTTCGATCTCGCGTTCGGCCTCGCGCTGTTCGGCGATCAACTGCTGCAGGCGGGTTTCCTGCTGGTTGAGCTTCTCGCGCGCGGCCTGCAGCTTCTGGTCCAGGCCGCGGTGTTCCAGCGCCTTCCACTCCGCATCCTTGACCTTGCGCTCGGCCTGGATGGCCTGGTACTGCTCGGCCTGCCGCGCCTGCCGCTTGAGGTGCTCGAGCTGCTTGCCAACCTCCTCGCGCAGGTCGTTGAGGCGATCGAGGTTCTCCCTGGTGTGGCGGATGCGGGTCTCGGTTTCCTTGCGGCGTTCCTTGTACTTGGAGATGCCCGCGGCCTCCTCCAGGTACACGCGCAGGTCCTCCGGCCGGGCCTCGATGATCTGGCTGATCATGCCCTGCTCGATGATCGAGTAGCTGCGCGGGCCTAGACCGGTGCCGAGGAACAGGTCGGTGATGTCGCGGCGGCGACACTTGGCGCCATTGAGATAGTAGCTGCTCTGCCCGTCGCGGCTGACCGTGCGCTTCACCGAGATCTCGTTGAACGCGGCGTACTCGCCGGTAATGGTGTGGTCGGTGTTGTCGAAGATCAGCTCGACCATCGCCTGCGACACCGGCTTGCGCGCCGAGGAGCCGGCGAAGATCACGTCGGTCAGCGAATCGCCACGCAGGCGGCTGGCCGAGCTTTCGCCCATCACCCAGCGCACGGCGTCGATGATGTTGGACTTGCCGCAGCCGTTGGGACCGACCACGCCGGTCATGTTTGTGGGCAGGTGCAGCGTCGTGGGATCGACGAAGGACTTGAAACCGGACAGCTTGATGGTGGAAAGACGCATGCGTCGAGGAGGCCTCTGGCGCAGCGCGGAGGCGCTGCCGTTGGTGTCGAAACTGGGGCAAGACCACTCTGCAAGTCATTGATTTACTTGCATTCGCATTTGCGAATCGCGCAGCCTCACAGGTGAGTATAGCGGCGCTTCGCAGCGGCGCACCAAGCCATGCGAGCGCCGCCCCAACTGCGCTGGGCAGTGCTATCCTCCCGCCCATGCCGCGGTGGACTGGTGCCGCGGGCAAGCACCACCAAACGGACTTTGGTTGATATCGCCATGGATTGGATCGATTCGGCGCACGACGCCGTTGCTGCCTTGGGCAAGCTGCTTTCGCAGGATGCCCGCCTGATTGAACTCGACTGCGCCCTCCCCGGCGTCTTCGTGCCCGAGCGGTTCGAAGGCCGCGAGGCCGTCTGCGAGGGGTTCCGCTTCGAGGTCGATTGCCTCTCACCGAGCGCCTTCGTGCCATTGCCCCCCCTGCTGGGCCAGCCCGCCGCCCTGCGCTTGCGCCGGGCGGACGGGGGACAGCGCGTGTGGCATGGCCTGTGCACGCATGCCGCAGAGCTGGGTAGCGATGGTGGATTGGCTCGCTATCGACTGACTCTGGAGCCCTGGACCGCGCTGTTGCGGCTGCGCACCAACGCGCTGATCTTCCAGGACAAGGATGTGCTGGGGGTGCTGACGCAGGTGTTCGCCCAATATCCGCAAGCCGCGTGGCGCTCGGAAGTCACCCAGCCGATGCAGCAGCGCGCCATCACCACCCAGTACCGGGAAAGTGACTGGGAATTTGTCACGCGGTTGTTGGCGGAGAATGGCCTGGCGTGGCGGTTTGACCATGATGAAGGTCTCGACGGCACGGCCACCGGCAGGAGTCACAGCGCGACTCCCGCAGGCCACACGCTGGTGGTGTTCGACCGGGACGCCGAGGCGCCCACCGCGCAACCGGGCACAGCGCGATTCCACCGGATCAACGCAACAGAGACGCTGGACGCCATTAGCCACTTTGGCGAGCAGCGCTCGCTCGCGCCCGACGCCGTGGCGATGGCGAGCTGGGATGCCGCGCAGGTGGAGGCTGTTTCCGCAACCGGTGAAGTCCGTGACAGCGCCGTCGGCACAGCAAGCCGCGAAGTCTACGTGGCCGACCGTGCGGGTCGATTCGCCGGGCGCGCGGAGGCCGAACAGGCGAGCACCTTGCAGCTCGATGGGCTCCGTTTGCCGCAATCGATGCAATTCGGCGCAGGCAGCGAGCGCGGACTGGCCCACGGGAAGGCTTTCACCCTGCTTCAGCATCCTGAGCACTCGGGACAACAATTCGTGCCCCTGGCCGTGGAACACAGCGGGGCCAACAATCTCGGCAGCGGCATCGTCGCACTGCTTGGCGTGTCAGCGCTGGAACGGGGCAGTTATCGCAACCGCTTCATTGCGGTTGCGAAGGGAATACCGATTGTCCCGGTGGCGAAAGCAAGACCGCTGGCAAGTGGGGCGCAAACGGCACGGGTCGTCGGCTTGCCGGATGCAGTGGTGACTTCGTCGCGCGACCATCAGGTGCGCATCCAGTTCCCGTGGCAGCGTGGCGCCCAGCCCCATCGGGGCGGCCTGACGGACACGGGCGACAACGGCGACGGTCATGCGCCCGGCGACCACACCGGCGGTACCTGGGTGCGCGTGGCCGAGTGGCTGGCTGGCCCCAACTGGGGCAGCCACGCCCTGCCCCGCATCGGCAGCGAGGTGCTGGTCGAGTTCCTGCATGCCGACATCGACCAGCCCGTGGTCACGGGTCAACTGTTCAATGGCGATGTCGCTCCGCCGTACGCGGCGGGCATTGATTCGTCAGCCAACCACATCGGCACACTGAGTGGCCTGCACACGCAATCGCTGGACGCAAGCGGCACCCAGCAGTGGTTGATGGATGACGCGCCCGGCCAGTTGCGCCAGCGACTGCATACCACGCTGGCCGATAGCCGGGTGGAGCTGGGCTACCTAGTCCAACATGGCAATGCGCACCGCGGTGGATTACGGGGCCAAGGGTTTGATGTGGCGACGCTGGGCTGGGGCAACCTGCGGGGTGGCCAAGGGGTACTGCTGTCGACCACGGCACGGGGTAACGCCGCTTCCACACAACTGGACACCGCAGAAGCGGTCAGCCAGCTGCGCGGAGCTGAGCAGACGGCACAGGCGCTGAGCGAGGCGTTGGGTCAACACAACGTGCCGGTATTGCAGGCCAATGAGCCGCAAAGTGCACTCATCGAAGTCGTGGACGCGCCGAACGCGGATTCTGCGTCCGGCGAGCAAGCCGACACTTCACCCAATCCGTTCAGTACCGCCGCACTTCTGACCGAAGGCCCTGACAGCCTGGCTTTCGCTACACCCAAGAGCGCACTGGCCTACGCCGGCAGCCACCTGCACCTGACCGCGCAGGACGACACGCACCTGGCAGCCGGCCATACCTTCGCCGGCGTCAGCGGCGGCCACGTCGCACTGTTTGCACAAAAAGGGCCCATTCGCACGATTGCGGCCAATGATCCGGTCAGCGTGCAGGCGCACGCTGGCACGCTGGAACTGCTGGCGGATCAAAGCGTCACGGTCACTGCCACCGACGAGCGCATCGACGTGTTGGCGAAGGAGAAGATCGTTCTGCAGGCGGGGCAGACCGCGATCACGCTGGAGGGTGGCGACATCACCTTCGCGTGCCCGGGGGATTTCACGGTCAAGGCCAGTGAGAATCCGTTTCTCGGGGGCGATAGCGTTGCCGCAGACCTGATTGGATTGCCGCGGAGTCGCAACAAAATGCAATCACACCTCACTTTGAAACGCAACTACTGCGACGGCGAACCCACTGAGAATGCTGAGTACCTGGTTGCATTTTCTGACGGTAGTAAGCGCCAAGGAAAATTAAACAAGAAGGGAATCGCTGAGCTTGACGATGTTCCTTCGGGCCCCGTCAACGTGCAGTTCGGTGAAGACGCCAGAGCGTACAAGCCACACCGCTCCGAAGACACAGAACAATTGGACAATCCCTTGAAGGGCCGGCGCATCGACGCCGAAACGGCGATCGCCCTGTTCGCAGCCGCACAGGCGATTGAGGAGTTGAACAAGTGATTGGTGGATCGCAACCAAGGAAGGAAAGCGATGAGTAACGAGGCATTGGACTGGTTCTTTGGCCTGATTGAAGGGGACTTCAACGACGATCCAAGTGTCGCTCAAATCATCATCGGCACAGTGATCGGCTGCATTCCCGTGATCGGCCAGATCATGGATGTGCGCGACATCTGCGCCAACTTGAAGAAGTTGCACAAGGATCCCGAGGACACGTTGCTATGGGTTGGCTTGGTAGTGACCCTGATTGGCCTTGTTCCAGGTGCCGGCGATCTGGTGAAGGGTGTTTTTCGGTTTGTTCTGAAGTTCCTGAGAAAGGGCGGAGACGAGGCGGTTGGCGCGATACGCAGCATCCTTGCCTTCCTCCGCGGCCGCGGCTACGGGGATCCGGTGAAGTACCTGAAGACCTTGCCCTGGCAGCGGTTCTCAAATGAATGTTCGTCATTATTCAGAAGAATCATGTTCGGCCTCCTTGAAGGAATTGAGCTGGTACGTACTGGCTGGCTGACCAGAAAACTCCTCGGTACGCACGTCAAGGATCTCGCGATCGTGCAGGCACAGATCCGCATGCTCCAGCGCATGGGCGAGGTCAAGATTCCCGAGGCCATGCAGCGCCTCAAGCAGGGCGTTGACGACCTCCTCAAGCGCGTCGAAAAGGAAAATATTGCAGGGCACAGCAACGACACTGTGCACCTTCCCCACAGCAGCAAGCCGCTACTACGCCAAGAGTATGAATTGGCGGTCAAACGTATTGACCAAGATGCTGCCAAAATGCGCAAGGCCGGAAAGAGCGAAGCCAAGATCGCCGAGATGGCAACCGCCCGCCGCCGCAAGATCGGCCTGGACTTCAAGGAGCGCACCGATCCCGACCTTAGGGAGGTGATTTACGGCCGAAATAAGGATAAATACGGCGATGAGCTCGGCCCCTACTATCAGCAAAGCTCGGACGGAAATGGTTGGTTCTACAGAAGAAAAAATCCAGTAACTAAGCAATACGAGCGCGTGCAAGTGGACGACGCAACGGCGATCCGCAACGCCACACAGGCCGGCGGCGATGACTTCCCGTGGGACAAGGTGCTCGAGTACAGCGAGGCAATAAAAGCAAAGAACTGGAAACGAAAAGAGGAGTTGCTGGAAGCCATAAAGCGTTTGATGAGCTTGCAAGGAAAACTAGCTCAAGCAAGGAAGGCAGGTGATGTACAGTTAACCCGTGCGATTGAAGCAGAAATCGCAAGAACCCGAAGGATATGAGGCGCAACATGTGGCTTGAAAATTGCCTCCGGGCTAAACCTGTAATTGACTTCAACCCTGATACCGGCGAGTACCGAATTGTTGGCAAAGACGAGCTGCCGGACGGAACCGCGCTTGTCGACATTTCCGAAAAACTATACGGGGACTATCTCGACGAATCAGACGAGATGCATCTCAAGTATGGGAAAGGAAGCAGTTGCGGCAACAAGCGATTTTTCGTGTATTGGTCGAGCGACCGCACTCGCTTCTACTTCCAGGACAGTGACGGCACCCGTATTGAGATCGACGGCAAGCGCTACGCAGAACTGAAAGATGCCGCTGACGTATCGGGACACGCCATTGCCGGCCGTATGCAGTTCAGCATCTACGAGGCAGATGGCCAATTGATCTACCGTCACATTTACGATCAAACGCCCTACCTGACCGCTTACATGATGGATTTCAGCTTTCCCGCCCCGGAACTCGCCGACTGGGACTTCTTCGTCGCCTTGAAGGGCAGTTTCGACTATATGCGCGAAAACGCCCACGAGCACCAGGAATCTTCGACTAAGGAGCGTGTTGAACGGGCAGCCGCCGGGCAGCCGGTCCCTCAATCCGGCTGGTGGTTCACCCCAGCCAAGCAAAGCAGTCGCTGTTACTTCAAACAGGGGGATACTCTCCCTGAAATCGAAGGCAGCAGCTACGGTGCGACGTTCTGGCAATGGTCACCGGACCAGTCAGATCCCCACCTCTAAGCCGTGTCGTTACGCCCAGTGCGAACTCGCCGAGCAGGCCGCCGGCGGCGCCTTCACCCACGCTGGTCGTGTTATACCGTGACGCCGAGGCCGCTGTCGCTCGGCCGGCGTGCGCTTCACATTACGTAACGCTTGGGTCCGCGACTAGTCTTTAGCCAAAGTTGCAGGCGGCACCTTGGCCACAATCGCCAATGCATGAATATCGGTGGCCATCAGGTCACCTACCGCCGCATACACCGCCCGGTGCCGCGCGATCGGGCCCATGCCCTGGAACGCGTCACTGACCACTTCCACCCGGAAGTGCCCTCGCCCATCACGGGCACCTTCGTGCCCCGCATGCAGATGGCTCTCGTCCTCCACCACCAGCGAGACAGGGTGCAACGCCGCCTCGATCGCTGCGCGGATCGCCGCCACCCGTTCCTCGCGTGGTAGCGGACCACGGTTCATGGCATCACCTTGCGGAACGGACGCACATCCACCCGGGTATAGACACCGGCAGCCACGTACGGGTCGGCGTCCGCCCAGGCACGGGCCGCGTCCAGCGATTCAAATTCAGCCACGATCAGGCTGCCGCTGAAACCGGCCGGGCCCGGATCTTCGGCGTCGATGGCCGGGCATGGGCCTGCCAGCAGCAGACGACCGGCGTCGCGCAATTCGGTCAAGCGGGCCACATGGTCCGGGCGGGCGGCCAGTCGCCGCGTCAGCACATCCTCGCCGTCATAACCTTCGATCACGTACCACATGCGGCCCAGCTCCTTATAAGTAACGACCTGCCATCACAGGCCCAGCCTGAATTGTAGTCAGTACGCGGCACAGCTCATGACTGGACAGTCCCACCCCCAACCCCGTACCCTTGGCATCAATCGCCTGAGGCCGTCAGGCGGCGATGCCCGCGGCTCCGGCGCCTGCCCCCGCGGTTTCCCGTGCCCCACCACGGTTCGCCCCGTTCCCGGCCCATGCCCAGCGCCTCCCTGACTGCTGCCCGCCAAGACCTGGCGCGCGAGCCAGGCCCGTTGGGGCCTATGGCAAAGACGTTCAGCTGTCCGTAGCACCTTTGAAGGTGGCCGACCGGTCGCCCGTTCCGACGCATTGGCAGTGCCGCAGGCCCGAGGGGGCCGGCTCTTGATGACCAACGAAAACGCGCCAGAAGCGACCGACGCCCCCGGGCAGGACGCTCAGACGCCCCCATCGGTGCCCGCCGCGGCATCCCAGGCGACCGCCCCCCAGCAGCAGGAAATGCCGCTGGCGGTGGTGCATGGGCAGCCGGTGCTGCAGATCCCGCAGGACCTGTACATCCCGCCGGACGCGCTGGAAGTCATCCTGGAGGCCTTCGAGGGTCCGCTGGACCTGCTGCTGTACCTGATCCGCCGGCAGAACCTGGACATCCTCGACATCCCGGTGGCGGACATCACCCGCCAGTACGTCGACTACATCCAGGCCATGCACGAGATGCGCTTCGAGCTGGCCGCCGACTATCTGGTCATGGCCGCCATGCTGGCCGAGATCAAGTCGCGGATGCTGCTGCCGCGCGCCACCACCGAGGAGGGCGAGGAGGATGATCCGCGCGCCGAGCTGGTCCGCCGCCTGCAGGAGTACGAGCGCTTCAAGAAGGCCGCCGAGGACATCGATGCCCTGCCCCGCCAGGACCGCGACACCACCCCGGCGCAGGCCTTCGTGCCGGACCGCGCGGCAGTCAAGCTGCCGCCGCCGGTGGACCTGAAGGAGATGTTGCTCGCCCTGCACGACGTGCTCAAGCGCGCCGAGCTGTTCACCCAGCACGCGATCAAGCGCGATGCGCTCAGTGTGCGGCAGCGCATGGCCGAGCTGCTGGAGCGGCTGGGCGATGGCGCCTTCCACCGCTTCGAGTCGCTGTTCACCGCCGAGGAAGGCAAGCTCGGGGTGGTAGTGACCTTCCTGGGCATGCTGACGCTGGCCAAGGAGCAGATGGTGGAGATCGTGCAGGAAGCCCCGCTGCAACCGATCTACGTGAAGTCGCTGGTGATCGGCCAGGACGCACCGGACGCGCTGGAACTGTCCAGCGAGTTCGATGACGAGCCCGCCGCCAACGATCCGGACAACTGAGTCGGGCACCCGCCCACCCCGCCCCATAGCAAACGAGCGAATGGACCAACACCTCATCACCCGCATCGTGGAAGCCGCCCTACTGGCCGGCAACCAGCCGCTGTCGCTGGCGCAGTTGCAGGCGCTGTTCCCCGAGGACCAGCCGCCGCCGAGTGGCGCCGTGGCGCAGGCAATCCAGACGCTGCAGGACGCCTGTGCCGAGCGCGGCGTGGAGCTGGTCGAGCTGGCGTCGGGTTTCCGCTACCAGGTCAAGGTCGACGTGCACCCATGGGTGGCGCGGCTGTGGACCGAGCGCAAGACCAAGTACACACGTGCCACGCTGGAGACATTGGCGCTGATCGCCTACCGCCAGCCGATCACCCGCGGCGAGATCGAGCAGATCCGCGGCGTGGCGGTCAGCAGCAACATCATCCAGGCGCTGGAAGAGCGTGAGTGGATCCGCGTGGTGGGCCACCGTGACGTGCCGGGCCGCCCGGCGCTGTTCGGCACCACCAGGGGCTTCCTCGACTATTTCGGGCTGAAGCGGCTGGACGAGCTGCCGCCATTGTCGGAAATCAAGGACATCGGCGAATTGGAGCCGCAGTTGGCACTGGGCGATGCGCCGCTGCCAGCGGGCGGTATCGGCAATGCGGACGATGCGCCGAATGACGAAGATGGCGGCGATAACAATACTGGCGTGCCGATCGATGACGTCGCTGCCAGCGCTAACCAAGAAAACACCGCCCCCATGGGCACCCCCGAAGCCGCGCCGGGCGAGCGCGCGGCGGACGAGAACGATCACGAGCAAGACAACGCCGTCGCGACGACGACCGTTCCCGAAGTAGAGGCCGCCTCCCACGAGGACGCGCCGGAGCAAGAGAACCATGACTGAAGAGAAGAGCCGCAAGCTCACGCTCAAGCGCGGCACCGAAACCGCCGCCGAAGCCACCGCACCCAAGCTGGAAGAGCGCCTGCACAAGGTGCTGGCGCAGGCCGGACTCGGTTCGCGCCGCGCCCTGGAACAGCGCATCGCCGACGGCCTGGTCAAGGTCAATGGCGAGACCGCGCAGGTAGGCCAGAGCATCACCAGCGGTGACAAGATCGAGATCGACGGGCGCCAGTTCGTCGCCAGCGCGCTGACCGACCCGTCGCGCGTGCTGATGTACAACAAGCCCGAAGGCGAAGTGACCACGCGTGAAGACCCCGAGGGTCGCCCCACCGTGTTCGAAGCCCTGCCCGCGCTGAAGGGCGCGCGCTGGATCGCCATCGGCCGCCTGGACATCAACACCACCGGCCTGCTGCTGCTCACCACCGACGGTGAGCTGGCCAACGCGCTGATGCACCCGTCGTTCGAAGTCGAACGCGAGTACGTCTGTCGCGTGCGTGCACCGGAAGGCCAGGACACCGTGCCGGAGAACATCGTCGACCGCCTGCGCCGCGGCGTTGCGCTGGACGACGGCCCGGCCAAGTTCGACGAGATCGAGGCCATCGGCGGCACCGATTCGCACGACTGGTTCCGCGTGGTCGTCAAGGAAGGCCGCAACCGCGAAGTGCGCCGCCTGTGGGAGTCGCAAGGCTGCCAGGTGAGCCGCCTCAAGCGCATCCGCTACGGCGAGGTAACCCTGCCGCAGCCGCTGCTGCGCGGCCAGTCGCAGGAGCTGCCAGCCGACCGCGTCGAGGCGCTGCGCACCAAGCTCGGCCTGGAAGACGGCACGCCTTCGGCGCTGACGCTGCAGCCGGTGATCGGCCAGCGCAAGGCGGCCAAGTCCACCATCCACCTGGGCGGCGAGCGCACGCACGGTTACGTGGGCGGCCACAACACCGCCGATGAAGGCCGCGAGCTGCGCCGTTTCGACCACGTGCGCGACGACCGTCGCGGCCGTGGCGGCAAGAAGCCGCACGGCGGCCTGACGGTCAGCGGCGAAATGGCGGCCAAGGCCTCGCAGAAGCCGTTCAAGCAGCGCAAGGAAAAGGGTCCCAAGTTGCCGGAAGGCAGCCCGGCCGCGTTCCGCACCTGGTACGTACCCGAGGGCGTGGACACCGGCCCGACCGGCCACCGCAACCCGGAGCAGCGCGGCCCGAAGAAGCCGTGGGGCGACAAGGGTGGCAAGCCCGGCGGGGCTCGTAGCGGTGGCCCGGGTGGCCGCAGCGGGGGTCCGGGCGGGCGTGCCGGCACGGGTGGCCGCGTCGGTGCTGGCGGCGGTTACGGTCGTGGCGAGAGCCAAGGCGACTTTGGTGGCGGTTTCGGCGGCGAGCGCCGCGGTCCGGGTGGCGGCCAAGGCAAGCCGCAGCGCGCGGCCAAGCCGTACGGCCATCCCGGCAACGCGCCGTCGTTCCCGTCCGACCACGCCAATCCGGGCGGCTTCAATCCGTACGGTGACCGCCCGCGCGGCAACCGTCCGGGCGGTGGCAAGCCCGGTGGCCGGCCGGCTGGCAATCGTCCCGGCGGCGGCCCTCGTCCGGGAGGCCCGCGCGGCGGCGGCCGTCCAGGTGGTGGTGGCCGTCCAGGTGGCGGTCGCACCGGCGGCGGTCACGGCCAGCGCGGATGATGCAAGCCACGAAGGGCGCCGCAAGGTGCCCTTCGTACTTTCCGGCAGTCAGTGCCGCGTCATCGACATGATGCGTGGATGCACCAGCCGCTCGAAGTCGTTCCAGCCCATCCGCACCAGTTCGTGGTGGTTGCCGGCGTTGAAGGCGATGTCCTGTCCGCGCGACAGGCTGTCGGCGGCGTAGACCTCCATGCCGTAGAGGTTGCCGAAGGGAGGCATGGCCCCGACTTCGCATTCGGGGAAGCGGTCGTTGAACTCGTTCTCGCCGGCCAGACTGGCGCTGCGTGCGCCGGTGGCCTGTCGCAAGGCTTCCAGGCTGACCCATTCGTTGGCCGGAATCACGGCCATCGCGAGGCGTCCATCGAGCTTCACCACCACCGTCTTGGCCATGTCACGGCCGGTCAGGTGCGCGCGTCGCGCCGTGTCCAGCGCGGTGATGGCGTGGTCGTGCGGCACGGTGTCGAAGTGAACGTCGTGTGATCGCAGGAATTGTTCCAGGCGTTGGGTGGTCATGGCGGGATCCTCCACACGGGGGAGCGGTGGCTGTGGCGGTGATTGCAGTCTAGTCCCGCGCGCGACGCCTGCCTGCGCCGTATGTCGGCCGACGCGGGTGGCCTGCAAGGGCCGCCATCGCGTTCACGCACCGCGAACATGTCCCACCACGGCAGCGGTGTAGGATCAGGCCATCCGGCGACGACGGGGCATGACCACCGGCGGATCGCGGACCAACGCAGCACCTCTCCCGGAGCGCACCGCCATGGGCGAACACGTGTACAAGTCGGTTGAACTGACCGGTTCCTCGCGCACCAGCAGCGACGAAGCCATCCGCAACGCCATCGAACGTGCGTCCAAGACCATCCGCGACATCCGCTGGTTCCACGTGACCGATGTCCGCGGCCATGTGGAAGACGGCAAGGTCGCCCATTGGCAGGTGACGTTGAAGGTAGGCTTCACGCTCGAGGAATGAGCCGGCGATTGTCGGTCCGGATCGTCGGCGTGGAATGACTCAGCGCAGTTCGAACGCATCCCCATCCAGCATGGCGGGGAAGCGCTCGCGGTGCGCCCGAAGTTCCGCAGCCTGCAGGGTGGTGGTCACGACCATCTCCTCGTCCGTGCATTCGCTGACCGGGTGGCCGAGGAAGTCGATCACCGCGCTGTCGCCGCTGTAGTGCAGGCCATTGCCGTCGGTACCGACGCGGTTGACGCCCACCACGTAGCACAGGTTCTCGATCGCGCGTGCGCGCAACAGCGTCTTCCACGGGTAATTGCGCGCCGACGGCCAGTTGGCCACGTACAGCGCCAGGTCGTAATCGAGCTGGCCGGGGCGCTCCACGTCATGGCGGTTGCGCGAGAACACCGGGAAACGCAGGTCGTAGCAGACCAGCGGACAGATGCGCCAGCCCTTCCAATCCAGTGTCAGCCGCTCGCGGCCGGCGGCGTAACGCTCGTGCTCCCGCGCATAACGGAACAGATGACGCTTGTCGTAAGTGTGCAACGCGCCCTCGGGCGTGGCGAACAGCATGCGGTTGAACACGCCCTCCTCGGCGCGCAGTTGCACGCTACCGGTCACCGCGGCGCCCAGTTTCCCCGCCTGTTCGCGGATCCATGCCACGGTCGGGCCGTCCATGCCCTCGGCGTTGCCGATGGCGTCGTTGCTGAAACCACTGGTGAAGGTCTCCGGCAGCACCACCAGGTCGGTCGTGCCGTGCAGCGGCGCGATCAGGTGGCCGTAGTACTCGCGGTTGGCCGCGGGATCGTGCCAGCGGGTATCGCCCTGGACGATGGAGACGCGCAGGTCCTGCATGGGAAAGTCCTCTGCAACAGGCGGCGCCCGGCGCCGGCGCGCCAGGCCATGGTGCGATTATCGCGGTTTGTCAGAGGGCCTGCAGGCGCGCGATGGCGGCATCCAGGGTGCCTTCGTTCTTGGCAAAACACAGCCTCACCAGGCGTTGTCCCTTCGGCGGCGCCGCATGGAACGGCGACAGCGGGATGGCGGCGACGCCCTTCTCCACGGTCAGCCAGCGACAGAATTCGACATCGTCCAGGTCGCTGACCGCTGAATAGTCCACCAGCTGGAAATACCCGCCCGGGACCGGCAGCGGCTTCAGCCTGGTGGTCAGCAGTTGCTCGCGGAAACGGTCACGCTTTTCCTGATAGAACGCCCCCAGCGTTTCGTAGTGCTCCGGTTCGGCCTCGATCATCTCGGCGAACGCGGCCTGCGCCGGGGTGAAGGTACAGAAGGTGTTGTACTGGTGCACCTTGCGCAACTCGGCGGACAACGCGGCCGGCGCAATGCAGTAGCCCACCTTCCAGCCAGTGCAGTGGTAGGTCTTGCCGAAACTGGACACGACGAACGCGCGCTCGCGCAGTTCTGGGTAACGCAGCACGGATTCGTGGCGCGCGCCATCGAACACGATGTGTTCGTACACCTCGTCCGAGAGCAGATAGATGCCGGTGTCGCGCAACAGCGCGGTCAACTGGACGATGTCGTCGGCGCTGAACATCGCACCGGACGGGTTGTGCGGACTGTTGATCATCAGCAGCCGGGTCTTCGGCGTGACCGCGGCGCGGATCGCCGCCCAGTCCGGGGCGAAGGTCACGGGATCCAGTGCCACGTGCACCGCGACGCCTCCCGCCAGGTCGATCGCCGGCTCGTAGCAGTCGTAGCACGGGTCCAGCACGATCACTTCGTCCCCGGCGCGCACCACCGCGGCGATGGCATCGAAGATCGCCTCGCTGGCGCCCGAGACCACGGTGACCTCCGCATCGACGTGCGGCCGGTAACCGTAACAACGCTCGGTCTTGTCGGCGATGGCCTGGCGCAGCACCGGCAGGCCGGTCATCGGCGCGTACTGGTTCTTGCCTTCGCGCATGGCCCGGGCCAGCGCTTCCACCAGGCGTGCCGGCACATCGAAGTCCGGGAATCCCTGCCCCAGGTTCACGGCACCGTGCTCCATCGCCAGCTGCGACATGACGGTGAAGATGGTGGTGCCCACCTTGGGCAGCTTGGTCTCGGGGGGGCGGGGGGCGGTCATCGCGCGGGCGGGGTCCAAGGATGCAAAGAGAAGAGCGAAGTGTACGGAAAGCCGACGCGTAAATTCCACCCATCAATCCGAATGAAGCGATAGATAACCTGTGCACGCTTCGTGCCGACCGTGGCGCCGGGTCCGCATCCAGCCCCCATGACCGACCGCTGCGCGGCCAGGAACGCCGACGAACGGCCCGCCCGACACCCCAGTTTCACGCCACACTCACATGATGCGCGAAGTCCAGATCGTCGACGCCGGCGAACTCGCGGCTGCCTACGCCCAGGCGGACTATGCCGTGCGCCTGGATGGCGACACCTTCCGGCTCAAGGTCGGCAGCGCTGCCGGCGACGTGGAAGCCTACTGGCCAGCGATGCACTATGCCTTCATCACCGCCTGGAACCCGGCCTCGCGTCCCACTTCCGATGCGGCCAACCAGCGAGCGGACTCGTCGCTGGTGGCGCAACTCAAGGCCATCGGCGCACCACATCAACCGGCGTGGGCCGAGGACACCAGCGGCGACTGGCGCGAATCCGGTTGGCTGGTGGCAGGGCTGGAACCCCACATGCTGGACGCCCTGGCCCACGAGTTCGGCCAGGCCGGCGTGCTGCACTGGGACCAGGGCCGGCCTGTGCGGCTCAAGATGTACCTGTCCCGCCCGCCCCACGTCCCCCCTGCCGCGCACATCGACTGGGTAGAATGACGGGATCGCGGCCCGACGGCCGCCCAATTCCCGCCAATGACGCCTCCCGACCGACCTGTCCCGCCGCTGCTCGAAGCCCGCGGCCTGCGCTTCGCGCGCAATGACGAGCCCGTATTCGGGCCCCTCGATTTTTCAGTCAACGCTGGCGAAGCGCTGCTGGTGCAGGGCGGCAATGGCGCCGGCAAAACCACCCTGTTGCGGGTGCTGGCGGGACTGCTGCGTGCGGACGAAGGCGAGATCGACATCGATGGTGAGCGTGCCAAGGCCTCGCGCCGCGCCCGCGCCATTGCCTACCTCAGCCACCTGCCGGGTCTGAAGGCCGACCTGAGCGCGATGGAGAACCTCGACTTCCTGGGTGGCCTGCAGGGCCGTCGCCGTACCCAGTCGCCAGAAAATGCGCTGGCCGTAGTCGGCCTGGCTGGCTACGAGGACGCCCTCGCACGCCAGTTGTCGGCCGGGCAGAAGAAGCGCCTGTCACTGGCCCGCATGTGGCTTTCGCCCGCGCCGCTGTGGCTGATGGACGAGCCCTACGCCAACCTCGACCTGCAGGGCATCGAACTGGTCAACCGCATGGTGCAGGCGCACCTGCGCGAAGGCGGCGCCGCGCTGGTCACCACCCACGGCGCTTATGCCGCGCCGCCGGTGCGCACCCGCCTGCTCACCCTGGAGCGCCAGCGCACGGAGGGCTACCGATGAGCCCCGTCCACCACGCCCCCGGCCTGGCCTCGTCGGCCAAGGCCCTGATGGCCCGCGACCTGCGCCTGCTGTGGCGCCGCCGTGGCGATGCGTTCCAGCCGGCGTTGTTCGCGCTGCTGGTGGTGGTGCTGTTCGCGCTTGGTCTGGGTGGCGAGCCGCAGGCCTTGTCGAAAGTCGCCGCCGCCGTACTGTGGCTGGCCGTGCTGCTGGCCGGCCTGCTGGCGCTGGACACCCTGTTCCGCGGTGATGCCGAGGACGGCTCGCTGGAGCAGTGGATGCTGGCCCCGGTCCCGCTGGCGTGGCTGGTGGGCGTGCGCACGTTCATGCACTGGGCCACGACCGCGCTGCCGCTGCTGGTCGCCGCCCCGTTCCTGGGTGAGCTGCTGCACCTGCCGCGCGAACAATTGGGCGTGCTGATGGCGTCGCTGGCGCTGGGCACGCCTTTGCTGAGCCTGCTCGGCGCCGTGGTGGCCGCACTGACGGTCGGCATGCGGCGCTCTGGTATCCTAGTCGCGCTGCTGGCGCTGCCGCTGTACGTGCCGATTCTGGTGTTCGGCGCGGGTGCGGTGGCAGCGTCGGCACAGGGTCTGGACCCCATCGGCGCGCTGTTGATGCTGGCCGCCGGCCTGGTCGTCACGGCCCTGCTGGCGCCCTTGGCCGCCGCCACGGCCATCCGGATCGCGCTCAATTGAGGTGCATCAACGCTCCGCCCGCTGACTGGGCGACAATGGCCCCACACAACCGGCGCACCGCGCCTGCGCGGAGCGCGACCTGAACGCATGAATCCGATCGTCCTCTGGTTCCACAAACTCGGTTCGCCCCCCTACTTCGACCGCTTTGCCGCGCGCTGGGCGCCGTGGGGTTATGGCCTCGGGTTGCTGGTCATGGCGGTGGGCATGTACGGCGCGCTGTTCCAGGTGCCCTCTGATTACCAGCAGGGCGACAGCTTCCGCATCCTGTACATCCACGTGCCCAGCGCGTGGATGAGCATGGCGGTGTTCGGCCTGATGGCGGTGTATGCGGTCATCGCGCTCGTCTGGCGTATCAAGCTGGCCGAAATCCTGGCCATGGCCTGCGCCCCCATCGGCGCGGCCTTCACCCTGATCACCCTGGCCACCGGCTCGATCTGGGGCAAGCCGATGTGGGGCACGTGGTGGGACTGGGACCCGCGCCTGACCACCGAGCTGATCCTGCTGTTCCTGTACCTGGGCGTGATCGGCCTGTACAACGCCATCGACGACCGCCGTGCCGCCGCACGCGCCGCCGGCTTCCTTGCCATCGTCGGCGTGGTGCTGCTGCCGATCATCCGCTACTCGGTGGTGTGGTGGAACTCGCTGCACCAGGGCCAGACCATCCGCGTGTTTGGTGAGTCGGCCATGGACCCGTCGATGATGCCGCCGCTGTGGTGGATGATCGTCGGCACCAATCTGTGGTTCATCGGCGCCCTGCTCGCCCGCGCCCGTGCCGACAACCTGCGCCGCGAGGCCGGCAAGTCATGGGTCGCGGACCTGGCCGGTGTCGGCCCCGACAGCCGGAAGCGCGCCCGATGAGCTACCAGAACTACGTCATCGCCTCCTTCGCGGTCTTCGTGGTCGTGCTCGGGTGGGACTATGTCGCCACCCGCATGCAGATCCGCCGCGAGATCAACAACGCCCGCCAGCGCGCCAAGCGCGAGGTGGCCCGCACGCCGTCCGATGAGTTGACCCGATGAACCCGATCCGTCGCCGACGCCTGCTGTGGATCCTTGCCCTGGTGGTGGCGGCCGGCCTGGCCGCGACCCTGGTGGCAATGGCCCTGCAGCGCAACGTCGCCTACCTCTACACCCCCAGCGAAGTGAAGGCCGGCGAGGCCGGCAAGCACGCACGATTCCGCCTCGGCGGCATGGTGGCCAAGGACTCGTTCAAGCGTGCCGAAGGCTCCATGGAAGCGCACTTCGACGTGACCGACGGCGACAACATCCTGCCCGTGGTCTACACCGGCATCCTCCCCGACCTGTTCCGCGAGAACCAGGCGGTGGTGGCTACCGGGCGCATGGACGGCAACCGCTTCGTCGCCGAGAACGTGCTGGCCAAGCACGACGAGAACTACATGCCCAAGGAAGTCGCCGACAAGATGGGCCAGGCACACAAGAAGCACAACGTGGCCGAACCGGCCGCCGATGCCGCGGCCAGCCCCGGAACCGCGAATTGAGACAGCCGCCTCCCCACATCGCGGGCCGCCCTCCACTGATGCGCCGCATGCGCCGGAGCACGAACGATGCTGCCTGAACTTGGCCAGATCACCCTGATCCTGGCGTTGCTGGTCTCGGTACTGCAGGCCACCCTGCCGCTGGTGGGTGCGCAACGCGGCATCGCGCCGTGGATGGCGGTGGCGCGACCGGCCGTCTACGCACAACTGCTGCTGGTGGGCCTGGCCTTTGCCGTGCTGACCTGGGCCTTCGTGGTGCAGGATTTCTCGGTGGCCTACGTGGCCAAGAACAGCAACTCACTGTTGCCGATGATGTACCGCTACTCGGCGGTGTGGGGTTCGCACGAGGGCTCGCTGCTGCTGTGGGCGCTGGTGCTTGCGTTGTGGACCGCTGCGGTGGCGTTCTGGTCCAAGCGCCTGCCCGATGACGTGATGGCCCGCGTGCTGGCGGTGATGGGCTGGGTCAGCGTGGGCTTTCTCGCCTTCCTGATCTTCACCAGCAACCCGTTCGAGCGCCTGCTTCCGGCCGCCGCCGAAGGTCGCGACCTCAATCCGCTGCTGCAGGACCCCGGCCTGATCATCCATCCGCCGATGCTGTATGCCGGTTACGTGGGCTTCTCGGTGCCGTTCGCGTTCGCCATCGCCGCGCTGCTGGACGGCCGCGTGGATGCACGCTGGCTGCGCTGGACACGGCCGTGGACCAACGTGGCGTGGGGTTTCCTGACCTTGGGCATCGCCCTGGGCAGCTGGTGGGCGTATTACGAACTGGGCTGGGGCGGCTGGTGGTTCTGGGACCCGGTGGAGAACGCCAGCTTCATGCCGTGGCTGGCGGGCGCCGCGCTGATCCACTCGCAGGCCGTCACCGAAAAACGTGGCAGCTTCCGCGGCTGGACCCTGCTGCTGGCCATCGCCACGTTCTCGCTGTCGCTGCTGGGCACGTTCCTGGTGCGCTCGGGCGTGCTGACCAGCGTGCACGCGTTCGCCGCCGATCCGTCGCGCGGTCTGTTCATCCTGATCTTCCTCGGCATCATCGTCGGTGGCTCGCTGCTGCTTTACGCCCTGCGCGCGCCAGGCGGCGACGATGAGGGCAAGCCGTTCGAAGCCTGCTCACGCGAGACGTTGCTGCTGGCCAACAACCTGCTGCTGACCACCGCCTGCGCCATGGTGCTGCTGGGCACGCTGTACCCACTGCTGGCCGACGCGCTGGAGATGGGCAAGATCTCGGTCGGTCCGCCGTACTTCGCGCTGATGTTCATGCTGCTGATGGCACCGCTGGTGTTGCTGCTGCCGTTTGGGCCCATCACCCGCTGGCAGCGCGACCAGCCTTCCAGGCCGCTGGCCATGCTGGCACCGTGGGCCGTCCTGGCAGTGGTCGCCGGCCTCGCCGCGTACTTCATGGCACCGCAAGGGGCCTGGAAAGTGGCGCTGGGCGTGACCGGCGCGATATGGGTGGCCGCCGGCACCGCACGCTTCGTGTGGACACGCCTGCAGTCCAATGGCAAGCGGTTCACCGCCGAGATGATGGGCATGATCCTGGCCCACACTGGTGTCGCGGTGTTCCTGGTCGGCGCATTGCTGGTGGAAGGCCTCAACCAGCAGCGCGAAGTGGCCGTAGCCCCGGGCAAATCGGTGGAAGTGGCCGGTTATGAGTTCCGCCTCGATGGCGTGGCGCACAGCCAAGGCCCCAACTACGAGGCCGACCGCGGCACCGTCACCGTGCTGCGCGACGACCGCGTGGTTACCGTGCTGCACCCGGAAAAGCGTGCCTACGCCAGCGGCGGCCAGGTCATGACCGAAGCGGCCATCCGCCCCGGCATCACCCAGGACCTGTACGTGGCCCTCGGCGAACCGCTCGGCGGTGGCGCGTGGGCTGTGCGGGTCCACATCAAGCCGTTCGTGCGCTGGATCTGGTTCGGTGCGCTGCTGATGATGCTGGGCGGTTTCGTCACTGCGGCCGACAAGCGGTTCCGCCGCGTCGGCACGGAACGTGTGCGGCCGCCGTTGCCGGCAACCGACACGCCGCCCATGCCCGCAGCCGCCATCGCGACCCAGGCTTCGGCCGCGCCTACTCCCGGCAATGCCACGCCTGCGCACACGTCTTCCGCTGCGGAGCCAGCACGATGAGTTCCTCGCCCTCCCCCAAGCGCGGCGCGATGCGCTGGCTGCCGCTGGCCTTCGTCGCGTTGTTGGGCGTGCTGCTCGGCGTGGGCGTGCTGCTCAGCCGAAACCCCAACCGTGAGGCACTGCCGTCTCCGCTGATCGGCAAGGCGGCGCCGGCGTTCTCGCTGCCGGTACTGCACGAACCCTCGCGCATGGTGACCTCGCAGGAGCTGCGCGGCGCGCCATACCTGCTCAACGTGTGGGGCAGCTGGTGCCCGGCGTGCCGTGACGAACACCCGGTGCTGACCCGCTTCGCCGAAACCAAGCGCGTGCGCGTGTTGGGCTACAACTGGAAGGACGAGCCCGCCGACGCGCTGCGCTGGCTGGACGAATTCGGCAACCCCTACTGGCTGGTGCTGGCCGACTACGAAGGCAAGGTCGCCATCGACTGGGGCATCTATGGCGCGCCGGAAACTTTCCTCGTGGACGCCAACGGCATGATCCGCTGGAAGTACGTGGGGCCGCTGACGGATGACGTGATCCAGAAGCAGCTGCTGCCGGTGCTGCAGGACGTGGAAACCACTCCCACCGGGGTGTCGCTATGACCACGGGGATCGTGTTCCGGCCATGCATGCCGGCATCGAAGGCTACGACTGCATCCGGCCGGTGCGCGCCGGACGTTGCTGCGAAGTCGCGGCGCAACGTGCTGCCCGTGCTCGCACTCGCTGCCCTGCTGCTTTCTGCCTTGCTCGCGCCGAATCCGGCGCGAGCGCAGGTCGCCGCCGACCCCGCGCCCATCCAGTTCAACGGCGAGGCCGAAGAAGCGCGTTTCCACGCGCTGGTGAGCGAACTGCGCTGCGTGATGTGCCAGAACCAGTCACTGGCCGACTCCAACGCACAGATCGCGGTGGACCTGCGCCACGAAGTGCTGTCGCTGATGCGCCGGGGCAAGTCCAACGCCGAGATCAAGGACTTCCTGGTCGCACGTTACGGTGAGTTCGTGCTGTACCGCCCGCAGGTGGAATCCAAGACCTGGCTGCTGTGGTTTGGCCCGGCGGTGGTGCTGCTGGCGGGTGGTCTGGTGGTGGCGGGCATCGTGCGCCGCCGTTCCACGCAGCAGCGCACCAAGGCACAACCCGGTGACCCGACCCGCAGTACCCCGGCCAATACCCCCGAAGACGATCAGGAGTGGTGATGAGCGCATTCGTGGTCGCCAGCCTGGCGCTGGTACTGATGGTGTTGGCGTACGTGCTGCGCCCGGTGTTTAAGGCACACCGGCTGACTGGCGTGGCGATGCTCGCCTCAGCCCTGGTAATGACGGGCGCGCTGTATTTCGCCGTCGGCACGCCGCGCGCATTGGACCAGGCTCAACGCCGCACCCCGCAGACGCTGGACGAGGCCATCACCCAGTTGGAGGCCAAGCTGGCCGACGACCCGAGCGAGATCGACGGCTGGCGCCTGCTGGCCCGCGCCTATACCGCACAAGGCCGCCATACCGACGCGCGCGACGCCCTCGCTCGCGCCGTGACCGTGGCGCCAGACGAAGCGGACCTGCTGACCGACGCCGCCGAAGCGCGTGCCAATGCCGACAAGGACCACCGCTTCGACGACAAGGCGGTGCAGATGCTGCGCCACGCCCTTGGGAAACAGCCCATGCACCAGCGCGCCCGCTGGTTCCTCGGCATCGCCCAGCGCCAAGCCGGCCGGGCCGCCGACGCGGCGAAGACGTGGGAACCGCTGTTGGCCATCGTGGAGCCAAACGTGGCCGCCACCCTGCGCCCACAGATCAACGCGGCCCGCGTCGAGGCCGGGCTACCTGAACTCGCCGCGCCGGCACCCGTCGCCGCCAGCGGCAAGGGCATCACGGTGAAAGTGGAACTGGCCGACGCCCTGCGCGCGAAGTTGCCCGCCGGCGCCACCCTGTTCGTCGTGGCCCGCGAGCCAGGCGGCCCGCCGATCCCGGTCGCCGCCGAGAAAGTGTCCGCGGCGCAACTGCCCCTGGAACTGCGCCTGGACGATGCCGACAGCCTGATGCCGACGAAAAAGCTGTCCGACCTGGCCAATGCCGAGATCAGTGCACGCCTGTCGATCACCGGCATTGCCACGCCACAGGCCGGCGACCTGGAAGCCGCCCCCGTGCAAACCACCACCGATGCCAAGGCGCCGGTGGTGCTGAAGATCGACCGCGTGCGTCCCTGATGCAAAGGGGCGCCTTGCCGTTGACCATTGCCCTTGATCCATAAGGTGGGAGCTGCCAGCGAGCGCGACGCTTCCCAGCTTCGTGGTGTTCTTTCGGCCGTAAGCGGCAGTGTCTGCGACAATCGCAGATCGCCCCCGCCCACCGAACCGCCCAGAGTTCACGGAATGACCGAATTCATCCCACCCGGGACCCGCTACATCGACCTGCCCTCGCCGTTCCCGATGCGCCGCGGTGGCGCGTTGCACGGGGCCAGGATGGCCTTTGAAACCTGGGGCACGCTCAACGCCGCGCGCGACAACGCCATCCTGATCGTCACCGGTCTGTCGCCCGACGCGCACGCCGCCGCCAATGAGGCCAATCCCGCGGCCGGCTGGTGGGAGGCCATGGTCGGCCCCGGCAAAGCCATCGACACTGACCGCTGGCACGTCATCTGCGTCAATTCGCTGGGCAGTTGCAAAGGTTCCACCGGCCCCGCGTCCGTCGATCCGGCCACCGGGCAGCCGTACCGCCTGGGTTTCCCCGAGCTGTCGGTGGAAGATGGCGCGAACGCTGCCGCGCACGTGGTCCGCGCGCTGGGCATCCACCGCCTGGCCTGCGTCATCGGCAACTCGATGGGCGGGATGACCGCGCTGGCGCTGCTGGCCATGCACCCGGGCATCGCCCGCAGCCATATCAACATCTCAGGCGCGGCGCGCGCGCTGCCGTTCTCCATTGCCATCCGCTCGTTGCAACGCGAGGCCATCCGGCTGGACCCCAACTGGAACGGAGGCGACTACACCGAAGAGCGCTACCCCGAGTCGGGCATGCGCATGGCGCGCAAGCTGGGGGTGATCACCTACCGTTCCGCGCTGGAGTGGGATGGGCGTTTTGGCCGGGTGCGCCTTGACTCCGACCGTGCCGACGATGAGCCGTTCGGCCTGGAATTCGAAGTGGAGAGCTACCTGGAGGGCCACGCCCGCCGCTTCGTGCGGCGCTTCGACCCCAACTCCTACCTGTACCTGAGCCGGTCGATGGACTGGTTCGACATGGGCGACTTCTGCCCAGGCGGCTGCGGTCGCGGGGAAGGCCCGTCCAGTGACGACGACGCCCGCGCCGCGCTGGCCTGCATAAAACTGGAAAAGGCGCTGGCCATCGGCGTGCACACCGACATCCTGTTCCCGCTGCAGCAGCAGGAGGAAATTGCCGAAGGCCTGCGCGCCGGCGGCACCGACGCACGCTTCCTGCCGCTACCGTCGCCGCAGGGGCATGACGCGTTCCTGGTTGATTTCGAGCGGTTCTCGCCGGCCGTGGGCGGGTTCCTGGCCGATATCTGAGCGGCGCGGCGCGGTGCGATGCGGCACTGCACATAACGGCCGGCAATGAGCAGGTTACACTTCGCCATATGCACGCGACCGCCAACGCCCTACCCAACCTGGACTTCCCCGGCCACGACAAGCTGGTCGCCATCCTGGACGCCGCTGTCATCACGGGCGATGAGCACGCGGTGACCGCCGCGTTGCGCAGCGCCCTGTGCAGCATGATCCGCGACCACGAGGTGCAACTGCCAGCGTGCGTGCACGAGCCCATTGACGACCACTACGCCCGCCGGGAGTTGTACCGCAGCCCCGTGCACGGCTACAGCGTGGTGGCCATGACCTGGGGCCCCGGCCAAGGCACTCCGGTGCACGACCACTGCGGGCTGTGGTGTGTGGAAGGCGTGTGGGACGGCGAGCTGGAAATCACCCAGTACGAGTTGCTGGAATCCGACGGCGATCGCTTCCGCTTCCGCGCCACCGGCGGAATGCAAGCCGGCCCAGGCAGCGCCGGCAGCCTGATCCCGCCGCACGAGTACCACACCATCCGCAATACCAGCGGTGACAACGTGGCCATCTCCCTGCACATCTACAAGGCGCCGATGGAAAGCTGCTCGATGTTCCTGCCACAGGGCGGCGAATGGTTCACTCGCGCCAGCAAGGCGCTCAAGACCGACGAAGTGCACTGACACCGCAGACGGAGGCCACGGCCTCCGCTATACTGCTCGCCCGCGCCGGAGTGGCGGAATCGGTAGACGCAGCGGACTCAAAATCCGCCGCCCTTAAAAGCGTGTGGGTTCGAGTCCCACCTCCGGCACCAGATTGAAGAAAAAGCCAGGCCTTTGGGCTTGGCTTTTTTGCTGGCGCATCAAGCCTCCTCTTTTTTCGACGACGGGTGCGGTGATGGATTGCGGTCGCTCATGCAACAGGCGGCCGTCGTAGCCGATACCTTCGTTTGCAACCCTGCCTACCAAGGACGCGGGCCCGGGCCATATGCGTGTAAAATCGTGCGTTTTCAGCAAGACCCGCCCGTGCACAACGCCCTTCGGGGCCCTGCGCCGGCACTCCACCGCCTGCTTGCCCGCCTGGGCGAGGTCGAGGCCGCCCCCGCCGCTCCCTCCTTGACCGCCCAGCTTAGCCAGTGGCTGGAGTGGACCCACGCGGTGGCGCTGTCCTCCGCGTTGGATGCCCGGCCAGCAGCGCCCACCGCCGATGCCACCGCAACCCTGTCCTTTGACGGCAGTGAATGCGCGCGCGTGCGCGCCGCGCTGGTGACGGTCATCGTGGGTGATCGCGCGTTTGCCAGCCCACAGGACGCTGCCGCGCCAAGCGCCGCCGGCAACACGGACACCCCATCGCCCGACGCCACCTTCTTTCGCCAGCGCCACGCCGCCCTGCAGCAGGTGATGGACGCCGACATCAGCCACCTGCGCGGCCGCCTGCGCGGCCTGCTGACCCAGCAGGCGCCGGAGCTGGCGCAACTGGCCGCCATGGACGCCGTCATGGAGCGCGCGCTGGGCCGCCAGGAGCGCGCCCTGCTGTCCACGCTGCCCGAATGGCTATGCCGGCACTTCGACCGTCTTCACCTGGCCGCGGCTGCCGCGCCAGACGCCATCTCTCCTTCGGCCCGCTGGCTCGACGTGTTCCGCCAGGACATGCAAAGCCTGCTGCTGGCCGAGCTGGACCTCCGACTGCAACCCAGCGAGGGCCTTGTTGCGGCCCTGCGCTCCACCGTGACTGCCTGACATGCCCAAGCACCTGCTCTACCCCGCCATTTTCCTCGTTGGTCTGGCCGTTGTCGGCTGGATCGGCGCGGGCTACCTCGGCACCAACCTGCTGGCGCTGGCGGTGGTCCTGCTGATTACCGCCTGTTACGTGACCGGTGCGCTGGAACTGCGTCGCTACCGGCAGGCGACCGGCACCCTGGCGCGCGCGGTGGAGATCGCCGCGCAGCCGGTCGCCGAGCTGGGCGCATGGCTGGGCCAGTTGCATCCGTCCCTGCGTGACGCCGTGCGCCAGCGCGTGGATGGCGGGCGCTCGCCGTTGCCGGCGCCGGCACTGACGCCGTACCTGGTCGGGCTGCTGGTACTGCTGGGCATGCTGGGCACGCTGCTGGGCATGATGACCACGCTGCGCGGCACCGGGCTGGCGCTGGAAAGCGCCTCGGACCTTGCAGCCCTGCGCGCGTCGATCGCCGCACCGGTAAAGGGCCTGGCGTTCGCCTTCGGCACCTCGATCGCGGGCGTGGCCGCGTCGGCCATGCTCGGGTTGCTGGCCGCGTTGTCCCGCCGTGAGCGGGTGGACGCGGCGCAGGCGCTGGATACGGCGATTGCGACCACGCTGCGGCCGTACTCGCAGCCACACCAGCGCGAAGAGATGTTCAAGCTGCTGCAGCGCCAGGCGGACACCCTGCCGACGCTGGTGGCGCAACTGCAGGCCACGCTGTCGGGGATGGAGCAGCAGTCCCTTGCGGCGAACGAACGCCAGCTGGCGCAGCAGGCCGCGTTCCACGAGCGCACCGAGGCCGTGCACACGCGATTGGCCGCCTCGGTGAAGCAATCACTGCTGGAGGGCGCATCCGAAAGCGCGCGCGCCACCGGCACGGCGTTGCAGCCGGTGATGGAAGCCACGATGAGCGCCATTGCGCGCAACGCCGCCACGCTGCATGAGAACGCGATGCAGGCGGTACAGCAGCAGGTCGCCGGGCTGGCGTCGGAGTTCCAGGCCACCACGGCCACCGTCGCGGGGTTGTGGACCGACTCGCTCGCCGAGCAGCGCCAGGCCAACGCGACACTTCTGCACGATCTGCGCGGCACGCTGGAGCACTTCAACGATAGCTTCGAGCAGCGATCGTCGGGCGTGGTGGACGCCGTGTCGGCGCGCTTCGATGCAGCCACCACCGCCGCAACGACGGCGTGGGACGAAGCGGCGGTGCGTCAAACCACCGCATGGACCGAAGCCGCGACGCGTAACGAAGCGGCGTGGTCCGAAGCGGCCACACGCCACGAGGCTGCATCGACCGAAGCAGCGGCACGCCAGGAGGCGGCGTGGGCGGATGCCGTGACCCGCCAGACCGCGGCCAGCACCGAAATGGCCACACGCAACCAGGCCGCACTGGAAGCTGCTGCCAGCACCTTCGAGGCACATGCCGCCGCACTGGTGCAGGCCGTGCAGCAGTCGCATATCGAACTGCACGCCGCCCTCGACGCCAACGCGCAGGCACGCATGGTCGCCTGGGCGGAGTCCTTCGATGCGATGACCCGACCGCTGGTCGCACGCTGGGAGTCTGCCGGCGAGCGCGCAGCCAGTCGCCAGCAGGACCTGTGCGACACGCTGGCCCGCACCGCCGATGCCATCACCGCGCAGACCCAGGCGCACGCCCGCGACACCATCGCCGAGATCTCGCGCCTGGTGCAGGCCGCCTCCGAGGCGCCCAAGGCCGCCGCCGAGGTCATCGCCGAGTTGCGCCAGAGGCTGTCCGACAGCATGGCCCGCGACACCGCCGTGCTGGAGGAGCGCGGCCGCCTGCTGGCCACGGTCGACACCCTGCTCAACGCGGTCAACCATGCCTCCACCGAGCAACGCGCCGCGGTCGATGCGCTGATCTCCACCAGCGCGGACCTGCTGGACCGCGTGGGCAACCGCTTCGCCGCGCACGTCGAAGCCGAAACCGGCAAGCTCGACGCCGCCGCTACCCGCATCGCCGCCGGCGCCATCGAAGTGGCCAGCCTGGGCGATGCGTTCGGCGCGGCGGTGCAGCGCTTCGGCGAGTCCAACGACCAACTGGTCACGCGCCTGCAGGCCATCGAGGCCGCGCTGGACCGGTCGCTGTCGCGCAGCGACGAGCAACTGGCGTACTACGTGGCGCAGGCGCGCGAGGTCATCGACCTGAGCATGCTGGCACAGAAGCAGATCATCGGCGAATTGCAGCACCTGTCCGAGCAGCGCGCCGGGGCGGAAACGGCATGAGCGTGGAGCACGACGGCGACGTCGAAGCCACCACCGCGGTCTGGGCTGCTTTCGGTGACCTGATGTCGGTGCTGCTGGGCGTGTTCGCGTTGATACTGGTCGGCGTGATCGCCGTGCAGATGCGTCTTTCGCACCAGCTGGACGAGGAGGTCCGCAAGCGCGAGCAGGCAGGCAGGCAGATGCGCACGCTGGAACAGATGTTGGCCGTGCCGCTGGCGCAGGGCCGGGTGACATTGGTGGATGGCCGCATCGGCATCCGCGGAAACGTACTGTTCGCGCTCAACTCCGACCGGTTGCAGCCGGAGGGCCACGAGTTGTTGAAGTCGCTGGCCGGCCCGTTGGCCGAGTACCTGCGCGCGCGCGACGAGATCCTGATGGTCAGCGGTTTCACCGACAACCGGCTGGTGAGCGACAGCAATCGCCAGTTCGCCGACAACTGGGAGCTGTCGGCGCAACGCGCGCTGACCGTGACCCGTACGCTGATAGACGCGGGCGTGCCGTCGTCGTCGGTGTTTGCCGCGGCGTTCGGCGCACAGCAACCGGTCAGCTCCAACGCCAGCGAGGAAGGCCGCGCGCGCAACCGGCGCGTGGAGATCGCGCCGGTGCCCAAGCCGGCGAAGCACGATGCGACAGGTCATGAGCGGTAGCAGCGCGAACATGCGCTCGAAGCTGGAGGCATGGCGGGCGCAAGGTGCCGACCGCCTTGCTCCACTGCGATTCCAGCACATCGAAGCGCTGGACCGGCGGGCTGCGGCACAAAGCGGCACCGTACGCGCCGTCCTCGACCAGCGCTTGGCCGAACTGGTCGCTGCGTATGCGCAGGACCTTGAGCGTGGGCCTGTGATGACGGAGGCAGCAACCGGTTTCGCTTTGGAGGATGTCGCACGGCGCGACCGGCGGGACTCATCTGGTCCACTTGTCGCACTGGTCAGCGCCCTGACCCGCGGCTCACCTGCGAACATTGCTGCCGGGCACTCGTCACTTGCGCCGGCTGGAGCCCCAGGCCTCTCCGTCATCGACGAAATCCGGCAGGCTTGTACCAAGGTCCGCAACCAGAGCCAGCTACGCCAGGCCCTGATTCCGTCGCCGGCCGACGCGGGTCCACTCAACTCCGCCAGTCTGGTCCACCGCGCGCTCACCCGGATGCAGGAGCTGTCGCCGGTGTACCTGGAACATTTCATCGCCCATGTGGACGCCCTGTCCGCACTGCAGTCATCCTGCGCCAGCGCTTTGCGACCCGTTGAAAATGCGGCACGCCCCACCGGCCCGGCCAAGCGCACACGCGCCAAGGCACGCAAGCGGACGCCTTGAGGCATCACCCGCCCCTGGGACTTCCCCCTGCACAGGATCAGGAAACCCTTCGTCGAACACACATGAAGAAGGCCCAGTCCGCGGAATCGAAGTTCCGGGTGGCTGAGCCTTCCAGTCGGAGCTGTTGCATCAAAAAGTGAATTTCAATGCTTGTTCTCCGGCAAAACCAACGCTACTCGCAACGCTGTTAGCCGGATGTAAATAAACAGGCACCGTTCGTCGGCCGCTGCGCTAGCATGCGCACATGTGCCTGATTGCCGTCGCCTGGCGTGTCCATCCCCGTTACCCGTTGGCGCTGATCGCCAACCGCGACGAAGCGCATGCGCGCCCCACTTCCGCGGCCGGAACCCATGCGGACCTGCCGGGCGTGTTCGGCGGCCGCGATCAGTTGCAGGGCGGTAGCTGGCTGATGGTCTCGTCCCAGGGCCGTCTGGCGGCCGTGACCAATGTGCGCCAGGGTCTCGCCGTCGAGACTGCACCGCGTTCGCGCGGCGGGCTGGTCACCGGTTTCCTGCAGGATGCCACCCCTGCCCCGGAATGGTGCGCCGCGCTGGCGGACGTTGCCCCGGAGTACGGCCGTTTCAATCTGTTGGCCTACGATGGGCCGACACTCGCCTTCGCCACCAACCATCCGGTTTTCGCAACGCAGGCCATCGCACCGGGCGTGCACGCCATGTCCAATGGCGCGCTCGATGCCACGTGGCCAAAGGGCAGCCACGCCACCGGCGCGCTGGCCGCATGGTTGACCGAGGATGCGGCCGCCACCCGGGACGTCGACGACGCGGCATCGCTGGAGCCTCTGTTCAGCGCGCTGGCCGACACCACGCCTGCTCCGGACGAGGCGCTGCCCGATACCGGCGTGGGTCTGGAACTCGAGCGGGCGTTGTCCCCACCCTTCATACGCAACTCGCGGTATGGCACACGTTGCAGCACCGTGGTGCTGGTGGAACGAGGCCGTCTGCTGTTCGTGGAACGCCGCTTCGGACCCGAGGGAAACCCGATTGGGCAAACGGTACAGGTCGTGCCCGTCCGCGGGCCGAACGATTGATCAATCGCGCGTCGGAACCCGGCGCCCGGTGCGGCCGCATTCGGCAAGCTGAATGATCGGACCGGCCTGCGATCCACATTGCCACGGCTTTCACACCGCCGGCGGCAAGGTGCACGCGACGCACCAACGCGTACCAGGAGAACGCTCGATGAACATGACCAAGACCTTGTTTGCGATGGCCTTCGTGCTGGTCCTGGGTGCCTGCAACCAGGACCAGGCCAACACCTCCGCCACGGAAGCCGCCGAATCCGCTTCGGAAGCGCAGGAGGCGGCCAACAATGCCGCCGCCACGGGCGACGCCGCTGCAACCGCGGCTGCGCAGGCCGCGGCTGACGCGGCAGCTGCCGCCGCCGACGCTTCGGCCACCACGGCCGAGGCGGTGTCGGGCGACGAATTGACCCGCCGTGACGACCTGGCCGACTCGGCCGAGAAGGTCGCCGACGCAGCCGAACAGGCCCAGGATGCCGCCGAAGAGGCCGCGGCCGCCGCCGACGCCAAGAACAACACCGACGGCAAATGATTCACGGGTAGTTTCAACCGCCGGCATGCGCTTCCGGACACTCCTCGTCCCGCTCCGGGAGTCGCATGGCCGGCGATCCTGCCTGATAAACAAACGCAGGCGGTCTCAGTCGGTCGCACTCCACGGCCACCACCCCCGGCCGCGATGCGCGTAGCGGTCCGCGGCGCGTTCAAACGGATTGCGCACGCTCACGCCGCCACACACCAGGTACACCGGCAGGAAAAGCGGCCCCAGCACCATGTACTGGTACACGTGCGCGCGCTCATGGTCAGCCAGCATGATGTGCGGTTCATCGCCATGACCCGCGCGGTGCGCGTACGTCACGCACGGCGAGTCCAGTGTATCGCCGGTGTGCAGGATCACATTGCCCAGGGTCAGCGCGCCGCCCGGACCCCACGGCCAGCGATGGAACACCACGGCCAGGTCCTGCGGGCGAAGGTGCACGTGCGCGCCGAAGGCCATGCCGATACCCCCGGCCACCAACCCCAGCACGGTGTTGGGTGACGCCCACGCCATGCCGAGTACCCGCCCGGCGCGCTGCAGCCAAGGGCTCAGGCGCCCTCCTCCGGCATCAGCAGCCACAGGATCAGGTACACCAGGATGCCGGGGAATGCCGCCGACGCGATCGAGATGATCACGAAAATGGCGCGCAGCAGCGTGCTGTTCCAGCCGAAGCGCTGGGCGATGCCGCCCATGACGCCGGCGATCATGCGGTCGTTGCGGGAGCGGGTGAACGGACGTGAAGGTGTGCTCATGGCGTCGTCCCTTGTGGCCCTGGCAGTGAGCATAGCGCGGGCACGCTGCGCCGGCATGTGACGGTCAGCGCGACCGCGCCGCCAGCCAGTCGTGGATCGCCTGGGGCACTTCCCGCTGCGCGCGGCTGGAGACGTAGATGCCGATGTGGCCGCCACGGAACGACAGCTCGCTGTAATCGTCGCTGCCCACCAGCCCGCCCAGCGCCTTCGACGCATCCGGCGGCACCAGGTGGTCCTGTTCCGCGAAGATATTCAGCACCGGCATGTCCACGTGGATCAGGTCCACCGGGTGGCCGCCGATGTCGATGCCGCCCTTGACGAAGCCATTGGCCTGGTAGAACTGCTTGATGAACTGGCGGAACGCTTCGCCGGCCTGGTCGGGCGAGTCGAATATCCACTTTTCCATGCGCAGGAAGTCTTCCAGTGCCTGCTTGTCGTCGAGGATGTCGACCAGGCCCACGTACTTCTGCACGAACAGCCGCCACGGCTTGAGCTGCAGGTAGGTGAAATTCATCATGTCCGCCGGCACGTTGCCCACCGTGTCCACGAACAGGTCCACGTCCAGGCTGCGCGTCCAGTTGGACAGCATGTTGTCCTCGGTGTGGAAATCCACCGGGGTGACCATGGTGATGAGGTTGCGCACCTTGCGCGGGTTGAGCGCGCTGTAACACAGCGAGAACGCGCCACCCTGGCAGATGCCGAGCAGGTTGATGGCGTCCTGGTGGTAGGCACTGCGCAGGTGGTCGACGGCACCGCCGATCCAGCGCTGGATGTAATCCTCCAACTCGAGGTAGCGGTCGGAGCGGTCGGGGTAGCCCCAGTCGAGGATGTATACGTCTTCGCCGCGCTCCAGCAGGCCGCGCACGATGGACTTGCCGACCTGCAGGTCGACCATGTACGGCCGATTCACCAGCGCATACACCATCAACAACGGCACCTTGGCGGTGGGCGCGCGTTCGCCGATGAAGCGGTACAGCACCACCTTGCCATCGCGCCACACTTCCTCGCGGCGGGTGGCGCCGTAGTCAACGTCGTCCACCTGGGTCAGCGTGCCCAGGCCCGCGCCGAGCTTGTGCTGCAGCTTGATGGCCTCCTCGGCCAATGCCTGCGGAGTGAAGCCGATCGGGCCGAAGCTGTCGAAGGCGTTCATCTCAGCGGGCTCCCTTGGTGGCCTTGCTCAGCGACTTGGTCGCGACGGCACGACTGACCGTCGGCTTGCCCGCACTGGCCTTCGCGGCGCGCGTGGCTTTGGCGGACTTCGCACTGCGGGCGGCGACCGCCCGACTGCGGCCGGTGGTGGCTGCGGCCTTCGCCGGTTTGGCAGTTTTTGCAGGCGTTACGCTCTTCGTTGCCCCTGCGCGCCGCGTCTTGGTTGTGCCCGCCCCGGCAGCAACCACCCGGCTCTTGGAAGCCTTGGTTGCGGCAGCCGGCCGCTTGCGAGTCGCGGACGCACTTTCCGTTGCCCTGTTCGCGGCTCGCGGCTCCACCTGCGCCGCGGCCCTGCGCCGCAGCGTGCCGATCGCGTCGGAGAACGCGCTACCCTGCACCGGTGTCGGCCGCGCGATCGGCGTTGCCGACATGGCCTGCACCAGGTCACGCAGGCGACGCACTTCACGCTCCAGTTGCACGATCTTGCGATGCGCGGCATCCACTTCGGTGCGGCCGGGCACGCCCAGCAACGCACTGGCGCGTTCGATCTCGTCCTGCACATGGCTGCGCACGCGCATCTGTGCGTTGGCCAGGTGTCCGTAGGCATCACGGAATCGCTGCGAGAGCGCCAACTCGGCGTACGCATCCTCGGCCGCATCGATCCACAGGTCGAACAGCGCGCGCGCCGAGGTCAACTGGCGCCCGGGCTCGCTGCGCTCGGCCAGCAATTGCTCGAAACGGTCGAATGCGGACTGGGACGACTCAGCCAGCAACGTGTTGAACACCTGGCTGGCAGCCTGGTACTCGTCCTGCGCCTTGGCCGCGTCCTGCCAGCGCTCCTGGTGCTCGCGGGCGAATCCGAAGGTGGGGGCATCCATCCAGCGGCCGCGATCGCGCTGCAGCATGTCCAGGTACGGGCGCACCTGCTCGATCCACGCCTCGAAATCGTGCTGGCCGGGACCACGCACGTGCTTGAACACATCGGCGAAGGGGTTGGAACCGTTGCCACCCAGCATCTGCTTCCATGCCCGGGCGATTTCACCGGCGTCTGCGTTCTGGCCCGCGAACTGCGCCGCCAACTGCTGCATCTGGCCGAACCAGCCTTGTGCCTGCGCATTGAAGCGACCAACCGCGTCGTTGGCCTGCGCCGGCCCGCCCTGGGCCAGCTGTGACCACCAGCGCACCGCCTCGTCCCAGCCGGGGACCGCGTTGGCAGGCTTGGCGCCGGCGCCACGCATCATGTCGCCCCACGCGCTCCAGTACTGCTTGGCGATGGCATCGAACTCGTCCGAACCAAAGCCGCCCATCGTGCCGAAACCCTGCTTGGCCATCGTGCCCTCCCGCGTTTGTCCTGATCATAGCAACGGAATTGTTGCGGTGCGCCAACGGCGCTATGTTCAGGGTTTGGGAATGCGCAGGGTCTTGCTGATCATCAACGAGCCGGACAGCGCGAACATCAGCACCAGCGGATGGAACTGCCACGGCCCGAGCCTGACCATCCCGAACCACAGGTCCTCGCCGATCGCCCCCTGCCATGCGGCCACGGCGAGCACGATGACCAGCACCAGGCTGGTCGGTATCGGTGTGCCTTCGAAATACTTGACCTTGCCCTCGTCGCCGGAAAGCTGCTCGGCGGTGACGTTGTAGCGCGCGAGGCGGCTCACGCCGCAACCGACGAAGTAACTCAGCACTACCCAGTCCCAGCCGCCCTGCAGGCCGCAGGCGTAACCCAGCGCGGCCGGCGCCACGCCGAACGAGATCACGTCCGCCAGCGAGTCCAGTTCGCGGCCCAGGGTGGAGGCGGACTTGCGCCAGCGCGCGATGCGGCCATCCAGCGCGTCGAAGACGAAAGCCAGCGGTATCAGCGCCATGCCGATCATCAGGTCGCGTACCACGCCCTCCTGCAGGAAGCGCATGGCGGCGAAGATGGCACCGGTGCCGCAGAAGGCATTGGCGAGGGTGAACCAGTCCGCGAGGTGGAACTCGCGGAGCATGGAGAAATGGCGGCGCGACATGGCGACTCCTGTCGTCGGCAGGTCAGGTGGTGACCCTCATCCCATCAGCGTGCCAAAGACAACGTGAACAGGGCAAGCACGGCGTTGCGGCGCAGGTCACTCCGCCGGCATGGCGAGGTGGCGCGCCTCCAGCGCATTCCCGGCGCCACGAGGCACGGTGGCGATCACCGCATCGGCGGGCAGCGGGCCGTTGCCGTCCAGGTGTGCCTGCACGCGATCCAGCGCGGCATACACGTATGGCAGCAGCGGCACGTAGCGGGCGGCATAGTCCGGCAGGCCGAGGAAGCCATCGAAGTGCTGGGCATTACGCACCTGCCAGAAGCGCACATCGCGCCCGGAGGCCTTCGCCCCCGCGACGTACGGCACGCTGGTGAACGCCATCGGGATCAACCCGTCGCTGGTGCCATGGACCACGACCACCGGCAGGCCGGCGCGCGGCATCCCCGCGCGGGTCTGGGCCACGCCCTGGCGCAGCTTGGCGGCCCGCGCGTCGTTCGCATCGGTCCACAGTGCTCGCAGGCACTGCAGGTCGGTCATCGGATTGGAGCCGGCCGGCGGGATGGCCTGCACGCCCGCTCCCGGAGGAATACCGCTGGCGTCGCTCCACCATGCGGCGCGCTCGACGGTGGTGGCGGCGCGAGGCTTGCCGGTGGCGTCCACGGCGGCGAAAGTGTAGCCGCACGGCGACGGCCCCAGCGCGGCACGCGTGTAGGCCGACGCGTACGTAGCCGCCACCGAGCGCCACAGGTCAAACCCGGCCGACAATGCACCTGCGCGCAGCGCCTCATCGGTCCAGCCTGCATCGTGCAGCCGCTGGTAGGCCGAAGCGGCCTGCGCGGTGGTGTCCGCACCCTCCACCAAGCCGGCCTTCTGCAACGTGGCGCACTGCGCGGCCCACAACGGGGCGACCTGCGCCGTCATCGGCGGCTGCGGCAACGGCGCCAGCGACGGGTGCAACAGCGCGCACGGCATCAGCAGCGCGGCCTCGGTGGTGTAGTCGTACAGGGCACGGCTGCCGTGGCCTTCCACCAGCACGTTAGGCTCGCCAGCGACTACGGCATCCAACCAGTCGCCCTCCAGTTCGGCCGCACGCAGCACTGCGCCGCCACCGTTGGAGATGCCCACCGCAATGACGCGGGTGTTGTCGAAGGTGAACGGTGCCGCCTGCGGGAACGCGGTGCCGAGCGACTGCAGCGCGAACTGCGCCGCCTGCTTCACGTGGCGGCCCCAGTCGGCCTCGGGGTTGTCGCCGGAGTGGGCGTGCTTGAACGCGACGCCGCGTGCGCCCGCGGGGGCTCCCGGCGCGAACGCCAGTCCATCGGCAACGGTACCGACCGTACCATCCAGGCGAACTCCCTGCCCGCTGTCCAGGTCGAAATAGTCGGTGCCCGCGCCCTTGTCGGTGTGCGCCACAGCGCACCCCTTGGGCAGGCCCCATGCACCCGCGACGGCAATAGCGCCGTACACCCCGCGTGAACCCGAGGCAGCGGTCACCACGACGCAGCGGCGCTCGAGGTCGAAGGCATCCGGCACCTGCACCAGCACGCGATGCGGCTGGTTCGCGCCCGGCACGGTGGCGAAAGTGCTGAATTCACGACCCGGTACCGCGACTGTGCTGCCGTACAGGTTGCCGTAGCCGCCGCCCGGTGCCATGTCGGCGATGCCACGCCAGTTGGCCCACAGTGCACGACGGCGCAGTTCGGCCGGGGTGGGTGCCGCGGCGTCGGCGAAGGCCGGCGGCGTCATTGCACGCAGGCCGTCAAGGCCGAGGCCGGCGGTCAGCAGGTCGTCATGGCCACGATGCTCGGTAATGCGCGTGGAACCAAACACGTCACGGTCTCCCGAAGTACGCGTGGAACCCGGGGTGCTGCAGCCGGCCATCGCCAGTGCGCCGCAGGCCAGGAGGAGGTGGAGCGTGCTGGCGCCCGTTCGGCGCAGGATCGGTGGCATGGTCATGCGCAGAGCGTAGCAACCGCCATCGTGCGCTTCATCGTACTTTGGTACCACCTCGCCGCAATGAAAAATTCGATGCGGGCTTGCTAGGCTAGTCAGGAAGCCTGAGCCTGCCATGCCCTCACTCCTCATCGCCGACGACCACCCGCTGTTCCGAGCCGCCCTGCGCCAGGCGGCCATCGATGCCGTGCCGGATACCAACGTAGCCGAGACTGACAGCCTGGATGGCGTACTGGCGGCGCTGGAGGCCGATCCGGGCATCGACCTGGTGCTGCTGGACCTGCACATGCCCGGCAACCACGGGCTGGCAGGGCTCGCCGCCGTGCGCGCGCAACACCCGGAGGTGGCGGTGGTGGTGGTGTCGGCCAACGACGATCCGCGCGTGGTAAGGCGTGCGCTGGACCACGGAGCGGCCGGCTACCTGCCCAAGAGTTCTGGACTTGAAGAACTGCGCGATGCAGTGCGCGCGGTACTGGCCTGCGAGCAATGGCTGCCCGCGTCGCTGCGCGCGGCCGTGGCGCGCACCCAGAGTTCCAGCAGCGACACCAACCTCGCCTCGCGGCTGGCCAGCCTCTCGCCGCAGCAGTTCCGCGTGCTGACTTACGTGGCTCAGGGACTGTTGAACAAGCAGATCGCCGACCGCCTGGACGTGCAGGAGCGGACGGTGAAGGCACACCTGTCCGCCATCTTCGAGCGCCTGGGGGTACGAAACCGTACCCAGGCCGGGGTGATCCTGCGCGAGCTGGAGCTCAGCGACCCGTCGCGGCAGGTCGCGGGCTGAGGCGCATCAGGCCGGCTGCAGTTCGCGCGAGGCCAGCAGGCGATCCAGCACGGACTTCAAGGCAAGCGGCTTGAGCGGCTTGCGCAGCAGGGTGAATCCAGCGTCCTGCACGTCGCGGCGCACCGCCTCGCTGGCATCGGCGCTCAGGATCACCGTTGGCCGCGCGCCGAAGCGTTGCGCCAACCGGTCCACCACCGCGGTACCGGTGTCGCCATCATCGAGGTGGTAGTCGAACAGCCATAGCGCCACAGGCCCACCCATCAATGCGGCGGCCGCCTGTTCGCCATCGCCGGCGGTAACGACATCGCAGCCCCATGTCCGCAGCAGGTGCGCGAGGGCGTCCAGTGCGACGGCATCGTTGTCGAGCACCAGCACGCGCGTGCCGGCCAAGCCGGTGCGTTGCACCTGTGCAGGTGCCACCACCCGCGGGCGGCTTTCCACGCGTGGAACCCGCACGGTGAAGGCGGTGCCGCGCCCCAGCCGGCTGCGCAGACCGATGGGAGACTCCAACAACTCGGCGATGCGGTCGGCAATGGCCAGGCCCAACCCGAGGCCCTGCCCCGGCGCGTCGTCACCGCGACGGAACTCCTCGAAGATGCGCCGTTGCTGTTCCACCGGAATGCCCGGGCCGGTATCGAGCACTTCGATGCGCAGCGCGTCGCCGCCCATGCGCACCCCCAGCAGCACCGAACCGGATACGGTATAGCGCACCGCGTTGGCGAGGAAGTTCTGCAGTACGCGGCGCAACAACTGCGGATCGGTGCGCACCCACGCGCGGCTGGGCACGTATCGGAAGCGCAATCCACGTGCCGCGGCGATCGCGCCGAACTCCGAAGCAAGCGGGTCCAGCACCTCGGCAATCGGCAACTCGCGCGGCTGCGCCTCCAGGCCACCCGCCTCCAGCCGCGACATGTCCAGCAGGCCGTTCAGCAGGTCGCTGGTGGAGTCCAGCGCGCCACCAATCTGTGCCACCGTCGCGCGCTGCGCGGGATTGCGCACCTGCTGCGACAGCGCATCGGTGAACAACTGCGCCGCATGCAACGGCTGCATCAGGTCATGGCCAATGGCCGCCAGGAAGCGGCTCTTGGCGTCGTTGGCGCGCTCGGCCTCGCGCTTGGCCGCTTCCAGGTCGACGGTCCGCTCGGCCACGCGCTGCTCCAGGGTTTCATTGGCCTGGATCAGGCCCGCCTCGGCATGGCGGAACGCGGTGACGTCGGTGAAAGTGGCCACGAAGCCGCCGCCAGGCATGGGGTTGCCGCGGATCTCGATGATAGTGCCGTCGGGCAGCACGCGTTCGGACAAGTGCGGCGTGCCCGCAAGCATGAAGGCAAGCCGCCGCTCCAGCGCCAGCTCGGTATCGGGGCCGTGCGGCACCTGCGCCAGCGCCCAGCGCGACAGGTCGGCGATGGGTCGCCCGATCTGCAGCAGTTCTTCGGGATAGCCGAAAAGCTCCACGTAGCGCCGGTTCCACGCCACCAGCCGCAGTTGGGCATCCACCACGCTGATGCCCTGCGACATGTTCTGCAACGCCGCCTCCAGTACTCGCTGGTTGAAGCGCAGGTCGGCCGAGGCCACGCCGACGATGGCGGCAACGGTGTCGAGGTCACGACCGGCTTCGCGCCGCGCTGCATCGAGCAACACGCGCGCCGACGCAGTGCCCAGCACGGCGGCCAGTTCGCGTTCCATGCGCGCTTCGAGTTCTGCCGGCGCGGCGCCCTCGCCCGCGGCATCCGTCAGCAGCTGGTCCACGCGGTCGCGCGAAAGAAAGCGCAGGCCGGCATCACGCAGCGCCCGTGCATCCAGGCCAAGCCTTGCCTTGCGAGGCGCCTCGCTGCCCCATGCCGCCGCGACGAGCGTGCCCATCGTTCCCACGAACAGGCTTGCGCCCACCGCGCGGCCCAGGCGGCTCCAGCCCGTGAGTCCAAACAACGCATCCGGAGCCAACCAGGCCTGGCCGAAGGGTCCCGCGGTCAGCCATGCCACCGGCTCGCCGCGCATCTCCACCGTCATCGGCACCAGCAACGCCCACGCCCATGCCACGAAGCCGAGCACGATGCCGACCTGGGCGGCGCGTGCCGGGGTTTTCGGGCGCCACACGGCAAAGCCCAGCGCGGGCACCAGCGTGGCCAGCGCGGAGAACGACACGGCGCCCACGTCGGCCAGTGCGTCACTGCCGGCGATGAGGCGGCTGTAGGCCCATGCCAGCAGCATGATGGCCACGATGCCAACGCGGCGCAGCAGCAGGACATGGCCGCGCAGGTCACCACCGTCCTGGCGCGACCAGGCACCGCGCAGCAAACCGGGAGCGAACCAGTGGTTGCCGATCATCAGGCTGAGTGTCAGGGTGCTGACCACGACCATGCCGGTCGCCGCACTGAGGCCGCCGAGGAACCCGAACAGCGCCAGGGCTTCGCGGCCTTGCGACAAGGGCAGCGCGAGCACATAGAGATCGGAGGGCACCTGCCCCGCCAGCAGCGCCTGGCCAGCCCTCGCCAGCGGCAGCACCGGCAGCGCGATCAGCACCAGGTACAGCGGAAACAACCAGCGCGCGGTCGCCACGTGGCGCTCGTCACGGCACTCCACCACCGCGATGTGGAACTGGTGCGGCAGGATGAACATGGCCATCGCGCCCAGCAGCACCAGCGGCATGAAGCCGCCCGAAGGCATCGCGTCGGCGGGCAGCGTGGCGGATACCGGCGGCGCCGGCAGGTCCAACCCGAACCAGACGAAACAGCCCAATGCGAGCATCGCGGCCAGCTTGAACACCGACTCGAACGCCATCGCCAGCACCAGCCCGCGGTTGTGCTCGGTCGCGGCCGCGCGCCGGGTCCCGAACAGCATGGCGAACAGCGCCATCGCCAGGGCCACGTACAGGGCGATGTCCTGCCAAGCCGGCTCGATGGCATCTGCGGCCGAGCGCGTGGTCAGCATCGCGAAACTCATCGCCACGGCCTTGAGCTGCAGCGCGATGTAGGGAATCAGGCCCAATGCGGCCACCAGCGTCACGGTCGCCGCCAGCCACGCGTCCTTGCCAAGCCGGGTGGCGATCAGGTCGGCCAGCGAAGTGGCATTGGTGTCCCGGGCCAGCCGCACCAGCCGCATCATGAAGGCGACGGCCAGCGCATACAGCAGGATCGCGCCAAGGAAAGTGGGCGGCAGCGGCCAGCCGTAGCGCGAGGCCTGCGTCACGGTGCCGTAGAACGTCCAGGAGGTGCAGTGCACCGCCAGCGACAGGGCATAGATGTGGCGCCAGTGACGTCCCAACACGCCCGGGTGGCGCTCGGCCCACAGCGCCGTGCCGAACATCAGTGCCAGCCATGCCAGGCTGGCCAGCGCGACCGCGGTGAAACTCAGCATTCGCGCCCCGGCTCCCCTTCAGACTGTGGCGACACGCCGTGCCGCCAGACTGCGTTCGAGCATAGCGAAAAAACAACGGCGGGTCCGGTTGCCGGGACCCGCCGCACGTCCTGAACGCTCCAGGGATCGATCAGAAATCGTAACGCGCCGTCAGGCTGTACTGGCGCGGGGAGCCATAGAAGCCGGTGTACACGCCCAACGCGCGGTTGAGGTTGTAACCGGTGGTCAAGTACTCCTCATCGGCGAGGTTGCTGCCGTTGAGCGAGAACGACCAGGCGTCATTCATGCGCCACGTCACGCCAGCGTTGACCAGACCGTAGCCGTCCTGCGTGATCGGCCCGCGACCAAACGGCGGCACTTCCGCGCGGATGATTTCGGTGGTGGCGATCACCTCAGACTGGTAGCTGTAGCCGATACGGGCGGAGAGGTTGCCGCCATTGGCCAGATCGGTACGGTACTCCACGTTGAACGCACCGGAGAACTCGGGGGCGTTGGTGAACTCCTGCTCGTCGGCGATGTTCAGGCCGGCATAACGGAACTCGTCGTACTTGCCGTCCAGCCATGCCAGGTTGCCTGTGATCGCCCAGTTGCGGGTCGGCAGCCACTGGTACTCGAACTCCACACCGTTGACCGTACCTTCGCCGGCGTTGGTGAAGTCACCAAAGAACGCGTCATCGGTGCCGTCGCCGTTGCTGTCGTAGGCTGTGAACACCGACAGCTGGATGTCCTTGTACTTGTTGTGGAACGCGGCCAGATTCAGGAACAAGGTCTGGTCGAGGAACGACATCTTGCTGCCGATCTCGTAGCTGTCCACCACCTCGTCGTCGAACGGCTCGGCCGAACGCGGCACGGCGGTTGCTTGGGCGCGGATGTTGTAGCCGCCCGACTTGAAGCCGCGGGTCGCCAGCGCGTACAGCATCACGTCATCGGTGACCTGGTAGTCCAGCGAGATCTTGGGCGAGGTGTTCTTGAAGTTGATGGTCTTGTCGAAGTTGGCCGCGACCGAGATCGGGCGACTGAAGGTTGCATCGCTGTAGCCCAGGTTGAGCACCTGCGCACGCTTGTCCTCGTCGGTGTAGCGCGCACCCACGTCCAGTTTCAGCCTCTCGGTCAGGTCGAAGGTCCAGTCCGCGTACAGGGCGATGCTCTCGGTGCGGATCTTGCCCTGGGTGTCGCCGAACAGCAGGTTGAAGAAGTTGTTGAGCACTTGGCCGCCGGCATCGCCGTTAAAGGCGTACAGGCCCATCACGCCACGGGCGCGGCCGCCAGCGTCGAAGTTGGCCTGCAGTTCGTGGCTGACCTGCTGATCGCTGTAGAACGCCTTGACGTCGGCGATCTTGGCTTGCGTGGTGTCGAAGTCGATGTTGGTCTCGGTGTCGGACTCACGCTTGGCGAGCACGTACTTGAGTGCCCAATCCTCATTCGGACGCCAGTTGACCGTCATCGACGCGCCCTTCAGCTCGGTGTCGTTGACATTGGGCATGCCGTTGCGCACGTCGTAGCGCGAATCCATCGGCGGTGCGCTGGGAACGAAACGGCTGCCTTCCAACATTTGCGCACCGCGCACGCCCGACTGGTCATCGACCCAGTCGAAGGCGAACTGCACGTCGAAATCATCGCCCGCATAGGCCCCCAATTGGCCGCGCAGGGCCAGGATTTCCTTATCGCTGACTTCCTGGTCGGTCACCACGTTCTTACCGAAGCCGTCGCGGTTGAGGCTGGCTACCGCGATACGACCGCGCAGGCCGCTGTCCGCGCCACCGATCGGGCCGCCCACGGCGGCCTTCACGTCCAACTGGTTGTAGTTGCCGATGGTGACGGAGGCATTGCCCTCGAAGTCGGTCGGCAGGCCACGCGAGATGTACTTGATCGCGCCGCCAATGGTGTTCTTGCCGTACAGGGTGCCCTGGGGACCGCGCAACACTTCCACGCGCTGGACGTCGAACACGTCGAGCAGAGCGCCCTGCGGACGGGCGATGTATACGTCGTCCAGGTAAATGCCCACGCCCGGATCGACGCCCCACAACGGGTCGGACTGGCCGATGCCGCGGATGTAGGCGGTCACCGTGCTACTGGAGCCGCGCGCCGCATAGACGGTCAGGTTGGGAACCAGCGCGTCCAGATCGCTCAGGTCCTCGACCGCCAGCTTGTCCAATGCCTCGGCGGTGAACGCAGTCACCGCGATCGGCACTTCCTGCAGCGTCTCCTCCCGCTTGCGCGAGGTAACAGTGATCTTGTCCAGCGTGGTCGCCTGCTGCGACTGCTGCCCCGTCGGCGCCGACTCCTGCGCCCATGCCGCCGGCGCCAGCAGCGCACTGGCGATGGCCAGGCTCAGATACTTGCGGCTGTTCTTGCTACGACCCATTACGGCACTCCTCCCCCGATTGCATGGTGGCCCGGCCCTATGGCCAGCGCCTGATGGGACGGTCCCACCATGGCCGCAAGACTAGGAGAGCCTCGGCATACCGGCATCTGTACCTTCGGACAATGCCGGCCGCCCCACCCGATCCGGAGACTTGCCATCCACCTGCAAGGCCTTGGAGCTGGGGATGGCGTTTCTGATCGTGCTGGCCGCGTTGTGCTTCCTGATGTTCGTGGCTTATCGCGGCTACAGCGTCATCCTGTTCGCGCCCGTCGCGGCGCTGGGTGCGGTGCTGCTGACCGACCCGTCGCTGGTCGCGCCGATGTTCACCGGCCTGTTCATGGACAAGATGGTCGGCTTCCTCAAGCTGTATTTCCCGGTGTTCCTGCTGGGCGCCATCTTCGGCAAGCTGATCGAAGTCTCGGGGTTCTCCAAGTCCATCGTCGCAGCGACCATCCGGGTGGTCGGCGCCAGCCGCGCGATGCTGTCCATCGTCATCGTCTGCGCGCTGCTCACCTACGGCGGCGTGTCGCTGTTCGTGGTGGTCTTCGCGGTCTACCCCTTCGCCGCGGAGCTGTTCCGCCAGAGCAACATCCCCAAGCGCCTGATCCCCGGCACCATTGCGTTGGGTGCGTTCACCTTCACCATGGATGCACTGCCGGGAACCCCGCAGATCCAGAACATCATTCCCGCATCGTTCTTCGGCACCAATACCTGGGCGGCACCGTGGCTGGGCACGCTGGGCGGCATCTTCATCCTCATCGTGGGCCTGACCTACCTGGACTGGCGGCGCCGTTCCGCGCTCAGGGCCGGCGAAGGCTATGCCGATGGTGGTGCCCTGGTGAACGAACCTGCCGCATTCACCGGCGGCAAGCTGGCCAACCCACTCGTGGCGCTACTGCCGCTGGTGCTGGTCGGTGTCAGCAACAAGCTGTTCACCGGGTGGATCCCCGGCTTCTATGGCGACAGCCATTCCTTCGATCCTGCGGTCATCGGCAGCACACCCCCGGTGGTGCAGGAGGTGTCCAAGATCGCAGCGATCTGGGCCGTGGAAGGCGCATTGCTCGTCGGCATCGCCTGCGTCATCGCGTTTGCGTGGAAGCCGGTGATGGCCAGCTTCGCGGAAGGCACCAAGTCGGCGATCGGCGGGGCGATGCTTGCCGCCATGAACACCGCGTCCGAGTATGGCTTCGGCGCGGTGATCGCCGCACTGCCAGGCTTCCTCGTGGTGGCCAACGCGCTGTCCGCCATTCCCGATCCACTGATCAACGAGGCCGTCACCGTCACGGCGCTGGCCGGCATCACCGGCTCGGCCTCCGGCGGCATGAGCATTGCCCTGGCGGCCATGGCCGAGACATTCATCGCCAACGCCAACGCGGCGGGCATCCCGATGGAAGTCCTGCATCGCGTCGCTGCGATGGCCTCGGGTGGCATGGACACGCTGCCGCACAACGGCGCGGTGATCACCCTGCTTGCGGTCACCGGCCTGACCCATCGCCAGGCCTACAAGGACGTCTTCGCCATCACCCTGGTCAAGACCGCGGCGGTGTTCGTGGTGATTGCCGCGTACTACGCAACGGGTATTGTCTGACGAAAGGCGTGGCGGCCCACAAGCCCGGTTGCTCGCGGCCCGTCGCTGCCGCAAGCCGCATGGCTAGACGGTCGTCGCACCACCTTCGATGGGCAACGACACCGCCATGATCGAGGGGTCGTCGGGGTTGGGCGCCACCTTGAACCCCAGCGCCTTGCACATTTCCAGCATCGTGCGGTTTTCCTGCAGTACCTCGCCCACCACCGAGCGCAGGCCCAGCCAGCGCGCGTACTCGATCATGATCTGCATCAGCCGCCAGCCAAGGCCATGCCCCTTCAGGTCGGAGCGCACCAGGATCGCGTACTCACCGTGGTCGTAATTGGCATCGGCCAGCAGGCGGACCGCGCCCAGCATCACGCCTGACGCCGGATCGATCGCCACCAGCGCGATCGACCGTGCGTAATCCAGTTGCGTCAACTGCGCGATGAACTCGTGGCTGAAATGGCGCATGGCCTGGAAGAAGCGCATGCGCAGGTCTTCATCCGTCACATGGGTGAAGAACTCGCGGAACAGCGCCTCATCCTCGGGTCGGACCGGACGCACGAAGACGCGACGCCCGTGTCCCAGCTCGACGTCGCGCTCCCACTCCTTCGGGTATGGCCTGATCGCGAACCGCGGATGGCCCGGCCCCTTGTGCAGTCGCGCCAACGCCGACACGCCAATGCGCGCGTCCACGGCGATGACGCCATCCTTGTCCGCCAGCAGCGGGTTGATGTCGATCTCCCGGATGTCGGGCACGTCGGCGGCCAGTTGCGCTAGCTTGACCAGCACCAGCGCCACCGCCCGCTCGTCGGCGGCCGGTACGTCCCGGTACGCCTTGAGGATGCGCGATACGCGGGTGCGCCCGATCATCTCGTGGGCCAGCCGCAGGTCCAGCGGCGGCAACTCCAATGTCTTGTCGTTGATCATCTCCACCGCGGTGCCACCGCGGCCAAACACCACCACGGGGCCAAAGGTGGCATCGTCCACCACACCGGCAATCAGTTCGCGGGCCTTGGGGCGCGCCACCATCGGATGCAGGGTGACGCCATCGATCCGCGCATCCGGGCGCACGACACGCGCGTGGGAAAGGATCGCCTCGGTGGCTTCGCGTACTGCCTCCACCGTGGCCAGGTTGAGGCGCACGCCATCGATATCGGACTTGTGGCTGATGTCAGGCGACAGGATCTTCACCGCCACCGCGCCGCCTTCGGCCAACAACGGCCCGGCCTGGCGCGCCGCCTCGTCCGCATCGCGTGCGCTCACCACGGGCGTGATCGGAATGCCGTAGGCGTCCAGCACGCGGGCCACTTCCATCGGATCCAGCCAGGCCCTTCCTTCGGCCAGCGCGCCCGCCACGACTCCGCGGGCGGCTTCCGTATCCACCACCAGGTCGTCGGGAAGGCTCGGTGGCGTCTCCATCAGCATCGTTTTTGCGTCACGGTGCCGCGCCATGTACATGAACCCACGCACGGCATCGGCCTCGGTGGCGTACGTGGGGATGCGTGCTTCGGTCAGCCGCGCGATGGCTTCGTCATTGGCGCCCAGCCACACCGCCAGCACCGGTTTGCGCGCCGCAGCACCCGGCAATGCCCGGCGCGCATCGGCCAATGCCTGTGCCCGAACCTCCGTCGGCACCAGCGCCGTGGGCACGTTCAACGCCAGGATGGCATCGTTGCCCGGGTCTTCGGCCAGTGCGGTGAAGCCTGCCGCGTAGGCCGTGTTGTCCACGCTCCCGTTGATGTCCACCGGGTTGGTGCCCAGCCACGACGCGGACGCGATCGCACCGAGGTGCCGCACGGTCTCCATGGACAACGCCGCCAATGTGCCGCCCATGTCGCGCAGGCGATCCGCGGCCAACATGCCGGTGCCTCGGCCATTGGCGAAAACCGCCAGGCGTGGCCCTTGGAAGGTATCGACCCGCCCCAGCGTTTCCGCGGCGGCAAACAACTCGTCCAACGCCAGCACCCTCAGCATGCCGGCACGCTGGAAGGCCGCTGCATACACCGCGTCGGGCGATGCCAGCGTGGCCGAATGCGTCTGCGGCCGTGATGCAGGCCGGGCATGGCGATCGGATTTCACCACCACCACGGGTTTGAGGCGCGCTGCGGCACGCGCAGCCGACATGAACTTGCGCGCGTCGTGGATCGACTCCACGTAAAGCACGATTGCACGTGTACGGTGATCGCGGGCGAAGAAGTCGAGCAGGTCGGCAAAATCCACGTCGAGCTCATCGCCCAGCGACGCCACGGCGGAGAAGCCGATCGATCGGCCCACCCCCCACTCCACCAGCGCTGCCGCGATGGCCGCGGACTGCGAGATCACCGCGATGTCGCCCGCCAACGGTTGGTGTGCGGAAAAGCTCGCGTTGAGCCACGCATGTGGCGCGATCACGCCCAGGCCATTCGGGCCCACCAGGCGCAGTCCATGGGTGCGCGCGACGGCAGCCAACTCGGCCGCCGTTGAATCGGGCCCGTGCCCCAGGTCGGTTCCCAGAACGATGGCCGCCGACGTACCCAGTTCCGCCGCCGTCCGCGCCAGCTTGACCACCCTACCGGGTGGTACCGCCAGCACGATCAGTTCCGGCACCCAGCCCAGGTCCTGCAGCCGCGGCACCGCGGCGACGCCTTCGATCCGCGGATACCGCGCGTTCACCAGCCCCAGCGGTCCGGCGAACCCCGCCGCGCGCAGGTTTCGGAGCACGGCAGCCCCCAGGGATCGCCCTCGCGGACTGCCGCCGATGACCGCGACCGAACGGGGCTTGAAGACCGATTCGAGCGAATACGTACTCATCTGCGAATGACGCCCATCCTCGCCGTTTCACCCATCGCGCGGCTTGATCGCGCTCAATCCAAGCACCACGCCGGTTTGCGCCACGAACCACCTGACGCGCCAGCTGAAGTCGTACCGCCCTGGCTCGCCCCGCGCCCATGGTGCCACGCGTTGCTTTCATTGCGATGGCGGAGGTGACTGGCTAGCGGCCGGCAAATGAAGTTAGTATTTTGACTAACACGCATTCCAGCCATCTCCGTGCAACTCCCTCTCCGCAAGATCCTCCACGTCGACATGGACGCGTTCTACGCGTCGGTCGAGCAGCGCGACGACCCAGGGCTGCGCGGTCGCCCGGTCGTGGTGGCATGGCGGGGAGCACGCTCGGTGGTGTGCGCGGCCAGCTACGAGGCGCGCAGGTTTGGTGTGCGCTCGGCGATGCCCGCGGTGCGCGCCGAACGGTTGTGCCCACACGCCGTGTTCGTTCCACCGGACTTCACCCGCTACAAGGCAGTGTCGCGGCAGATCCGCGAGATCTTCGCGCGCCACACGGAGCTGATCGAGCCGCTGTCGCTGGACGAAGCCTACCTGGACGTGACTGCGACCAGGACGGGCCTCCCCTCTGCCACCGAGACGGCGGAAGCCATCCGCGACGCCATTCGCGAGGAAACCCGACTTACCGCGTCCGCGGGCGTGGCCCCCAACAAGTTCCTGGCCAAGATCGCCTCGGACTGGAACAAACCCGACGGATTGTTCGTGGTTCGCCCGCAACACGCGGAGGCGTTTCTCACACCGCTACCGGTGGGTCGCCTGCCCGGCGTGGGCAAGGTGATGGAGCACAAACTGGCGGAACTGGGTATTGCCACGGTGGGCGAGTTGCGCGATTTCGGCACGGAGGCACTGGAGCAGCGATTTGGCCGCTGGGGTCGACGTCTGCACGAACTGTCGCTGGGCATCGACGACCACCCGGTGGTCACCGAGCGGCCCACGGTGCAGATCTCCAGCGAGGACACCTTCGAACGCGATCTGCTGCTGGACGAGTTGGAACCCCATATCCACGAGTTGGCGGAGAAGACCTGGGCCGGGTACCAGCGCGAAACCGGCCGCGTGGCACGCACCGTGGTGCTCAAGCTGAAGACCGCGGACTTCCGCACGCTGACGCGCAGTCTCACACAAGCCGCGCCGCCAACAAGCGCTGACGACCTGGCGCGGATCGCCTGCGACCTGCGCGCCCGCATCGACCTTCCAGCCCGGACGCGCTACCGCCTGGTCGGTGTGGGCCTCTCAGGCTTCATCGACACCGATCAATTCGAAGTCCAAAGCGACCTGTTCTCCGCCCACGACACATTGAACGAAGCCTCCAACCACGCCTGACAAGGGGTCTGCGTGCAGGGGTATTGCGGAAAAGCGGGCCAAGGGTGCGAGCGGGCTGCTTTCGCGGCACTGCCGCGTGGCCCGAGCGAACGCCCGGCGCGCTGCGCCGGGCCGGACTGGCCCGCGGCGCGACTCCGCGCAGGATGCGCGGACGGAGCGCTGCAGCAATGCCCCTGTGCGCAGACCCCGCCCCACCCCGCAAACGCAGAAGAGCGGGCTTTCGCCCGCTCCTCCTCGACTACGGCGATGAACCCGCCAGCGATTACTCGCCCGCCAGGCCCTCGCCCTCGGCCACGGCCTTGATCGACAGGCGGATGCGGCCCTGCTTGTCGACTTCCAGCACCTTGACCTTGACCACGTCGCCTTCCTTGAGCTTGTCCGAGACCTTCTCGACGCGCTCGCTGGAGATCTGCGACACGTGCACCAGACCGTCCTTGCCCGGAAGGATGGTGACGAACGCACCGAAGTCCATGATCTTGGCGACCTTGCCTTCGTAGATGCGACCCGGCTCCACGTCCGAGGTGATCTGCTCGATGCGGGCCTTGGCGGCCTGCGCAGCGGCGGCGTTGACCGACGCGATGACGATGGTGCCGTCGTCCTGGATGTCGATCTGGGTGCCGGTTTCCTTGGTGATGCCCTGGATGGTGGCGCCACCCTTGCCGATCACTTCGCGGATCTTGTCCGGGTGGATCTTGATGGTCAGCAGGCGCGGCGCGTACTCGCTCAGCTCACCGCGCGGCGCGGTGATGGCATTGGCCATCTCGCCGAGGATGTGCAGGCGGCCGGCCTTGGCCTGGGCCAGCGCGACCTTCATGATCTCTTCGGTGATGCCCTGGATCTTGATGTCCATCTGCAGCGCAGAGATGCCGTCGGCGGTACCGGCCACCTTGAAGTCCATGTCGCCGAGGTGATCCTCGTCGCCCAGGATGTCGGACAGCACGACGAAGTTGTCGTCTTCCTTCACCAGGCCCATGGCGATACCGGCCACCGGCGCCTTGATCGGCACGCCCGCGTCCATCAGCGCCAGCGACGAACCGCAGACCGAGGCCATCGACGAGGAGCCGTTCGACTCGGTGATCTCCGAGACCACGCGGATGGTGTACGGGAAGGCTTCCATGGTCGGCATGACGGCCAGCACGCCGCGCTTGGCGAGGCGGCCGTGGCCGATTTCGCGGCGCTTCGGGCCCATCATGCGGCCGGCTTCACCGACCGAGTACGGCGGGAAGTTGTAGTGGAACAGGAAGTGTTCCTTGTACTCGCCCGAGACGGCGTCGATGATCTGGCCGTCGCGCGCGGTGCCGAGGGTGGCAACCACGATCGCCTGGGTCTCGCCGCGGGTGAACAGCGACGAGCCGTGGGTGCGCGGCAGGACCGACACCTTCGAGCTGATCGGACGCACGGTGTCCAGCGCGCGGCCGTCGATGCGCACCTTGGTGCTCAGCACGGCATTGCGCATGGTCTGGTACTCGAGCTCGCCGAACTCCTTGGAGGCTTCGGCGGCGTTCCAGCCGTTGGCTTCGATCTGATCGGCCAGCGAGCCCAGCACGTCCTTCTTCAGCGCCGAGATGGCGTCGCGACGCTCCAGCTTGTTGCGGATCTGGAAGGCATCGGCCAGGCGGTTGCCGATGGCGGCCTTGAGCGCGCCGATCAGCGCGTCGTTCTTGGCCGGGGCCTGCCAGTCCCACTTCTGGGTGCCGGCTTCGGCGACCAGCTCGTTGATGGCGTTGATCGCGATCTGCATCTGCTGGTGACCGAACATCACCGCGCCCAGCATCACGTCTTCCGACAGCTCCTTGGCTTCGGACTCCACCATCAGCACGGCGCTCTGGGTGCCGGCCACGACCAGCTCCAGATCCGACTCCAGCAGCTCGCTGGTCGACGGGTTGAGGATGTACTCGCCGTTCCTGTAGCCGACCTTGGCGGCGCCGATCGGACCCTGGAACGGGGCGCCGGTCAGGGCGACGGCGGCGGAGGCACCCAGCAGGGCCGGGATGTCACCGTCCACTTCCGGGTTCAGCGACATCACCGTGGCGATGATCTGGACTTCGTTCTTGAACTCTTCCGGGAACAGCGGACGGATCGGGCGGTCGATCAGGCGCGAGGTCAGCGTTTCCTTCTCGGTCGCGCGGCCTTCGCGCTTGAAGAAGCCACCCGGGATGCGGCCACCGGCGTAGAACTTCTCCTGGTAGTCGACGGTCAGCGGGAAGAAGTCCTGGCCTTCGCGTGCGGTCTTGGCGGCGACGGCGGCCACCAGCACCACGGTGTCATCCATCTTGACGATGACGGCGCCGCCGGCCTGGCGGGCGACTTCACCGGTCTCCAGGGTGACCTGGTGCTTGCCGTACTGGAAGGTCTTGGTAATTTTTGCCACGTTGGTTTCCTTCGAATTTCGATGCGTTACGCGCGGGGCCCCTGCCCCTCGCGTTCGACGGCCCCGAGCCGCCTGTGTTGCCCGGGCGCCGCGTGCCCGGCGCCCCCCAAAAACGAACCGCGGCGCATCGCTGCGCCGCGGTGGGTATCTCGGTTAGCGACGCAGACCGAGCTTCTCGATCAGTGCCTTGTAGCGCTCCACGTCCTTGCGCTTCAGGTAGTCCAGCAGGCTGCGACGGTTGTTGACCATCATCAGCAGGCCGCGACGGCTGTGGTGGTCCTGCTTGTGCTGCTTGAAGTGCTCGGTGAGCTGCTCGATGCGGGCGGTCAGCAGGGCGACCTGGACTTCCGGCGAACCGGTGTCGTTGGCGCCGCGCTTGTTTTCTTCGATGATCTTGCTGGTATCAATGGACATTGCGATATCTCGTGACGCGAGGCCTGCAGAAGCGAATCGGAACGCGCATGGCGCCGATGCACCGCCTGGCCCGCCTTTGCCAAAGGAAAAAAGCACCCGAAGGGTGCCTGCTTGCTGTTGAAAGCCCACGAATTGTAGCCCGTGAGGCTTGCCGGAACAAGGTGTTACTTGAACAAGGACCGCACTGCACCGCGGGTGCCACGAACCGCTGGCGCTAGGCAACCGCCCAGATGAACAGGCGTTGGGCCCGCAGCACGTTGCCCTCGACCTGCCCCAGTCCAATGGCACGCCCCGTCTCATCCATTACGGCGACCATGCCCTCGACCGCTTCGTGAAGCAGTTGGACGACTTGGCCGCGCCCCAACCGTTGCGCGCCTGCACCGTCCAACGTCACGCGCGGGAACCCGGCCAGCCCGGCCTCGATCGGCAACAGTGCCTGCCGCAGTCGCTCCTCACCCTCAGCCGCAAGCGCCTCGAGCTCTTCCAGCGTCCACATCTTCGGATCTGTGAAGGGATCTACCCAAAGACGCCGCAGCACGGCCACGTGCGCGCCACAGCCCAGCGCCTCGCCCAGGTCGCGGACCAGACTGCGGATATACGTGCCGGAGCCACATTCCACGTGAAGGCGCAGCCGGTTGCCGTCGCGGCCCAGCAGACGGATGGAACGCACGTCCACCTCGCGGATCGGGGCTTCAATCGCTTCACCACGCCTGGCCTTGGCGTACAGCGGCTCGCCGCCCTGCTTCAGCGCGGAATAGATCGGCGCGCGCTGCTGGATTACCCCCGTCAGCGGACGCAATGCCGCCTCGATGGTCTCGTCATCCAATACCGGCACCGGACGTTCCTGCAATACCACACCGTCCGCATCATCGGTGTCGGTGGTGGCGCCCAGCACCGCCACGGTCTCATACGCCTTGTGCGCGCCCAGCAGCAGGCCGGCAATCTTGGTCGCCTCGCCCAGGCACAACGGCAACAGGCCGGTGGCGAGCGGATCCAGCGCACCGGTGTGCCCGCCCTTCTCCGCGCGGAACAGATGGCGCACGCGCTGCAGCGCCTGGTTGGAGCTCAGGCCCTGCGGCTTGTCCAGCAGCACGATGCCGTGCAAAGGACGGAACACGGTACGTGGTTTGCGGCTCATCCCAACCCCATCACGGAAAAGGCGGCCGGAGCCGCCTTCCTGAATCACTTCAGCCTGTCGGCATCGGGATCGTCGCTGCTGTCGTCGGAGCCGCCATCTTCGGCGTCCTCATCCTCGTCATCGCGCGCCTGCACCTCGGGCAGATCGCGCAGCAGCAGGTCGATACGTTCGCCCTTGTCCACCGAATCGTCATAGTGGAAGTGCAGTTCCGGCACGTGCCGGAGCTTCATCGCGCGGCCCAGCTGGTAGCGCATTTCCGGCGACAGCGCCTTCAACGCCTTGACCGCCTCGGTCGAACGCTCCTGTTGCAAGGCGGTCACGAATACCTTGGCGTGCGCCAGGTCGCGAGTGACCTCCACGTCGGACACGCTGACGGACGGCAGGCCATGCTCGCGCACGGCCATGTGCACGATCTGGCCCAGCTCACGACGGAGCTGGGCCGACACGCGATCACTGCGGTAGAACGACTTCTGTGCCATGGCTTACAGCGTGCGCGCCACTTCGATGCGCTCGAAGCACTCGATCTGGTCGCCCGGCTTGACGTCGTTGTACGCCTTCACGCCGATACCGCACTCGGTGCCGTTGCGCACTTCGTCCACGTTCTCCTTGAAGCGGCGCAGCGACTCCAGCTCGCCCTCGAAGACCACGGTGTTGTCGCGCAGCACGCGGATCGGCTTGTTCCGCTTGACCACGCCCTCCACCACCATGCAGCCCGCGACCGCGCCGAACTTGGAGCTGCGGAACACGTCGCGGACCTCGGCGATACCGATGATTTCCTCGCGGATTTCCACGCCGAGCAGACCGGAGGCCACCTGCTTCACCTGGTCGATCACGTCATAGATGATCGAGAAGTAGCGCAGGTCGACGCCGTTGGTCTCGATCACCTTGCGTGCCGACGCGTCGGCACGGACGTTGAAGCCGATGATCGTCGCCTTCGAGGTCGAGGCCAGGGTGGCGTCGGACTCGGTGATGCCGCCCACGCCCGAACCGATGACGTTGATGCGGATCGCGTCGGTCGACAGGCCGGTGAGCGCTTCGCGCAGGGCCTGCACCGAACCGTGCACGTCGGCCTTGACCACCAGGTTGAGAGTCTGCTGGCCTTCGCCCGAACCCATCTGGGCCAGGATGTCCTCCATGCGGTTGCCGGCCTGGGCGACCAGGCGCGACTCGCGGCGCTTGGCGTCACGCTGCTGCGCGACGTCCTTGGCCAGGCGCTCGTCGTCGACCACCACGAAGTCGTCGCCCGAATCCGGCACGCCCGACAGGCCGAGCACCTGCACCGGGATCGACGGGGTCGCTTCCGGTACCTGCTCGCCACGCTCGTCGAACAGCGCACGCACGCGGCCGTACTGCACGCCGCACACGAGGTAGTCGCCCTTCTTCAGGGTACCGGCCTGTACCAGCACGGTGGCGACCGGGCCACGGCCCTTGTCGAGCGAGGACTCGATGACCACGCCGTTGGCGCGACCGTCACGCACGGCGGTCAGTTCCAGCAGTTCGGCCTGGATGGAGATCGCGTCCAGCAGCGCGTCGATGCCCTGGCCGGTCTTGGCCGAGATCTCGACGAACTGGGTATCGCCGCCGAACTCCTCGGCCACGACTTCCTCGCCCAGCAGCTCGTTCTTGACCCGCAGCGGGTCCGCGTCGGACTTGTCGATCTTGTTGATGGCCACGATCAGCGGCACCTTGGCCGCCTTGGCGTGCTGCACCGCTTCCTTGGTCTGCGGCTTGACGCCGTCGTCGGCGGCCACGACCAGCACCACGATGTCGGTCAGCTTGGCGCCACGGGCACGCATCGCGGAGAACGCGGCGTGGCCCGGGGTATCCAGGAAGCTGATGACACCACGGTCGGTTTCGACGTGGTAGGCACCGATGTGCTGGGTGATGCCTCCGGCTTCGCCCGACACGACCTTGGTACGGCGGATGTAGTCCAGCAGCGAGGTCTTGCCGTGGTCGACGTGGCCCATGATGGTGACCACCGGCGGACGCACGACCTTCTCGCCCTGCGTCTCCTCCACGTGGGCCAGCAGCGCGTCCTCGACGTTGTCCGCATCGGCCTTCAGCGCGACATGGCCCAACTCCTCGGTGACCAGCACCGCGGTGTCGTGGTCGATGGACTGGGTGATGGTCGCCATGACGCCCATCTTGAACAGCGCCTTGACCACCTCGCCGCCCTTCATCGCCAACTTCTGCGCCAGGTCGGCAACGGTGATGGTTTCACCGATGGCCACCTCGCGCACCACTGGTGCGGTGGGACGCTCGAAGGCGTGCTTGCCGCCGCCGGTACGGGCCTGCTCGGTGCCACGGCGGGGACGATTGCCACCCGCCGGCTTGCCACGCGCGCCGGTGGAACGGCGGGCGCGGTCGGACGCGCTCAGGTGCATCTGGCCGGCGAAGCGGCTGGCACGGTCGTCGTCCTCGACGCCCGCGACCATCGCATGCGAACCACGCGGCTTGTGCGCGGGTGCGCGAGCCGTCTCCACCCGTGGCGCGGCCGGCTTGGCCTGGGAATGGGAATGGGACGTAGCGACCTTGCGGGCCGGTGCCTCGTCGCCATCGGGGACCACGCCTGCCGCCTCGAGCGACGCGCGGGCGTCGGCCTCCGCCTTCTGGCGCGCGGCTTCTTCCGCCTCGCGACGGATCCGTTCCTGCTCATCGGCACGCTGCTTGTCGGTCTCGGCCAGGCGGCGCTGCTCATCGAGGTTGCGCTGGCGGGATTCCTCCAGCTTGCGCAGGATCTCGGCGCGCTCATCGGTGACCGGAGCCGCCTTGTCGGCGGCGGCGTCACGCGGCGACAGGGTGATCTTCTTGCGCACGACCACGTCCACCGTGGTCTTGCCCGCGCCCTTGCCGCCGCCGACGGTGATTTCCTGCTTGCGGCTGCGGTTGAGCGTGATCTTCTTCGGCGCTTCGCCCGCGTCGTCGGCAGACTCGACCTTGCCATGCGAGCGTTTGAGGAAGCCAAGCAGCTTGACCTTCTCGATGCTGGTCACGACCTGGTCCGGGCCGCTGAAGGGCATGCCGGCCTCGGCGAGCTGTTCCAGCAGCTTCTCGACCGGCGTGTTCACCAGTGCGGCCAGCTTGCGGATAGTGGTTTGCTGCGACATTCGGTTTCCGTGTCCTCGTGGCGCGGGACGCATCCCGCGCGTGATGGAGCGATTCTAGCCCTGCGGTGGCGGCCCGGCCCTGTTCAGGATCGCGGACCGTCCGGAATTACTCAAACCAGTGCTTGCGGGCTTCCATGATCAGCGCCGCGGCGCGTTCCTGGTCGATGCCCTCGATATCGGTGAGTTCGTCGGTGGCCATGTCCGCCAGGTCGTCGCGGGTGACGATGCCGCGCGCGGCCAAGGCGTATGCGGTGGTCTCATCCATGCCGTCCAGCGACAACAGGTCGGCGGCCGGCTGGTGTTCCTCCAATTCCTCTTCCGCGGCCAAGGCGTCGTTGAGCAGCGCGTCGCGGGCACGCGAACGCAGCTCTTCCACGATGTCCTCGTCGAAGCCTTCGACCGCCAACAGCTCGCCGACCGGCACGTAGGCGATTTCCTCGACGGTGTTGAAGCCTTCCGACACCAGGATACCGGCGATTTCCTCGTCCACTTCCAGCTTGTCCATGAACAGCTGGCGGGCGGCATTCTGCTCGGCTTCCGACTTGGCGGTGACCTGGTCCTGGGTCATCACGTTGAGCTGCCAGCCGGTCAGGCGGCTGGCCAGGCGCACGTTCTGGCCGCCCTTGCCGATGGCCTGCGCCAGGCGCTCCTCGGCGACCGCGAGGTCCATCGAGTGCTTCTCCTCGTCGACGATGATCGACTGCACTTCGGCCGGCGCCATCGCGTTGATGACGAACTGCGCCGGGTTGTCCGACCACAGCACGATGTCCACGCGCTCGCCGTTGAGCTCGTTGCTCACCGCCTGCACGCGCGAACCGCGCATGCCGATGCACGCGCCGATCGGATCGGTGCGGTTGTCGTGGGCCAGCACGGCGATCTTGGCGCGGTCACCCGGGTCACGGGCGCAGGCCATGATGGACACCAGGCCTTGCCCGACTTCCGGCACTTCGAGCTTGAACAGCTCCATCATGAACTCCGGCGCCGCGCGGCTGATGAACAGCTGCGGGCCGCGGGGCTCGATACGCACATCGAACAGGTAGCCACGGATGCGGTCGCCGGTGCGGACCACGTCGCGCGGGATTCCCTTGTCCTTCGGGATGATGGCTTCGGCATTGCCGCCCAGGTCCACGTAGATGTTGCCGCGCTCCACGCGCTTGACCACGCCGGTGACCAGCTCGCCCACGCGGTCCTTCCACGCGTCCACCACCTGCTGGCGCTCGGCCTCCCGCACGCGCTGCACGATGACCTGCTTGGCGGCCTGCGCGGCAATGCGACCGAACTCCGGGTTCTCGATCTGCTCTTCGATGTAGTCGCCCACCTCGGCGCCCTCGACCTCGTCGACGGCGTCCATCAGGCGGATCTGGCGGTCCGGCGACTCCATGACCACATCGTCGGCCACGACCTCCATGCGGCGGAAGGTCTCGTAGCTGCCGTCCTTCTGGTCGATCTTGACGCGCACGAGCACGTCCTCGTCCGAGTAGCGCTTCTTCGCAGCCGACGCCAGTGCGGCCTCGATCGCCTCGAAGATCACTTCGCGCGGCACGCCCTTCTCATTGGCGACCGCATCAACGACCAGCAACAGTTCCTTGCTCATCTCTGGTTACTCCGCACGGGACGGCTTGTCGGCCGCCGGCTTCTTGGTGGATTTGTTGGTTCTAGCCTTGCCCGGACGCGCGTCACGGCCGGACTTGTCTTTTGCCGGCGCCATGCCCAGGGCCACCCAATCGGGTACCAGGCGCGCCTTGTCGATGTTGTCCGCCGACACGGTGAACGCCGTGCCGTCGATGTCGAAGGTGATCGCCCCGCCCTCGACCGCGTCGATCCGCCCCTGCAGCCGACGCCGGCCGTCCTGTGGCAAGCGCAGCGTCACCTTGGCCGACTCGCCCTGGAAGCGGGCGAACTGCTCGGCCGTGAACAGCGGACGGTCGATGCCGGGCGAGGAAACTTCCAGCGTGTAATTGCCGCTGATCGGGTCCTCGACGTCGAGTTGGGCCGACACCTCGCGGCTCACCGCCTCGCACTCGTCGATGCCGACCATGCGCGGCTCGCCATCCTCACCCGGTTCGGCGTCGGCAGGCATGTCGATGTACAGGCGCAGGACCGCGCCGCCCGGCGACGGCAGGTACTCCACGCCCAGCAGTTCGACACCCAGCGACGACACGGTCGGGGCCAGCAGGCTGGCAATTTCGGTCGCTTTGTCCGTCACGCGTGCATGCTCCTGCGGTGGTGACTTGCGGGTGGGTGCTGCAAATCGGCGGTTTACGAAAAAGCCTGATCCCCGAATGCGACAAGGGGCCCAGTGGGCCCCTTGTCCGGTACAGCTGGATGTCGGTGTGCCGCGCGAGCAGAGCGCGTCACCAAGCCCAAGCATTCAAGTCGTGAAGCCGCCCCTGGAGGCCCTGCTCCGGGCGCCGATCCAGCCGGCGCCGCGATTTGAATGTGGTAGCGGGGGCAGGATTTGAACCTGCGACCTTCGGGTTATGAGCCCGACGAGCTGCCAGACTGCTCCACCCCGCATCAGACGAACCATGTTACAGGGGGTTGTCAGTTGCCGCAACCCCCATTCATGGGTTTTGTTACACCGAGAACGCCGCCTGGCACCATGCCATGATCGGATTCCACGCAAAACCCAGCGCCAGCAAAGCGAGCGCATTGACGCCGAACGCGATCTGCAACGGACGGTTGTCGCGGATCTCCGGCGCATCGCCTTCGGGCTCGTCGAAGTACATCGCCTTGACGACGCGCAGGTAATAGAACGCGCCCACCACGGCGAACACCACGCCGACGATCGCCAGCCACAACATCCCGCCCTCGATGGCCGCGCGCAGCACCGCCATCTTGGCCCAGAAGCCGAGGAATGGCGGAACGCCGGCCAACGACGCCATCACGCACAGGATCAGGCCCGCAAGCCAGGGGTTACGCGCATTGAGGCCCTTGTAATCGTCGATCCGGTCGGCTTCGAAGCCCTCGCGCGACATCACCACGATCGCACCGAAAGCCGCGGCCGACATGATCGCGTAGCTGATGGCGTAGAACATCGCCGACGCATACCCCTGCGAGCCACCGCCGGCGAAGCCGACTAGCAGGAACCCCACGTGCGAGACGGTCGAATAGGCCAGCAGGCGCTTGAGGTTGGACTGCACCACCGCAGTCAGGTTGCCGATGGCCAACGACAGCACCGCCAGCGCCGCCAGCATCAGACGCCAATGGTTGTCCAGCGGACCCATGCCGGACTCCAGCAGGCGGTAGGCCATGCCGAAGGTCGCCAGCTTGGGGGCCGAGCCGATGAACAGCGTGATCGGGGTCGGCGCGCCGTGGTAGACATCGGGCAGCCACATGTGGAACGGCGCCGCGCCAAACTTGAACGCGATACCGGCGACCACGAACACCAGGCCCGTCACCAGCATCAGCGAAGCGCTGCCGTCGGCCACGGCGGCAATCGCATGCAGGTCGAGCGAACCGGTCGCGCCATAGATCAGCGACATGCCGTACAGCAGCAGGCCCGAAGCAAGCGCACCCAGCACGAAGTACTTGATGCCGGCTTCCGAGCCCAGCGGGCTGTCGCGGTCGGTCACCACCAGCGCATACGAACACAGCGCCAGCATTTCCAGGCCGACATACACCATCACCAGCGTCGCCGACGACACCATCAGCATCATGCCGAGCGTCGCGAACAGCATCAGCACCGTGACTTCGCCCTTGTACAGGCCGCGCTCACGCAGGAAGGGCCACGTGTAGACCATGGCCAGCGCGCTGACCAGGGCGATGCTGATCTTGAGGACGTCGGCGGCGGTATCGCGCACGAACATGCCGCTCAGGATGGTGCCCTGCCCGCCTACGCCGGTGGCGACCATGACCGCCACCGCAACCAGCAGCGCCACGCCCAGCAGGTGGGTGACGACACGGCGGCGCTCAGGCAGGAACAGGTCCAGCATCAGCAGGGCGAACGCACCACCCACCAGCACCAGCTCCGGCAAGAGCGGCGCCAGTTCGGCGGCGGAACGTACCGCCACCAGGGGCTGGTCGTTGGTTACAGTCACAGGCAGGGTCATCGTCAGCCCTTCTTAAAGCTTGGTTGTAGCGATCTGGCTGGCGAGCTGCGCGATCGCCGGCTCCATCAGATCGGTCAGCGGCTTGGGATACACGCCCAACAGCAGCACGCCGGCGGCGAACACGCCCAGCACGAAGGTTTCGCGGGCGTTGATGTCCTCCAGTTCGGCCACGTGCTTGTTGCCCACGTCGCCCCACAGGATGCGCTTGGTCAGCCACAGCGTGTATCCGGCGCCGATGATCAGCGTCAATGCGGCACCGAAGGCGATCAGCGGGTGCTTCTGGAAGCTGGCGATGACCACCATGAACTCGCCGACGAAGCCCGAGGTACCCGGCAGGCCGGAGTTGGCCATCGCAAACAGCACGTAGAACACCGCGAACCACGGCATCACGTTGGCGACACCGCCGTAGTCCTTGATCATGCGGCTGTGCATGCGGTCATACAGCACGCCCACGCTGGTGAACATCGCGCCGGAGATGAAGCCGTGGCTGATCATCTGCACCATCGCGCCCTGCATACCGAGGCGTGCAGCATCGGTATTGCCGAAGTCGCGCACCAGGCCGAAGGCGATGAAGATGCCCAAGGTCACGAAACCCATGTGCGAGACCGACGAATAGGCGATCAGCTTCTTCATGTCGTCCTGCACCAGGGCGACCAGGCCGACGTAGATCACCGCGATCAGGCTCAGTGCGATCACCAGCCAGGCCCATTCATGACCGGCATCGGGAAGGATCGGCAAGGTGAACCGGATGAAACCGTAGCCACCGATCTTGAGCATGATCGCGGCCAGGATCACCGAACCGGCGGTCGGCGCCTCCACGTGCGCGTCCGGCAACCACGTGTGCACCGGGAACATCGGCACCTTCACCGCGAAGGCGATCAGGAATCCGAAGAACAGCCACATCTGCTCGGTCGCGTTGAGCGGCAGGTTGACCATGTCGGCCATCTGCCAGCTGCCGCCCTTCAGGTACAGGTACACCAGCCCGATCAGCATGAAGACCGAACCAAGGAAGGTGTACAGGAAGAACTTCACCGACGCATACACGCGGCGCGGGCCGCCCCACACGCCGATGATGATGAACATCGGGATCAGCATGCCTTCGAAGAAGACATAGAACAGCATTGCGTCCAGCGCCGAGAACACGCCGACCATCAGGCCTTCCAGGATCAGGAACGCCGCGTAGTACTGGCTGACGCGCTTGTCGATCGAGGTCCACGCACTGATCAGCACCAGCAGCGTGGTCAGCGTGGTCAGCCCGATCAGCGCCACCGAGATGCCGTCGGCACCCAGCGCATACTGGATGTTGTACGCCGGGATCCACGAATGACACTCGACGAACTGCATCACCGGACCGGTCAGGTCCAGGCCGGTGAACAGCGGGATGCTCAACAGCACGGTCGCCGCCGCGACTGCCGTGGCGAACCACCGCGCGGCATTGGCGCGCTCGTTGCCGAAGAACAGGGTGGCGGCGCCGCCGATGATCGGCAGCCAGATCAGGAGGCTCAGCAAGGGGAAGGTGCTCTGCAAGGGCTCGGGGCTCACGTCTCGGTCCTTGTCGTCAGTGCCAGATGCGGATGAGGATGGCCAGCATTACGATCAGGCCGACAATCATCGCGAAGGCGTAGTGGTAGAGGTAACCGGACTGGGCACGACGGACCAGGCGGGCGGTGAAGTCGACCAGGCTGGCGCTGCCGTTGACCACGGCGCCATCGATGACGCGCATGTCGAAGAGTCGGGCCAGCTTGCCCAGCGCCACGCTGCCACCGGCGAAGCCGTTGATCCACAGCGCGTCCATGCCGTACTTGTTCTCCAGGATGCTGATCGGCCACCTCATCGCACGCGCCACCTTGCCCGGCAGTTCCGGCTTGAGCAGGTACATGAGGGTCGCCAGCGCGAAGCCTGCGAGGGCCAGCAGGAACGCCGGGGCCTTGAAGCCGTGCAGTGCGAACGCCACCGGGCCGTGCCACAGCTCGTGCTTGAGCGCGAGCACCGTGTCGCGGGCCGGCGACAGGTCGATGGCCCCCAGGAAGAACGGCAACTGCTCGTGGTGGCCGCTCCAGTCGGTGCCGAACAGCATCGGGCCAACGGTGAAGAAGCCAATGATGACCGACGGGATCGCCAGCAGGACCAGCGGCAGGGTCACCACCCACGGCGACTCGTGTGGCGTGTGGCCATGGCCATGACCGTGGTCGTCGTGGCCGTGTGCGTCATGGCCATTGCCGTTGCCATTGGCGTCGTGCTCGTGCGAGAACGCGGCCGCATGCGCGTCGCTGTCCGCTTCCGGCGCCACGTAATCCGCCGGCGGCGCGGCATGGAAGCGTTCCTTGCCGTGGAACGTCAGGTACAGCAGGCGGAAGCTGTAGAAAGAAGTCACGAACGCACCCAGCAGCACCGCCCAGTAGGCGTAGTGCCCCACCCAGCCACGGTGCTCGGACACGTGCTTGGCGGCCTCGATGATGGTGTCCTTCGAGTAGAAGCCGCTGAAGAACGGCGTGCCGACCAGCGCCAGGGTACCGATGACCATGGTGATGTAGGTGATCGGCATGTACTTGCGCAGGCCACCCATGCGGCGCATGTCCTGCTCGTGGTGCATGCCGATGATCACCGAGCCCGCGCCGAGGAACAGCAGCGCCTTGAAGAAGGCATGGGTCATCAGGTGGAACACGCCGGCGCTGTAGGCCGAGGCGCCCAGCGCCACGGTCATGTAGCCCAGCTGCGACAGGGTCGAGTACGCGATCACGCGCTTGATGTCGTTCTGCACGATGCCGATCAGGCCGGTCCAGAACGCCGTGGTGGCGCCAATGAACAGGATGAACTGCAATGCGGTATCGGACATCTCGAACAGCGGCGACATGCGCGCCACCATGAAGATGCCCGCGGTGACCATCGTCGCGGCATGGATCAGCGCCGAGATCGGGGTCGGGCCTTCCATCGAGTCCGGCAGCCACACGTGCAGCGGCACCTGGGCCGACTTGCCCATCGCACCGATGAACAGGCAGATGCAGATCAGGGTCGCAACCGACCACTCGTGGCCGTCGAAGATCGCGATGGTCGCGCCTTCAATGGTCGGAGCGTTGGCGAACACGGTGCCGTAGTCCAGCGAGCCGAACATCAGCACCACGCCGGCGATGCCCAGCAGGAAGCCGAAGTCGCCGACGCGGTTGACCAGGAACGCCTTCAGGTTGGCGAACACCGCGGTCGGCTTCTTGAACCAGAAACCGATCAGCAGGTACGACACCAGGCCCACCGCTTCCCAGCCGAAGAACAGCTGCAGGAAGTTGTTGCTCATGACCAGCATGAGCATCGAGAAGGTGAACAGCGAGATGTAGCTGAAGAAGCGCTGGTAGCCCGGATCCTCGTGCATGTAGCCGATGGTGTAGATGTGCACCAGCAGCGACACGAAGGTGACCACCACCATCATCATGGCGGTGAGCTTGTCGACCATGAAGCCGATGTGCGCCTCGAACCCGCCCACCTGGAACCAGGTGTAGAGGTTCTCGTTGAATGGCGCCGCGCCCTGCCCCACCAGCTGCCACAGCACGTAGCCTGACAACGCGCAGCTGGTCGCCACGCCGAGGATGGTGATGCTGTGCGCGCCGGCACGGCCCACCTGCCGCCCGAACAGGCCAGCGATGATCGAGCCCAGCAGCGGTGCCAGCACGATCGCCAGCAGCACCGACTTGGAAATTGCGAACTCCATGCCCGGCATCGGATCAGCCCTTCAACGAGTCGATTTCGGCGACGTTGATCGTGCGCCGGTTACGGAACAGCGTGACCACGATCGCCAGGCCGATGGCGGCCTCGGCGGCGGCCACGGTCAGGATGAAGAACACGAACACCTGCCCGGCCTCGTCGCCGAGCTGGCGCGCGAACGTCACGAAGTTGATGTTCACCGCCAGGAGCAACAGCTCCAGGCACATCAGCAGCACGATCACGTTCTTGCGATTGAGGAAGATGCCGGCGACGCTGATGCAGAACAGCACCGCGCCCAGCGTCAGGAAGTGACCCGGGGTCAGCCCGGTGGCTAGCAGGTTCACGACTTCACCTCCTCGGCGGCGGCGGGTTCACTGGCCTCAATCACGGCCGGCTTGGACGCCTCCATCTTCACCATGCGCAGGCGGTCGCCCGGACGCACGCGGGCCTGCTCGCCCGGGTTCTGGTGCTTGGCGCCCGGACGGCGGCGCAGGGTCAGCATCACCGCGGCGATCACCGCCACGGTCAGGATCACCGCAGCCACTTCGAACGGCAGCAGGAAGCGGGTGAACAGCGCGCGGGCCAGCCAGACCGTGTTGGGCACCCCGGCCAGTTCCGCCGCATCGGGCCCCAGCGGAATCGCCATCTGCGCCTTCACCCCGATCAGGATCAGGATCTCGACCAGCATCGCCGCGGCCACCAGCAGGCCAACCGGCAGGTAGCGGACGTAACCCTCGCGCAGTGGGATGGCGTCGATATCGAGCATCATCACCACGAACAGGAACAGCACCATCACCGCGCCGACGTACACCAGCACCAGCGCGACGCCGAGGAACTCGGCACCGGCAATCAGCCACACACAAGCCACGGAGAAGAAGGTCAGCACCAGCGACAGCGCCGCGTGCACCGTGTTCTTGACGCTGATCACGGCCACGGCCGACGCCACGGCCATGACGGCGAACACGAAGAAGGCAATCGTTGTGAAATCCATGGCGGGCCCTCAGCGGAACGGCGCGTCGGAAGCGCGACGCTCGGCGATTTCCGCTTCGAGGCGGTCACCGATGGCCAGCAACTTCGGCTTGGTCAGGATGTTCTGGCCACGCTGCTCGAAGTGGTACTCGTGCACGTGGGTCTCGACGATCGAATCCACCGGGCACGACTCCTCGCAGAAGCCGCAGAAGATGCATTTGAACAGGTCGATCTCGTAACGCGTGGTGCGGCGGGTGCCGTCCTCGCGCTTCTCCGAGTCGATGGTGATAGCCAGCGCGGGGCAGACGGCCTCGCACAGCTTGCACGCAATGCAACGCTCTTCCCCGTTGGGGTAGCGGCGCAGCGCATGCACGCCGCGGAAGCGCGGCGACTGCGGCACCTTCTCCATCGGGTACATGAGCGTGTACTTCGGCTTGAACAGGTACTTGAGTGTCAGCCCAAGACCCTGGCCCAGCTCGATCAGCAGCAGGCTCTTGAAGTAGGAAACGATGCGATTCATGCCTGTGTCTGCCTCACTGCCCCGGCTCGAAGACGCCGTAGTACGCCATCAGCGCCACCACCACGATCCAGGCGATGGTGATCGGGATGAAAACCTTCCAGCCCAGCCGCATGATCTGGTCATAGCGGTAGCGCGGGAACGACGCGCGAAACCAGATGAAGCAGCTGGCGAAGAAGAACACCTTCGCAAGCAGCCACCACCAGCCGTCCACCGACAGGAAGGGAATGCCCCAACCCTGGAACGGGCTCAGCCAGCCGCCGAGGAAGAAGATCGCCGTCAGGAAGCTGATCAGGATCATGTTCGCGTATTCGGCCAGGAAGAACAGCGCGAACTGCGAACCCGAATACTCGACCATGTGGCCGGCCACGATCTCCGACTCGCCTTCCACCACGTCGAACGGCGCGCGGTTGGTTTCGGCCACGCCGGAGACGAAGTAGATGACGAACAGCGGCAGCAGCGGCAGCCAGAACCATTCCAGGAAGCCGGCATTGCCGGACTGCGCCATCACGATTTCGGACAGGTTCAGGCTGCCTGCAGCCACCATCACGCCGACCAGCGCGAAGCCCATGGCGATTTCGTAGGAGATCATCTGCGCCGAGGCGCGCATCGCACCAAGGAACGCGTACTTGGAGTTGGAAGCCCAACCCGCGAGGATCACGCCGTACACGCCCATCGAGGTCATCGCCAACAGGTACAGCAGGCCGGCGTTGGCGTTGGACAGGACCAGCTTCGCGTCGAACGGGATCACCGCCCACGCTGCCAATGCCGGCACCATGGCCAGCATCGGCGCGAGCACGTACAGGAACGGCGAGGCGTTGGTCGGTCGGATGACTTCCTTGAACAGCAGCTTGAAGACGTCGGCGAAGGCCTGGAAGACGCCCATGCCCACGTACATTGGTCCGTGGCGGACATGCATCCAGCCAATCAGCTTGCGTTCCCACACGACGTAGAACGCCACCGCGATGATCACCGGCATGGCGATCAGCAGGATCTTCAGCACGATCCACGCCGCGATGCCGACGGCACCGAACGATTCGAAGAACGTACGGATCGGGTCAATCATGGTCTCAAGCATGGATCAGGCCCTCCCCGCCTGCGCGCGGCCGGCGCCCATCGGCGCCGTTGCACCGTGGCCGCTTTCCACCCACACCGTGCCGCGGGCGACCTTGTCGCTCACCGCGATCGGCAATGCGGCCGTGCCCTGCCCGGCCTGGAACTTGGCCATGGCGCCATTGGCGAAACCGAGCGCAGCGGCGTCTTCCGGATGCAGCGTGGCGCGCGGTTCGGCATTGAGCGGATGCGACTGCAGCGCCGGAGCGCGACGCACCACGGCGTCGCTGCGGTAAATGGCGATGCTGGACGCGATCTCGAGACCCTCGCCCGCCACCACCGGCACCTTGCCGGCCGCGACGCTGACTTCATGGCGCTGCAGACCGGCGCGCAGGCCGGCCAGATCGGTGAATTCGAAGCCATCGGCAGCCAGCTCACCGCCGAGCGCACGCAGCACGCGCCAGCCGGCACGCGCGTCGCCCGGCAGCTTGCCGCCGGCCACGGCCACCTGGTCGCGGCCGTCGAGGTTGGTCAGGGTGGCGTCCACTTCCGGCAGCAGGCCGATCGGCAGGATCACGTCGGCGACGGCGCGGGTGGAGCGGCAGGCAAAGTGGCTGAACGCCACGACCTGCGCGCCGTTGAGCGCCTTCATCGCGGTCGCGGTGTCGGCGAAGTCCATGCCCGGCTCGATCCCGTAGATGACGTAGGCGGCGCGCCGGTCGGCCAGCATGCCCTGCGCGTCACGCGCGGTGGGCAGCACGCCGTAGTCAGCCAGGCCGACGGCGTTCGCGCCCTGCGGAATGCGGCAGACCGCGGTGTTGGTGGCGGCACCGAATGCAGCCACGGCCTTGCGGATGACGGCGGCATACGGGCCATTCTCGGCCAGCGCTCCGACGATCACCACGGCATGGTTGGCGGCCTTCGCGGCCTCGACCAGACCGGCGTCGGACAGTGCGTCCGCCAGCTTGGACGGCGCGACGATCTGCTTGCCGGCGATGTCGAAGGTAAAGTCGAAATCGACCGGATTGACCACGTGCACCTTGGCGCCCTTGCGCCAGGCCTTGCGCACGCGCTGGTGGACCAACGGCAGCTCGTGGCGCAGGTTGGAACCGACGATCACGACCAGGTCGGCCGATTCGATGTCGGCCACCGGCATGCCGAAGATGTCCGCGGTCGCGGCGTCGCTCAGGTCGTTCTGGCTGATGCGGTGGTCGAGGTTGCCGGTACCCAGCGCCTTGGCCAGGCGGGCCAGCAGCGCGCCTTCCTCGTTGGAGGTGGCCGGGTGCGTCAGGATGCCGAGGTTGTCGCCGCCGTTGTTGCGCAGGATGTGCGCGGCCTTGGCCAGCGCCTCGTCCCACGAGGCCTCGCGCCAGTCATCACCGTCCTTGACCAGCGGCTGCCTGGCGCGGTCGGCGGCGTACAGGCCCTGGTGCGAATAGCGGTCGCGGTCCGACAGCCAGCACTCGTTGACCGCCTCGTTGTCGCGCGGCACGGTGCGCAGCACTTCGCCGCGGCGCACGTGGTGGAACAGGTTGCTGCCCAGCGCGTCGTGGAAGCCCAGCGACTCACGCGCGGTCAGCTCCCACGGGCGGGCCTTGAACTGGAACACCTTGTTGGTCAGCGCACCCACCGGGCACACGTCGATGACGTTGCCCGACAGCTCGGTGGTGAGCGGCTTGCCGTCGTAGGTACCGATCTGCAGGTTTTCGCCACGGTACATGCCACCCAGCTCGTAGGTGCCGGCGACCTCCGCGGTGAAGCGCACGCAGCGCGTGCACTGGATGCAGCGGGTCATCTCGGTGGCGACCAGCGGCCCCATGTCCTCGTCGGGCACGGAACGCTTTCGCTCGGAGAAGCGGCTGACCGAGCGGCCATAGCCCATCGACAGGTCCTGCAGCTCGCACTCGCCGCCCTGGTCGCAGACCGGGCAATCCAGCGGGTGGTTGATCAGCAGGAACTCCATCACGTTGCGCTGCGACTTCAACGACTTCTCGCTGCGCGTGATGACCTTCATGCCTTCCATCACCGGCGTGGCGCAGGCCGGTGCGGCCTTCGGCATCTTCTCCACCTCGACCAGGCACATGCGGCAGTTGGCCGCCACGCTCAGCTTGTCGTGGTAACAGAAACGCGGAATCGGGATGCCGGCCTTGTCGGCAGCGTGGATGATCATCGAGCCCTTGGGCGCGGTCATCGCCACGCCGTCGATCTCGATGGCGACGTGCCCTTCCGGCACGACGGGCTTCACGTCAGTCTCGACAGCGCTCATGCGGCCACCTTTTCAACGACGGTGCCGGCGCGCTGGTCATCGACCAGGAAGCGCTTGTTCACGATCGCGTATTCGAACTCGTCCCAGAAGTGGTGCAGCATGCCCTGCACCGGCCACGCGGCGGCTTCGCCGAACGCGCAGATGGTGTGGCCCTCGATCTGGCCCGCGGCGGTCCGCAGCATCTGAAGGTCGTCCAGCGTCGCGGTCTTCTCCACGATGCGGGTCAGCATGCGGTACATCCAGCCGGTGCCTTCGCGGCACGGGGTGCACTGGCCGCAGCTTTCCTTGAAGTAGAAACGGGCAATGCGCTGGGTGACGCGCACCATGCAGGCGGTGTCGTCCATCACGATGACCGCGCCAGAACCCAGGCCCGAACCGGCCTTCTGGATCGAGTCGTAGTCCATGGTGCAGGCCATCATCGCGTCGGCCGGCAGCACCTTCATCGACGAGCCGCCGGGGATCACGGCCTTCAACTTGCGACCCGGGCGCAGGCCGCCGGCCAGCGCCAGCAGGTCGGCGAACGAGGTGCCGAGGCGAATTTCATAATTGCCCGGCTTGGCGACGTGGCCGCTGACCGAGAAGATCTTCGGGCCACCGTTGTTGGGCTTGCCCAGATTGAGGAACCACTCAGCGCCATTGCGGATGATCGCCGGCACCGAGGCGTAGGTCTCGGTGTTGTTGATCGTGGTCGGCTTGCCGTACAGGCCGAAGTTGGCCGGGAACGGCGGCTTGTAGCGCGGCTGGCCCTTCTTGCCTTCCAGCGACTCCATCAGCGCGGTCTCTTCGCCGCAGATGTAGGCACCGGCGCCGAGCGCGCCGTAGATGTCCACGTCCACGCCACTGCCGAGCACGTTCTTGCCCAGCCAGCCGTTTTCGTAGGCTTCCTTCAGCGCCTGCTCGAAGTGCTCGAACGGCTCGTGGTGGAACTCGCCGCGCAGGTAGTTGTAGGCAACCGTCGAACCCGTCGCGTAGCAGGCGATGGCCAGGCCTTCGACCACGGCATGCGGGTTGTAGCGCAGGATGTCGCGGTCCTTGGCCGTACCCGGCTCGGACTCGTCGGAGTTGCACAGGATGTACTTCTGGCCCGGGCCCTTGGGCATGAAGCTCCACTTCAGGCCGGTCGGGAAGCCCGCGCCGCCGCGGCCGCGCAGGCCGGACTGCTTGACCATCTCGACGACGGCGGCCGGATCCATCTTCTCGGTCAGGATCTTGCGCCAGGCGGCGTAGCCACCCGTCTTGAGGTAGTTCTCGTACGACCACGGGGTGTCGTAGTGCAGCGTCGTGTAGACGACACTGTGCTCCTGCGGGGCCGGGCCGACCGGGCCGTAGCCCTTGGAGTAGTCGTGGTGCGCGTGCGCCATCTGTCCCTGCCTCACTTCAGCCCGTCGAGCAGCTCGTCCACCTTCGCGGTGTCCAGCTTCTCGTGGTAATGACCGTTGATGACGACCACCGGCGCGCCGCAGCAGGCGGCCACGCACTCTTCCTCACGCTTGAGGTAGACGCGGCCGTCGGCGGTGGACTCGCCCAGCTTGCAGCCCAGCTTCTGCTCGGCGTGCTTGACCAGGTCCTCGGCGCCGTTGAGCCAGCAGCTGATGTTGGTGCAGAAGGCGACGTTGTTGCGGCCGACCTTGTTGGTCTCGAACATCGTGTAGAAGCTGGCGACCTCGTAGGCCCAAACCGGCGGCAGGTCCAGGTACTTGGCCACGGCGGCGATCAGCTCGTCGGTCAGCCAGCCATCGTTCTGCTCCTGCGCGGCATGCAGGCCCTGCAGCACCGCCGAACGCTTGCGGTCCGGCGGGAACTTGGTCAGCCAGTGGTCGATGTGCGCACGGGTCTTGTCGGACAACGCGACCATCGGGTCGACGTTCTGACAGGCCTCGAAATTTCCAGTCGCCTTCATTGATTCAGATCCTCAACGGCCGCCGCGATCAGCGGTCGACCTCGCCGAACACGAGATCGTAGGTGCCGATCATCGCCACGACGTCGGCCAGCATGTGGCCCTTCACGATGGCGTCCATCGACGACAGGTGCGCGAAACCGGGCGCACGCAGCTTGACGCGGAACGGCTTGTTGGCGCCGTCGGACACCAGGTAGCAGCCGAACTCGCCCTTGGGCGCTTCGACCGCGGAGTAGGTTTCGCCAGCCGGTACGCAGTAGCCCTCGGAGAACAGCTTGAAGTGGTGGATCAGGGCTTCCATGTCGTCCTTCATGCCCTCGCGCGGCGGCGGAGCGACCTTGAAGTTGTCGACCATGACCGGGCCCGGGTTGGCCTTCAGCCACTTCACGCACTGCTGGATGATGCGGTTGGACTGGCGCATCTCCGCCACGCGGACCAGGTAGCGGTCGTAGCAATCGCCGTTGACGCCCACCGGGATGTCGAAATCCATCTCGGCGTACTTGGCGTACGGCTGTTTCTTGCGCAGGTCCCAGGCAATGCCCGAACCGCGGATCATCGCGCCGGTCATGCCCCAGGCCAGCGCCTGCTCGGGCGAGACCACGCCGATGCCGACGGTGCGTTGCTTCCAGATGCGGTTCTCGGTCAGCAGCGTCTCGTACTCGTCGACACGCGCCGGGAAGTCCTGGGTGAAACGCTCCAGGTAATCCAGCAGCGAACCTTCACGCCACTCGTTGAAGCGCTTGAGCTTCTGGCCCTTGCGCCACGGCGACTCCTTGTACTTCGGCATGCGGTCCGGGAGGTCGCGGTACACGCCACCCGGACGGTAGTACGCCGCGTGCATGCGCGCGCCGGAGACCGCCTCGTAGCAGTCCATCAGCTCTTCGCGCTCGCGGAAGGCGTACAGGAACACCGCCATCGCGCCCAGGTCGAGCGCGTTGGAGCCTATCCACATCAGGTGGTTCAGGATGCGGGTGATCTCGTCGTACATCGTGCGGATGTACTGGGCGCGCTCCGGCGCCTCGATCCCCATCAGCGTCTCGATGGCGCGCACGTAAGCGTGCTCGTTGCACATCATCGACACGTAGTCCAGGCGATCCATGTAGCCGATCGACTGGTTGAATGGCTTGGACTCGGCCAGCTTCTCGGTCGCGCGATGCAGTAACCCCACGTGCGGGTCGGCACGCTGCACGACCTCGCCGTCCATTTCCAGGATCAGGCGCAGCACACCATGCGCGGCCGGGTGCTGCGGGCCGAAGTTCATGGTGTAGTTGCGGATCTCGGCGGCCTTCAGGCCCGAGGTATTCACGCTGGACGCAGGAACGCTCACTTCTTCACCTCGGCGCGCTGGGCCGCCTCGCCCACCGCGGTCTGGTAGCGCGCATCGTCGCGGATCACGCGCGGCACGCCGACGCGCGGCTCGATGGAAACGGGTTCATAGACCACGCGCCTCTTGTCGGCGTCGTAGCGGACCTCGACGTTGCCGATCAGCGGGAAGTCCTTGCGGAACGGATGGCCGACGAAACCATAGTCCGTCAGGATGCGGCGCAGGTCCGGGTGGCCTTCGAAGATGATGCCGAACAGGTCGAACACCTCGCGCTCGAACCAGTTGGTGCCGGCCCACACGCCGGTCAGCGTGGACACGACCGGGAAGTCGTCGTTCTCGGCGAAGGTGCGCAGGCGCAAGCGGCGGTTGTGCTGCACCGACAGCAGGTGCGCCGCCGCGGCAAAGCGGCGCTCCGGCGAGGCGGCGGCGCCATTGGGCTGCTCGCCCCACTTGAAGCGGCCGGCGCTCTTGCCTTCCACGCCACGGGAGAAACCTTCGGAGGACACGTCGGTGTCCCACTCGTCAGAGCCGTAGCTCAGGTAGTCAACGCCGCTGACGTCCACGCACTGTTCGAATCCGAACTCATCGCGCAGCGCACGCGCCGTATCCAGCCAGGCGTCGGCAGCGACGTCGATCGTTACTTCGCCACGCGGCGTCGCCACGGTGACCCCTGCATCGACGAAGCGCGCCTGCAGGCGCTCGACGAAGGCCATCACGGTGTCGTTGGAAGCGGAAGCGCCGGCCATCTCAGCGCACGCCCTGCGGGTTGGCGCCGAAGTTGGTGCCGCGGCGGATCTTCTTCTGCAACTGCAGGATTCCGTACACCAGCGCCTCGGCGGTCGGCGGACAGCCCGGGACGTACACGTCCACCGGCACCACGCGATCGCAGCCACGGACCACCGAATAGGAATAGTGGTAGTAGCCGCCGCCGTTGGCGCAGCTCCCCATCGAGATCACCCACTTGGGTTCGGGCATCTGGTCGTAGACCTTGCGCAGCGCCGGGGCCATCTTGTTGACCAGGGTACCGGCCACGATCATCACGTCGGACTGGCGCGGCGACGGGCGGAACACCACGCCGTAGCGGTCAAGGTCCATGCGCGCGGCGCCGGCGTGCATCATCTCGACGGCGCAGCAGGCCAGGCCGAACGACATCGGCCACATCGAGCCGGTACGCGCCCAGTTCCACAACGCATCGAGGCTGGTGGTGACGAAGCCCTGCTGCATCACCGGGTTGTCGGCTTCCGGCAGCAGGATGTCATCCAGCCGCCCTTCCGGCAGCGGGTTGCTCATCAGCCCGGAAACGGTCTGGATCACTCCCATTCCAGGGCTCCCTTCTTCCACACGTAGATGAAGCCAAGCAGCAGCATGCTGGCGAAGATGCCCATCTCGACAAGGCCGACCACACCGAGTTCGCGGAACACGGTGGCCCAGGGCACGATGAAGATGATTTCCAGGTCAAAGATGATGAACTGGATGGCGATGAGGTAATAGCGCACGTCGAACTGCATGCGCGCGTCTTCGAAAGCCTCGAAGCCGCATTCGTATGGAGACAGTTTCTCCAACGAGGGGCGCTTGGGCCCCAGCACATTACCTACCACGATAAGGGCGACGCCAATGACACTGGCGACGACAATGAACAGCAGGGTCGGCAGGTATTCGGCCAGCACTCGATGTTCTCTCAGCTATGGCCGCAACCGCGGCCTTGGCTCGGCGATTCACCGCCGTTGATGCGGCCCGTCGCACGTGCCACACCGCGTTCTGTTGGTGCCCAAGGGGGGACTCGAACCCCCACGACCGAAGTCGCTACCACCTCAAGGTAGTGCGTCTACCAATTCCGCCACCTGGGCATTGCGTACAGCGTTTGGCCATCCTGGCCATCGAATCCATTCATTGTAACTGACTCGATCTTGGTCATGACAGACCATCCACCGGCGATTCCATGCCAGCGGACTACAACCTTGGTACGTGGAACTCAGCCCTGCGGAGGCGTAGCGGGCGCCGGAGCCTGCTCGGCGGGGGCAGGCTGCGCCGCCGGGGGCGCAACCGCGGGCGCTGCAGGAACGGATTGCACGGGAGCGGCAGGAACCCCGCCGTCCTGCGCCGGTGCCGGTGCCGCCGGCAACTGCGACATCAGGCCCAGGTCCTGGCTGTCGGCCGCCTGGCCGCCGGTCGCGGTATTGGTCGCGTGCCAGGCCATGTACAGGCTGATGCCAAAGAACACCACGGCCAGCCACTTCGTCGACTTGGACAGGAAATTGGAAGCGCCGCGTGATCCGAACACCGTGGCCGAAGCGCCACCGCCAAAGCCGGAGCCGGCCTGCGCGCCCGCGCCACGCTGCATCAGGATCAGCGCGATCATCGCGACAGCGACCAGCACGTAGATGACGTTGAGGAACACCAGCATCGGGAATAGTCCAGCGATTCGTCAGGGGGCCGCCGCCGCAGCGATGGCGTTGAAGTCGGCGGCAACCAGCGAGGCCCCGCCTACCAGGCCGCCATCGACGTCGGGCTGCGAGAACAGCGACGCGGCATTGTCGGCCTTCACGCTGCCGCCGTACAGGATCGGCAGCGAGTCCGCGATTCTAGCATCGTGCGCGGCAATTTCGCTACGGATGAACGCGTGGACCTGCTGTGCCTGCTCCGGGGTGGCGGTCTTGCCGGTGCCGATGGCCCACACCGGCTCGTAGGCGATGATGGCGCCGTCGAACGCCGCCGCCCCGCCCTGCTCCAGGATGGGCGCCAGCTGTTCTTCCAGGCGCCACTCGGTCTTGCCGTCCTCGCGCTCGGACAGGGTCTCGCCGATGCACAGGATCGGGGTGATGCCGCCGGCCTTGGCCGCAAAGAACTTGCGGGCCACCAGTTCGCTGGTCTCGCCATGGTACTGACGGCGCTCCGAGTGGCCGACCAGGCCGTACCTGGCGCCGACGTCCGCGAGCATGGCGGCCGAGACTTCGCCGGTGTAGGCGCCCTTCTCGTTCATGCTCACGTCCTGGGCACCGAAGGCCATGCCGGTGGCTTCGTAGCGCTCGACCAGCTCGCCGACGTAGGGCAGCGGCGGCAGGATGACCAGCTCCACGCCCTGCGGGGCCGGAACCAGGGCATCCAGCAGTTCATGGGCGAACTTGCGGTTGCCATGCAGCTTCCAGTTTCCGGCGACGATCTTGCGGCGCATCAGCGACTCCCTACGTATTCTTCGGTTCCCGGACCGGTCAGCAGGCGACCCGCGCCCGGCAAAGGCGCGGCATTCTACCCCAATGCCCTGGTACCGGCCTGCCCCGGCCTGGCCGTTACTTGAGCTTGATCTCGCGCAGGCGCTCTTCCAGATACCCCTGGGCCGTGATCGACTCCGGATAACGGCTGGGGTTGTCCGCGGTGACGCACGAAGGCAGCACGTCGATCAGGAAGTCCGGGTTGGGGTGCAGGAAGAACGGCGTGGAGTAGCGCGGCTGACGTGCCTGGTCGCCGGACGGGTTGACCACGCGGTGGGTTGTGGACGGGTACACATGATTGGTCAGGCGCTGCAGCATGTCACCGATGTTGACGACGATGGTGTCGGCGTCGGCGGTGAACGGGACCCATTCGCCCTTGCGCGACAAGACTTCGAGGCCCGCGGCGCTGGCGCCAACCAACAGGGTGATCAGGTTGATGTCTTCGTGCGCACCGGCGCGGACGTTGGGGATGTCCGGCGTGGTGATCGGCGGGTAATGGATCGGGCGCAGGATGGAGTTGCCCGAGTCCGTCTTGTCGGCGAAGTAGTCCTCCGGCAGGCCGATGTGCAACGCCAGCGCGCTCAGCACGCGTGAGCCCAACTGGTCAAGCGCGGTGTAGAGCCCGTACGCCTTCTCGCGGAAATCGGCGATCTCCTCCGGCCACAGGTTGGGCGGCATGACGTCGGCGTGCTTCGAACCACGCGCGATTTCGCGACCAACGTGCCAGAACTCCTTGAGGTCGTAATGCTGCGCACCCTTGGCGGTTTCCACTCCAAAAGGCGTGTAGCCGCGCGTGCCGCCGCCGCCGGGCACGTGGTACTTGCGCTTGACCTCCTCCGGCAGCGCGAAGAAGCGCTGGAATGCGTCGTAGGCACCGGCGATCTGCGCATCGCTGATGCCATGGCCGCGGATGCCGGCAAAGCCCCACTCGCGGTAGGCCGCGCCCAGTTCGGCCACGAACGCTTCACGGTCGGTGTCGAAGCGGCGGATGTCGAGGGTGGGGATCTGGGGTTGGGTCATGGTCGAATCGCGGGATGGGATAGGGACAGTGTGCCGGCGCGCGGCCGGCACGACTTGACACGGATCAGGCGGCAGCGTCGCGGACGGCGGCCGCGAGTGTGTCGAGGGTGGACTGGACGAGGTCGGCATCATCGGCTTCGACTGTCACCCGGACCACCGGCTCGGTCCCGGATGGGCGCAGGAATGCGCGGCCCCTCCCGTGCACCGCTGCCTGGGCCGCCTGCAGCGCCGACTGGACGGCCGGCGCGTCCACGGGCCGGGTGGCACCCGGGTTGTAGCGCACGTTGATCGTCTTCTGCGGCACGCGGGTCATGCCCGACAGGGCCTCGCGCAGCGGGATGCCGCGGCGCTGCAGCACCTCGAGCACCTGCAAGGCACTGACGATGCCATCGCCGGTACTGGCGCGGTCCAGGCACAGGATGTGTCCCGAGGCCTCGCCGCCGAGCACGCCGCCGTTGGCCAGCAATTGCTGGTGGACATGGCGGTCGCCAACCTTGGCGCGGATGAAGCCGATGCCCTTGCGCTCCAGCGCCTGCTCCAGCCCGAAGTTGGTCATCAACGTGCCGACCACCGGACCGCGCAGGCGCCCCGTGGCCTGCCAGTCGCTGGCAAGCACGTACAGCAGGTCGTCGCCATCGCGCACCACGCCGTCGCCGTCGACGAACAGCACGCGGTCGCCATCGCCATCGAATGCAATGCCGAGGTCGGCGCCGGTTTCACGCACGCGGGCCGCCAGCGCGTCAGGATGGGTCGAGCCGACGCCGGCATTGATGTTCAGGCCATTGGGATCCACGCCGACCGCGTCGACACGGGCACCGAGCTCGGCCAGGACCAGCGGCCCGAGCCGGTAGGTCGCGCCATTGGCGCAGTCCAGCGCAATACGCATGCCGCCCAGGTCGAACCCCTTGGGCACGGAATTCTTGCAGGCCTCGACATAGCGACCGATCGCATCACGGGTGCGTTCGGCCTTGCCCAGGAGCTCCGAGGCCACTGTGCTGAACGGCTGGTCGAGTGCGTTCTCGATGGCCAGTTCGGTGGCGTCGTCGAGCTTCTCGCCTTCGGCCGAGAAGAACTTGATGCCGTTGTCGAAATGCGGGTTGTGCGAGGCCGAGATGACGATGCCGCCATCGGCGCGCATGGAATGGGTCAGGTGCGCGACCGCCGGCGTGGGCATCGGCCCCATCAGCTGCACGTCCACGCCCGCCGCCACCAACCCCGCTTCCAGCGCGGCCTCGAACATGTAGTTGGAGATGCGGGTGTCCTTGCCGATGATCACCACCGGCTTGCGCCAGCCGCGCGGGCCCGCCGCCGATTCGGCGTTGGCACGCAGGACGTGGCCGTAAGCATTACCCAGGCGCAGGACGAAGTCGGCCGAGATCGGCCCTTCGCCCACCCGGCCACGGATGCCGTCGGTGCCGAAGTAGCGGCGGCTCACGCAGTGGCCTCGGCGTCGTCCTGCGGGGCCGGCTGGCGCATCATCATCGCCAGCAGGTCGGCCAGGCGGCCACGCAGTTCGCGGCGGTCGCAGATCTGGTCGATGGCGCCGTGGTCGAGCAGGAACTCGGAACGCTGGAAGCCTTCCGGCAGCTTCTCGCGCACGGTCTGCTCGATCACGCGCGGGCCGGCGAAACCGATCAGCGCTTCCGGCTCGGCGATGTTGATGTCGCCCAGCATGGCGAACGAGGCCGACACGCCGCCGGTGGTCGGGTGGGTCAGCACCGAGATGTACGGCAGCCCAGCGCTTCGCAGGCGGCCCAGCGCGGCCGAGGTCTTGGCCATCTGCATCAGCGAGAACAGGCTCTCCTGCATGCGCGCGCCGCCGCTGGCGGAGAAGCACACGAACGGGCAACCCAGTTCCAGCGCACGTTCGGCGCCGAGGGTGAAGCGCTCGCCGACCACCGAGCCCATCGAGCCGCCCATGTAGGCGAAGTCGAACGAGGCGGCGACCAGGTTCCGGCCCTTGAGCTTGCCTTCCAGGGTGACCATGGCGTCGCGCTCGCCAGTGGACTTCTGCGCGGCCTTGATGCGGTCGGAATACTTCTTCTGGTCCTTGAACTTGAGCACGTCGACCGGGCCCAGCTCGGCGCCGATTTCCGTGGTGGTGCCTTCATCGAAGATCGACGCCAGCCGCGCACGGGCGCGGATGGGCATGTGGAAATTGCACTTGGGGCATACCTCGAGGTTCTCTTCGAGCTCGGGGCGGTACAGGACGGCGCCGCAGCGGTCGCACTTCACCCACAGCCCTTCGGGCACGTTGCGCCGCTTGGCGTTGGCACCGGGCTCGGTGCGGATGCCGGACGGCATGAGTTTCTTGAGCCAGGACATGTGTTGCGAATTCCCCTGTTCAGGCTTTCATGGGGGCCGGCAAGCGGGCGGGCGCCCGGTTCCGGCCAAGCAGGTCAGTTTAGCGCAGGGGGTCTGAGGGAGGGAGACGGGGGTGTATGGACTCCGACGCATGGCGCCGGGAGCACCCCCCCCGGGGCGAAGGTCGCTCCCTGATACTCGCTTGGTTTCGGCCCGGGTGAGGCGCTCGCTGAAGACGCCATCGGTACTTGCCGAAAAGCCATCAAGGGCGATCAACCATCCAAGGCCTTCCGCAGGGGGGCAAGGAAGCCGCGCGCCGCCACTGCAGCGGCCTCTGGCGTGGGTTGGTCGGCCATCGCGGCCACCAGCGCACTGCCCACCACCACGCCATCGGCCTCGCGGGCCATGGCGGCCGCGCTGGCGGCATCCTTGATCCCGAAACCGGCCACCACCGGCACCCGGCTGCCGCCCCGGATGGCGTGCAGGCGACCACTGGCGCTACCGGTATCCAGGCGATCGGCACCGGTAACCCCGGCATAGCTGACGTAGTACAGATACCCCTCGCCCTCCGCGCACAACTGGGCGATGCGCGCATCGGAGGTGGTGGGGGATGCCAGCAGGATCAGATCCAGCCCCACCGGGGCGAAACCGGCGCGGAACTCGGTGGCTTCTTCGGGCGGCAGGTCGACCAGCAGGATGCCATCCACGCCGGCCTCGGTGGCGGCCTTGGCGAACGCCGCTGGGCCACGGATCTCGACCGGGTTGAGGTAGCCCATCAGCACGACCGGGGTGTCGGCGTCGCGTTCGCGGAACGCACGCACGGTGTCGAAGATGTACTGCAGTCCGGCGCCGCGGGCGATGGCGCGTTCGGAGCTGTGCTGGATGGTGGGACCGTCGGCCATCGGGTCGGAGAACGGCACACCGAGCTCGATGACGTCGGCACCGGCTTCGACCAGGGCGTGCATGACCGGCACGGTGGCTTCCAGCGACGGATCGCCGGCGGTGATGAACGGCACCAGCGCCTTCCGGCCGGCGGCCTTGAGGGCCTTGAACTTGTTGGCTATGCGGCTCACAGCGAAATGCCCTCCCGAGCGGCGATGGTGTGCACGTCCTTGTCTCCGCGGCCGGACAGGTTGCAGAGCACGATGGCGTCTTCCGGCAGGTCGCGCGCGAGCTTGAGCGCCTGGGCGATGGCGTGGCTGGACTCCAGCGCGGGCAGGATGCCCTCGGTCAGGGTCAGCCGGTGGAAGGCGGCCAGCGCCTCTTCGTCGGTGACGCCCACGTAGTCCGCGCGACCGGTGTCCTTGAGGAAGGCATGCTCGGGGCCGACACCCGGGTAGTCCAGGCCCGCCGACACGGAATGCGTCTCGATGATCTGGCCATCGTCGTCGCACAGCACGTAGGTGCGGTTGCCGTGCAGTACGCCGGGGCGGCCCGCGGCAAGCGAAGCGGCGTGGTGGCCCGTGGCGATGCCCTCGCCTGCTGCCTCGGCACCGACCAGACGCACGTCGCGGTCGTTGAGGAAGGCGTGGAAAATGCCGATGGCATTGCTGCCTCCGCCCACGCAGGCGGTGACTGCATCGGGCAGGCGGCCGTATTCGGCCAGCATCTGCGCGCGCGCCTCCCGCCCGACGACGGCGTTGAAGTCGCGGACCATGCGCGGGTACGGGTCGGGGCCGGCAACAGTGCCGATGATGTAGAAGGTGTCCTGCACGTTCGTCACCCAGTCGCGCATCGCCTCGTTGAGCGCGTCCTTGAGCGTGGCCGAGCCACTGGTTACCGGCACCACCGTCGCGCCGAGCAATTTCATGCGGTAGACATTGATTTTCTGCCGCTCGATGTCGGTGGCGCCCATGTACACCACGCACTCCAGCCCCAGGCGCGCTGCCACGGTGGCGCTGGCCACGCCGTGCTGGCCCGCGCCGGTCTCGGCGATGATGCGCTTCTTGCCCATGCGACTGGCGAGCAGCGCCTGGCCGATGGTGTTGTTGATCTTGTGCGCGCCGGTGTGGTTCAGGTCCTCGCGCTTGAGCAGGATGCGTGCGCCTCCGTTCTCGCGGCTCAACCGCTCGGCGTAGTAGATGGGGCTGGGGCGGCCGACGTAGTGCGCCAGGTCGTTCTCGAACGCGGCGATGAAGGCGGGGTCGACGCGGGCGGCATCGTAGGCGGCGGCGAGTTCCTGCAGCGGGCCGATCAGGGTCTCGGCGACGAAGCGGCCGCCAAACCGGCCGAAATGGCCGTTGGCATCGGGGTAGGCATGGAAGTCGATGGGCGCCACGGGGGCGGCCTTGGGTTTGGGGGTGTTCATGCGGGATCTCCGGAACCGGATGCGCCACGCGGCGGCGGGGCCGGCGGCGCGAGCAAGTCGAGGGGTTTCGGTGCGCCTGCGGGTGGCGGGCGCGGCGCCGTGGGGCTTTATCGCACCGCCGCCGCGGGCACGCGACGCCATCGGCGCAAGGAGCGGCCGAAGGGGGCACGAGGGCGGTTCGAGGTCTTCATGGCGAAGGGTTAGCGTACCCGATCAGGGACAGTTGCGCTGTCGTCAGGCCGTCGACCTTGGTCGGCATCCGCGGCGAGCACCGCTTCGATGAACCGGAGCATCAGTCCGGCATCCTTCTGCCCCGGCGCGGATTCGATCCCGCTGGACACGTCCACGCCCCACACATGGGTCATGCGGATGGCAGTGGCGACGTTGTCCGGGGCCAGCCCCCCTGCGAGCAACAGCGGGCGTCCTTCGATGATGGGGACATCGGCCCAGTCAAAGCGCTCGCCGGTGCCGCCCGCCGCGCCCGGGGCATGGCTGTCGAGCAGGAAACCGGCGGCGTGCCGATGCGCTTCAATCACCGCGGCCACCTCGGCGACGCCCTGCCCGCCCATGCCGACGGCCTTGAGGTACGGCAGGCCGAACTGTTCGCAGAACGCCGGCGGTTCGCTACCATGGAATTGCAGCAGGCTCGGACGCACGCGCGCGATAACCTCGCGTACCTGTTCGGCGGAGTTGTCCATGAACAAGGCCACCACGTCGACCAGCGGCGGCGTAGCGTCGCGCAGTGCCGCCGCCTGCTCGATCGTGAGGCGTCGGCGGCTGCGTTCGGCAAACACCAGCCCCACCGCATCCACCCCCAACAACGCCGCTTCGCGGATGTCGTCGGCACGGGTCATGCCGCAGAACTTGACGCGGGTGCGGCGCTGCGCGATCACAAGGCAACCTCCGCCGGCAATCCACATTCGGCGGGATAGCGCGGCCCCAGGAACACCAGGCCGGCAGACGGGGCGGTGGGCCCGGCCACGGTGCGATCACGTCCCGCCAGCAACTGGCCAAGCCACGTTTCCGGTTGCTCGCCGCGCCCCACCGGCAGCAGGCTGCCAACAATATTGCGCACCATGTGGTGCAGGAAGGCATTGGCCTGCACTTCCACGTGCACGATGTCGTCGTCGCGGGTAACGGAAATGAACTGCAGGTCGCGACGCGCGTGCGGTGCCTGGCAGTGCACGGTGCGGAATGCGGAAAAGTCGTTCTCGCCCAGCAGGGCCTGCGCGGCACGATGCATGGCATCGGCGTCCAGCGGTTGTCGCTCCCACGACAGGTACTGGCGCCGCAGCGCCGGCCGTACCGCGCGGTTCAGGATGCTGTAGCGATAGCGACGCGCGCGCGCGGAAAAACGCGCGTGGAAGTCGTCCGCCACCGGGATACACCAGCGCGCGCAGATGGCGGGCGGCAGGCGACTGGTCGTACCCAGCGTCCAACCGCGTGGATCGCGGTGCGCAGGTCCATCGAAGTGCACCACCTGGCAAGACGCGTGCACGCCGGCATCGGTACGGCCTGCGCACACCACTTCGATAGGGCGTCCAGCCACGAAACCCAGTGCCTGTTCGACTGCCGCTTGCAAAGTCGGCTCGCCGCGCATGTCCGGCTCGCCGGGTTCGGTCAGCCGCTGCCAACCGGAGAAACCACTGCCATCGTACTCGATGGCCATGGCGAAGCGCCGGAGCAGCGAGGCCTCCGTCGCCGGTGTTGACTCCTGCACCTTCAGCCCAGTTCCCGCAGCATGCGCTCGGCGCGCTCGCGGACAGCTGTATCGCTGTCTGCCAGGACTTCCGCCAGCAGTTTTCGTGCACTCTCCTGGTCACCCAGGTCAATGAAGACCTGGGCCAACTCCAGGCGTTCGGCGCCTGGGGCCGGGGGAGCCAACGAGGCAGCCGGCACATCCTGCGCCGCTCCGGGCACGGACTTGGCTGCCGATGGGATGTGCCATGCGGGCTCGCTGCGTACCGGGGCACTGGGCTCGACAGAAGCGGTTGCCGTCTCGGGGGACGATGCGGACGGTGGCCCGAATGAATCCGCCAACGACGGCCCCCGCGGGGCGGCCACCGTTTCACGGAACGAGCTCGCCGTGGCGTTGCCGCGGCGCCTGTTGAACCACCAGCCTGCCAGCCCGGCGAGCAACAGCACGGCGCCGCCCAGCAGCCACGGGGTCGGGCCCATGCCCGCCTCATTGGTTGCCTGCGGCCTGGCCTCCGCCTTGTTGGAGTCGGCCAGGCGCTTCTGCGCTGCGGCAAGCTCACTGTCCTTCATCGAAATCAGCTGCTGCTGTTGTGCCTGCAGCTTTTCCAGATCCTCGATCCGGGACTTCATCTCGGCGACTTCCGCGTCGCGCGCAGCCAGGGATTCCCTGGTCTGTTGCAGTTCCTGTCGCAGCATTTCACCCTCGCCACCGGCCTGGATGCCGGACTGAGTGCCCGCACGCTTGGCGTTGCTGGCGCCGGGCGGAACGATTTCGAGGCGGGCGTCGGCGGTGCGCCGGCCCGCGGATTGTGGCACTGCGGCCACGCGTGGCGCGGCAACGGCCGCAACCTCCGCCGCGGGCTCCCGCACGGGACGCCGGGTTTCGGCGCGCCAGGCCTTGGCCTGCGCCTGGACCAGCGCGACGGCCTCGTTCGCACCGACCGCCAACTCATCGCCTTGCGGCATGCGCAGCACCGCACCCCGCTTGAGGCGATTGATGTTCCCGCCGATGAAGGCCTCGGGGTTGGCTCGCAACAGCGTGATCATGGTCTGCTCCAGGCTCCTGCCCGGGGTGCCGAACCCGCCCGCGATCCGGGACAGGGAATCCCCCGCCTTGACCGGACCATATTCACCGCCCATGCGAGCGATCGCGGCAGGCGCGGACGTATTCCGGGCGACTGCGACCGCGGGGGACGTCGCGGGCTTGGGTGCCACGGCGATGGCGGTGTCCTCGGTCTCCCGCCGGCCTGCTGCATCCACCTGCCGGGGGGGCTCCGCTGGCGTCGTCGCCTCCGCTAGTGCCGGCTCGCGCTCGATGGTATTGGCCGGGGCCACGGTGGCCTCCTCGATGGCCGGTTGTACCGGCGCCGAGACCGTACGTGGCGCGTCCACCAAAGCGGAATACTCACGAACCAGGCGTCCCTGCCCCCAATCCACCTCGACCAGGAACGTCAGCAGCGGATCATTGACCGGCGCCTCGCTGGTCACCCGGATCACTGGCCGGCCGGCGGAATCCACACCCTGGGTGAACCGCAGGCTGGAGACGAACTCGTCGGGCAGTTGCAGGCCGATGCGTGCGAACGTCTCGGGCGATGGCAGGCCGGCTCGCAGTTGCTCCAGTTCCGCCGGGTCAGACGAAATGATCGGAATCTCGGCCAGCAGTGGTTGGCCCAGTCGCGACTTGAGCTCGATCTGACCCAGCCCAAGCGCGGCCGCCGCACCGCTGGCCATGGCCAGCGACAACGCCAGTGCAACCCGCAGTGACTTCTGCGCGAGTGGCTTCACATGCAATCCCCCGGTTCTCCTCGCGGCGACTCTAGCCGCCGCGGGAGGGTTCGCGCAATGAAAACCGTCCGGCTCAGGTTTCGCTCACCACCAGTTCGGCTATCTGGACGGCATTGAGGGCCGCGCCCTTGCGGATGTTGTCGGACACGATCCACAGGTTGATGGCGTTGGGATGCGAGAAGTCTTCGCGGATGCGCCCCACGTACACCGGATCGGTACCGGAGGCATGGGTCACCGGGGTCGGGTAGCCACCCGCCCTGGGTTCATCCACCACCTCCACTCCAGGCGCGGTTTCCAGCAGTGCCTTGACCTCGGCAACCGACAGCTTCTGCTTCGTCTCCACGTTGACGGCTTCGGAGTGGCCGTAGAACACCGGCACCCGCACCGCTGTCGGGTTCACCTGGATGCTGTCGTCACCAAGGATCTTGCGGGTCTCCCAGACCAGCTTCATCTCTTCCTTGGTGTAGCCGTTGTCCAGGAAGTCGTCGATGTGCGGGATCAGGTTGAACGCGATCTGCACGGGGAAACGCTTGGGTTGCGGGTCCTGGAAGTTGAGCAGCGCGCCGGTCTGGCGACCCAGTTCCTCCAGCGCCGAGCGGCCCGCGCCCGACACCGACTGGTAGGTGGCCACGTTGATGCGGGTGATGCCGGCCTTGCGGTGCAACGGCGCCAACGCGACCAGCATCTGCATCGTCGAGCAATTGGGGTTGGCGATGATGCCGCGCGGGCGGTGCTTCACCTGTTCCGGGTTGACCTCCGACACCACCAGCGGCACGTCGTCGTCGTAGCGGAAGGCCGAGGAGTTGTCGATCACCACCGCGCCGGCGGCGGCGAACTTCGGCGCGTATTCCTTCGAAACACTGCCACCGGCGGAGAACAGGGCGATGTCCACGCCGGTGGGGTCGAAGGTGGCCAGGTCCTGGACGATGAGGTCGTCGCCCCGGAATTCAACGGTACCGCCGGCCGAGCGCTCGCTGGCCAGCACGTGCAGCTTGCCGATGGGGAACCTGCGCTCGGCCAGGATGGCCAGCATGGTCTCGCCCACGGCGCCGGTGGCGCCAACGACGGCTACGTTCGCGGTCTTGCTCATGATGTTGCGGGTCCTTGGATGTCGTGGTCGGGCGGCGGCGCGAGAGGAAGAATTGTGCGCCATCTCCGCCCCGGGAAAGGATGGGGCCGATGGAACGTCAGGCGGCACAGTTGGAACGGTCGCGCTCCGGGCCCAAGGGCGAAGGCGCCTGGCAACTGGCCGCTACCGTTTGCCAGCCGCCGGTTTGCCGGTTGGCGCATCGCCCACCGGTCGGCTGTCATCGCGATCCGTGGCGGCGCTGGCCGCGCTTGCGCCCGGCACGCGCGGACTGACTTGCCCCACGTCCCCGCACTGCGCGCGGTGGCGCAGTGCCTGGTCCATCAGCACGAGGGCGACCATAGCCTCGCAGATGGGCGTGGCGCGGATGCCGACGCAGGGGTCGTGGCGACCGGTGGTCACGACCTCGACCACGTTGCCGTGCACGTCCAGGCTGTCCACCGGCAGGCGCAGGCTGGAGGTCGGCTTGAACGCCACCGAGCAGCGCAGTGGCTGGCCGGTGCTGATGCCACCGAGGACGCCGCCGGCATGGTTGCTGGCGAAGCCGGTTGGGGCCATGTGGTCGCGGTGCTCGCTGCCCTTCTGCGCCACCGCATCGAAGCCGTCGCCGATCTCCACGCCCTTGACTGCGTTGATGCTCATCAGCGCCGCGGCCAGTTCGCCGTCCAGCTTGCCGTAGATAGGCTCGCCCCAGCCCGGCGGCAGGCCTTCGGCGATGACGTCCACGCGCGCCCCGACCGAATCGCCGGACTTGCGCAGCGCATCCATGTACAGCTCAAGCTCGGTGACCTGGCGCGGGTCAGGCCAGAAGAACGGGTTGTCCTCCACCACCGACAGGTCGATGCCGTGCGGGGTGATGTCGCCGATCTGCGACAGGTAGCCCTGCACGCGCACGCCAAAGCGCTCGGCCAGCCACTTCTTGGCGATGACACCGGCGGCCACGCGCATGGTGGTCTCGCGCGCCGAGGAACGTCCACCACCCCGCGGGTCGCGGATGCCGTACTTCTGCCAGTAGGTGTAGTCCGCATGCCCCGGGCGGAACTGCTCGGCGATGTTGGTGTAGTCCTTGCTGCGCTGGTCGGTGTTGCGGATCAGCAGCGCGATGGGGGTGCCGGTGGTGACGCCCTCGTACACGCCGCTGAGGATCTCCACCTCGTCAGCCTCGTGCCGCTGCGAGGTGTGGCGGGTGCGGCCCGTGGCGCGCCGCTCCAGGTCGTGACGGAAGTCCTCGGGGCTGATGGCGATGCCGGGGGGACACCCGTCGATCACGCAGCCGATCGCCGGCCCGTGGCTTTCGCCAAAGGTGGTGACCGAGAGCAGCTTGCCGAAGGTATTGCTCGACACGTGTGGGATGGCGGGTGTTTGGATGCGGTGACTGTAGCAATCCGCGGCGGTTACCGCTGCAACCGGCCGCGACGGACTGTCCGGCAACGGGGAGATGCGTCTCTTGCCGGTTTCCGGAAGGCCGAGGCGCGTCCGACCGGCAACAGCCCCACGCCGCCAGGCGACGCCTCAGCGGGCGTCGGCAAGCGCCTTGATGCGGGCATGGTGCTCGACCAGGTCCTGGCGCTCCACCACGAAGATGCCCATCTGCCCCACCTTGAACTCAACCCACGCCATCGGCACTTCGGGCAGCAGCTCGACCAGCGCGCGCTCGGCCTCTCCGACCTCGCAGATCAGCAGGCCGTGCTCGCTCAGGTGCTCCGGGGCGTCGCGCATGATCTTCAGGGCCAGGTCCAGGCCGTCGTCCCCGGCGCGCAGGCCCAGCTCCGGCTCGTGCGCGTACTCGGCAGGCAGCGCGTCGGTCTCGTCGTTGGTCACATACGGCGGGTTGGTCACGATCAGGTCGTAGACCTCGCCCTTCAGTCCACTGAACAGGTCGGATTTGATGAAGTTGACGTTGTCCGCGTGCAGGCGCGCCTTGTTCTCGGCCGACAGCGCCAGCGCGTCGTCGCTGATGTCCACGCCATGAACCTCCCAATCCGGGTGGTAATGGCCGGTGGCAATCGCAATACAGCCAGAACCGGTGCACAGGTCCAGCGCGCGGCGCACCTCGCGACCGCCCAGCCACGGCTCGAAGCCGGCCTCGATCAGCTCGGCGATCGGGCTCCGGGGCACCAGGGCACGCCGGTCGGACTTGAAGCTCAGGCCAGCGAACCACGCCTCGCCGGTCAGGTAGCACGCGGGGATGCGCTCGTTGATGCGGCGGTCGAACAGTGCCAGCACCTTTTTCTTTTCCTCGGTGGTCACCCGCGAATTGCCGTAGACCGGGCTCAGGTCGTGCGGCATATGCAGGGCGTGCAGCACCAGCTGGGTGGCCTCGTCGAGGGCATTGTCGAAGCTGTGGCCGAAGGTGAGCCCGGCCGCGGCGAAGCGGCTGCCGCCGTGGCGGATCAGGTCGATGATGGTCAGCTGCTCGAAGGCGGGGATCTCGGCGGGCACGGGCGGGTCCAGGGACTGGCAGGCAATCGCCAATTATAGCCGGCGGGCGCCCTCGGCCCGGTATCATGCCCCGGCACCCGCCGCCGGAACCGCGATGTTCAACCGCACCACGCTCATCATCATTGTCGTTGCCCTGGCCGCTGGCCTGGGCCTGCTGGCGTCGCGCCACTTCTTCAGCCCGACGCCGCCAAATCCGTTGCCGGAGACCCGGGCCGTGCGCCTGTTCCAGCCGGCGCGCGAATTGCCGACCTTCTCGCTGCGCCAGTCCGATGGCACGCCGCTCATCCCTGGCGAACTGAAGGGGCATTGGACGCTGGTGTTCCTCGGCTTCACCCATTGCCCGGATGTCTGCCCGACCACGCTGTCCACGCTGGCGGGCGCCCAGAAACAATGGGAGTCGATTCCTGACGCGAAGCGGCCACGGGTCCTGTTCGTTTCCGTTGACCCGGAACGCGACACCCCGGACCGCATCGGCGAGTATGCCCATGCCTTCCATCGCGACACGCTGGCGGCGACCGCCGATATCCCGGCGCTGGAATCGTTCACCCGGTCGTTGAGCCTGGTGTTCGCCAAGGTGCCCGCGCCCGAAGGCCTCCCCGCCGATCAGTACACGATGGACCACAGCGCCACGCTGGCGGTGCTGGACCCGCAGGGCCGCATGAGTGGCGTGGTGCAGCCTCCGCTGGACGCCAAGGCCATCGCCGCCGACCTGGCCCTGCTGACCCGAGCCACCGCACCATGAGCCTCGTCACCGCCCTGACCTACGTCCTGCCGCACCGTGCGCTGTCTTCTTTGGCACGCTCACTGGCCTACTCACGCAGCCCATGGGTAAAGCAGTGGCTGATCGACACGGTGACGCGCAAGTTCGGCGTCAACCTGGCCGAAGCGGCCGAACCAGACCCCACTGCCTACCCCACCTTCAACGCCTTCTTCACCCGCGCGCTGAAGCCGGGCGCACGTGTGGCCGACGCCGATCCGCGCGCCCTGCTGATGCCCGCCGATGGCCGCATCAGCCAATGCGGCCCGATCCAGGACGGCCGCATCTTCCAGGCCAAGGGCCAGTCGTTCACGGCCTCCGAATTGCTGGGCGATGCAGAAGCCGCCACCCCATTCAACCAGGGCACGTTTGCAACCGTTTACCTGTCGCCCAAGGACTACCACCGCGTGCACATGCCCTGGAGCGGAACACTGCGCGAGACGGTGCACGTGCCGGGCCGCCTGTTCAGCGTGGGCCCTGCGGCCGTGCGCAACGTGCCACGCCTGTTTGCCCGCAACGAGCGGCTGGTATGCCACTTCGACACCGACTTCGGGCCGATGGCGATGGTGATGGTCGGTGCGCTGCTGGTCTCAGGCGTGGAAACGGTCTGGAGTGGCGTGGAAATCCCGCGTTACGGCGACATGGTGACCACCAAGGACTACCGAGGGGCGAACATCACGCTGGAGCGCTTCGCCGAGATGGCGCGTTTCAACTACGGCTCCACCGTGATCGTGCTGCTGCCACCCGGCGTGGCCGAATTGGCTGACCCACTGGGCCCCGAGACCGCCGTGCGCCTGGGCCAGCGGCTGGCCACGCTCAAGGGCTGACGGTCATCAGCCCTTGCATCCGGCCAGCCGCAATCGCTGCCCTGGCCGGATGGCGTAGCGGGGTCCGCTGATGCCGTTGGCGCTGGCCAGCTGCGGCACGCTGCACTGGAACTTGCGCGCAATGGAGAACAACGTTTCCCCGCCCTGCACCGTGTAGTCCCTGGTCTCCTCGGCCTTCGTGGCCGATGGTGCCTGCGTCACCGCGGCGGCGCCCGTGGACGCCTGCGGAACCTCGCCATCCCTGACCGGCGTGACCGGTCCCGTGCGCACGATCGCCCGCTTGGGATCGCTGAGCACCAGCATGCGCGCAAGTTCGGCACGGCGCCCCTGCGTGCACCAGCGGTGGTACAGGCCCACCATGCCGGTGGTCGCGTTGAGCACCGTACCCGCTGGCAGCCAGCTGTCGGCCTGGTAGCGCGGATTGAGGTTGCGCAACGCACGCATGTATCCCTCGCGCACGCCGCGGTTGCCCATGCAGATGGTCAGCTGGTAGATCGACGCAGGCTGCTCGAGACGGAGCGGAGCCGGCTTCGGCCGCACGCGCGGCAAGCTCAGGCCATATTCGCGCGGGTGCAGGAACAGCCACGCCGCGGCAATCACCATCGGTACATAGTCGCGGGTCTCCGCCGGGAACTGGTTGTACACCGTCTCGTCCCAGAAGCTGCGGCCGCCACTGCCATTGAACACGCGCTGAGCACGGCCTTCACCGCCGTTGTAGGCGGCAAGCGACATCTCGATACTGCCGTTGAGCTGCCCCAAACGCTCATTGAGGTAGGCCACGTTGGCTTCGGCGGCCGCGCGCGGGTCGTAACGCGTATCGAAGCCGGTGCCGTCGTCGCCCAGCCCGAACCGCCGGCCGGTGGCGTACATGAACTGCAACGGGCCCGCGGCACCGGCACGCGACGTGGCGTGCACGCGCCCGTTGGATTCCTTGGCCATGATGCCGAACAGCAACGCTTCCGGCAGGTCCGCGCGCTCGTACTGCGGCCACATCAGGTGGCGCATGTACTGATAGTTCTCGTAGGAGGTGATCAGCGCACCGCGCATGTCGGTCAGCCAGCGGCGGATGCCTTCCTGTACGGCCGGGTTGTGCTCGACGATCTGGTCGAACCTATGGCGCGGGCCGGACAACAACGCCGCCGCGCGCGCAGCCTCCGGCACGTCACTGGCCAGCTGGCCGGGTTCGTCCAGGCCTGCGTCAGCCTCGAAATCCTCTTCGGCGCCGGCATCATCGGCCCCCAGCTTCAGCAGCCGCTTGTAGGTGGCGAGCATCGTCGAAACGGAACACCCCCGCTGCTTCATGCAGGCATTGATGGCGTCCTCCATGTCCTCGATTGCCCTGTCGGCCTTCACCTGGCCTTCCGGATCCGCATTGGCGATGCTGACAAGGGCACTCCGATAATCCGATTCCGCCGTCCGCATGCGCTCGGCAAGCGCATCGATGGCAACCTGGGCCTTGCTGGGTGCAGCGCTTGCCGGCAGCGATACGAACAGGGCCAGGGCGGCGGCCAGCGGGGCCAACGCCCCCGGAATTCGAGCAAGAAAGGACATGGATGAGACACACTGCAGGGGTCTGGCAGGTTAGCCCCGTTGCAACGGCGAGGGCAACCGCAATTGCACCGCTACGCTGGACGCACGAGGCGGCTTAGAATCGACCGACGAGCCCAACGGACATGCCTATGGACCCCATTCTGGTCGGCAAATCGGTCACTACCCCTGACAGCGGCAACGTCTACCTGCAGCCGAAGTTCGGCAATCGCCATGGCCTGGTGGCAGGCGCCACCGGCACCGGCAAGACGGTGACGCTGATGACGCTGGCGGAGGGCTTTTCGCGACTCGGGGTACCTGTCTTCCTGGCGGACGTGAAAGGCGACGTGGCGGGTCTCGCCATGCCGGGCACGCTGAACGAGAAGTTGCAGGCACGCGTGCAGCAGCTCGGCATCACCGATTACCACAACGAGGGCAACCCGACGGTTTTCTGGGACCTGTTCGGCAAGTTGGGCCATCCGGTACGCACCACGGTCAGTGAGATGGGGCCCGCGCTGCTGGCCCGCATCCTGGAGCTGAACGACACCCAGAGTGGCGTGCTCGACATCGTGTTCAAGCTGGCCGACGACCGCGGCCTGCTGCTGCTGGATCTCAAGGATCTGCGCGCATTGCTTGGCCTGGTCGCCGACGAGCGCAAGGACATCTCCACCTCGTATGGGCTGGTCAGCACGCAGTCGGTAGGCGCCATCCAGCGCGCCCTGCTGCGCCTGGAGACGGAGGGCGGAGACCGTTTCTTCGGGGAGCCGGCGCTGGAACTGACGGACCTGATGCGCACCACGCCCGATGGCCGTGGCGTGATCAACATCCTCGCATCCGACCAGTTGATCCTGAAGCCACGCCTGTACTCCAGCTTCCTGTTGTGGCTGCTTTCCGAGCTGTTCGAGTCGCTGCCGGAAGTGGGCGACCTGGACAAGCCCAAGCTGGTATTCGTTTTCGACGAGGCGCACCTGCTGTTCGATGACGCACCGCCGGCACTGCAGCAGCGCGTGGAGCAGGTGGTTCGCATCATCCGCTCAAAGGGCGTGGGCGTCTATTTCTGCTCGCAATTCCCCGACGACGTGCCCGATGACATCCTCGGCCAGTTGGGCAACCGCGTGCAGCATGCCCTGCGCGCCTTCACGCCACGCGACCAGAAGGCTGTGAAGACCGCCGCGGAAACTTTCGTCGCCAACCCGAACCTGGACGTGGCCGAGGCGATCTCGCAACTCGGCACAGGCGAAGCGCTGGTATCCACGCTGCAGGACAAGGGCGTGCCGATGCCTGTGGAGCGCACGATGGTCGCACCGCCACGCTGCCGCATGGGCGCCATCACCGAAGCCGAACGTGCGCAGGTGCGTGCGGGCAGCCCGGTGGGCGCGAAGTACGACACCACCGTGGATCGCGAATCCGCCGCCGAGATGCTGGCGAAGAAGGCGGAGACCGCCGCGGAGCAGGCCAAGGCACCACCGGCAAAGACGCGCGAACAGGATGACGCCGAGGAAGGTGGTTTCGGCCAGGCGGTAAAGGACGCCGTGTTCGGCACCAAGCGCCGCCAGGGCATGGTGGAAACCATGGCCAAGCAGACCGCCCGCACCGTCGGCAACCAGATCGGCCGGCAGATCATGCGAGGCCTGCTGGGCGGCATCCTGGGTGGCAGCAGCAACCGCCGCCGCTGACAGTTCCTCGATAGATCTACGAACAAGGAGTCTTCGTACCCATGAACCGCATCGTGACCTCGTTGGCGCTGGGCCTGCTGGCCCTGTCCCTGGCCGCCTGCAAGCAGCAGGCCGAGCCTGCGCCTGCCACCCCCGCCGCCGCCGCCGTCGCCGAACCTGCACCCGCGCCGGCACCGGAGGCAACGGTCCAGGCGTCCCACAGCGACCTGACCGCCAAGAGCGGCGACGTGGACATGAAAGCGTTCCCGGGCACGTTCACCGGCATCCTGCCCTGCGCCAGTTGCCCAGGCATTGATACGCGCCTGGAACTGGGTGTGGATGGCGCGTTCACGCTGACCGAGACTTACCAGGGTGAAGCCGACTCGCCAGTCGTGGTTGAAGGCACCTGGACCGTGGAAGACGGTGGCAAGCGTGTGCTGCTTGACCCCAACAGCAAGTCCGAGCAGGACCGCAGCTTCGAGATTGTCTCCAGCGACGAGATTCGCCTGCTCGACCGGGACGGCAAGCCGACGGACAGCAAACTCAACTACAGCCTGAAGCGCGAAGCCAAGTAACGGCGTGCCTCGCGGCGTAACCCGTCGCGCGGCCTGGCCCCGCCCATCCAGGGCACTCCCGGAACGCAATCCTCATTCGCATGGCACGTTGGCGCCCACCTGTTCCGTCTTCCACCGCGGTGATCACTCGCAAGGGCTTTGAGCGCCTGCGCGACGAGCTCAACGAGTTATGGAAGGTGCGGAGGCCCGAGGTGGTGAAGGCGCTGGCCGCCGCCGCCGCCGAGGGCGACCGCTCCGAGAACGCGGAATACACCTACCGCAAGAAGCAGCTGGGGGAAATCGACCGCAGGGTTCGCTACCTCAGCAAACGCCTGCCCTCGCTGCGGGTGGTGGACAGCGCGCCGTCTGATCCGGATGCGGTGTACTTCGGTGCGCGGGTCGAGATCGAGCACTGCACCAGCGGAGAATGCGTGCAGTACCGGATCGTCGGACCCGACGAGACCGATGCCCGACTGGGCTGGATCAGCATCGACTCGCCCTTGGCACGGGCGATGCTGAAGAAGCGGCTGGATGACGAGTTCGAGGCGCAACTGCCTGGTGGAGTACAGCGTTACGTGATCGTCGCGGTGGCCTACTCCGGCTGACGACCGCCGCCCAGCGGCGCGGCGCGGCCCGGCCCGGCCCGGCCCGGCCCGGCACAACCATCACGACAAGGCATCCGCGACGCCGGATACCCAGCACCCTCAATCGTCGAACGCGACTTCGCCGTACAGGTCGTGCTCGTCGCTGCCCATGATTTCGACGTCGACGAACTCGCCCACCTTCAGCCCAGCCTCGAAGCCGTTCTGGATCTGTACTAGGCCGTCGATTTCCGGCGCGTCGGCCATCGAGCGGGCAATGGCCAGGTCGCCATCGAGCGCATCGACCAGGCAGCGCTGCACGCTGCCCACCTTGGCGGCAAGCTTGGCCTCGGAAATCTCGGACTGCCGCTCCATGAAGCGCGCCAGACGCTCCTGCTTGACCTCTTCCGGCACCGCGTCGGGCAGCGCGTTGGCCGCCGCGCCCTCCACCGGCGAGTAGGCGAACGCGCCCACGCGGTCCAGCTGCGCCTCGTCCAGGAAGTCGAGCAGTTCCTCGAATTCCGCCTCGGTCTCGCCGGGGAAGCCGACGATGAAGGTCGAGCGCAGTGTGATGTCCGGCGCGATCGAGCGCCAGTTCTGGATGCGCTCCAGGGTCTTGTCGACCGCGCCCGGGCGCTTCATCAGCTTGAGGATGCGCGGACTGGCGTGCTGGAACGGGATGTCCAGGTACGGCAGTACCTTGCCCTCGGCCATCAGCGGGATCACGTCGTCCACGTGCGGATACGGGTAGACGTAGTGCAGGCGCGACCATACGCCCAGCTCGCCCAGGCCTTCGCACAACGCCTTCATCCGCGTCTGGTAGGCCTTGCCGCGCCATTCGCGCTCGGCGTACTTCAGGTCCACGCCGTAGGCCGAGGTGTCCTGCGACACCACCAGCAGTTCCTTCACACCGCCGCGCACCAGCCGCTCGGCCTCGCGCAGCACGTCGTCCACCGGGCGCGACACCAGGTCGCCGCGCATCGACGGGATGATGCAGAAGCTGCAGCGGTGGTTGCAGCCTTCGGAAATCTTCAGGTACGCGTAGTGCTTGGGCGTGAGCTTGATCCCGACACCCTCGATGAACCCGTCGCCGAGGCGACGGGGGGCCGGCACCAGGTCGATGAACGGATCGTGTTTGGGCGGCAATACGTCGTGCACCGCATTCATCACGCTGGCGTAGTCCTGCGGGCCCGAGATCGACAGCACGCCCGGGTGTGCGGCGCGGATCTCATCCGGACGCTTGCCCAGGCAGCCGGTGACGATGACCTTGCCGTTCTCGGCCATGGCCTCGCCGATGGCGTCCAGTGACTCAGCCACCGCCGAATCGATGAAGCCGCAGGTGTTGACCACCACCACGTCCGCATCGTCATAGGTGGGGACGAGGTCGTAGCCCTCCACCTTGAGCTGGGTGAGGATGCGCTCGGAATCGACCAGCGCCTTCGGGCAGCCGAGGCTGACGAAGCCGACCTTGGGGTTTTGCAGGGACATGACGGGACCAACGGAATGGGCGACCTGACTGCGGGCCGCGGGCGGCGAATTATAGCCGGGCCGGGCTGCCGGCCGGCCCCGTGCGGGGGTACCATCCTTCCAAGCCGTTCAGGAGCGCGACCGTGAGCCAATGGATGTCCCTCGAAACACCCACCGGCCGCATCCAGGCCTGGCGCGCCACCCCCCCCATCCCGCCCAAGGGTGCGCTTGTCGTGGTGCAGGAGATCTTCGGGGTAAACCGGCACATAAGGCACGTTTGCGACACGTTTGCCGCGCACGGCTACATGGCGATTGCCCCGGCGTTTTTCGATCACTTCGAACACGGAGTCGAACTCGAGTACGACGCCGAGGGTGTGGCGCGTGGCAAGGCGCTGGTCGATCGCCTGGGCTTCGACCGTGCACTGGAGGATGTCCACGCTGCGGCGATAGTGGTCCAGGAAGCCGGCAAAGTGGGTGTGGTCGGCTATTGCTGGGGCGGTTCGGTCGCCTTCCTCGCCAACACACGGTTGTCCATGCCGGCCGTGAGCTACTACGGCGCGCGAACCGCACCGTTCCTCGATGAGCAACTGGACGCACCGATGCTGTTCCACTTCGGCGACCATGACGCCAGCATTCCGACCGGGACCATCGACCTGCACCGCAGCAAGCAGCCCACGGCGGAGCTTCACGTCTACCCGGCGGGCCATGGGTTCAACTGCGACCAGCGCGCCGATTACGACGAAGCGAGCGCCACGCTGGCCCTGGATCGAACCCTGTCCTTCTTCCAGCGCACGCTGCGGCCGGCCTACTGAACCACGAGGCCCACGATGAGCCACAAACCCTCCACCCCATCCCGTTTCGAGCTGCATCCGCAGCTGGCCAACGACACCCAGCCCGTCGCGCACCTTTCCTTGTGCGACGTGCTGCTCATGGACAATGCCAACCACCCTTGGCTGATCCTGGTGCCGCGCGTGGCGAACGCGGTGGAACTCATCGACCTGGACGAGGCCCAGCAGGCGGAACTGACACGCGAGATCGCCACCGCCAGCCGCGCGCTGCAAACTGCTTTCAAGCCGCACAAGCTCAACGTGGCGGCGCTGGGAAACCTCGTGTCGCAACTGCACGTGCACGTCATTGCCCGCTACGACGATGACATCGCGTGGCCGCGGCCGGTGTGGGGCTCGGCCGATGCACGGCCCTATTCACCGGAAACATTGATCGACCGGATCCAACGACTGCGGGATGCGCTGGGCGCTTGATGGACCAGGTTGCAACTGGCAACTTCCAGCGCATGCATCGCTCCACATCGCGCCAGCCGGGCTATATTCCGGGCTTCGGCCGCTCCACCTCTGGCCACCCACGGAAACTGACTGGCGGATACCGATCCATGCGCAACCTGCTGCTCGCCACCCTGCTCGTCGCCACCGGCTGCATGGCGCTCCCCACGCAAGCGGGCGTGTTCGGCAAGAAGCCGGAAGTCGCGGCCGACGAAGCCGTGGCCGCCAGCATGACCGCAGTGACGATCTGGGTTGATGCCTCGTGGGGATTCCGCAACCAAGGCGCGGCCAACTCGCTCAACCGGGTGCACCAGGTCTTCGACCGACGCGGCTACCGGGTGCACAGCGTGGTGCCCTATGTGGAGAATGGCGACTTGCAGGGGTTTTTCGTCACCTACGAGAAGAGATGATGGTTAATGGTAAAGAGGCCTGTGTGCCCAGGCGATTCTCGCCCGATATCGAGAATCGCCTGGGCACACAGGCCTCTTCCTGGCGGGTGGTGGGGCGTTGGAGATCAGGTGCGCGGCAGCGTCACGCCGGTTTGGCCCTGGTATTTGCCGCCGCGATCGCGGTACGAGGTTTCGCAGACCTCGTCGGACTGGAAGAACAGCATCTGCGCGACGCCTTCGTTGGCATAGATGCGCGCGGGCAAGGGTGTCGTGTTGCTGAACTCCAGGGTGACGTGGCCTTCCCACTCCGGCTCCAGCGGGGTCACGTTGACGATGATGCCGCAACGGGCATAGGTGCTCTTGCCAAGGCACACCACGAGCGTGTCGCGGGGGATGCGGAAATACTCGACGGTGCGTGCCAGCGCGAATGAATTCGGCGGAATGATGCAGACGTCCGATTCGATGTCCACGAAGCTGCCGCTGTCGAAGTGCTTCGGGTCCACGATCGTGGAGTTGATGTTGGTGAAGATCTTGAACTCGCGCGAGCAGCGCACGTCGTAGCCGTAACTGGAGGTGCCGTAGCTGACGATGCGCTGGCCATCGGCCGCGGTCTTGACCTGCCCCGGCTCGAACGGCTCGATCATGCCGTGTTGTTCGGCCATGCGGCGGATCCAGCGGTCGGACTTGATACTCATGCGGAGGGGCTCACCCAGCGGTCGGAAACCGCGATTCTAGCGGGTCGCCCGGTCCACGGGCAGTTGCGCGATGCCCGCGCAGGCGGCTTGGCCAGCAGGACGGTAGCGCCCACAATCGCACCACGGACTGAAAAACAAGGGGCCCGGCGCTTGCCGGGCCCCTTGGGTATTGCATGGACGACGTGATCAGAAACCGCTGGCGTTCAGGCGGCCACCGGTCACGACCTTGCCCTGCAGCGACGGGGTCGGCACGGCGGAGGTCATGATCGCCGACTTGATGTCCGCGGCGGTGGCGCCCGGATGCGACGAGGCATACAACGCCGCGGCACCGGTCACGTGCGGGGTGGCCATCGAGGTGCCGTTGTAGCTGGCGTAACCCGAAACCACCGCGCCCTTGACCGACTTCGGCACCGTCGACCAGATGCCCGAACCCGGCGCACCGATGTCCACGGTGGTGGCGCCCCACTGCGAGAAGCTCGACAGGCCGCCGGTGCTGGTGGTCGAGGCCACGGCAATGATGTTGGCCTGCGGGTAGTTGGACGGGTAGCTGGCCTGTGCGTCGTTGTCGTACGCCGAGTTGCCGGCCGCGGCAATGAACAGGATGTTGGCGCTGTTGGCGCGGGTGATCGCGTCCGACAGGCCCTGCGAGAAGCCGCCGCCACCCCACGAGTTGTTGGTGGCCACGATGTTCATGCCATGGCGGGTCTTCAGGTCGGTGAGGTAATCCACCGCCTTGATCGCATTGGCGGTGGAACCGCCGCGACGGCCGAGGAACTTGGCGCTGATGATCTTCACGCCGCTCCAGCACACGCCGGCGACGCCCTTGCCGTTGCCGCCAACGCCCGCAATGGTGCCGGACACGTGCGTGCCATGGTCATCGTTGGCGCCACCGGAATTGATGTCGTTGCTGCCGCCATCGAAGTCCCAGCCGCGGGTGTCGTCGACATAACCGTTGCCGTCGTTGTCGACGCCATCCGCCGGATCGTACGGGTTGACCCACATGTTGGCGGCCAGGTCCTCGTGGCCGTAGTAGATGCCCTCGTCGATCACGCCGACGACCACGTTGCCGCAGTCGGTGTGACCCCGGCCCCACGCCTCGGCCGCCTGCGAGCCGTACTGGTTGGCCGGCGACGAGGCATCACCGTACATGCCCCAGAGCGAGCCGTTGGCGGCGTAGGTGTCGTTGGACGTGGCCGAGTGGGTATAGATCCAGTTCGGCTCGGCGTACTCGACGGCGCCGTTCCGGCTCAGTGCACTGACCGTGGCGACCAGGTCGCGCCCAGCGGGCAGTCGCATGAGGGCCAGTTCGCCGCGCTGGCTGTTGCCGGCGCGCACGACGTCGACCTTCGACGCGCCAATGCCCTGGCGAACGGCGGTTTGTTGCGCGGCCGAAGTGCCGTCCCGGAACTTCACCAGCAGCTCGTTGGCCTGGTGCGCACGGCCGGCCTTCAGTCCGGCGATGACGAGATCCGGACGACCGCCGGCAAACGCCGCGGAAGACAGGCCGAGAGAGGCGACGACAGCGCCGGCCAGCACCGCGGTGCGGATGGGATGCTTCATATCTGGTACTACCCCCGAAGATAGGTAAGACAGGAAAAACGCGACCCTGCTGGCCGCGCCCGTCGAATCTAGGGGGTTGGGTCGTTGCGCTGCAATTCGCATTGCAACGTGCCGCGAGCGTTCGACTCAGGACAAAAGCGAGACGGATAAAGGACTTGCAACCTGACGCCTGCCCGAAAGCTGAACAGCAAGCCGACGAGCGGTCATTTTATACGAATGAACGGTGGCCGTTTCTGTCGCGCTTGTCACTATCGGGCTGCCCACGTCGCCCAACTCGCGCACGCGTACGTCCAACGGCAGGCTCCCGAGAAGAGGCACCCCATACTGGACTGCCATCCTTTGGCCGCCACCGTCGCCAAAGATATGTTCTGCATGCCCGCACTGGCTGCAGACATGAACGGCCATGTTCTCGACGAGGCCAAGCACTGGAACTTCGACCTTCTCGAACATTTTCAATGCCTTGCGCGCATCAAGCGTGGCCACGTCCTGCGGGGTGGTGACGATCACCGCCCCCGCCACGGGAATCTTCTGGGCAAGGGTCAGCTGGATGTCTCCGGTGCCGGGCGGCAGGTCCACGATCAGGTAATCGAGCTCCCCCCAACGCGTATCATTCAACAGTTGGGAAAGCGCCGACGTGGCCATGGGGCCACGCCAGATCATGGGCGTATCCTGGTCGACCAGCAGCCCGATGGACATGGCGACGACGCCATGCGCGCGCATCGGCTCGATGGACTTGCCGTCCGGGCTGTCCGGCCGCCCATGCAGCCCCAGCATCATGGGGACGCTTGGGCCGTAAATGTCCGCGTCCAGCAGGCCGACCCTCGCCCCATCCTGCGCAAGCGCGACGGCCAGGTTGACTGCCGTCGTGGACTTGCCGACCCCGCCTTTGCCTGACCCCACCGCGATGATGTTCCGGATGTTGGGAAGCGGGCTCAGGCTGGGCTGTACGGCATGGGTGGCTATGCGTTGCTGGATGTCCAGGCGTCCCAGGCGGTAGCCGGACCGGGCCAACTCAGCGGCGATGGCGTCCTCCGCCCATGGCCGCACGGCTCCTGCCGGTATTCCAACCAGCGCCTCTACCGCCGCAGCCCCTCCGGACAGCGCTACCCGGACGCGGGCGACGTCACCCAGGGTTGCATCCAGATCCGGAATCCGAAGGGCAGACAGCTGCTCGCCCAGACCAAGCTCACCCATCACGCCGCCCGCCTTTTGAGAGTCTTCACGGCGTGAATTGTACTCCTCGAGGTGCCGCACCTCCGGCAGTTTCGGCCGCGTGATCTGGGCAACTTCGATTTTCGCAGCCGTACTCGTTGCTCCTTAGGCTGGTCTCGCGACAATTGGAGCGCCACGCTGTTCAACCACGTTACGGCAGCCTGCCAAACTGGCAGGAAAACGGCTGGACGGCCGAGTACATCCTTGCGCATAGCCCGATGGGCCGGGAAGTCTCCGCGCAAACGGATGCCGGTTCAATTGACCCTGCCGGGCGGATCGTTCCATTGGGAGCCCGGCGCAAGCCGGGCTTCATCGCTTCCGCTTCCATACCCCACCGAATGCGGTATAAGGAACCCGAAGTCCGCGAAGCGCGGACCTGCTGACAATGCCTATGCCCTGGGAGGGGATCCATGCGCAACAAACTGTTCACGCTCCTGATCGCGCTGCCGCTGCTGGCCCTTTCGGCCTCGGCATTCGCGCAGTCGTCACCGGTCGGTTCCTGGACCACGATCGACGACAAGACCAAGAAGCCGAAGTCCGTGGTCGAGATCTACGAGACCGCCAACGGCTCGCTGGCCGCCCGGGTCGCTGAAATCCTGCATTCCGACCGCGGTCCCAACCCCGTCTGCGACAAGTGCGAGGGCGAACGCAAGGGCAAGCCCGTCAAGGGCATGGTCATGATGTGGGGCGTCAAGAAGAAGGGCGACAACTGGGAAGGCGGCCAGATCCTGGACCCGGCCACCGGCAAGGTCTATTCAGTGAAGGTGCGCCCGATCGAAGGCGGCAGCAAGCTGGAAGTACGTGGATTCATGGGCTTCTCGCTGCTGGGCCGGACGCAGGTATGGGTGCGGCGTTGATCCTTGGCTGATCCGGGTAAGCGATGAGAAGCCGGCCGCTTGGCCGGCTTCTCTCTTTGAGGCCACGCGCGTTGTGTGACCAAGGTATTTGCTGCCATTCGATTGACAAATCGACGGCACGTGCGCCTGAACGGCACATGCGATAATTATCGGCCCACCATGATAAAAACGCCCATGTCCCGCCAGCACCTCGTCACCTGCGCCCTGCCCTACGCCAACGGCCAGATCCATCTGGGCCACCTGGTGGGCTACATCCAGGGGGACATCTGGACGCGGGCGCAGCGCCTGTCAGGGCACACGGTGCACTTCGTCTGCGCCGACGACACCCACGGCACGCCGATCATGCTGGCGGCGGAGAAGGCGGGCATGACGCCGGAAACCTACATCGCCGGCATCCAGGTGGCGCACGAGCGCGACTTCGCCGACTTTGGCGTGGCCTTCGACCACTTCGACTCGACCAACTCCGAGGGCAACCGGGTCCTGACCGAGGCGATCTTCCAGCGCCTGCTGGAGAACGGGCACATCACCCGCCGCTCGGTCGCGCAGCTGTTCGACCCCGAAAAAGGCATGTTCCTGCCCGACCGCTACGTGAAGGGCATCTGTCCCAACTGTGGCGCGGCCGAGCAGTACGGCGACAACTGTGAAAACTGCGGAGCGACCTACGCCCCGACCGAACTCAAGGAGCCGCGTTCGGTGCTGTCGGGCGCTGTTCCTGTAATCCGCGAGTCGGAGCACTTCTTCTTCGAAGTGGGCCAGTTCGAGGCCTTCCTGCGCGGCTGGCTGGCCGGCGACGTGGCCACCGCGGGCACCAAGGCCAAGCTGCTGGAGTGGCTGGACGCCGAGGGTGGCCTGCGCGCGTGGGACATTTCGCGCGATGCACCCTACTTCGGCTTCCAGATCCCGGGGCACCCGGGCAAGTACCTGTACGTGTGGCTGGATGCGCCGATCGGCTACCTGAGCAGCTTCCAGGTGCTGTGCGAGCGCGAGGGGCTGGATTTTGCCAGCTTCCTGCGGCCGGACAGCACGGCGGAGATGCACCATTTCATCGGCAAGGACATCGTCAACTTCCACGGCCTGTTCTGGCCGGCGGTGCTGCACGGCTCCGGCCACCGCGCGCCCACGCGCCTGCACGTCAACGGCTACCTGACCGTGGACGGGGCCAAGATGTCGAAGTCGCGCGGCACCTTCATCATGGCCCGCAGCTACCTCGAGCACGGGCTGGATCCGGAAGCGCTGCGCTACTACTTCGCCACCAAGACCTCCGGCGGCGTGGACGACCTGGACCTCAACTTCGCCGACTTCGTGGCGCGGGTGAACTCGGACCTGGTCGGCAAGTTCGTCAACCTGGCCAGCCGCTGCGCGGGCTTCATCGGCAAGCGCTTCGAAGGCCAGTTGGCCGCGTCGCTGCCGGATGCGGCGATGTACGAGCGCTTCGTGGCCCAGCTCGCCCCCATCGCCGAGGCCTATGCGCGCAACGAGGCCGCCACCGCGCTGCGCCTGACGATGGCGCTCGCGGACGAAGCCAACCGCTATATCGACGACACCAAGCCGTGGGTGCTGGCCAAGCAGGAAGGTGCTGACGCCGAATTGCATGCGGTGTGCACGCAGGGCCTGAACCTGTTCCGCGTGCTGGCCGCCGCGCTCAAGCCAGTGCTGCCGCGCGTGGCCGCGCAGGCCGAGGCCTTCCTCGCCGCACCGGTCCGCGGCTGGCAGGACCTGCAGGCACCGCTGCTGGCGCATCGCATCAACGACTACACCCCGCTGTTCACCCGCATCGACCCGAAACAGATTGACGCCATGATCGAAGCCAGCAAGGAATCCCTGCAGCCCAGCAACGCCGTTGCGAGTACGGGCGACACCCAGGCCACAGGCAAGCAGGCAGCGGACGTCAAGGCCGCGACGCAGACCGCAGGCACCGACGCGGCGAAGACGGCTGCCAAGGCGGGCGTCGTCGAGTCGGCCGAAGGCACCCCTGCCTACATCGGTATCGACGATTTCGCCAAGCTCGACCTGCGCGTGGGCAAGGTACTGGCCTGTGAGTTCGTGGAGGGGTCGGACAAGCTGCTGCGCTTCGAACTGGATGCCGGTGAACTTGGAACGCGGCAGATCTTCTCCGGCATTCGCGGTTCCTACGCCGAACCGGAGAAGCTGGTCGGCCGCAGCGTGGTGTTCATCGCCAACCTTGCGCCGCGCAAGATGCGCTTCGGCCTGAGCGAGGGCATGATCCTGTCGGCCGGCTTCGACGGCGGCAGCCTGCACCTGCTGGACGCCGACGGCGGCGTGCAGCCGGGCATGCCGGTCCGCTGAGCGCCGCTATCCGGATGCCTCCAGTGACGCACCAGCGAGCTTCAGGACGGCATCGCGACATACCGCGGTGACCACGCCCGGTTGTCGCTAGCCCGCGAGTTCCCTGCATGCGAAGTCCCGCACTTCCCGCCGATGACCTCCAGGCGCTGACCGAGCGCCTGGACCGGCTGCTGCCGCAAACCCAGTGCGGCCAGTGCGGGTTCCCGGGCTGCCGACCGTACGCCGAAGCGATGGCCAAGGGCGAAGCCGGCCCGGATCATTGCCCGCCCGGTGGCGACTCGGGCGCGCGGGCGCTGGCCCATGTGCTGGGCGTGCCGCCGCAGCCTTACGATCGCAGTCGCGGCGATCACAAGCCTGCCACCGTCGCGCTGGTCATCGAGGCCGACTGCATCGGCTGCACCAAGTGCATCCAGGCGTGTCCAGTGGACGCGATCATCGGTGCATCCAAGCACATGCATACGGTGATCGAACCGCTGTGCACCGGCTGCGAACTTTGCGTCCCCGCGTGCCCGGTCGACTGTATCGTGATGGTGCCGCCGCAGCCTTCCGCGTAACGGTTCAGCCCTTGTAACGCGTTACTCCGCGCCCTTGACTTCGCTTCCTGCCGCGTCGGCCATGATCGAGGTGCAATCGGAGCAGACACGCTCGACGGCATAGCCCTTGGCGCGCAGCTTCTCCACGACACCGTCGCTGCCCAGCAGGTGCAACGATCCAACCACCACCAGCGCATCCCGGTCCTTGCCCTGCCCGTCCAGCATGGCCTGCAACTGGGGCACCCACGCGTCGTTGCGCGCCACGTTCATGATGCGGTAGGAGACGGGGGCTTTTTCCTGCATCTCGACCCGGGTGAGCTGCTCCAGTCGCCCCACATCGCCACTTCGCCAGGCGTCATGCAACTCGCGCAGCACGCTGGGCATTTCATCGAAACGGTCGACGAATTCCACCAGGCCCGCGACCTGTTCGTCCATCGGCGACGAATCCAGCGCGGCAAGCTGGTCTTCGATACCTTCCAGCGCGCCGGTCGACTTGCCGGCTTCCAGCGCACGGCGGGCCAGGTGCTGGTCCAGCCCCATCTCCGCCTTGAAGCCCTCGGCTCCCGCCATGCCCAGGGTCAGTGACAGGTTCACGAACCACGGCTCGAAACCATCGATGGCCGCGACGGAGCCCCCTTGGCGCGCCAGCAGGCGGTCCAGCTTTTCACGCAGCACCGCAGGCACCACGGTGCTCAGGCTGCGGTCATCGCCATACCCCGCCGCCAGCATGAACTTCTGCGCGGTAGCGGGATCGGCCAGCGTTTCCAGCGCCACCTCGAAAACGACGGTTTCGGCATCTTCGAAGGCGCGGTCCACGTCGGCGGACAGTGGGTAATCGCTGGGCTTGAGCAAATGCAACGAGCCCAGCAGGTAGATCACGTTGTCGTGGTCCGACACGCGCCACAGCAACGGCACCGGGGTCGAACCCGCGACCGCCGGCATCGGCGTATTGCCTGCCGACACCACGGTCGCCGCCGCAGGCTGCTCCACGCGTGCGGGAGTCGCCCCTCGCTTCGGCGCGGGGGTGACCTTCGGGCTGTCCGTGGCGGCCCAGGCCATGGCCGAGATCAGGGTGGCGGAACCAAGGATCAGGCCAAGGGCACGCAAGCGTCGGGTCATTGGATGGGCAGTTGGAGGCGGGGTGGGCCGCGAGGCGGTCAGAGTTTCTTGGCGTAGGTCTTTTCGCCTGCCGTGATCTGCAGGTCCAGCCGGTTTTCCGGTGGCGGCAGCGGACACGTGGCGAACGAAGTGAAGGCGCACGGAGGATTGTAGGCCTGATTGAAGTCGAGCAGCACCTTGCCCTGCGCGTCGGGCGGATCGGCATACAGATAGCGGCCGGCGCCGTAACTGCCGTGGCCGCTGGTGCGGTCCGCCAGGATCAGGAACAGCTTGCCGTCGCCTTCGTCCAACGCCTCCAGACGGTAGTGCTTGCCTTCGCGTTCGAACTCGACTGCGCCGGGATTGGCCACCGGCTCGACGGTGCCGATGATGTTCACCACGTCCAGGGTCTTCCCCGCGGGGTGTGGGACGAACCGGGCAGGCACCCGCCAGGAACGGTCCGCAGGCCAATAATCGAGCCCGGCAAATCCCGCGCGCGTTGGCGCGTCGGCATGCTTCACCCGCAAGGCGTGGCGCTGGCCTCGCTTGATCACGGTGGCAATGCCTTTGCCCTCATCGAACCCGAGCACGCTGGGGCCTGCCGGGTCGGCATCGGTACGCAGCGTCGCGTCACCCTTCAGGGCCGCGCCATCGATCGTGACCGTCACGCTGGACTCGGGCGTGAAGCGCAGGCGATCGCCCTTCAGCGTAAGCAACCCAAGGTGTGCCGGGCCTGCCGCCAGGCGCATCCCATTGTCGGCGTCGCTGCCAATGTAGTGCGATCCAGGTTCGATCCAGTGCAGGCCCACCAGGCTGGTCCAGCCGTCGGGCTTGAGCAGGCCGGCCGCGCGCTGCTCGCGCCAGGCCTGCTGGGAGGCGTCGAAGGCTGCATCCTCCGCAGTCCGCGTCGCCACGCCCGTATCGTCATCCTTGTTGCAGCCGACCAGCAGGCTCGATGCCAAGGCCACCGTGGCCCCCAGCAACAGTGGGATCAAGCGCATCTCAGCGTCCTCGCAGGAACCAGCGGTCAATGTCGGAGAGGGTAAACCGCGCCCACGTCGGTCGGCCATGGTTGCATTGGCCCGAACGCTCGGTGATTTCCATCTCGCGCAGCAGGGCATTCATTTCAGGCAGGGACAGGCGGCGGTTCGCGCGAACGGCGCCGTGGCAGGCCATCGTCGCCAGCAACTCGTCGCGCGCCGCGCTCACGCGGCGCGACTCGCCGTGTTCGCGCAGGTCGGCGAGCACGTCGCGCAACAGGGCCTCCACGTCACCGTGGGCCAGCAACGCCGGTACGCTGCGCAGGGTCAGGGACTGCGGTCCGCTGCGCGAAATCTCGAACCCCAGTGCCGCCAGCGTGTCCGCTTCGCGCTCGGCCACGTCCGCTTCGCGTTCAGCCACCGCCAGCGTCGCAGGCACCAGCAACGGCTGGGTGCGCAGGCCTTCACCGTCGTGCGCGGCCTTCAGCTTCTCGTAGCCAATGCGCTCGTGGGCGGCGTGCATGTCCACCACGATCAGGCCATCGCCCGTTTCGGCCAGGATGTAGATGCCATGCAGTTGGGCGATGGCATAGCCCAACGGCGGCAGGGTGCCATCTGCCTGGTGCGGCAATGACGCGACAGTGGGCGCAGTTCCTGCCAGTGTGGATGGGGCCGCGCCGTACAGCGCGCCGTAGGCGCCACGGACATCCTCGACCGGCAAACCCAGCGGTGCCTGCGGCCGGTTCCAGCCAATGCCGGAATTGCCGGGGCGGCTTTCACCCGAACCCGGCATCCCGCCCATCGGGCCGGAAAACACTGCTGGCGCCGTGCCCATGTACGGACTGGCACCACCCTCGCCGATTCCCGTGACGACGCCGCCAACAACACCCGCCCGCGTCCCCGCCAGCGCATCGTGCAGGGTGCGGTAGACGAAATCGTGGATCAGCCGTGCGTCGCGGAACCGCACTTCGTGCTTGGCCGGGTGCACGTTGACGTCCACCCGGCGCGGGTCCAGTTCCAGGAACAGCACGTAGGCGGGCTGCCGTCCGTGGAACAGCACGTCCGCATAGGCCTGTTTAACCGCATGCGCCACGCTGCGGTCGCGCACCGCCCGGCCATTGACGTAGAGGAACTGCTGGTCGGCGCTGGCCCGGTTATACGCCGGCTGCGCGATCCAGCCATGCAGGCGCAGCCCTGCCGCGGAATGATCGATGTGCAACGCGTGCCGCGCGAACTCTTCGCCCAGCGCCTCGTGCAGGCGCACGTCCGACAGCAGGTCACCCTCGCCCTTCCAGCGGCGCGATGGCTTGCCGTTGTGCGACACGCGCAACTCCACGTCGGGCCGTGCCAGCGCCAGTTGCCGCAGCCAGTCTTCGATGTGGCCCAGTTCGGTGCGTTCCGCGCGCAGGAACTTGCGGCGCGCGGGCACGTTGAAGAACAGGTCGCGCACCTCGATGGTGGTGCCCTGTGGATGCGGACGCGGCATCACGTCGCCCAGGCGGCCACCGTCGATTTCCAGCGCAGCGCCGTGGTCCGATCCACGATGGCGCGACGCCAGCAGGAAACGGCTGACCGACGCGATGGAAGGCAGCGCCTCGCCACGGAAACCCAGCGTGGCCACGCCTTCCAGGTCATCGAGCGACGCGATCTTGCTGGTGGCGTGCCGCGAGACGGCAAGCGGCAGCTCCCCGGGCGGAATGCCGTGGCCATCGTCGCGGATACGGATCAGGCGTACGCCGCCTTCTTCCAGATCGATGTCCACGCGCTTCGCGCCTGCATCCAGCGCGTTTTCCACGAGTTCCTTGACCACCGACGCGGGTCGTTCGACGACTTCGCCGGCGGCGATCTGGTTGATGAGGGTGTCAGGCAGCTGGCGGATGGGCACGTCGGGGGCGGCGCCTGTCAGGCGCCGTCAAAAGACCAGCGACGATGATAGCCGGAATCGCGCGATCAACCCGCGCCGACAAGGAGTCAGGGACTGCCGCCTGCCGCTGCCGCACCGGCGGACGCGACTTCCGTCGCCCTGGCCCGCGCGGCGTACCAGGTGCCCGGCGGCGGCTGCCGGGTGAAATAGGTGTTGACGCCATCCAGCACCGCGCCAGCGATCTTGCGCACGAACGCCGGATCGTTGAGGCGGCGCTCTTCCTCCGGGTTGGAGATGAAGGCGGTCTCCACCAGCATCGACGGCATGTCGGACGTGCGCAGCACCGCGAAGTTGGCGCGCTCCACGTGCGGCTTGTGGTTGTTGCCCACGCGCTTGAGGCCGTTCAGCACCTGGTCGGCAACTTCCTCCGAGGCGCGCATGTGCCCGGACTGGGTCAGGTCGAGCAGCACCGAGGCCAGCGTGTTGTTCGCCTTCTCAAGGCGCACCCCGCCGATCAGGTCGGCCGAGTTTTCCTTGTCGGCCAGCCACCGGGCGCGCTGCGACGACGCGCCCTTGAGCGACAGCACGTAGACCGAGGAACCGTCGGCGCTGCGGTTTTCCGCGGCGTCGGCATGGATGGAGATGAACATGTCGGCCTTCGCGGCGCGCGCCAGGCGTGCCCGCTGCGGCAGCGGGAGGAACAGGTCGCGGTCGCGGGTCAGGACGGCCTTGAGTCCAGGCGTGGCATTGATCTGGCGCGCCAACTCGCGACTGATCGCCAGCGTGACGTCCTTCTCGCGGGTGCCGTTCATGCCCAGGGCCCCGGGATCCTGGCCACCATGGCCGGGATCGATCGCGATGACCAGCGGGCGGGCGCCACGGCCGGTCATCACGTCCTGCAGGGTCTTGACCGCCGTCGCGTGCGCGGCCGCCTCTTCGGCAGTGCTCGCCTTGTCGGGAGTCGCGGCCGATGCGGCAGCGTGCGAAGCGGACGCAGCGGTTACCACGCGACTGGGCGCGCTGCTCGCAACGGACGTCGGGACTGATGGGGGTGGCGAAGCGGTGGTTGAGGAACCTGTGGCCACGGCGGTTTCGCCGTGTCGCTCGATCTGGACAGCCGCAGTTGCCCCGTCGGCAGGCAAACCCGCCGCGATTCGGGAAATCAGCCGCGTGGTTGCCGCGGACGACGCCGCCGATGCGTCAACCGCGTTCGCAGTCTGCGTGGAAGTGCCAGCCGCATTACCTGCGGCCGCGGGTGCGGGAATGATCGCGGCAGACGGACCGCTGGCGGGCGTCAACTGCACCCGTCCCGCCACCATGCCGTCACCGGGCCATTCCAGAACCAGGGTGGTGCCCTGGGCCGAGGGCTCCAGGCGCGGTTTCAGGACCGCGACCTTTTCGGTCAGGTCGAAGACGATGCGGGCGGTCCCTGGTGCCGGCTGGCCGACACGCACGGTCTTCACGATGCCGGCCGCGGCAGGCAGGGCAACGCCCTTGCCCAGTGAGGAGGCTGGCAGGTCGATCACCAGGCGCTCCGGCCCCTGCAGGCTGATTACGCGGTAGTCGGCCGACCGGTCCAGGGCGATTTCCGCTCGGGTGCCCGTGGCACCACTGCGCAACTCCAAACCCTTGATTTCACTGGCATGCGCGAGGTTCCAGGCCAGCGCCGACAGGAGCGCTGCGCCCAGCAGGAACTTCTGCACGGTAGCCCCCTTCTCTCGCATGCGGGCAAGTCAATCACTCCGCCGCGCGAATTGCAAGCCCCTTTTCCCTTATAGATCCGGCACCTGCCTCAACTTCCTGCCGCTTGATTCAGGAATGAGTCACAACCCCATGGTTGAAGGCAGCCTCGACCCACGCCACCCCGGCGGGCGTCTGGCCGTGCAGGCGAGCCAGCCGGCCAGGGCCGGCCACAGCCAACTCAACCACCAGATCCGCACCCGGCAGGGTCCCGCGGCCTCGCTCGGGCCATTCGACCAGCCACAGTGTGACCTCGTCGGCATCCAGCCCAAGGAACTCGAGTTCGCCGGGGTCGGCAATGCGATACAGGTCCAGGTGCCATGCCTCCCCATCCACCAACGGGTAGCGCTCGACCAGCGTATAGGTGGGGCTGCGAATGGTGCCGGTCACGCCCAGCGCACGCAGCAATGCCCGGGCAAGCGTGGATTTTCCGGCCCCCAGGTCACCATGCAGATGGACCACGGCGTGGGCGGGACGCGAGCGGGCCAGCGCTTCGCCCAATTGCGCCGTTGCGTCGGCGTCGGCCAACAGGATTTCCTTCACACTTCCTCCCCGGCGTTGCGGAGGCGTCGCAACTCGCTCATCAGGTCACCGGGCAGCAATCCGATGGGACCATCGACCGCGGCGGCGGCATCGCCTGCCGCGGCGTGCAGCAGGGCGCCTGCGGTCGCCGCGTCGACGGCAGACAGGCCTTGTCCTCGCAAAGCTGCAATGACACCCGTCAGCACGTCACCCATGCCACCCACGGCCATGCCGGGATTGCCTGCGCCAATCACCCGGCTCACCTCGTTCGGCGCGGCCACCAAAGTTCCCGCACCCTTGAGCACGACCACGGCGGAAAACCGCTGCACCAGCGCTTGGGCCGCGGCAAACCGATCGCGCTGCACGCTGCTGGCATCGGTGCCGAGCAGTCGCGCCGCCTCGCCCGGATGCGGGGTCAGGATGCACTCCGCACCCAGGCTGCGCGGCGCGCTGGCCAACAGGTTGAGCGCATCGGCATCCACGACCAGCGGCTTGCCCGAACCGAGGGCCACCTCGAACAACCCTTGGCCCCAGGCGTCCCGGCCCAAGCCCGGTCCCAATGCAATCACGTCCGCGGAACGGGTCAGGTCGGCCAAGGCCATGGCCGCGTCGCCAGCGTTGACGGCATGCGGCATGGCCTCCGGACGACGCGCCAGCAGCGCGGCCACGTGTTCGGCTCGAGTGCCCACGTCCACCAGGCCGGCACCTGCGCGAAGCGCGGCCTCGGCGGCCATGATGATGGCCCCGCCGTGGCCCAGGTCTCCGCCCAGGCACGACACACGGCCGTGGTGGCCCTTGTGGCTGTCGCGTGCGCGATGGGGCAGTAGCGCAGGTAGCAAACCGGCGTCCAGCCATTTCGCAGCGATCGGGATCCCCTCCCGATCCGCCTCTGTCACGCCCAGGTCCGCCAGCAGGTACTCGCCCACATGGTCCAACACGGCACCCGTGGCCAACCCGCGCTTGCGCAGCAGGAATTCAAGCGTTACGTCAGCGCGGACCGCGTCGGCTGCCAGCGCGCCACAATCGGCATCCACGCCGCTGGGCACATCCAGCGCCAGCACCGGCACGCCCGCGCCATTGATCGCGCGCAGCAACGTGGCGACATCGGCCGACGGCTCCCGTGCAAAACCGATTCCGAACAGGGCATCGACAACCAGATCCGCGGTGGGCAAGCCACCACTGCCCTCCACCACCCGCCCCCCAACGGCCAGGAATTGCCCGGCGGCGTGGCGGGCCAGCTCGCTGCGCGGCGCATGCTCTTCCAGACGGACGACGACCACGTCACGGCCCGCCTCGAGCGCATGCCGGGCCAGCACGTAGCCGTCGCCGCCGTTGTTCCCGGGCCCGCAAACCACCGCGATGCGCAGTGCCGCGGGCCATCGATCCAGCACGGTCTGCCAGGCCGCCTGCCCGGCACGCGCCATCAGCAACCCGGCATCACCCAAGCGCGCGGCCATCCGCGCCTCGATGGCGCGCACGGCTTCGACATCGTGGAGGGGAGCGCCGGACATGGCGCGATTCTATACTGCCGTTGCCGTGAGCCCTCTTCCCACCCCAGCCGCCTTGGCCGACACCGACTTCGATGCGCTTGCGTCGCGCATTCGCACGTTCGCGCGCGAGGCCGGGTTCCAGCATTTCGGCATCACCGGCATCGAACTCACCGGCGACGAAGACCACCTGCGCGATTGGCTGGCCAAGGGGCTGCACGGCTCGATGGGCTGGATGGCGCAGCATGGCGACAAGCGATCGCGGCCGGACGAACTCATCCCCGGCACGCTGCGCGTGGTTTCGGTGGGACTCGATTACGGCCGCCGCGACGACGAGGAGGCCTGGCAGACGCTGGCCGATGGCGAGCGCGCCTACGTGGCCCGCTACGCCCTGGGGCGCGACTACCACAAGCTCATGCGCCAGCGCCTGCAGAAGCTGGCCGAGCGCATCGCCGAAGAGGTCGGTCCGTTCGGCTACCGCGTGTTCGTCGATTCCGCGCCTGTCCTGGAACGTGCGCTGGCACGCAATGCCGGCCTGGGCTGGATCGGCAAGCACACCTGTCTGATCGACCGCGATGGCGGCTCCTGGTTCTTCCTGGGCGAGATCTACCTGGACCTGCCATTGCCAGTGGACCCTCCGGCGACCGCCCACTGCGGCACCTGCACCCGCTGCATCGACATCTGCCCCACGCAGGCCATCATCGCGCCCAACCGGCTGGATGCGCGCCGCTGCATCTCCTACCTGACCATCGAGCACGACGGCCCGATCCCGGAAGCGTTGCGCGCACCCATGGGCAACCGCATCTTCGGCTGCGACGACTGCCAGCTGGTGTGCCCCTGGAACAAGTTCGCCAAACGCACGGATGAGCCGGACTTCCGCGCGCGCAACAATCTCGACCAGGCGTCACTCGCGGAGTTGTTCGCCTGGTCCGAGGAGGAATTCCTGCGCCGTACGGAAGGCACCGCGATCCGGCGAAGCGGGCACGAACGCTGGCTGCGCAACATCGCCGTGGCATTGGGCAATGCGCCTTCGACGCCGCAGGTCATCGCCGCGCTGCAGTCGCGCCGCGACCATGACAGCGCCGTGGTGCGCGAGCATGTCGAATGGGCACTCAAGCGACACGGCATCGATTGACGCGGATCGCGGTGGCCCGACGCAGGCCGGCGGGAAGGGGCCGGCGTGGTCCCGTCAGCGCGTCGGCGACACCCGCTGGCGCCATTCGGCGAGTAATGCCGCAGTCACCGGATCCTTGGCCTCAACGGCGCCTTCCAGTGCCGGCAACAGCCGGTTGGCCACCTGCTTGCCCAACTCCACGCCGAACTGGTCGAACGGGTTGATGCCCCACACCAGGCCCTGCAGGTACACGCTGTGCTCGTACAGGGCGATCAGGGCACCGAGCGACTTGGGCGTCAGTTCGTCAAGCAGGATCAGCGTGCTCGGGCGCTGGCCGGCGTAGCTGCGGTGCGGATCATCGCTGTCCTGGCCGTTGGCGAACGCCTCCGACTGCGCGAACAGGTTGGCCAGCAATGCCAGGTGGTTGCCCGGATGGTCATGGTCCGACCGCGCGACGCCAATGAAGTCCACCGGCTCGATGCTGGTGCCCTGGTGCAGCGCCTGGAAGAAGCTGTGCTGGCTGTCGGTGCCCGCACCACCCCACCACACCGGCACCGTATCAACGCCAACGGGGGAGCCATCCAGGCGCACGGATTTGCCCAGGCTTTCCATCACCAGCTGCTGCAGGTAATTGGGCAGGAGCTTCAGTCGCTCGTCATAGGGCAATACCGCCTGCGTGGACAGTTTCAGCGCGTTGCGGTTCCACACCGCCGTCATCGCATGCCACACCGCCAGGTTCTCGCGCAGCGGCGTCAGCAGCACGTGCGCGTCCATGCCCGCCGCGCCGTTCAACAACGCCTCGAACTGGTCCATGCCAATGGCCAGTGCGATCGGAAACCCGACCGCCGACCACAACGAGTAGCGACCACCGACCCAGTCCCACATCGGCAGGACGCGCTCGTGCGGAATGGCGAACGCGGCGGTGGCGCGGTCGGGATTGGCGGTGATGGCGTAGAGACGGCGGTCATCACCCAGCCAGGCCCGCAGGATCGCGCCGTTGAGCAACGTTTCCTGCGTGCCGAAGGTCTTGGAGATCAGCAGTACGGCGGTGCGCGCCGGGTCCAGTCCGGCCAGCACGCGCTGCGCGGCGGCCCCGTCCACGTTGGACAGGAAATGCACGCGGAAGCGCCCGCCTTCCACCGGTGCCAGCGCGTCGACCACCAGCCGCGGCCCGAGGTCGGAGCCGCCGATGCCGACGCTGACGATGTCGGTGACTTGGCTGGCGGCCAGCGCATCGCCCAGCGCACGCATGCGCTCGCGCACGGCCAGCGCCTGCGCATGCGCCTCGCGACCGGATTCGGTGCCCGTCAGGTCGCCACGTAGTGCGGTATGCAGGGCCGCACGGCCCTCGGTCTGGTTGACGGGTTCGCCACCGAACAGGGCACGCAGGCGACCGGGTGCGTCCAGCGATTCGGCCAGTGCGAAAAGCGCGTCAAGCGCCTTGCGATCGTAGCGTTGGCGGGCGAAGTTGGCGTACACCGGGCCCGCGCGTACGGCGAACCCGGCCGCCCTGTCCGGATCGGCGGCAACCAGTGAAGCGGTGCTGACCCCTTCGAGACGGGCCGCGCGGGAAGCGAGTTCGTCCAGCCCGTTCGTCGTGGCCATGTGCCGGTCAGGCGGCCTGTGCGGGGATCGAGTGGTTGGTGTGGGTCAGGAGGTTGTCGCCGTCCACGTAGACCAGGGTCGGCTTGTACTTGGCCGCCTCGGCCTCGTCGCACACGCCGTAGGCGCAGATGATCACCAGGTCGCCGACCTGGGCGCAGTGCGCCGCGGCACCGTTGACCGAGATGATCCCGCTGCCTTCCTCGGCACGGATCGCATAGGTCGAGAAGCGGTGGCCGCTGTTGATGTTGTAGATGTGGATCTGCTCGTACTCGCGGATGCCCGAGATATCGAGCAGCCGCCCGTCGATGGCGCACGAGCCTTCGTAATGCAGCTCGGCGTGGGTGACGGTGGCACGGTGGATCTTGGCCTTGAGCAGGTTCAGGTGCATGTGCGTACTCAATCCGCAGGGGGGCGCGGGTGACGGCAGGATTCTACCAGCCGATGGCGCATTGCAACATCGGCGGCAAACCGGTTCAGCCGGGAGCCGGCATGCCGTAGCCGGCCGTTCAGGCGTCGAATTCGACGTTGTCGATCAGCCGGGTGCCGCCCAGCCGGGCCGCGACCAGCGCCACCCGACCGCCCGACCCGCCTTCGACCGGCACCTGCAGGTCCGGGGTGCGGATCACGGCGTAGTCCACCCGGAAGCCTTCAGCTTCCAATGCGTCCGAGGCCGCGGCCTCCACCTCGGCAAGCGCGGTGCCTGCCTGCACCGCTGCCCGCATCGACTGCAGGACGCGGTGGATGCCGGGTGCGCGGGCCCGCTCGTCCGCCGACAGGTACTGGTTGCGGGAACTGAGCGCCAGACCGTCCTCCGCGCGGAACGTCGGTGCGGCCACCAGTTCCACCGGGAATGCCAGATCGCGGACCATGTAGCGGATCACGGCCAGCTGCTGGTAGTCCTTGCGGCCAAAAACCGCCACGTCGGGCTGCACCTGCAGCAGCAGGCGCGACACCACCGTGGCCACCCCGTCGAAATGTCCCGGCCGGTGCGCGCCTTCCAGCGTGGCGGTCACACCCGGCACGCGGACGCTGACCGCTGCCTCGGCGCCGTAGGGGTACATGACCTCGACCGACGGCATCCAGAGCACGTCGCAACCCGCTGCGCCCAGACCTTCGGCATCGGCTTCGGGGGTGCGCGGGTAGCGGGCGAAATCCTCGTTGGGCCCGAACTGCGTGGGATTCACGAACACGCTGGCCACCACCCGGTCCGCATGGCGGCGTGCCAGCTCGACCAGCGAGAAATGGCCCGCGTGCAGGTTGCCCATGGTGGGCACCAGCGCCACGCGCAGGCCTTCGCGCTTCCAGTGCGCCACGCGGGCACGCAGCGACGCCAGGTCCTGGAGGGTCTCGATCATCTGCAACTGTTCCTGTGGGGTCGGCGTCGATCAGGCGTAGGAATGCTCGGCATCGGGGAAGCTGCCATTGCGCACGGCCTCGGCATAGGCCTGCATGGCACCCGCCACCGAGCCGCCTTCGGCCAGGAAATCCTTCACGAAGCGCGGCCGGCGATGGCCGCTGTTGACCCCCAGCAGGTCATGCAGCACCAGCACCTGCCCATCGCAACCCGGACCCGCGCCAATACCGATGGTCGGGATGGCCAGGTCGGCGGTGATCGATGCGGCCAGGCCGCTGGGCACGCATTCCAGCACCAGCAACGCGGCACCGGCTTCGGCCACGGCGCGCGCATCGGCGCGCAGTTTCTCCGCGGCGGCATCGTCGCGGCCCTGCACCTTGTAACCGCCCAGGCGAAGCACCGACTGCGGCGTCAGGCCAAGGTGGCCGCAGACCGGGATCTCCCGCTCCACCAGGAAGCGGATCACGTCGAGCTTGTGGCCGGCGCCTTCCAGCTTGACCATCGCCGCGCCCGCCTGCAGCAGGCGGGTGGAGGCCTCCAGCGCGCGCTCCGGCGTGGCATCGGCCTGGAACGGCAGGTCGGCGACCAGCAGTGCCTTCGACAGGCCGCGCTTCACGCAGGCGGTGTGGTACGCGATGTCATCCACGGTCACCGGCAGCGTGCTGTCATGCCCCTGCACCACCATGCCCAGCGAATCGCCGATCAGCACCAGGTCGATGCCGGTGGCTTCGAGCGTGCGCGCGAAACCGGCGTCGTAGCACGTCAACATCACCAGCCTGCGGCCTGCGCGCTTGGCATCGGCCAGCGCCGGCACGGTCCAGGGTTTGTCCTGCGGGGTGGAGGTGTACATGGCGTCAGCCCGATCCCTGGTGGTTGGTGGCCCGTGGTGCGTGGGCCGGTTGTCGAAACCGTGCCGGAGTCACTTACCCCTCCAGCACCTGGATGTCACCGGACACCAGCGCCGCCAGTGCGTGCGCCGCGGGCCCGACACCGGGAATGATCGCATCCGGCGCGACTTCCACCAACGGCACCAGTGCAAAGGCGCGTTCCGCCAGCCGGGGATGCGGCACGCGCAGTCCCGGCAGGTCGATGGCGGCCTCGCCATAAAGCAGCAGGTCCAGGTCAAGCGTGCGCGGACCCCAACGGTCACTGCCATCGGCGCTGCGCTCGCGGCCCGCTTCGCGCTCCAGTTGCAACAAGGCCTGCAACAACGCCAGCGGCGCCAGGGTCGTCTCCACCAGCACCGCGGCATTGACGAAATCCGCCTGTGCGGTCACGCCCCAGGCCGGCGTGCGGTACAGCCGGGAGCAACGCACCGCACGCGTACCCGGCAGCTGCCCGATGGCATGAAACGCCGTGCGCACGGCTGCAGCGGCATCGCCGATGTTGCCACCGAGCCCGATCACCGCCAGCACGGGCATGCTCACCCGCCCGCAGGCTCCTGCGTGTCGGCGTGATCGGCGCCCGCACCGCCACCGTTGCGGCGGCGACGGCGGCGCTTGCGCGGTGCTCGGCCCTCCCCGTCGGCATCATCCTGGGCGGGATGGGCCTCCAGTTGCGCCGCCAGCGCGTCGCCCGGCTGGGCCTGGGCTTCGCGCCAGAACGCCACGTCGGCCGCATGCTCGTCCGAGGCCGAGAGCCGCAACGTGAGGAAGTCGAACGCCGCGCGGAAACGCGGATGCGCGAGCAGGCGGAACACCCGCTTGCGCTGGCGCTGGGAAAACCGGCCCTGCAGCAGCCAGATCTCCTGCATCGGCAACGAGAACCGGCGCGGCAGCGCGATGGTGTCCAACTGGTGCACGGTCACGCGATCGGCGGCACGGCGCTCCGCTTCCACCGCATGCATGCCCTGCGCCTGCAGCTGCATCAGCGCACGACAGTAGGCCGGCCACAGCAGCAGGGCGAAGAGGAATGCCGGCGATACCGGCTCGTCGTTGGCCACGCGCTGGTCGGTGTTGCGCAGGCCAGCCAGCACCATTCGCCGCAAAGCACCGCTGCGGTTCGCCTTCAGCGCCGCCGCCGACTCCGGGAACAGCGCCGACAACAGGCCATGCTGCTCCAGGCGCTCGAAACTGGCCACGGCATGACCCGACAGGAACAGCTTCAGGCATTCCTCGAACAGCCGGGCCGGCGCGGCCTCGCGGAGCAGCGGGGCCAGCGCCGGGATCGGCGTGGCGGTGTCGCGCTCGATCTCGAAGTCCAGCTTGGCCGCCAGGCGCACCGCACGGAGCATGCGCACCGGATCCTCGCGGTAACGTGTTTCCGGGTCGCCGATCAGGCGCAGCACCTTGTTGCGCACGTCCTCGAAGCCACCCACGTAGTCGCGGACCGAGAAATCCTCGATGGCGTAGTACAGCGCGTTGGCGGTGAAGTCGCGGCGGACCGCATCTTCCTCGATGGTGCCGTAGACGTTGTCGCGCAACAGGCGACCGTCGTCGTGCACTTCGCGGTCCCCACTGCCGTCGTCGGCATTGGAGCGGAACGTCGCCACCTCGATGATCTCGCGGCCAAACACCACATGCGCCAGCCGGAAGCGGCGGCCGATGAGCCGGCAATTGCGGAACAGCTGTTTGACCTGCTCCGGCGTGGCATCGGTGGCCACGTCGAAATCCTTCGGGTGTCCACCGACCAGCAGGTCGCGGACCGCACCACCCACCAGGTAGGCGCCAAAGCCGGCCTCGCGCAAGCGGTAGAGCACGCGCAGGGCGTTGGGGCTCACGTCCTTGCGCGAGACATTGTGCTGGTCGCGCGGAATGCTGCGCGGCGAAACGGCTGGAGTTTTGTCGGTTGGCTGCATCAAGGGCGGGGCTTGCCGCTGGGTAGAGGGAATCGTGACCGGGCGATGAATGGCCCGTTGCCTACGGTCACGGAGCCGCCTATACTAGCAGGCCACGCTTCGACGTATCGTCCTGGCGTGACCCCAGCTCCCTTCGTCTAGAGGCCTAGGACGTGGCCCTCTCAAGGCTAAAACACGAGTTCGAATCTCGTAGGGAGCGCCAATTCGCGATCCGATCGCACGAAAAGCCCGCGCCAACAGCGCGGGCTTTTCTGTTTGCGACGCCATGCCAGGTGCAAGGGTGCACGTGCAGCCCGCGCACCCTGTTCCGGCCACATGCCGCACGTCCGGCGCTTGGGTACAACGCCGCCAAACCGTTAAACTTGGCGTAGCTTCGATCCCCACGGAACACCGCCATGCCCTTCGTCGTCACCGAGAACTGCATCAAGTGCAAGTACACCGACTGCGTGGAAGTGTGCCCGGTGGACTGCTTCCATGAGGGTCCCAATTTCCTGGTGATCGACCCGGACGAGTGCATCGACTGCACCCTGTGCGAGCCGGAATGCCCGGCCAACGCGATCTACCCGGAGGACGATGTTCCCGCTGGGCAGGAGGGCTACGTGGCTCTGAACGCGGAACTGGCGAAGGAATGGCCGGTGATCAATGCCCGCAAGGACCCGTTGCCGGATGCCGCCGAATGGGACGGCAAGACCGGCAAGCTGCCGCTACTGGAGCGCTGAGGCGCGCCCCGCGCGGCAGCCAATCCCGCCGCGCGTCACACCGACTCAAAATCAACGCCCGCCCAGCGCTTCCTTGAGGCTGGCGATCAGCTTGACCGGCGCCTCACCGGTCGCCGGCACGCCGCGCGGGTCGACCGCCGAGACGTAGGCCCCCGCCTCCACCGCGGTGATGCGCACCAGGAAGTTGCCGCCACCGTAGTTGACGTCATAGGCACCCAGCAGTTGCGCCCGGCTGGCGATCGTCGCGCCCTCCACCTTCGCCAACGCCTCGCCCACCTTGTCGAACGCGACATCGCGGCTGTCGCCGACGGTGAACCCGGTGGCCGCGATCGCATCACCCGCGGGCTTTGCCTGCGCGCCCGCGGTGCCGGAAGCGGTTGCCGACCCGGTCGTCGGCGCAGCCGCGGCGCGATCCAGCGGCGGCGGGACTTCCAGCGGGCGTGAGGCCACGTCGTCACCGAACAGCTTGTCGCTCTTGCGCCACCAGCCGCAGCCGCTGCTTGCCACCACTGCGGCCAGCATCACGCCACCCACCAGCATTCGACCCATAGAAACGTTCAGACGCATGTACTACTCCTGCTTTCAGGCCGTGACGGAGTCGCGGCAGGCGGATTCAAGGTCGCGGACGATGCCGGCGATCCGGATGGCGGTGTCCCGATGCGTGCTGGACAACTCGGTCAACGGCAGGCGCAGGCCATGCCCGATACCGTCCATTGCCAGCAGTGCCTTCACCGGGATGGGGTTCGGCTCGATGCCGAAGAAATCATAGGTCGGGGCCAGGCGAGCATCCCATGCCAGGGCATCATCCACACGGCGGGCGCGTGCAAGGTCGCACAACCGGCGGAACGACCGCGGCAGCACGTTGGATGCCACGGACACCACGCCATCCGCACCGGCCAGCATGGCACGGCACGCGGTCGAATCGTCGCCGCTGAGGACGGTGAAAGCCTCGCTCCTGAACGCCAGCAATGCAGCCATGCGACCAGGGTCGTTACGCGCCTCCTTGATGCCAACGATGCGCGGGTGCTGGTACAGCTCCGACACGGTTTCCGGCAGCAGATCGCTGCCCGTGCGGCCCGGCACGTTGTAGAGCACGACCGGCAACGCTCCGTCGTCGGCGATCGCGCGGTAGTGCGCGACCATGCCGGCCTGCGTGGGTCGCACGTAGGGCGGGGTGACGATAAGTGCGGCGTCCGCGCCCAGGGCCGCGGCGCGGCGGGACTGCTCGATGGTCTTGGCGGTATTGGACAGGCCCGTGCCGGCCAGCACGGGAATACGTCCGGCAACCGCTTCCACCGCGGTGCGCAGCAGGATGTCGAACTCGTCATCGTGGAGCGCGTTGGCTTCGCCAGTGGAGCCGGCGACCACGATGGCCTGGGTGCCGCCCTCCAGTTGCCCGGCCAACAGGCGCTGCCAGGCGTCGAGGTCTAGTTCGCCGGTGACGCCGAACGGCGTGGCCAGCGCAGTGATGCTGCCGGAAAGTCGCAAAATGGGGCCTTCGCGTGGATCGGGTGGGCGCGTGGATTTCAGCCCTGCGATGCTAATCGGGATGGACCGGGCCGTCCATGGCGGTTGCCAAGGCAATGTCCTGGCGCGGGCTGGTACCAGGAATTTCGAGGCGTCCGGGTTGCGACCCCGAAGCGCGGCCCAGTATCCTCCCCACTCATATGCGGCGTCCCAGGACTGCCGTTCAGCCACCCGAGCCCATGCTCCCCCCTGCAGGCGCCGCCTTGACCGATTCCGCCGCCCGGCCGTCGCCGAACGAAAACCACCTGCTGATCAACGCCTACACCACGCATCCGGAATCCCCGCTGCTGTCGGTCACCCGGCGGATCTCCGACAGTGGCTGCAACCTCGTTGACGCGCGGCTTTCCACCGTGGGTCGCGACGTGTCGGTCACCGCGCTGGCCGTGGGTTCCTGGGACTCCGTCGCAAAGCTCGAAGCCATGCTGTCCCGGCTGGAGCGCGAGGAAGGCATCAAGCTGGTGTGGTACCGCACCGGCCCCAAGCAGATCCAGTCCAACCTGCTGCCGTACATCGTCGAAGTCGTGGCCGCGGACAAGCCGGGCATCCTGTTCCAGCTGGCGGACTTCTTCGATCGCCAGGGCATCACCATCGAGAGCCTGCACTGCTCGCGCTACCGCGCCATGCAGACCGGCGCGGACATGTTTTCAGCGCAGGTGACCATCGGCGTGCCGGCCAGCATGCACATCGCCGCGCTGCGCGATGACTTCCTGGAGTTCTGCGACCACCTGAACCTCGATGCCATCATGGACCCGATGAAGTTCTGAGGACTGCCATGCTCGACACCGGCGACCGCATCCCCGACCTGCCGCTCGCGCTCTCCAGCGGCACCAACGCCCGGACCGGCGATTTCGAGGGCCAGTGGCTGGTGCTGTACTTCTACCCGAAGGACAGCACGCCTGGCTGCACCACCGAGGGCCTGGATTTCAACGCGCTGCTGCCGAAGTTCAGGAAACTCGGCGCGACCGTGCTGGGCGTTTCCCGCGACTCGCTCAAGTCACACCAGAACTTCTGCGCCAAGCAAGGCTTCAAGTTCGAGCTGGTCAGCGACCAGGACGAAGCGCTTTGCAACGCCTTCGGCGTGATCAAGCCCAAGAAGCTGTACGGGCGCGAGTATGTCGGAATTGAAAGAAGTACTTTCCTGATCGACCCGAAAGGCGTAATAGTGCAGTCATGGCGACCGGTCAAAGTCGCGGGCCATGCGCAGTCCGTCCTGGACGCACTGCAGGGCTTCATCAAGTAGGCGCTCCACAAAAGCTCCGTGCCACCAGGGCTCCACAGAGAGCTCAACAAGGGTTCCGCAACGAAGTGACCTCACCTGTCCACATCAGCCCACCACCCCGCCCCGCGGGCCTGTGGTGGCTTTGCCGCGCGCGGCCGGGGAGACCGCGCCAGTCCAGTCCCAACCTGCCCCACCCCATCGCCATGAACCGGCGTCGCCGCAACCGCGGCCGCCCATCGCCACGAGGCCAGGAATGACACGAAGCAAGCGGATCTACGTGCTCGACACCAACGTGCTCATGCATGACCCGACCGCACTGTTCAAGTTCGCCGAGCACGATGTGTTCCTGCCGATGCAGGTCATCGAAGAGCTCGACAACGCGAAGAAGGGCAACTCCGAAGCCAGCCGCAACGCGCGCCAGGTCAGCCGTTTCCTCAACGAGGTGATCGAGGCCGCCGGCACCACTGACATACACGAAGGCGTGCCGCTGGCACGACCGCAGGGGCTGCAGCTGCGTGGCGACCAGAGCACCGGCCGGCTGCTGTTCCAGACCCGCGATTTCGATGCGGGCAAGCGCTTCGGCGCGGTGATCCCGGACAACCACATCCTTGGCTCGATCCTGTCGCTGAAGGAAGGCAACCCCGGCGTGCCGGTGGTCTTCATCTCCAAGGACATCAACCTGCGGATCAAGGCGTCGATCGCCGCCATCGCCAGCGAAGACTACGAGAACGACCGCGCGCTGGACGATTTCAGCCTGCTGTACACCGGCGCCACCGCGCTGCCCGAGGACTTCTGGTCGCGCCACGGCAAGGACCTGAAGTCATGGACCGAGAAGGGCCGCACCTTCTACGAACTGACCCGCAACCCGGATGACGACTGGTACCCCAACCAGTTCCTGTACCTGCCGGGCGATGAGGAGTCGGAAATGAAGGTGGCGCGGGTCACCGACAGCAAGGTGGTGCTGCAGATCGTCGATGACTTCCGCCACAACCAGCACTCGGTATGGGGTATCACCGCGCGCAACCGCGAGCAGAACTTCGCGCTCAACGCGCTGATGGACCCGGAGATCGACTTCGTCACCCTGCTCGGCACCGCCGGCACCGGCAAGACCCTGCTGGCGCTGGCCGCAGGCCTGGCGCAGACCATGGACCAGCAGCGCTACCGCGAAATCATCATGACCCGCGCCACGGTCAGCGTGGGCGAGGACATCGGCTTCCTGCCGGGCACGGAAGAGGAAAAGATGACCCCGTGGATGGGCGCCCTGACCGACAACCTGGAGGTACTGACCCACAACCAGGATGGCGGCACCTGGGGCCGCGCGGCGACCAACGACCTGCTGGCCAGCCGGATCAAGATCCGCTCGCTCAACTTCATGCGCGGGCGCACGTTCCTGAGCCGCTGGCTGATCCTCGACGAGGCGCAGAACCTCACGCCCAAGCAGATGAAGACGCTGATCACCCGCGCCGGGCCTGGCACCAAGATCGTGTGCCTGGGCAACGTGGAGCAGATCGACACGCCGTACCTGACCGAAACCACCTCAGGCCTGACGTATGCGGTGGACCGCTTCAAGCACTGGCCGCACAGCGCGCACGTGACGTTGCGTCGGGGCGAACGCTCGCGCCTGGCCGACTACGCGTCGGAAGTGCTGTAAGCGGACCGCATGGGGATCGAGTTGCCGCGCTGGGTATGGTTGGGCGCCGGCCTGCTGGCCGGCGTCGCGGGCATGGTCAACGTCGTGGGTTACCTGGGCTTCGAGCACCAGGCCGTCACCCACCTGACCGGCACCACCACGCTGCTGGGTTCGGCCATTGCCCGCGGCGACATGCGGGCGGCGTCGCACCTGGGCGGCGTGGCGCTGGCCTTCATGCTGGGGGCCGCGTTGAGCGGCATGATCATCCAGGACAGCACTTTGCGCCTGGGCCGGCGCTACGGCGTCACGCTGGCGCTGGAGTCGGCGTTGCTGCTGGCCGCGATTCCCCTGTTCAAACACGAGCAGATCGCAGGCGCGCTGCTGGCGGCGATGGCCTGCGGCGTGCAGAACGCGATGGCCACCACCTACAGCGGCGCGGTCATCCGCACCTCGCACCTCAGTGGCATGTTCACGGACCTGGGCATCGGCCTGGGCCATGCACTGCGCGGCATGCCGCTGCAGCGGCGCAGGCTGCTGTTGTGCGTGCTGATCATCAGCAGCTTCTTCGCCGGGGCAGTCGCGGGCGCACTGCTGTTCGGGCGGATGGGCTACGACGCGTTGCTTGTGCCGGCCGTGCTGACGGGTGCCACGGGCGTGGGCTACGTGGCCTATCGCTACCTGTGGGCGCTGCGCGAGCGCGAATACGACGCTGGCGACTGAGCCACAGGGCCGGATATCGACAGCCGAACCGGGCATCATGGTCCCCTGCCCCACCGGAGACACCGCGTGACCGATCCGCGCCCCGCCAGCGCCCTGACCATTGCCGGTTCCGACTCAGGCGGTGGTGCCGGCATCCAGGCCGACCTGAAAACCTTCGCCGCACACCGCGTGCACGGATTGAGCGCCATTGCCGCGCTGACGGCACAGCACACACGGGGTGTGACAGCGGTTGAAGTGCCCTCCCTGGCCTTCCTGCGTGCACAGATCGACGCGTGCTTCGACGACTTCAACGTGCAGGCGGTGAAGCTGGGCATGCTGGCGACCAGCGACGTGATCCACGCCGTGGCCGACGCCCTGGAACACCACCGACCGCCGCACCTGGTGCTGGATCCGGTGATGGTGGCCACCTCCGGTGCCCGGCTGTTGCAACCGGATGCACTGGACGCCATGCGCCAGCGCCTGTTGCCACTGGCCACGATCATCACGCCCAACCTGCCGGAGGCCACGCTGCTGACAGGGCAGGCCATCGAAAGCCTGGAGGCAATGCAAGCGGCATGCGCGCATTTCCTTGAAGCGGGCGTGCGCGCCGTTTTGCTCAAGGGCGGCCACCTGCCGGTGGACGCCTCGCCCGACACCATCGTGGACCTGCTGGCCGATGCGAGCGGCGTTCGCAGCATCCAGCACCCACGGCTGCAGTTGGAAGCGCACGGCACCGGCTGCACCCTGGCGTCCGCGGTGGCGGCGGGCTTGGCGATGGGCGCACCGCTTGCGATTGCCTGCCGCGAGGCGTCCGGCTACGTGCACCGCGCCCTGCTTCGTGGCTACCGGCCCGGCCTCGGCTCCGTCGTCGTGCTTGATCACTTCGGCGCTACACCTGCCTGACCCTGATGTCAGCCACACTTCCGCCCCAGGCAGGCACCCAACGGAATTGGCGCGCCAGCGAAACACCCGTGAAATCCGGCGATGGCCACGGCTGGACACTGCTTGCGCGCGTTCCGACGCGGCCGGCAGCCACGCTGCTTTGGCTGCCTGCGCTGGGGATCGCCGCGCGGCATTACCTGCCCTTCGCCGAGGCGCTGGCTGCGCGGAACGTCGCCGTGTTCGTGCACGAATGGCGCGGACATGGCACCAGTTCACTGCGCGCCGGCCACACGCAGGACTGGGGATACCTGGAACTGCTGGCGCAGGACATCCCTGCCAGCGAAGCCGCCATCGTTTCGCAGCTACCCGGCGTGGAGCGCATCGTGGGTGGTCACAGCCTTGGCGGACAACTGGCCGCCTGCTACGCGGGCCTCACCGCTCACGACGTGCATCGCCTGTGGCTGGTGGCCAGTGGCGCGCCGTACTGGCGGTCCTTCCCGGCGCCCACGCGCTGGTGGCTGCCGATGGCCTACCGGTTCCTGCCATGGCTGGCGGAGCGAGCGGGCGCGTTGCCGGGCAGGCGCATTGGCTTTGGTGGCACCGAGGCGCGCGGTCTGATCCGCGACTGGGCGCGTACCGGCATCACGGGGCAGTACGCCGCACACGGGCTGGACGCCGACCTCGAACAGGCGCTGGCCGCATCACCCATGGACGTCCACGCGGTGGTGATGGCCAATGATTGGCTGGCACCGGCGTCGTCGCTGCGATTCCTGCTGTCCAAGCTCAGCGCCGCGCATGCGACCATCAACGTGCTCGATCACCAGGCCCCGGGTATGCGGGCCGACCATTTCCACTGGCTGAAACATCCCATCCCGGTGGTGGACGCACTTGTCGCGCGCAGCCTGGAACGCCGGAGCCCGCGCGCCGCTCCTTGACCTGGATCCATCCACAGGGGCCCACGGGGCAGCTCCGGCAAGCGGTTTGACCCAAATCAAAGTACCCGGCGTTTCAAGCGCTTAGCGTACAGTCCATGCCCGTGATCCCGCCCTTTGACGCCGACCTGCTGCGCCGCTATGACCGGCCCGGCCCGCGGTATACGTCCTACCCCACTGCACCGCAGTTCAGCGCCAGCTTCGGCGAGAGCCAACTGCGCGACGCGGCCGCACTGAGCAACGGCGACCCCATCCCGCGTCGTTTGTCGCTGTACGTGCACGTGCCGTTCTGCATGAGCCCGTGTTTCTACTGCGGCTGCAACCGGATCATCACCCGCGACCTCGCCCGTGGCGCCGCGTACCTGGCGCGCCTGTACCGGGAGATCGAACTGGTCGCGGGACTGTTCGACCGTGACCGCGAGGTCATCCAGCTACACTTCGGCGGAGGCACGCCCAACTTCCTCTCGCCGGCGCAACTGCACGAGACGGTTGACGTACTGCGGAACAACTTCCGCTTCAGCGAGGCGCGCGATCGCGACATCTCCATCGAGCTGGACCCCCGCTTCATCAAGCCCGACGACGTCGCGCAACTGGCCGCGGCCGGCTTCAACCGCGCCAGCCTGGGCGTGCAGGACTTCGATCCGGCCGTGCAGGAAGCGGTGAACCGCATCCAGTCGGTCGAAGAAACCGTGGCCATCATCAACGCCTGTCGCGACAACGGCATGCGTTCGGTCAACGTCGACCTGATCTACGGCCTGCCGAAGCAGAACCTGGCCGGCTTCGAGCGTACGCTGGACACCGTGGCGCTGGCCCGCCCCAGCCGCCTGGCCGTGTACAGCTACGCGCACCTGCCGGAAATGTTCAAGCCGCAACGCCAGCTCAACGCCGAGGACCTGCCCAGCGCCGAGCTGAAGCTGGACCTGCTGCGCCTGGCCATCGAAAAGCTCACCGCCGCCGGTTACGACTACATCGGCATGGACCACTTCGCCCTGCCCGACGACGAGCTGTCGCTGGCACAACAGCGCGGCGGCCTGCATCGCAATTTCATGGGCTACACCACCCACGCCGACAGTGATCTGGTGGGCCTGGGCGTCAGCGCGATCAGCCACATCGGTGACAGCTTCAGCCAGAACCCGCGCGACCTGCCCAGCTGGCAGATCGCGCTGGACGAGGGCCGCCTGCCGGTGTGGCGCGGCATGCGCCTGAGCGAGGACGACCTGCTGAGGGCCGACCTGATCCAATGCCTGATGTGCCAGGGCGAGATCCCGATCCGGTCGCTGGAGCGCCGCTACGGCATCGACTTCCGCGAGTATTTCGCTGACGCCTACGAGCGCCTGCAGCCGCTGGTCGAGGACGGCCTGGTGCGGATCGAGGCCGACCGCATCCGGGCCACTCCCTCAGGACGCCTGCTCTTGCGTATCATAGCCATGTGCTTCGACCGTTACCTCCAGCAACCCAGTGCCGCCCCCGCGCGATTCTCGCGCGCCATCTGACCGTGGGAGCTCCGGCTTGAACCGGCCGCCGCGCGTCAGTCCGGTGGCCGTCGCGCCCATCTCGGACGACAACGACACTGTCGAGTTCTGCGGGACCTGTGCGTTCTCCAGCGCCTGCATGGCCCAGGGGTACGACAAGGCTGCGCTGCGTGACCTGCACGTGCTGGTCGAGCACGTCGGTCCATTCCACGCCGGCACCATGCTGTTCCGCGAAGGCGACGCGTTCAACGCCATCGCCGCGGTCCGCGCCGGTACGGTCAAGACCAGCATGGTCGACGGCCACGGGCGCGAACAGGTGCTGGGCTTCTACCTGCCCGGCGAGGTGATCGGCCTCAACGGCATCCACGACGACCACTACCCCTGCGACGCCGTGGCGCTGGACACCGTCACCCTCTGCCGGTTCTCGTTCCCGCAGATCGCCACCCTGGCCACCCGCATGCCGGGCCTGCAGCAGCACCTGTTCAAGCTGCTTTCGGCCGACATCGGCAAGGCCGCCGTCCGCGCCGGCGACTTCAGCGCCGACGAGCGCATGGCCGCCTTCCTCGTCTCCCTGTCGCGCCGCTATGCAGCGCGCGGCTACTCGGCCACGCGCCTGCACCTGCCGATGCCGCGTGCCGACATCGCCAACTACCTCGGCCTGGCCGCCGAAACGGTCAGCCGCGTGCTACGCCGGTTCCAGCAGGAAAACCTGATCAACGTCGACCGCCGGGAAATGGAAATCCTCGACATGGCGCGGATGACGACACTGGCCGCACCAGTCCTGCGCGGCTAACCTCTGCGGTAGCGCACGGTGAGGGTGCGCTGCGGAATCCCCTGAAGTGTTCTGTGCCTGCATCGCTTTTCGATTGCGGGTAGCCAGAACACGTTCGTGCAACTGGGGAATCGCCAATTCGTATGGAACTGGTCCGGATTGATCTAGGTCAGTGCCATGGGGGGCCACCAGGCAGACCATGGCGCCACTTCGCAAGGGAGTTGTTCATGGATACCACTCGTAAGTTATGGCTGGGGTTGGCGGCGCTATTGCTCGCCAGCTTCGGTGTGTTGCTCTACATGGGCAGCGACATCCACCAGAAGGCACCACCCATGCCGGACAAGGTGGTCACCGAAAGCGGCCAGACGTTGTTCACCAAGGCCGATTTCGAACGCGGCCGCCAGGTCTGGCAGACCACCGGCGGCCAGCAGCTGGGCTCCATCTGGGGCCACGGCGCCCTCATCGCCCCGGACTGGTCGGCCGACTGGCTGCACCGCGAGGCCGTGGCCATGCTGGAACTGCGCGCCCGCGCGGAAACCGGCCTGCCCTACGCCAACCTGGACGAGGCCGAGCAGGCCCGCATCCAGGCAATGGTCAAGCCGGAAATGCGCAAGAACACGCATGACCCGGCCACCAACACCATCACGGTGAGCGACCAGCGCGCCCAGGCCATCTCCACGGTGGCCGCGCACTACAGCAGTGTGTTCTCCAACGACCCGGCCACCGCCGATCTTCGCGAAACCTACGCGATGAAGAACAACACGGTGCCCGACCAGGAGAGCCGCGAGAAGCTGGCTGCGTTCTTCTGGTGGACCTCGTGGGCCGCGGTGACCAACCGTCCCAACGACGTGAAGTCGTACACCGCCAACTGGCCGTACGACACGCTGGTGGGCAACACCGCCACGCCCAGCTCGTTCATGTGGACGGTGTTCAGCGTCCTCTTCATGATCCTGGGCATCGGCCTGCTGGCCTGGCACTACGCCGCCTGGCACAGCAAGGAAGAGCACGCCGTGCCGCCGGCACAGGACCCGCTCAAGGGCCTGAAGATCACCCCGTCGATGAAGGCCACCGCCAAGTACTTCTGGGTGGTGGTCGCGCTGTTCCTGGTGCAGATCCTGCTGGGCGCCACCACCGCGCACTACCAGGTGGAAGGCCAGGAAGCCTACGGCTTCGCCATCTCCGAATTCGTGCCCTACGCACTGACCCGCAGCTGGCACACGCAGCTGGCCGTGCTGTGGATCGCCACCGCGTGGCTGGGCACCGGCCTGTACATCGCCCCGGCGATCTCCGGGTATGAGCCCAAGTTCCAGCGTTTTGGCGTCAACTTCCTGTTTACCTGCTTGATCATCATCGTGGTGGGCGCCTTCGCGGGCCAGTGGTTCGCGGTGATGCAGAAGATGGGCATCCAGTACAACTTCTGGTTCGGCCACCAGGGTTGGGAATACACCGACATCGGCCGCTTCTGGCAGATCTTCCTGTTCATCGGCCTGCTGCTGTGGCTGGTGCTGATGGGCCGTGCCCTGTGGCCGGCGCTGAAGCGCAAGGATGAAATGTCCTCGATCGTGGGCCTGCTGTTCATGTCGGTCGTGGCCATCGGCCTGCTGTACGGCGCCGGCCTGATGTGGCGCGAACACACCCACATCTCGCTGGTCACCTACTGGCGCTGGTGGGTGGTGCACCTGTGGGTGGAAGGCTTCTTCGAAGTGTTCGCCACCGCGGTCATCAGCTTCATCTTCGTCAAGCTGGGCCTGATCCGCGGCAAGACCGCCACGATCAACGTGCTGTTCGCCACCATCGTGTACATGGCCGGCGGCGTGCTGGGCATGTTCCACCACCTGTACTTCGCCGGCACGACCACGGCAGTGGTGGCGCTGGGCGCCAGCTTCTCGGCGCTGGAAGTGGTGCCGCTGGCCCTGATCGGCATGGAGGCGTTCGAGACCTGGCGCCACAGCCGCGCCACGCCGTGGATGGAGCGTTACCGCTGGCCGATCATGTTCTTCCTGGCGGTGAGCTTCTGGAACCTGATTGGTGCGGGCCTGTTCGGCTTCCTCATCAACACCCCGCTGGCGCTGTACTACATGCAGGGCCTGAACCTGACGGCGCTGCACGGCCACACCGCGTTGTTCGGCGTGTACGGCATGCTCGGCATCGGCCTGATGCTGTTCTGCGTGCGCGGCCTGAAGCCGGAGACGCAGTGGAGCGAGGGCCTGCTGCGCAGCTCCTTCTGGAGCTTCAACATCGGCCTGAGCCTGATGGCCCTGCTGACCCTGCTGCCGCTGGGCGTGCTGCAGCTGCAGGCGGTGCTGGAGAACGGCTACTGGTATGCGCGTTCGGCCGAGTTCATGGGCAAGCCGATCATCGAAATGCTGGTGTGGATGCGCATGCCGGGCGACACGATCTTCGCGGTGGGCGCGCTGCTGATGGCGTGGTTCGTGTTCCGGCAATGGATCGTTCCGCAGCGTGAGAAGGCGGGTGCCACCATTGCGGCGCGCGAGAACGCCTGATACCGACGTTCAGGAGTGGTAGCGAGACGGGGCCTTCGGGCCCCGTTTCTTTTTGGCTTTTTGTTGGAGTGGTCGGGTGGCACGGGCCTGGCCAGACCCAGAGGGCAGTGGATGGACGAGCCTGACGATCGCTAATTAAGTTCCATATTTGGAACAAATAGGTTGATATTGAACTACTACAAACACCAACGGAATGAAGCTACAGTGGTTGGCAATCGGGCACGGCCCGTTGGATACAGGAGCACCCCATGAAGAAGGTCCTTGGCACCCTCAGCGCCCCCGCCCGGCATTGGGTCGGCGATGGCTTTCCGGTGCACGGCCTGTTCGGCTACAGCGGGTCGGGCGTGGCTGAACGCAGCCCGTTCCTGATGCTGGACTACGCCGCGCCCACCCATTTCGAGCCCACCACGCTGCGTCGCGGGGTGGGACAGCACCCGCACCGCGGCTTCGAGACCGTGACCATCGTGTACGACGGCGAAGTGGAGCACCGCGACTCGACCGGCAACGGCGGCATCATCGGTACCGGCGAGGTGCAGTGGATGACCGCCGGCAGCGGCATCCTGCATGAGGAGTTCCACTCCCCCGCGTACGCCAAGTCCGGCGGCCCGTTCGAGATGGTGCAGCTGTGGGTCAACCTGCCGGCAAAGGACAAGATGGCCGCGCCGGGCTACCAGGGCATCACCCGCGACACCATTCCCGAGGTCGCGCTGGCCGATGGCGCGGGTCGCATCCGCGTGATTGCCGGTGCGTATGACGGCGCCAGCGGCCCGGCACGCACGTTTACGCCGATGAACGTGTGGGACGTGCGCCTGGCTGCAGGCAAGACGGTGGAGCTGCCGCAGCCGGAGGGCTGGACCACCCACGTGGTGGTGCTGGCCGGCACGGTGGAGGTCAATGGCGTGGCCGTGCTGCGCGAGGCGCAGATGGTGACATTGGCTGCCGAAGGCACCGGCGTGCGCATCGAGGCCAACCGCGACGCCAAGCTGTTGCTGCTGGCCGGCGAACCGATCGACGAGCCGGTGGTGGGTTATGGCCCGTTTGTGATGAACAGCCAGGCCGAGATCATCCAGGCCGTTGCCGACTTCAACAGCGGCAAGTTCGGGCGGATGCCGGCCTGAGATATCGGGGGTCGCCTTCGGGCGACCCTCCTCGCAGCGAGTTAAAGGCGGCGGCTGGGGCGCGGTGACAAGCGTGGCCACGCTTGCCGCAACCCCACCGCGTGCAGCAAGCCCAGCGCCAGACAGATCGCCGAACTCCAGAACCAGAAGGCCACGCTGTTACCGGGGAAGTAAGGCTGCAGCAGGACGAACGCCACGCCCCGCAGCAGGTAGACGGCGGTGATGGCAAGCAGCGCCGTGCGTAGCAACGGCAGCCGCCCGATCAGGCCCGCGCCCGACCACGCGTACAAACCCCACCCGATCAGCACCAGCGAGATCGCTACGGTGATCGCCGTGGGATACCAATGCCCCTGCGCGGCCATGCGAGCGATCCCCTCGCCCGCGCCGAGCGTGCGGTACCACGCGGGGCCGCCGATGATGCACGCAAAGTGCAACAGCGCGGCCAGCACTGAACCAGCGCCCGCCAGCAACAACCAGCGATTGCCTGCGGCACTCATGCCGGCGCGTACTCGCGCACCTGGAAGATGTTGCCCTCCGGATCCACCGCATTGCACACGACGAACCCGGGGCCCCGGTACTGCTCCGACCACACCGCGCCACCCAGCGCAGCGGCGGTTTCGGCCGCCTGCGCCAAGCTGGGTACCGCGTGGAAGAACTTGATGGCCGCATCGTCACGCGGCACCGGCGGCGTGGCGACGGTGACCTGCACGGCGCGTTCGGGTGGCATGGCGTGGACTATCAGTTGCAGGTCGGGCGAACGCAGCACGGTCATCTGCGGCGTGGCATGCGCTCGGGTCATGTCCAACAGGTCGACGTAGAACGCACTCAGGCGCTCCACGTCCTTGGCATAGACAAACAGACCGGCGCGAGCGGGACCCGGCCTGTTGTCAGCCGGGTCACCGGTGACGCGTGTCGTCATCGCGTCGGGGCGCCCTGCACCGCGTAGGCGCCAAACAGGAACGCGCCGTAGGCGGCCGGCAACAGCGCCATCGCCCACACCCACGAGAACGCACTGTGGCCGGCGGCCACCTGGTACACGCTATAGGCCACGGCCGTGCTGCCGAGCAGCAGCAGGGCCAGGCTGATGACGCGGGTCATTCCAAACTTGCGTGCAACGCGCTGACTCATCCATTCCCCCGAAATGACGCTTGTTGTTGGAAACCGGCGGCCCCCAGGCACGCCGGCCTTGCACAAACCAAACGTATTGATTGCCAAGACAGCCCCCGATTGTCAAGGCTCTGTCATGGCGGGATGGTTAGCCAACTACGTAACGGTGCCCCGGCACGTCGGGTCAGCCCTCAAACCGCACGGGCTCCACGCCCCGGGCCTTCGGGCGGATGACCACGGTGCCCGCCAGCTTGTCGTGCCAGCCTTGTTTGCGTGGGTCAAAGGCCACCCAGATGATGCCCAGGAACAGCGGCAGCATCGAAACGAAATAGCCCAGGTAGCGGATGATCGACTGGCCCAGGGTCAGCGGGTTTCCGGTCCTGGCATCCACCACGCGCGCGGACACCGCCAGCTTGCCGGGCGTGGCCTGCTTGTACATCCAGAACAGGATCGTGGCCACTGCCGGCAACACCCAGGTCACCAGGAAATCGGCCGGCCCGCGAACCAGTGACAGGTCATTCCCCGTGAAATAGTCACCCCCATATATGGCGATCATCAACGGCGAGGTGATCACCAGCATGATGATGGAATCGATGATGGTCGCCCCGACGCGAGGCCAGAATCCGACGTACTCGGCGCTGCTGTCTTCCATGAAACTCCCCTGTTGGTGATGGTGATTATGCGTTAAACACTTGGACTCGCCTGCGAGTACAAATACAGGAGGCAACCGCCCTGCACGACCAGCCAGATCCAGCCAGCCGCTGCCAGTTGGAACCGGGTGGCCAGCAGGCGATGGGGCTGCGTCGCCAGCCAGATGCCGACGTTGGGGATGGCAAGCGAAATGGCCAGCATGGCCATGCCGCCGCGCGGATGGAGCAGCCCCCACGCCGGATCGACGCGCATCAGCGCGCCGTAGCCAAGCAGTACGAGTATCGAGGCCAGAATGCCAAGGATCTTCACGTCAGGGCTGACGCCGGCCGCGGCCAGTAACCACAGGCGCGGTGGACCGCAGTATCTTCTCCATCGGCTTCCCCTTGGCCAGCTCATCGACCAGCTTGTCCAGGTAGCGGATCTTCTGCATCAGCGGATGCTCGATCGCCTCCACCCGGATTCCGCACACCACGCCGGTGATGGGCGCGGCATTCGGATTGAATGCCGGTGCCTCGACGTAGAAGGCCTCCAGGTCAACGTCGCGCTCGATCTGCCGCTGCAGCCCCGCCGGAGTGTAGCCGGTCAACCAGCCGATGACCTGGTCGAGTTCGGTCCGGCTACGCCCCTTGGACTCCGCCTTCTTTACATACATCGGGTACAAGCTGGCGAACCTGATGGCGAAGACCTTGTCCTGGCGCATGGCGTTACCCTCACTGGTTTGTCGCCACCGCACGTCGGTCCAGCGGCGGCGCCCAGCGCCGTCCGCTGCAACCGGTTGTCAGGCACGTGTCAGGGCGCCAATGCCTCCCCGGCAAGCCGTGCGGCCTCCTGGAGTTTGGCACTACGTGATTCAAGCTCCGACTTCACTTTTGTAATGCGCTTCTCGATCTTGGCCTTCTGCCGATCGTTCACCTGCTTGAGTTGCTCCTCCAACGAGGCGATCTTCGCATCGGCTTCGTGCTTTGCCTGGTCCATCTGGGCCTTGGCCTGATCCTGGATCATCTGGGCCTTCTTCCTCGCACTGTCGATCTGTGCCTGGACCGCCGCCTTGTTCTCTGCGTTTGTCTGAGCCAGTTCCTCCTTGAGCTGCTTCACTTCAGCCTTGAAGGCAGCGGACTCGCGCGCCAGCTGGTCGTCAACGACCTCGGAGCGCTGACGTCGGAACACCATGCCACCCAGCTTCCCGACCCGTGCGTCAACGGGCTCCGTCCAGCCCTCCTCGACATCGGCCAGGACGGCCACCTTGCCGGGATCGAGGGCCTTCGAAACATCCTCCAGGAACTGGACGTCGATGCCCGACCGGTTCAGGTCAGCGAGCAGGCCTGTCAGGCTACCGAGCGACGCCCCCACGGCCAGCCCGACCGGTCCGGCCAGCAAGCCCACCATACTGCCGACCAACAGGCCTAGCGCGGTGCCGATGGGGCCCTGCTCGGCCGCCTGCTTCGTGCTTACCTTGCCCGAAGCATCCTTCACGAGGACCGCCGTCGCGTACACCGAGATGTCCCCGTCCTTGTGGAGGTCCTTGAGCGCGCTGAGGCCTTCGAAAGCTGCGGTCTCACCGTTGAAGACCGCAACAATCATCTTGTTCATGTCACTTGCTCCTTTCGGTCGTGTGCTGACGGATTGGTTGCTCCGCAAGCCGCGTCCGTCATTCGCGGGCTACGGAGGTTCATTCGACTGGCCGCTTCACGATCCCGGTACTGCTCGATCACCGGAAGGCCACGGGTGTCGTCAAAGCAAATCCCAAGGGAAACTGGCGTATTTCCCGCCTGGCACCGGAATCAAGCCGGCCCGCGGAGTGGGCTCGGCTTGAACGTGCCAGACCGCTAGCGCCTGGACCAGACAATGTCGATTCCATCGGAGTTGGCAGCAGCGCCTCTGAGCATGGCTACAAACGCAGCGCTTGCGCCAAGGCGCTCCAGTGCGTCAATGGCCGTCGTTTCAACAAAATAATCCTGATCCCTGGAGGATTCTTCCTCCATGTGGCCAATCAGGATCTCAAGATCATGATCCGAGATTTCTCCGATGCTCCGGCCAGTTTCCTTCTCTGAAATACGAACACTCATTGCCAATCTCCCCGTCATGAAGTTTGCTGTTGAGCGGCCCAAAGCCCATTAGGCCCGGTTCCGGGTAAGCGCCTGGTGAAGCCGCCCCGCCTTGTGGCGTAGCGTGGACTAGACGCGGGGGCCAGCAGTCGGGTTGCAGCGTATAGATGTTCCGATCCAGTGTGGCCGGCAGCCGTGTCAGCACGTCCGTCGGTCACGCATGCGCCTCGTGAGCATTGGCCTTGGTAGTGGCGGTGGCCAGCAGGCTCATCATCGTCGCGCTACTCAAAAACAGAGGACATCGACGCCCCCGCAACCCTACGCCACCGAGACTTTTCCTCAGCGATTGGACAAAATTTGTCCGCGCTGCCCGGGATTTGGGAACAGCTCGGCTGAATTCCGGCACTCGTCGGACAAATTTTGTCCGCCCACTGGCAAATTTGGCGACAGCGCCGACCAGATTGAGGACTGGTCGGACCATTTTGGGAACCCGACGAGCCAAATTGAGAACCGGGCGGACCAAATCGAGAGCCCGGCGGACCAAATCCGGCTCTCGACGGCCCCATTCGGCGACAGCGGTCGCGGCCCCTTGTCGCACGCCCCACCCAATCTGACCTGCATCAAGGCACCCCCCACGCCCCGCGCCCAAACTGGCGCCCATGGACACCCAACCCACCCCAGCCCTTTCCTCGCTGTCGCCCAAGGCGCTGGCCTGGGCGCCCCACCGGCTGATGTTCTTCATCGGGTCCAGCAACCTGCTGCTGGCCATGCTGTGGTGGGCACTGTGGCTGATCGGTACGCGCTGGCCGGCGCTGCTGCCCATGCATCAGCCGCAGCCGTACGCAGGCTGGATGCACGCCTTCATCATGCAGTACCAGATGCTGCCCAGCTTCTTCTTCGGGTTCCTGCTGACCACCTTCCCAAAGTGGATGGGCCAGCCGGAGTTCGAACGCTGGCGCTTCAAGCCGGTGGGCATGGGCCTGTTTGGCGGGCAGCTGGCCACGTTGCTGGGCGTGCTGGGCTGGGAAGTGGGGATCACCGTCGGCCTGTGGCTGACGCTGGGGGGCTGGGCCGCGGGGCTGGCCACGCTGGGTCCACTGCTGTGGCGTGAGCGCGGCACCACGTGGCACGCGCGCTCGGCCTTCGCAGCGCTGGTGCTGGGCTTCGTGGGCATGCTGGCGTGGCTGGGCTTCATGCTGGGCGCACCGCCCCTGTGGGCCTTCGTCAGCATCAAGCTGGGTACCTTCGGGCTGCTGCTGCCGGTGTACTTGACGGTGGCGCACCGCATGTTTCCGTTCTTTGCCGGCAACGTGGTCAAGGGCTATGTGGCGTGGCGGCCGCTGTGGTTGCTGGCGGTGGCGTGGCCGCTGCTGATGCTGCACCTGGCGCTGGAGCTGGTGCACGCCTACGGCTGGCTGTGGGTGGCGGACGTGCCGCTGCTGGCGCTGTTCGTGCTGGCGCTGTGGCGCTGGTGGCCACGCGGTGAGGCGCCGCGGATCCTCTCGGTATTGTTCATCGGTCTGGCCTGGCTGCCGGTGGCGATGGCGCTGTACGCCACGCAAAGCGTGGGCTACCTGCTCACCGGGGTGTACATGCTGGGCCGGGCGCCGGCGCATGCCTTGTTCATCGGGTTCTTCGGCAGCGTGCTTGTGGCCATGGTCACGCGCGTCACGCAGGGCCACTCCGGCCGGAAGATGGTGATGCCGGGCGTGGCCTGGTATGCGTTCTGGGCCATCCAGGCGGTGGCGGTGGTGCGCGTGTTCGCCGAAGTGGTCCCCGACGGCCCGGCGTGGCAGGCAGCGGCAGCCGTGGGCTGGCTGTTGGCCTTCGTGCCGTGGGTGGCGCGCATCGGCCGCATCTATCTGGCGCCGCGCGCCGATGGCAAGGCCGGCTGAGTCGCGCTGGCAAGGAAAATGGTTCGTCGGCGGGATCCACCGACACGGATTGATGAAGGGACTGACGTTTCCATGATCGAGTTCTATCCGCAGATCAAGGCCGCCCACGTGGGGCTGGTCATGCTGAGCGGCGCACTCTTCGCGTTGCGCGGCGCGTTCGTGCTGGCCGGCATGCGCTGGCCGCTGTCGCTGCCGGTCAAGTGGGCCAGCTACACCATCGACACGGCGCTGTTGACCGCAGCGGCGATGCTGCTGACCATCCTGCACGGCACCGGCATGTTCGCCAACGGCTGGCTGACGGTGAAGATGGTGCTGCTGGTGGTGTACATCGTGCTGGGCATCTTCGCGCTGACGCGCGCGCGCACCACGGGTGCCCGCGTTGTCTTCTTCCTCGGTGCGCTGGCGACCTACGGGATGATGTACTCCATCGCACGCGCGCACCATCCGTTTGGCTGGCTACTGCAGGTGGTGTCATGAGTGCGCAACCGAAGACCGCCGAAGCCGCTGGCGACGGCCGCCATACCATCGACGCCTGCTTCCTCGGCCCTTACGGCGAGAACGACACCCTGCTGGAGAAGCTGGTGGTGGAGTTCCTGCGCGACCACGTGTATTGGCGCCGCAACTTCCACCCGGAAGACCCGCCGGCCATCTCCACGGCGGCAGCGCAGCACCCGGAGTACCTGGCATTCGAGGCGCGCATGCGCCGCGAGCTGCACCAGTTATCGGCGGCGCTGAAGAAGTCGGTGCCGTTCCACAGCCCGCGCTACATCGGCCACATGGCCAGCGACCTGCTGCTGCCGGGGCTGGCGGCGCAGATCCTGACCCTGCCCTACAACCCGAACAACGTGTCCGAGGACGCGGCGCCGGTGACGGTGGACCTGGAGGTGCAGGTGGGGCTGCAGCTGGCGCGCATGCTGGGCTACGTGCATGACCCGGCGCGGGCGGATTGCGCTTTCGGCCACCTGACTTCGGGTGGCACGGTGGCCAACTACCAGGCGCTGCGGTTGGCGCTGGCGCTGAAGGCGTTCCCGGTTGCATTGCAGGCGGCGGGCGTGCCGGAAATCGCACTACCCGACGATGCATGGAGTGCGTTCAATCTGGCGCCGCGCGAGTCCACACTGCTGGTGGAGCAGTGGAAGCAGTGGCTGGCGCAGGCCACGCCCGCCGACCGCCGCACGTGGCGCGCGCGCGTGCAGGACCAGCGCATCGAGCAGCGCGGGCTGGCCGACTTTTTCGCCACCCACGCCACGCTGAAAGTGCCCAAGGTGCTGGCGCCGATCACCGCGCATTACTCGTGGAGCAAGGGCTGCAAGCTGCTTGGCCTGGGTCGCGCCCAGTTGGAGCTGCTGCCCGAACGCGGCATGCGCGTGGACACCGATGCGCTGGAGGAAACCCTGGAACGCTGCCTGCGCGAGCGCCAGCCGGTGCTGCTGGCGGTGGCGGTGATGGGCACCACCGAGTACGGCACGGTGGACCCGATCGACGGCGTGGTCGCCGCGCGTGGGCGCTTTGCCGCGCGTGGCCTAGGGTTCTCGGTGCACGTGGATGCGGCGTGGGGTGGTTACCTGGCCACGCTGTTCCGCAACGAGGACGGCAGCCTGCGCACGCGCGAGGACGTGGCGGCGGGGTTCACCGCGTTTCCCTCGCCCGGCGTGTACGCGGCGGTAGCCGCGCTGGGTGCTACCGATTCGGTGACGGTGGACCCGCACAAGCTGGGTTACCTGCCCTACGGCACGGGCGCCTTCATCTGCCGCGACCACCGCGCGATGGCGTTGCTCTCGGAGGAGGCCGATTACGTCTTCCACGGTGCCGCGCCCAAGGATTACCTCGGCCGTTACCGCAGCCTCGGCCAGTTCATCCCCGAAGGATCCAAGTCGGGTGCTGCGGTGGCCGGGGTATACGTAACGCACAAGGTGCTGCCGCTGGACCACGCGCATTTCGGCCTGTTGCCGGCGCAGACCATCCGCTCGGCCGAGGCGTTCCACGCGCGCGCGTTGCGCTTCGCCGACGAAATGGCGGGCGTGGTGCAGGCGGTAGTGCCGTTCGCACCGGACAGCAACCTGGTGTGTTTCGCGCTGAACCCGGCAGGCAACCGCGACGTGGCGGTCGCCAATGCGTTTGTGCGCCGGCTGCACGACGAACTGCGCTGCGACCCGCGCCAACCGCTGCAGAACAAACAGTTCTTCGGTTCAGTCACCACCCTGCGGCCGGAAGCGCTGGGCGAGGAGGAAACACACCGCATCCTCGACGCGCTGGGGCTGGACGTGGCCACGCTGGGCGGGGATGACGATGACAAGCTGATGATCCTGCGGCACACGCTGATGAACCCCTACCTGATCGACCGCGAGAACGGGATCAGTTACATCGATCTGTACTTCGACCACCTGGGAGCCCGCGTGCGTGCGTTGCTGGCGGCGACCTGAGCCGCTACCGACCCCGCAGCGCGGGTGCGGACCTTCGTCCGCAATCGCCCGCTCCTCGAACGCCCGACCGGACGCCACCACGCCATGGACCCGACCGACGCCGCCCCTGGATTCTCCGAAGACCGCGCCTGGGTCCGCAACGCCCTGGCGCTGTTGGAACAGGAGGCCACCCGCTCGGCCGACACGCATCTGCTGCGGCTGGATTTTCCGGGATTCCCGGACATCGCCTTCTATTTCAAGGATGAAGCGACCCACCCGACCGGCAGCCTGAAGCACCGGTTGGCGCGCTCGCTGTTCCTGTATGCGCTGTGCAACGGGCGGCTGCACCCGGGCCAAACGGTGGTGGATGCCTCCTCGGGCAGCACGGCGATCTCCGAGGCGTGGTTCGCGCGATTGCTGGGGCTGCCGTTCATCGCGGTGATGCCGGCCTGTACCGCACCGCAGAAGATCCTCGACGTGCAGGCACTCGGCGGCCACTGCGACCTGGTGGACGACCCCACGCAGGTGCACGCGCGTGCCGCCGCACATTCGGCCAATGGCGCCTGCCACCTGGATCAGTTCGGGCTGGCCGAACGTGCCACCGACTGGCGCGGCAACAACAACATCGCCGAGTCGATCGTCGGCCAGCTGCGCCGCGAACCCCAGCCGGAGCCGACGTGGATCGTGTGCGGCGTGGGCACGGGCGGTACGTCCGCCACCATTGGCCGTTACCTGCGCTACCGACGGCTGGACACGCGCCTGTGCGTGGCCGAACCCGTGGGCAGCAGCTACGTGCACGGGTGGCGCACGCGCGACCGCAATGCGGTGGCCAGCCAGCCGACGCTGATCGAAGGCATTGGCCGACCGATGGTGGAGCCGGGTTTCCTGTTCGACGTGGTGGACGAAGTGGTCGAGGTGGCCGATGCCGGCTCGATCGCCGCGGCGCTGCAACTGGAGGAACTGCTGGGCGTACGCTATGGCGGCTCGTCGGGCACCAACTTCGTGGCGTGCCTGCAGCTGGCGACGGCGATGCGCGCACGCGGTGAGCGCGGCAGCATCGTCAGCCTGTTGTGCGACCGGGGCACGCGGTACCAGCAGACCCTGTTCGACCCTGCATGGCGGGCGGCGCGCGGGGTGGACATCGCACCATGGCGGCAGGCGCTTGCGGACTCGGTCGCCACGGGAACATGGAACAGGCCAACCGATACCCCAGCTGTCCTGCCCTGCGCCACGCAGACCGACGAACCAGCAGTCTGCCAGGAGACTGGCAGCCAGACGCCAGACGCAAGAGGCACGACCTCATGAGTTTCCATGACCTGCGCGGATTCCTTGGCGCGCTTGAGCGCACCGGCCGGCTGCACCGCGTCAGCGAGCCGGTTGATCCGGAGCTGGAAACCACCTCGCTGAGCCTGCGCGCTTTGAAGTCCAGCGGCCCGGCACTGCTGATGGAGCAGCCGATCGGCGCACGGCATGCGTACCTGGGCAACCTGTTCGGCCACCGCGACCGTATCGAGGCGGCGCTGGCCGGGCGACCATTGGCCAGCCTGCGCGAGCTGGGCGAGCTGCTGGCCTCGATCAAGGAGCCGCGATGGCCGTCAAGCCTGCGCGAGGCGCTGGGCACGTGGCCCGAACTCGCGCAGCTGGCGCACGTGGCGCCGCAACGCGTGCGCGAGGCCGCGTTCCAGTACGAGACGCTGGAAGGCGACGACATCGACCTCGCGCGCCTGCCCATCCAGCGCTGCTGGCCGGAGGACGCGGCGCGGCTGATCACGCTGGGGCTGGTGGTCACGCGCGGCACGCGGCAGAAGCGCCAGAACGTGGCGATCTACCGGCAGCAGGTGATCGCGCCCAACCGCATCATCATGCGCTGGCTGCCGCACCGCGGCGGCGCGCTGGACTATGCCGACTGGAAGCGCGAGCACCCGGGCCAAGCATTCCCATTGCTGGTAGCCATCGGCGCCGACCCGGCGACGACATTGGCGGCAGTGGCGCCAGTACCGGACACGCTATCGGAGTACGAGTTTGCCGGCCTGCTGCGCGGCGAGCGCACGCGGGTGTGGCACAGCCCGCTGACCGGGCTGGATGCGCCCACCGGCTGCGAGATCCTGCTGGAAGGCTTCATCGAGCCCGATGACACCGCGCTGGAAGGCCCCTTCGGCGACCACACCGGCTACTACAACGCGCAGGACCACTTCCCGGTGGTGACCATCACCCGGATGCACCTGCGCCGCGACGCCATCTACCAGGGCAGCTACATGGGCCGCGCGCCGCACGACGAGCCGTCGGTGATGGCGATGGCCCTCAACGACGTGTTCGTGCCGATCCTGCGCAAGGTGTTCCCGGAGATCGTGGACTTCTACCTGCCGCCGGAAGCGTGTTCGTACCGCATCGCGGTGGTCAGCATCCGCAAGCAGTACCCGGGCCATGCGCGCCGGATCATGATGGGCATCTGGTCGTACCTGCGGCAGTTCACCTACACCAAGTTCGTGATCGTGACCGACGACGACATCGACGTGCGTGACTGGTCGCAGGTGATCTGGGCGATGTCCACGCGCGTTGACCCGGCGCGCGACAGCGTGATCATCGACAAGACGCCGATCGACTACCTGGACTTCTCGAGCCCGGTGCCGAGCCTGGGCTCGAAGCTGGGGCTGGATGCCACCAACAAATGGCCGGGCGAGACCACGCGCACGTGGAGCAAGCCGATCCAGCTGGATGCGGCGGTGGAGAAGCGGGTGGATGCGCTGTGGGCTGGCGTGGTCCGCGGTGCCACGCAAACCGTGCTGGGCTGACTAACGGTGGGTGGTGCGGGGCGGCACCGCCACGGGCACCGCGATCGCCCGTGGGCAGAGGCCCCGCTACCGGGGGCGGGCCGCGTTGCCCGGCGCGACCCGCCCCTTGCCCACCCTCAGGGCCTCTCAATCAACGGATGCGGCATCCCAGGTCGGGTCGTCGAACTGCGTGGGGTACTGCGCCAGTGCGTCCTGCATGGGCTTGAGCGTGTCCAGCGTGACCGGTCCGGTGCGCACGGCGTCGGCACCGGCGATGAACTTCACCAGCAGGCCATGCAGTGCCGCGTCCGCATCGGGCTCCAGCTTGCAGTTGGCGATCATGTCGTTGACCGCGGACTGGATCTGGTCAGCAAAGGCTGGCACCTGCTTGGGATCGACGTGGCCCATCTCCATGTGTTCGAGCATGGTTACGGCCTGGCGGATGCGGCCCATGCCGTCCTGCAGTGGCGCATCGGTGGCCCAACGCTGGCCGACAGGCGGCACGGGGGCAGCCGCCGATTCTTGGCCGTGATGGTCGTGCGCGGCCGCCTTGTCTTGCCCGTGGTGGGCATGCGCGTCTGCGGGCGGCTGGGCAGCCGCAGCCTGCGAGTGCGCGGCATGGGCAGCGTGTTCGTGGGACTGCGCCTTGGCCGGCGATGCGCACAGCGCCGCCGCGATACCCACGGTGAGAGCCGCGGCGAGTGTGTCAAAGGGAATGCGTGACAGCATTTCAAACCTCCGGATTTCGGGTGGGCGCGCTGCCCACGCCTAGGGTTATCATGCCATGCTCCGCAGATGTGGCCCATGACCCAGATCAACATACCGTGCACGAGCCTGCCTCATTGAGCCCCCGCCTGCCGCGGTAGCCGCAGCACGACCCGCGCGCCACCCAGTGGCGAGCAGCCCGCCGCCAACGAGCCGCCATGCAACCTGGCGATGGCGTGGACGATCGACAAACCGAGGCCGCTGCCACTGCCTGAACTGCGCAGGAAGCGCTCGCCGAGCCGCTGGGCCGGCGCTTCGGGGAAACCGGGACCGTCGTCGTCCACCACAAGCTCCACGTGGCCGTCGCGCGCCTGCAGCCAGATGTCCACGCGCCCCGGCGATCGGCCATGGGCGATGGCGTTCTCGATCAGATTGCGAATGGCGATGTCGAGCAGGCCCGCGCTGCCACGCACCGTAGAATCGTCCGCTGCTGCGAGCGAGAGCTGTACGCCACGCGGCTGCGCATGTTCGCTGGCGTCGGCCACGGTGGTGCGGACCAGATCGACCAACGACAGCATGGCGGCGTCGGGCACGGCCTCCAGCGACTCCACGCGCGCGAGCGTCAGCAATTGCGTAACCAGCCGCTCCATGCGCTGCAGGCCCGCTCGCGCACGCTGAAGGTGCTGCTGGCGGCTCGCGGCGTCACCGGCCTGCCCGGCCAGGTCAAGCTCCAGTTGCAGCACCGATAGCGGGTGACGCAGCTCGTGGGCCGCATCGGCGGTGAAGCGGCGCTCCCGCTCGAGGGTGGCGTCCAGGGTACCGACCAGTGCGTCCACGGCGCGGGTGAGCTGCAACAGCTCGCCGGGTACGTCATCGCGGGTCAGCGTGGGCGGATGCGCGGGTTGCGCTTCGATGGCGCGAGACACGACACGCAGCGGTGCCAGGCCACCCCGCAAGCCCAGCCAGGTGGCCAGCGGCAACAGGACCAGCAGTGCAAGCAGTGGCGCCAGCGTGCCCTGCATCAGCGCCCACAGCAGCTCGTCGCGGTCGTGCAGCGGCGCGGCCACCTGGATCCAGTGCCGCCGCGCCACGTCCCAACGCTGGTACACGCGCCAGGTTTCGCCGCCGTGCCGCAGGCTGTGGAAGTGCGCGCCACCGCCATCGGCCTGCAACGGCGGCAGGCTGGAGGCATCGAGCAGTATCTGGCCACTGCGATCACGGACCACGATTTCCGGGCGAGGGCCTTCGTCGTCATCGCGCCTGCCACCCTGCCCCATGGCACGTTGCGCGAAGGCGGCATCGGGCGTGGAGGCGATCACCGCCAGCACGCTGGCGGCGGTGCGTTCCAGCTCACGGTCGAACATCTCGGCAGTCTCGTGGCGCGCGCCCTGTGCCAGCCACAGGCCCGCGCCCAGCCACAGTGCCGCCACCGGCAGGCCGATGAACCACAGCAGGCGCCGCTGCAGCGAGGGACGCGTCACGGAAGAGTCACCTCGTCGTCCGTGGCCGGCTCGCGTGATGCATCCGGCGGGAACAGCGCATAGCCCACGCCGCGCAGGGTGCGCACCCAGCCTGGACCCAGCTTGCGGCGCAGGTGGTGCACATGGACTTCGATGGCGTTGCTGGCCACCTCCTCACCCCAACCGTACACAGCTTCCTCCAGTTGGGTACGGGAAAGGGCACGCCCGGGACGAGCGGCCAGCGATTCGAGCAGGGCATACTCCCGCGGCGACAGCTCCAGCGGACTACCGCCAAGGCGTGCGCTGCGCGTGGAGGGATCCAGTTCCAGGTTGCCGATGCGCTGCACCGGCGCCGCGTCGCCGGCCGAGCGCCGCAGCAACGCGCGCACGCGCGCGGCCAACTCATCCAGGTGCACCGGCTTGACCACGTAGTCGTCGGCGCCGCAGTCCAGCCCGGTGACCCGGTCATCCAGATCGTCGCGCGCAGTCAGCAGCAGCACCGGGGTGGCGTCGCCGCGACGGCGCAGGGCGCGCACGACTTCGACTCCCGTCATGCGCGGCAGGTTCCAGTCGAGGATGGCCGCCGCGTAGGGCGCCGATTCGAAAGCGTGCAGCGCGTGCACGCCATCCTCCACCCAGTCCACTGCGTGGCCGAGGTGGCGCAGGCCGTCCGCCAGGGCGCGGCCCAAGGCGCGGTCGTCTTCGGCAAGAAGCAGGCGCATGGGGGTACGTTAGGCCGGCCCAACCCGGCCGGCCTTGATCTGGCGCAAATGGCCGGCCACGCCTTCGCCCGCCACGACGGGCGGGCGAAGGGCGGTTGCCCCGGACTCAATGCCGGTCATGGTCCAGGGTCCGCTTGCGGCCATGCACCATCGCGGCGATGAGGTTCTCGCGGTAGTGCAGGCTCTCGACGATCGCCGCCAGCACATGGACGCCGACCAGGACAAGCAAGCCGTTGGCCAGCGCCTCGTGCAATTCTTCCAGCCACTCGGCGCCCCAGTACGCGTCCAGCGTCTGCATCCAGCCGGTGAGGCCGACCGCGGCCACCCCGGCCATCAACACCAGGATCATCACCGCCGCCGCAGGGTTGTGCCCGAGCCTGCGCTGCGAGCGGCCGGTGAGCCGCTCACGCAGGTAGGTGGCCACGGCGCGCGGACCGTGCACCCAGTCGCTGAAGCGGGCGTGGCGCGACCCCACCAGGCCCCACAGCACGCGGAACGCGATCAACCCAAGTGCGGTGTACCCCAGCCAACGGTGGGCAGTGTCGCCCTCCTCCACCAGGAATGCGCCCAGGATGCACGCGGCCAACGACCAGTGGAACAGCCGCACCAGCGGGTCCCACACTTTGGCCGTCTTCGCGGCCGTGCCAGCCGGTTCGTCGCTCGCGTGCTGCAGGATGGTGTTCATCGTGGGCCTCCGTCAGTCGTCGTCGCGTTCTTTGACCACGCTGCCGTCGGTCGGGTCGTAGTAGATCTCGACGCGCCGGCCCGTCTTGTCCTTGCCGTAGATCTCGTAGCAGGTACCGGACACCTTGAACTTGTCGATGGTGTAGCCGGCCTTGGTGATGCGGTCCTGCATGGTCTTTTCCGGCATCCACTCGCTGCGGGGCGCGTCGGTGCACTTGGGGCCGGCGAATGCGGCGGGGGCGGCCAGCGCGGCGGTCACGGCGATGAGCGGAAGGAGCGTGCGAACAGGGGCTTTCATGTCATCTCTCCAGAAGCGGGCGGTTTGCCCACGAGCGCATTCCACCGCCGCCGCCTTACGGGCACCTTAAGGCGCGCCAGAGGCATGGCGCTGCGTCCCCGCAGGAGCTCGATTGACGCAAATCAATGACGCGTCCGGCGCCACGCAAGACCATTCATGCTTCCCCAGCAGGAAGCCTCCCATGCAACTGGTGTGTCCCGCCGGCAACCTGCCGGCCCTGCAGGCCGCGGTGGATGCCGGCGCCAACGCGGTGTACGCGGGCTTCCGCGACCAGACCAACGCGCGCGCCTTCCCCGGGCTGAATTTCAGTGATGACGAGCTGCGCGCGGGCATCCGCTACGCGCATGCGAAAAACGCCAAGGTGTACCTGGCGCTAAACACCTATCCCGACAGTGCGCGGCTGAGGGACTGGCACGCCGCGGTGGACAAGGCGGCGGCGCTGGGCGCCGACGCCATCATCGCCGCGGAAATGGCGGTGCTCGATTACGCGGCGCGCACGCACCCTGGGCTGCCGCGCCACTTGTCGGTGCAGGGCTCGGCCACCACCGCACCGGCGCTGCGCTATGCCTACGAACGGTTCGGCATCAGCCGTGCCGTGCTGCCGCGGGTGCTGTCGATCCAGCAGGTGGAGCGGCTGTGCCAGAACTCGCCGGTGGCGCTGGAGGTGTTCGCCTTCGGCAGCCTGTGCATCATGGTCGAAGGGCGCTGCCAGCTCTCCAGTTACGTGACCGGCGCCTCGCCCAACCGGCACGGCGTGTGCTCACCGGCCAAGTTCGTGCGCTGGGACGAGCACAACGATGGCAGCCGCAGCGTACGCCTCAACGACGTGCTGATCGACGAATTCAAGCCCGAGGAACCGGCGGGCTACCCGACGGTGTGCAAGGGCCGTTTCGACGTGGGCAATGAAATCTTCCATGCACTGGAAGAACCGACCAGCCTCAACACGCTGGAACTGCTGCCGCGCCTGAAACAGGCCGGCGTGACCGCGCTGAAGATCGAAGGCCGCCAGCGCGGCGTGGCCTATGTCAGCTCCGTCACGCGAACCTGGCGCAAGGCGCTGGATCGACTGGCGGCCGACGAGGCGCACTGGCAGCTGCAACCCGAGTGGCAGAGCGAACTGTCGCGCCACGCCGAAGGCCACCAGACCACCCTGGGCCCGTACCACCGCGCGTGGCACTGAGCCAGTCGCGCCCACCAATGGACTTGCCATGACCGACACCGTCGCCACGCCGGCCCACGCCACTGCGCCCGATTCCGCGGCGCCGGCTGAACAAGCCAACCGCCTGAAGATCAGCCTGGGCCCGCTGCAATATTTCTGGCCGCGCGAAACCACCCTCGCCTTCTACCGCGAGGCCATCCACTGGCCAGTGGACATCGTCTACCTGGGCGAAACCGTGTGCAGCAAGCGGCGCGAGCTGCGCACCGTCGAGTGGATCGAACTGGCCGAGGAACTGGCCACGAGCGGCAAGCAGATCGTGCTGTCGTCGCTGGCGCTGATCGAAGCCGAGTCCGAACTGAGCGTGCTCAATCGGCAGATCTCGCACGGTGGCTTCTGGGTAGAGGCCAATGACCTGTCGGCGGTGCAGTTGTGCCGCGAAAAAGGCTTGCCGTTCGTTGCCGGCCCGGCGTTGAACGTCTACAACCACCGTGCGTTGGCGATGCTGGTCGAAGATGGCCTGCGCCGCTGGGTACCGGGCGTGGAACAGGGCGAGGTGCTGATCCGCGAGCTGAAGGACGCGCTCGAGCAGGAGGGCGGTGCAATGCCGGAACTGGAGGTGATTGCCTGGGGCCGCCTGCCGCTGTCGTACTCGGCCCGCTGCTTCACCGCGCGCGCATTGGACATCGCCAAGGACCAGTGCGGTTTCCGTTGCATCGACTACCCGGATGGGCTGCCGCTGGCCACGCGCGAGGGACGCCCGTTCCTGCGCATCAATGGCATCCAGGTGCAGGGCGAGGAGGTCACCGACCTGGGGCCGGAGCTGCCGGACCTGCGCGCGCTGGGCGTGGACATCCTGCGGCTTTACCCGCAGGCGGAAGGCATGGAGGCGGTGGTCCGCCACTTCGACCTGGCGCGCAACAGCCTGACCGCACCGCCGCGCATCGGCCAGCGCAACGGCTACTGGCACGGCGAACCGGGCATGCGCCCGGTCGCCGCCGCCTGAGCCATCAGACGCGGCCGAACACCAGGGCCGCGTTGGTGCCACCGAAGCCGAAGCTGTTGGACATCACGGTGTCCAGCTTGGCCTCGCGGCTTTCGCGCACGATCGGGTAAGCCGCAGCACGTTCATCGAGCGTGCCGATGTTGGCCGAACCGGCCACGAAACCGTCACGCATCATCAGCAGGCAGTAGATCGCCTCATGCACCGAGGCCGCGCCCAGCGAGTGGCCGGACAGCGCCTTGGTCGACGACAGCGCCGGCACGGCATCGCCGAACACCTTGCGCACCGCTTCCAGCTCGGTCACGTCGCCCAGCGGCGTGGAGGTGCCGTGGGTGTTGAGGTAGTCGATGGGGCTATCGAGGCCGGCCATCGCCATCTGCATGCAGCGCACCGCACCCTCGCCCGATGGCGCGACCATGTCGGCGCCGTCGGAGGTGACGCCGTAGCCCAGCAGTTCGGCATGGATCTTCGCGCCGCGCGCCTTGGCGTGCTCGTAGTCCTCCAGCACCAGCATGCCGCCGCCACCGGCAATGACGAAGCCATCGCGGTCGGCGTCGTACGGGCGCGAGGCGCTGGCCGGGGTGTCGTTGAACGAGGTGGACAGCGCGCCCATCGCGTCGAACTGGCAGGTCATGCCCCAGTGCACTTCCTCGCCACCACCGGCGAACATGATGTCCTGCGCGCCGTGGCGGATCAGGTCTGCCGCCGCGCCGATGCAGTGCGCCGAGGTGGCGCACGCCGCGGACAGCGAGTAGCTGACGCCCTTGATGGCGAACGCGGTGGCCAGTGCGGCCGACACGGTGGAGCACATCGTGCGCGGCACCATGTACGGGCCGACCTTGCGCACGCCACGGTTGCGCATCAGGTCCGCGGTCTCGATCTGCCACTGCGGCGAGCCGCCGCCGGATCCGGCGATGACGCCGGTGCGCAGCTGGCTCACCTGCGCCGGCGTGAGGCCGGCATCGCCGATGGCATCGCGCATGGACACGGTGGCATAGGCCGCCGCATCGCCCATGAAGCGTTTCTGCTTGCGGTCGATCTCGGCATCGAGGTCAATTTGCGGTACGCCAGCCACATGGCTGCGCAGCCCCATCTGGGCGTATTCGGGCTGGAAGGTAATGCCCGCGCGCCCCGCGCGCAGCGAGGCGGACACACTGTCCAGGTCATTGCCCAGGCACGACACGATGCCCAGGCCAGTCACGACAACGCGACGCATGTCAGAAGCCCTCGGTGGAAGTGAACAGGCCCACGCGCAGATCCTTGGCGACATAGATCTCGCGGCCGTCCACCAGGGTGCGGCCGTCGGCGATCACCAGTTCCAGCTTGCCGCGCATCACGCGGCGGATGTCGATCTCGTAGCTCACGGTCTTGGCATCGGGCTTGACCTGACCGCTGAACTTGACCTCGCCCACCCCCAGGGCGCGGCCGCGGCCGGGCGCCCCCAGCCACGGCAGGTAGAAGCCGGTGAGTTGCCACATGGCATCCAGCCCCAGGCAGCCCGGCATGACCGGGTCGCCCAGGAAGTGGCATTCGAAGAACCACAGGTCGGGATTGATATCCAGCTCGGCGCGGATCACGCCCTTGCCATACTGGCCGCCTTCGGTGGCGATGTGGGTAATGCGGTCGAACATCAGCATCGGTGGCGCGGGCAACCGCGCATTGCCGGGTCCGAACATCTCGCCGCGGGCACAGGAAAGCAGCTGCTCGCGGTCGAGCGAGGACGGTCTGGTCATGGGGGAGTTCACCGTGAAAAACGTGATTCTGGCGACAAACTTTCTAGTCCGTACTGACTTGCGTCAATGGTCAGTTTCCGTACGGTTGCGTAGGTCAAACGGTTGTTTTCCCTGTTTCTGCACAACTGTCCTGCTGCAGGCCGCGCCGGTGTTGACTCTCACGCCATCGGCGCGGTGAGGAGGGACTTCAGGCGACTCTCCACGCACCTTTGGTCGAATGCCCCGACAGCGGGCCGTCATCACGAAAATGCGCGCCAAGACTGCGCCGCCTGCGCAACGCGGCACTCACCAGCGCGCGCGCCAGAGCGCCCTGCCACCCCACGCATGCCAGTGCATCGCAGTCGCGCAGCGCGACCTGCAGCAACGAACCCGTGCGCAGCGGCCCCATTGCCTGTGTCATCAGGTGCCGCATGCGCGTGAGTTGCGCGGCATCCAGCGACGGTCCTCGATGCAGGAACTTGAATGAACGGCCACCGGCCGCTGCGCCGTCGATGTCGCGCAGGCACTGGCCGAGCCTTCGACCAAACACCACGCCTTCCAGCAGCGAGTTGCTGGCCAGCCGGTTGGCCCCGTGTACGCCGTTGCAGGCCACCTCGCCGACCGCGAACAGGCCAGGCAGCGAGGTACGACCGTCCGCGTCGGTGTGGATGCCGCCCATGTGGAAGTGGGCAGCGGGCCTGACCGGAATGGGCTGCGATCGCGGGTCGATGCCATGCGCCAGACAGGCAGCCAGTACCGTCGGGAAGTCCCTGGTGAACACATCGCCAATGGCGCGCGCATCCAGCCACGCGCCCTCTCCCTCGCATGCCGCCCACACCTGTCGCGCCACGACGTCGCGAGGTGCCAGGTCGCCCAGAGGATGCACACCCTTCATGAGGGCCCGGCCTTGCGCATCGTGCAGGTGCGCACCCGCGCCGCGCAACGCCTCGGTTACCAGCGGCAGGCTGTGCAGTCCGGGGACGGCGAGCGCCGTGGGGTGGAACTGCACGAACTCCAGGTCACGCGTGTCGGCACCGGCAGCGATCGCCAGCGCGAGACCGCTGCCATCGGCATCCGGAGGGTTGCTGGTGTGTGCGAACAGGCCGCCAATGCCACCTGTGGCAAGCACGACCGCGCACCCTTCCAGCGCCGATTGCGAGCCGTCACGGCGAGTGATGCACACGCCGCTGACGCCGCCATTGCGCAGCATCAGCCCGTCCACGTCCACGCCTGTGTGGCGCTCGATGTGCACCGCGTTGCGCGCGGCGGCCACGAGCGCCGCCATGACCACCGCCCCGGTGGCGTCTCCACCGGCATGGACGATGCGTGACCGGTCATGCCCGCCTTCCCGGCCCAGTTGCAGCGTCCCGTCATCGTTTCGGTCGAACGCGACGCCCAACCGTTGCAGCCAGTCGATGGCATCGGCGGCGGAGCGGGTCAGGACATCGACCATCGCCGCGTCGTTGTGATGGCTGCCCGCGGCGCAGGTATCTCGGGCGTGGGCGGCGGGGCTGTCGCCCTGCGAGTGTGCTGCCGCGATACCGCCTTGGGCCAACGCACTGGCGGCACCGTTGCTGCCGGCGTTTCGCATCAGGAGTACCACCGGTGCAGGCGCAGCGGCCAGCGCCGTGACAAGGCCGGCGATGCCGCCCCCCACCACGATGATCGGCGCGGTCTGACTCACACGCGTTCGCGTCGGCCCACGGCCAGCATCCGCTCCAGCGCGCGACGCGCGTCGGCCGCGACGTCCGCCGGAACGTGTACCTCATGCTTGAGTTCCAGCAGGCAGGCGTGGATGTTCTCAAGCGTGATCCGCTTCATGTGCGGGCACAGGTTGCAGGGCTTGACGAAGTCGATGGCCGGAAACTGCGCCTTCAGGTTGTCGGCCATCGAACACTCGGTGATCAGGGCCACGCGCTGCGGCTTCTCCTTCTCCAGCCACCGGCCCATCGCACTGGTGGAGCCGACGAAATCGGCCTCGGCCAGCACGTCGGGCGGACACTCGGGGTGCGCCACCAGCTTGGCTTCGAATCGCTCGCGGGTGTGGCGCGCCTGCTGCGCGGTGAACTGCTCGTGCACCTCGCAGGCGCCGTTCCACAGCACCAGCTCCACATCGGTCTGCGAGGCCACGTAAGCCCCCAGGAAGCGGTCCGGCAGGAAGATCACCTTGCCCGCGCCCATGGCCTCAACCACCTGCACCGCGTTGGCCGAGGTGCAGCAGGCATCCGAAACCGCCTTCACCGCCGCCGAGGTATTGACGTAGCTGACGACGGGAACACCGGGATGCTGAGCGCGCAGCGCCCGCACGTCATCGGCGGTAATGGAGGACGCCAGCGAGCACCCGGCCTCCAGGTCGGGGATCAGCACCGTGCGGTCAGGCGCCAGGATCTTGGCGCTTTCGGCCATGAAATGGACGCCGCACAACACGATGATGCCGGCATCGCAATCGGCGGCCGCCTGCGCCAGCGCCAGTGAGTCGCCGGTGAAGTCGGCCACGCCGTGGAAGATCTCCGGCGACTGGTAGCTGTGCGCCATGATCATGGCGCCGCGTTCGCGTTTGAGCCGGTTGATCGCGTCGATCCACGGCAGGTGCATGGGCACCTCCAGGCACGGCACGAGCTGTTCAAGCTTGGCGCTCAGTTCGGCGTAGCGCTCGGCGAGGTCAGGCGTCCATCGTGGACGGTGGGCGGCGGCTGTATTGGTGGGCATTGCTGATGAAGATTCCGTTGAAGGCGGTTCCCGCCGCGGCTGCCCGGGTGTGGCGTCGGGCATCGGGGTCCGACCGGCCCTGCGCGGCGATCAGTCCGGTCAGGTGTTGGCACCACCACCCGCGCGGTGGGCGCTGCGTGCGGCACTGGCGAAACGCGCACCGCGGTTGAGCGCGATCCTCAGGCCAAGCGGCACGCGCTCCCATGGCAGTCGATCCAGCACGTTGCGGGCTGTCAGCCCCAATTCGGTGTCGCCGGTCAGCACCAGGCGCCGCTGGAAGAACAGCGTATCCGCATCCTCCAATCGACCGGCCAGCAGCAGCAGGTCGGTTACCGTGCCCCGGACGGTGGCTTCGGCGGGCGCATCGACCACCACCAGACGCGAACCTTGCAGTTCCACCACCCAGCGCAATGCCAGGTCGCTGACTTCGATGCCGAGACGACGGCCGGCCATGAATTCCAATGCCCCCCCGTTCAGGGGGCCGGACAGGACCTTCGCCATGGCCCGTTCCAGCAGGCGCTGCTGCACCGCAAGCGGTACCACGCGCAGGAGCGGCGCAATGCGCCGCGGCGGCGGAACGAAGCGCAACAACTGCTGCGCCCGGGCGGGCGTGGGATCGGATCGGGTATGCATGGTGGACGCGATCATGCGCCCGCTGCCACCCGTGCCACCTTGATCCAGATCATTTGTGAGCCCCTGGTCGCGGCAGGCCGCGCCGATGGCCAGTTCCAGGATCCCGGTCGCCACTTCCGGTTCCAGCCCCAGTGCCGTGGCCAGGCTGGCAGCACGCTGGCGCACCCTCTGCTCCCGGGCCTCATCGCGGCCACCGGCACCCGCGCGCGCCTTGATGCGACCGGCCACGCGGGCCAGGCGGGATCGTGCGGCGAGCAACAGCACCAGGCCGTCGTCGACGCCGTCAATAGCCCGGCGCACCTGCGCGAGGCCGGGCATATTCTCAGTCATCCGTGTTGTCTCCGACATGCAAGGCGTGGGGCAGCGGGAACGGGGGTATCTGCATGCTCATGTGCACCTCCCCAGTTGCTGCACGAAACGACGGCTTCGCCAACTTACGCCGCACAGTGCGGCAAACGTAGAGGCGTGCGCCAACAGCACTGCAGCGCCCGCTGCTCGAGTTATCGCATCCGCCGCGGTGGCGGTCGCGGTCGCCGTCGCCGTCGCCAGCATTGCAGCGGCGGCCACGTGCAGGGCCAGCACTGCGTACTTGTCACGCTCCGGCAGAAGCAGTTGGACGCCCGGCAGCCGCACGCCCTTGCCGCAACGCCGGTGCAGCCTGATCCAGCCGAGGAAGGCGACGATTTCCAGTTGCATGCCCACCACCAGTAGCGGCAGGCCGATGCCAATGGCCAGCACGCCCGCAAGCATCCCGGGGGATCCATCGACCAGCAGCATCACGGCACCTGCGGCGGTGGCGGACAACCCGGCCAGCCAGAAACCGGTCAGTGGCACCTTGCGCAACTTCGGCGCGCGCGCCTGCATCAGCAGCCCGGTGGCCGCGAACAGCAGGCCGCCCAGTCCCACCCCCATGCGGAACCATGGCGGCGTCAGGCCTTGGAAAGCGGCGACCAAGCCCGCGGCGAGGACTGCAAGCATTCCGGTCATCCAGAACGCCTGCCAACGCTCCCGTAGGACCGCCATCCCCTGGAACATGGGCCCGACTACCCGCGACACCGACGCCAGCAGCACCACTACCCAGCCCAGCACGCCCCACGCCGCATGCACATCGGTCAACGGCCGCAACGGGACAGCAACCAGCCCCGACAAGCCAAGCGCGAGGAGCAAGCCCAAACCCGCCGTGACCAGGCCACCTGCAACGGCACCGCCAAGTCCCCAGTGCAGGAATCGTTTTGCGGCGACACCCGATACGCCCGGCAGGACGAGCGAGGCCAGCAACGCGAAGGCACCCACCAGCATCACGCCGCCCCACCAGGCCGGGCATGCCTGTGGCCAACGCAGCGCCACCACCAGAACGAACGTACCCAGGTTCAACAGGCCATGAAGCAACAAAGCGCCGGATCGCCCGCCACGAACGGGCACCCCCGCCGCCACCGGCAGGAACTGCAACAGGCTGCCGAACATCGCATTGCCCAGGAAGCCGAGCGTCAACGCGTGCACCAACGCAAGCGTGGCGCTCCCCCAGCGCGAGGTGAGCGCCACCGCCCCTTCGAACACCAGCATCCCACCCGCCGCGCCCGCCCATGCCGAAGCAGTGAGCAGGAACAACCGAGGCGTCCACGACGCCGGTGCCTGTTCAATCGAGAGCTTGGCCATCCGCTGCCGCCGGTCGCTGGATGGCGACCCGGACGCCGCCATCGGGCGCGGATTCGGCCCGCCACGCCAGCCCACGCGCGGCCAGGGCATCCAGCAGCGGTGTGGGCAGCAATGGGGTCAGCACCTCGACCGACTGTCCAGGCCCGAGTGCGTCAGCCGCGGCCAGGGCCTGCAACAGCGGCTCGGGGGCCGTGAGACCACGGAAGTCGAGGCAGTTCATCGAGCGTCACCTACAACCAGGGCGTGCGAGCCACGCCATTCCACTTGCAGCCACACCTTGGTGGTGTCGCGCGAGAAACCATCGGCCCGGTAATCGGCGACCTTCACCAGTCCCGCCAATCCGCCCGGCAATGGAAACCCGAGCGAGGCATTCCATTCGCGACCATAACGCCCACCGTTGTCGGCACGATAATCGTGCCAGGCAACCGCCCAGTTGAGCTTGCTGTCCAGGCGCCCCCGACCGAACTTGCCCCCCGCACCGGCGTAACGGTCTTCCAACCCACCGGGCGGCGTCACCAGGAACTGGTCCCCCCAGCCATTGAACGCGTGGAGGGTGGCCAGCGGTGTTTGCACGGCCGTCACACCATCACCCCCCAGGTGCTCCCATCCGGCTCGCGCGATGATGCGCCCATGTGTCCAGGTCGGCTCCAGCAGCCAGTAATCGTGGCCGAAGTCGCGCGGATTGTCGGCGTTGTCGACCTGACGCGCGGCTTCCAAGGTCCAGCCAGGGCCGCGGCCATCACGCATGCGGCTGCCGGTCCAGCGCACGCCATAGGTGGCGGTGGAGGCACTGGCCACGTCGCGGTCATCATGCAGATAAGCGTAACCGGCCACCTGCTGCGCGCCGCTTTTCCATGCGGCGTTGAGCAAGTGGGTATCGAGGTCGCGCTCGCGCGCCAGCCGGTTGAGCGCATCGTCACCGGCGACGCGATGCACCTTGTCCAGCCAGTGGTAACCCAGCGTCACCGATGCCGCCGGCCTCCATTGCAGCGCAAGCGCATCGAACGTCTGCTCGTTCTGGCGCCAGCCCACGTTGCCCACCCAGCGCTGGTTGTCCAGCACGATCCGCTGGCGGCCCAGCGTCGCCCCCGCCTTGCCGCCCTTCCAGCCCAACCACGCCTGGTTGAGTTCGGCACCGGTGGGATCGAGCACGCCGGGGTAGCCGGTCCTGCCATTGGCGCCGCTGTTGTAGTGGTCATTGGCCGCCGCCACGCCTTCGCCCTCGGCGAACGCGGTGAGGCCGGGACCAAACGCGGCACGCAGGCCAGCACGAACACGCAGCGTCGACGCCTGCGCTTTGTCATCAAATCCGCTATCGTCCACCTGCTCGTGCCGGGCCCTCAGGTCCCACTCGAGCTGCAGGCTGGTATCCGCGAATGCAGGGAGGGGAGCAAGCACCAGCACGATCGCCTGGGGCAACCGGCATTTCTTGCGCGTCATGGCTATTGGACCGTGATGGATTGGCGCGCAGCCTACGCCGGCCCTACGGTTTCACCTTGACCAAAGTCAAGCCGCCTGCCGGTCCGCCACGACCGGCCGCGTAATTTGATTCTGATCATTTTTGCCGCCGTCGCACGACGGCAATCTTGCCACCGTAGGCCATGTGGCCATTGTTGAAGGGGATGTTCATGAGACGTGTCACCCAATCGCTGGTCCTCGCAACCGCCGCGCTCGCAATGACGCTGGCGGGCTGCGACAGCAGCAAGGAGTCCGGCAAGGACACCGCCAAGGCCGCAGCGGCCAAGGATACCGGTGGTTCGCGCAAGGGCGATTTCGGTCCGCCCCAGGGCGAGCCGGTCAAGGCCGTGCTGACCGCGCCGCCGCTGGTACCGCCGGCCACTGGCCGCACCGCACCGGCCAAGGTCATCGTGGAACTGGAGGTAGTCGAGAAGGAGATGCCGATTTCCGAAGGCGTCACCTACACCTTCTGGACCTTCGGCGGCACGGTGCCGGGCAGCTTCATCCGCGTGCGCCAGGGTGACACGGTGGAGTTCCACCTGAAGAACGCACCCGACAGCAAGATGCCTCACAACATCGACCTGCACGGCGTGACCGGTCCGGGCGGCGGCGCCGCGTCCAGCTTCACCGCGCCGGGCCACAAGTCCCGCTTCACCTTCAAGGCCCTCAACGCTGGCCTGTACGTGTACCACTGCGCAACCGCACCGGTGGGCATGCACGTGGCCAACGGCATGTACGGCCTTATCCTGGTCGAGCCGCCGGAAGGACTGCCGAAGGTCGACAAGGAGTACTACGTGATGCAGGGCGACTTCTACACGACCACCAAGTACCGCGAGAAGGGCCATGCGCCGTTCGACATGCAGAAGGCGATCGACGAGAACCCGAGCTACGTGCTGTTCAACGGCAGCGAAGGCTCGATGACCGGTGACAACGCCCTGACCGCCAAGGTCGGCGAAACCGTGCGCCTGTACGTGGGCAACGGTGGCCCGAACCTGGTGTCGAGCTTCCACGTGATCGGCGAGATATTCGACAAGGTCTGGTACGAGGGTGGCACGCACTACCAGGAGAACGTGCAGACCACGCTGATCCCCGCCGGTGGCGCCGCCATGATGGACTTCCACATGGAAGTGCCGGGCAGCTACGTGCTGGTCGACCACAGCCTGTTCCGCGCCTTCAACAAGGGTGCCCTTGCGATCCTCAAGGCCGATGGCCCGGAGAACAAGGAAATCTACTCGGGCAAGGAAGTGGACGAGGTCTACCTGGGTGACCGTGCGCAGCCGAACATGGCCGCCGTTGCCACCGCCGCCGCTTCGGCCAAGGCCGGTGCGCTGACCAAGGAAGAGCAGATCAAGGCCGGCCAGGCGCTGTTCGCCGGTACCTGCTCGACCTGCCACCAGGCCAATGGCCAGGGCCTCGAGGGCGTGTTCCCGCCGCTGGCTGGCTCCGACTGGATCAAGGCTGATCCCAAGCGCGTGCCGCAGGTGATCCTGCACGGCCTGGTGGGCCCGGTGAAGGTCAACGGCAAGGACTACAACTCCAACATGCCGCCGATGAACCAGTTGACCGACGACGAAGTGGCCAACATCTCCACCTACGTCCTCAACAGCTGGGGCAACCCGGGTGGCCAGGTGACCAAGGCCGAAGCCGCGGCTGCCCGCAAGGCCACTCCGGCCAACGCCTCGGGAGGTCACTGAGCCATGCGCCGCCTGGCAGCGATACTCCTGATGGCACTGCCCGTCGCCGGCGTCCTCGCCGCCGGCCCGGGAGGGTACGTCACGCTGCCGGGCGGCACATTCCGCTCGGCCCTGAAGTACGAAGACAGCGACAGCCAGGTGCGCATCAAGCCGTTCGAGCTGATGCGCACCCCCGTCACGAACGCCGAGTTCCTGGCGTTCGTGAAGGCCAATCCGCAGTGGCAGCGTGGCAGGACACCCGGCGTGTTCGCCGAGGACCGCTATCTGTCGCACTGGGCCGGCCCGCAGACCCTGGGGCCCAATGCCCAACCCCAACAACCGGTGGTATGGGTCAGCTGGTTCGCCGCTGACGCGTACTGCCAATCGCAAGGCGCACGCCTGCCCACGTGGTCGGAGTGGGAATACGTGGCCGCAGCCGACGAAACCCGCAAGGACGCGCGCAACGATCCCGCCTGGCGCGAGCGCATCCTCAGCTGGTACTCGCGTTCCTCCAAGACCTCACTGCCCCGCGCCGGCCTGCAGGCACCCAATGCCTACGGCGTGCAGGACATCCATGGCCTGGTGTGGGAGTGGACCGAGGACTACTCGGCCATGCTGGTGGATTCGGACAACCGCAATCAGGGCGATGCCGACAAGACCCGCTTCTGCGGCGCCGGTGCCCTGTCCATGAACGACCGCGACAACTACGCGGTCCTGATGCGCGTGGCGATGCTTTCGTCGCTGGGGGGCCAAGACACCACTGGCAACCTCGGCTTCCGCTGCGCCAAGGACGTGAAATGAAGACCTTCCTGCTGGCCCTGGCCGTCCCCCTCGCCCTAGCCTTCGGGATGGCCCAGGCCGCCCCCTCCAAGGCCGCGCCCCTGCCTTCGGACTCGATCTACCAGCTCAACGTGCCGCTGGTGGACCAGCAGGGCCGCAAGCTGCGACTGGCCGACAAGCGCGGCAAGGTGCAGCTGGTGTCGATGTTCTACACGTCGTGCAAGTTCATCTGCCCGTTGATCATCGACAGCGGCAAGGCCATCGAGCGATCACTGACCCCGGCCGAGCAGCAGAAGCTGGGCCTGCTGATGATCAGCATGGATCCACAGCGCGACGATCCCGCCAAGCTTGCCAGCATGTTCGCCAAGCGCAAGCTGGACCCCGCCCGCTGGACGCTGGCCAGCCCGGCCCCGGCCGACGTGCGCGCCATCGCGGGTGTGCTGGATATCCGTTACCGGCAACTGGAGGACGGCGAGTTCAACCACACCAGCGTGTGGGTGCTGCTGGACGCCAACGGCCGCATCCTGGCCCGCACTGAACAGATGGGCAGCCGCCCGGACCCGGAATTCGTGGCAGCCGTGCGCAAGGCACTGGCAACACCGGCGGCGAAGCCCAAGCGCTGAGCCGCAGGCGGCGACGGCCCGTCGCCCCTTCCGCGCCGGTCATGCCATCCCGGCGGCCAGGCGACCCAGGGTCGCCACCGCATCGGCCATCCGTGCATCGAACGGGTGGCCGCAATTGAGTCGCAGGCAGTTGCCGAAACCACGACTGGGCGAAAACATCGGCCCGGGCGCAAGGCTCATCCCATGGGCCAGCGCCCGTTGGCGCAGGGTCAGCGCGTCGGTCCCCGCCGGCAACTCGAGCCACAGGAAATATCCGCCCATCGGACGCGTCACACGCGTTTCCCGCGGGAATGCCTCGGCAATGGCGGCCACGTACTGCGCCTGCTGATGCGCAAGACGCTCGCGCAACTGGCGAAGGTGCCGCTCATAGCCCCCGCCTTCCAGGTATCCAGCAATCGCCAGTTGCCCCGGCACGTTGGTGTTGAGGGTGGATGTGAGCTTGGCCCGCGCTACCTGCGTGCGAAACCGCCCCGGCACCACCCAGCCAATGCGGTAACCCGGTGCCAGGCATTTGGAGAACGAGCCGCAATGCAGCACCAGGCCCTCCCGGTCGTAGGCCTTGACCGGTGGCGGGCGCGTGGGTTGGAAGTGCAGTTCGGAGTACACGTCGTCCTCCACCAGCGGAACGCCGTGCTCCGCCAGCAGTGTCGCCAGGGCACGCTTGTTGGCCTCGGGCATCGTGCTGCCGAGCGGGTTGTGGAACGTCGGCATCAGCCAACATGCCCTGGGCGCATGGCGGGCGATGGCCTGGGCCAGCGCTTCCAGGTCCACGCCTTCGCGCGGATGGGTCGGCACTTCGATGGCCCGCAACCCGTTGCGCTCCAGTATCTGCAGGGTGATGTAGAAGCACGGCGACTCCACGAGCACCGCGTCGCCGGGGCGCGTGACCGCGGTGATGCTCAGGCTCATCGCCTCCATCGCGCCGTTGGTGATGACGATGTCCTCGGCCTCGATGTCGATGCCATCCAGCCGGTAGCGGCGCGCAATCTGCCGGCGCAGCGCCAGTTGGCCCGGGGTCAGGTCATCGACCGTACTCCATGGGTCGAGGTGGATGGCGGCCTTGGCCATCGAGCGCCCCAGCCGCTCCAGCGGGAACAGCATCGGGCTGGGGAAGGCGGAGCCGAGTGGGACCCGATCGCGGTTCATGCTCGAACGCAGTACCTGGAACACCAGGTCACTGACATCCACCGCACGCGACTCGCCATCCGGGCGGGAGGCCATTTCGGGTTCAGGCGGAAGCCGGATCCGGCCGCGTGCCACGTAAAAGCCCGACCGCGGCCGCGACTCCACCAGCCCCCGCGTCTCCAGCAGGTGGTAGGCCCGGAATACGGTGGAGGGGCTGATCTTGCGCGCGGCGCAGGTCTCGCGCACCGAGGGCAGCCGTTCGCCGGGCTGGAGCAGGCCGCTCTGGATCGAACGCGCCAGGTCCTGGGCAAGGGCTTCGTAGCGCTTCACGGCAACTGATATGGTTTTTTCAGCTTTTTCTGATTCTACTACCACTGATACGGTCGCTGTATCCTGTAGTGCCCATTCCGAGTGTCGCCGTGAACCCGGACATCGCCCTCAACCTGGCCCTGATCCTGTTCATTCCATGGTTCTCGATCCTGGCCGTGCTGTTCTGGTGCTTTCCGCGCCAGCCGCGCACCAGAGCGCGGAAGTATTTCGACACGATCTCACTGATCATTGCGACCGCAGCATCGTTCGCCGGCATGCACTGGAGCATGCAGACCGCGGATCCGAGCCACGGGGCCATGTGGAAACAGGTTTTGGCCACATCGGTGGCGTATGGTCTGTTCCTCGGGGTGATGACATTGGCGATACTGGTGCGCCGACACTGGCTGCACCGCGCCACGGCATCGCGTCGTTGACGCTTGTCAGGCGAGTCGTGCGCCACATGGCTTTTTTGACGCCGCAAGGCGTCCATACGCGGCTCCCTTGATCCAGATCAAGTCCACCGTTTCATGCCCCTCCAAAATATCGCCAACCCTCGTCGAAGGTATTCCCATGACTTATAACGATGTCGCGCGCCCCGACAGCGCGGGCGCCGGCTTGGCCGGTTATTACAACGATCGCGTGGTCCGGCAATTCGCCGTCGCCACCGTCCTGTGGGGCATTGTCGGCATGCTGGTGGGCGTGATCATCGCCGCCCAGCTGTACTGGCCCACGCTGGGTGAAGGCATTCCGTGGCTGGGCTACGGTCGACTGCGCCCGTTGCACACCAACGCGGTGATCTTCGCCTTCGGCGGCTCGGCGCTGTTCGCCACCAGCCTGCACGTGGTGCAGCGCACCTGCCACGTCCGGCTGATCTCCGACAAGCTGGCCGCCTTCGTGTTCTGGGGCTGGCAACTGGTCATCGTCGCCGCCGCGATCACCCTGCCGCTGGGCCTGACCCAGGGCAAGGAGTATGCCGAGCTCGAGTGGCCCATCGACCTGCTGATCACCATCGTGTGGGTGGCATACGCGGTGCTGTTCTTCGGCACCATCGCCAAGCGCAAGGTCAAGCACATCTACGTCGCCAACTGGTTCTACGGCGCGTACATCCTGGCCATCGCGCTGCTGCACATCGTCAACAACATCGCGCTACCCGCAACGCTGACCAAGTCGTACTCGGCCTACAGCGGCGCGGTCGATGCGATGGCGCAGTGGTGGTACGGCCACAACGCGGTGGGCTTCCTGCTGACCGCCGGCTTCCTGGGCATGATGTACTACTACGTGCCCAAGCAGGCGCAGCGCCCGATCTACTCCTACCGCCTGTCCATCGTGCACTTCTGGGCGCTGATCGCGGTGTACATGTGGGCCGGCCCGCACCACCTGCACTACACCGCCCTGCCCGACTGGGCGCAGTCGGTGGGCATGGTGTTCTCGCTGATCCTGCTGGCCCCGTCCTGGGGCGGTGCGATCAACGGCGTGATGACCCTGTCGGGCGTGTGGCACAAGCTGCGCACCGACCCGATCCTGAAGTTCCTGATCGTGGCCATCTCGTTCTACATGATCGCGACCTTCGAAGGCCCGATGATGTCGATCAAGACGGTCAACTCGCTCAGCCACTACACCGACTGGACCGTGGGCCACGTCCACGCCGGCGCCCTGGGCTGGGTGGCGATGATTTCCATCGGCTCGATCTACTCCCTGATGCCGCGCATGCTCGGCCTCAAGGAAATGTACTCGGTCAAGCTGATCGACACGCACTTCTGGGTACACACCATCGGCGTGGTGTTCTACATCGCCTCGATGTGGATCGCGGGCGTGATGCAGGGCCTGATGTGGCGCGCCACCAACGACGACGGCACGCTGACCTACACGTTCGTCGAAGCGCTCAATGCGACCTACCCGTACTACCTGGGTCGCCTGCTCGGCGGTCTGATGGTCCTGTCCGGCATGTTGCTGATGGCCTGGAACGTGTGGAAGACCTACCAGCAGGTGGAGAAAGTCGCCCCGCAGCCGCTGCTCCCGCCCGACGCCGCCGACGCGCGCGCCTGAGCCCGAGGACCCGACATGAGCAACAACAGCAACGCACACGAGAAAGTCGAGAAGAACGTCGGCCTGATGGCGGTCCTCATTGCGGTCGCCATCTCCTTCGGCGGCCTGGCGGAGATCGTCCCGCTGATGTTCCAGGCCGAGACCATCACGCCATTGCCCGGCGTCAAGCCCTATCCGGCGCTGGAACTGGCCGGCCGCGATGTCTATGTCCGCGAAGGTTGCTACAACTGCCACTCGCAGATGATCCGCACCCTGCGCTTCGAGACCGAGCGCTACGGCCACTACTCGCTGGCAGGCGAATCGGTCTACGACCGTCCGTTCCAGTGGGGCTCCAAGCGAACCGGGCCCGACCTGGCGCGCGTCGGCGGCCGCTACTCCGACGACTGGCACCGCGTGCACCTGATCAACCCGCGTGACGTGGTACCCGAGTCCAACATGCCGAGTTTCCCGTGGCTGGCCGAGAACAAGGTGGATGGCGCCGAGATCACCCAGCACATGCGCACCCTGCAGAAGCTGGGCGATCCGTACTCTGACGCCGAGATCGCCAAGGCCGCCGCCGACGTGGAGGGCAAGACCGAACTCGACGCCGTGGTCGCCTACCTGCAGGGGCTCGGCAAGCACGCGCCCCGGGGAGGCTGACCATGGTATCCGGCATCGTCACCGCCCTGCTGCTCGTGACCTTCATCGCCGGCTCGGCATGGGTCTGGAGCCCGCGGCGCAAGCGTGAATTCGACGAGGCAGCGCAGCTGCCCCTCAACGACAACGATCTGGAGAACAGCCGATGAGCACGGGCTGGTCGTGGTACATCATCGTACTGGTGGCATTCAACATCGCCGCCTACACCTGGCTGCTGTGGTGGACGGCCAAGCGCCGCCCGGGCGATCCGAAGCCGGAAGACACCAGCCACGTCTGGGACGGCGACATCACCGAGTACAACAAGCCGCTGCCCAAGTGGTGGATCAACCTGTTCTACATCACCATCGTGTTCGCGCTGGGTTACCTGACCTGGTACGGCGGCTGGGGCAACTACGCAGGCACCAGCAAGTGGTCATCCAAGCAGGAACACGCACAGGGGAAGGCGATCCAGGACGCCAAGCTCGAGAAGACCTTCGCCCCTTACAAGGGCCAGCCGATCGACGTGCTGGCCAAGGATCCGAAGGCGCTGGCGCTGGGTCGCTCGATCTTCGGCAACACCTGCGCCACCTGCCACGGCTCGGCGGCCACCGGCGCCATCGGTTACCCGAACCTGACCGACAAGGTCTGGCACTGGGGCGGCCAGCCCGAGCAGGTGCTGCAGACGGTGCTCGATGGGCGCGAAGGCGTGATGCCGGAATGGGGCAAGGTGCTGACCGGCATGGGCGGCGACAACGCGGTGGACTACGTGATCGCCTACGTCCGCACCCTGAATGGCGAAGGCGGCATGCAGAACGACTTCATGGCCGCCCGCGGCAAGACCCTGTACGACGGCGTCTGCGTGGCCTGCCACGGGCCTGACGGCAAGGGCAACCAGGCCATGGGCGCCCCCGACCTGACCGATAACTACTGGATGTACGGCGACAGCAAGGAAAGCCTGCGCCAGACCATCTCGGCCGGCCGCCATGGCATCATGCCCGCACACCGCGAACTTCTTGGCGAAACCCGTTCGCGCCTGGTGGCGGCTTACGTCTGGTCCCTGTCCAACACCGCCTCCGGAAGCGCGAACCCGCAATCCGGAAAATCGGCTCAATGACAGACTTCACCCAGCCTCGTTTCGACCACGAACCGCGGCCGTTGGCCCAGAGGATCGGCGCGATCCTCTGGCCCAGCTTCTTCGCCGCCGGCGTGGCGACGATGGTGTTCTTCGCCTTCGTCGACCCGCTGGCGCTACGGGACATGACGTTCCCGCAGATCAACATCAGCCGCGGCCTGGGATACAGCATCGGCTTCTTCATGTTCTGGCTGGCGACCGCGTCGGCCAGTTTCTTCACCTGGATCCTGCTGCGTCCGGCCAGCCGCTTCAACAAGCCGCTGCCGCCGGAATGACCGGAAGGCAATGAGCAAGAAAATCCCCCTCGACCTGCTTGATGACGGCGGCCCCGGCGCCTACGTCAGCGAGCGGAAGATCTATCCGCGCGATGTCTCCGGGCCGCTGAACCGCCTTCGGGTGGCAGCGGTCTTCTGGCTGCTGGGCATGTTCTACCTGTTCCCGTGGCTCAGCTGGGACGGCCGCCAGGCGGTGCTGTTCGACCTGCCCGCGCGCAAGTTCTACGTGTTCGGCCTGACGTTCTGGCCGCAGGACTTCCTGTTCCTGGCAATCCTGCTGATCATCGCGGCGATGGCGCTGTTCTTCTTCACCGCCCTCGCCGGCCGCCTGTTCTGCGGGTATGCCTGCCCGCAGACGGTGTGGACCGAAGTGTTCCTGTGGATCGAGAGCGGCATCGAGGGCGACCGCCACAAGCGGATGAAGCTCGACGCCGGCCCATGGACCGGCGAGAAGGTGCTGCGCAAGGGCAGCAAGCACGTGGTCTGGCTGCTGTTCGCGCTGTGGACCGGCTTCACCTTCGTCGGCTTCTTCACCCCCATCAAGGACCTGGCCGCGCGTGCGCCGTTCGGCTGGGGCGGCTGGGAAACGTTCTGGGTGTTCTTCTACGCGCTGGCCACGTGGGGCAATGCCGGCTTCCTGCGCGAGCAGGTGTGCAAGTACATGTGCCCGTACGCGCGCTTCCAGAGCGCGATGTTCGACCGCAACACGCTGATCATCGCCTATGACCCGATGCGCGGCGAGCCTCGCGGCCCGCGCAAGCGCGGCCTGGTCGGCAGCGTGCTGGAGCGTGGCCGTGGCCTGCTCGACCAGATCACCGCCTACGACTACGTGTTCCGCGCCAGCCGGCATCCCAGCGCGGCCGACCAGCAGGCGCAGGCTACGGGCACCATCACCCTGGCCGGTGCCGGCGTGGAGGCGGCGCCGCTGCCGAAGTTCGCCCCGGACGAGTTGGGCGACTGCATCGACTGCACCATGTGCGTGCAGGTCTGCCCCACCGGCATCGACATCCGCAACGGCCTGCAGTACGAGTGCATCGCCTGTGGTGCGTGCATTGATGCGTGCGACGACATCATGGACAAGATGGGGTATCCGCACGGGCTGATCCGCTACTCCACGCAGAACGCGATCGACGGCAAATCGACGAAGGTGCTGCGCCCGCGCATCCTCGTCTACGGCGCCCTGCTGCTGGGGCTCATCGTGGCCTGGGGCTGGGGCGTGGGCACCCGCAGCCCGCTGATCGCCGAGGTGCTGCGCGACCGCAATGCGCTGTTCCGCACGGTGGGCGAACAGACCGAGAACGGCTACACCCTGAAGGTGATCAACAAGACGGACAAGCCGCAGGCCTACACGTTGACGCTGGAAACCGACACCGCGGGCATCGCCCTGCCGGGCACGCCGGTCGCCATCAACGCGGCGCCGCAGGAAGTCGTGTCGCGCGCGGTCACGCTGTCCGCGCCAGCCAACGTGCATGGCCGGCATGACATCCGCTTCGTGATCACCGGCACCGACGGCAGTACCCGCCAGGTCGTCGACTCCACCTTCTTTGGACCCCTGCAATGAGCGACAAGCGTTCCCCGTGGCGTGAGCCGATGGTCTGGCTGGTCGTGGCGCTGCCCGCGGTCGCGGTGATCGGCGGCATCACCATGGTCATCGTCTCCAACCGCGCCGGCAACATCGACGCGGTGCGCGACGACGTGCAGCGCACCGCGCAGATCCAGACCACCGACCTCGGGCCCGACGAGCGCGCCAGGCAGCTCGGCCTGGGCGCCGTATTCCGCATCGCCAAGGACGGGGTGCAGGTGTTCCCGGCCAGCGGCACCTTCGAGCGGGCGCAGACCCTGCACCTCGTGCTGCAGCATCCCAATCGCGGCGAGGAAGACCTGAAGGTGGACCTCAAGCCCGACGAACTGGGCTGGAGCGCGCCGTTGGAGGTGGATGGCCGCCATGACTGGAGCCTGCAGCTGACCAGTGCCACTGGCGATTGGCGCCTGCGTGGCCGACTGCCCCGTGGCCAGCAGGCCGCGCACCTGGGCTCCTCGCTCGCCGCGCAGTGAACGCCCCTGGCAGTACCGCCTGCTACCACTGCGGAGAACCCCTCCCCCCTGACGCCATCCACCAGCCGGTGGGCGGTGTCGAACGCGCGTTCTGCTGCACAGGCTGCAGCGCGGCGGCGGCCTGGATCGAAGACGCCGACCTGGGCGACTACTACCGCCTGCGCAGCGATGCCGCCTCGCGGGTGGATGCCGTGGCGGCCGATTACCGCATCTGGGACCGCGAGGACGTGGTCGGCGGGCACACGCGCGACATCGCCGGTGGCCGCGAGATCACCGTGCTCACCGACGGCATGCGCTGCGCCGCGTGTGCGTGGCTGATCGACCGCGCCCTGCAGCGCCAACCCGGCGTGCTGGACGCCGGCGCCAATGCCGTCACCGGCCGCATCCGCATCGGCTGGGACCCGGCGCGCACCAGCCTTTCAGCGCTGCTGGCCAAGCTCGCCTCGCTCGGCTACCGGCCGTTCCTGGCCTCGGGCGAGGAAAGCGAACGCCAGCGCCGACGCGAGCGCAACCGCTGGCTGGTGCGGATCGGCATCGCCGGCCTGGGTTCGATGCAGGCGATGATGCTGGCCGAGGCGCTGTACCTGGACACCGCCAACGAGATGGCCGTGCCCACCCGTGACTTCTTCCGCTGGGTGACCTTCCTGATCTCCACGCCGGTGGTGTTCTACTCCGGCTGGCCGTTCATCACCGGCATGTGGAACGAATGGCGCGGCCGCCGGCTCGGCATGGACACGCTGATCGCCAGCGCCACCCTGCTCGCCTACTTCGCCAGCGTGGTCGAAACCGTGCGCGGCGGGCCGCACGTCTGGTACGACGCCGCAGTGATGTTCGTGTTCCTGCTGCTGGTGGCGCGCATGCTGGAGCAGCGCGGGCGCAACATCGCCAACGCGCAGGTGGATGCCCTTGCGCGGGCCCGACCGACCCTGGCCACACGCGAGGGCGCGGACGGCCTTCCGGAGCAGGTGCCCGTGAATGCGTTGCAGGTGGAAGACGTGGTGCGGGTCGCGGCAGGTGAGCCGATGCCGGCCGATGGCGTCGTGCTCGACCACCCGGCGTCAGTGGACGAGTCGCTGCTGACCGGCGAATCCACGCCGGTGGAGAAAGCCGTGGGTGACGCCGTATTCGCCGGCAGCTATTGCCGCGATGCGGTCGCGCGCGTGCGCGTGTCGGCCGTGGGTACGCAGACCCGCCTGTCCCAGCTCACCCGTCTGGTCGAACGTGCGCAGAGCGAGCGCCCGCCGCTGGCACAAACCGCCGATCGCATCGCCTCGTGGTTCGTCGCCGCATTGCTGCTGGTCGCCGCCATCGTGTACGCCGGCTGGCGCATCCACGACCCGTCGCGCGCCTTCGAGGTACTGCTGGCACTGCTCGTGGTGAGTTGCCCATGCGCCTTGTCGCTGGCGATCCCCGCAGCCCTGGCGACGGCCCACGGGGCACTGGCGCGCATGGGCGTGCTGGCGCTGCGCCCCGGCGCGCTGGACGCGCTGGCACGGGTGGACCACGTGGTCTTCGACAAGACCGGCACGCTTAGCGACGGCCTTCCGGCAATCGAACGCGTGGTGCCGCTGGGGGACCTTTCCGCCGAGGACGCGCTGCAGATCGCCGCGGCACTGGAACAGGGCAGCCGCCACCCCATCGCACGCGCTTTTGATGGCGTGGCCGCGACGCGCGTGGCGGAGCAGGTGCGCGCCGTGCCCGGCCAGGGCGTCACCGGCGTGGTCGAGGGCCGTGAATGGCGGCTGGGACGCGCGGGATTTGCTGCAGGCAGCGCAGACGACGATGCCGTGTGGCTGGGCGACGGCCGGCGCGGCATCGCCCGGTTCCGCCTGCGCGAGCGTCCCCGCGGCGATGCGGCCATGGCACTGGCGGAACTGCGCGCGCTGGGCCTGACGGTCGGCCTGTGCAGTGGCGACGCGGCACAGCCGGTACAACGGTTTGCCGAAGCCCTGGCCATCGAACACCCCCTATCCCGGCAAACTCCGGAGCAGAAGCTGGCGCATGCCCGGGACCTGCAACAGCATGGGCACGTGGTGGCGATGGTCGGCGACGGACTCAATGACGCACCGGTGCTGGCAGGTGCCGACGTCTCGCTGGCCATGGCCGACGGCGCGGCGCTGGCGCAACGTGCGGCCGACATGGTCATCACCGGCGGCTCGCTGCGCCGCATTCCGCAGGCCATTGAACTTGCCCAGCGCACCCAGCGCATCATCCGCCAGAACCTGGCATGGGCCATCGGCTACAACCTGCTCGCCCTGCCACTGGCCGCCGCTGGCATGGTGACGCCTTGGATGGCCGCGCTCGGCATGGCGCTATCCTCGTTGCTGGTGACCCTCAATGCGTTGCGGCTGGCACGCGGAGTACGGCCATGACGATCCTGCTGCTGTTGATTCCCATCAGCTTGCTGTTGTTGGGCGTGGCGATCTGGGCGTTCATCTGGGCCGTGCGCCGTGGGCAGTTCGAGGATCTCGACAGTGCCGCACTCGACATCCTGGTCGATGAAAGCGCCCTGGCAACGCCCGCGGAGGACAGGGCTGCCGCTTCGACCACCACCCCATCCCCGTCGGCTGCCCCTTCCCCGCTGGACGTCCCCTCCCCATCGGACGCATCGGACGCGCCTGTATCGTCGGCCACGTCGTCCGCGGATGCCACGGCGCCTGCCGACACGCAGGACACGGACCGCCATGCCAATTGACTGGCTGGCCGTGGGCGCGGCCTTCCTGACCGGGCTGCTGGGCAGCGGCCACTGCGCCGCGATGTGCGGCGGCATCGCCACCGGGTTCTCGGCCACGGCCACACGTGCGAACTGGGCCCACGCCGTGCAGACCAACCTGGGGCGGGTGCTGGGCTACGTCGCCGCCGGCATGGTGGCGGGCGGCATCGGCCACGGCATCGTCCGGGTGTTCCGCATCGATTGGCTGGCCACCGGGCTGCGCATGGCGGTGGGGGCCGTGCTGGTGTTGGCCGCCCTGCGCCTGCTGGACCGCCGGGGCAAACTGGCATTCCTGTCCCGCCCGGGTACCGCCGTATGGCAGCATCTGCGACCGCTCCAGCGACGGTTGTTGCCCGCCAGCACGGCGCCCCGGCGTATCGGACTGGGCGTGCTCTGGGGCTGGCTGCCCTGCGGCCTCAGCGGCACGCTGCTGGCGGCGGCCTGGTTGCAGTCCAGCGCGCTGCATGGCGGCCTGACGATGGCGGCCTTCGGCTTGGGGACGTTGCCGATGATGGTGCCGTTGACCTGGTCAGGCGCGCGCTTGGGTGGCTGGCTGTCCCGGCCTGGCGTGCGCCATGGCGCGGCGCTGCTGGTGCTGGCCGCAGGGTTGGTGACCCTGGCGGCACCCTGGTTGATGCGGGTGCCACAATTGCATGGCTTGCTGGCCGTGCTGGGGTGCCGCAGCCTGCCTGGCTGAGCGCCTGACGCGGAGGGAGGGGCTATCCCTGCGTGCGTGAGCCGCAGCGGCGGCCCGCGGAGGGCGGCGTCTGCTCCCCGTGTGCGCAGGCATCCAATGCATCGGCATTCAACACTTCGATGCTGCGGCCATGCACGTGGATGATGCCGTCGTCCTGCAAGCGGCCGAATGCCCGACTGACGGTTTCCAGGGCAAGGCCCAGGTAGGCCGCGATGTCCTCGCGACTCATGGGCAGGCGGAACACGTCGCTGCGCTGGCCCAGGATCTCCAGCCGTTCGCGCAGGCCCATCAGGAACATCGCCAGCCGCTCATGCGCCTGCCGGCGCAGCAGCATCGCCATGTGGTCCTGGTCACGGCTCACGCTCTGGCCGATGACGCGCATCAACTGGAACTGCAGGCCGGGGATGTGGCTGGCGATCTCGGTGAGGCGGTCGAATGGGATCTCGCATACGCTGGAGTCCACCAGCGCGATGGCCTCGCAGCGGTGGTGGCCATCACCCAGCGCATCCAGGCCGATGAGCTCCCCGGGCATGTGGAATCCCACGACCGTCTCGTCACCCTCGCGCGAAATGCTGATGGTTTTGAACGCGCCCTCGCGGGCCACGAACACGCAATTGAGTGCGTCCCCGTGGTGGAACAGGCGCTCATTGCGATTCAGCGGGCGGCGACGGCGCATGATGCTGTCGAGTTCCGCCAGTTCCTCACCGGTAATGCCCGCCGGAAGGCACAATTCCTGCAGCGAACAATGCGCACAACTGCGGCGCAGGCGCGCCAGATCGACGACGTCGGATTGACTCATGGATGGCGGCCGCCCTATGCGGCCTGTCTCCGTCATGGAATTCTTGACTGGTTACCGGGTCATTTTGCCGTTATTGCCCGGCATTTGCCCAACGCAGTCTCATTGGTGAGGCAAGTGGTTGATTTTCCATGTTCAAGCACTTGGACGGCATCGTCAATTAGGCGATAGTGCGACGCCGGTCGCAATGAAGCCATCCGGTCGTTGCAGCTGCATTCATGCTTCACTCAAGGACTGCCCGGGATCCCCGCGCAACGCGGCCACGACTTCGCCATCGGATACGGATTCGAACCGGTCGTAGAACGCGCCGACGGCATGGAAGGGGTGAGGCCGGGCAAGGCAGACCACCTCGTCGGCAAGCGGCGTGATGGCCGCCAGGCTGTCGCGCGCGGCCACGGGGATGGCGCAGACCAGGTGCGCGGGCCCGCCGCGCCGTGCCGCCTGCAAGGCGGCCGCCATGGTGGCGCCCGTGGCCAGGCCGTCATCCACGACGATGACCGTGCGGCCCGCCAGCGGCATGGGCGGCACCCCGCCGCAGTAGCTCTGGCGACGCGCGCGGATCACTGCCTGCTGGCGCGCGACCTCCCGATCAAGGTAAGCCTGGTCCACGTCCGCCATCAGGATGCCCTCATGGGCCGGGGTCACCTGTCCGGCCTCGTCGACCGCGCCGATCGCCAGTTCCGGGTTGTACGGGGCGCCCAGTTTCCGGACCAGCACCACGTCCAGGTCGCCCCCCAGGGCATCGGCGATGATCCGCCCCATCGGCACGGCACCGCGCGGGATGGCCAGGACCAGCGGGCGCGAGGGGGCATGCGCGGCCAGCGCCTGGGCCAGCCGATGGCCAGCATCCTCACGGTCGCGGAACGGCAGCATCGCCATGGCACCATCTTGCTCCTGCACGGTCGCTGTGTCTTGATGTCCGTCAAGCGCTGGAGCGGCGGATTCCGCATATTGACCATAGCCGGGCCATGAGCATTCCCATGCAGGGACTTACCGCCGCCGAAGCGGCCATGCGATTGCACCGGGACGGGCCCAACGTCCTGCCCGAGTCCGGGCGCAGGCGGCATTGGAAGATCCTGTTCGATGTGCTGCGCGAGCCGATGCTGCTGCTGTTGGCCGCCGCGGCCGGCATCTACCTGCTACTCGGCGACCCGCAGGAGGCCATGTTGTTGCTGGCCTCGGTGGTGCTGGTGGTCGGCCTGACGGTGTACCAGGAGTACAAGTCCGAAAACGCCCTGCAGGCCCTTCGCGACCTCAGCAGTCCCCGTGCGCACGTGCTGCGCGACGGCCAGGCGTGCGTGGTCCCCGCGCGCGAACTGGTGGTGGGCGATGTCATCCTGGTGGCCGAGGGCGACCGCATCCCCGCCGACGCGCAGGTACTGGAAGGCACTGACCTGCACCTGGACGAGTCGCTGCTGACCGGCGAATCGGTGGCCGTAGCCCGCGAAGCCGGGGACGAGAACCTGCTGCACGCCAGCACACTGGTGGTACGTGGGCGCGCCACCGCCGAGGTGGTGGCGACCGGCGCACGGACCGCCGTGGGCCGGATCGGCACCACACTGGCCACCATCCAGACCGAGCGGACGCCGCTGCAGCACGAAATCCGCCGTACCGTGGCGGTGTTCGCACTGCTGAGCCTGGCCACCTGCGTGCTGATGGTGGTGCTGTACGGTCTGCTGCGCGGTGACTGGCTGGAGGCGGTGCTGTCGGGCATCACGCTGGCGATGGCCAACATCCCGGAAGAATTCCCCGTGGTGCTGACGGTGTTCCTCGCCATGGGTGCGTGGCGCATGGCCAAGCACAACGCACTGGTGCGCCGTGCACCTGCCATCGAGGCCCTCGGGGCGATCACGGTGCTGTGCACGGACAAGACCGGCACGCTGACCGAAAACCGCATGGCGGTGGCCGAACTGGACGATGCCGCTTCCGGGCAACTGCTGGCGACGGCGGCCCTCGCGTGCCCGCCGATGTCCCATGACCCGATGGACCGCGCGGTGGTCGATGCCGCACAACGGGCCGGGGCCAGCGTCGAGCCAACGGGGTGGCACCGGGTCCGCGAATATCCGCTGTCGAGCCACCTGCCCGCGTATGTGCAGGTGTGGCAAGCCGATGCCGATCGCCTCGTGGTAACCGCAAAGGGTGCCCCGGAATCCATCGCCAGGCTGTGCGGACTGGATGAGGCGCGGCGGGCGGAACTGCACGCGACCATGGACGCCTTGGCCCGGCGCGGTCTGCGGGTGCTGGCTGCCGCGCGCGGGGAGTTGCCCGCCGCCGCGGCATCCACTTTGCCGGAGGACCCCTCCGGTTTCAGCCTGCAATGGCACGGTCTGATTGCCTTCGCCGACCCGCTGCGCGCCGACGTGCCCAAGGCCGTGGCCGAAGCACAGGCCGCCGGCGTGCGCGTGGTGATGATGACAGGCGACCACGCGGGCACGGCCCGGGCCATCGCGGCGCAGGCGGGGATCTCCGCCGAGGATGGGGTGGCGCATGGCGATGACGTCGATGCGTGGGACGACGGTGAATTGAACGATCGGCTGTTGGCCACAGGGGTGTTCGCGCGCGTGCGTCCGGAGCACAAACTGCGACTGGTGGAAGCACTCAAGCGGCGCGGCGACGTGGTGGCGATGACGGGCGATGGCGTCAACGATGCTCCGGCACTGGTGGCAGCGCACGTCGGCGTCGCCATGGGCGGGCGCGGCACGGACGTGGCGCGCGAGGCGGCGTCGATCGTGCTGCTGGATGACAATTTCGTCACCGTGGTGCGCGCCATCCGACTTGGACGAAGCATCTACGACAACATCGCGCGGGCGGTGCGCTACATCCTGGCGGTGCACGTGCCGATCACCGGCCTGGCACTGCTGCCGCTGCTGGCAGGGACTCCGCCGGTGCTGCTGCCCCTGCACGTGGTCTTCCTCGAACTGATCATCGACCCGGCATGCTCGATCGTGCTGGAGCGTGAACCACCCGCCGAGGACATCATGCGACGCCCGCCACGGCCGCCGGGGCAGCGGTTGTTCAACCGCGCTGCAATCTTCAGTGCATTGGGCAGGGGGGTGGTGATGTTTGCCATGGTGGCGGCGACCTTCCTGTTCGCCACGCGTTCTGGCGTCACTCATGCGCAGGCATCGGCGCTGGCGTTCACCGCGGTGGTGGTGGGCAACCTGGCCCTGATCCTGCTGCACCGTTCCGGAGGCACGCTCTGGCGCGCCCTGTGCACCCCCAACCTCCCGTTCTGGGCGGTGGTCATCGCGACCACCGGTGTGCTGGCACTGGCCGTCCTGCACCCGACCGTGGCGGGCCTGTTCCGGTTTGCACCACCACCGGCCGACCTGCTGGCGATGGCCGTGGCGCTGCCGGTGGCGGCGGTGGTGGCCATGGACATGGCCCGGCACTTCGCTTCAGGCCGTATCGCCCGCGGTGCCGTGGCCTGCGGCGGGCGCTGATCCATCCACTTCGATGCGGTTGCGACCACGGCGCTTGGCCACGTACAACGCACCGTCGGCGCGCTTGAGTTGCATGTGCATGGCCTCCCCCGGCAAGCGGTGGGCGACACCCACGCTGAGCGTAACCCCGGCGGCGTCAACGGTCTGGGCGAACTCGTCGCAGACGCGCCTGCAGAATCCCATGACCTCCTCCTCCGTCATGTCGACCAGCAGCACGGCGAATTCCTCTCCACCCACCCGCGCGGGGCGGATCCGGTCATCCTGGCGCGCATGCAACACCCGCCCCAGGGCCTGCAGCACTTCATCGCCACGCTCATGGCCCCAGGTGTCGTTGACCTGCTTGAAATGGTCCACGTCGAAGTACACCAGCGAGGTCGGTCGGTCCGTCGCCGCGGCATCCTGGTAGAGAGGGACCGAGACGCGGTTCCAGCCGGCCCGGTTGAGCACTCCGGTCAGAGCATCCACGTTGGCCTGGTCCCAAAGCTGCTGCCTCACCCGGTAGGCGTCGATGGCGAACCCCGTGCGGTATCCGCGCAATACCAGGCCAAGCGCGACGATCGCGACGAGGTACAAAGCATGCAGCCATAACCCGCCGGGTGGAGTCCCGTGCAGGGCGACGCGCAGGATCGACACCAGCACTACCACCGCGACCAGCAGCCACGTGGCCATTGGCCGCACCAGCAACGCCAGCAGGGTGATGGGTAACAGGTTGAACAGACCGATACGCGCGAGCACATAGGTATCCACGCCCGGCATCGGTACGGACAGGAACATGCCGACCATGCCCATGGCCACCAGCGTAAGCGTCAAACGTAGGTACCAGGACTGCAGTCGCCACAGCGCCACCGCAATGGCCACCACGCACAGGCCCGCCAACACCGTCAGGGCAGCGCCGTAGCCAATGCCAGGCGTCGCGCCCATGGCTTCCATCGCGCCGACCACCATCAGGAACAGCCCGCCGATGCCGATCACCACGGAGAAGGCCGGGCGCGTGGCCTCGACCTGCGCGGTGACCACGGTGTCCCGGGCAGGGCCATCGAGCGTGTCCAGCCCACCCTTCAGCCAGAATCGCCGCGGTGCCTGCAACGACGTCCAGAAGGTCCTGCGCCCCGTATCAACCCACCAGGGCTCGTGTCGGCTTTCACGTCCGGACATCAGTGCCGGCCACCGTGGCTTGCCGGCATTGGCCGGCTCCTGCGAGGGTAACACCCATGCCGTGGAACACCGTGACCGGGTTGGCTATCGCGGCGGCTGGCCATCTCCATCGTCACCGGGCGGGGATGCGGGGCCGGCTATCGGCAGGCTCCAACTGCGCCGGATCGCCATGAAACGCAGGGTAAAGACCAGCGTGGCCCCCGCCAGCATCACCGGTGCCGACGGCCACTTCAACCAGTTGCCCACCACGACCACCAGCGCCCCCGCGATGGCGGCCACCGCATAGAGTTCCGACTGCAGCACCACTGGCGTGCGGGCGACCAGAACGTCGCGCGCCATGCCGCCACCGATGCCGGTCAACATGCCCAACAACACCGCCGACACCGGATTGAGGTCGAATGCCAGTGCCTTCTGCGTGCCCAGGACCGCGAACAGCGCCAGTCCCGCCGCGTCGAACATCCGTACCGGATTGCGCAGGTGTTCGACCAGTCCGATCCGATAGAAGGTGATGGCCCCCGCGAGGCAACAGACTGCAAGGTATCGCCAGTCGGCCAGTGCGGCCGGCGGATGATCGCCGATCAGTACGTCGCGCGCCATGCCACCCGATGTCGCAGCGACGAACGACAACACCATCACCCCGAACAGGTCAAGGCGATGGCGCACGCCCACGGTCGCTCCACTGAGCGCGAAGACGAAGGTGCCAAGCAGGTCCAGGGTGAGGATGAAGAGGTCCATGGGCCTCTGTATCACATCGGCAACCTGGGGTGAACCGTCACCTCCTGTGATGGCGCCGTCAATCTGGAAACCTGTTCGCAAAGACCGTCCAGCCATCCGCCCGGTCAAGGTCGAAATGGGACCCCAGTCCATGGCCGGTCCCCTCTGACTGCCGCGTTTGCCCGGTTGAGAGCCACGGCACGCACCTCCCGCGGGTTTCGCGCCCTAAACCTGGCATCCAGCAATACGAATGCCAACCGCGCGCCATGGTCGTGTCGCCGCGCCCGGATCCTGTCCGACGCCAAACCGGGAAACCCATTCGATGCTGGAACTTGTCCTCTTCTGCGCCATCGGAATGCTTGCCTACATCTACGTCGGCTACCCACTCCTCGCCATAGCACTGGGGTATGTATTCCGCCGCGAGGTCATCCGCGGGGACGCGCTTCCAACCGTAACGCTGATCATTTCAGCCTACAACGAAGAAAAACACATCAGGGCAAAAGTCCTCAATACGTTGGCGTTGGCATACCCCAGCGACAAGGTGCAAATCATCGTCGCATCGGACGCGTCCGACGACAGAACGGACAGCATCGTGCAGGACCTGGCCCATCCCAGGGTCCAACTCCTGCGAGTCGAGGGCCGCCTCGGAAAGACTGCCTGCCAGAATGCAGCTGCAACAGTGGCAACGGGCGAGATACTGGTATTTGCCGACGCCACGACCATGCTTGAGGAAAATGCGCTGGCCGAGCTGGTCAGAAGTTTCGCGGATAACGCCGTGGGATGCGTTGCAGGCAATCTTGTCTATACGCCGGACCCAGCCAATGCGACGAACAGCGGAAGAGTTTCATACTGGACCTATGAAGTTGCGCTCAGGATGGCCGAAAGCGCCCTGGGATCCCTGATCGGCGTCAGCGGGCAGCTGTATGCGGTGCGAGCCAGTGCATACCGTCCAATAGCACCCGATACGATCAGCGACTTCGTGATCGCCCTCGACATCCGTGACCAGAACCTCCGCACGGTGCTTGAGCCAAAGGCGATCTGTTATGAAGAAACACTGGTCCGGGGCGACGATGAGCTATCAATGCGCATTCGGGTCACGCTCAGGAGCCTGCTGGCAATCGCGCGATGGCGCCACCTCCTGAACCCACTGAGGTTCGGGATTTTCGCTTGGCAACTCCTTTCACACAAGGTTCTCAGGTACCTGTCACCTGCATTCTGGCTTGTCGCACTGATGGCCAACATCGCCTTGGCTGTGGACGGTCGATACGTGCCGCTCCTGGTCCTGCAGTTGGTTGGCGTACTGACAGGCGCGCTGGGATTCCTGCCCATCAGCACGCCAGGAGGCATTCGCCTTCTCGCTCAACCCTACTATTTCCTGCTGACAAACCTTTCCTCTGCCATTGGGCTGATCCGCTTCATGAAGGGACAGAAGGTAATAACCTGGACCCCGGTCCGATGAGCCAATCACGGCCTGACCGAAACCCTTTGATTACCGGCCATTTCTGCAGATCAGGGCAGGTGATGCCTTCGGAGCACCTTTCCCGCACGCTCTGGCACGGCCGTCCACCATTGACTCATTGACGATCCAACGTTGTTCTTGACGGCCCCCATCACGCACCTGGCGGCTGCCAACCAAGCTGTCCGGTCGTTTACTTGCGTCCCGTTTGACTGTTGTGCACACCGGGGAAAGACCATGACCCAGACAACTCGCACATCTATTGCTGGACTCCTCCTGACGCTGGCGCTGGTGGGCTGCGCGACCAAGGGCCCGACCGCGACCGGGGCGCCACCGGAGAACGCTACCGACGCAATCTCCTCCTACAAAATCGGCGTCGATGACGTCGTTCAGGTTTCGGTGTGGCGAAACCCAGAGCTCGGCGTCACCGTCCCGGTGCGACCAGACGGAATGATCTCCGTGCCGCTGATCGGCGATGTGTCAGCAGGCGGCCGCGCCCCTACGGAAGTGGCCAAGGACATCGAGGACAAACTGGGCAGCTTGATCATCGAGCCCCAGGTCGCAGTGATCCTTACCGAGCTTCGCAGCCATGAATACCTCTCGCGGGTGAGCGTCACTGGCGCAGTTCGCCAGCCAGTCTCGGTGCCATACCGCCAAGGCATGACGGTCCTCGACGTGGTGCTGGCCGCAGGTGGCGTGAATGAATTCGCCAGCTCCGACCGGGCCGACCTGCACCGCAAGTCGACCAATGGCTCTCAAAGTTACAGCGTCAGGCTCAACCGCATTCTTAAACACGGCGATCTTTCCACGAATTACAAGGTCGCACCTGGCGACGTGATTACCGTTCCGGAGCGCGTGCTGTGACTACGGCACTCTTGCCATGGGGCGGCGCGAACAGGCCGGATTCATTGCTCAATCAGGTTCCGATCGCCATCAAGGAGTTCAAACGCCACATCGTGCCGCTAGCGGCAATCTTTGCCACTATTGCACTCAGCATTCTGTTCTGGGGCATGATCCGCCCTGCGACGTATGAATCCTCAGCAACAGTGCTGGTGGAGGACAACAACATCATTGCCCCACTGATGCAGGGGCGCACGGTACCAACTGACGCCGCAGACCGCGCCACAATCGCACGGGAGGTGGCGTTCAGCCGTCGCGTCATGGACGAGATTCTGCGATCGGGTGGCTGGATGGAATCCAACCCAAGTCCCGTGGAACAGGAAAGGTTGATCGGCAGTATCTCGGAGAGGACATCAATCGAAGTGATGGATCGTGGCAGAACCCGGGCGCGGGCGGACGATCCAAGGATTAACCTGATCCGCATCACCTACAGCGACACTGACGCGAAGCGCGCCCATCTGGTGACGAAGCGCTATTCGGAGCTCCTCATGGCTGAAAGCATGGCCGCCAAAGCCAAGGAGAGCAGCGGGGCGTTCGAATTCATCGGCGCCGAGGCCGCCAAGTACCGCGCACTACTGTCAAATGCGGAGGGCAACCTGCAGCGCTATCGCAGCGTCAACCCCGATGCCCGCGATGGCGTGGAGTCGGACGTAACCGCCAGAATCGGAGAACTGCACAGAGAGGTTGCCAATGCCCGGCTCAACCTTGTAGATCTCGCGTCCCAGGAACGACAACTGCAGGCCCAACTTTCCGGCGAGAACGAGATCAGCACCGTGAGTCGCTCCAGCCAACTCCGGGCCAGGCTAGCGGAATTGCAGACCGAACTTGACCGTCTGTCTCTGAATTACACGTCGCGCCACCCTGATGTAATCCGCGTACAGAACCAGATGCGCGATGTGCAGCGGCAAATACTGGGAGGTGGCGGCCTCGCCAATGGCGTTGCAAGCGCGGGCAGCATGCTAGGCCCACCCTCACTGAACCCGCTGTACTCCGAGCTCAGGAGCCGCCTTGCCAATATCCGTCAGCAGAAGGTCGCCGCCGCCGCCCGAGAGTCCACCGCCTCTGCGCTTCTGGGCCAGGAACTGTCGCGCAGTCGAAAGATCGTGGAAGCGGAAGGCACGCTGTCCGCGCTCACCCGAGACCATGCGGTCAACAGCGAGCTGTACCAGGACCTCCTCCGGCGACGGGAGAATGCCCGCGTTTCCATGAACCTGGACGCGAACGGTCAAGCCAGCAACTTCCAGATCCAGGAGCCGGCATCCATGCCGTTGCTCCCTTCGGGGATGCGGTTGATGCACGTTTCGATCATCGGGCTTGGGCTCGCAACCCTGGTGCCCCTGCTTCTCCTTGCCTTCATCGTCAGGCGTGATCCACGAGTTCGTTCATCGATGGGGATCGAGCGCGACGCGGGCCTGCCTGTCCTTGGCGCAATTCCCACCCAACTGAGTCGAAAAAAACGGGTTGAGGCGTCGCGGCGCGCAGCGTTTGGCACTGCATTGTTCGTCGCTGTTCCGGTCATCTACGGACTGGTAATGATAGCTAAAATGGTGACATATCCATGAGCACGAGCCAGGCTCCAAAACTCGTTCAGGACACGGCTTCGGAGCGCGATCCTACAAGCCGCCCCAACGCGTTATCGGCACGAACGCCCACGCTTACGCCAGCGCAGCTTGACGAGCGGCAGATCGTACATTTCTCTGTCAACTCACGCCCTATAGTCGACGCGTTTCGCGAGATCAGGACGAGGTTGCTGGCAGCATCCAACGATAACTTCGTCACCCTGGTTGCGCCTGTAAGTCGTGGCTGCGGCGGCAGCTTCGTAGCGCGCAACCTCGCTGTTTCGGTGACGTTCGACAACTCCAAGAGCGCACTTCTCGTCGATTGCAATCTGCACAATCCCTCCCAACATGCTTTGATGCGTATTGCGCCTTCCAATGGCGGACTCGTCAACTACCTTGAGAACCACAGGGAGGACATCGGCAGCGTCCTCTATGACACGGGCATCCCGGGGCTTCAACTCATCCCAGCGGGAACATCGCGTCATGGCGACAATGAAGCGGAATACTTCTCGTCGGCCAGGATGCGCCTGCTAATCGACTCCCTGCGAAATCACGATCTCGCGAGATACCTGTTCCTGGATAGTCCCCCGGTCCTCGGTGCGCCGGATGCACGGATATTGGCGGACCTCGCCGACGTGGTCGTGCTGGTTGCAGGCTACGGCCATGACACGCCGGAAGCGATCGCAAGCGCCGCATCCCATTTCGACCAGAGAAAGTTCGCGGGTGTCGTATTCAACGAAGGCGTCTAGTCCTGTCGGCGCAGGAGGGGGGTATCCACATGGAAAGACACTCTTCGCGAACTTATGTCGCAGCGCTGAGCACGGCACTTTTGGTTGCGATTCCCAACAACGTCAAAACGGCGCAAATCAACTATCAACTGGAAGCATCACTGCTTGGTAGCGACAACATAAACCTCGACAGTGACAGCGAGACCAGTGAAACGGTGGTCATCCCTCGGCTTCGCTTCGACGCGATCCAGGAAGGCGCAAGAGTCCGGATGCAGGCCCGTGGTGAGATGGAATACCGCCACTATACCCAGAACAATTTCCAAGATGAGTCCCGGGGCGAATTTGCCGGCCAACTGAATTGGACGGTGCTTCCCGAACGGGTGAGCCTTGTCGTCGAAGACTACCTCAGCTATCAGCCGATCGATATCCGGGAGGGTTCGTCACCGGGGAATCTGCAGCAGACGAACATCCTGGTTTCTGGCCCAAGCTTTATCGCCGCAATCACAGAAAGAACCAAGGCGCTAGTTGAGCTTCGGGTAGCAAAAACCAATGCAGAGGTTACCGAAGAGTTCGACGGCGGCCGCTACAGCGCGGCTGCCAGGCTCCAACATGGGTTCTCGGAAACACAATCCGGATCGATCAACCTGGTCTCCACCAAGGTAGAGTTCGACCACGATCTCGGCGGCGCGGACTATAGGCGCGACGACGGATTCGTGCAATATCGTCGAAACGGCGCGAACGCAACCCTTACCGCGGACGCGGGGCACTCGCGTTTGCGCGCGAGCGGTCGAGATACCGATTCATCTGCACTGTTTCGCATCGACATCGACTGGAGAGCGACGGCCAAGAGTACGCTGAGTGGACGCCTGCGGTATCAACTGGCGGACTCCGTCCAGGATCTGATCACCCGACATGGCGACCTCGACGAGCCAATGATTCCCCAACTCGCGCAGTCGGCGATCCTCGTGAATTCCGATGTATACCAACAGCGACGTGTCGAGTTCGACTATCGCTTTCGCGGGGAGCGAGTAATTGCGAGACTGCGACCGGCCTATCAGAAGGCGCGATACATATCCGATGCGCTGGATGACCAGAACATCCGCGACGGCTACATCGAGTTCGGCTATCGCGTCCGACCGCTGATTGTCGTCTCTGCCCGCGCCTCCGCACGAGATCGGAATTACATCGTGCAGCAGCGCAGGGATCGTGACCGCGTCTACGGCCTTGGGTTCGAGCAGAGACTCAACCGACATTGGTCCTGGGAGGCCGAGATACTGCGGAACACCCGGGATTCGACCGCAATTGGGCGCGACTACGAGGAAAACTCAATCGGGCTGGCCGTCATCTGGCGCCGTTGAGCCCGACCGGACACGAAGCGGTGACCAGTACTTGCGCGTGCCCAAGGGAGCCAAATTGATGCCACGCAAGCAAACTGATCCGCGCGCCCCCTTCATCCCGCCAAGGCTCCCGGACGCCGGACGCGGCCGGATCCATGTCCTGATGGTGCTGGAAAGTCGCTATCCGGTTCCCCTCGGAGGGGCCGAAGCACAGGTCCGAACCTTGGCCAAGGCGCTGCGAGCCAGGGGTCACCGGGTCACGATACTGACCCCCCTGATCAAGGACTGGCCCGTCCGGCGCGAGACAATCTTCCGCGTCGATCGTGTGCCGGTCTGCCGTATTCGCTTTCCGCGCATCCGCTGGTTGGGCGGCGCGATACTCTGCGCTAGATTGGCCATGTTCCTTTGGGCGCGTCGAAAGCGCTACGACGCGTGGCACGTCCACATTGTCCACCGCTTTGGCGCAGTGTGCGGCTTGCTCGGCAGACTGGTCGGCAAACCGGTCATCCTGAAGGTTTCCGGAGCGTGGGAACTCGAACAAGGAGCGCTCGCTACTGCGGCACCTTGGACATATCGGATCCTCCACCGCTGTTTGTTGTGGGCGAGCGCCTGGCAGGCCATCAGCAACCGGATAGCCTCGACCATCGCCGCCCGTGGCATTCCACCGGCTCGGATTGCCTCCATCCCGAACGCGGTGGATACCGCCCGCTACAGGACGATCACCCGAGCTTCGTCACCCTTCCCCCGCTTTGTGTTCGTGGGGCGGATGGTGCCGGAGAAGGACTTGGGGATCCTGTTGCAGGCCTTCGCCGACGCCTTGCCGTCGTGCCCCAGCGCCCAACTGAAGCTAGTAGGAACCGGCCCGTTACTGGCCTCGCTCCAGTCGCTTGCAACCGATCTCCGGGTGGCATCCAACGTCGAGTTCTGCGGTCAACGTGAGGACATCGAGGAGGTTCTGTCCGATGCCGATATCGGCGTGCTCACGTCCCGGATCGAAGGTCTATCGAATGCCCTACTGGAATGCATGGCGGCAGGCCTGCCAATGATCGCCAGCCGGGTCAGCGGCAGCGAGGATCTGGTCCGCACAGGATGCAATGGTTGGATGTTCGAGCCAGGCGACCGTCGTGGCCTCGCAGCGGCCATGGTGGAAGCAGCGACAGTCTCACACGCTCAACGGGCTGAAATGGGGCTACGGGCAAGAGAAAGCGTGGAGCTCCATGCCGGACTAGACAACGTGATCGAAAAACTACTTGCACTCTATCGACAGCCCGAAGTGCCCGCACGCGCCCAATATCGCCGCCACAAGCGTTTGTTACGATGATGCCCTGCGTCCGAGCAGCAACCGCTCATAATCGTCCACGCATCTGGATACGGAGAAATCAGCGGCGCGACTCCTCAGCGCCTCGCGATCAGGATCGTCGCGCAGCGCCGATACCATCGCTTGCGCCAGTCCGGCAACGTCACCAACCGGCACAAGCCGCCCCAGAGCGCCATCCTGCAGCAACTCGCGGGGGCCGGAGGGACAGTCCGTGCTGACGATTCGTGCACCTGCCGCCATTGCTTCGATGACGACCGTTGGAAGTCCCTCGGTGGCAGACGATAGAACGAACAGGTCAGCCCGCCGGAAGTATGGACGGGTATCGGCAACGAATCCTGGCATGTCAACGGCGTCCGCCACGCCCAACTCCCCGACCAGCGCTTCCAGCATGTGGCGATCCTCGCCTTCGCCGAGCATCAACAACCTCGCGCACGGATGGCCCGTATTCCGCATGTGAGAAAAGGCCCGCAGCAGAGTTGGCAGGTCCTTCTCCTTTACCAAGCGTCCGACAGCAAGGATCCGTCGATGGTTCCCGCTCCACCAAGAATCTGGAGGAAACCCATCGCCCTCCGGCGCGAGCACTGATCCGTCGACAACGGGGTTGTACAACACCGAAATGGACGACCTAAGAACGCCGGAAAAGCGCGCGAGATCATCCGCGGCGCCCTCCGAAACCGCGATGCGTGCATCGGCGTGCGGAAACACGAGCCGCATTGAGGCGCTGACCATCCGGCGTCGCCATGGCTTTGTGGCCAGATCGGCAGACCAGGTCTTGTGCTCGACAACCAACAAACGGCTATCAATGCGGGCGACCGCCTTTGCCAGCACCGCCAGCACAGTCATTGGCCACATGCATGCAAGCAACGCGGATGGATTGCTCATCCGGAGGTAGCGGATCAATGGCCACAGTGACCATCGATAGCGCGAGACACCCAAGTCAACGACGTTGACGACGGGATCGATGATCGCAAGCAGGGGGCCCGTGGGGCGAAACAAGACCAGATCGACGTGGTAGCCCCGAGCCGCAAGCTCGTTGGCAAGATTCACGGTCACGCGCTCTGCCCCACCGCCGCTTAGATCGCGCAGCAGAATTGCCACGCGCTCGACGCGTGCGCTGCCCACGCCATCGGCAACGGAGTCGATGAGGATCCGCCCGGAGTCCAGGCCATTCCGTGCAGCCCCACGTGGTGATTGAAGCAATTCAACACCGCCTGCTGTTTGTCGCGTTGGTGGCGCCATGCCATTTTGACGCCAAGTCATTACTCGATAACGCAACGCGTTTAGCTGCGAGGCCATCGCGAGACGGCCACCATTGCGCCTCCGCACAGGCTGCGCCGCATCGGGTCATGCCATGTCCCGGCGCATAACGTGACCGGAATCACGAATCGACCGAAGGCTCGAGCGAGGCCTGTTGCGCCGGATCGCCGGAAACTGTGACGTCCCGCTCTTGCCGGCATTAATAACTCGATAAGGGGTCATTAGCGATCCCGTATGTGTGACGTGGTCCCCAACGTGAATACCCGACGCGCCAATACAGTCCGCCCTGGCTCCAAGGAGGGTGTCGCCCCCCCCTAGGACCATGTTGGTGCTGAGTTTGATGAACCTTACAAAGACTTTCTCCGCTTCACTGCTCTCTCTCGCGCTTGCGCCGCTTGCGCTGACCCATTCTCAAGAAGCCAAAGCCGTTGACGTCAATCGCGACTGCGCAGCCATGTATGGCAGCTCGTTCACTCCGGTCACCGGTTACATTGGCGCCGCGCCCCCACCGACGACCTCCCGTCCGGCCAAGGGCGTCGTAACCCGCGATCCCAACTTCAAGACCTGCGTCATTCGCGCGACCAACCACGCGACTGAAACGTCGACTTCCTTCGCCAAGAGCCACTACGCGCGCCGTCAGGCCTTCAACGCCGACAACACCCGCATCCTCGTCTATACCCACGGTGGCGCTTGGCACCTATACGATGCCAATACGCTCGCTCGGATCAGAACCCTCTCTGGCCCCACCGACTTTTCCGAGCCGCAGTGGGATCCCAAGGATCCGCGGATCCTTTACTACATCCCCAATGGCGGGGCACCTCG
>NZ_VLKP01000002.1 GCF_007830115.1 Aerolutibacter ruishenii | reverse complement strand
CGTCTGCTGATGGACAACCATCCACCGGTCAGACGCCCGCACAAGTCACCTGCGCATACTTTCAAAGATCGTGGACTTCAGCCTCAGCGCTTCGTCCTTTCCCGTCGCCACCGAAGTGCCCGAGGGAGCCGCACACTATACAGCAGTTTTGGATTCCGTCAACACCGCCAACCGAATCTTTTTCCTGCCGCCCCACCGCCGCGTTTCCGCCGGGTGGGTCAAACATTCTAGCAAGTCCGAACGCTTCGTCAACCACACGCTGCGTCGTTTTCCTGCCGCCCCGAAGGCGTTTCCGCCAACCGGGCCGCGCATCCTACAGCAGCGCCCGGATTCGTCAAGACCTTCCGGTGCCGCCCTGTTTCGCGCCCCGCCGGCTGCGTCCAAACACCGTCAGCGGGGCGCGCATTGTGCACATGCACATCGCGATTGGGAAGGGGGTTGACGCAGGTATTCGGGCGTTGGCGCCAGGCGCCGTTGATTGGCCTCCATGCGCCAACGGACGGTGCCGCTACGGGAGCGGTTCTGACGGCCCCGCCCGTGCAACCACTGGCCAGGCCACTTGTTTGTCGCGCCCTCAATGGCCTGCAGTTGCTCCCGGTGCCAATGTGGCGTTACACCATGACCCGGGCCGCCCCCAGGGCGGGCGCAGCCGCACGGGGCCAGTGCCACGGCCACTTTTGCGGCAGGGCGCAACACACGAGCGCCACCCGGAGGTGGCGCCCACTGCCTGCTCTTGCGGAGCTGAAAGCCCCTTGGTTGTCGCCCGGGGGTCGGCTAGGCCTGAACCAGCCTCACACGCGCAAACGTGCGCTTTCCGACGGCCAACACGCCCTCGAACCCGGGCATGAACAGGCGCTGCGCGTCCTCGATCACCTCGCCATCGATGCGCACCGCACGCTCCTTGAGCTTGCGGTTGGCCTCGGAGTTGCTGGGGGTCAGGCCGGCGGCGGTCAGCAACGCGGCGATGCGCAGGCCTTCGGCCGGCACGGCGACGTCGGTCAGCGGCAGCGTGGCGGTGTCGCCCTCGCCACGGACGGCGGCGTTCCAGCCGGCGACGGCGGTTTCGGCGGCGGCGGCGCCGTGGAAGCGCGCGGCCAGTTCACGCGCCAGGCGCAGTTTGAGGTCGCGCGGGTTGAGCTGGCCGGCCTCGATCTCGCGCTTGAGGTTTGCGGCCTCGGCGAGGGTGATCTCGAAGCTGAGCAGGTCGATCCAGCGCCACATCAGCACGTCGTCGATCTTCATGGTCTTGGTGACGATGTCGATCGCCGGCTCGTCGATGCCGATGTAGTTGCCCAGCGACTTGGACATCTTGTTGACGCCGTCCAGCCCTTCGAGCAGCGGCATGGTCAGTACGATCTGCGGCGACTGGCCATAGTGAGCCTGCAGGCCGCGGCCCATCAGCAGGTTGAACTTCTGGTCGGTTCCGCCGAGCTCGACGTCGGCCTGGAGCGCGACCGAGTCGTAGCCCTGCACCAGCGGATACAGGAATTCGTGCACGGCGATGGACTGCTGGGCGGCGTAGCGCTTGGCGAAGTCATCGCGCTCGAGCATGCGCGCCACGGTGTGCTGGGCGGCGAGCTTGATCATGTCGGCGGCGGACATCTGACCGAACCACTCGGAGTTGAAGCGCACCTCGGTGCGCGCCTTGTCGAGCACCTTGAACACCTGTTCGGCGTAGGTCTCGGCGTTGGCCAGCACGTCCTCGCGGGTCAGCGGCTTGCGGGTGACGTTCTTGCCGGTCGGGTCGCCGATCATCCCGGTGAAGTCGCCAATCAGGAAGATGACCTGGTGGCCGAGATCCTGGAACTGCCGCATCTTGTTCAGCAGCACCGTGTGACCGAGGTGGAGGTCCGGCGCGGTGGGATCGAAGCCCGCCTTGACCCGCAGCGGGCGGCCGAGTTTCAGCCGGGTCTCCAGCTCGTCTGGCTTGAGGATTTCCTCGGCACCGCGGCCGATCAGGTCGAGGGATTCTTGGACGGACACTTGGGCAGGCACGGGCGGGTCTCGCAACGGACGCCGAAACTGAATACGACGGCGGTCAAAGGTAACAGTTAATTGCACGTTAAATGGAGTGCGCGGCAAAAACCCCATCCGGCTCAAGGGTTTGACGCACAGTCCTAGCGTGATTATGGTACGCGCGTTACGCGCTTTTCACCTGCCGCGCGTAGGGGAGTACTGATGACCGACCACACCGCCGGCAAGGAACGTCGCGAACGCCTGAATGCCCTTCGCGAGGCTGCCTTGCATCGTCCGGTGTTGGCCCGGCATCTGGGCGACGGCTTTACTGGCCGCTGGTCGCGGCGGCATTGGGCGCATGCGAGCCTGTTCGCGACGATCGGCATGCTGGTCGCGGCCATCATTCCGGGACTGGACAAGCCGCTGACACTGGAACGCCCGCAGCATGCGGCGCGCCATTCGATGGCGTTGGCATTGCCGCCGCTGCCGCTGGCCCGGCTGCGTGGCACGCAGGGTGACAGCTGGCAGGTGGTGCGCGTGGAGCGCGGCCAGACACTGGGTGAGCTGTTCGAGGAGCTGGGTGTCCCCGCCGCGACCATGCACGCCATCCTTGGGCAGCAGGGCGCCAAGGAAACCCTGCGTCGCCTGAAGCCGGGCACCGAACTGGCCTTCGACCTGCCGGTCAATGGCTCGCTGCGCGGTTTCCGTTACGACCGCGACGCCACCCACCGGGTGGAAGTGGCGATCAACGGCGACACGGTCACACAGAAGGTGGTCGAGCGTCCGTCCCAGACCCGCACCGTGGTGATCAGCGGCGAGGTGGGCAAGTCGCTGTACCGTTCGGCGCGCAAGCAGGGCCTGAGCGCGAAGGCGATCAACACCCTGACCGACGAGATCTTCAAGTACGACATCGACTTCAACGAGGACGTCGGTGCCAAGGACCGCTACAGCGTGGTGGTCGAACAGACCTGGCGCGAAGGCGAACTGGTCGCGACCAGCCCGGTCCTGGCGGCGACCTTCACCGCAGGCGGCAAGCTGCACAGCGGCTTCCGCTTCGAGCGCAACGGCAAGCCGGAGTACTTCACGGCCGAGGGCCGGCCACTGAAGAAGAGCTTCATCCGCATGCCCATCCCGTATGCGCGCCTGACTTCGGGCTATGGCTCGCGCCGGCACCCGGTGCTGGGGCGCGTGCGCCAGCACAAGGGCGTGGACTACGCCGCCGGCACCGGTACGCCGATCATGGCCGCGGGCGATGCGCGGGTGAAGTTCGTCGGCTGGAAGGGTGGCTACGGGCGCGTGGTCCAGCTTGACCATGGCCGTGGCTACACGACGCTGTACGCGCACATGTCGCGCTTTGGCAAGTACAAGGCGGGCCAGCGCATCGCGCAGGGCTCGGTGATCGGCTACGTGGGCACGTCGGGGCTGTCGACCGGACCGCACCTGCACTACGAATTCCAGATCAATGGCGTGCACCGCAACCCGCTGTCGGTGACCATGCCGCCGCCGGAGCCGCTCAATGGGGCGGCGCTGACCGCGTTCCGCAGCTACACGCGCAATGCATTGGCCCGGATCCAGGAAGTCGAGGACGTGATCTACGCCGAAGCCGCGCCGTTGAAGGCGGACAAGGCGGTGGCCAGCAAGGACTCGCCGCGCAAGGCCGGCAAGTCGAAGGCCTGACCCGCTCCATGGCCGTCCATCGCGGGCCCGTGCGCGACCACGCCACGGGCCCTCGTTTTTTCATCGGGTTGATGTCCGGGACCAGCGCCGACGGGATCGACGCGGCGCTGGTGCACTTCGACGAGACCGCCGGCATGCCGCACGGCGCGCTGGTGGCGGGTCGCACTTATGCCTGGGCCGCGGACCTGCGCGAGCGCCTGGTGGGCATCGGGCAAGGCGGACGGGTCGATTCGCTGGATGAGGTGGGCACGCTGGACGTGCGCCTGGGCGAGGCCTTCGCCGAGGCGGCCCTGGCGTTGCTGGCCGAGGTGGGCGTGGACGCGGACGCCATCACCGCGATCGGCTCGCATGGCCAGACCCTGCGCCACCGTCCCGCAGGCGCGGCGTTTGACGGGCAGCATCCATTCACGATGCAGCTGGGCGATGGCAACGTCATCGCCGAACGCACGGGGATTGCCACCGTGGCCGATTTCCGCCGTCGCGACGTGGCGGCGGGCGGACAGGGTGCTCCGTTGGTCCCCGCCTTCCACGCGGCCGTGCTGCACGACGGCGGCGAAGACCGTGCCGCGCTCAACCTGGGCGGCATCGGCAACCTCACCCTGCTGCCGGCGGCTGGCGTCGTGCGCGGCTTCGACACCGGCCCGGCGAACGCGCTGATGGATGCGTGGTGCCAGCGGCACTTTGCGCAGGCCTTCGACCACGACGGGAAGCTGGCCGCACGCGGCACGGTGGACGCAGGGCTGCTGGAGCGGTTGCTGGACGAGCCGTGGTTCGCGCTGCCGCCGCCCAGGAGCACCGGGCGCGAACAGTTCCACCTGGACTGGGTGGACGCGCGGCTGCGCGGTGGCGAAGGCGCGGAGGACGTGCAGGCGACCTTGCTGGAGCTGACCGCCGTGACGGTGAGCCAGGCGCTGCGACGTGAACAGCCGGACACCCGGCGCGTGCTGGCCTGCGGGGGCGGCGTGCGCAATGGTGCATTGATGGCGCGGATCGCGCAGTTGCTGCCGGGCGTGGAGATGGTGTCCACCGCCGCGTTCGGACTGGACCCGGATTACGTCGAGGCCATGGCCTTTGCCTGGTTGGCGCGGCAGACGCTGGCAGGCGCACCCGGCAACCTGCCGGCGGTTACCGGCGCGCGTGGGCCGCGCGTGCTGGGGACGGTCTACCCGGCCTGATCGCCGCTGGCGCGTCCGATCAGCGAAAACCCGGGGTCATCGGGGATGCCTTCCAGTGCGGCGATGGCGGACTGCAGGATGCCGGCGTCAGCGTCGTTGAGGCTGGGTTCGCCCCGCGGCTCAACGGCGAACAGCCCGTGTTCGACCAGGTGGCGGATGGCCACGGCGTCGCTCCACCCACGCGCCTGCGCAACGCGCCGGATGCGTTCGAGCAGCACCGCATCGAGTTGGATCTGCAGGGTTTCGCTCATCGGGACGGTCCTGGTTCGCGCCTAACATAACCGGATTGAATCCCGCTCGCACGGGACGCCGTCACGCATGCGACAGGGGCTTCGCGGGGACAGCGGCCCACGCTATGGTGGCCCCTTCTCCATCCGATCCAGACCCGATGACCGACGCTGCCCAACCCACCCGCACCCGCTCCGGCGTGTTGGAAGCGATTCGTCCCTACCTGGAGCGTGCGCCGCTGGCGGCGTTGCTGCTGGGCATCTCTTCCGGCTTTCCGTACGCGATGATCGGCGCGACGCTGACCACGCGCCTGGCGCAGGACGGCATCAGCAAGAAGAGCGTCACGGCCTTCTCGCTGGCGTTCCTGGCGTACAACCTGAAGTTCCTGTGGGCACCCGCGGTGGACCGCGTGCACCTGCCACTGCTGCACCGCCTGGGCCAGCGCCGTTCGTGGCTGCTGCTGGCGGCGGCGATGGTGGCCGCGTCGGTGGTGTTCCTGGGCGTGGCCGACCCGAACACGTCATTGCAGACGGTGGCCATCGCCGCCGTGCTGGTGGGCGTGTCGGGCGCTACGTTCGACATCGTGATCGACGCGTACCGCATCGAGATCCTGGAGCCGCGGCAACTGGGCGTGGGCTCGGGCATGTCGCAGTACGGCTGGCGCATCGGCTCGGTCACCGCCGGGGCACTGGCCCTGCTGGTCTCCGCACGCGCCGGCTGGACCACCGCCTACGTGCTTTGCGCGGCGTTCGTGGTGCCGGCGGTGGTGGCGGTGCTGTGGCTGGGGGAGCCGTCGCGCCATCGCGAACCGATGGCCAAGCGCGGACTGGCCGCGATGCTGGCCTCGGTAACCGGACCGCTGACCGAATTCTTCGCCCGACGCGGGGCGTGGCTGGTGTTGCTGTTCGTGATGCTGCACAAGATCGGCGACACGCTGGCGAACCTGACGCTGCGGTTGCTGCTCGATGACCTGGGCTTCAGCAACGAGGAGATTGCCACCTACGACGTGGGCTTCGGTTTCTTTGCCTACCTGATCGGCATCTTCCTGGGTGGCATGCTGTATTCGCGGCTGGGCATGAAGCGCGCGGTACTGCTCAGCCTGGTGCTGATGGCGGTGTCCAACCTGTCCTTCGCCTGGCTGGCCGCGACAGGACACAGCAACGCATTGCTCGCCTTCACCATCTGCTTCGAGAACGTGGCCAGCGGCATCGGCGGCGTGGCGGTGGTGGCCTACCTGTCGGCGCTGTGCAACCTGTCTTTCACCGCTTCGCAGTTCGCGCTGTTGTCGGCAGCGGCGTCCGTGGTCGGGCGCATCGTCACCGGCACCACCGCCGGTGGCCTGATCGAGACGATGGGCTACGTGGAGTTCTACCTGCTGACCACCCTGGTGGCATTGCCGGGCGTCGCGCTGTTTGCGTGGATGTCACGGCGCGGGCTGGTCGATAGCGCGATCGCCGAGTCGGATGTGCGTGCCGTGGCCTGACCGCCGGCATGGCCTGTGTGGCCATGGACCGGCCACCGCTCCTCAGAGGTCGTAGTCGACCGTAAACGGCGCGTGGTCGGAGAACCGCGGCTCGCGCAGGATCGAACAGGCGCGCAGTTTGTCGCGCAGGCCCGGCGTCACCAGCTGGTAGTCGATGCGCCAGCCGACGTTGTTGGCGCGCGCCGCGCCGCGGTTGCTCCACCAGGTGTAGTCCTGGCCCCCGGGGTGCAGTGCGCGGTAGGCATCGACCCAGCCGCGGCCATTGGCCGGGTCAGCGGCATCGGCCACGTCCGCGCACAGTCCGTTGAGCCAATCGCGCTCGGGCGGCAGGCAGCCGGAGTTCTTCTGGTTGCCGGTCCAGTTCTTGATGTCGAGCCGGCTGCGCACGATGTTCCAGTCGCCGCACAGCACGTACTCGCGGCCACTGCGCAGCCAGCCGTCGAGTACCGGCTTGAGCCAGTCCATGACGTCGAACTTGAACCCCTGGCGCTCCTCGCCCGATGAACCGGACGGGATGTAGAAGCTGACCACGCTCAGGTTGCCGAAGCGTGCCTCGATGTAGCGACCCTCGTCGTCGAACGAGGGTCGACCCAGCGACGTGATCACCGCGTCGGGTTCGCGGCGCGCGTAGATCGCCACGCCGCTGTAGCCCTTTTTGGTGCTGGCGTCCTTGTAGAAGCAGTGGTGGCCATCGGGGCGGAACTGCGGGTCGCCCAGCTGCGACTCCTGCGCCTTGGTCTCCTGCAGGCACAGCACGTCGGCGTCCTGCTGGCGGAACCAGTCGAAGAAGCCCTTGCTGGCCGCCGAGCGGATGCCGTTGGCATTGAAGCTGATGATCCGCACGTGCGCGACCCTGCTGGATGGACGACGCGGGAAGGGTACCGGAAGCGCCGGGTGGCGAAAACCGCCGCTTCGCCCGACACTATGGGAATGAGCGATCACCGTACCCGTTTCCTCGAGCTGGCCCTGCGCGCCGACGCGCTGCGGTTTGGCGAGTTCACCCTGAAATCCGGCCGACACAGCCCGTACTTCTTCAACGCCGGGCAGTTCAATTCCGGTGCGACCCTGGCCGAACTGGCCCGCTGCTACGCCGATGCGGTGGACGCGGCCGGCGTGGCATTCGACCTGCTGTTCGGGCCGGCCTACAAGGGCATTCCGCTGGCCACCGCGCTGGCGTGCGAGTACGCGGGTCGCGGCCGCGACCTGCCGGTGGCCTTCAACCGCAAGGAAGCCAAGGCGCACGGCGAGGGCGGCACGCTGATCGGGGCGCCGCTGGCCGGTCGCCGGGTGCTGATCGTGGACGACGTGATCACCGCAGGCACCGCGATCCGCGAGGCGCTGGCCATCATCGCCGGGGCCGGCGGCCAGGTGGCCGGCATCGTCATCGCGCTGGACCGCCAGGAGGTGGCCGGCGGCGCGACCCTGGCGGCGGACCAGATCCGACGTTCCGCGGCACAAACCGTCGCCATCGAACAGGGCCTGCCGGTGGTGGCGGTGGCGACCCTCGGCGACCTGCTGGCCTATACCGGCGGTAGTGCGACGCTGGCCACGCAGCGGCAGCGCCTGCTGGCGTACCGTGAGGCCTATGGCTGCGACACATGACGCAGGCTGGGCGGAGCACAACAGTTGGCGCGATTCTTGCGATGGGTAATTGAAACCGGTTGCCGTGGACGGCGGCGGGAATGTGATGGCGGCAGGGGGCCAACATGAACACCACGAACATCGCGCTGCTCGCTGGAATGCTGGCGGCACTGTCCATTGCACCGGCCGCGGCCCAGCAGGCCGGCGGCAAGAAGCTGTACTGCTGGAACGAGAATGGCCGCAAGGTCTGCGGCGACGCCTTGCCGGCCAGCGCCGCCGATGCAGCGCGCACCGAGATCAGCGCCAGGAGCGGCCTGAAAACCGGCCAGGTGGCCCGCGCGTTGACCGAAGCCGAGCGCGCCGCTGCCGGCCAACAGGCCGAGGCTGATCGCCTGTCGGCCGTCGCCGAGGAAGAACGCGTCCGCCGCGAGCAGGCGATGGTGGAGTCGTATACCACCGAGGAAGAACTGATGCGCGCTTTCGAGCATCGCATCACCTTGCTGGACGAAACCGTGAAGGCGTCGTCGCTGGGGATCACCGGGCTGCGCCAGAGCCTGGTCAGCCTGCTGCGGCGCGCAGGCGAAGCGGAACTGGCGGGCAAGCCCGTGCCGGCACCGCTGACGGCGTCGATCCAGAGCCAACACCAGCAACTGGTCCGACAACAGGCCATGCTGGTGCGCCAGCGCGAGGAACGGGCAACCATGGATGCCGAACTTGCCGGGGCGCTCAAGCGCTACCGCGAACTGAAGATGCCTGCCACGCCGCCAGCCGAGGGCTGAACGAAACGCCGACGACGCTCGTCACGGCGGATCACCACGCCTCGCGACTTTGCGGGGCGGCGCTGCCCCGGTTGACCGGAAAGCGCCCTTCGACTCACGCGGACAACCGGGGACGCCCGTGCGCGCGCTCCCTGAGGCCGGCCAGCGGCACCGCCGCCTCAGAACGGCAGCGCCAGATCCGGCTTGATCGCCAGCAGCTGCTCGCGGAAATTCGCCTTGATGCGCGCCATGGCCGCGTCGTTGTCCGCGTCGAAACGCATCACCAGGATTGGCGTGGTGTTGGACGCGCGCACCAGGCCCCAACCGTCCGGCCAGTCCACGCGCAGCCCATCGATGGTGGACAATCGCGCCCCCTCGAACCTGGCTTGGGCAACGAAATGCTCGACGAAGACGTGCGGGTTTCCGTCCGGCGCATCAACCTTGATCTCGGGTGTGGCGATGCCGGTGGGCAGCGCCGCCAGCGTTGCGGTAGGCGTTCCCGGCTTGCCCGCCAGTATCTCCAGCAGGCGCGCGGCCGCGTAGATGCCGTCGTCGAAGCCGTACCAGCGTTCCTTGAAGAAGAAGTGCCCGCTCATCTCGCCGGCCAGTTCGGCCTCGGTCTCGCGCATCTTGGCCTTGATCAGCGAATGCCCGGTCTTCCACATCAGCGGGCTGCCACCGTGGCGCAGGATGTGCCCGGGCAGGCGCCCCGTGCACTTCACGTCGTAGATGATCTGCGCGCCGGGGTTGCGCTCCAGCACGTCGGCGGCGAACAGCATCAACAGCCGGTCGGGGAAGATGTTCTCGCCATCGCGGGTGACAACACCCAGGCGGTCGCCATCGCCGTCGAAGGCGATGCCCAGGTCCGCATCCAGCCGTTGCACGATGCCGATGAGGTCCTCCAGGTTATGCGGCTCGCTGGGATCGGGATGGTGGTTGGGGAAGGTGCCGTCGATCTCGCAATACAACGGCGTAACTTCCGCGCCGATGGCACGCAGCACGCGCGGGCCAAGATCGCCAGCCACGCCGTTGCCGGCATCCACGACCACGCGCAACGGCCGTTCCAGCTGCACGTCGGCGGCGATGCGCTCGACGTAGTCCTCGCTGATCTCGCGGTGCTGCAGCTGTCCGGGGGTGGACGCCATGTGCAGGCGCTCGCCGACAATGCGCTGGTAGAGGTCGGTGATGGTGTCACCTGCCAGCGTCTCGCCGCCGATGACGATCTTGAATCCGTTGTAATCCGGCGGGTTATGGCTGCCCGTGACCGACACGCACGAACCCGCACGCAGGAAGTAGGCACCGAAGTACACCAATGGCGTGGGTGCCATGCCGATATCGATGACGTTGCAGCCCGCCTTGCGCAGGCCGTCGATCAAGCCTCCCGCCAGGTCGGGGCCGGACAGGCGGCCATCACGCCCGACCACGATCTCGACCAGGCCCTTTTCGTGCATCACCGTGCCGATGGCCTGGCCAACCTGCGTCGCCACGCCGACGTCGAGGGTGGTGCCGACCACGCCGCGGATGTCATAGGCGCGGAAAATGCCCGGGTCCACGACCAGCCCGCCCGGCGCGGTTGCGGGCCGTGACTCGGTGGGCGCAGGCGACGCAGCGGCGGGGGCCGGCACGGCCACGTCGGCCAGCGTCAGCTCCGCCTCGGGCTCCACGTCCTCGTCCCCACCCTTGCGCCGCCGGAGGGTGGGCGCGCGCCACGCCGCCAGCGCCAACAGCAGGAAACCCGCCGCCGCGCCCAGGCACGCGATCGCACCCAGGCCGAAGGGCCCCCCGGCCACGTCGGGCACGGCGGCGGCCACGCGCAGGTCGCTGCCGGGGATCTTGGCCGCCATGGCTTCGGCGCCGGTGTTGAGTTCCGCGTCGCCGCGTTCGACCACGCTGTGCCCGCCCTGGCGCAGGGCCAGGTAGCTTCCCTCGTCGATGGCCGCCTGTTCGACCGCACCGGCGACACGGTTGGCCGGGAGCAGCACACTGGCCACGCCGATGGCCACGCCGCCCAGCGGCACCGGTGCGGCCAGCGCCAGCTGGTTGCCACCGCCTTCCTTCACGATGGCGACCACCGGCTTGTCGGCGAGCAGCGCCGACTCCTGGGCGGCCAGACGGCCATAGCCGACCTTGCCGCCGCCGGCCAACCCTGCGTACGCGGCGTCAAGATCGATCGGTTGGACACTGGCGCCGGTGGCTTCTGGCCAACCCTTGGCCAACTCGGCGCTGGCGGTGGCAAAGTCGCCGGCGGTCAGCGCGGTCAGGAAGGCCGGCTTGCCCACCTGTTCGACAAGACGCGTGGTGTCGGCGGCAATCGCGGACTGCGCCTGTTGCACGGCCGTGTCCCGCGCCTGCTGGACAGCGATCCGGCGCGCACCGTCGCGGTACTGTTCCCAGCCGCTCCAGCCGAACCATGCGGCGAACAGCAACGAGCCCACGATCACCGCTGGCAGCGCCGGCTTGAGTTGCGCCAGCGACAGCTGCGGGCGTTCGATCTTGATGTCCACCATGTGCTTCCCCTGTCAGCGCACGCCGGAGTGGCCAAAGCCGCCCGCGCCACGCGCGCTGGTTTCAAATTCCTCGACCACCTGCAACGTCGCCCGCACGATCGGCAGCACGACGAGCTGGGCGATGCGATCCCCCGGTTGCATCGTAAAAGCCTCGCGTCCGCGATTCCACACGCTGATCATCAACGGCCCCTGGTAATCGGCGTCGATCAGGCCCGTGCCGTTGCCGAGCACGATGCCGTGTTTGTGGCCCAGCCCGGAGCGCGGCAGGATCACCGCGCACAGCGTCGGGTCGCCGACATGGATGGCCAACCCTGACGGGACCAGCGCAGTATCGCCCGGCTGCAGGGTCAGCGGCGCATCCAGCGCGGCGCGCAGATCGAGGCCGGCACTGGCCGGCGTTGCGTACTCGGGCAGCGACCACTCGGAACCGAAACGCGCATCGAGGATCTTCAATTCGAGGGTGTGGTGCATGCGGTCCTGTCAGGGGGCCTGGAGGTGGGTACGGGGTCGGTCACGCCGGCCAGCAGGCGGCGCGGCGTGGGCGGGCAAGCGGTCATCGGGCGTGCGGCTCAGGCTTCTGCCAGCCGTGCGGCGACAAGGTCGAGCAGTTCGTCCGCCAGCTGCGGCTTGGGCGCAGGGCCGAGCGCGGTCTCGCCGTCGGCGGCATATACCACCAGTGCGTTGTCGTCGGATTCGAAACCGCTGCCCTCCACGCCGACCCGGTTGGCCGCGATCAGGTCGACCTTCTTGTTGACCAGCTTGCCGCGCGCGTAATGCGCCACGTCGTGGGTCTCGGCGGCAAAACCGACCACCAGCCGCGGACGCAGCGGGTGCGCGGCGACGTCGGCCAGCACGTCGGCGGTGCGCACCAGCTCCAGCACCAGGGTGTCCTGGCCGGGCTGCTTCTTGATCTTGCCAGCCGCCATCTGCCGTGGGGTGTAGTCGGCGACGGCGGCGGCGCCGATGTACACATCCGCCGGCAACGCCCCCAGCACCGTGGCGTGCATCTGCGCGGCCGACCGAACGTTGATGCGGCCCACGCCGGCCGGCGTGGGCAGGCTGACCGGTCCGGCCACCAGCACCACCTCGGCACCGCGTTGCGCCGCCGCCCCGGCGATGGCAAAGCCCATCTTGCCGCTGCTGCGGTTGCCGATGAAGCGCACCGGGTCGATGTCCTCGAAGGTCGGCCCGGCGCTCACCACGATGCGCCTCCCGGCCAGCGGCGAGGTCGCGCTCATGGGCGTCCCCGCAGGGGTGTCGCGGCCAGGCCGGCGACGATATCGACAGGCTCCATCAGCCGGCCTTCGCCGGTCTCGCCGCACGCCTGTCCGCCGCTGCCCGGACCCAGCACACCCGCGCCGCGCTGCCGCAGCGTGGCCATGTTGGCTTGCGTGGCCGGATGCGCCCACATCAGCCGGTTCATCGCCGGCGCGACGAACAGCGCGGCATCGCTGGCCAGGCACAGGGTGCTGACCAGGTCATCGGCGAAGCCGTGCGCCAGCTTGGCCAGGGTATTGGCGGTGGCCGGGGCGACCACGATCCGGTCGGCCCAGCGCGCCAGTTCGATGTGGCCCATGGCGGCCTCGGCGGCCTCATCCCACAGCGAGGTACGCACCGGTCGTCCGGACAGCGCCTGGAAGGTGGCGGCGCCGACGAAGCGCTGCGCGTTTTCGGTCATCGCCACCTGCACCTCGGCTCCGGCGTCGCGCAGGCGGCGCACCAATTCGGCCGCCTTGTACGCGGCAATGCCGCCGCAGACGCACAGCAACACGCGCTGCCCATGCAGCGACCCGGACGGGGCGGGCGTTTCGTCGGTCATGGACGGGGCGATTTCCTACCGATAAGCAGGGTTTAGCTTACCCGATGCCGCTCAGTCCCCCGATGGCATGGCCGCGCCGGCCGCCGGATGCTGGTGCCATGCACATTCGAGACTGGCCCGCGGCGGAACGACCGCGGGAAAAACTGCTGGCGCGCGGCGCCGGCGCCCTCTCCGACGCCGAGCTGCTGGCGATCTTCCTCGGCTCCGGCCTGCGCGGACGGGACGCGGTGGCCACCGCGCGCGACCTGCTGGCGGCGCACGGTCCGCTGCGCCCATTGCTGGAACGCTCGCCCAATGCGCTGGCCAAGTTGCCCGGACTGGGCCCCGCACGGGCCTGCGCCCTGGCCGCAGCACTGGAACTGGGGCATCGCCATCTGTGCGCCGAACTGCAGCGCGGCGAAACCATGACCGACCCGCAGGCGGCCGGCCGCTACTTCGCCCAGCGCCTGCGCGGTCGCCCGCACGAGGTGTTTGCGGTCTTGTTCCTCGACACCCGCCATCGCGCGCTGGGATTCGAGGAGCTGTTCCAGGGCACCTTGGACGGCGCCGAGGTGCATCCGCGGGTGGTGGTGCAACGGGCATTGGCGCTGAACGCGGCGGCGGTGATCGTGGGCCACAACCACCCCAGCGGCAATCCCGAACCGTCGGCGGCGGACCGGGCGGTGACCGCGCGGCTGAAGCAGGCGCTGGCGCTGGTCGACCTGCGCCTGCTCGACCACTTCGTCATCGCCGATGGGCCGCCGGTGTCGCTGGCCGCGCGCGGCTGGGTGTGAGTCAGCAAAACCCGGTTAAAATGCCCGGTTCCCGCTGCAACTCCCCGGATACTCCGTGAAAGCCACCCTCCGCGACCAGGTGGCGCAGGCCATCGATGCGCTGCGCGCCGCCGGCACCCTGCCGGCCGACCTCGACACGCCCGACTTCGTGATCGAGCGCCCCAAGTCGCGCGCGCAGGGTGACTTCTCCACCAACGCCGCGATGCTGCTGGCCAAGCCGGCCAAGTCCAATCCGCGCGCGATGGCGCAGGCGCTGCTGGACGCGCTGCCGGCCAGCGACGACATCGCCAGGGTGGAGATCGCCGGGCCGGGCTTCATCAACTTCCACGTGGCCGAAGGCGCGTGGCGCCGGCAGATCGCCCAGGTGCTGGCACAGGGCGAGGCCTACGGCCGCAACACCAGCGGCGAAGGCCGCGTGGCGGGCGTGGAGTACGTGTCGGCCAACCCGACCGGCCCGCTGCACGTGGGCCACGGCCGCGCCGCGGTGATCGGTGACTGCATCGGCCGCGTGCTGGCCGCCAACGGCTGGCACCTGAAGCGCGAGTTCTACTACAACGATGCCGGCGCGCAGATCAACAACCTGGCCATCTCGGTGCAGGCGCGCGCGCAAGGCCGCGGCCCCGATGACGCTGGCTGGCCGGAGGATGGCTATCGCGGCGACTACATCGTAGACGTAGCCAATGCCTACCTGCGCGGCGACAGCGTGGAGGTCGAGGGCCACGTGGTCACCGGCGCCAGGGATGCCGACAACCTCGACGCCATCCGCGCCTTCGCCGTGGCTTACCTGCGCCGCGAGCAGAACGCCGACCTGGCCGCGTACGGTGTCGGCTTCGACGTGTACTTCCTCGAATCGTCGCTGTACACCGACGGCAAGGTCGAGGAGGCCGTGCGCGAGCTGATCGCCCACGGCCACACCTACGAGGAAGGCGGCGCGCTGTGGCTGCGCAGCACCGACTTCGGTGACGACAAGGACCGCGTGATGCGCAAGTCCGACGGCACCTACACCTACTTCGTGCCCGACGTGGCCTACCACCTTAGCAAGTGGCAGCGCGGCTACGTGCGCGCGATCACCGAGCTGGGCGCCGACCACCACGGTTCGCTGGCGCGCGTGCGTGCCGGCCTGCAGGCGCTGGACTGCGGCATCCCGCAGGGCTGGCCGGAGTACGTGCTGCACCAGATGGTCACGGTGATGCGCGGCGGCGAGGAAGTGAAGCTGTCCAAGCGCGCCGGCAGCTACCTGACCCTGCGCGACCTGATCGACGAGGTCGGGCGCGATGCGACGCGCTGGTTCCTGATCGCGCGCAAGCCCGACTCGCAACTCACCTTCGACATCGACCTGGCGCGCAGCCAGTCGCTGGACAACCCGGTGTACTACGTGCAGGTCTCGCACGCGCGCATGTGCGGGCTGGAGCGCAAGCTGCGCGAGCAGGGACTGGCGTTCGACGCGGCCAATGGCCTGGCGCAGCCGCTGGACGTGGACGATGCCGCCGCGCACGAACTGGTGCAGACCCTGTTGCGCTACCCGGACGTGGTCGCAACGGCCGGCCGCGACCTGGAGCCGCACCAGATCGCCGCCTACCTGCTGGAACTCGCGCAGACGTTCCAGACGTATTACAACGATCACCAGTTCCTGGTCGACGACGCCAACGTGCGCGACGCGCGCCTGGTGCTGGCGATGGCCACCCGCCAGGTGCTGGCCAATGGGTTGGGTTTGCTGGGCGTCAACGCCCCCGAGGTGATGTGAATGGCGGCACGACGCGGTAAATCGCAGGCACGGCGCAGCGGCGGCAACAGCGGCGGCCTGCCCGGTTGGGCCTGGCTGGTGCTCGGCGTGGTGCTCACGATCATCGTGGTGATGGTGGCGCCGAAACTACTGAAGGGCGAAGGCGATGCTTTCCTGCGCCCGCACGCCAACCCGGACGCGCAACCAACCCCGGTGGTGGTGGACAACGACGAGTTGTTGCCCGCCGACGAGACGCCCGCGACGCCCAAGCCGGGCAATGCCGAGGCCGAGCCTGCGGATGGCCAGGCCCGGAACCCCGAATACGACTTCTACACCCTGCTGCCGGGCAAGGAGGTGCCGATGACCGATGCCGAACTCGCGGCCACCGAGCGCGCCGAAGCCGAACGCCAGGCGCGCCAGCGACAGCAGGAAGCAGCGGCAGCGCCATCGGCAAGCACCGCGGGGGCCACGACGGTGGTGACGGGCACGGCAACCGTTGCGCCAGGCGCCACGACCGCCACGCGCACGGAACCGCTGCCCAAGCCGGTCAGCGACGGCGACGCGCCGACGCGCGCCGCGACCCCCCATCCGGCCGGCACCGACGCCGCGCCGGGGGCGAGCACGGCCAAACCCACCGCTACCGGCGACGATACCCGCTACCTGCTGCAGGCCGGTGCGTTCCAGGCGTCGGGCCAGGCGGAAGAACTGAAGGCGAAGATCGCGATGCTCGGCTTGGGGGCACGGGTGGAGGCGGCCCAGATCAAGGGCCAGACCGTCTATCGCGTGCGCATGGGGCCGTATGGCACCGCCAGCGAGCTGGCCGAAGCCAAGCGCAAGCTGTCGGCCGGTGGCCTGACCGCAATGGCGATCAAGGTGGAATAAGCACCACGGGGGTGGATTGGAGCGGGTTGCCACGCCATCCCGAACCCGCCCACACCACCCTCAATCCTGCGACGGCTTTTCCCGCTTGAGCGTGATCAACGCCGAGGTATCCGCCTCGCCCTGCCCGCGCTCCACGAGCTCGGCGTAGTCCGCCGCGGCCTGGTCGATGGCGGTGGTGCGGATGCCCGCGTTGGCCGCAATGCCCTGCACGATGCGCAGGTCCTTGAGCATGTGCACGCACTTGAAGCCCGGCGTGAACTCGCCGCGCATCATGGTCGCGCCACGCTTTTCCAGGAACCAGCTGTTGGCCGCACCGGCCATCAGGGTGGGCAGCAGCTTGTCCGGATCCAGGCCCAGCTTCTCGCCCAGCGCGAGGCCTTCGCACACGGCCTCGTTGATGCCGGCGACCAGCACCTGGTTGATCGCCTTGGTCGCCTGCCCCGCGCCGATGCCGCCCATGTGGGTGATGCGCGCGGCGTAGGCTTCGATCACCGGCCGGGCCTTCTCCAGCGCCGCTTCGTCGGCACCGAGCATCACCGACAGCTTGCCGTTGCGGGCGCCTTCCACGCCGCCGGACACCGGCGCGTCGATGAAGGCGATGTCGTGCGTGGCGAGCATGGCGGCGGCGCGGCGCGCGGTCTCCACCGACACGGTGGAGTGGTCGACGACGACGGTGCCGGCGCGCAGCACGTTGGCCAGGCCCTCGACGGTGGTGAGCACGTCGTGGTCCAGCGACACGCACAACGCGACCACGTCGCAGTCCGCGAAATTGTCGGTGGAGCGTGCGGCGCGCACGCCCAGCTCGGCGGCCAGGTCGTCGGCCTTGGACTGGGTGCGGTTGCCGACTGCGGTCAGCAGGCCCTTGGCGTGCAGGTGGCGGGCCATCGGGGCGCCCATTGCGCCCAGGCCGATGAATCCAACTTTCATGTGTTCTTCCCGTTGCGGCTCAGGCCAGCGGCGTGTCATCAAGATAGGTGTAGCCGGTCAGGCCGGTTTCCAGTGCAGCGTTGAGGCGCTCGGCCTCGTCCGCGGGCAAGTGCGCGGCGGCGACCTTGGCGCGGTACGCCGCGCGCAGGTCGTCGAGCTTGTAACCCACGTAATCGAGCATCACGTCGGTGGTGTCGCCACGGCGCTGCTGCACCAGCTTCACCGCATCGCCGTCCACGCGCACTTCCACTGCGTCGGTGTCGCCAAACAGGTTGTGGATGTCGCCCAGGATTTCCTGGTAGGCGCCGACCATGAAGAAGCCAAGGCGGTAGCTCTCGCCGTGCTTCAGCGCGTGGATCGGCATCGAGGTGTTGAGCGACTCGTTCTCCACGTAGGTGTCGATGCGGCCGTCGGAGTCGCAGGTCAGGTCGGCGATCACGCCACGGCGGGTGGGCGCCTCGTCCAGCCGCTCGATCGGCGCGATCGGGAATACCTGCTGGATCGCCCACACGTCGGGCATCGATTCGAACACGCTGAAGTTGACGAAATACTTGTCGACCAGGCGCTGGTTGAGTTCGTCGAGCACCGCCTGGTGGCTCTTCTCGCCCGGCTGCAGGCGCTCGCGCACGCCGTTGGCAATCGCATAGAACAGGTCGTCGATGCGCGCGCGGTGGACGAGGTCGATCTGGCCCAGTGCGTACAGCGACAGGCCCTCGCCATGGTGGTGCACGGCTTCGTGGAACAGCTCCACCGCCGGACGCGTGCCCAGCTCCTCATATATCTCGCGCAGGTGGCGGATCACCGCCGGCTCGTCGTCGTGCGCTTCGGGCACGCGGCCTTCGGGCGCCTGCTCCACTTCGGAGACGTTGGCGACCAGCACCGCGTGGTGCGCGGTCATCGCGCGGCCGCACTCGGTGACCACGCGCGGCGGGGTCAGCCCGTATTCCTCGCAGGCCTCGGCCAGCGGCTGCACGATGGTGCTCGCGTATTGCGCCACGCCGTAGTTGATCGAGCAGTAGCTGCGCGAACGCGTCCCCTCGTAGTCCACACCCAGGCCGCCGCCGACATCCATGTACTGGACCCTGGCGCCCAGCACCGACAGCTCGACGAAGTAGCGCACCGCCTCGCGCATGCCGTTGGCGATGTCGCGCACGTTGGAGATCTGGCTGCCCATGTGGAAGTGCAGCAGGCCCAGGCAGTCGCCCATGCCGGCGTCGCGCAGCTGCTTCCACAGGTCCAGCACCTGGCGGGGGCTCAGGCCGAACTTGGCCTTGTCGCCGCCGCTGTTCTGCCACTTGCCGGCACCGAGGCTGGCCAGGCGCATGCGCACGCCCAGGCCCGGCTTCACGCCCAGCGCCTTGGCCTCTTCCAGCACCAGCGCCAGTTCGGAGGGCTTTTCCACCACGATCCAGGTGTTGAGCCCGAGCTTGCGCCCGATCAGTGCCAGGCGGATGTACTCGCGGTCCTTGTAGCCGTTGCAGACGATCAGCCCGCCGGGCTGGCTCAGCGCCAGCACCGCCATCAGCTCGGGTTTGCTGCCGGCTTCCAGGCCGAAGCCGGTGTTGGCCGGGGCGTCGGCGCCGTTGGCGCCAACCTGCGCCAGCGTGCCGGCCACGCCCTGGTGCTGGTTGACCTTGATCGGGTACACGGCGGTGTAGCCACCCGGATAGTTCCACTCGGCCATGGCCCCGGCGAAGGCGCCCTGCAGCTTGCGCAGGCGCGCACCGAGGATGTCCGGAAAGCGCACCAGCAGCGGCAGCTTGGCGCCGTTGGCGCGCGCCTGGTCGACGATCTCGGGCAGCGCCACGGCGGGGCCGGCGTCGCCGCGTGGGCGCACGCTGATCCGGCCAGCCGCGTCCACGTCGTAGAAGCCCTCGCTCCAGTACGGGATCGAATAGGTCTGGCGGGCCTGATCAATCGACCAGTCGGACATCGGCGTGGCACCAAGGGGGGGTGGGGAGGCGCATTCTACCCCCCGACGGCCGGGGGGGTATGTGAGGCCATGGTCGTGCGACCCATTGCGGTTTGAACGAATGACGCGCGCAACACCACGCCCGCTGTCTTGAGCGGTGCCCTGGGCGGCCACTGGCGGCACGCTGCCAACTGTCCCAGCCTTCCGGGCGTTGCCGAACCTTCATCACGCCGACGGCGGGGGTCCGCTACAATCCGCGGCCTCGCACGGCCCGCCTGCAGGGCGCCGCGCGACCCCGGCGTCTTTGACGCCCCACCCGGCCCGGCCGCCAGCTGCCACGCGCAGCCCGCCCCACACCCACAAGGACCGACTGGCATGACCGACAACACCACCTGGCACTACGAGAACTTCGAGCCGTCCGGCTCGGCCATCGGCTACCGGATCACCAGGAAGCTGGACGAGGTGCAGTCGCCGTTCCAGAAGATCGAGATCTTCGAGAGCACCGACTGGGGCAACCTGATGCTCATCGACGGCGCGATGATGCTGACTACCCGCGACAACTTCCTCTACCACGAGATGATGTCGCACCCGGCGCTGTTCACCCATGCCAGCCCGAAGCACGTGGTGATCATCGGCGGCGGCGACTGCGGCACGCTGCGCGAGGTGCTCAAGCACCCGGGCGTGGAGAAGGCGGTGCAGTGCGACATCGACGAGCAGGTCACGCGCATGTCGGAGAAGTACTTCCCGGAGCTGTGCGACAGCAATGATGACCCGCGCGCCGAGCTGCTGTTCGATGACGGCATCGCGTACATGAAGAACTGTGCGCCGGATTCGCTGGACATCGTCATTGTCGACTCGACCGACCCGGTGGGTCCGGCGGAAGGCCTGTTCAACAAGGCGTTCTTCGAGTCGTGCTTCCGCGCGCTGAAGGACGACGGCATCCTGGTGCAGCAGAGCGAGTCGCCGCTGGTGCTGCTGGAGCTGATCAAGGCCATGCGCGCCGAGATGGGCAAGGCCGGCTTCAGCACCTTCCAGACCCTGCCGTTCCCGCAGCCGTGCTACCCGACCGGCTGGTGGAGCTGCACGATGGCGCGCAAGGGCCAGGGCTTCGAGTTCCGCGAGGCCGATGCGCGTGCCAAGGCATTCGCGACCAAGTACTACACCGCCGACATCCACAAGGGTGCGGCGAGCCTGCCGCCGTTCGTGGCGGAGGCGTTGGGGGAGTAAGGGCCCGTTCCAATCACAGTGTTCGAAAGCCCCGCGTGAGCAGGGCTTTCCGTTTGCAATCCCCATCCCGGCCGAAACGCGAGCAGAACGGTCATCAGGCAACGCTCGGGCCGCCGATTTCCTTGGCTTGCAGACGGTCTTGGAAAGCTACCGAGTGGTGCCCGGACGCACACAACCTTCGGGCATTACAACGCGTCGCCGTCCAGTTCGCCCGTGCGGATACGCACCACCTGGTTGAGGTCCCAGACGAAGATCTTGCCGTCGCCGATCTTGCCGGTGCCGGCGGCCTTCATGATCGCCTCGACCACGGCGTCGACCTGGTCATCGGTCACGGCGACTTCCAGCTTGATCTTGGGCAGGAAGTCGACCACGTACTCGGCGCCACGGTACAGCTCGGTATGGCCCTTCTGGCGGCCGAAACCCTTGACCTCGGTGGCGGTGATCCCGGCCACGCCGGCGTCGGCCAGCGCCTCGCGCACATCGTCGAGCTTGAACGGCTTGATCACCGCCATGACCATCTTCATCGGATTCTCCTTCGGGCCCTGCCCTGCGATCCCGGGGTGGGCGCTCCACCATCAGGATATCGCGAAGGTCGTCCACGCCGCCCTCATCGTGGGTTCCGTTAGAATTCCCGTCCCAGCCGAGGGTAGGAATTTTCCTACACCACGCCGCGGGCTCCGCCGACGGCGCCGGACCGGCCGGTGCGCCACGCTGGTAGCCCCGTCGGAGGACCCCCCATGATCGACCTCAACCAGATTGACGACCTTGCCCGCCGCCTCAGCAGCCTGGTGCCGCCAGGCCTGCGCGAAGGGCGCGAGGAACTGCAGCAGAACTTCAAGGCCGTCCTGCAGACCGGATTGGCCAAGCTCGACCTGGTGACACGCGAGGAGTTCGAAGTGCAGCGCGCGGTGCTGCTGCGCACCCGCGAGAAGCTGGAAGCGCTGCAGCGCACCGTCGAGGAACTCGAGGCCCGCGTCGCCGTCGACGCCAGCGCGCCGCGCCACTGAGGCCCGCCCCATGAACCTGGCCATCGTGCACAGCCGTGCGCGATCGGGCGTGCGTGCGCCCGAAGTGAGGGTGGAGGTACATCTGGGCGGCGGCCTGCCGTCGATGTCCATCGTCGGACTGCCTGCTGCGGCGGTGCGTGAGGCCAAGGACCGGGTGCGCGCGGCCCTGCAGTCCTCGCAACTGGAGTTCCCCGCCCGGCGGATCACCGTCAACCTGGCCCCGGCGGACCTGCCCAAGGACGGCGGTCGCTTCGACCTGCCCATTGCCCTGGGGATCCTGGCGGCGAGCGGACAGATTCCGCAGCAGGCACTGGCCGACACCGAGTTCATGGGCGAACTGGGGCTGACCGGCGAACTGCGTGCGGTGGATGGCGCGCTGCCCGCCACGCTGGCCGCCACCGCCGCCGGCCGTTCGCTGGTGCTGCCGGGCGCCAACGGTCCGGAGGCGGCGTTGGCCGGGCGCGCACGGGTGACCACCGCGCGCACGCTGCTGGAGGTCTGTGCCGCGCTGAAGGGCCACAAGTCCCTGCCCCGGGCCCAGGCCCATGCGGCCACCGCCACTGCCTGCGGACCTGATCTTGCCGATGTGCGTGGGCAAGCCCACGCGCGGCGGGCACTGGAGATCGCCGCGGCGGGTTCGCACCACCTGCTGTTCCTGGGGCCCCCTGGGTGCGGCAAATCCATGCTGGCCTCGCGCCTGCCCGGCCTGTTGCCGCCGCAGACCGACGATGAGGCGCTGGAGAGCGCGGCCATCGTGTCCGCGGCCGGTCGAGGTCATGGGCCGGGCGACGACGCCGCACGCGCGTGGGGGATCCGGCCGTTCCGGGCGCCGCACCATTCCGCCAGCGCGGTCGCGCTGGTGGGCGGCGGTAGCCTCCCCAGGCCCGGGGAGGTGTCACTGGCCCACAATGGCGTGCTGTTCCTGGACGAGCTGCCGGAATGGAGCCGTTCGGCGCTGGAAGTGCTGCGTGAGCCGCTGGAGAGCGGCACCGTGACCGTGTCCCGGGCCGCGCGCAGCATCGAGTTCCCGGCCCGCTTCCAGCTCGTCGCGGCGATGAACCCATGTCCTTGCGGCTGGGCAGGTGACGCCAGCGGCCGATGCCGCTGCAGCGAGGAATCCGTGGACCGCTACCGCGCCCGTGTTTCCGGTCCCTTGCTGGACCGCATCGACCTGCACGTGGAAGTGTCGCGCCTGTCGCCAGGGGAATTGCGGATGGCGGCCCCACCCGCGGAGTCCAGTGCCGCCGTGGCGGGCCGGGTCGCCGGCGCGCGCCAGCGCCAACTGGATCGTGCCGGCAAGGCCAACGCCCAGCTGGGCCCGGCTGAGATGCGGGAGACCTGCAGCCTATCCGACCATGACCAGCGCCTGCTGGACACCGCCGCCGACCGGCTCCGGCTCAGCGCCCGCTCCGTGCACCGGGTGCTGCGGGTGGCCCGCACCATCGCTGACCTCGGCGACAGCGAGGGCATCGTTACCGCCCACCTGACCGAAGCGATTGGTTATCGCCGAAGCGATCGCGGCGTGCCCGCCGCATAGGGCGCACTCAGCTGCAACCGGGCGGAACGCAGATCCTGGGCTTTTCCAGCCATGCGCGCGCGCCGCGACGCGTCTCGTCGCGCTCTTCCTGCGTACCACAGCGGGTGACCTTCAGCTTTGAGCCGGTCTTGGCTTCGGTCCAGCAGGTGTCCTGGTTCTCCTGCGCCACCCGGGTGCCGACGAAATGGGCGTTGATCCGCTCCAGCGCGTTCTCCAAGCGGATCTGCTCCTGGACATTGAGCTGGTCGAAGCGGGCGTTCTTGCCCGCGATCGCGAACACCTCGCCTTGCTCCTTGCGGATCTGGCGGATTTGGCGCGGCGACAATCCGGACGTTCCGTCGTCGAGGCTGGCCTTCAATGCCTGCTGCTGATCCAGGATGTGCGCCAGCTTGTCTCCCGACTCCTGTGCGGCGACAGGTGCCGCGAACTGCCCGCCTGCCAGCACAACCGACAACATCACCACGATGGACAATCTGGTCACGACACGCCTCCTGTGAGTCACTTGCGCAGATCAAGGCAACCGAGGCTACGCCTGCCCGTACACGCTGGCAATGCAGGGGAGGCTGCCGGCCACCGGGCGGGAGTCGTGGGGCGGCGGTCAGCCGCCCACGCCGCGCTTCTCCAGCGCCTGGCGGGCCGCTTCGCGCTCGCGGCGGACCTGCTCGGCCGACCGGCACACCCGCTGAATGCGGTTGCTTCCCAGGGAGCGCTCGGCCCTGCAAATCACCTGGTCGTCTTCGGCCTGCGCTCGACTGGTCGGCTGCGTGGGTTCCGGGCCGGTGGTCGACGCTGTGGCAGCGACAGGCACCTTGGCTGCTTCATCTGCCTTGGCGAGGGCCGGGGCGGCACAGATGACCGCCATGATCATTGCAACAACGAAAGAATGCCTGGACATGCCAACTGAACCAAACCGGGAGCGGGAAGTCGACGATACGCATCTCGACCAATCCCTGTCGAATGCCAAAAGTCCCATCGACGCCAACGGGCCGGCGTCATGTCCGGCCCGGCGTGGCCCGGCGTCCGTGTCCACGCCGTCTGTCGCGGGCTGGGCCTCAGGCCGCCGCGCGCGCCTCGTGGAACTGCTCCTCCTCGGTCGAGCCCTTGAGCGCCACGGTCGACGACTGGCCACCCTGGATGGTCTGGGTCACCGCATCGAAGTAGCCGGTGCCGACCTCGCGCTGGTGCTTGACCGCGGTGAAGCCCTTCTCGGCGGCGGCGAACTCGGCTTCCTGCAGCTCGACGAAGGCGCTCATCTGGCGGCGCGCGTAGCCGTGCGCCAGGTTGAACATGCCGTAGTTCAGGCTGTGGAAACCGGCCAGGGTGATGAACTGGAACTTGTAACCGTAGGACGCGATTTCCTTCTGGAACTTCGCGATCGTCGCGTCGTCGAGGTTCTTCTTCCAGTTGAACGACGGCGAGCAGTTGTAGGCCAGCAGCTTGCCCGGGAACCTGGCGTGGATCGCCTCGGCGAACTTGCGCGCGAACTCCAGGTCGGGCTTGCCGGTCTCGCACCACACCAGGTCGGCGTACGGTGCGTACGCCAGGCCGCGGCTGATGGCCTGGTCGAGGCCGTTATGGGTCTTGTAGAAGCCTTCGACGGTGCGTTCGCCGGTGGTGAACGGCACGTCGTTGGGGTCGACATCGCTGGTCAGCAGGTCGGCGGCCTCGGCGTCGGTACGCGCGACGATCAGGGTCGGCACGCCCATCACGTCGGCGGCCAGGCGGGCGGCGACCAGCTTCTCGACCGCCTCGCGCGTCGGCACCAGCACCTTGCCGCCCATGTGGCCGCACTTCTTCACGCTGGCCAACTGGTCCTCGAAGTGCACGCCGGAAGCGCCGGCCTCGATCATGCCCTTCATCAGCTCGAAGGCGTTGAGCACGCCGCCGAAACCGGCCTCGGCATCGGCCACGATCGGCTGCAGGAAGTCGATGTCGCCGCTGCCTTCGGCGCACTGGATCTGGTCGGCGCGCAGCAGGGTGTTGTTGATGCGGCGCACGACCTGCGGCACCGAGTTGGCCGGGTACAGCGACTGGTCCGGGTACATCTCGCCGGCGATGTTGGCATCGGCGGCGACCTGCCAGCCGGAGAGGTAGATCGCCTTGAGCCCGGCCTTGACCTGCTGCATGGCCTGGTTGCCGGTCAGCGCGCCGAGGGCGTTGATGAAGTCCTCGGTGTGCAGCGACTTCCACAGCTTCTCCGCGCCAAGCTTGGCGATGGAGTGCTCCACCGGCACGGTGCCGCGCAGGCGCACCACGTCCTCGGCCGAGTACGGGCGGGTGATGCCGGCCCAGCGGGGGTTGGTGGCCCAGTCGTGGCGCAGCTGGTCGGCGGTGGGGAGCTTGGTGGTCATGGCGGCATTCCTCGGGTCTAGGGGGTTGGCTTGGGACGTGGCGGGAAAGACATGGCGTCTTCCTGGGTGGGTGAAGCGAAATCTGTCTAGCGGTTCGTTTGGCGGATGGCAGGGCCGGTGGGCGTTGTGTCGTGGGCTGTCGCGTAACGGGAGGCCGGGCCATCCGGCGTGGGTTTGGTGACGGCATCGCGGATGCCTGCGTGCAGACAAGCCGGGGCCGTTGGCGCTGACCGTGGTCAGCACCTGCTGGCGCCGCGCGCCGGTGGGATCAGGTCAGTCGCCTGTAGGCCGGGAGGGTCAGGAAGTCCTCCAGGGTGTCGGCGTGGGTGAGCCGGTCGAGCAGTCCGATGGCCTCGGCCACGCGACTGCCACCGGGCATCTGCAGGCGGTCGGTGAGCTTGCCGGGCAGGTTGAGCAGCGCGCGTTCGAGCAGGGCGAAGTCCACTTCGCTGCCGTCATCCAGGCACAGTGGCTGGCCGTGCGATCCGTCGGCGCGGGGATCGGCGTGGTGCAGCCACTGCCACAACTGGGCGCGGGCGATCTCGGCGGTGGCCGCATCCTCCATCAGCCAGTGGATCGGCACGCAGCCGCTGCCGTCCAGCCACGCGGCCAGGTAGCGCACGCAGACCTCGACGTTGTTCTCGAAGCCGGCGCGGGTGATGGTGCCCAACGACGGCTTGATGAGGTCGTCGCGGGTGACGATGACCTCTTCGCGCTTGACGTGTTGCTGGTGCGGGGTGGGCATGCGCTCGTCGAACACATCGCGTGCCAGCGGGATCAGCGCCGGGTGCGCCACCCAGGTGCCGTCGTGGCCTGCGGTGACCTCGCGCAGCTTGTCGGCGCGGACCTTGGCCAGCGCGGCCTGGTTGGCCTCGATGCTCGCCGCGTCGGTGCCGCTGATCGGGATCTGCGCGGCCATGCCGCCCATCGCGTGCGCGCCACGCTTGTGGCAGGTCTGGATCAGCAACTCGGAGTAGGCGCGCAGGAATGGCTGGATCATGGTGACCTGGCCGCGCTCAGGCAGCACCTTGTCGCGGTGGCGACGGAAGGTCTTGATGTACGAGAACACGTAGTCCCAGCGCCCGCAGTTGAGGCCCGCGATGCGGCCGCGCAGCGCGTGCAGGATCTCGTCCATCTCGAACACGGCCGGCAGGGTCTCGATCAGCACGGTGACCTTGAGCTGGCCGGCCGTCAGGCCCAGGGCGCGCTCGACGTGGTCGAGCACATCGTTCCACAGCGCCGCCTCTTCCATCGACTGCAGCTTGGGCAGGTAGAAGTACGGGCCGCGGTCCTTGGCGGCGAGCGTCTTGGCGTTATGGAAGGCGAACAGGCCCAGGTCGAACAGGCTGCCGGACATCGATGCGCCATCGATGCGCACGTGCTTCTCGTCCAGGTGCCAGCCGCGCGGGCGAACCAGCAGCACCGCCTGCTGCGCAAAGGGCTTGAGCGCGTAGTGCTTGCCGGGGGCGGCGTCGGTGCCCGGGGCGGTGTATTCCAGCGTGCCGGCGACGGCGGCGCGCAGGGCCTGCTGCCCGGCGACGAGGTTGGCCCAGGTTGGCGCGGTGCTGTCCTCGAAATCAGCCATGTAGCAGTTGGCGCCGGAGTTGAGCGCGTTGATCACCATCTTCGGGTCGACCGGGCCGGTGATCTCCACGCGACGGTCCTGCAGCGCGGCCGGGATCGGCGCCACGCGCCAGTCGCTGCTGCGGATGGCCACGGTGTCGGCACGGAAGTCCGGCAGGCCGCCGGCGTCGAAGAAGGCCTGGCGCTCGCGGCGAGCGGCCAGGCGAACCTGGCGGGTGGCCTCGAAACGGCGGTGCAGGCCGGCCAGGAAGTCCAGGGCTACCGGCGTCAGCAACGTGTCCTGCCCCGGAAGGGTCGCGGTCACCTCGATGCCGGTGACCGACACCACCCCGTTCCGGGGCATGGGTTGTTCTGCCAGAACCGTTTCCGCCAAGACTGCCGACATCCGAATCTCTCCTCACGGTGGTGATGCGTGTTGCGGTGCAAAACCAACATGCGCTGCAGTCTTGTATTTGACAATCAAGTTTTTTCAATGTTTATCATTAAACAAACTAATAGACAGATGAAACCAATGGCCGAACGCCCACCCAAGGCCCCGCGTTTCGCCTACAAGGGCGACCGGCTGAAGCCGCTGCGGGCGTTCTGCCAGACCGCGCGACTGGGTTCGGTGTCGCGCGCGGCCGACGCGCTGTACCTGACCCAGCCGGCCGTGACCCTGCAGCTGCAGGCTCTGGAGCGCGAGATGGGCACGCGGCTGCTGGAGCGCAGCGGGCGCCGTCTGGCGCTGACCGCCGAGGGCCAGGCGCTGTATGAGCTGGCGCGGCCGCTGGTCGAAGGCATGGACGGGTTGGACGCGAGTTTCCGCGAGCGGGTGCGCGGCCTGGATGCCGGCGAGCTCAACGTGGCCGCCGGCACTTCGACCATCCTCTACCTGCTGCCGAAGATTGTGGAGGCGTTCCGCGCCGCCCACCCGGAGGTGCGACTGACCCTGCACAACGTCACCGGCGCCGGAGGCCTGGATCTGCTGCGCTCGGACGGGGTGGATCTGGCGGTGGGCTCGATGATCGACGTGCCCGGTGACCTCAGCTACGCGCCGGTATACCGCTTCGAGCCGATGCTGATCACCCCGCGCGACCATCCGCTGGCGCACAAGGGCGACCTGACCCTGCACGACCTGTCGCCGTATGGGCTGATCCTGCCGCCACAGCGATTGACCACGTATCGGCTGGTGGACCTGGTCTTCCACCAGAACCGGGTGCCGTATACGGTGGCGCTGGAGGTCGGTGGCTGGGAAGTGATCAAGCAGTACGTGGCAATGGGCCTGGGTATCAGCATCGTCACCGCGATCTGCCTGACCGAGGCCGACCATGAACGACTGGCGACGCGCTCGTTGGCGCGCTATTTCCCCTCGCGCAGCTATGGCGTCGTGGTGCGCAAGGGCAAGTACCTGTCGCCGCAGGCGCGGGCGTTCACCGAATTGATCCAGCCGGCGCTGTTCGAGCGCGGCGGCCATTACGCCACCGGACACTCGGAACGTTAACGTGAGGGCGGCACAATCGGATCGTTCGGAGCCGGATCGCGTACGAAACGCCGGTAGCCCAGGTAGTGATGGAACACGAAGCCGCCAAAAGCCGGGCGATCACCGTATGCACCTTCCACCTTGGCCGCTTCACGCTCGAACGCCGCCTCATCCATGCCGTGGAAACTCAGCTTGGCCGGTTCGCCGGGATTGAACTCAAGCCCGATCACGACCTGCTTGCCCACCTTGTCAGCGTAGTCCATCTCGTCCTGGGCGTGCGAAAGGATGGAATCGCGGCCCTCGGCACGGTTGCGGTAGTCCATCAACGCCACGTAATCGGTGGCGTCGATGACGTGCTCGGCCACGGTCTTGCGGGCCCCGCGCCACTCGAGGGTGATGCCATCCCACCAGAAGGGCATCGCCGGGCCAATGGGCAGCGACTGGCCGGACTTGCGCCGATCGGCCATCAAGTCCGCCGTCATGTCCAGGAATCCCAGCAGCAGTCGATGGCGCGAGGCGTCATTCCACTCATCGAGCAGGTGCGGTTCGATGTCGTAGTTGACCCCATCAAAGCGTTCGTCCGGGGCGGCCCCGGCGTTGTACTCCAGCACCCCGGCCAGCATCGCGCGGGCTGCGCGACGGTGTCGCGGCAGGACATAGCGCTCGGTATGCAGGTACCAGGAACCGAGCAGCGCGTACACCTGGATGCCACGCGCGTGGGCACGCCGGATGAAAGCGCGATACAGCTCGGGACGATCCCGGACCGGATTGCGCCCATCAAACGAATCGGCGTACAGATAGACCGTCGTGACCCGCTTGCGCTGGAAGAACGACAACGCCTCCTCCGCTACCCGTGGCGATTCCAGCATGGCGAACGAGGGCTTTTCCCACGTCCACACCGCACGCGGTGAATCCTTGGCCCGTGCCTCAGGCCAAACAAGGCAACACAACAGGAGGCAGAGCCAGAGCGTTCTCATCGACGGGTCTCCAGGGCATCCCGGGCGCCGCCCGCGAATCCGGGCAAGGACGCGCAGGCAGTGCGCTCACTTTTCCAGGGACAGGGCAACACGGAACTTCCCCGCGCCCACCGGCTTGCCGGTGTCTGGATGCGACGGGATGACCGCCAGCGAGTATGCGCCTGCAGCCACGCCGCTCGACTTGAGCGGCACACGAACACTCGCCCGCTCCCCCGCCGCCAGCACCATCGCTGGGCCATAGGTTTCACTCACCTCACGGCCGCTGGCATCGGCCAGCACCAGCAGCGGCACAAACGGGGGCGATGGCGTGACGGCGCCGTTGGCAAACACCACCTCTACCTCCAGCGCATCGGCATTTGCCGCTTCCGGCACTACCACGCGCTCCACCGCCAAACCCACCGGCGGCGGCAGCGCGAGAGCCACGCGATCCTGCTCCCGGAAGACGGACAGCGTCCTCGGCGCATCCTCCGGCACCAGTGCGAAGCCTCTTGCGAGCTGGTCATTGGCTGCGCGGAAGCGATCGAACTCGACATTGATTCGCTGCAAAGCTTCTGCATCGTCCACCGGCTCGATCTCCATGCCGTCGCGCAACGCGTACAAAGCGCCCTGGTTGACGAAGTAATGGCCGGAAATGAAGTCGACCAGGTTACCCTTGGTCTGCTTCAACGGGAATGCGTGCACATTGCGGAAGCCGGCCTCGACGTCGAGTCCACTACCCAGCCAAGCCACCCGGGTCGGCGTGCGGATACCGTGCTGGCTGCCCAACCACGCCAGCAGCGAGGGGGCGATGTCGAACTGCGAGGACACCGAACGGATGTGTCGCGGCTGCTTGAGTCGCGGCGAATACACCAGCAGCGGCACATGGTAGCGCTCGATCCGCGTGTCCATCGGGATCTCGGGCAGACGATGGTCGCCGGTGACCACGAACACGGTGTTGGCGAATTCCGGCCGCTCGCGCATGCGTTCGAAATAGCGTCGCAGCGCATCGTCGGTGTACAGGATCGACTCGTAGATGGCGCGCTGCGAGCGGTAGGCCGCCCGCCGCGACTCGACGACCCCCAGCACATCCAGATGCCGCTCCAGCCGCTCGGCATACCCGGCCTGCCCCGGGAACGTATACGGCGTGTGCAGGGTAATGGTCTGGATCACCGTCACCGCGGGCGCGGCACCCGCGGCGTCCTCGAGCACGCGGTCGACCAGGTCTCCATCGGCAAACCCCCAGTCGTTCGCCTTGCGGTACCGGCCGCCGAACTGGTCGGGCCCTACGATCCGATCGACGCCTTGGCGCAGCAGGAATTGTCGCTCGTTGTCGAAATCCGGATCGAAACCGGCATAGAACGCGAGCGCGTAGCCATTGTCCTTGAGCACGCTCAGCAACGTCGCGTGGCTGGGCATGCGCTCTTCCAGCGCAGCAAATCCCTGCTCGGCGAACGGCAGCGAACCAAAGATCGACGGCAATGCCGCGAAGGTGCGGCCCTGCACGGCGAGAAAGTTCTCCCAGTACAGGCTGCGCGTGGCCAGTTCGTCAAGGAAAGGGGTGAAGCTACCCAGGCGGGCACCCGGGCCGGAGAAGGTCCGCCCCAGGCCTTCAACCACGATGAAGACCAGGTTCGGCGGCGGGTCGGCGGGCGACGTGGCAAACAGCGGCCCGAGCGTGTCCGGTGTCTGTTCGCCATGCAGGAACGGGAAATCCGGATCGAGTCCGGGCCGTTCCTGGCCCCCGGTTACCGCGGGTGCGGGCGGCGTGGCGGGACCTGCATGGCGGCGTCGCAGGTAGGCCAGGCTCTCATCCAGCAGGAACCCGGCCTTGTTCGCGCTCAGGTTGTAACTGTCCTCACTGTGGAAATGGCGCGCATCAACGCGCGAGGGCAGCGTCCAGATACCGAAAATGCCCAGCACCAGGAGAGCGGCACCTGGCACCGCCCGCGGGGTGGCGGGCACCCGACGACCAAACCAGAACAAGCCAGACCACAGCGCGGCCAAAGGCAGAATCAGCGCGACCACCGCACGTGGGCCGATTTCCGCACCGGCTACCACAGTGGTGCGCAACTCGCCCCATGAGTAACCGAACAGATCGGCGCCCAGCGGCACGCGCGTAGTCAGGAAGTACTCGCCCAACATGGCCTGCGCCAGTACCGGCACCGACCATGGCAGACCAACGCCCACCAGCCGCCAGCCCCCCCGACCCAGCACCAGCACCGGCAGCGACAGCACGAACAGCAGTGGCGCGCATTTGACGGTTACCAACAGATCCGACCACAGCGCCGACCCGAGCAGCCACAGGACGCCAGTTCCTTCCGCTGCCCGGCTGCCTGCGGCCAATTCGATCGCGTGGGCCACAATGAACGCCAACAACACCGCCGGCAGCAACCACGCAAAGCTGGCCAAGGCCTGGCGAATGCATTGCGCGCGTGGACGCGCAGTTCCTCCGTGGCTCATCGGAACGGCCTGCTCACCAGCGCGTGTAGACCGATGCCGAGATGCCACGTTCGGAATAGCCGTCCACGTTGTCGGCGTAGTTCGCCCCCACCTTGAACCCAAGTCGCGGCGTCAGGTACTTGACGAACGCCACGCTGGCCGACGAACTGCTGTCGTCCAGCACCGCGCCCCCGGCGCCGCTACGTGACTCTGTCGTGCGTCCGGAGCCCCCTGTCACTTCCACATACTCGTCGCCATTGCCGGCGTAGTAATACCGAAGCAGTCCCTTGAAGCTCAGGCTGTGCGAATCCACATCGGGCACGTAAAGCGCTCGGCCGCGCAGGTAGAAGTTGCCCACGTAGCGGCCCACGCCCAGGCCATACAACTCCGTGGGTGATCCGCCAAAGTCGAGCTGGTCGTAGCTGGCCGACAACTCCCAGCCACGTCCCACGCCCTGGTACAGCTCCACGCGCCAGGACCGGTCGGAAAACAGGTCCGGCGTGGGCGCATGCTGGTAACGCAGGTTGGCATACGCCCGCGTCCAGAGGTCAACGTAGCCATCCAGCGCCCAAGCGGCGTCGCGCTGACCAAACCGTCGCGCGCCCAACCATTCCAGGCCCAGCGAGCCGCGCTCGAAATACCGACGCAGCGACGCTGACTGCTCGGTCCAGCCATCACGCGCAGGACGGAACGTTGTCCTGGCCGCGCCGATGCGCGCGGCCCACCGATACCCGTCCGCCGCAGCGGCATCGGGACTGGAGGCACGTGGTTCGAGGGCGCGAATCGCGGCGTCGACCAAGGCCTGGTCCGCTCCCAATGCGCGGGCCGCCTCGAAGTCGGCGCGCGCGGCATCGAGCTCACCCGCCGACCGATGGGCGCGGGCCCGCGCCAGGAGGGCGTCAGGATCTTGCGGCTGCAAGGCCTGCCAGCGGCCATAGGCCTGCACGGCCTGGGTGGAGCGGTCGCTCCATAGGTACATGTCGCCCAGCGCTGACCACGCATCGGCATACGTCGGCGATCTATCCACCACCGCCTGCAGGTCCGCCTCCGATTGCTGCCACTGCCCCATCCACGCCAAAGTGCGTCCACGGGCGAGCAGCACATCGGTATTGCCAGGCGAGCGCTCAAGCATCGTTGAATAAAGGGCAAGCGCCGCGTCACGCTGGCCATTGGTGGCCAGCTCCCTCGCGCGAAGCAACTGCTGCTCGTGGCTTTCCCCGGAATCGGCGACCGTGGTCGCCGCCGGCGTTTCGTGCGGCGGCAGGATCGGGTCGGCCGCAGCCAGCAGCAGTGCAAGGGCAATGGGGGATGCCGTCATGGGGTGGTTTCCAGTTCCCGGGTTGAGCCAGCAGGGCGTGTGTCGATGTGCTGTGGGCCGGCGGGCGGAGGCGCCTCGCCGGAGTCGTGTTGCCACGTCGCGTGGCGCTTAACCTTGCCCCAGCGGGATTTGCCACGCAGCCCCGTGACCCAGCGCAGCAGTCCAATGAGGCGCCAGAACGCCGTCAGTTGCCGGTAGCCGAAGTTCTCGATGATTGCGACCGCGAACAGCTTCAACTGCTGTGCCGGACGCGGATACAGGCGGAACGACAGTTCCTCCAGCAATAGCGCGTTGGTCGACAGCAGCACGCCCAGGCCGACGGAAGCGAACAGGAACACCAGGAAGGCCTCGGGCGACAGCAAACCCACCAGCCACAGCACCAGCACCGAGACGTAGCCCAGGACCTCGATCACCGGACCCAGGCCTTCGAACAGCAGCATGAAGGGAAATGCCAGTCGCCCAACGGCGCCGCCGTTGCGCTGGAACATCATCCGCCAGTTCGGGATGAGGCTTTCCATCAGGCCCTGCTGCCAGCGCACGCGCTGGTTGCGCAGGGATCGCAGATCCTCCGGCGCTTCCGTCCAGCAAATGGGATCAGGCACGAACGTGATGTTGTAATGCCGCCGTTCCTTGCGCAGCTGGTGGTGCAGGCGCACGACCAGCTCCATGTCCTCGCCCACCGTGTCCTTGTGGTAACCGCCCACCGCGATCACGCGCTCCTTGTAGAACACGCCGAACGCACCGGAAATGATCAACAGCGCGTTGATCGGCGACCAGCCCAGGCGCCCGAACAGGAATGCGCGAAGGTATTCGATCAACTGGAACTGCGGCAGGGCCTTGCGCGGCAGGGCCACGTCGGACAGGAAGCCGTCCTTGACCGAACAGCCATTGACGATACGGATCACGCCGCCCGCCGCGACCGTGGTTGCGTCTTCCAGGAACGGCTGCACCACGCGTGACAGGCTGTCATGCTGCAGGATGCAGTCGGCGTCGACCACGCAGAACAAAGGGTAGCGGGCGCAGTTGATACCTGCATTGAGCGCATCGGCCTTGCCGCCCTGCTGCTTGTCCACCAGGCGCACGCGCGGAAAATCGGTGGACGCAAAGATGCGATTGACCGGCTCTGTCTCGATCCGCTTGCGGTAGGCCTCCGGGAACTCGACCAGTGCGAACGCCCGGACGAGCGCGTCGAGCGTGCCGTCGGTGGAGCCGTCATTGACGACGACGATCTCGAAGTCCGGGTACTTCAGTCGAAGCAGCGACCGCACCGAGGACACGATGGTGCGTTCCTCGTTGTGCGCGGGCACCAGGATGCTGACCGGCGGCTGGTAGGCCGTGAAGTTCTTGGGCAGGTACTGCGCGCCGTGCTCGCGCATGTGCCGGATGATGCCGAAGACCGACACATAATTCAGCAACAGGTACCCGAGGTTGATGCCGATGAAGTACAGAAGGAATACCCATTGCATTCCCTCTAGGAACCAGACCAGTCCGGAAGGCAGCGTCACTCCGTTCATCGCTCCACCCCCATCCGCTGCTCCGCCATCACCTGATCGAGGATGTCGCACGCGAACCGATCGGTCTGGGTGTCACGGAACCGGTGCATGGCGGCCTCCTTCATGAATGGCAGTTTTACGAGTGCCTGCGCGGCCCGGTAACGCACCCACCATTGCGCATCGGCAAGCAAGGGCAGCAGCCGCTGCTCATCACCCGGCACGCCCAGCCGGCCCAGAGCCGTCGCAGCGTGCATGCGCACATGCCAACGCGGGTGATCGAGCAGGGGCCGCACCAGGTCGAGATCAGCGGGATCGGCCAATACCTGCAGGCAGGTCGAGACAAGATGGTCATCGTTGGACGTGGCAACGATCTGGCGGATCACGGGCGCGGCCGCTTCCGGGCTGACGCCGGCGAGAAAGCGAACCATGCGCGGCGCCACGTCCGCGTTGGCCTGCAGCGCGGCCGTCCCAAGCTCTTGGGATACGCGCCCCGCACCTGCTTCACGAAGGATGTCGGCAACGCCCCCCTGCGACCAGTCGCCACGCGCCATGATCTGCGGCACGAGCAAGGAAACGGCGCGACCGGGATCGATCTGCATGATCGCCCGTGCCGCACAGAGCGACACGATCGAGCTGCGATCGTCCAGAAGGCGCGCGATCCGGTCAAAATGCGCGCGGCTCCTCAGGTAGCCCAAGGCGATGATCGTGACCACCCGCTCATGGAAGCCACCGCGCTGCAGCAGCGAGTGCAAGCGCTTCTCCAGCCCGATCGACCCTGCCAAGGCCTGCAACGCAGGGTTTTCGGCACCGCCCAGGTTGGCGTGGATGCCATTCCACGCCTCGACGAAACCCGACACGTCACGCGCCGGAAGGGTGGATGGCCCGGCCTCGCCCCCGTGGGCAACATCCACGAGGATGCGGCCCCAATGATGGGCGGCGCGCAGGTGTGCCCGCTCCTTGCGCGCGACCATCTGCCGCATCACGAGGATTACCGTCAGCGTAACCAGCGTCATCACCAGAACCGTGACGCCAAGCCAAAACGCGAACACGAGCTTTGAATCAGCCCCGCTCAGAAAACCCAGATCCACTGTCGCCCCCTGAAGTGCAGGCCCGCCTTGCGCGCCGCATCAACGAATTTGCAGTCAAAACCCCTACCGGCAACACCCCCCAGCCGGCGCCGATCGGCGCCGGACCACTGGGCAACTTCGGAGACTTCCCCCAATCCAATAGTATTGCGGCTTTTGTCACAGTTTGCAAAACTCGCGCTTGCTTTTTGCCTCGCCAATGGATATCGCGCAGTCCGCCCGGGGCAGCAACCTCCCCATACCCCGCTGGATGTCCCGCAGCGGCGCCCTGCCACCGCAGCCCTCCAGGAATGAGGCCTTCATGCCACGAACCACCCGATCGAAACTCCTCTATCTGGCCCTCGCCGCGTGTCTGTTCCTCGGGGCCTTCGGAACCTGGGTGTTATTGCACCCGGCCAGCGTCTGGGTGCAGCCATGGCGTGCCGCGCGCTCCGATACCTCCGAGCGCATCATCTTCGGGCCATACCCGGTCGAAGCCGACTTCGCGTTTCTCAAGGAGAAGGGCGTCACCACCATCGTCAGCCTGCTCAATCCAGACCAGCCTTACGAACGGGCGCTGCTGGCGCAGGAGCGCGGGCATGCCGCGCGTCACGGGATGAAAGTGTTGAACTTCCCCATGGGCAGCATCCTCGGGCACTCCTTCGGCAAGGACTACATGGCCAACTCGCGCGCAGCCGCGGAGGCGGCGCTCAACGCCGATGGCGCCGCCTATATCCACTGCTATCTGGGCCTGCACCGCGCCAAGAACGTCCAGCGCTACCTGGCGGGATTCGCCAAGAGCGAGAGCTATGCCGGCTCGGTCGAGCGCGAGCGCTCGTCCGACCGCCTGGCGTTGGACGAGGCAAACCGCGCCCACATCGAAGGAAGGCACCAGGACAGCCTGCGCGAGCTGGCCCGGATCGAGGTCCAGGATGCGGATGCATTGCTGCTGGAAGGATCCAACCACATGCGGCTGGGTGACCTGGGGGCAGCGGCAGCGGCTTACGCCCGGGTTCTCGTGGTTGATCCAGACCATGCGGGAGCCACCACTGGATTGGGCTTCGTCGCCTTGCGCCGGCACAACACGTCATCCGCCCAACACGACCTGGGCGAGGCAGAGCGCCGGTTCACCCGCACGCTGGCGGTTCGGCAAGGTGATCTCGATGCCACCGAAGGGTTGGCCTACGTGCGTCACCGGCAGGGTCGAGGCGACGAGGCGCGCGCGCTGTTGCAGCGTGTGATCGAGGCCAATCCGGGCCACACCGAGGTCCGGACACTGCTCGAACGCCTTGGCCCGGCGAGCAGCAGTGGTGCCGCCTCGGGGTCCGCGGTCAACGCTCCCTAGATCGCGGCGCAGGGCTGGACGGCGGGCAGCCTCGCTCACGCCTCGTGGTACTTGCCGTTGGCGACGCTGCGGTACCACGCGCGGATGCGGGCGATATCGGCCTGCATGTCCTCCCCCAGCTCGAATGTCGGGCCGATGCCGATTACCCGTTGGCCGTAGTGGAAGTACGCCGGCACCACCGGCACCCCGGCCGCCTTGGCGATGCGCCAGAAGCCGGGCTTCCAGTGCTCGACCGGCTTGCGCGTGCCTTCCGGCGCCAGCCCATACCAGAGTTGCGGACGGCTGCGGATCATCGCCGCCGCCTGCTCCACCACGCCATGCGCGGCGCTACGGTCCACCGGAATCACCCCCAGCCGGTGCAGCAACGCGCCCATCACCGGCACCTTGAACAGCGACGCCTTGCCCAGGATCCTGATGTCCAGGCCCATGCCCATCTTGGCGGCCAGCCCCAGCACACCGTCCCAGTTGCTGGAATGCGGCGCGCCGATCAGCACCGCACGCGGGATGTCAGGGAACGCGCCCACCATGCGCCAACCCGCCAGGCGCAGGATCGTGCGCCCCAGCCAGCGGACGAAGGCATGAGGCCTCACGCGCGGCACCTGCGGAGGCAGCGGCAGCACGATCGGGCGGGAAGCGGCGTCGTTGGGCATGCGGTGCCTGTGGCATCGTCAGGGTCGGGACAGCGTAGCGGCTACGGGACCGCACGCCGACTAGTCCCAATCACGCCGGGTGCGCCCCTGCTTGATCGTACTGCGTTCGCGCTTGGCCTCCAGCCGCCGCACCTTGGAGGCCCGGGTGGGCCGGGTGGCGATGCGCGGAATGGGCGCGTGCAGCCCGCCTTCGACGAAGGCGACCAGACGCGCGCGCGCGTCGTCACGGTTGCGCTCCTGCGTGCGGAAGCGCTGCGCGTTTATCACCAGCACCCCTTCGCCGGTCATGCGCCGGTCGCGCTTGGCCAGCAGCCGTGCGCGTACCGCCTCAGGCAGCGACGGCGAACCGGCGATGTCGAAACGCAGTTCCACCGCAGTGGCCACCTTGTTGACGTTCTGGCCACCGGGACCGGCGGCGCGCACGAATCGCTCGACCAGCTCGTCGTCGGCGATCTCCACGTTGGGGCCTACTCGCAGCATCGGGTGACGTCCTCTTGCCTGCGCATTGTAGTGCGATCGCTGCGGGTTGCCGCCCAGGCAAGCGACAGGAACACCACGCCCCACGCTACGGATCGAAACCCTCGAACAGCGCGAGGGCGCGGCTGAATTCCACATCCAGCGGGGCGTTCGCCACCACGCGCGCGCCGCTGGACGGATGCAGGAAGGCAAGCCGACGCGCGTGCAACAGCATGCGGTGGATGCCAAGCATGCGGAAACTGCGGTTGTGGCGGCCGTCGCCGTGGCTCGTGTCGCCAATCAGGTGGTGCGAGACGTGCTTGAGGTGGCGGCGGATCTGGCGGAACCGTCCGGTCTCCGGCTGCGCGCACAGCAGCGCGTAGCGCGAGGTTTCGAAGCCCGGGGAGGGCACCGGGATCTCGGCGGTCGCCAAGCGGGTGAAGCGGGTCACCGCGGGTTTCTTTTGCGGCTTGCCCGGCCCGCCATCGAGCGGATGGTCCACGGTGAACTGCGGTTCGGGCCAGCCACGGCACACCGCCCAGTAGTCCTTCTCGACCTCGCGCGACATCATCACCTGGCCCAGCGCCGACGCAGTGTCGCGGTCGAAGGCCAATAGCAGTGCACCACTGGTGGCGCGATCTAGCCGGTGCACGAGGAAGATCGGGCGGTCGAACTGCTCGCGCAGGCGGTCGGCTGCGAAGTCGGTCTCGCCACGGGCGAGTGCGCTGTCGTGGACCATCAGGCCGGCGGGTTTGTTGACCACGGCCAGACTGTCGTCGCGGTACAACACCGGCAGTGCGTCGGGCTCTGCCATCGGCATCGCCACGCCAAGGTCCGTGGTCATGCGGCCACCAGCGGAATCCTGACGAAGCCCTCGCGCGCCAACGCGCTCAACGCGGTCAACGCCGCCGCGGCCATGCCGCCAGCAGTGCCCACAGTCCGCCCAACCCGGCGATCCACGCCGAGGCCGGCACCGACCACACGCGCGGCCCGCCCGCCTCCAGCCCGTATAGCACCGCCGCCACGATCAGCAGGCCGGTGCCGAGGATCGCCGCCACCGTGCGCCGCTGCGCGTCCTTGACCGTGCGGGTGAGCTCGGCCAGGTCGTGCGAGCGCATCGACAGCTGGTGCCCGCCGGTGACCTGCTGGTCCAGCCAGGCGTGCAACAGGCGCGGCATATCCGGGGCCTGGGTCACCAGTTCGGGCAGGCGCTTGCGGAACTCACCGGCGAGGCGCTGCGGGCTGTAGCGCTCGAGCAGGATCTTCTCCAGCACCGGTCGCGCCACGGCCCAGATGTCCAGCTTGGGGTCCAGCAGGCGGCCCACGCCTTCGATGTTGAGCAGGGTTTTCTGCAGCAGGATCAGCTGCGGTTGCAGGGTCAGCTCGTAGCGCTGCGCGGTGCGGAACAGCTTGAGCAGCACCTCGGCGAGCGAGATCTCGCTCAGCGGACGGGTGAAGTAAGGTTCGCATACCCCGCGCACCGCCGCTTCCAGCTCATCGATGCGGACGTGCCCGGGCATCCAGCCGGCGCGCAGGTGCAGCTCGGCGATGCGGCGGTAATCACGGTTGAAGATCGCCATGAAATTCTCGGCGAGGTAGTACTGGTCCTCGCTGGAGAGCTGGCCGACGATGCCGAAGTCCAGCGCGATGAAGCGCGGGTTGGCCTTGCGCGCCGGGTCGGTGTCGACCCAGATGTTGCCGGCGTGCGCGTCGGCGTGGAAGAAGTTGTCGCGGAACACCTCGGTGTAGAACACGCGCACGCCCTTGGCCGCCAGCGCTTGGCGGTCGATGCCGGCGACGTCCAGCGCGGCGATGTCGTCGGAGGGAATGCCGTACACACGCTCGAGCGTGAGCACGCGCTCGGCGCTGTGCGACCAGATCACTTCGGGCACGTACAGGTCGTCGCTGCCCTGCCAGAACCGGCGCAGCACGCTGGCGTTGCCGCCTTCACGCTGCAGGTCGAGCTCGGCGGTGAGGGTGTTCTCGATCTCGGAAACGATTTCCCGCGGGCGGATCTTGTCGGCACGGGGATGGGTGCGTTCGACGATGCCGGCGATGGCGCCGAGCAGGGCGATGTCGCTGGCGATCTCCTGCTCGATGCCCGGGCGCAGCACCTTGACCACCACTTCGCGCGCGGCGCTGTCGGCGGTGGCCGGCAGCGTGGCGGCGTGGACCTGCGCGATCGATGCCGAGGCCAGCGGCGTGGTGTCGAAGTCGATGAATGCCTCGGCCACCGGGCGGCCGAGCGCGGCTTCGACGATGCGCTGTGCGTGGTCGCCATCGAACGGTGCGACGCGGTCCTGCAGCAGCGCCAGTTCCTCGGCCACGTCCGGCGGCACCAGGTCACGGCGGGTGGACAGGATCTGCCCGAACTTGACGAAGATCGGGCCGAGTTCCTGCAGCGCCAGGCGCAGGCGCGCACCGCGCGACATGGCGGCCACTTCGGCCGAGGCGCGCGGCACGAACGGGCGCGCCAGCCTGAGCCAGCCCTCGACCGGGGTGTCGTCGAGCAGGGCGTCGAGGCGGTAGCGCAGCAGGACCCGACCGATGCGCCAGGCGCGCAACGCCGACTTCATGGCGCGTCCCCGCGTGCGGGCGCGGCTGTGCCCACGGCAGCCGGAGCGGTCGCGGCAACGCGGTTGGCGAGGCGCCCCACGCGCACCGCGATGCGCTCGACGTCATCGCGCAGCGCGTCGACATCATCGTGGAATGCGTTGAGCTCCGCGCGCGGGACCACGTCACGCGATTCCTCGGTGACGAATTCGGCGGCGTTGGTGGCGAACGCGCCAGCGGCATCCTTGGCGTGGCGCAGCGCGCCGGCGATCGCATTGGCGATCTGCACGCCGAGGATGTCACCGAACACGCGGGTGAACGGCTGCTGCCAGTCGGGGTCGAAACGCGCGGCCAGGCGCTGCAGGCGGCGCGCGAGGTCGGCATCGCCCTCGATGCGCAACTTGCCCACCGGCGGTGCATTGTCGTTGCGCAGGAACGGCAGCTGCGCGAGCAGACCGCCGAGCGTGCTGCGCACCGACAAGTCGGGCGTGGCGGGGTCGAGCACTGGGCCGACGTCGAGGCGATCGCCATTCACCCGCACCTGCAGCGCCAGCGGCGGCGCGGCGACGTGCAGGGCCACGCTGCGGCCATCGAGCGCGCGCAGGCCCTCGCGGGTCTCCGGGTCCAGGGCCAGCGCGCGGTTGAGCGCGACCTCCAGGGTACGGCCGGCGAGCGGCTTGAGCGAATCCAGCGGCGAGGAGCGGTCGGTCATGGCGGGCATTCTACCGGCCCGGCGTGCCTTGGCCGTCATGCCACGCCGCGGCCAGCCGGCGCAGGCCCTCGTCGAACGACACCGGGGGCACGTAGCCGAAGTCGCGGCGCGCGGGTGCCATGTCGTACCAGTGGGTGGTGGCCAGCTGCTCGGCGAGGAAACGGGTCATCGGCGGCTCGCCGCGCAGCGGCAGCGCATGCCAGAGGCCTTCGCACGCCACGCCCAGCGCGTAGGCCAGGCCGAACGGCACGGTGCCGGTGACCTCGGGCGCTCCGGCGGCACGCAGCAGTCCGTTGAGCGTCTCGCGCATGGTGCGAGGGTCCCCGTTGCTGATGAAGTAGGCGCGCCCGGCGCACGCACTGCCCGGCGCGAGGTGTTCGAAGGCATCGAAGTGCGCCTGCGCGGCGTTGTCGATGTAGGTGGTGTCGATGCGGTTGTGGCCGTCGCCGACGAAACGCAGGCGGCCGGCCTTGGCGCGTTCGACCAGGCGCGGCAGCAACTGGTTGTCGCCCACGCCCCAGATCAGGCGCGGACGCAGCGCCACGGTGGCCAGCGCGGCGTCGTTGGCGGCCAGCACCGCCTTCTCGGCGATCAGCTTGGTCGCCGCGTACGGCGCCTTCAAGTGCTCGCCGTAGGGCACGGTGTCAGCGGTGCCACCCTCCACCGGATGGGTGGCGCGGTGGGTGACGCTGGGCGTGGAGGTGTAGACGAGTTTGGCGATGCGGTGCTCGCGGCAGGCGGCGAGCATGTTGTCGGTGCCGACTACGTTGGCGTCGTGGTAGCTCTGGTAACTGCCCCACGCGCCGGCCTTGGCCGCGTTGTGGAAGATCGCCTCGCAGCCTTGCGCGGCGTTGACGACCGCGTCGCGCCGGGCCAGATCGCCGCGCACCTGCTGCACCCCGATGGCCTCGAGCGCGGGATAGTGGCCGCGGTTGAAACTGACTACCTCATGCCCGCGCTCGCGCAGGCCGCGGCACAGCGCCTGGCCGAGGAAACCGCCGCCGCCAGTCACCAGGATCTTCATGCGTTGACTCCTTGCTGCGCGGCCCAGACAGCGAGCTTCTCGCGGCCGATCTTGGCGTTGTGGCGGATGTCCACCGGGAAGCGCTTGTGGCGCAGGAAACGGCTGATGCGTGCGGTGTGCGGATGGCGCGCGGCGAGGTCGCGCAGTTCGCGCTCGATGCGCGGCCACTCGCGGACGGGAATGCCTTCGGCCAGCTCGACGCAGAGCACGGGATACCGGGGGCGTGTGTTACCCATTGCGACCCCCACCAGCGCCGTGCGCCGCACCTGCGGGTGCACGTTGAACGCCGGCTCGACCTGCTCGGTGTACAGCGGGCCATCGAGCGTTTCCACGCGATGCGATTTGCGCCCGCAGAACCATAGGCGACCTTCGGCGTCGAAATAGCCCACGTCGCCCATGCGGTGGACGATGCGCTCGCGCGCTCCACCCGGCGATTCAGCTTCGCCCTCCGTCGAAGCGATTGTGGCGGCGAACCCGGTGGCGACAGGCGCTACGGACTCCCCCGATGCAGCGGTCTCCATCAGCCGCTCACGAATCTTGGCCTGCCGGGTCTGTGCCTCGCGATTGAAATAGGTATCGGTCGTGGTCGGTCCCGCCACCGTGATCTCGCCCACCTCACCTACGCCCAGTACGCGCGCCTGGTCCCACTCGGCGATGGCGTCGTCGGTGATGGCGATGATGCGCACCTCGTTGGGCGGCACCGGGCGGCCGACGCAGGTGCCGGCGCCCGCCTCCGTGGCGGCCCGGGTGGCCTGCAACTCGCCGCCTTCCACCACCGCTACCGGGAGGCACTCGGTGGCGCCATAGGGGGTCCAGAACTGCGCATCGGCGGGCAGCAGCGCGCGCAGCGCGGCCACCGTATCGGGCGGTACCGGCGCGCCGGCCGAGGTCACCCGGCGCAGCGTCGGCAGCGGCTGGCCATGGCGTGCCAGCACTGCCACCAGTGCCGGCGAGCCGAACAGCTGGTCCACGCCGAAGCGGGCGATGGCGTCGTGCAGGCGGCGCGGATCGGCGTTCGCCGGGCGGGTCGGGTCCATGTCCGGGATCACCGAGGTCAGCCCCAGCGCCGGGTCGAACAGCGCGAACGGCGGAAAGGTCGGCAGGTCCACTCCGCCGGCCTGCAGGCCGAAGGCGCGACCGAGCAGTTCGATCTGTGCGACGAAATGGCGGTGGCGGTAGACCACGCCCTTGGGCACGCCGGTGGAGCCGCTGGTGAACAGGATCGCGGCCACGTCGTCGGGCGCGGTGTCGGCCAGCTGCGGGCCCGCGCCGTCACCGGCCTGCTCCACTGCGGCCAAGGTCACGTCGGCGAGCCACGGCCGGCGGCCGGTGGTGATGAGCACCGCCGCCGCCTTCGCCCAGCCCAGCAGTCGCCGTGCCAGGTGTGCCAGGGGGATGCCGATGAACGCCTGCGGCTGGGCCTCGTCCAGGCACTGGCGCAGCGCGCGCTTGTCGATGCCCGGGTCGACCAGCACCGGCACCGCCCCGGCCTTGAACAGCGCGAACATCAACAGGAAGAACTCGGGCGAGGGTCGCACCATCACCACCGTGCGGGTACCGCGCGTGATGCCGTGGCGGGCGAGGCCGGCGGCAATGGCGTCACTGCGCCGGTCCAGCGCGGCGTAGGTCAGCTCGACGTCATAGCGGGCCAGGCCGTCGGGGCCGCGCGTGCCGGGGCAGCGCAGGGCGACCTGGTCGGGACGCTCGGCGGCCAGCCGTGGCAACGCGGCGGCGATGTTGCAGGGGGCGTTCATCCGTTCATTGTCGCCTGTCGCACCGCACTTGCGCGGCCCTGGGGGATGCTGAAAAATTGGCCAACCGCCGGCAGCGGCATTCCCTGCCTCGGACCGCGCCACCCGAGGCCATCACACGCGACCTCAGCCGCCTGCTCCCCGTGGAGCGGGACGGGTCGGCGGTCCCCGGCGCCGGACTCCCTGGGCCACAAGGCCCCGGGGCACCCCACCCACTCGCGCCACGCCCATGCCCCATCCCTGCCTGACCTGCGGTGCCTGCTGTGCCTACTTCCGCATCAGCTTCCACTGGTCCGAAGCCGACCCTACGCTGGGCGGCGTCGTGCCACCGGAGCTGACCGAGCCGCTGCGCCAGCATGAACGCGTCATGCGCGGCACCTCGCAGGAGCATCCGCGCTGCGTGGCGCTGGACGCCGACATCGGCCGCTACAGCCGCTGCAGCATCCACCCGGTGCGCCCGCAGCCGTGCCGCGACGTGCCCGCCTCGTATGAGTTCGGCGCGCCCAGCCCGCAGTGCGACAAGGCCCGGCTGGCCCACGGCCTGCCCGCACTGACCCCCGCGGACTGGATCTGGCGCGAGGCGGCGGCCAACGACGGCGACGGCAACCCGGACGGCAGCGACAACCCAAACGATGGTGGCAACGCGCCACCGGCGGTGCCGCCGCCGATTGCGGCGTGATCGGGCGAGACTGCCCGGGCAGCCGGCCTGACCGCCGCCGCTGGTAACGATCGCGGCAGCTGGCGCGGCCGGCAAACGCCTGCGCAAACGGCCCCGCTCACTGGAACGAGCGGGATCGTCTGGTGAAGCTCAATCCAGAGGATGCCGGTCTAGGAAGTCGCGGATCGCGGGCACCAACACTTCGTGCTTGTCTTCCAGCACGTAATGGTTGGCATCGTCGAACGCGTGTACCTCGGCATCGGGAAGCGCGCGGCGGAAGCCTTCGAGGAAGTGGCGGTCGAACACGAAGTCCTTCAGGCCCCAGCCGATGAAGGCCGGACGATCTGCGTACTGCGGCAAGGCACTGCCCACGGCCTCGAGCAGCGGCCAGGCACGATCGCCTTCGCGCAGCGGGATGTCCTGCATGAAGCGCAGCGTGCTGATCGCGTTTCGCCAACCGTTGTAGGGCGTGGAGTAACCGCGGCGCACGGCGGCCGGCAGGCGGCGCTCGGTGCCCAACCACGCCGCGCCACGGGCGAACAGGTTGAAGGCGCGGATCAGGAAACCGCCGACCTTCGGATCGCGGCCCAGCGACAGCTGCCACGGCATCGGCTTGGCCGCCGGCAACGGGAAGGCCGCGGTGTTGAGGATCACCAGCCGCTTGACCTGCGGCATGTGCGACAGCGCCCAGCCGAAGCCGACCATGCCACCCCAGTCGTGCACCGCCAGTGTCACCGGGCCGGTGATGCCAAGGTGGTCGAGCAGCGCGGTCAGGTCATCGACGCGGGATTGCAGGGTGTAGTCGTACCGCGGCATCGCATCGACCGCATCGTCGGGCCGGTCCGACAGGCCCATGCCGACATGGTCCGGCACGATGCAGCGATAGCCTCGGCCCTCGACGGGGTCGCGCAGGCCCAGCACCAGGTGGCGCCAGTAGAAACTCCACGACGGGTTGCCGTGGAGCATGACCACGACTTCGCCATCGCGCGGGCCCTCGTCGAGGTAGCTCAGGGCGATGCCGGGGCGGACCTCGAAGCGGCAGGGATGGAAGGGGTAGTCGGGGAACGGGGGCAGGGACATCGGAGCGGGATGTAGCGGCGAGGCGGGCATTATCCCCTACCTGCGGCACCCGTCAGGATCGCAAAGCCGATCATGCGTCCCAACCGGGAAAACAACCGTCCCAGCGGGTCAAGGGACGTTCGATGTAAACAGCACGCCACGTCTTCTCCAGGTGATCGACGAATACCTTTGGCGTCGACGAAGGCAACCGGGACTTCTCACGCTGCCCGCCGTACGGGGCCTGCCCCTTCACCTCGATTCGGGACTCGCCTCGCAAGGCATATTTGCGCCCGCCTTCCCGCATTATCACCTTCACTTCCTTTGGATCCACCCCGCCGCCACAGAACATCCGGTAGGCGACAGTGACTTCCACACGACCATTGCCGTCCAGGTCGGTGACAGACGTGGCCTGATGAAAAAAATCAGCCGCGATATCGAGTCCGACACATGAAACAGAATCCCGGATTTCCCAAACCTTGCCCAGCCTCCCGTTATCGGGATCGCGCCGATAGAGCGTTGCGGACAACCTGATCACGTCCTCATCCTGGAATTCATCAAAAGGCTTGTGGACTTTGGATTTCGATAGCGCCAGGACATGCCATCCAATAGCGTCCCGAAATTGGATGGAGCGCTCCGGCGCCTCGCCAGCACTTCGTGCATCCAGCCTGGAAACTGGCAAGGGTTGAGCAACAACGACCGGCATGTCGTCCTTGGCTTTGGTGCAGGCCGAAAATCCCAGAAACATCGCAACAACCGGCACCACCATTCGGGTTGCCATGGGAATTTCATCTCGCTCCATTGCGTCCTGCCTTCTTCACGTCCAAGGTCGTCACACCGCTCGCGTCCGCCTGGCCTTCCCATGCCCCGCCGCGCTGGTCCGGATCGAACAGGATGGCCTTGGCGCCCTCCGGGGCCACGCCTTCCAGCGAGAACAGGGCAAAACTCTGGGCGAAGTCACCGCTCGTCTTCGGCAGCTCGGGCAAATCCGGCGACGCACTTCGGGGGCCTGTCAGATTTTTCCGGGTCGCTTTGAATTCAATCTTCCCCGGCGCGCCCAGTTCGATATCGGCGCCCTTCAACCGGAGGTAGGCGCCGGCGGCGGTCGCCAGCACGTGCGTGCCCGCCGCGACGCTCACGTCCGCCTGCGTGCTCGCGATCGTCACCTGGGTCAGCGCTGCCACCCGCGCCAGGTGCTTGTGCGCCCGCACGCTCACCGCGCCCTGCGCCGCGTGCAGCGCGATGCCGCGCTCCTGGTTCGGCTTGCCGGCCGGCGCGGGGTTGCCATGGGCATACAGCACAATGCCTCCGGCCGTGGCCAGCACGGCCTCGCCCTGGGTCAGCCACTGCAGGTCCTGTTCCGCGCTCAGCGTGGCCTGCTGGCCGGCCGCCCACACCTGGTCCGCCGGGGTCACGCTGACGATACCGTCCGGGCTGCTGGCCACGATTGCCGGTGCGGACCAGCCCGGCGCCTCGCCCTCGCCGCCACCGATGCCGTCGCCGGGCGCGCTGCCGCGCTGCACGGCCTGCAGGCTTTCCTGCAACGTCCTGAGCGCCTGTTGCGCCGGCAGCGCGGCACCCTCGCCCGGCAGCGTCGCGTGTTGCGCCTTGGCGGCGTCCTGCAGCCCTTGCAGCAACTGCTCGCCCTGCCGCAGCTGTTGCAGGGCGCCATCGGCGCTCAACTGCTGCCGGCCGCGTTCGGTGCTCAGCAGCAGGCCGGCACCCGCGCGCAGCGCGCCACTGGCCTGTGTCGTCAGTTCGACGCCAAAACCGCGCTCGGCGCCGCGCACGTTGTCGGTGCCGGCCTTGAGGTGGCCCAGCGTCAACCCGCTGGCGTACTGCGTCGTCTCCGCCTGCACCCGCCCCTGACCCGGCGTGTCGTCCAGCCGCAGCTGCTGGTAGCCGCCGCCACCGCCCTGGCTTTCGGCCAGCTGCTGGCTCTTGATGCCGGTGAACACCGCCAGGTGTTCGTTGCCGTCGAACCATGCCGGTGCATTGCCGGTCGCACCGGCGGCGCTCGCACCGATCCGGTTGTGCGCGGCGTCCGCCTGGCCCTGGCCGTTGTAGACCGCGCCGATCACCACCGGGCGGTCGATATCGCCTTCGAGGAACGCCACCAGCACCTCCTGGCCCTGGCGCGGCACGAACACGCTGCCCCAGTTGTCGCCCGCCCACGGTCCGGCCACGCGGACCCAGGTCCAGGCGGCGCCGATGGCGGGGGCGTTGTCGTCGCTCGAAGGATGCGACAGGCGATTGCCGGCGTTGCCGCCGCGCTGCCACGGGAACTGCACCTTGATGCGGTGGTCGCGGTCGGTCAGCTGCGGGGCGCCGTCGCTGACCACGATGGCGGTCTGGGTGCCATGCGCGGTGGGGCGCGGGTGGCGGCGGACGCCGTGGCCGTCCACGGTGATGGCCCGGTATGGCAACGCAGCGGGGATCGCCTCGAAAGCGTTCTGGTAGAAGTACGCGCCGGGCTCATCAGCACCAAGGACATCGCCAAGCCCAACGGCATCGCGCACCCGCCCCGCAAACGTCGCCACGGCGGTGCTTGCGTCCGCAGACAGCGCAGCATCGACAGAGGGGATGCTGCCCCGGAGGGCGTTTGCCGCGTTCGCGCCGCAGTCGCCGAGTCGGCCGGCGAACGCGCGGGAGGAACTGAAGTCGCCACCCCGTTGGACATCGTCGGCCCATGCCTCCGGCAACGCCGGCGCCTGCATCGCAATCGGACCAAGCGCGCGCCCCACGGCGGCAAAGATCTCCGCACCAAGGTTGTTACGGGCACAGTGGTGCACGCGCAGGCAGGTATACGCGCCATCGCCGGTCGTGCCGCCGCGCGTGCCGGCGCGCGCGCCATCGCCGTGCCCGGTACCGCTGCCCAGCCATCCGCCCCAACCCGCATCGACCAGTTGGAACCGCGCACCGGCGCGCAAGTGCCGCCACGTGCCCGCGCCCTGCCCGGTCTGCGCGCCGACCTGCAGGGCTTCGGCCTGCTGTCGGGCGTAGCGGTGGCCGGTCTCGCGATCGGACCAGGCGTACGGTCCAGCGGTGTCATCGTCGACCACGGTCATGCCGCCAACACCGCCACCGGCTTCGGTGGCGCGTACTGCCAGGGCCTTGTAGTCCCAACTGCCCCGGCGTATCTGCACCGGTCGCCAGCGACGCGCGATCGACCAGTTGTGCACGCCGTCGTGGCGCTCGGTGGCGTCGCTGCGGTGGTGGCGCACCGCGCCCAGTTCGCCGAAGGCTTCGGGGTGGTCGCCCAGCACCAGGGTGTGCGTGCCCAGCGTGGCGTCGCCATGCGCACCACTGCCGCTCCCGCCCGCGATCGCTGACGCGGCGCCCTCATGCTCGAACCAGTAGGCGATGCCCTCCTCCGCCAACAGTCGCTCGACGAAGGCGAGGTCGCTCTCCCCGTACTGGGTGGTCAGGCTGCGCTTGCGGTACACGGCTGCGTCGTTCAGCGCCCAGCGCCACGCCGGGGCCAGTGCCCCCCGCCGCCGGGACCGGCGACGCCATCGACGTAGTCGGCGAACACCGACTCGACGATCTCCACCACCGTCATGTCCTGGAACACGAAGCTGTCCACGCGCTGGCGCAGGAATGCCAGCCATGGCTCGATGCGCAGTGCATAGCGGGCCAGGCCGCCGTTGCTGCCCACGCGTTCGACGCGGGTGACGTGGCCGTGCAGCGGTCGCAGCGGGCCGGCACCCAAGTCCATCGCCGCCGGATCGCCATCGGTCTGCCACTGCAGCAGTACCGGCTGGCCCAGCAGGTCGTCCAGGCACAGGTGCGCGTCGATGGACAGCGCGGTCAGGTCGAAGCGGAAGCCGCCGCCGTCGACGGACTCCACGCCATCCAGCGTTTCGGCAACCAGAACTTCGGGGCCCAGCGGCGCGTGCAGCCGCAGCAGGCGGTCATGCTGGCGCGGGCCGGCGGCCAGCGCGGCCAGCCCCGATACGAGTAGATCCATGGCGTTCCACCTCCTTGTGTCCGCCGCGATGCGCCGTGCGGCGCCATCGCGGTGTGTGCCCTTCCCGCACTCCTTGTGCGGGGCATCGTGACGAGGCGGGCCCGGCCCGCAACAACGTCACCTGCCGATCATAGCCGGTTCCGCGGGAGCCGGCGTGGCCGGCTTACAACTCTACGTGAGTGCCCACGGCCGGCGGCGCCACCGGCGGCGGTACGTCGCCGGCCACGTCGCGCCAGATCTGGTACATCACGCCGAACATCACCACGTAGATGCCCAGCAGCAGCGCCAGGTACACCGGCAGCGCCAGCAGCATGCCCAGCGCGGGGTGGACGAGGTTGCCGAGCAGCGCCAGCAGGGTCACTACCAGCCCGATCACCAGCGCCACCGCGATCAGCGCCAGCATCGACAGCACCGCCAGCAGCAGCAGCGGCAGCAGGTTCTTCAACGTGCCTGCCAGGCCATCCTTCAGTGCGCCGCCCAGGCTGCGGCCGGTGAGCGCCACCTGGCCGAAACCGATCGAGTACACGCCCCCCAGGAACATCGCCATCAGGAAGCCCAGGCCCATCACCGAGCCAAACCCTTCGGGCAACGCGGGCATGGCGTTGGGATCAGGCGCGCCGCCACGCTGCGACAGCGCCATCACCTGCATGTACCACTCGATGAAGCCCTTGCCGACCAGCAGGATCACCGCCGAGGCGAGCACCAGGTACACCAGCACCAGCAGCACGCCGAACTGCACCAGTCGTGCGCCCCCTTGGCCAGCACGGAACGGCCCGAGTACATCGGTTGGCGCCGCGGGGTGGCCCTGTTCGGTGGCATGGATCACGCGGATGTAGCCGCCGACCAGCAACGACATCAGCACGATCGAGGCCACGGTGGACACGCCCATCACCACCAGCTGCCCGGTCGCGCTGTCACCCACCATGCCCAGGAGCATCAGTTGCAGCAACCCGGGCAGCAGCGCGCCGATGGCCACCAGCACCGCACCGCCAAAGATGGCTTTCGGATTGTGGCGCCCAAGGTTGATGCCGCGCTTGAGCCACCCAAGGCCCGTCATCGGACCCATCGCACGTGTCGTCATGGAACTGTTTCCCCGGGGAAGCTGGACAGGCGCGACCGCGCGCCGACAACCGCCATGCTACCCGAGGCTTCAGTGCCCCGACAGGGTGCGGGCGTGGCGGACGAAGCGGCGCAGCACCCGGCGCGCGTGCGGGGTGGCGCTGACCTCGCGCGCCACCGTGTTGGGGCAACGGCCTTCGCGCAGCAGGGCGTCGCGACGCGCCTGCACGTAGCCGCGCATGTGGGTCGCGCTGAACTCGGGATGGAACTGCAGGCCCCAGGCCCGCTCGCCCCAGCGGAAGGCGTGGCAGGCGTCGTGCTCGGAGCGTGCCAGTACGGTGGCGCCGTCCGGCGGGCGCAGCACGGTCTGCAGGTGGGTGGCTTGCGCCGGGAACGCGACCGGCAGCCCGGCGAACAACGGGTCGTGCGCGGCGCTGTCGTGCAGCGCCAGGCCAATGGTGCCCATCTCGCGCCCCGCCGGGTGGTCGGCCACTTCGCCGCCCAGGGCGTGGGCCAGCAACTGGTGGCCGTAGCAGATGCCCAGCAGCGGCATGCCGGCGTGGGCGGCCTCGCGCAGCCAGTCGGCACTGCGCTCGCTCCACTCGGCGCGGTCGGTGACCATCGCGCCGGAGCCGGTGATCAGCGTGCCGGCGAAGCCTTCGCGCCCGGGTAGCGCTTCGCCGGCCTGCACGTTGACCACCACCGTGTCGTCGGCCGCCAGTCCGGCTGCGACGCGGATCCAGTGCGGGAAGCCGCGGTGGCGGCGCATCGAAGGCACCGGCTGGCCGGTTTCGAGGATCAGGAACGGGGCGCGGACGGACTTGGACACGGCGGCAGGCTACGACCAGGAAAGTGTGCGGCATCGAGGCGACGCGGCGGGAAATGCGCCCGACTACGGCCCACTAGCGACCCGGTGCTGGCCGGAGCGCCATGCGCGGGCCGCGTCGCCCTCGCCGCTATACTAACCGGCCTTGTCGCGTGCATTCCGAGACCATGGCCGCACCCACCTTCCAGGAACTCATCCAGCGCCTGAACGCCTTCTGGGCCGGGCAGGGCTGCGTGCTGATCCAGCCGCTCGACCTGGAGGTCGGCGCCGGCACCTTCCACCCGGCCACCTTCCTGCGCGCGCTGGGCCCGGAGCCGTGGAACGCGGCCTACGTGCAGCCGTGCCGCCGCCCCACCGACGGCCGCTACGGCGAGAACCCCAACCGCCTGCAACGCTATTACCAGTTCCAGGTGGCGATGAAGCCCTCGCCCCTGAACATCGTCGAGCTGTACTTCGACTCGCTCAAGGCGCTGGGCGTGGACCCGCTGGTGCACGACCTGCGCCTGGTGGAGGACAACTGGGAATCGCCCACGCTGGGCGCCTGGGGCCTGGGCTGGGAGGTGTGGCTCAACGGCATGGAGGTGACCCAGTTCACCTACTTCCAGCAGGCCGGCGGCCTGGAGTGCAAGCCGGTTCTGGGCGAGATCACCTACGGCCTCGAGCGGCTGTGCATGTACCTGCAGAACGTCGACAACGTGTTCGACATCGTGTGGACGTACGGCCCCGATGGCACGCCGGTGACCTACCGCGACGTGTACCACCAGAACGAGGTGGAGCAGTCGGCGTACAACTTCGAGCATGCGGACGTGGCGGAGCTGTTCCACCGTTTCGATGCGTGCGAGGCCGAGGCGCTGAAGCTGATCGAGCTGGGGCTGCCGCTGCCGGCGTACGACCAGGTGTGCAAGGCCAGCCACAGCTTCAACCTGCTGGACGCGCGGCGCGCGATCAGCGTCACCGAGCGCCAGCGCTACATCCTGCGCGTGCGCCGCATCGCGCAGGGAGTAGCCGAGGCGTACTTCGCGCAGCGCGAGAAGCTGGGCTTTCCCGGGTTGAAGCAAGCTGCCCCGCAGGAGGCCGCGTGATGACCGGCGGCATGACGGACAACGGCAAGGCGAATGCGGTCAGCGCGAACGAGGCAGGCGTGGGAATGATGGACCAGGAGCACCGCGTGGCGATGCAACCGCTGCTGATCGAACTGGGCACCGAGGAGCTGCCGGTCAAGGCACTGCACGCGCTGGCACAGGCGTTTTTCGATGGCGTGATCGACGGGCTGCACAAGCGCGGCATCGCCTTCGAGCGCGACGGCGCCAAGCCGCTGTACACCCCGCGTAGGCTTGCGGTGCTGCTGCCCGGCGTGGCCGGCGAGCAGCCCGAGCAGAAGTCCGAGGTGCTGGGCCCCTACCTCAACATCGCGCTGGACGCCGAAGGCCAGCCGACCAAGGCGCTGCAGGGTTTCGCGGCCAAGGCCGGCATCGAGTGGACCGCGCTGGAAAAGACCAGCGACGCCAAGGGCGAACGCTTCGTGCACCGTGCGGTGAAGCCGGGTGTGCGCACCGCCGCGCTGCTGGGCGAGATCGTGCGCGAGGCGATCGCGGCGATGCCGATCCCCAAGCCGATGCGCTGGGGCGCCAACGAATACGCCTTCGCGCGGCCGGTGCACTGGCTGGTGTTGCTGCTGGGCAGCGACGTGGTCGATGCGCAGGTGCTGGGCGTGCGCGGCGACCGCATGAGCCGTGGCCACCGCTTCATGCACGACAAGCCGGTGTGGTTCAGCACACCGGGCGATTACGTGGAATCGCTGCGCGGCGCCAAGGTGCTGGTCGATCCCGACGAGCGGCGTGCGCGCATCGCCGCCGAGGTCGAGGCGGCCGCGCGTGCCGCCGGCGGCACCGCGCGCATCGACGCCGGCATCCTCGAGGAGGTCAACGGCCTGACCGAGTGGCCGAAGGCGGTGGCCTGCAGCTTCGAGCCCGAGTTCCTGGCCGTGCCGCAGGAAGCGCTGATCGCCACGATGGAGACCAACCAGAAGTTCTTCCCGGTGCTGGACGCCGACGGCAAGCTCAGCGAGCACTTCGTCGGCATCGCCAACATCGAGTCGCAGGACGAGGCCGAGGTCCGCAAGGGCTACGAGCGCGTGATCCGTCCGCGCTTTGCCGATGCCAAGTTCTTCTTCGTCGAGGACATGAAGCAGGGGCTGGCGTCGATGAACGAGGGCCTGAAGACGGTGACCTACCAGGCCAAGCTGGGCACGGTGGCCGACAAGGTCGCGCGCGTGGCCGCGCTGGCGGAGCGCGTGGCGCAGGCGGTGGGCGTGGACCCGGTGCTGGCGCGGCGTGCGGCGGAGCTGTCGAAGGCCGACCTGCAGTCGCGGCTGGTCAACGAGTTCCCCGAGCTGCAGGGCATCGCCGGGCGCTACTACGCCGCCGTCGCCAATGAACCGATCGCGCTGGCCAATGCGCTGGACGAGGCCTACATGCCGCGCTTTGCCGGCGACGCCATCGCGCCCTCGGCGCTGGGCCAGGTGCTGGCCATCGCCGAGCGCCTGGATACGCTGGCCGGTGGCTTTGCCGCGGGCCTGCGCCCGACCGGCAACAAGGACCCCTTCGCCCTGCGCCGCAATGCGCTGGGTCTGGCGCGCACGCTGCTGGAAGGTGGCCACGACGTGCTGCTGCACGCACTGGTCGAAGCCGCGGTGGCGCTGCAACCGGTGAGCCACCCGGAGCTGAGCGCGCTGGACATCACCCAGTTCGTGTACGACCGCCTGCGCGGCTACTACACCGAGCAGGGCGTGCCGGCGGCACAGTTCGACGCGGTGCTCAACGTGGTGCACGAATCGCTGCCGGACTTCGACGCGCGGCTGCGCGCCATCGGCGAGTTCGGCAAGCTGCCGGAGGCAGCGGCGCTGGCCGCGGCCAACAAGCGCAGCCGCAACATCCTGCGCAAGGTCGAAGGCGCGGTGCCGACCTCGGTGGATGCCGCCCTGCTGAGCGAGCCCGCCGAGCGCGAACTCGCCGCCGCCGTGGACGAGGCGGTCGCCGACACCGACGCGCTGCTGGATGCGCGCGACTACGTGGCCGTGCTGGGGCGATTGGCGCGACTGCGCCCACAGGTCGATGCGTTCTTCGATTCGGTGATGGTCAATGCCGACGACGCGGCGGTGCGCAACAACCGCCTCGCGCTGCTGCAGCGGTTGAGCGACCGGCTGGGCAGCGTGGCGGCAATCGAGCAGCTGGCGACCTGACCCGCGGCGCGCGGCATGCCGAACGCGGCGAAAGGATTCGCGCCAGGACCTCGTGCCGGTGTTAATCGTGCTTTGACACGTCGTGGGTATGCTGCGGCGATGCGCCCCATCGCCCGGAACCTCATCGTTGCCCTGCTCGGCCTGTCGATGGCGGGCGCGGCGCAGGCGGCCAAGGTCACCCGCGTCGACATCCGCGGGCTGGACGAGGCGATGACCATCAACGTGCGCACGTCGTTGTCGCTGGTGGACGCCATCGACCGCGACGTGTCCGGCCGGCGCCTGGGTTACCTGGTGCGCGAAGCCGAGAACGAGACGCGCGAGGCGCTTGAACCGTTTGGCTACTACTCGGCGACGATCACCGTCGAGCGCGATCGCGACGACGACACCGGCGACACCTCGGTGGTGATCACGGTGCTGCCCGGGGAACCGGTGCGGGTGCGCGAGTCGGCCATCGCCATCGATGGACCCGGCGCGGACGACCGCTACCTCAACCAGGAAATCGCGGCGTTCACCCCGGCCGCCGGCGACATCTTCGACCATGGCATCTACGAGGCCAGCAAGGCGCGCATCACCCGTCGCCTGGCCGAGCGCGGCTATCTCGACGCCGACTTCACCTCGCGACGCGTGGCCGTGACGCGCACCGAGCATGCCGCCGACATCGACCTGCGCTGGGACAGCGGCAACCGCTACGACATGGGCCCGACCACGTTCGTGCAATCGCCGCGGCGCATCCTGCGCGACGGCATCGTCGAGCACTTCGTGTACTGGGACGAGGCCAGCTACTACCACCAGGGCAAACTCGACCGGCTGCGCGAGTCGCTGGCCAAGCTCGATTACTTCTCCAGCATCGACATCGAGCCGCGTCCGCAAGAGGCGGTCGACGGGCGCGTGCCGACCACGGTGACGCTGACCCCGGCCAAGCGCTCGATCTACACCGCCGGCCTGAGCTACGGCACCGACAGTGGCGCGGGCGTGCGCCTGGGTCTGGAGCGCCGCTACGTCAACGACCGCGGCCACAAGGCGCTGGCGCAGGTGGACTGGGCGGTTCGGCGCAAGACGCTGACCACGCAGTACCGGATCCCGGCCTTCGGCTGGATCGACGGCTGGTACACGATCAGCGCGCAGGCCGCCGATGAGCAGACCGACTACATCGACAACCGGCGCATCGAGTTCGTCGGCGCGCGCAGTGGCGAGATCAACGCCAACTGGACCGCGGTGGCGGCGGTGCATGCGCTGCGCGAGCGCTGGGCGTATGAAGCCGAACGCCGGCTGGGGACGATCGGTCCCCATGACTACCGCTATGCCAGCTACACCTACCCGTCGCTGCGCGGCGAATACCTGGATACCGACGACCGGCTGTACCCGCGCCGAGGCATCGGCGGCGCGGTGGTGCTGCGCGGTGGGCTGGACGGCGCGGGCTCGGATGCGAACTTCCTGCAGGCCCAGGTCACCGCGCGCCTGTACCGCGGACTGGGCGAACGCACCCGCTTGATCGCCCGTGGCGAAGTGGGCCACACGCTGACCGATTCGCTGGTCGACCTGCCGCCCAACCTGCGTTTCCACGCCGGTGGCGACCGCAGCATCCGCGGCTATGCGTGGCGCGAGGTCGGCCCGCGGATCGGCGACGAAGGCGACAAGTTTCCGGTGGGGGCGAAGAACGTGATCACCGGCAGCGTGGAGTTCGAGCAGTACTTCAACGCGGCCTGGGGCGCGGCGGTGTTCGTCGACAGCGGCAGCGCGTTCAACGATGCGCCGGACTTCCGCACCGGCGTCGGCGTCGGCCTGCGCTGGCGCTCCCCGGTGGGGCCGCTTCGCATCGACGTGGCACGCGGGCTGGATGATCCGGACTCGGGCTTCCAGCTGTATCTCAACATCGGCCCGGACCTGTAGCCATGGCCTTCCGGCGACGCAACGAGGTGCAACAACTCACGCCCGAGGAACGCGAGGCGCGCATCGCCGAGCTACGGGCGCGGCGGCGGGCGCGCCTGCGTTGGCTGGCGTTGCGCAGCGGCCTGGTGGCCGGCCTGCTCGTGCTGGCGGGCGCGGTGCTGCTGTACTGGCTGCTCAACACCATCGGCGGACGCGACGCACTGCTGAAACAGATCGTGGCGCGGCTGCCGGATGGCGCAACGCTGGCATGGCGTTCGGCCGAGGGCCCGGCCGCGGGGCCGCTGACCCTGCGCGGCGTGCGTTTCGCCTACACGCCGGCGTGTCCGCCCGAGGAACCCAAGTGCACGCCAGGCGGCCCGGTGGTCTTCACCGCCGACACGGTGATGCTCGACCCGGCGATCCGCCCGTTGCTGGGCCGCCGCCTTCGTCTGGATGCCCTGCGGGTCAACGGCGCCACACTCGACCTGCCCGAGGACAACCAGCCGTTCGAGCTGCCGCGCTGGCCGGACGTACTGCCCGACATCCAGCCGCCGCTGGCGCTGCAGGCCGATGACGTGCGCATCGACGGGCTGCGCGTGACCCGCGCCGGTGCGCCGCTGGTCAACATCACCCACCTGCGTGGCGGCATCGATGCCCAGCCGGGCAGGCTGCACATGGAGCGCCTCGCGGTGGACAGCGACCGTGGCCGCTTCACCCTGCACGGCGACTACGTCCCGCACGACGACTACCGCGCCGACCTCACCGCCACCGCGGTGTTCCCCGCACCCACCGGCCGCACCGCGCCACGGCTGGGGTTGGTGGCGCGCGGCGACCTGTCGCGGATGGACGTGGCGGTGGCCGGACGCGCGCCGGGCGCGCTGCGCGCCAGCGTGACCCTGCGCGGTCGCGAGCACCCGCAATGGCAGCTGCGCAGCACCGTCGAGGCGTTCGACCCGGCCCTGCTGATGGCGGGCGAACCCGGCGTGCCGCTGGCGTGGACGCTGCAGGCCGATGGCGTGGAAGGCGCGGCCGACCTGCGCGGACAAGTGACCCGCGACGGGCAGACCGTCACCGTGCTGCCGTCCAAAGTGCGCCTCAACGAGCAGGTGCTCGACGTGCAGCCATTGGCGCTGGCGCTGCTGGAGGGCACCGCCACCCTGCGCGGCCGCGCCGAGCTGCGCGATCCCGACCACGGCACGCTGCGCTTTGCGGTGAATGCGCGCAACCTGCACTGGGGCGGCGCCGACGGCACCCCGGCCATCATCGCCAACGGCGACTTTGGCGTGGCCGGCGCATTGCAGGCATGGGCGGCCATCGGCACCGCGCGACTGGAGCGCGATGGCCAGGCGGCCGATCTGCGCTTCGATGCGCGCGGCAATACCGAGCGCGCGACGTTGAAGACGCTGCATGCGCGCATGCCCACCGGCACCCTGGATGCGCGCGGCGACGTGGCGTGGACGCCATCGCTGCAATGGGTGCTCAACGCCGACCTGGCCGGCTTCGACCCCGGCTACTTCGCGCCGGCGTGGAAGGGCGCGGTGAATGGCGTGCTCGCCAGCCGCAGCCACACCCGCAAGGATCGCGGACTCGAGGCCACGCTGGACGTGTCGCGCCTCGGCGGCCAGCTGCGTGGCCGCGTACTGTCCGGCCAGGGACGCTTCGCCCTGCACGGCGCGCCGCCCACCGGTGGCGAGGACCGCTACGAAAGCGATGTCGCGCTGCGCCTCGGCGCCAGCCAGGTGCAGGCCAAGGGCGCGCTCGGCCGCACGCTGGACGTGGACGCAACGTTCGCGCCGCTGCACCTGGCCGACCTGCTGCCCAGCGGACAGGGCACGCTGCAGGGCCAGCTGCACCTGCGCGGCCCGCGCAATGCGCCCGACGTGGACGTGGACCTGGAAGGCCACAACCTGGCCCATGGCGACTACCGCGTCGACACCCTGCACGCACGCGGCCGGTTGCCGTGGCGCGGCCGCGACGGTGCGCTGGACGTACGCGCCACCGGCCTGCAGGCCGGGGTGCCGTTCACCACGCTGGACCTGACCGCGCGCGGCGCGGTGGAAGCTTTGCAACTGGATGCGCGCGCCGCGGGCGACCTCGGCATGCTGCGACTGACCGGCAACGCCGACAAGCGTGGCGCGACCTGGCAGGGTGCGCTGGCCAGCCTCGCCTTCGACCCGTCCAAGGGGGCGCAGTGGCGACTGCAGCAACCCGCGCGTTTCAGCTGGGATGGGCGCAACGGTGCACTCACCCATGCCTGCCTCGCCTCCAGTGGCGGCGGCACCCTGTGCGCCAGCGCCGACTGGCCACGGCGCGGCCTGGATGTCGAAGGCCGCGGCCTGCCGCTGGCCCTGCTGCAGCCGTACCTGCCCGAGCGCAGCGACCGCCGTCCGTGGCTGCTGCGTGGCGACGTCGCCCTGGATGCACAGGTGCGCCCAGTCGGCAACGCGTGGCGCGGCACCGCCACGCTGACATCCGCCGGTGGCGGCCTGAAGTTCAACGAGCGCGCGCGGCAGGAACTGGTGCGCTACGGCGACCTCAGTCTGCGCACCACCTTCGACCCGCAGCGCCTGACCGCCGAACTCGACGCCACGCTCAACGACGATGGCCAGGTGGACGCACGCATCACCACCGGCTGGGACGGCTACGCCCCGCTGGTCGGCGAGGTCGCGGTGAACACCGACGAGCTGACGTGGATGGAGCTGTTCTCCCCCGACATCGTCGAGCCCACCGGCCGCCTCGTCGGGCGCATCCAGCTCTCCGGCACGCGCGCCCAACCGCTGCTGGGCGGCAACGCGCAACTGGGCAACTTCGCCACCGAACTGCCCGCGCTCGCCATCCAGCTGCGCGAGGGCGACCTGCGCCTGGATGCGCAGCCCGATGGCACCGCGCGCATCACCGGCCGCGTACGCTCTGGCGAAGGCACCCTCAACATCGACGGCACCCTGGGCTGGCAGGGCGATGACACGCCGCTGGTACTCAACGTGCGCGGCGACAACGTGCTGGTCTCCGACACCCGCGACCTGCGCGCCGTCGCCAGCCCCGACGTGGTGGTGCGCTACGCCGCCAGGCAGCCGCTGCAGGTCACCGGCACCGTGACCATACCCTCGGCGCGCATGGACCTGGAGCGGTTGGACGAAGGCGTGTCCGCGTCCGACGACGTGGTCGTACTCGACCCGGTCGACCCCGAGGACACCGGCACCCTGCCGCTGGACCTGGACCTGACCCTGTCGCTGGGCGGTGACGTGCAGCTCAACGGCTTCGGCCTGGATGGCACGCTGGGAGGCAAGCTGCGCGTGCGCGCCCGCCCCGGCCGCGAGATGACCGCCAGCGGCCAGCTCGACGTGGACGGACGCTACACCGCCTACGGGCAGAAGCTGGCCATCACCCGCGGCGAGCTGGTGTGGTCAGGCGGCCCGGTTGGCAACCCGATCCTCAACATCCGCGCTGAACGCGAAGTCGGCGACGTCACGGCCGGCGTGGACATCCGCGGCCGCGCCAGCGCACCGGAGGCCACGGTATGGTCCAATCCGGCCAGCTCGCAGTCCGAGGCATTGGCATATCTCGCGCTCGGTCGGCCGCTTTCCAGCGCCAGCCGCGACGAGAGCCGCCAGCTCAACGCCGCCAGCGCCGCGCTCACCGCCGGTGGCAGCCTGCTGGCCTCGCAGCTGGGCGCACGCATCGGCCTGGACGACGCCGGAGTGATGGAAAGCCGCGCCCTGGGCGAACGCGTGTTCGGCGTGGGCAAGTATCTGTCGCCCCGGCTGTACGTCAGCTACGGCGTGTCGCTGCTCGGCACCGGCCAGGTGCTGACGCTGAAGTACCTGCTGCGCAGGGGCTTCGACATCGAGATCGAATCGAGCACGCTGGAAAACCGCGCTTCGGTCAACTGGCGCACGGAAAAGTAATCCTGCTCCAGGCAACCTTCTTGCCCCCGGTGGACATTCCGTGGGCCGGCGGACCTGGCCGACGTGTTATCCGATCAGCAACCCACGCTCCTGCGCGATGCGTGCCAGGTCGGCGGGATTGCGCGCGCCCAGCTTCTCCATCAGGTTGGCGCGGTGCCGGTACAGGGTCTTCACGCTGATGCCCAGGTCGATCGCCAGTGCCTTGGGCGCCTGCTGCGACAGCAGGCCACGCAGCGTCTCGCGCTCGCGCTGGCTCAGGCGGGTGGCATCGGCATTGGGACGCATCGGCGCGAGGTCGCTGCTGAGCACGCGTTCGCCGGCGTGCACGCGGCGCAGCGCCGACAGCAGTTCCTGCGCGGCGGCGCCCTTGGTGATGTAGCCGTGCGCGCCATTGTCCATCGCCCGCACCACCAGCGCCGGATCCTCGTGCATGCTGACGATCACCGGCTTCAGCGTCGGCGCGATCGCCAGCAGCGCGGGCAGCAACTGCAGGCCGCTCTGCGCTCCCAGCGAGATGTCCACCAGCGCCACGTCCAAGGCGTGCAAGCGCACCGCGGCCAGTGCTTCTTCCGCGCTACCGGCCTCGGCCACCACCTGCAGGTCGGGCGCAGCCTCGCACAGGCGCTTGAAGCCCTCGCGCACAATGGCGTGGTCGTCGACCAGCAGGATCCGGATCATCAAAGCAGTGTGCCAGCGGGTCCGCTGGCCCCCCAGAGAATGTTTCCCAATGACAACCGCGCACGCCGCATGGCTGGCGGCTCAACCACGGGGGGCCAACCGTGCGCCCCTGAGCAGCGGCTGGCCGTCGACCACGTCGGTCCACACCACGTACGCGCCGCCGTCGGCCAGCACCAGCTGCGGGAAGCCGGTGGCGCGACCGCGGCCCTGCAGGCGGGCCACCTCCAGCCGCTGCAGTTCGTGGGACAGGTCGGGCGCGTAGCGGGCCAGATGCAGCGACTGGCCCTGCGCGGTCTCGCGCACCCACAGCACCCACGCCGCCTGCGCGTCGAGCGCGACGTCGACGCGGCCCTGCACGGCGTCGCCGCGGTCAACCACCACCGGTGCGGCGAAGGCGTCGCCGGCGGCGGTGCTGCGCGCCAGTTTCAGCGTGGGCACGTCACCGGCGGCGGTGTACCAGCCGACCAGCACGTCGCGGTCGCGCGCGGCCAGCGACGGGCCGTTGACCGGACAGGCGGGCATCCTCCAGTCATCGGCGTGCACGCGAACCGGCGTAAGCCAACGCTGGCCATCGTGGCGGGCGACGAAGATGTCGCGGATCTCGCTTTCGGTACGGTCGCGGTAGGCCAGCATGGTGCGGCCGGCGGTGACCACCGCGTCGGTCTGGCAGCAATCGCAGGTGGACAGGTCCAGCGGCTGTTCGTCATGGCGCTGCAGGGCGGCATCGAAGTGCGCGGTGCGCAGGGTCATCATCGGCGTGGATGGCGCCGGCAGCGCGTTGCCGTCGCGCGGCGTGGATGTCGTGCCGGCGCCCTCCGCGGTGTGGCGGCCATCCAGCCACGCCACGCCCACCCGGTCCCCACCTGCCGGCCACAACGAGACGAAACCGTGCTCGGTGGGCGTGCCATCGGCATTGACCAGCACCGGCTTCGACCAGGTACGACCGCCGTCACCCGAGCGCACCAGCGCCACGTCATACGCGTACGTGGCGGCCGCGGACTTCTGCAGCCAGTGCGTCCACAGCGCGCCGTCGCCGGTCATGGCCACGTGCGGGGTGTCGGCCCAGTTGACGAACCAGTCGTGGCCGCTGGCCGCGGTCTGGGGCGCAGACCAGTCCGTCGCGCCGGGCGCACGGGTCGCCAGCCGCAGCGTATGGATCTTGTCGGCCTTTTCGATCCAGGTCAGCACCAGCGTGCCATCCGGTGCGGCCACCAGATCGGGCTGCGCCGCCTGGCCCGTGGCCGGCAACGGCCAATCGGCCTGCACCACGGGCGCGGGGTCGCGCGGCACGGCGGCAGTGTCCACGCCGGATGCGGTGGCGCTTGCGGTGTTGGCAGTGCGGTCGGTGGTGGGCTGGCAGGCGGACACCGCCAAGGCGGCGGCCAGCAGGGTCAGATGGGATCGCATGTTCCGAGCGTAGCCGCACCGGGCGACGGCGTCATGCCCCCTTGGGCCTGCCCGGGGTATTCCGCTTGCCCGTGCCTTGGGTTTGCCCCGCGGACCCCGGACTCGACGCCCCCGCGGCTCACGCCACCCGACTGCGCCGCTGCCGCGTCAGGTGCACCAGCAGCAGCGAGATCGCCACCGGGGTCATGCCGGGTATGCGCTGCGCCTGGCCGATGGTCTGCGGCTGCACCCGCTGCAGCTTCTGCTGCACCTCGGCCGACAGGCCGCGCACGGCGGCGTAGTCGAAGTCCGGCGGAATCGCGGTGTCCTCGTGGCGACGCTGGCGCTCGATCTCCTCGCGCTGGCGGTCGAGGTAACCGGCGTACTTGATGCCGATCTCCACCTGTTCGGCCACCGCCGCGTCGTCCACCGCAGGACCCAGCGATGGCACCGTCATCAATTTCGCGTAGTCCAGTTCCGGGCGCTTGAGCAGGTCGCGGGCGCTGGTCTCACGACTGACGTCCACGCCCAGCACGTCACCAACCTCGCGGCCGAGTGCGTTGTTGGGCGCCGCCCACACCGCACCGAGACGGCGGTTCTCGCGCTCAATCGCCTCACGCTTGGCCTCGAACGCGGCAAAGCGCGTGTCATTGACCAGGCCCAGCTCGCGACCCACCGGGGTCAACCGCAGGTCGGCGTTGTCCTCGCGCAGCTGCAGCCGGTACTCGGCGCGGCTGGTGAACATGCGGTACGGCTCGCTGGTGCCATGGGTGATCAGATCGTCGACCAGCACACCGAGGTACGCTTCGTCGCGGCGCGGGCTCCAGCCATCGTTGCCGCGCACGAAGCGCGCGGCATTCACGCCGGCCAGCAGGCCCTGCGCGGCCGCTTCCTCGTAGCCGGTGGTGCCGTTGATCTGGCCTGCGAAGAACAGGCCTTCCACCGCTTTCGTCTCCAGCGTGCTCTTCAAACCGCGCGGGTCGAAGAAGTCGTACTCGATGGCGTAGCCGGCACGGGTGATGTGCGCGTTTTCGAAACCGCGGATGCTGCGCACCAGCGCCAGCTGCACATCGAATGGCAGCGAGGTGGAGATGCCGTTGGGGTAGATCTCCGTGACATCGAGGCCCTCGGGCTCGACGAAGATCTGGTGGCTGTCCTTCTCGGCGAAGCGGACCACCTTGTCCTCGATCGAGGGGCAGTAGCGCGGGCCGATGCCTTCGATCTGGCCGGTGTACAGCGGGCTGCGGTCCAGCGCGCCGCGGATGATCTCGTGGGTGCGCTCGCTGGTGTGGGTGATCCAGCACGACACCTGCCGCGGGTGGTCGTCGCGGCTGCCGAGGAAGGACATCACCGGGCGCGGGTCGTCGCCGGGCTGCTCCTCCATCACGCTGTAGTCGAGGCTGCGGCCGTCGATGCGCGGCGGGGTGCCGGTCTTGAGCCGGTCGACCACGAACGGGCCTTCGCGCAGCTTGGCCGCCAGCGCCACCGACGGCGGGTCGCCGGCGCGGCCGGCAGCATAGGTGGTCGGGCCGATGTGCACCTTGCCGGCGAGGAACGTGCCCGCGGTCAGCACCACCGCCGGTGCGTGGAAGGCCAACCCGGCCTGGGTGAGCACGCCGCGCACGTGGCCGCGGCCGGCGTCGGCGCGCGTGTCGCCGCCCGACGTGGCGCCCGCGAACAGGATGTCGTCCACCGCGGCCTGGAACACGGTCAGGTTGGCCTGCGCCTCCACCGCGCGGCGGATGAAGCGGCGGTACAGCGCACGGTCGGCCTGGCAGCGGGTGGCGCGTACCGCCGGGCCCTTGCTGGCGTTGAGCCGGCGCCACTGGATGCCGGCGGCGTCGGCGGCGCGCGCCATGATCCCGCCCAGCGCGTCGATTTCCTTGACCAGGTGGCCCTTGCCGATGCCGCCAATGGCCGGGTTGCAGCTCATCGCGCCCACGGTCTCGACGTTGTGGGTCAGCAGCAGGGTCCGCGCACCGGCCCGCGCCGAAGCCAGCGCGGCCTCGGTGCCGGCGTGGCCGCCACCGACCACGATCACGTCGTACTGGAAGAAGTTGCTCATCAGAGAAAGTCTACGCCGATCAGCAGCTTGCGTCGCGATCATGGCACCGGGCGGGACGCTTGGAGGGGATGGTCGGGGGCACCCGCAAGAAGTTGGCACGCTTCCTGCGTATACCTCCGTGCACCCGGCAGGACAGGCGCTACGCGCCGGCAGGCATTGGAACAGGGGCCCGCCACGTACTTGCAGGGGAAGCCCAGGGGGCCGCATGTCGGGGGACATCGGCCCCCTTTCTTTTGGTGCCTGCCGCTGGCCGGCAGCCACGAGGCCGCACGATAGTGCTGCTGCATGACGCAATCAAGCGGGAAACACGGCTATCGGCAGATCCGCCGGAGGTGACCGCCATTGGTGGCGGTGCCAGCCCGGGCGCCGGCACCCGTCGAGGGCGGAACAGGGGGGTCCGTGGTTCCTCGGCGGGTACCGACCTAGGCTCGTGCATGCCGATTACGTCGCATTGCGACGCAATCTGTCAATACCCGGCCACCCGGGTCGGTGCGCCTGTCACGGCTCATCCCGCCGACGCCCCTCGCCGTCGCGCTGCTGGGCCTGGCGGATCATCTTCTGCATGCGCGAACCCGAGTCGCGCTGCACTGGCGGGCGCGACCGTGGCGCAACGGTCGCCGGTGCCGGGGCGTCGCCGACACGCGTCGACGGCTGGCCCTGGCGGCGCCGAATCATCTCGTCGTAGTCGCGCCACGGCGCCGGACGGTCCTGGCGGGGCTCACGATGCTGCGGCGGGCGCGGGTGGGACGGGTAACCGGGACGGTAGTAGTACGGATACCGGTAATAGCCACCGTAGGGGTAGCCGTAGTACGGATAGCCGTACGAACCGTACGGGTAACGACCGTAGTAACCATACGGATACGGACCATAGGGGTAGTAGCCCCCCTGATGCCGGTACTCAGTCGCTGGCGAGCCGTAGTAGTAGTCGCCCTGGCCACCGCGGTAACCGTAGTCGGTGGTGACGCAGCCGGCGACGAGGAACATGGCGGCGGCAGGCAGTAGCAGTTTGCGCAACATGGTCGGAACCCCCGGGGTCATGTCCGCAATCTGCGGCCAACCCATTGAACTATGGCTTAATCCTGGCGGGCCATGGCGCGTGCGGCCCGCGCCCCGTTGCCCGTGCTTCAGCCACGGGGCCGCCCGTGTCGCCCGGCAACTGCGCTAGGCTTCTGATGATGACCGATTCCGCCGCAACCCTGCCTGCCTACGAGGATGTCCTCGAGGCGGCCGCCCGCATCGCCCCGCATGCCCATGCCACCCCCGTGCTGTGCTCGCGCAGCCTCGATGCCCTGGCCGGCTGCGAACTGCATTTCAAGGCCGAGCCGTTGCAGCGTGGCGGTGCGTTCAAGTTCCGCGGCGCCTGCAACGCCGTGTGGGCCCTGGACGACGCCACCGCGCGTGCCGGCGTGGTGACCCACTCCTCCGGCAACCACGGTGCGGCGTTGGCGCTGGCCGCACGCACGCGCGGCATCGCCTGCCACGTGGTCGTGCCGGAGGGTGCGGTGGCGGCCAAGCTCGCCGCCATCCGCGCCTACGGTGCCACCCTGCATCCATGTGCGCCGACCATCCAGGCGCGCGAGACGCGTTGCGCCGAAGTGCAGGCCACGACCGGCGCCAGCCTGGTCCACCCGTACACCGATCCGCGGGTGATCGCCGGGCAGGGCACCGCCGCGCTGGAACTGCTGGCCACGGTGCCGGACCTGGACACGCTGGTGGCACCGGTCGGTGGCGGTGGACTGATCGGCGGCACCGCCATCGCCGCCGCGGCACGCGCACCGGGATGTCGGGTGATCGGCGCCGAACCCGCGGGAGCGGCCGAGACTTTCGCCTCGCTGCAACGCGGTGAGCGCGTCACCGATTTCACCCCCGACACCGTGTGCGACGGCCTGCGAGGCACGCTGGGCGCGCCCAACTTCGCACTGCTGCAGCGCCACGGCGTGCAGGTATTGACTGCGACCGATGCACGGACCGTGGCCGCGATGCGCCTGCTGTGGCAGCGCACCAAGCTGCTGGTGGAACCGTCGTCGGCGGTGGCGCTGGCCATCGTGCTGGCGCACCCGGAGGTTTTCGCGAGGCAACGCGTGGGTATCATCCTGTCGGGCGGCAACGTCGACCTCGACGCCCTGCCCGCCCTGTTCGCCCGTGCCGAGGACGCCGCATGAAGATCGACGGAACCCGCAGCAACGACCGCGCCACCGAGGTGGTGCTGGACTACTACGCGGCGTTCAACCGCGGCGACTGGGAAGGCATGCTGGCGCTGCTGGACGAAGGCATCGTGCACGACCTCAACCAGGGCGCGCGTGAAACCGGCAGGCCCGCCTTCGCCCGGTTCCTGGCGCGGATGGACGCCAGCTACCGCGAGCAGCTGCGCGACATCGTGGTGATGACCTCGCCCGATGGCACCCGCGCGGCCGCCGAGTACGTGGTGCACGGCACCTACCTGGCCAGCGACCCGGGCCTGCCCGAAGCGCACGGGCAGGCCTACGTGCTGCCCGGCGGTGCCTTCTTCGAGGTGCGCGACGGCCGCATCCACCGCGTGACCAACTACTACAACCTCGAGGATTGGATCGCACAGGTCCGCTGAGTCAACGCGCGACGCGGTGGGGCGTTTTCGGGTCCATCGCGAACCCCGCTGCACGCACCTGCGTCCCCAACCCGATTCGGCCGTCCCGGGCTGCCCTGCAAGCCAGCCCTGGCGCCAACACTGGAGCCCACCATGAACGCCCTGTCCCGCCCCCGATACACCGCTGGCCTGCGCCACCTGCACTGGCTGGTGGCGCTGCTGGTGCTGGCCGCCTACCTCTTCATCGAGCAGCGCGGGCTGTTCGCGCGCGGTACACCCGAACGTGCGGCGATGGCGCAGGCGCACTTCTGGACCGGCCTGACCGTCCTCGCATTGGCGGTTTGGCGCGTGGCGCTGCGCATGCGCGGCACCGTGCCGCCGATCACCCCGGCGCTCCCGGCGTGGCAGGCGGTGCCGTCCAAGCTGCTGCACCTGGCGCTGTACGCCTTCATCCTGGTGATGCCGCTGCTGGGCCTGGCCACGGCCTGGGCCGACGACAAGACCCTGTACGTGCCCTTCACCCAGGTCGCGCTGCCGGCGCTGCTGGCTCCCGACAAGGACCTGGCGCACCGGCTGGAGGATCTGCACGGCACCATCGGCGAAGCGTTCTACTGGGTCATTGGCCTGCACGTGCTGGCCGCGCTGTACCACCACCTGGTGCGCCGCGACGACACCTTGCGCCGCATGCTCTGAGCCAGCCGTGGCGCGGCGGTCAAATTGCCGCAGCGTGCCTTGGGTTAGAGTCCGCGCAGTCCATCCGGCGGGCCTGCCATGCCAACAGCGTTGCGTACACGCGGGTTCTGGGTCTGTGTGCTGGCGCTGGTACTGGCCTTCGGGTTCCTCGGCACCCGCGGCATCTGGGACCCGGATGAGGGCCGCTACACCAACGTCGCGCTCAACATGCTCGACAGCGGCGACTGGCTCAACCCGCGCCGCCACCACGAAGTCGGGCACTGGACCAAGCCGCCGCTGACCTACTGGGCCATCGCCTCCAGCGTGGCGGTGTTGGGGTACAACCCGTGGGCCGCACGGTTGCCGGCCGCGTTCGCCTACCTGCTGTCGACCTGGCTGGTGTGGCGCCTGGCGCGGCGCCTCCAGCCCGGCACCGAGCACCAGGCCGCAGTGGTGTACGCGACGATGCTGCTGCCGCTGGGCGCGTCGCAGCTGATCACCACCGATTACCTGCTGGCCGCGTTCGAGACGCTGGCGCTGTACGCCTTCGTCGAGGCGCTGTGGGGCGGCGGAAAGGAGCGCGATGCTGGCACGCTCGGCTGGATCGCCCTGATGTGGATGGCCTTCGCGCTGGCGTTCATGACCAAGGGGCCGCCGGCGCTGCTGCCGCTGCTGGTGGTGTTCGCCTTCAACCTGCTGCTGCCGCCCGCGCAGCGGCGCCGCACCCTGCACTGGTGGGGGCTGGCGCTGTTCGTGCTGCTGGCGTTGCCGTGGTACGTGGCGGTGATCCTCGACAACCCGGGCCTGTTCGAATACTTCATCGGTGATGAAGTGGTGAACCGGGTGACGACCAACAGCTTCGGCCGCCATGGCGGGTGGTTCGGCTGGCTGCAGGTGTACGTGCCGACCCTGCTCATCGGCACGCTGCCATGGACCGCGTCACTGTGGCGCTGGCTGCGTGCGCTGCCGGCGCGGGTGCGCCGCTGGCATGGCGACCGGGCCGCGCGCGGCGCCGATGCCTCCGCCCTGCTGGTGGCGCTGTGGTTCCTGTTGCCGCTGCTGGTGTTCTGTTTCTCGCAGTCACGCCTGCCGCTGTACCTGTTGCCGCTGTTCGCGCCCATCGCGTTGGCCATCGCCGCGCAACGCCAATCGGAAGGCCGCGGGCTGCCGCGCTGGCCGTGGCTGGCGGCGTGGGCCGGCGTGCTGCTGGCGCTGAAGCTGGGCGCGGCGCTGTGGCCGACGCACAAGAACGCTGCCGAATGGGCCGACGCGATCCGTGCGCGCACCGATGCACCGGTGCAGGAAGTGGTCTTCCTCGAGGACATGGCCCGCTACGGGCTGCACCTGCACCTGGGCGCGGAGGTCGAGAAGATCGCACTCGACCCGCAACCACAGGCCCGCTTCGGTCCGGTCAACGACAGCGACCTCGCGGAGGAGCTGGACGAGCGCGAGCCGAACGTGGTGTGGATATGCAAGCAGGAACGTTGGGGCGAGCTCCGCCCGCGCATCGAGGCGCTGGGCTACCGCGCCACCGCGCTGGGCACGCCGTACCGCGGACGCATCATCTTCCGCGTGGAGCCGGCTCCGCACTGATCGTGTGCGGCCAGCCCGCGGGCCCTGCGACAAGACGCCGCGGGGCACTCACGCACCGTGGTCGCCGCGCAGCGCCTCGGTCTGCCGACGGTTGCCGGCCACGGCCCGCGCCGCGACCACGCTGAAAGCCACGATACCGACGATCACCACCACCGCGCCCCACAACGCACGCCCCTGCGGCCACGCCTCGCCCAGCCACAGCACGCCGATCAGCGTGGCGAACAGCAGCTCCGCGGCCTGCATCGCCTCGGCGGCGGCCAGCGCGGTCGGATCGTTGCGCACCATGCCGGTGGCCTGGAAGAACAGCACCGTGGCGATGATCCCCGCGCCCAGCGCCACGCCCGCCGCCAGCCACACCTGTCCGCTCGACGGCGTGCCCGCCTGCTGCCACGCGAACGCCGCCACCAGCAGCCACAACGGCTGGCTGGCCAACGTCATCCCGAACACGCGCTGGGTGGCGTTGAGCTCGACGCCCACGCGCTCCAGGTGCAGCAGCAGGCCGCGGTTGCCCAGCGGGTAGGCGAAGGCCGACACCGCCACGCACAGCAGCGCGATCCAGCCGTTACGGTCGAGACCACCGCCGTGGCCAAGCTGCATCATCAGCACGCCGACCACGATCAGCGACCCGACCGCCAGCGCCGGCAGCGGCACCTTCGCCCGCGCATCGCGGTACAGGAACGGCGCGCACAGCATCCCGGCGATCACGGTCAACTGGAACGTGCCGGCCACCAGCCACGACGGCCCACTGGCCGCGGCATAGCTGAGCAGTACATAGAACCCGACGAAGCCCACCGCGCTCCAGCCCAGCCACGGCCACGGGTGTGCGCGGATCGCCCGCCACACCGGACCGATGCCGCCCTGCCACGGCATCACCAGCAGCAACAGCGGCAGGGTGATCAGGTAGCGCAGGCTGGCCGTCCATGCCCAGTGGCCGCCGCCGGTGGCGGCGGCGCGGTTGAGCACGTAGGTGCAGGTGAAGAACAGTGCCGACAGCAGCGCGATGGCCACCGCCGACAGCGCGACCCGACTGGCCTTGTGGGATACGGCACTCACGGGACCCACCCCATCGCACCCAGGATGGCGTCACCCGTAGCCGACGCAGCGCGATGGACGAAGCCTGCGCCCCGTGCGCCGCGGCGTGGCCTCACGAACGCTTCCTCACCTTGATCGCCGATACCGGCACCTGCACCTCGTCCACGCCCCCGACGCGAATCGGCGCACCCGGCGGCGGCCCCCACGCGTGGGCGTAGATCACCTCCCAGGTGGCCGGCAGCTTGCCGTCGTCGCCGCGCAGCTGCTCGTAGGCCTGCGCCGCGCGGGCGAAACGGGCACGGCCGGTCAGCGCACGCCGCCGGTCCTGCATCGCGTTGGTCGCGCCCAGCGTGCGCAACTCGCGCATCAGCAGCGCCATGTCGTCGTGGCGCGCGGTGAACTCGTCGCGATCAAGCACCGGGTCCTTGAAACCGGCGGCAATCAGCGCATCGCCAAACTGCGCGATCGACGGGAACAGGCTGACGTGCGGCGCCGCATCGGCTTCCGAGAAGGCGCCACGCAGCTCGAACAGCGTGTCCGGGCCGAAGGTGGACACCAGCAGCATGCCGCCGGGCTTGAGCACGCGGCGGAAGCCGGCGAATACCGCCTCCAGGTCGTCCACCCACTGCAGGCACAGGTTGGAATGCAGGATGTCGACGCTGGCGTCGCGCAGTGGCAGGCGCGCGGCGTCGCCACACACCGGTGCCGGGCGGCGGGCGAAGTCGAGGAACGCGGGCAGGCGGCCACCGGTATTGGCACGGGTTTGCCGCAGCATGCCCATCGCCAGGTCAAGCGCGATCACCTGCGCCTTCGGCCAGCGTTTCTGCATCGCCGCGGCGGCATGCCCCGGCCCGCAGCCCAGGTCGACGATGACCTGCGGCGGCGGGGCATTGCGCGCGCTGTCCTCGAAATAGTCCAGCGACTCGGCCAGGCGCGCGCCCACCTCGCGTTGCAACGCGGCGGCTGAGTCGTAGTGCTGCGCGGCGCGCGAGAAGCTGCGGCGCACCTGGCGATGGTCGAACAGTTCGGTCATGGATGTCCTGCAGTGGGGCTGCCGCGGCGCGGGCCGACGCGCTCCGTGTCGCGCGACCGTTGGGCCGGCGCGTGGCCCGCAATCGCGCCTCCCCTGCGATGAGTGGGAGGCCGGCGCCTAGCCAGCCAGGCGCTTATTGTCGCCCGGAACCGGAGGCAGCGCCTGCACGAATTGGTCGATCGCGTCGGCCACCTGGGCGGTGGCGCTGAGGAACGGCGCGTGGCCGGCGTTGGCGATGACCACGCTGCGCGCCGCATGTGCCAGCTTCGCCGCGGCGGGCATGGCCCCGGCCGGTACCAGCCGGTCGCGGCGCCCGGAGATCCACAGGCTGGGCGCCTTCAGCCGGGTCAGTTCCTCGCGCAGGTCGACACGGTCGAGCAGCAGCAGCCCTTCCTGCAGCACGCGCTCGGCCGGCTCGCCGCGCTCGAAGGCGTGGCCCTTGAGATTGCGCAGGTCCTCCTGCGCGGTGGCCGACCCCAGCGACTCCAGCGCGAGGAACCCCTCCAGCGTGCCCCGGAAGTCACGGCGCAGCGCAGCGCCAAAATCGCGGAACAGGTCGGGACCCACGCCATGTGGCCAATCCTCGCCGCTGACGAAACGCGGCGAGGAGGCGACCATCACCACGCCGCGCACCGCCTCGGGATGGTCGAGCGCGACGCGCAGCGCGAACTGTCCGCCCAGCGACCAGCCCAGCCACACCGCATCGGGCACGCGCGCGACCAGTTCGTCCGACAATGCCTCGGGCGACAGCGGCAGGGTCGAATCGCGCGAATGACCATGCCCGGGCAGGTCGACCAGGTGCAGCGTGTAGCGGTCAGCCAGCCGCTCGACCAACGGCATGAACAAGCCACCGTGCATGGCCCAGCCGTGGACCAATGCCAGCGACGGCCCTTGGCCGTGGGATTCGATATGCAGCGTCATCTCAACATCCGGGCAGGAAGAGGCGGGCGATCACGCCACCGCCTCGTACCCATGCTCGATCGCATCGCGTGCCCACGCCAGCGCTTCGACCAGCGCATCCACATCGGCCACGGTGTGCAGCGCCGACAGGGTGATGCGCAGCCGCGCACTGCCGTCGGGCACGGTGGGCGGACGGATCGCCGCGACCCAGAAGCCCTGCGCTTCGAGTGCGTGCGCCATGGCCAGTGCGACGCGTTCGTCGCCGCAGACCAGCGGTTGGATCGGCGTGTCCGATGGCAGCAGGGTAAAGCCGTGGGCTTTGCTGCGTTCGCGCAGGCGCAGGACCAGTTCGCGCAGCCGTTCGCGGCGCCAGTGCTCGCTGCGCGCCAGCTTGACCGCCGCCTGCGTCGCCGCGGCCTGCGCCGGCGGCAGCGCGGTGGTGTAGATGTACGGGCGCGCGGTGCCGGCCAGGTGCTCGATCAGGTCGGCATCGCCGACCACCGCCGCGCCATGGCCGCCCAGCGCCTTGCCCAGCGTGACCAGCTGCAGCGGCACCTGTTCCACGCCCAGGCGCGCGGCGGCAACCGAACCGCGACCCTCGGGGCCGACCACGCCCACACCATGCGCGTCATCGACGTACATCAGCGCCTTCTGCACACGCGCGGCCAGCGCCAGCTCGCGCAGCGGCGCGATGTCGCCGTCCATGCTGAACACGCCGTCGGTGGCGAGCATCGCCATGCCGTCGGGCACGCTGCGCAGCTGGCGGATCGCACCCTCGGCATCGGCGTGCGGGTAGCGGCGCAGGCGGCAACCGGCCAGGCGCGCGGCGTCGATCAGGCTGGCGTGGTTGAGCCGGTCCTGCACGCACACGTCCTCGTCGCCGAGCAGCGCCTGCACCACGGCCAGGTTGGCCAGGTAGCCGCTGCCGAACAGCAGCGCGCGCGGCGCACCCAGCCAGTCGGCCAGTTCGCGCTCCAGCGCCTCGTGCGCGGCGTGGTGGCCGCAGACCAGGTGCGAAGCCACGCCGCCGGCGCCTTCGCGCGCGGCGACGTCGCCGAGCGTGCCGGTTACCTTGAAGTGCTGCGACAGGCCCAGGTAGTCGTTGCCGCAGAAGCCGGTCAACCAGCGGCCGTCCACCTCGCAGCGGGCGCCGTCGCGGTGGGTCACGGTGCGGCGTTCGCGCACCCGGTGCTGGGCCGCGCGCTGCGCGCGGACGGCCTGGATGCGGTCACGCCAGACTGCGCGGGCCATGGCTCAGGCCGCGCAGGTGCAATTGCCGCCGCAGCCGCCGGCATCCGCGCCGTACTGGTTCGATCCTTCGATGATGTCGGCGTGCACGGTGCCGGCCTTCGCCTCCACCGCGACCTGCATCGGGCGCAGGCCAAGGCGGGCGAACAGGGCCAGGTCCCGTTCGGTGTCCGGGTTGCCGGTGGTCAAGAGCTTCTCCCCATAGAAGATCGAGTTGGCGCCGGCGAGGAAACAGAGCGCCTGCAATTCATCGCTCATGGCCTCGCGCCCGGCCGACAACCGCACCATAGACTGCGGCATCAACAAGCGGGCTGTTGCGATAGTACGCACAAATTCGAAGGGGTCCAGTTCGGTGGTCCCGGCCAGCGGCGTGCCTTCCACCTGCACCAGCCGATTGATCGGCACTGAGTCCGGGTGCGCGGGCAGGTTGGCCAGGGTTTGCAACAGGCCGGCGCGCTGTTCGCGGCTCTCGCCCATGCCGACGATGCCGCCGCAGCAGGTCTTCATGCCGGCGTCGCGCACGTGCGCCAGCGTGTCCAGCCTGTCCTGGAACTCGCGGGTGTGGATGATCTGGTTGTAGAACTCCGGCGCGGTGTCGAGGTTGTGGTTGTAGTAGTCCAGCCCCGCCTCGCGCAGCGCCTGGGCCTGGGTGCCGCTGAGCATGCCCAGGGTGGCGCAGGTTTCCAGTCCGAGCGCCTTGACCCCCTGGATCATGGCCGCGACCTTGGGGATGTCGCGGTCGGCCGGCGAGCGCCACGCCGCGCCCATGCAGAAACGGCTGGCGCCGGCGGCCTTGGCGGCCTTGGCCTTCTCCAGCACCACCTCGGTGCTCATCAGCTTGGTCGCGTCCACGCCGGTGTGGTAGCGCTGGGCCTGCGGGCAATAGGCGCAGTCTTCCGGGCAACCGCCGGTCTTCACCGACAGCAGCGTGCTGACCTGCACCTCGGCCGGGTCGAAGTGGAGGCGATGCACACTGGCGGCACGGTGCAGCAGTTCGGTGAAGGGCAGGTCCAGCAGGGCCCGGACCTCGGCGCGGGACCAGTCGTGGCGGAGCGGTGCCGACAGCACGGTGGGGTTCTCACTGACAACTTGCATGGGCAGCGCCTGACAGACGGCAACGGGGAAGGCGGGCAGTCTGGAAAGCATGGCCGACCCTGTCAACCAAAACTCCATCTTTAAAGTTGACAACCGTGACGACACAGCCGCGATCGTGGGCGAACCCGACGGACTGAGCGGGGCCGGGTCCCGGATCACGCGGACCGTTGGCGTGGCTGCCCATGGCCATGCGGACCACCCGCTCTTTCGCCTGCTGCGGGCCGGTGCCGGCACATTGGCGACCGCACTATGGCCGGCACGCTGCCTGGTGTGCGGCGACCCGGGCGAAGATGGCCGCGACCTGTGTGGCCGCTGCGACCGGCAACTGCCCTGGAGCGGCCCGGCATGCGTCCGGTGCGGCCTGCCGCTGCCTGCCGCCCTGCCAGGGGAAGCCGCAACCTGCACCCTGTGCGAGCACGAGCCACCGCCCATTCGCCACACCCATGCCGCCTTCACCTACGCCGCTCCGGTCGACCGGCTGCTGCCGCGGTTGAAATTCCACGGCGACCTGGCCACCGGCCGCCTGTGCGCCCGGCTCATGGCTGAACGCTTCGCCGAGCTGCCTCTACCCGACGCGCTGGTCCCGGTGCCGCTGCACGGCAAGCGTCTGCGCGAGCGCGGCTACAACCAGGCGCGCGAGATCGCCGCCCCGTTGGCCCAGCAGATGGGGGTACCGCTGCGCGACCGCCTGCTGCAACGCATCCGCCACACCCGACCACAGTCGAAACTGGACGCCGACGCCCGCCAAGCCAACCTGTGCGACGCCTTCGCCGTGCGCGATACCGGTCCGCTGCCTGCACACGTGGTGCTGGTGGACGACGTGATGACCACCGGGGCCACGCTGCATGCCGCAGCCTGGGCGCTGCGCGAGGCGGGCGTGCGGCGGGTGGATGCCTGGGTGGTCGCGCGTGCGCTGTAGGGGTCAGTGCAACGCGCGATCCAGCGCCAGGCCGGCGAAGATCGCCGCGCCCACCCAGTGGTTGTGCAGGAACGCCCTGAAACAGGCCTCGGGTGTGCGGCTGCGCGCGATGACGAACTCATGGACCACCAGCAACGCCGCAACCGCCAGCCCCAGCCACCAGTACAGCCCCAGCCCGGCACGCTGCCCGACCAGCGCGAACGCGGCGAACGCCAGCGCATACAGCACACCCTGCGCCACCAGGTCCATCTCGCCAAACAGGATCGCGGTGGATTTGCTGCCCACCTTCAGGTCGTCCTCGCGGTCGACCATGGCGTACCAGGTGTCGTAGGCGGTGGTCCACAGGATGTTGCCCACGTACAGCAACCACGCGACCGGCGGCACCGTGCCCTGCACCGCGGCGAACGCCATCGGAATGGCCCAGCCGAAGGCCAGGCCCAGATATACCTGCGGCAGGTAGGTATGGCGCTTGAGGTAGGGATACGTGGCCGCGAGGAACATGCCAACGACGCTCAGCCACACCGTCAGCCGGTTCATGGTCAGCACCAGTGCGAACGCCACCAGCATCAGCACCGCGAACACCGCCAGCGCCTCGCGTCCGCCCACCGCGCCGGTGGCCAGCGGCCGGCCCTTGGTGCGCTCCACGTGCGGATCCAGCCAGCGGTCGGCGTAGTCGTTGATCACGCAGCCGGCCGAGCGCGTCAGCCACACGCCGGCGCTGAATACGAACAGCGTCCACAGCGGCGGCACGCCGTCGGCGGCCAGCCACAGCGCCCACCACGTGGGCCACAGCAGCAGCAGCCAGCCGATGGGCCGGTCGCCGCGCACCAGTTGCCAGTACAGCGTCAACTTGTGGCGCCATGGCGGGATGTCACGCGTGACAGGCGATTCGAATCGTTCGTAGGACATGCGGAGGGCGGTTGTGCAGGTGTCGCGACGGTTTCCATTGTCGCGCAATCGCATCGGGACGTCGCACACGCCAGCCCGCATCGCACCGCGGTAGCCGCCCTCGGCGCTTGGGGCTATGCTCAATGGTTGGCGGCCACGGGGGCAGGGACGCATGGACATCGGCGATAGGGAAGTCAGGATCAGCGTGCGCGGGCTGACCTGCGGCATGTTCGTCTCCCGCCTGGACCGGCCCTGGCTGGAAACCAGCTTTCCACTGCAGGGCATGCGCCTGGACAACGACGATCAGGTGCTGGCGCTGATGCGCATCTGCGCGCATGTGTGGATCGACACCCAGGCCGGCGCCAAACCCGAGCTGCGCCACCTCGCGCCATTGCCCAGCGTGCCCGTGCATCGCGAAGTGCGCGAGTCGCCCGAATTGAAGCGCTTGTACCGCCACGATTGGCAGCTCGAAGCGGACGTGGAAGAAGAGTTGCCACGCGCCGAGTCGGCGCACGTCGCGCTCAAGTCACGCATGGCCGAAGTCATGGCCGACCTGCGCAAGGGTCGCCGGTTCGACCTCGACAAGCTGCGCGCCGGGGTCCGGGCGATGATTGAATCCATCCTGCGCAATCCCGCCGCGCTTGCCTGGCTCAAGGAACTCAAGCGGCACGACGACTACACCTACCATCGCGCGATGGGCAGCTCGATCTGGGCGGCCAGCTTCGGTCGCCACCTGGGCCTGATCCGCGAAGAGCTGGAAGACCTGGCCCTGGGCGGCCTGCTGTGCGACGTCGGCAAGGCCTGCCTGCCCCCGGAATTGCTGGCCAAGCAGACCGCGCTCAACGCCGAGGAGGCGATCCTGGTGCGCCACCACGTCCAGCACAGCCTGGACATCGTGGCCAGCACGCCGGGGGCATCGCCGCGCGTGATCGAGATCGTGGCCACCCACCACGAACGCCACGATGGCAGCGGTTATCCGCATGGCCTGCGCGGCGTCCAGATCCCGATCTTCGGGCGGATCATGGGCGTGGTCGACAGCTACGACGCGATGACCTCCATGCGCCCCTATGCCGCCAGCCTGTCACCGCACCAGGCGGTGGCCGAGCTGTACGAACAGCGCGACCGCCAGTTCCAGGCGGAAATCGTCGAGCAGTTCATCCAGGCCTGCGGCATCTACCCCACCGGCTCACTGGTGGAGTTGACCAGCGGCGAGGTCGGTGTAGTGATCGAAGTGCACAGCCTCAAGCGCCTGCGTCCGCGGGTAATGCTGCTGCTGGATGCGAACAAGCAACCGCTGCCCGAGTTCCGCATCGTCAACCTGGGCACCGCCGAACCCGATGCGCACGAGCCCGGACTGACCGTCAAGCGTGGCCTGCCGATCGGCGCCTACGGCATCGATGGCAACGAGTTGTTCCTGGGTTGAGGTGGCGACAGTGGACGACGAACTCACCGGCCTGCACAACCGCCGCAGCTTCCTCGCCCTGCTCAGGCGCCACGTGCTGATGGCGGTCGAACGCCAGACCCTGCTGGCCGTGGTGGTGCTCGACATCGACGGTTTCGCGCGGATCAACGCCTCCCACGGTTACGACTTCGGCGACGCCGCATTGCGCCACGTCGCGGATGAACTGCGCCAATTGATCCGCCCCCAGGACTATGCGGCGCGCCTGGGCAACGACCGCTTCGCGCTGATCCTGACGCGCCTGATGAACAAGGGACATGCGGAGCTTGCGGTGCAGAAGCTGTTCCGCCGGCTGGAGCAGGCCTTCTCCTCCGGTGGTCATGCGGTGCGCCTGCATTGCAGCGCCGGCGTCGCGATCTGCCCCAGCCATGCCAGCCACGCCGATTTCCTGCTGCGCCAGGCGGAGAAGGCGCTGGCCCTCGCCCGTGAAGCCGGCCAGCCCTGGCGGTTTCCGGCGGACGATGGCGCCCAGGCCGGCGGACTTTCGGAATGGTGGGACCTGGAGATCGAGATGCAGGGCGCCATCGAGCGCGGCGAGATGTTCCTGCGCTACCAGCCCAAGCTGGCGGCGGACACGCTGCGTCCGATCGGCGCCGAGGCGCTGATGCGCTGGCAGCACCGGTCGCGCGGCCTGGTTCCGCCCGACCGGTTCATCCCCATCGCGGAGCAGACCGGGCAGATCCGTCCGATCACGGTGTGGGCGCTGAACAGTGCGTTGCGCCAGGCCGCGGACTGGCCGCCGGGCGCGGCACCGCTGTCGGTGGCGGTCAACGTGCCGGCCGACATGGTCGCGCGCGAGGACCTGCCCGAACTGGTCGAGAACGCGCTGCGGCTGTGGGGCCGTCCCGACACGCGACTGATCCTGGAGATCACCGAGCGTTCGCTGATCGCCGACCCGGCCCGCAGCTTCCGCATCCTGTCGCAGGTCCGCGAGCAGGGGGTCAAGGTTTCGATCGACGACTTTGGCACCGGCTACTCGTGCCTGGCGTACTTCAAGGACATCCCCGCGGACGAGCTGAAGATCGACAAGTCGTTCGTCGCCGGACTGCTGGATGACCCGGCGTGCGCCGACATCGCCACGCTCATCATCGATCTCGCGCACCGGTTCGGCTTGACCGTGGTCGCCGAGGGCGTCGAGGACGAGGCCACGCTGGCGGCGCTGCGTGCGCGCGGCTGCGACACCGTGCAGGGCCACCTGTTCGCCGAAGCCCTGCCGCAGGAATCCTTCCGCGGCTGGTTGCAGCAGCGATTGCCCGCCGCCTGAGCCGGCGGCGCGCGCGCGCCGGGGTTTCCGGCTAGAATGCACCTCCCGCGTGGCTGATGCCGGCGGAGAGCAGCACCACGCGCCTGTAGCTCAGCCGGATAGAGTAGTGGCTTCCGAAGCCATTGGTCGGGGGTTCGAATCCCTCCAGGCGCGCCATGCCCAAGCCCATCCTCCAGATCCGGATCGAGCTGCACCGCCGACGAGATCTCGGCCCCGCCTGGCGATGGCGATCCGCACGACCAACGCACACTGGAAGATGAAGGAGATCCAGCGCCGCCACTGGCTTGGACTCGGCAAACGATTTGGTGTGCTGGACGACAACGGGCACGGGATGGAAACCATCCTCGACGGCCTGATTGCCCGCACGCCCGGCGTGATCGCCGACGTCGAGGCCAATCTGCCCAAGGACTTCCCGGAGCAGGTAGCGGGCCCGGTGCTGCGCGGGCTGGGCGTACATGACCTGGCCTACCGCGAGCACACGGTCGACAACCGCGCGGTGGCGCTGGGCCTGGAAGGCAGCCATGCCTTCGGCGGTGATCGCGTGCGCTATCGACCGTTCTGGAACCTGGAATACCGGCATGCGCTGGAAAACCAGGGCCAGGCCGCGATCAACTACGTGAACAGCCCGGCCGCCCGCGACTATCTGCTGGACATGCGCAGTTACAACGACCGGTTGTTCTCGGTGGGCACCGGCCTGGACGTGCAGTTCGGCCGTGGCTGGGCGCTGTCAGTGCTACTGGGCCATGAGCAGGGCCGCAACGACAGCAGCGCAAACCGTATCGGCCTGAGCGTGTCCTATGGTGCGTCGCAGACCGGCCACGGCGGTGAGGTGACGGCGGATCCTGCCAGTGCGTCCGGCGAGGACAGCGGCCGGACGTGTCGCGGCCGGCGCTGCCCGCGGTCTGCCGCCGGCCCCTGATCACGCGCGTCGCCACGCATGCCCTGGACCGGGCTGCGTGGCGACGCGGGTCCGCGCAACCGGGACCAATCAGCCGGCTGCCGCCCTCGGCGGTCGCTGGCGGCGTCACATGCCAATGCCGCCGTCCTCCGTGCGGGCAAGTTCACCCTCGATCCAGAAGTCGATGCCGTAGCGCTCGTACGGCCCGCTCACGTCCATGCCTCGTCGGTGGCAAGTTCGGGTTGGCGGGCCACGGTGCTAGGATGGCGCCACAACCACGCAATGGACTTGCACCCGTGGAACTGGACGTTCTCCTCACCCCGCTCGCCGGGGATGCGCCTGCCGGCGCCGACCTTTCGTTCTCCAACGACTACGACGCGATCCGCGAAGCGCGGCGTGCCGACGACCCGACCCTGGCGCAGGGCGAATGGGTCACCGACCTCAAGTCCGCCGACTGGCCGCAGGTGGCAAGCCGCTGCGGCGAGCTGCTGGGCGCGCAGAGCAAGGACCTGCAGCTGGCGGTGTGGTGGACCGAGGCGCAAAGCCGGCTGCGCGGCTTCGCCGGGCTGGCCGACGGCTACCGGCTGGTGGCGGGCCTGTGCGACGGGTTCTGGGACACGCTGCACCCGCAGGCCGACGATGGCGACTTCGAGCAGCGCATCGGCACCCTGACCTGGCTGCTGGCGCATTCGATGACGTGGATGCGTGAGTCGCCGCTGACCCAGGCGCCACAGGGCCGCTTTGGGCTGGCCGAGTTCGAGGCCGCACGCGCCCGTCGTGGCGATGACTCTGATGGCGTGCCGCTGGCCACGATGGAAGCCGCGCGCCGCGCCAGTCCGCACGGGTTCTACGTGCAGCTGGTCGAGTCCGTGGCGCAATGTCGAGCAGCACTGCAGGCGCTGGAGCAGTCCGTGGACGCGCGGCTGGGCATGGAGGGCCCTAGCTTCACCTCCGCGCGCGACCAGCTGGGGCATCTGGAAGACGTGGCGCGCCGCTTCGCCCGCGAGGCCGGCGTGCTGCTCGACGGCGATACGCAGGATTCCGCCGTGCCGATGCCGGAGTCGTTTGCGGATCCACCATCGCTGGAGCCGGGTCCTGGTGCGGCCTTGGCGGCCGCAGCACCGGTGGCAGCGAACGGCGCCATCACCACGCGCAAGGAGGCCATCGCGCAGCTGCGCCGCGTGGCCGACTTCTTCCGTCGCACCGAGCCGCACAGCCCGGTCGCCTACCTGGCTGACAAGGCTGCCAGTTGGGGCGAGATGCCACTGCACGTGTGGCTCAAGCGCGTGATCAAGGACGACAGCACGCTGGCGCAGATGCAGGAGCTGCTGGATATCGGCGAGAACGGTGAGGCGCTGGACTGATCGACTGCCAACAGGGCGCACAGTTTACGTTCTCCAGGACAGTCGTCGGTCTTCGGGAGCAGCATGACCGAAGCCCTGAATTCTGCGTTCGGCGCCGGAACCGGAACGGGACGCGGTAGCGATCAGAGCACAGTGAACTCGATGCGCCGGTTGCGCGCGCGGCCCTCGGCGCTGTTGTTGTCAGCCAGCGGCTGGTCGGGGCCCAGGCCCTGCACGCTCATGCGCGCCGCCTCGATGCCGGTACTTTGCAGGTAGCGACGCACCGTTTCAGCGCGCGCCGCGCTCAACGCGACATTGGCCGCGCGCGCGCCCACGTTGTCGGTGTGGCCACTGATGCGCACGCGCGTACTGCCGATCTCGCGCATGGCCGCGGCCATCTGCTCCAGCACCGCGATGCCCTGCGCGGTCAGGTTGGCGCTGCCGCTCTGGAACTCGATGGTGCGGTTGGCCAGCGCCTGGTCCAGCACCGCCTGTTTCGACTCGCCCACGCGCAGGCCGTTGTGCACCGTCCACGTGCGGTTGAGCGCGGTGGACATGCGGCTGGCGAGCTGCTGGCGCTGGGCCTCGTTGGCCACTTCACCCTGCAGGCGCACCACGTTGCCGTTGACGTCCAACTGCCCGCCCGAGACCTGGCGCAGGTCATCGCCCAGCAGGTTGACCACGTGCGACTGCCAGTTGGGCGGCGCGACCACGTCGTCGACCTCGATTCGGTCGACCACGCGCTCGGCGCCGTACAGCGCGCGCAGGCGGGTCAGCACCGCCGCACGCGTGGCTTCGTCGGGCACGATGCCCGCCACCACCACCGGCTTGCCGCCGGTGGGCGCCGTAGCCGCCGCGACATTCGGGGCCGTCGCCTGCGACGCCAGCGCCGTCGTGATGCCACCACCGGCGCCGGTCTGCGCGCGCAGCAGGGCCGGCGCTGCCACCAGTGCCGCCAGCAGCGCCATCGACGCCGCGCCCACCGCTCCCATCCTGTCCTTGGCCATGCTCATGTCCCGAGATACGTTTCAGCAAACAGCCTGCGTGCCATCCGCAGCGGCAGTTCCTCGCGGTCGAGGAAACTGACCAGGCGGTTGAGCGCGTAGTCCTCCGCCACCTGCTCCTCCACCCATTCGGCATCGTCCACGCGGATCAGTTGTTCGTCCGCCGCGCGCGGATCGAGGGCGGCGTGCAGGGTGCGGCCATCGGTGCCGTTGAAGCCGATCACCAGCCGCGGGCTGGGGCCTTCGGGCAGCAGCACGGCCAGTTCGAACGAGGCGCGGCCGAGGAAGCCCCCGACCAGGTCCAGCCAGAACGCGGCCACCAGTGGCCGGTACAGCGGGTCGCGCGGCAGCGGCAGCGACAGGCCCTTGTCGATCTGTGCACCGCCGCCGGTCAGCACCGGCTGCAGCAGCAGGCCCAGCGCCGGCAGGGTCCAGGCCAGCCGGCCGCCGTGGCCGGCGTCCTGCAGCAGTCCCTGCAGGGCGCCGAGGTCCTGCAGGTCGAGGAAGTCGAGGAACGGCGCTTCGTAATGCGTCGGCTCCACGCTCAGGCCCACGCGCGCCTCCGCCAGCTCGCGCAATACCGGCGACGGGTCATCGGCGGCCACGGCCTGCCGCGCTTGGCGCGCCATACCGACCCACGCCCGGCTCAACGCAAGTGGGCTGCGTGCCAGGAACGGCAAAGGCTGCGCCACGTCGAAGCGGGTCGCGACCATGAACGGGAAGCGCCGCTCGGAGGCGTCGCGGCTGGCGAGGATGTGCCCGCCCACCGCCGTGCTGCTGCGCGAGCCGAGGAAGGCGAAGTGCATCGGTGGCGCGGTGTCGTAGATGCGCTTCCAGTCCGGGTCGCGGGCGAGTAGTTCAGCCGCCTGCTCGGCCCAGTGGTCGAGCTGCATCATCAACGGCGCGTATTCGGCGGCGCGCACGAAGTCGCCGCGCGTGGGCAGCTTGCCGAAGTAGCCGACTGGCCAGGTGGTGGCGATGACGGCGGTCATCAGCGCGCTCCTGCCGGGCTGGCGGCGGGACCACCGCGGCTGGCGCCGGCCGTGCCAGCGGGCGTTGCACCCGGGGTCGCGGGTGCTGGTGCGGTCGTGTTGGCCGCTGCGCTGCCGGGTGCGCCCGTCCCGCTTGCCGCCGTGACGGACGCCGTTGGCGCGACCATCCCGGCCACCACCGCGGGCAGGCGCCCGCCGCGCTTGCCACCGGTGGTCTGGCGCTCCTGCGCCTGGCTGACGCTGACGATGCGCAGCTCCATCGACACCGTGGCATCGCCTTCGCCGATCGCCATGCGGTAGTGCTGGTCGGCGACCGGCGTGGTGCGTGCGGTTTCAAACAGACGCGACATGCCCTTGGTGCCCGGCGCGTTGAACACCTCGACGTTGCGACCGTCGGCGGTCACTGCCTCGATGCGCACGCCCGGCGTGCCCTGCGGGTTGGGCAGGGTGAAGGTGCTCCAGGTGGCCGGCGTGTTGCGGTAGCGCAGCTGCTGGCCATCAACGGTGATGGTGTATTCGCGGCCCAGCGCCGGGCCGGGGCGGATCTCGAACACCATGCTCGGTCCACCCGTGCCAGCGGTGCCTGCACCGGCGCCGCCCACGGGCACGACCCAGCCGGCGTAACCGTCCATCAACTCGGGGCGCAGGTTGATGCCGATGTCGGCCCAGCGCTGCGCGGTCATGGTATTGCCGCGGCGGATCACCAGCGAACCCAGCGCTTCGTTGCTGAAACGGGCGATGGCGCCATCCGGGCCGAAGATCTGCGCCTCGTCGGCGGCGGCCGCTTCTACGCTCGCGGCCGCGTCATACGGGTACTTGCGGCCGATGCCCTGCTCGAACGGCTGGTACACCTGCGCCGCCCACGTGCGGTTGAGCTCGCCTTCGGCCGGGCGCACCAGTGCGGCGAACGCCTGCACCACGGGGCGGATCAGCAGCGGGCGCAGGGCCTGGCGCTGCGAATCACTCAGGCCGTTGAGCATCTGCTCGTCGACCAGACGCTGCGCCTCGCCGATCTCGCCGCTGTTGCCGTCCAGCGTTTCCTGCATCAGCTTGCGCGCGCCGGGGCCGGGGTCGCCCTGGCCCTTGATCGCGTTGAGGCGGCTGCGCAGCTTGCCCAGCGCTTCGAAGTAGGCGTCGGCCAGCGGCGGTTGGCCGTCGCGTGGGTGCATCAGGCGCGCCAGGCCCTGGAACTCGCGGCCGATCGGGCCCATCGCCACCGCGGCGGGCTTGCCATCGGTGCCGCTCCCCTGCGGGGTGCGACCGAGCACCACGCGGTTGAACCACGCGACGATGCCGCCGCCTTCGTCACCGCGTTGCGCGCTCGGGTTGTCCCATACGGTCTCGCGGTTCACCGCTTCCAGCAGCTTGCGCAGCGGCGAGCTGCGCGGATCGCCGATGCGGTCCATCTGCGCGGCGGCCTGCTCGAAGCTGCCGAACTCGGCCACGCTCACGCCCTGCAGGAAGCGCGCCCACTCGCGGGCGTAGTCGGCCTTGTACAGCGCGGTCAGCTCCTTGGCCACGTGCTCGGGGCTGCCGGCCAGGGTCAGGTCGTCCTGCACGGTGGCTTCCAGCACCCAGTCGGTGCTGCTCAGCTCGGCGTTGGAGGCTTCGCCGATGGCGTCCTTGACGTAGTCGTCCCACGCGGCGCAAGTGAACGTGCCCGGCACCGAATGGCTGCCCTGCACCGCGCCGCGCGCGCCGTCCTCGCCGAGCAGGCTGGCGACGGTGACCGGGGCGAAGCGGGTGGCGGCCCGCGCCTTGATCTGCGCGTACACGCGGTCGCGCGCCGGCGTGCCCTTCATCACCAGGCGCAGGGTCTCGCGGCCGTCGTCGACCAGGCCGAACTTGGGTTCGATCAGCGGCCACTGCGGATCGGCCGCCAGCGCCACGTAGGTGCTCATCAGTCGGCCGGCGGCGCGCAGCAGGTCCTCGCGCGGCATGCTGCCGCGATTGGCCTCCAGCCAGTTGCGCCAGAAGCGGGTCAGCTGGTCGTCCAGGTGGCTGGCCTCCACCCGGCTGCGGTCGCCGAGCATGAGGTAGGTCTTGAGCGCGTTGTAGGCGTCCTCGGCATCGGTGGCGGAGGGTTCGCGATACAGCGGGTCGTCGCCGGTGGCCATGGCGGCCGGGTTGGACGCCGCCATGGCGCTATCCACCGACGGTGGCGACATGCCCGCCACCGCGCCCGTTGCGGCGGTGGCCGCCGCCGCGGCACCAGCGCCTACGCCGACCGGACCCATGCCGGCCGCGACCATGCGCACTTGGCCGCGGTTGGCGATCACCTCGCCCAGGTAGCCTTCCAGACGCGCGGTCACCGGCTGCAGCATCAGCTGGCGCATGCCGTGGAAGAACTCGCTGCGCAGCTTGGCCTCGATGCGGTCGCCCTGGTACAGGCCCAGGCCGAGCGCGACCGGATTGTCCTGGCGGTACTGGTCGAGCTGCGCCATGCGGTCGTGCAGGATCAGCAACGCCTCGATCCGCGACTGCAGGTCCACGCGTTCGCGCTGCATCGCCACGGCCTTGTCGAAGTCGGCGGTGACGTTGGCCACCAGCTGGCGGTTGCCGGTGTACGACCAGGCCCAGCCGGCCAGCGCCAGCGCCAGCACGGCAGCGCCCGCGGCGAACGCGGCGTAGCGCAGGCGGCTGCGCTTGGGACTGGCGTACTGCTTGACCAGGTCACGGTCGGCGAAGATCACCTTGCGGAACAGGCCGAGCAGGAAGTGGCTGCTTTCCAGCACCGGCAGGCGCTCGCCTTGGCCGTTGGCCGCCGACAGCGCGAACTGGCGCGCGACGCGGTCGGACGCCGGCTGCACAGTCACGCCTTCCTGCAGCGCGCTGGTGAAGTAGAAGCCGCGGAACACCGGTTTGAACTGGTACGGGTTTTCCTCGAACAGCGTGGCGATGAAGGTGCGCAACGCGGGCTTGATGCCGGCGAACTCCATCGGCAACGTCAGCAGCCCCGGCGGCACGTCGCGTCCGCGCAGCATCGCCATCTGCGCCACGCCCATCTCGCGCAGGCCTTCGGCCAGCAGGTCGAAGTGATGGTCGAAGGAGGCCAGCGCATCGGTGTCCACGCGCGGCTCGCCCGGGCGCTCCATCGCGTATGGCAGCGTGGCGCCCCACGCGTTCTCGCGCTCGCTCGGGTCCAGGCCGCGGAAGAAGTCGTTGAAGCCGGCGATCAGGTCGGCCTTGGTGAACACCACGTATACCGGCGCGAACACTTCCAGCCGCTCGGTCAGCTCCTGCACGCGCTGGCGCAGGTTCTTGGCGAGCTCGATGGCGAACTCGGGCTTGCTGCCCGACAGCTCGCCGATGGAGGCGGCGATGAGGATGCCGTTGATCGGCGCGCGCGAGCGGTGCTGCTTGAGCAGGTCGAGGAAGGTCAGCCATTCCAGCCGGTCCTCGGCGCTGACCGAGTAGCGGCCGGCGGTGTCGAGCACGATGCCTTCGGTGGTGAAGTACCAGTCGCAGTTACGGGTGCCGCCGAGGCCACGGATCACGTTGCTGCGGTTGTCCTCGAACGGGAAGCGCAAGCCGGAATTGAGGATGGCGGTGCTCTTGCCCGCGGCCGGGTTGCCGATGATCACGTACCACGGCAGTTCGTACAGCGCGGCGTTGCCCTTGAGCTGGCCGAGCTTGGACGACTTGATGGCCTTGACCGCCTCGCCCATCCGTTCGCGCAGCTGCTCGGCATCGGCGCGCGCGGCCGGCGTGGCGTTGGTCACCGCCTGCTCGCCCTGCGCGTTGACCACCGCTTCGATGGCGTTGGCGGCGCGGCGCGCACGTGCGCGGCGCACGATCCAGACCACCAGCCAGACCACGCCCAGGGTGGCCAGCAGCAGCACCAGCCACACGCCGATGCGTCCCAGCTTGTCCATGCCGAAATACGCCACGGCGGCGGTGGCGACCAGGGCCAGCGCGGCCAGCACGCGGTAGTCGCTCAGCCAGTATCGGAGGTTGCTCAACATGGGGTCAGTCCATCGACGCGGGTCAGGCTGCCGCCGAAGCGGCCGCAGGGAAAAGGGAGTCGTGCGTGGCCGGCGCCAGCACCGCGGCAGCGCGCGTGCTGGCATCGGTCAGGGCCAGGGCCAGGGTGGGGGTCTCGCTTTCGCGCGCGTGGGCAGCGGCAACTGCCAGCAACGCCAGCGGACCGGCCACGCCCATCGAGCCGCAGGCGACGCCGAGGTGCAGGGCGTCTTCGACCGGATCGAGCTCGGGGCGCTGCGCGACCAGCGCGGTGGCGGCCTCGACCATCCGGCTGGGGCGGTGGTCGGCGCCGGTCACCACCTGCAGCGGTGTATCGCCGGTGCAACCGGCGGTGTCGAGCGCGCGGGCGATCAGCTCGGCGGTGGTACGCGCCGCTTCGCGCGGGCGCGTGGCGTCCGCGAGGCGGGCCTGCAGCGGCAGATGCAGGTGGATCTGCGGGTCGGCAAGGTCCGCTTCGGCTGCCGATGTATCCGGGTGGTCGCCAGTCGCCCCGGGTGCACCCGGGGCACGAGCCGCGGCTCCGCCTGACGCGTCACCCGCGGCTGCGAGCAGCAGGCCGGCGGCGCCTTCGCCCGGCACTTCGCCTTCCGATACGTCGCTGCGCAGCAGGCGCTCGTCGGCATGCAGCCGCTCGACCATGGCCTCGCTCACCCACGAGTCGGCGGTCAGCACGAGCACCCGGTCGCGGCGTACGGAACTGGCGTGCAGGTCATCGGCGAGCATCGCGAGCAGGCGCCAGTTTTCGTCCTCGCGCTGCACCGGCTGCGTCAGGGTTTCCACGTGGTCGGCATCGTGGCCGAGGGTGGTGGCGAGTTCGCCGAGGGCGACTGCAGCCGACGTGCGCAGCGGCTCCGGCCAGTGCGCGGGCGCCAGCAGCACGATGCGCAACGTGGACCGCTGCTGCGCCGCAGGGGCGCGCAACGACTGTGAATGATGCATCGCGTAGGGGTGCATGGTCGGGCCGTCGTCGGCCTCGGCGGCCATGGCATCGCGCATGGCGTCGGGACTCACCTCGGGCAGCGCCGCCAGCAGCAGGTCCTCGGCCACCGGGCGCAACAGGGCGAACGCGCGGCGCACGGCATCGTCCACGTCTTCATCCGGGTCCATGGCCCAGTCGGCGTCCGCCTCGTCGACGTCTTGAACCGCCGCCACGCTGACCGGGAAGCCGTGCAGGTCACGCAACGTGGCATGCAGGCCGGGGCGCTGGTGCCGACGCAGCGTGGTGGTGACGTCAACGGCATCGCGGCCAGCGGGCAGCCATAGCGCACTGGCGACCACGGACAGGGTCGTGGCTTGCGCTGCGTCCGGGGAGAGAACGGCGACCTCGTCGCTGACCGTTGATTCAGCGGCCGCCTCCGAAGACGCAGGGGTCGCCCGGTTCGTCCGCCACCGCTGAAACATCCAGGCCGTACCAAGAAGCGCCGTCGGCAGGCCGATCAACCAGATCAGCAGGTCGCTGCCACCAGGGCTGGTACCGGTGGCGCGCCATACCGAAACGGCACCCGCTCCGGAGAGCAGATAAACGCCGCCGCCCGTCAGCCACAGGCGCATGTAGGACATGCCATTCACATCTGTCTTCCTTGACTGCCTTCCTATCCATGGAGAATTGTCGCGGTCCGCAGCGACAAGCGGCGCTCTTCATGCGCGCCAAGCTCTTTCACTATAGCTCGGATGGATCGACAAATGGATCCATGACCAGTGGACCGCACGCCTTTGCCTCACAACCCAGAAAACGGACCGTCTCTCCGCTCGTCCATTGGGCTTTTGCGGCACCGTTGATGGTGAACTGCCACACCACGCCGCCAACTTCAACTAGCCGCTTGTGCACGCCCCAGGATTCATGGCGTCAAATGCCCACCACCGCGTCGGCGGCTGTGTGGAGCAGCGACCGATGGCAAACCTCAGCGTGGATGAACAACTTCGACCTCAAGGTTCTTGACGTGCCACGCGACAGAACCAACCCTTTCAAGCGTTGCAACGTGGAACAACCGCGTCGGCGTGGGAGGTGTCCGACGCACAAGCACGATCCGATCCTCGCGCGTGGTTAGTTTCCACGGCCCGAGGTTTGCAATGCCGTGACTGATCCACACCGGTGCCGCGTCAAGCTCGACAAGCAGTGGGGCGTAGTCGGCTGGATTCTCCCTTTCCCGCTCAACCAGTGCCGACCGCAGCGCTTGCTTTATTGCGCCCAAATCCTGGGTAGTTACGCTTATCGATCCAGAAGCCAACGACAGCTCTGCTACGACTTCACGCTCTGTTGCTTGCATTCGTCCCTCTCCCATCGTCGCGCCAGTGCAGCCGATTCCACCCATGCAAGCGAGGAGTAGCCAAGCAAACCCATTAGCCAGCACCGTCGGACCTCCGTGCTTCCTCTTCAGGTCCCGGACACTTCCATGCCGAGGTAGGGATGGAACGCTTGTTCTTTGCCATCTCCTCTCCACTGATGCGGTCTCCTCGCTGCGGCGGGCGAGTGCTGCCATCACTGAGCACCACGTCTCCGTTCTCATCACGCTCGACAGGAAACGGCTTGGTTGAGTCCGTCGATACGGGGTACTTGGCGCGCACGTACGCGGAAATTTTGTGTCTATCCGCCGTCCAGTTTCCGTTAGCATTTCGCGTGCGGAACCCCTCCTTCTGGCCGGACATTCCTTGCCGGATAGTCCACTGCTCCGTTTCGTAGTAGGCCTCGACTTCCTTGTCGACCCAACTCATTGATGCCGGTTGCTTCTTGTGCCAGACCTCGTGATAGATCGTCGTAGCTGCGGCCTCCGGAGAGGCAGAGCGCAATAGGCCGATATTGCCATCCCCCTGGGTTCCGCCTGCCTGAAATCGATCAACAACCCATTCACGCCCGTCAAATCGAAGGTCATCGAAATAAATTTCGTCGCTGGCCGTGATCTGCGTTTTCGCCATCTCATCGACAACGGCCTTGTCCTGGGGACACAAGCGTTTCAAAACGTCGGCGACTCGCCACTCGCCTCGCGCCGAGCCTCTTCCGCGACGGAGGTTTTCCGTCGTCACGGCCCCAGCGCTATCGGCTGGTCCGCCGATGTTGGTTGCAACCTGGGAAAGGGACAACGCCCCCACGGTTGTCGCAGCGTGCTTGGCAGCGCCGCTACTGCCGGCATCAACAAACACCCGCGACTGCCCCGACAGCAACGTCGCGCCGCACGCGGTCTTGTCGCCATGTCGCGCCACCGGTTGGCCGTCGATGATCACCGTCGGGTCACCGGCGGCAATGGGAAAGGTGCCCTTGCACTTCGGGCACGACACCTGGTCGCCCACGCGGGCGACGGGCTTGCCATCGATGTCGGTCTGCGACGACACCGCGACCACCGTGCCGCCGTGGTCGGTCTTGTCGCCGAGGACGATGAAAGGCTTGGACATGGCACCGTGCTCCGTGGTGGCGGCCGTGGCGGCCGGACGCAATCCATGCGTCGGGGGTGAACGATAGCAGCAACCCGTTGCCGATTCACCCGGCGCGGGCGGCGCGGCGGGCCTCGCGGCAGGGCGCCTTCCACTCCAGGTGCACGTAATCCTTGATCGAGCGCCAGCTGCCGCCCCACTCCAGGCCGACCTGCTGGGCCAGTTCGCCATGGAGGAAGTAGCCGCGGCGCACCCACGGGTCGCGCATGTCCCATTGCAGCTTGCCGTCGCGGTACAGCGCGCTGTCCACGGCCATGCCGTACTGGTGGCAGCTCTGGCCGGCGCCGGCACGGGTCACGCCGCCGCCCTTGGCCGCAAGCTCCGCCTGGCGCTGCGCGCTGCGGAAGCCTTCCACCAGCACCATGCGGTAGCCGTGCTGCTGCTCCATCACCCGGTAGATGGCCAGCACGCGCTGCTGGAACTCGGGGTGGATGCGCTCCCAGCGGCGGTCGGCGCTGCCGATGCGGTCCAGGGCGAAGGTGTTGTTGGTTTGTCCCATCGCCGGGCTGGTCACGGCGTCGGGCTCGGCGGGGATCATCCCGGCCTCGGCGGCGAGGAACAGTTCCGGTGGCAACGGCGGCGGCGGGGCCAGGCGCTCGCCGCGCAGCAGTTGCAGGATGCGCTCGTCTTCGGCCCGGACCAAGGTGGCGTCGTAGCTGTCCAACTGCACGCGCTGGCGCAGGGTCAGGATCAGCAACGGCGGTACGCCGGCCAGCAACAGCGCGCCCAGCAGCCACAGCCGCTGGCGGTGCACGCCGCGCAGCAGCCGGCCCGTGCCGGCCGCCACCTGCCGGGTAGATGCGCCGGCCGCGTTGGCGGTATGCGACCAGCCCCGCGTGGCCCGCGCGCCCACCGCGCGCTGCCAGCGCCCCAGGTGCGCGGCCACGCGCGCACGCGCATCGTCAAACAGCAGCAACCAGGCCACTAGCGACAGCGCGACGAACAACAGCAGCATCCAGACAGCAATCACGCGGCACCTTCCCTGGCGACGGTATTTGACGGCTACCGCACCACATTCCAGAATGCGGTCGCGTGATCCGGTAGTGACCGGATCGGAAAGGAGTCCACGTGGATCGGCACGATGCCAAACCACGGCGCCCCAGCCTGATGGCGGGTGCCGGATCGCAACATCCTGCGCCCGGCAGCCAGCCGGCGCGCATCCTAGCAGATGCGGTCCCCACGCCCACGCCCATGCCACGTCGGCCGCGACGGTCTAAACTCCTCCGCGCGATGCTGGTGGGTGGCCTGTGTGTCCTTGGCGTGGCCACGTTGGGTTGGATGCTGGCGCCCCCGCAGGCGGATGCCGTTGCGCCAGCGCCGTCGGCTACCGTCGCCACGATCAGCGCATCCACAGCGCCAGACGCCGTCTCCGACACCGCGACGTTGCTGGATGCCAGCGCCGGGAGCGTGACCGCCGTGGCCAACCCGTTCGGCCCTCCGGCCGATGCGCCCACTGAGTCAACCCAAACGGTCGTCGCCAGCGCCAGCAATCCATTCAGCGCTCTGGAACCGGCACCGCACGAGGAGACCCACCCCGCTGCGACGGCGGCGGTCGCGGCCGTGTCAGCGCCGAGTCGCGGCACCGCCACCGCGACTGCCACCGCCAAGACAACGGCCGCACCCGGCACCCCGACCCGCGTAGCGCCCGAACCCGACTTGCTGCAGGCGCTGATGCAGAACATCCGGCAGCCTGCCGAACCGGTCCGCGACACCCGGGCGATGGATCGGCTGGCGCGACGCCTGGATCGCCAACCCATGCCGGCGACGGCTGGCCCGAAAGACGATGGAAATTCCACACAACCGGCAACCGCACCAGCACCAGCACCAGCACCCGCGACATTGCGCGCGGAGCTGGACCAGTGAACAACCTGCGCAGCCACTGGTGCCGCCAGCGGGCGTGCAAACGCGCTGGCGTGGATCCCAAGACCTGCACCCAGCACTGAGCCGGCCATGAAAAAACCCGGCCCTGTGAAGGACCGGGTTGCATCGTTACCGCACGCGCACCGCGATGCGGGGTGTCACCAGACCACTTCGGCCATCGAGCAGTTCAGGCCCGAGCCAATGCCGAGCAGCGCCACGCGGTCGCCCTTCTTCAGCCGGCCCATCTCGCGCAGCTTGCTCAGCACGATCGGTACCGAGGCCGGGCCGATGTTGCCGTGCTCGTTGAAGATGGTCATGACCTTCTTCGGGTCGATGCCCATCGCCTTGGTGAAGGCGGCGGTGTGCACCTTGCTGACCTGGTGGATGACGAACTCGTCCAGTTCGGTGGCCACCCAGCCCAGCTTCTGCTTGGCCACCTCAAACGTCTTGGTGGCCAGCTTGATGCCTTCGATCAGCAGCAGGCGGGTGTCGGTGACCATGCCGTCGAGGTTGCCGCGGCACAGCTTGTTCCACTCGGTCGCGGCACGGGTGACGCCGCCCTTGTAGCGCGGCGCGCCCGGCGCCAGTTCGCTGCGCGCCATCACCATTGCCGCCGCGCCGGAACCCAGGGTCAGGGTGGCCAGTTCGTTGCGGAAGTCCTCGTCGGTGACGTCGGCACGGGTCATGCGCTCGAGCGTCTTCTCGTAGGCCAGGTCGGCGGTCTCGCCGTCAACCACCAGTGCGTACTCGATCTCGCCGCGCTCGATCATGCGCGCGGCGATGTCCATGCCGTTGATGAAGGCCAGGCAGGCATTGGCCACGTCGAAGTTCTGGCAGGTGTCGGGCAAGCCGAGGTTGCCGGAAACAATGGACGCGGTGGACGGCTCCAGGTAATCGCGGCTGACCGAGGTGTTGACCAGCAGGCCAACGCGATCAGGTTCGATGCCGGCGTCGGCCAGCGCCTTGACCGCGGCCAGCGTGGCGGCATCGGAGGCCTGCACGTCGCCGTCCCACAGGCGGCGCGCGTGGATGCCGGCGATGTCGCCGAGTACGTCAGTGCGGATGCCCAGCCGGTCAAGGGTTGGCTTGAGCCGGGCATTGATCTCTTCCGAGCTCAACCGGCGCGGCGCGTCGATGTGGGCCAGGCCAGCGATAGCGACGTGTTGGAACAGCATGGGCGTTGGAACCAGAAGGCGTGGAACACGAAAGATTAACGCCTTCGCGGCCACGGCGCATCCGCCGGGCCCGCAAACCGGTTCACCGGATGACGAAAGTCGGACGTTGACCGCACGTTGGCGGCCGGTTCCCGCCTCAGCCGCGCGTGCAACGCCAGGCGGCGAATCGCTGTTCGCCATCGTGCGGCGCGTCCAGCGGCTGCACGGTGTCCGCGCCCAGGCCCGGGGCCTCGTTGCGGGCCAGGGTTTCCAGTTCCTCACGCACGCGCAGGTCGTTGCGCTCATAGGGCCCGATTCGGTCCTTGACCGAAACCTCGACTTCGCCGCGCTTCTCGCAGCCGGCCGGGCCGGTGCCCGCGGCGATCACCCGCACGCGGCTGGCGCCAGGCGCCATGTGCACCCAGGTGCAGCCGCTGGCGATCAGGGTGGTGGCGGCGACAAGCAGCAACAATGGGCGCATCGGGAGCTCCAGACGTCGGGAACGGGCATGGCGACGCCCCGGATTGTCGCCCGGGGCGTCCAGCTTGAGAACCGCTGCGATGAATCGTGGATGACTTCGGCGCCGCCCGATCCCGCCCCATCGGGGGCGGGATGCCGGGGTGACGAAGCTCAGTTCGCCTTGGTCCCGCTGGCCGCGGGGGCCGGGCCGGTCGCGACCGGCGCCCCGTCCGCATCCAGCACCTGCACCGCACCCAGGTTCAGCGCCCGCACCGGCGCCTCGATCTGCTTCAGGTCGCCGACCACCACCCAGGTCAGGGCGTTGGGGTCGATGGCCTTGGCGGCCTCGGCCACCTGCGCCGGGGTCAGGGCCGCGATCTCGGCATTGCGGCGGGTGACGTAGTCGTCCGGGCGGCCGTAGCGGACGATGCCGCCAATCGTGCCCATCACCGCGCCTGCGGTCTCATAGGCGCCCGGCAGGCTGCGGCTCTCGTTGGCCTGGATCTTGGCCACCTCGGCGACGGTCGGCGGCGCCTTGCCGCTGACATAGTCGGCGACTTCGCGCTGCACTTCGCGCATCGACTCCACGGTCTTGTCGATCTGCACCGGGGCGACGGCCAGCCACGGGCGCGGGCCCAGGGCGCTGACCAATTGCGTGCGGGCACCGTAGGACCAGTGCTTGTCCTCGCGCAGATTCATGTTCAGGCGCGCGGTGAACGAGCCACCGATGACGTCGTTGGCCACTTCCAGCCTGACCGCGCCGGGATCCTTGGACGAGGGCATCAGCTGGCCGACGAACAGGTTGGCCTGCACGGCGCCCGGCTGGTCCACCAGGAACACGCGCGGCTGCGTCGGACGCGCCACTGCGGCGGGTGCGGTCGCGGCCGGCGCGACGCCTTCGCCCTTCCAGTCGCCAAGGTGCTTCTCCAGCATCGGCACGATGGCCTTGAGCGTGGTGTCGCCGACCACGATCAGGGTGGCGCCTTCCGGACGCACCCACGCCTTGTGGAAGGCGACCAGGTCATCGCGGGTCAGGCTGGCGATGGAGGCTTCGGTGCCGCTGCCGCTGAACGGGATGGCATAGGCGTGGTCGCCGCCGTACAGCAGCGGCGGCAGCACGCGCAGCACGGCGGAGTTGGGGCGCGCCTTCTCCTGCTTGATGCCGGCGATCCAGCTGGCCTTGATCCGGTCGACCTCGGCCTGCTCGAAGCGCGGGGCGCGCAGCATGTCGGCGAACAGGTCCAGCGACGGGTCCAGGTTCTCCTTCAGCGCCGACAGGTAGGCGCTGCCACCGTCCAGCGAGGCGCCGGCACCGAGGTTGGCACCCAGCGCTTCGGCGCGGTTGGCAAACGCCAGCGTGCCCAGATCGCCAGCGCCCTCGTCCAGCATGCCCATCGCGAAGCTAGACGTGCCGAGCTTGCCGCCGTGGTCGGCGGTGTAGCCGCCATTGAACTGGTAGCTCATCTGCACCACCGGGATGTCATGGCGCTCGGCCAGGATCAGCCGGGTGCCGTTGGACAACGTGGCACGCTGCAGCGACGGGAACGCCAGCTGCGGGAACTGGGTCGGCATAGGCACGCCGGTCTTGCGGTCGACGGTGCTGGCGGTGGTGCCGTACTTGCCGTCCACGGCCGGCAACTGGAACGGCGCCGGGGTGGCGGCCGGGTCTTCCGGCAGCGGGGTGCGCTCACCCTTGGCCACCACCAGGGTGTGGTCGCCCTTGCCCAGCCACTTGCTGCCCACGGCCTTCAGGTCGGCGGCGGTGGTGGACTCGATGGCTTTCAGCGAATCGCGGAAGCAACCCGGGTCGCCGGTGTAGATCGCGCATTCGGCCAGCGCATCGGCCTTGCCACCGAAGCCGCCGATGCGCTCGATACCACGGATGAAACCGGCGCGGGTGGCGGTCTTGGCCTGCGCCAGTTCGGCGGCGGTGGGGCCTTCGGCGACCAGCTTGCGCAGCTCTTCGTCGATGATGGCCTCGACCTTGGCCGGATCGACGCCGTCCTTGAGGGTGGCGCTGATCATGAAGTTGGAACCCAGCTGCGAGGCGTAGGCGCCCGCGCTGATGTTGTCGACCAGCTTGTCACCGTGCAGCAGGCGGGTGTCCAGGCGTGAGCTCTTGCTGCCGCCCAGCACGAAGCCGAGCAGTTGCAGGCGGTCGATGTCGGCGGTGCCGAACTGGGCCACGTTCCACGCGCGGTAGATGCGCACCGCCGGCACCTTGTCCTGCATCACCTCGCGGGTGGACGCCGCTCGCACCGCCACGTCGGCCTTGGGCTGGGCCATGGTCGGGCTGGCGGGGATGTGGCCGAAGTACTTGCCGACCTTCTCCTTCGCCGTCTTCACGTCGATGTCGCCGGCCAGCACCAGCACGGCGTTGTTGGGGCCGTACCAGGTGCGGAACCACTGCTTCACGTCGTCCAGCGACGCGGCGTTGAGGTCGTTCATCGATCCGATGACGGTGTGGCCGTACGGGTGGCTCTTGGGGTACAGCGCCTGGCCCAGCTTGGTCCAGACCTGGCCGTAGGGCTGGTTCTCGCCCTGGCGCTTCTCGTTCTGGACCACGCCGCGCTGTTCGTCCAGTGTCTTCTGGTCGATCGCGCCGAGCAGGTGGCCCATGCGGTCGGACTCCATCCACAGCGCCATGTCCAGCGCGGTGCTGGGCACGTTCTGGAAGTAGTTGGTGCGGTCCTGGTTGGTGGTGCCGTTCATGTCGGTGGCGCCAACCATTTCGAACGGTTCGAAGTATTCGCCCGGGTGGTTCTCCGAACCGTTGAACATCAGGTGCTCGAACAGGTGGGCGAAGCCGCTGCGGCCGCTGGGCTCGTCCTTGCTGCCGACGTGGTACCAGAGGTTGACCGCCACGATCGGCGCCTTGCGGTCGGTGTGCACGATCACCCGCAGGCCGTTGGGCAGGGTGAACTGCTCATGGGCGATGTCGACCTTGGCCGGTGCCTTGGCCAGCGCAGGGGCCGGGGTAAAGGTCAGCCCGCCCATCGCGGTGGCAAGGGCAAGGGCAAGGGCGGCGGCACGCGGCCGGGCAAACGTGGTCATTCGACACTCCATTGTGGTGGATCGGGCGGAGGCCCGATGGTAGCGATGGGACCAGGTGCAGGCACTAGGCCACAAGTCCCGGTAGGGGGAACGCCGGCGCACGCGTTGCGCCGAAGCCGTGGTGCGGTCCGCCTTGCGGACACATGGACAGCAAGCGCCTGCCGCATCGTCATGACCCCCCCCGACGGGATGAGCCGGCATTCGCGCTTTGGGCGAGAATGCACGTTCCCACGGAGTCGCCACCATGACCGCTCGCCATTCCCTGCACTGCCTGGTCACCGGCGCCAATCGCGGCATCGGCCTGGAATTCACCCGCCAGTTGCTCGCGCGCGGCGACCGGGTCACGGCCACCTGCCGCCACCCGGGCCGGGCGACCGCGCTCAATGCGCTGGCCGGCGAACATCCGGGTCGGCTGCACGTGCTGCCGCTGGATATCACCGAAGCCAAGTCGCACGCCGAGCTGGTGCGCGAGCTGCCGCTGGTGGGCGGCGGCATCGACCTGCTGGTCAACAACGCTGGCGTGCTGCATTCGGGCGAGCGCTTCGGCCAGCTGACGGCTGGCAACTTCGAGGACAGCTTCCGCACCAACGCGGTGGGCCCGCTGTTGCTGACCCAGGCGCTGGCGCCTCATTTCGTGACCGGCGCCAAGGTGGTGAACCTGTCGTCGGTGCTGGGCTCCATCGGCTCGGTGGATGGCTTCCACACGCCGTCCTACGCAGTGTCGAAGGCGGCGCTGAACATGGTCACCGCATTGCTGGCGCAGGCGCTGGCCGAGCGCGGCGCGACCGTGCTGGCCTTCCACCCGGGCTGGGTGATGACCGACATGGGCGGCGATGGCGCGCAACTGCCAGCCGGCGATGCGGTGGCGGCGATGCTGCGCGTGGTCGATGGAGCCACGCCGACGGACAGTGGCCGCTTTCTCAACCGGCACGGCGAACCGGTGCCGTGGTGAGCGATGGTGCGATGTTCGACGTCATCCTGTTCCAGCCCGAGATTCCGCCCAACACCGGCAACGTGATCCGGCTGTGCGCCAATACCGGGGCGCGGTTGCACCTGGTCGCGCCACTGGGATTCACGCTGGAGGACAAGCAGCTCAAGCGCGCCGGGCTGGACTACCACGAGTACGCCACGCTGCAGGTGCACGACGGGCTGGATGCCGCGCTGGACGCCATCGCCGCGGCCAACGGCGCACCGCCGCGGCTGTTCGCGCTGAGCACGCGTGGCAGCGTGCGCCACGATACGGTGGCCTATCGGCCGGGCGATGCGTTCCTGTTCGGGCCGGAGACGCGCGGGCTGCCGGCGGACGTGCTGGAACAGGTGCCTGCCGGGCAACGCATCCGACTGCCGATGCGCCCGGACAACCGCAGCCTGAACCTGTCCAACGCGGTGGCGGTGGTGGTGTTCGAGGCGTGGCGACAGCAGGGGTTTGCCGGCGGGGCGTGAGCCACGCAAGGCGCGTCGCAAGCGACGGGGCACCTGCTGCAAGGCCCGCACCCGGCTCGCCCCTCGCGCCGGCGGCCAGCACATGCGAAGGCAGGCGTCCGGCGGACGTGTCCGGACATGCGCGGACACTGGATGAAGCCGCGCAAAACACAGCGAAAACAATCAGTTAAAAGTTGGCACGACGATTGCTTTGACTTCTGTGAACGCGGCCACCCACCCGGCCCCGATACAGGACCCCATGAGCATCCGTGACACCTCCGCGCAGGACCAGACGATTGGCGCCAGCGCCGCAAACGCGCTGGCCCACCGTTCGCGTCGTCGTCGCAACCTGCTCCTCGCCACCGGTGGCGGTGCGCTGCTGCTGGCCACCGTCTGGCTGGCGCAGGGCTGGAGTGCCGGCGGCCGGTCGGTCGACGCCAGCCGCCTGCGCATCGCCGAGGTGCGCCGTGGCGACCTGGTGCGCGACATCGCCGCCGATGGCCGGGTGATCGCCGCCAACAACCCCACCCTGTACGCCATTGCCGGCGGCACGCTCACCCTGCAGGTGGTGGCCGGCGATGCGGTCAAGCGCGGCCAGGCGCTGGCCGAGATCGACAGCCCGGAGCTGCGCAGCCGTCTGGCGCAGGAGCAGGCCACGCTCGCCAGCCTGGAGGCCGAAGCCGGCCGCGCGGCGCTGGATGCGGCGCTGGCGCGTTCGACCGCACGCAAGCTGCTCGACCAGGCCATGGTCGACCGCCAGGCCGCCGAACGTGCACTGGAGCGCAACCAGCGCGGCTTCGACGGCGGCGCGGTGCCGCAGGTGGACGTGCTGCGCGCGCGCGATGAGTTGAAAAAGGCCGAGATCGGCCTTTCGCATGCGCGCCAGGACCTGCAGCTGCAGGGCCAGGGCGCGGGCCTGGACACGCGCAACAAGCACCTGCTCGCCAACCGCCAGCGCGCGGTGGTGGCCGAAGTGCAGCGCCAGGTCGATGCGCTGACCCTGCGCGCGCCGTTCGATGGCCAGGTGGGCCAGGTGCTGGCCGCGCAACGCAGCAACGTGGGGCTCAACGCACCGGTGCTCAGCGTGGTCGACCTGACCGTGTTCGAAGTCGAGATCCAGGTGCCGGAGAGCTTCGCCCGCGACCTGGCGATCGGCATGCCGGCGCAGCTGAGCGGCCCGGGCGGCAGCTACGCCGCCGCGGTTTCGGCGGTGTCGCCGGAAGTGGTCAACGGCGAAGTCACCGGCCGCCTGCGCTTCACCGGCAAGGCGCCGCCGGGCCTGCGCCAGAACCAGCGCCTGGGCGCGCGCATCGTGCTCGACACCCGGCGCAACGTGCTGATGGTCGACCGCGGGCCGTTCCTGGAACAGGGCGGCGGCCACAGCGCCTTCGTCATGGATGGCGGCACCGCGGTCAAGCGCGCCGTGCGCACCGGTGCCAGCAGCCTCAATGCCGTCGAAATCGTCGATGGCGCCCGTGCCGGCGACCGCATCGTCGTGGCCGGCACCGACCTGTTCGGCGATGCCGAACGCGTCCGCGTCTCAGGAGAGTGACATGAACGCCTCGTCCCACTTCCCGTATTCGCTGCACTGGTCGTCGCAGGAACTGGCCGCCGCGGTTCCGCTGCGCCTGTTCGAGGTGCTGGACTTCGCTGTCGCCGACCACCGCGCCAGCGCCGCCAATGCCGCGACGACGGCGCGCCGCACCCTGCGCGAAGGCTATGCGCGCAACGCCGCGCTGCCGACCCATTTCCACGTTTACCGCTGAACCTGCCCCCAGGAGCCCGTCCATGCTGCACATGCAAGGAGTCACCAAGGTCTTCCGCACCGAACTGGTGGAGACGCACGCACTGCGCTCGCTCGACCTGCACGTGCGCGAGGGCGAGTTCGTCGCGGTCACCGGTCCGTCCGGATCGGGCAAGACCACGTTCCTCAACATCGCCGGCCTGCTGGAAGATTTCACCGGCGGCCGCTACCAGCTCGACGGCGAAGACGTGAGCGGGCTGTCGGACGATGCGCGCTCGCGCCTGCGCAACCGCAAGATCGGTTTCATCTTCCAGGGCTTCAACCTGATCCCCGACCTCAACCTGTTCGACAACGTGGACGTGCCGCTGCGCTACCGCGGCCTGCCCGCTGCCGACCGCCGCCAGCGCATCGAGCATGCACTCGCGCAGGTGGGGCTGGCGTCGCGGATGAAGCACTACCCGGCCGAACTGTCCGGTGGCCAGCAGCAACGCGCGGCGATCGCCCGCGCCCTGGCGGGCCAGCCGCGCCTGCTGCTGGCCGACGAACCCACCGGCAACCTCGACTCGCAGATGGCGCGCGGGGTGATGGAACTGCTGGAGGAGATCAACGCCGCCGGCACCACCATCGTGATGGTCACCCACGACCCGGAACTGGCCGCGCGCGCGCAGCGCAACGTGCACATCGTCGACGGCATGGCCACCGACGTGGCGGTCGAGCCCAGCCTGGTGCGCGCGCGCCAACTGGCGGCCGAGGCCGAAGCCCGCGCCGCCGACCCGATCGGTTGAGGAGGCCCCATGTTCGGCTACTACCTTGAACTCGCATTGCGCAGCCTCCGCCGCAACAAGGTGCTGACCGCGCTGATGGTGCTGGCGATCGCGCTCGGCATCGGTGCCAGCATGACCACGCTGACGGTATTCCACGTGTTGTCCGGCGATCCGATCCCGGGCAAGAGCGGCGCGCTGTTCTATCCGCGTCTGGATCCGCGCTCGATGAACGGCTTCACCCCCGGCGACGAGCCGGAATCGCAGATGACGCGTTTCGACGCGGAGGCGCTCTTGCGCGACAAGCGCGGCGACCGCCAGGCGCTGATGACCGGCGGCACGCTGGCGATTGAAGCGGCGGACGGTCGCATCGAACCGTTCCGCGTCGATTCGCGCTACACCACCGCGGATTTCTTCCCGATGTTCGACGTGCCGTTCCGCTACGGCAGCGGCTGGAGCGGCGCCGACGACGAGTCGCGCGCACAGGTTGCGGTCATTTCGCGGGCGTTGAACGACAAGCTGTACGGTGGTGCCAACAGCGTCGGCCAGACGCTGCTGGCCGGCAACCAGCGCCTGCGCATCATCGGCGTGCTGGATGAGTGGCGGCCCACGCCGCGCTTCTACGACGTGACCAACGACCTCTTCAGCGAAGTGGAGCAGGTGTTCGTGCCGTTCTGGACCTCGCGCGCACTGAAGTTCCCGACGCAGGGCAACATGAATTGCTGGGACGACACGGGCAGCGACCCCGAAGGCGCGCAGGGTGCCAACGCGCCGTGCGCCTGGCTGCAGTACTGGGTGGAACTGGGCACGCCGCAGAAAGTTGCCGCCTACCGCCAGTACCTGGGCAACTACGCCGACCAGCAGCGCGCCGCGGGCCGCTTCGAACGCCCCGGCGACGTGCGCCTGCACAGCGTGATGGAGTGGCTGGACAACCGCGAGGCGGTGCCCGGCGACGTGCGCCTGCAGCTGTGGCTGGCACTCGGCTTCCTGGCCGTGTGCCTGCTCAACACCGTGGGCCTGCTGCTGGCCAAGTTCCTCGGCCGTGCCTCGCAGATCGGCGTGCGGCGCGCGCTCGGCGCCACCCGGCGCGCGATCTTCGCCCAGTGCCTGGTCGAGGCCGGCACCGTGGGCATGGCCGGCGGCGTGCTTGGCCTTGCGCTGGCGTGGCTGGGGCTGTGGGCCGTGCGTCAGCAGCCGGCGGAATACGCGGCGCTGGCGCGGATGGACGGCGCCATGCTGCTGACCACCTTCGCGCTGGCGTTGCTGGCCAGCGTGCTCGCCGGGCTGCTGCCCGCCTGGCGCGCCTGCCAGGTCGCGCCCGCCATCCAGCTCAAGAGCCAGTGACCCCGTCGAGGACCACCATGGACATCCGCCCCATCCTCTCCACCCTGCGCCGGCACAAGACCGCCGCCGCGCTGATCGTGCTGGAAGTCGCCCTCTCATGCACGATCATCTGCAACGCGGTGTTCCTGATCAGCACCCGCATGCAGCGCATGGACCGCCCCACCGGCATGGCCGACAGCGAGATCGTGCGCATCAACATCACCGGCATAGGCGACGATGAGAACGCCGGCGAGCTGGCCCAGCGCGACGTCGCCGCCCTGCGCGCCCTGCCCGGGGTCAAGGCCGCGACCGCGCTCAACCACGTGCCCTTCGACAACTCTTCGTGGAACAGTTCGGTCAGCCTGAAGCCGGGGCAACCGATGCCCAACCTCAACACGGCGGTGTACCTGGGTGAGAATCTGATCGGCACGCTGGGCCTGACGCTGGTGGAAGGCCGTGACTTCACTGCCGAGGAATACGCCGACTGGGATGCGCTGAACGCGCCGGATTCGAAGCTCACCCTGCCGACGGTGATCCTGTCGCGCGCGGTCGCGCAAAAGCTCTTCCCCGGCGAAAGTGCGGTCGGCAAGCTGATCTACAGCTGGAACCGCGATGACATCCCGCACCGCGTGGTCGGCGTGGTCGAGACGCTGATCCGCCCCAACGACAACGGCGGCGCGGCCGAGAGCGGCTATTCGATCATCCTGCCAGTGCGCAACGTGACCTTCGGAAGGTTCGCGCTGCGCACCGACCCTGCGCGTCGCGCCGAAGTGCAGGCCGCCGCAGTGACCGTGCTGGAGCGCAACAGCGCGCGGCGCATCATCCTGCGCCAGGATCCGTTCACCGACGTCATCGCCAAGTACTACCGCCAGGACCGTTCGATGGCTTGGCTGCTGGTGGCGGTGTGCGTGCTGCTGCTGGTGGTGACCGCATTGGGCATCGTCGGCCTGGCCAGCTTCTGGGTGCAGCAGCGCACCAAGCAGATCGGCGTGCGCCGGGCATTGGGCGCCACCCGCTCGCAGGTGCTGCGCTACTTCCAGACCGAGAACTTCCTGCTGGCGAGCATCGGCATCGTACTGGGCATGCTCGGCGCATACGCGCTCAACCAGTTGCTGATGCAGCACTACGAACTGCCGCGGCTGCCTTTGTTCTACCTGCCTACGGGCGCGGTGGTGCTGTGGGGCCTGGGGCAGGCAGCGGTGCTGGGGCCGGCACTGCGCGCTGCGGCGGTGCCGCCGGCGGTGGCGACGCGGACCGCATGAGCACTACCGGTTCCGGGTGGGAGGCGCGGGACCCCGGCGGACGATCAGCCACCAGGGGCTCGCCTGCCGCGGCTTGGCTGAAGCAGGTATAACAGCGCATGCCCACGATCCTGGTCATCGACGACAACCCCGCGGTCGCCACGGCGCTTGAGACGCTGTTCTCGCTGCACGACATCGACACGCGGGTGGCGCCATCGCCCGAGGCCGGGCTTGCGTTGCTGGCGCGCGAGCCGGTCGATCTGGTGGTGCAGGACATGAACTTCCAGGCCGACACCACCTCGGGCGAGGAAGGCCTGGCGCTGTTCGAGCGGATCCGCGCGCAGCATGCTGACCTGCCGGTGATTTTGCTGACTGCGTGGACGCACCTGGAAAGCGCGGTGGACCTGGTCAAGGCCGGCGCCGCCGATTACCTGGCCAAGCCGTGGGACGACCGCAAGCTGCTGGCCACGGTCAACAACCTGTTGGCGCTGTCGCAGGCACGGCGCGAGTTGGCCCGCCACCGCGATGGCGCGCAGCGGCGGCGCAACGCGCTGGAGCGCAGCCACGACCTGCGCGGCTACGTGTTCGCCGACGCCGCCACCGAGCGCGTGCTGGCGCTGGCGTGCCAGGTGGCGCGCTCGGAGTTGCCGGTGCTGGTCACCGGGCCCAATGGCGCGGGCAAGGAGAAGATCGCCGAGATCGTGCACGCCAATTCCGCAGTGAAGGCCGGGCCGTTCGTCGCCCTCAACTGCGGTGCCCTGCCGGCGGAGTTGATCGAAGCCGAACTGTTCGGTGCCGAAGCCGGTGCCTACACCGGCGCGCAGCGCGCACGCGAGGGCAAGTTCGAGGCGGCCGATGGCGGCACCCTGTTCCTCGACGAGATCGGCACGCTGCCGCCGGCCGGGCAGGTGAAGCTGCTGCGCGTGCTGGAGACCGGCCGCTTCGAGCGCCTGGGCAGCAACCGCGAGCGGCAGGTGAAGGTGCGCGTGGTCAGCGCCACCAACGCCGACCTGCCGGCGCTGATCCGTACCGGACAATTCCGCGAGGACCTGTATTACCGGCTCAACGCCATCGAACTGGCGCTGCCGCCGTTGGCCGAGCGCGTGGACGACATCCTGCCACTGGCCCGGCATTTCCTGCCCGAGGGCAAGCGCCTGGATGCCAGCGCCGAACGCGCGCTGCTGGCACACCGCTGGCCGGGCAACGTGCGCGAATTGCGCAATGCCATCCAGCGTGCAGCCCTGCTGGCAACGGGCGAGCGCATCGGCGCGGGCGACCTCGGCCTGCCCACGGTGGCCGCAGGCAATGCCGCTAATACGCACGCCTCGGCAACGGGCGCCTTGTCGACGCCTCCGGGCAATGGCGGTGCCGAGGAACCCGATCGCGCCGCCATCGAAGCCGCACTGCAGCGCCACGGCGGCGTGCTCGCGCAGGCCGCACAGGACCTGGGCCTGTCACGGCAGGCACTGTATCGACGCTTGGAGCGGCTGGGCCTGCGCCGCGACGAGCCGTCGCGGTCCTGACGCCCGAGGCCCTGCGCGTGCGCCTGCGCCAACGCCTTCCCATGAGCCTGGCGTTCAGCGCGGTCGCGCTGGGCTACATGGCTGCTGCCGTCGCGCTGGCCTGGGTGCTGTCGCGCTGGACCGCATCGCCGCTGGCCGCCGGGGCACTGGCGCTGCTGGCACTCGCCCCGCTGCTCGCGTACCACGTCCACCGCGCGTTCGCGCCGATGCGCTCGCTGTTCCGCGCGCTGGCCGGTACCGTCGGCAGCTACCGCGACGGCGACTATGGCTTCAGCCTGTCGTGGGCCGGCGGCGGCGAACTGGGGGACCTCGTCGCCAGCCACAACGCGCTGCGCGAACAGCGCGTCGCGCTGGTGCAACGCGAACTGCTGCTGGACACCATCGTGCAGAACACCCCGGTGGCGATGGTGCTGCTGGAGCCGGCCCGCCGCATCGTGCTGGCCAACCTCGCCGCGCGCAAACTGCTGGGCGAAGGCCGGCGGCTGGAAGGCCACGCCTTCGACGCGCTGCTCGCGGCCGCACCGGATGCGATGCGCGACGCCTTCGAACGCGGCGGCGACGGCATGTTCAGCATCGGCGACGAGGACGAGGAGGACATCTACCACCTCTCGCGCCGCCGCTTCCGCCTCAACGGCCGCGAACACGAGCTGGTGCTGCTGCGCCAGCTGACCGCCGAGCTGCGCCGGCAGGAAGTACACACCTGGAAGAAGGTGATCCGGGTGATCAGCCACGAGCTGAACAACTCGCTGGCACCGATCGCCTCGCTGGCGCACTCGGGCGCCGAACTGCTGCGCCGCGGCCAGCCCGAGCGCGTGCCGGCGGCCTTGGCCACCATCGAGGAACGCGCCCGCCACCTGGAAGGTTTCATCCGCGGCTATGCGCGCTTCGCCAAGTTGCCCGCGCCACGCACCGAACCGGTCGACTGGTGCCGACTGGTCGCCCAGCTGCGCGACCAGGTGGTGTTCGCGGTGGACGGTCCGGTGCCTGCCGGCAGCATCCGGGTGGACGCCGCGCAGTTCGAGCAGGCGCTGCTCAACCTGATCAAGAATGCGCACGAATCCGGTTCGCCCGCTGGCGAGGTGGAGTTGGCGATCCGCCGCCTGCCGGAAGACTGGCGCATCGACGTGCTCGACCGCGGCCAGGGCATGAACGAGGCGGTGCTGGCCAACGCGCTGCTGCCGTTCTACTCGACCAAACGCAACGGCACCGGACTGGGCCTGGCCTTGGCCCGCGAGATCGCCGAGGCCCACGGCGGGCGCATCGCCCTGCTCAACCGCGACGGCGGCGGGCTGTGCGTCAGCCTGACCGTGCCGGCGTGACACCGTTCACGCTGGATAGTTCCTGAACTGCATCGTTCATTATTCAGGGGGCATTGAAAGTCCCTGCGGATACTGGCCCCAACCGGTCCGCCCGTGTCCCCCGACGGGCGTCCCCCGACCGGCCCCCAACAATAACGAGGCTTAGACCCACATGAAGCGCACCCTGCTTGCCCTGACCCTGCTGGCCGCCCTGCCGTTCGCCGCTTCCGCCGCCGACGGCGTGTCCTACACCTATGTCGAGGGTGGCTACACCGCGACCAACACCGATGCCGGCGACGCCGACGGCTGGGCCATCAAGGGCTCGGGCGCCATCGCCCCCAACTTCCACCTGTTTGGCGAGTTCGACAAGCAGGAAATCGACAACACCAGCATCGACGTCGACCACTTCCGCGTCGGCGTGGGCTACAACCGCGACATCACCGCCAACACCGACCTGCTGACCCGCGTGGCGTACGAGAAGTACGACTTCGGCCAGGGCCTGGACTTCGACGGCTACAGCGTGGAAGCCGGCGTGCGCTCGGCGCTGGCCCCGAACTTCGAAGGCTACGCGCTGGCCGGTTACGAGGACGGCGACGAGTACGACGGCGAGTTCTACGGCCGCCTGGGTGGCCAGGTGAAGTTCAACCAGACCTGGGGCCTGTCGGGCGACGTGAAGTTCATCGACGGCGACACCCAGTACTTCGTCGGTCCGCGCGTCAGCTTCTAAGCGCGCCCGGCGAAACGCAGCACCAATCGCGATCTCTCTCTCCCCCCAAGGCGTCGCGATTCGAAGCCCGGCTACGGCCGGGCTTCTTTTTGCCTGCGAAAAACTCGCATTGTGATGGGCGTCACGCATCACTACCGTAGCGGCGCCGCGTCGCGGCACGGGAGGCCACGCGTCCCGTGAACCCATGGGGAAAGGATCCACACCATGTACAAGCGTCTCATGCTGGCCGCCGTGCTGGCCGCCGCACCGCACCTCGCATTCGCCGATGGCCTGAGCTACACCTATGTCGAAGGCGGCTACAACAAGCTGCACGTCGATGACGACGACCTGGACAGCCCCGAGGCGGATGGCGGCTACCTGCGCGGCTCCGTCGCGATCAGCCCGAGCTTCTACGCGTTCGGCAGCTACGCCCGCGTTTCGAATGATTTCGACACCGGCTTCCCGGGCATCAAGCTCGACGTCGCGATCAAGCAGGCCGAGCTTGGCATCGGCTACCACCAGGCCATGGGCGACAACCTCGACTTCCTCACCGAACTGGCGTTCGTCCGCGAGGATGTCAGCGCCGACATGACCGGCGAAGGGGAAATCGTCGACGGGCAGGCCACCGGCGGCCGCATCAACGTCGGCATCCGCGGCGCGATGGCGCCCAAGCTGGAAGGCTGGCTGAAGCTCGGCTATGCGGATGGCGGCGACTTCGACGGCACGTTCGCGGGCAATGCCGGCCTGCTGTTCAAGTTCAACCCCACCTGGGGCATGACCGGCGAAGTTGAGGTCATCGAGGAAAGCACCCGCTACCTCGTGGGCGTGCGCGCAAGCTTCTAAGCCTGCCCAGCATCCCGCGTGCAAGAGAAAGCCCGGTGCAAGCCGGGCTTTTTCATTCGTTCCAGTCGCCTGCCATCGGCAGGCACGACGACGCCTACCCGAACAATCCTTCCGGATACTCCGGTTTCTGTTCGCGGGCCAGCAACCGCTGCAGGCCTTCCTTGGGCGTGGTGACGCCGTGCAGCACGTCGCGCACGCCGCTGGAAATCGGCAGCTCGATGCCGTACTTGTCGGCCTGGCGTATCACTTCGTCGGCGGTCTGCACCGATTCGACCACCTGGCCGATCTCGCGCACCGCGTCCTCGATGCTCTGGCCGCGGCCCAGGGCCAGGCCCAGGCGGCGGTTGCGCGACAGGTCGCCGGTGCAGGTCAGCACCAGGTCGCCGAGGCCGGCCAGGCCCATCAGGGTCTCGGCCTTGCCGCCGATGGCCTGGTTGAGGCGCAGCATCTCGTTGAGGCCGCGGGTGATCAGGCCGGCGCGGGCGTTGAGTCCCAGCTGCATGCCATCGGCCGCGCCGGTGGCCACCGCCAGCACGTTCTTCATCGCCCCGCCCAGTTCGGCGCCGAGCATGTCGTCGCCGGTATAGGCGCGGAACGTCGGGCCATGCAGCGCGTCGGCCACCTGCTGGGCGAAATCGGCGTCATCCGAATGCACGGTCAACGCGGTCGGCAGGCCCTGGGCGACTTCCTTGGCGAAGGACGGGCCGGTGACCACCGCCAGCGGCACGCCCTCGCCCAGCACCTCGCCGGCGACCTCGTGCAGGAAGCGGCCACTGCCCGGCTCGAAGCCCTTGGTCGCCCACGCCACGCCGGCCCGCGCCGGGCGGTGTGGCGCCAGCGCGCGCAGGGTCTCGGCGAAGGCGTGCGACGGCACCACCACCAGCACCAGGTCCGCGCCGTGGAGCGCGACGGGCAGGTCGGTGGTGGCGTGCAGGGTGTCGGGCAGGGCGATGCCCGGCAGGTAGCGCGGGTTCTCGTGGCGGTTCTGTATCGCGTCGATCGTGGCCGCGTCACGGCCCCACAGCACGGTCGGGTGACCGTGCCGGGCGATCAGGGCCGCCAGCGCCGTGCCCCAGGAGCCGGCGCCCAGTACCGCAACGCGCGGAGCTTTCGCTTCCATCGCGGTGCGGAATCAGGCGTTGCCGGCGGTCTCGGCGTCGGCCAGGCCGGCCTGGCCCTGCTGCGCGGCGCGCTGGCGCAGGCCTTCGGCGTACAGCGCCTCGAAGTTGATCGGCTGCAGGAAGAACGGCGGGAAGCCGCCCGACTGGATCAGGTCGCTGATCAGTTGGCGCGCGTACGGGTACAGCACGCCCGGGCAATGCACGCCGAGCATGGCGTCCATGGTCTGCGGGTCGAAGCCGGTCAGGCCGAACACGCCGGCCTGCTTCACCTCGGCCAGGTACATCGGCTTGTCGCCGGCGTTGCAGGTCAGGGTCACGCCGAGCACGACCTCGAACGCGTTGTCGTTCAGGCGCTGCACGCTCTGCTGCAGGTTCATCTGCAGCTGCGGCTGGGTGGTGTCGTTGAACACTGCCGGGGCGCCGGGGACTTCGAAGGACACGTCCTTCACGTAGATCTTCTCGACCGAGAACGCCGGACCGGTGGCGGATTCGTCAGCGGCGACGGCGCCGTTCAGGGTTTCTTCGGACATTGGGACAACTCCAGCTTGTAAGCGTCAAGGGTTCGATTATGGCACGCGCTCCCCGCGCGGCCTCGGGATCAGTCTGGGGGCGAATGGCGACAGTGCAAGGGGACGGACGTCGGTGGCGCGCGTTTCGCGGCCGCGCCACCCGGTGTCGCACGGGCACCGCGCCCGCGGCAATCAGGCACCCGTCCCACCTGGATCAGGCGCGGCCCTTCACCAGCGGCAGGTCGGCCTGGCGCCACGCGGCGACACCGCCATCGAGCAGGTACACGTGCTCGAAACCGGCCTTCTTCAGCCGCTTGGCGGCGCCCGCGGCGGTCACGCCGGTGCGGCACACCACCACCACCGGCCGCGACTTGGCCGGGGCCAGCAGCTTGCTCTCCGGGTCGAACTGGCTCATCTGCACCGACTTGCTGCCGGCGATGTGGCCCTTCTCGAAGTCGCCGATGGGCGAGAGGTCGATGACCAGCGCCTCGTCGCGGTTGATCAGCCCGGTCAGCTCGGCCGGGCGCAGCACTTTGTAGCCGCGGAACAGGCCCGAGACCTCGGTGAAGATGAGCGCGACAGTGATGCCGGCAAGGCCCATCGACAGGTAGGGGTGGCGGCCGGCAAAGGCCAGCAGTTCTTCGATGGTCACGGCATCAGCACGGTCAGGCAGGGCCGGCGATTGTCGCCTACGCCCGCCGCGGGCGCAAAAACCTCACCACCCAGGGCAAGGAACCGCCGAAGGCGGCGCTCGGCGCGGGCGTTGCGTAGAGCGGACCATGGATGGTCCGCGGCGGCGACTCGGCGCAGGAAGCGCCGACGGAGCCGCGGAGCAACGCCCGCGCCGAGCGCCGCCCCACGGAACGGTTACTGCCCCGCCCACAGGTCCGGCAGGCCGCTGGTCAGCCACCACACCTTGCCCTCGGTATCCCAGCGCCAGGTCTCGCGGTAGCGCACGGTGCGCTCGGCCATCGTGTGGCGGTTCATCACCCCGATGTCGATTTCGCGCACGGCCAGGCCCTTTTCCAGGTTGCGATCCGAGCCGATGTCCCGGTACGACGTCACCTGGATGTGCTTCCAGCGCTCCAGCTGCAGGTCGGTGACCGGGTGCTTCTCGCGCTCCTTGGGGTCGATCAGGTTGGCCGCGCCTTCCACCTCGCCCCAGCGGATCGCGCCGGACCAGGCATATTGCTGCTGGTCCAGCTTGTCGCCCTGCTGGCTCATCGAGGCGCAGCCGGCCACGGCCAGCAGCAGGCCCCACACCATCACCGCACGGAACAGGCGCATCGTCACTCCCTGGCTGGTGCGGGCGCCGCCCGCGTCAGCCCGGATGGTAGCCGGTCGCGGCTGCTCAGGTGCGGACGATGGCCACGTATCGCGCGGTGAAGTCGGTGGCGACCACGCCTTGCGGCGTCAGCACGCGCGCCACCAGCTGCGTGCGGGCGCGGCCGCGCTCGCGCAGGGTGGACAGGAACGTGGCGAGGTCGGCGTCGGGGCCCAGTTCGGCGGTGACGTCGAGGTCGGCATACAGCGGCGCGAGGTAGCGCAACTGGCTGTCGGCCACGTACACGTCGGCGTCGATGCCGGCTTCGTGCAGCTTGAGCGAGACCAGGCCCCACGAGGCCAGGGTCATCATCGAGGCGAGGCTGCCACCGAAGGCGCAGCCCTTGTCGTTGACATGGTCGGCCAGCGCGGCGTGCAGGCGCAGGCGTTGGCCGTCGTAGCCGCCGATGGACAGGTTCATCGCCACGACCGGCGGCATGGACTGGTAATGGTCTTGCAACTGTTGCAGCAGTTCTGGATAGCGCATGGGGAGTGTGCTGGGGGAAGGCGTGGGGTGCGGCGGACGCCGCGGCTGTGCCAAGCTGGCCGGATGCACGCACCCACACCCCGCCGGCCGCCGCGATGGTACGTGATCTCGCTGCGGCCCCGCGGCCAGCACGACCAAATGCGCAGGGCGGCACGCCGGATCGACGCCGGCTGCATCGCCGTGTCGCCGTGGGCGTTGCGGCCGCGCGACGACGCTGGATCGCGCGCGCGCCTGCGCGACGCGCTGGCGCTGCCGAAGGTGATCGTCACCAGCCCCGCCGCCGCGCGTGCGGCCGCGGCGCTGCAGCCGTTGCGCGCTGGCCGTGGCCAGCAGTGGTTCGCGGTCGGCGCCGGCACGGCGGCGGCATTGCGGCGCGCCGGGGTGGCCGAGGTCAGCGCGCCTGCGCGGATGGATACCGAGGGCCTGCTCGACATGCCGGACCTGCGCGACGTATCGGATCAGTGCCTCGCGCTGGTCACCGCGCCCGGCGGTCGCGGCGAACTGGCGCCGGCGCTGGAAGCGCGTGGCGCGACGATCCTGCGCGCGGATGTGTACGAGCGCGTGCCGTTGCCGCCCGCGCCGCGCGCGGTGCAGGCGCTACGGGCGTTGGTGGTGCCGGCAGTCGTCGCGCTGAGCAGCGGTGAGGCCCTGACGCACGTGTGCGCCACCTGGCCACCGGACGTGGTGGCGCGGTTGCGCGCCTGCCCGGTGGTGGCGGCCAGCGACCGGCTGGCGACCATCGCCCGCGACCAGGGTTTTACCCGGGTGCACCGCGCCGAGGGGCCCCGGCCCGCGCAACTGGTCGCCGCGGCGGGGCAGGCGGTGCGCATCCGGTAGCATGGCCGGCATTCCCCCGTGCGACCCTGCCCCCGTGTCCGCGCCCTCACCTGTCCCCACCCCCACGCTGCGCCGCACCCCTGCCTGGGTGTGGCTGGTGCTGCTGGTCCTGGCCGCCTTGCTGGGTTGGCGCGGCTGGACCGGGTGGCGCGCGCGATCCGCGCAGGAACATGCGGTGGCCGCCAGCACCGAGGAGCGGATGGCGGCCCTCACCGGTCGCATCGACGCGCTGCGCCGCGATCAGCGGGCGCAGTTGCAGCGCCTGCAGCAGGCCGACGCGACCAACCGCGTGCTGCGCGACGAACTGCTGGGCGTCGGCCAGCGCGCGGCCCTGCTGGAAGACAGCATCGCGCGCTTCGCCGACCCCGACCGTCACGGCGCGCAGGCGTTGCGCCTGGACGAGACCGAGCTGCTGCTGGTGCTGGGCGAGCAGCGTCTGCTGATCGCTGGCGACCTGGACGGTGCCCGGCGCGCGTATGCCCTCGCCAGCGGCGTGCTGGAGGGCGTGGACGACCCGGCCTATCTCAGCCTGCGCCAGGTGCTGGTGCAGGAGCGTGCGGCGCTGGACGCGCTGGGCACCGAACCCCGCGCCGCCGCCCTCGCGCGCCTTGATGCATTCGACCGGCAGTTGCGCGCCCAACCGCCACCCGGCGCCTCGGCGGGGTCGCCGACCACGGCGCCGTGGTGGCAACGTGCGTTCGGCCGCCTGGTGCAGGTGCAGCCCAGTGAACGCGCCGTCGCGTTGCACGGCGGCGACCGCCGCCAGGCCGAGCTTGGCTTGCAGATCGAGCTGTCGTTGGCACGCGCAGCGGCCGAGCGGCGCGACGCGGACGGCTTCCGCCAGGCCCTGGGTCGCGCCGACGCGTGGTTGACCCGCCTGTGGCCCGAATCGCCGGCGCTGCGCCAGGAACGCCAGCGCCTGCAGGCGCTGGCGGCGCTGCCGCTTTCACTTCCGCTTCCAACGCTGGGCAGCACACTGCAGCAGTTGCGGCAGTTGCGCGCCGCGCCCTGACCGGAGCTCCGATGTCCCTGTTCCGCAACCTGTTGTTCTGGCTTGTGCTGGCGCTGGCCGGCGCACTGGTGGCCCAGTTGCTGGTGGAGGACCCGGGCTACGTGCTGGTGCGCTTTCGCGGCATGGACTACAGCACCACCCTGGCGATGGCGCTGGTGATCGGCCTGGCCGTGCTGGCCGGCGCGTGGCTGCTGTGGACGCTGGCCAGCCTGCCGTTCGCGGCGGTTCGCCGACGTCGCGAGCGCCTGCTGCGCCAACGCCTGGCCGAAGGGATGGACGGCGTGTTGCAGGGCCATTGGCTGCGTGCGGAAAAGGCGCTGGCCCACGCCGCCAAGGATCCCGACCAGGCGGCGCTGGCGCACGCGAGCGCGGCGCGATCGGCGCACGCGCGCGCCGATGCGGCCGCCGTCGCCAGCCACCTGGAGGCACTGGGCAGCGGGCACCCGGCCAGCGCCGCGGTGCTGGCCGCCGAACTGGCCCTGGACGACGGCCGCCCGGCCGATGCGCTGGCCGCACTGGACGTCCCCAGGGCGCAGCCGTTGCCGCCGCGCGGGCTGGCGTTGCGCGCGCAGGCGCTGGCCGCGGTGGGCCGCGCCGGGGAGGCGTACGGGCTGCTCGGCGCGCTGCGCCAGCAGCAGGCGCTGCCGCCGGCAGAACTGGCGCGCCGCGAAGCGCACTGGGCCGCCCACGGTCTGCGCGAGGCGGCCGATGCCAACGTGCTGGCCGACCGCTGGGACGCGTTGCCGGTCGCGCTACGCAGCGAACCGGGGGCGGTGGCCGCCTACGCCGAACGCGCGGCGGCATTGCGCTGGGACGACGCCGCCGTCAAAGCGTTGGAGCACGCACTGGATGACCACTGGGACGAGTCCCTGGCTGTACTGTATGGCCGCTTGCCGATCGGCCGCGTTGAGCACCGCGTGGCCAATGTCGAGCACTGGCTGCAGGCGCACCCGGCCAGTCCTGGGCTGTTGCTGACCTGGGCACGGTTGCAGCGTGCGCTCGGGCAATGGGCGCGCGCCGAGGACACCCTGCACCGCGCCATCGCCCAGGGCGCCGGGGCGGAGGCCTGGGAAGAGCTCGGCCACGGCTTTACCCAGGCGCGCGACGAGGCGCGGGCGCGCATGGCTTATGCCAATGCGTTGGCTGTCGCGCGCGGTGAGGCGCCGACTGAGCTGTCCGGCCGCGACCTGCAGCAACGCATCGTCGATGCCGCCGCGATCGAGGAACGCGACGCGCACGGCGTGCCGCGCCTGCGCGGCATGTGAGCAGTTGCGGGTGACAGGCACTGGGGCGCCGCAACCAAGCGGATAACGGGCCGCGACTTGCGGGGGGCATCGCGCTCCCGCACCCACAACCACAGCCACAGCCAAAATCAGCGTTCCAGGATCGCCACCACGCCCATGCCACCGGCGGTGCAGATGCTGACCAGGCAGCGTCCACCGCCGCGCAGCTTCAGCTCCTTGGCCGCTGCAGCCACGATGCGCGCACCGGTCGCGGCGAACGGGTGACCCGCCGCCAGCGACGAGCCGTTGGGGTTGATCTTCGCCGGGTCGATGCGGCCCATCGCCGCGGGCAGGCCCAGGCGCGTGCGGCAGTACTCCTCGCTTTCCCACGCGCGCAGCGTGCACAGCACCTGCGCGGCGAACGCCTCGTGGATCTCGTAGAAGTCGAAGTCCTGCAAGGTGAGGTTGTTGCGCGCCAGCATCTCGGCCACGGCCACGGTCGGCGCCATCAGCAAGCCTTCGCCGTGCACGAAATCGACCGCGGCGACCTGCGCGTCGCGCAGGTGGCACAGCACTTCGTGACCGTGCGCGGCGGCCCACTCATCGGTCGCCAGCAGGCACGCGGAGGCGCCATCGGTCAGCGGGGTGGAGTTGCCGGCGGTCAGCGTGCCGCGGCCGGAGGTCTTGTCGAACGCCGGCTTCAGCGAGGCCAGCTTTTCCAGCGTGGAGTCCGCGCGCAGGTTGTTGTCGCGCGAGACGCCGCGGAAGCTCACCACCAGGTCGTCGAAGAAGCCGCGCTCGTACGCCGCGGCCAGCTTCTTGTGCGAGGACAGCGCCCACTCGTCCTGCGAGTCGCGGGCGATGTTCCACTCCTTGGCCATGTCCTCGCAGTGCTCGCCCATCGACTTGCCGGTGCGCGGCTCGGCCACGCCGGGGAAATCGGGCTTGAGTTCAGCCAGCTTGAAGCCCTTGAATGCGGCCAGCTTGTCCTTGGGCGTCTTGGCCGCGGCAGCGGCGAGCAGGCGGCGGCGCAGCTTCTGCCCGTACACGATCGGCACGTCGGAGGTGGTGTCGGAACCGCCGCCGATGCCGGCCTCGATCTGGCCCACCGCGATCTTGTTGGCGATGTGCACGATGGTGTCCAGCGAGGTGCCGCACGCGCGCTGCAGGGTAATGCCCGGGGTCAGCGGCGACAGGCCGGAGGACAGCGCCGCCTCGCGGCCGAGGTTCCAGTCGGAGGAATGCTTGATCACCGCGCCCATCGCCACTTCGCCCAGCTGCTGGCCGTGCAGGCCGAACTTCTCGACCAGCGCACCCAGCGTGCGCACCGACATGCCGAGGTTGCCGACATCCGTATAGGCGGTGTTCTGGCGGCAGAACGGAATGCGGACGCCACCCAACACGGCAACGGGACGGACTGGACGCATCGGGCGGTACCTCGGACGGGTGGTGGTGGGGAGGCAAAACCTGGCACGGGCCGTACCGGGTGCCTCGTCGCACCCTGTGCGCCCGGAGGGGCAGGGCAACGGCTGGCGGCCATCGGAACGGCACCGTGGGCGTGACTGCAACGGGAGCAGCCGGCCGGACGGGCATAATGTGGGTTGAGTGTAGCGCCCGCCCGGCGCCTTTCCAAACGCCCCCGTATTGTCCCCAGGAAGCCCATGTCCGTCGCCCCGCAGACCGCTCCGCCCCCCGCCTCCGCCCTGCACGTACTGGGCGCGCTCGCGCTGGAACTGCGCGGCGATGCGCCGGTGGCCCGCGACCGTCTGGCCCCTACCGAGATTGGTGCGCTGGCCGCGCTGGTGGCGCGCGATCTGGCCAAGCTCGCCCCGGAGGCGACAATGCTGGAACTGGTGACCGTGGGCGCGCACTTCGATCCGATCGAGCTGCTGCGTCCGGGCTGGCCGCTGCACCGCGAGCTGGATGAACTGGCCGCGCGCGCTCCGCGCGACCCCGCCGCACCGCTGGACGCCGGCCGCGTCATCGCCTTCGGCGCACACGAGCAGCAGTTGCCCGGCGCGCTGTCACCGTCGGCGGATTTCATCGGTGGGCCGCTGCGGCTGGTGCCATTCGTGCTGTCGGGCGGGGCCGAGGTGGTCGCGCGCGTGGGCGATACCTTCGAACGCGACCTGCTTGAGCGCGGCATGGCCGGCGCCGACACCGCGCTGGCCGCGCAGGACGCGTTCGGGCTGGCGGTGGAGCACGCGCGCTACCTGACCGTGCACGACCTCGCCGCGATGATGGCGATGCAGTACGAGCACGCCGGCCTGGCACCGCTGTGGCCGCTGCTGGAAACCGCGCTGCTGGAACCCGACGGCGAAGCATGGCTGGATGCACTGCCCGAGCCGCTGGTGCGCTACGCGCAGGGCGAGGCGCGCATCGCGATGTTCACGCCGGCCGCGTGGCACGCGCGTTATGCGCCGGATGCGCCGTGTGACAGCGAGGAAGGACGCGAGCGCCAGTACCGGCAGCACCGCCATTTCGAGGCGCGGCAGCGGCAGATCGCCGCGGTGCTGGCGGCGCATGGGGTGGCGGTGAATTTCGTGCACTGCGATGACGCGGGATTGGCGCGTGAAGCGCTGACCTGAGTTGCTGGGGGGCGGGACTCAGAACTCGGCTTCGAGCAGGTTGTAACCGGCGTCCTTCATGCCGAGGGCTTCGTAGGTGCGATGGGCGTTGGCGTTGTCGCGCTCCACGTACAGGCGCAGGCCGACCACGCCATCGGTGGCGCGGGCGAGCTGTTCGACGTGGCGGTACAGGGCGGCGAACACGCCCTGGCGGCGGTGTGCTTCGGGTACGTACACGCTCTGGATCCACCACCAGTCGCCGTTGCGCCAGTCGCTCCACTCGCGGGTGAGCATCAGCGTGCCAACGGGTTCGGCGATGGTTTCGTGGCCGGCGACCGCGGCTTCATGCATCGCAATGAAATAGCGCGCCTTGGCCGGGTCAGCGAGGCCCGCGGCGACGCCGGCATGGACCGTCCGCTCATCGAGCCGCTTGTGCTCGGTCTCCCACGCCATCGCCCGCGCCCACTGCGCGAGCAACTCAACGTCGGCGGCATGCGCTTCGCGAACCCGCAGTTTCATCATCGACCGTCCTCTGCCCACACCACTGTGTACCGCACTGGAATCCACGCACCCACCACACCTCAGGGCGAAGCCTTGATCACCCCGCACGCCACGCGCGCGCCGGCGTTGCCGGTGGGCTGGGTGGTGTAGTCGTCGGCCGCGGCATGCACGATCACCGCGCGCCCGACCACATCGTTGGCCGCGCCACCGCCGAGCACCACGCCCTCGGCATGTGCGTTGACCTTGGCCACGCCTTCGGCGTTGGCGACGATATTGTCCATGTCGCCACCGTGGTGGTCGCCGTGGCCCACGCGGCCGTGCGGCCTGGCGCCGGGGTTGAAGTGGCCGCCGGCACTGGTGGCGTCGGCCGCGCTGCAGTCGCCCTTCTCGTGGATGTGGATGGCGTGGGTGCTGCCCGGGGCCAGCCCGCCGATCTCGCCAGTCAGGTGCACGCCGTTGCCCATCGGCATCAGGCTGAGCTTGCCGCTGACCAGGCTGGCCGAGGCAGGCGAGAGCGCGACGTGGGCGCTGGCCACGGTGGAACGGCTGGCCATTGCGGGTGTCGACTGCGATGCGGTTCCGGTGGGTGCGGTGGTGGCGCAGGCGGCCAGCAGGCCGGTGGCGAGGGTAGCGACGAGGACGTGCTTCATGCGGAGTCTCCTTTGGGGAATGGGGGGCGGCGGCGGCCCGGGCCCAGCTTGCGGGTGAGGGTGTTACGGCCGAGTCCAAGCCGGGCCGCGGCGGCGCCACGCTGGCCGCCGGTGTGCTCCAACGCGATATCGAGCAACGTGCGGTCGAGCAGCGCCGTGGCGCGGGCGTGCAGGTCGGTGGTACCGGCAGCGAGTTGGGTCCGGGCCCAGTCGGCCAGCGGTTCGCACCACGCCGCGGTCGCTGGCGCGATCGGTACGCGGCGCGGAACGGCAACGGCATCCGTCCCGCTCTCGGTGCGCCCGTTGTCGGCGGCAGGGCTGGCAGCCGACGCGGCATGCGCGCGGCTTTCGCTGAATCCGGCACCACCGAACGCGGCGTCCACGTCGGCGCGGGTGATGGTCTCGCCGGGGGCCAGCGCGGCCAGGCGCCAGCACACGTTCTCCAACTCGCGCACGTTGCCGGGCCAGGGGTGCGCCACCAGCGCAGCAAGCGCCGGCTTGGCGAAGCGCTTGGCCGGCGCCTGGAACCTTGCCGCGGCCATGGCCAGGAAACGCTTGGCCAGCAGCGGGATGTCCTCCCGGCGCTCACGCAGCGGCGGCAGGCGCAGGCGCACCACGTCCAGGCGGTGCAGCAGGTCGGCGCGGAAGCGGCCTTCGCGTACCAGTGCCTCCAGATGCTGGTGGGTGGCCGCGATGACGCGCACGTCCACCCGGATCAGCTCGCGGCCGCCGACGCGGAAGAACTCGCCTTCGGCCAGCACGCGCAGCAGGCGGGTCTGCAGCGGCAACGGCATGTCGCCGATCTCGTCGAGGAACAGCGTGCCGCGGTGCGCCTGTTCGAAGCGGCCGATATGGCGCTTGCTGGCGCCGGTGAACGCGCCGGCCTCGTGGCCGAACAGCTCCGACTCCAGCAGGTCGGCGGGGATGGCGGCGGTGTTGAGCGCGACGAACGGGCCGTCGGCGCGCGGCGATTCGCGGTGCAGCGCGCGCGCCACCAGTTCCTTGCCGGTACCGGTCTCGCCGGTCACCAGCACCGAAAGCGGCGCCTGCGCGAGGCGGCCAATGGCACGGAACACGGCGCGCATCGCCGGCGCGGTGCCGACCAGGGAGGTGGCGGCGTCAGTGGGCGCGGGTTCGGGCGGCGCGTCGGCGTCGACGCCCGCGGCGCCTTCATCGCGGCGGATGATCGCCTGTGCGGCCAGCGCCACTGCTTCATCGAGGTCGAACGGCTTCGACAGGAACTCGTGCGCGCCACCGCGGAACGCGCCGGCGGTGCTGGCGACGTCGGTGTAGGCGCTCATCACGATCACCGGCAACTGCGGCACGCGTGCCTTGAGCTGCTCGAGCAGGGCCAGGCCATCGTCGCCGGGCATGCGCACGTCGGTGAACAGCAGGTCGGGGGCGCTGCGGGTGTCGAGCGCGGCCAGCGCATCGCGCGCGGATTCGAAGGCGTCGACGGCGTAACCGGCCTCGCGCAGCGCGGTCGCCAATACCAGGCGCACGCCGCGGTCGTCGTCGACCAGCCAGATGCGGCCGTGCGAAGGGGTGCTCATCCGTCACGTCCTTCGCCGGAGGCATCCTGTACGTGCTCTCCAGATCCGGGGATGGGCGAATGGACGGTGGGGGCGGCGGCGGGCGTGGCGGCGACGCTGTCGCGTTCCGCACGGCCATCGTCGTTCGCGTTCGGCACCATCGTCGCTTCGTCCGCGACATCGACCGGCGGTTCGGGCAGCCGCATCGGCAAGTGCAGGGTGAACACGGTGTGGCCGGGACGCGAGCGGTAGACCAGCGTGCCGCGGTGTTCGCGCGCCACCTGCTGCGCCAGCGCCAGGCCCAGGCCGGTGCCTTCGGCGCGACCGGTGACCAGCGGCAGGAACAGGCGCTCGGCCAGCTCCTCGGGCACGCCGCGGCCGTCGTCGCTGATCTCCAGGCGCAGTGCGACGGGATGCAGCTCGTCGCCCAGGCGCAGGCCATGGTCGGCGCGGGTGCGCAGGGTGATGTGGGTGGCGCCGGCCTCGATGGCGTTGCGCACCAGGTTCCACAGCGCCTGCTGCAGGCGGTCGGCGTCGCCGTCGAACTCGGGCAGGCTGGGGTCGTAGTCGCGCACCAGCTGCACCGCCCAGCCGGCGTCGGCCTCGGCCAGGCGCAGCACACGCTCCAGCACGGCGTGGATGTTGAGCAGGGCGTGCGCCTGCGGCGGCGCGGGGTTGAGCAGGCGGTCGAGCAGGCCGGTCAGGCGCGCGACTTCGCCATCGATCAGGGCCAGCAGTTCGCGTTCGTCGGCGTTGTCCTCGCGCGCGGCGGCCCGGCGCGCGAGCAGCTGTGCGGCGCCCTTGACCCCGGCCAACGGGTTGCGCAGCTCGTGGGCCAGGCCTTTGAGCGCGGCGGACAGGGCCGAGGGCAGCACCTGCGCGGGGTCCTCGCCGGGGAATTCATCCACCGGATGCGCTTCGACCAGGGTGCCGCCATCGTCGCGCCGGCTCAGCCACAGGTCGGCGAAGCGCGGCGCGCCATCGGGGAAGCACAGGCCCAGCCGGCGCACGCGCAGCGGTGCGCCGTCGTCGATCGCGACCCGCGCCAGTGCGGTGGCCAGACGCTCGTCGCCGCCGTCCAGCCCAACCAGCGGCCACCCGACCAGCCTTCGCGCGCCGACCCCCAGCCAGCGTGCGAAGGCCTGGTTGCATCCGGCGATGACCCCAACCGCGTCCAGCCACGCCACGGGCGTCGTCAGGCTCTCGAGCTCGGGGGCGGTGCCGGTCATTGCACCAATATAGTGCAACCAGTGCACAACGGGCGAGGCGCAGTCAGCCTTTCAGTACTGGGCACACAACCAAAGTTCCGACACTTTGTTCGACGTTTGGTTGTTTCCCGCTGTTCCAACTATGGTTGGGGCGTGCGACAGTGAGACGCACGAAAACACGGTATGTTGCTGATATATGTGAAAATATACCTATGCGTCTAGCGGGTTCGAGCCTCAGCTATTCGCATAAATGGGCGATGGCAACGTGGGGTATGCCCTCCAGACATGCCGGAAAACATCGCCCGCCAAGGTGTCGATATCGTCCTCGTCGTAGGCATCGACCGGAAGCCCGGTGGCGTCAGCGTAAAGATAGTCGTGGATCACGACGCGAACCGCATCCCGGTTGGTCTCCGTGGCCTGCCAGTTGGAGATCTCCGCCAAACGCATCTTCACGGCCGATAGCAGGCCCTTGGACACCGTCTTCAGCTTTTCGATGCTTGCCTTGTCCAGATCGGGCTTGCGAAGCAGGTCGAACAGGGCCAAGGACTCTTCGTCCAAGCCCATCTCCACGGCCCGATGCTCTTCCTCGCTCATCTTCTCAGTCAGCAAGGTGAGATGCTGGAAAGTTGCTTCGATGGTGGCTCGATCCTTCTCTTTGTTGTACTCGGCCACGATCTCTTCGTACCGCGCCTGCAAGTCATTACGCAGGGGATTCAACTTGAGCAGCTGGGCCAAGCGCGACTCGATGATTGCCTTTAGGCTTTGGACCACCGTGTGCTTTCGCCGGCTGCTCTGGAACTCTTTCAGCAGCTGCTGGAAGTCGATCTTGCTGATATCGAAGAGATGCCGATCATTGAGCGATCGACCATCCGGCCCAAGTTCCGGGGGCTCGGCTGTCACGATCGCTGAATCGACCTCACTCCGCAGTGCGTTGATGATGTGGCTGATGTCCGTCTTTTCCACATCCTGCTGCAGGCTCTTGTAGACGACATTGACCACGTCTACGCGGGCGCGCCGTGCATTAACGCCATCGACGTGAACGCAGGCTTTGAAACGGTTGGCAACATCCCTGGCCATGAGCTCGAAGCGCTTCCGCACCTCGTCGTTCTCATTGATGGATTCCTTGGCGTCCACGATGGCTTTATTGCGTGCGAACCCAGCACTATCCAGGATTGTCGACAGTGGGATCCCGCGCTTTTCCATCCACACAGAAAGCTCGGCAAGCGAGGCATCCAGTCGATCGAGCAACGCCTCCTCGGGCTGGGCGGGATCTGTCCCCTCGCCATCGCCCGTCACACCGTCCGCCCCCGTTCCAGCAAAGGTGGCCAAGGCGTGCCGCAAGTTCTTCAGAATCCCGCAGTAGTCCACGATCAGCCCGTTCGTCTTACCTTCGGCCACGCGGTTGGCGCGGGCGATGGCCTGCATGAGGGTGTGGGCCTTAAGTGGCTTGTCCAGATAGAGCGTGCCCAAGCTGGGAACGTCGAATCCGGTCAACCACATGGCGCACACAATCGCGACCCGGAACGGATGCTCGGTCGACTTGAATGCATCCTCCATGCTCAGCGGCCTCGGGGCACCGGGGACGCTCCAGCCTTCCTTCATGAGCCGCCGATGCGGCTTGATATCCAGACCTAGCTTCTGGAACCGCTCAACTTCGCCCTGCTCCTCGCTCACCACCACAGCAAAGCGGGTGCTGCCCATCCACCTGAGCTGGCGCTCACGTTGGGCCAAGGCCTGGAGGTCTGATTCCCGATTCTTCTCGATGCTCAGCGCATGAATGTGCTCCGTCCAATACTTTTCAATTAGCCCGTGCATCCGCACGCAGGTCGGCTTGTCAATGCATACAAACATTGCCTTGCCACTTTCCCAGCCTTCGGCGTAGTGCTTCACGAAGTCTCGGGCAATTCGGTCTAGGCGCTCGCCGGCCGTGATGACGTGGTAATCGCGGCCCATGGCCTGTTCCAGCCGCCGCTGGGCGTCCGGATCGGCGTTGAGCTCGTCCTCGAACTCGGCCAGCTTGTCGGCGATGCGCTGGTTCAGGTCGTCGGTGGCGACCTTGAGCTTCTCGCCGCGGGCGTCGTAGTACAGGGGCACGGTGGCGCCGTCGTCCACCGCGCGCTGGAAGTCATAGGTGGAGACGTAGTCGCCGAAGACCCGGCGCGTCACCTCGTCGTCGCCCATCAGCGGGGTGCCGGTGAAGCCGATGTAGCTGGCGCCCGGCAGGGCATTGCGCATGTTGAGCGCCAGCGTGCCGTACTGGGTGCGGTGCGCCTCGTCGCTGATCACGATGACGTCGTCGCGCCGCGAATACGGGTTGTCCGGGTCCACCTGCTCGTTGAACTTTTGCACCAGGCTGAAGACGTAGCCCTTGTGCTGGCCCAGCAGGGCTTTCAGGTGCGTGCCGCTAGCCGCGCGGGCGTCGTCGCCCTCTCCCACCACGCCGCAGCCCACGTAGGTCTGGTAGATCTGGCCGTCCAGGTCTTCGCGGTCGGTGACGATCACGAAGGTGTAGTTGCCGCCCACCCGCCGGTGCACCTTGCGGGTGAAGAACAGCATCGAATAGCTCTTGCCGCTACCTTGCGTGTGCCAGAACACGCCCAGCTTGCCTTGGTTCTGCGCGCGATTGGCCACGGCGCGGATGGCGCGGTTCACGCCCAGGAACTGGTGGTTGCGCGCCACGATCTTGATGGTGCGCTCGCCCACGTCGTCGAACAGGATGAAGTTCTCGAACAAGTCAAGGAAATTGCGCTTATCGCAGACGCCCTTCAGCAGTGTCTCCATGTCCACCACGCCGGGCTCGGCTTCCTCCAGCCGCTTCCAGTTGTGGAAGTGCTCGTACTTGCCGCCCAGCGCGCCGACCTTGGCCTCGCTGCCGTTGGCCAGCAGCAGGAAGGCGTTGTGGTGGAACAGATGCGGGATGGTGTCCTGGTAGTCCTTCAGGTTCTGGTCGAAGGCCTTGCGCAGGTTCTTGTGGATGGTCTTGCATTCGATGAACAGCAGCGGGAGGCCGTTGACGAAGCCGATGATGTCGGGCCGGCGCCGGTACAGCTCGCCCTTGACCCACAGCTCGCGCACGGCCAGGAAGTCGTTGTTCTCCGGGGTGTCGAAGTCGAACACGCGCAGGGTGCGCGCTTCCAGCGTGCCGTCGGGCTTGCGGTAGCTGACCTTCACCCCGTCGCGGAGAAGCTGGTATTTCTCGCGGTTGGCCGCCATGCCGCGCAGGCCGGCGCCCACCTCCACGATCTGGCGCAGCGCATCCCGGTAGGCGGCGTCGGGCAGGCCCGGATTCAACGCAATCAGTTTCTCGCCCAGGATGCGGGTCAGCACCACCTCCTGCTCGCTCTTGCGGCCGAAGCTCCCCTCCGGGCCCAGCACCTCGGTGTTGTACGCATACTCGCTGCGCCAACCCAGCGCGTCACGTAGGTAGTCGGCGGTGGTCTGCTGGACCAGCGTGTCTTCGTTCAACGGCATGCGGAAGCCCCCTGTTCCCAGCCTATCAAACCGCTAGTTCGCCGCTCATCAAGCGGGGGAGCAGCAGGTCGCGGGCTTGGCGGAGCTTTTCGTTCTGTAGCTCCAGCTCGTCCATCAGCGCATACATTGGGGACACATACTCTGCATACTCATCACGCAAAGCGGGCGGAGGAACTGGAGTCCGCCACTCTTCGATGTGTTTTGGGCGAAGATGCAGAACGGTGGCTCCGGTTGCCTTTTCTCGCACCTCCAAAGAAAACGAAGAGAAGCGCAGAAGTGCATGAAACCAATGGGAGGCGAACGCTGGCTTTGGCACCAGCTTTACCATGTCCATGGAAAAGACAGCATCATCGCCCACGATCTTCGGAACAATTGCCGCCTGAGCCACGATCATGGCATCCCTAGTCATGTCTGTTACGGCAACAACTATGTCACCAGCCTTAACAACATGCTGCGACTTATGCTCTCCAAGAAATCGCTTGACGCCACTGACCCGGAATCCTCCGAATCGATTTATGCATTTCAAGTTGACGAACGGCTTCCCGCCGTCCTCAACAAGCTGATCGCTTGAATAGCTGATCCCACGATACAAGTCCGCCACTTCAGAGACGGCAAATATTGCCCATCCCTCCGGCACACCATCCACCACCTTGACGTGCTCGTGGCCGGGGAAGCGCAGGTGCGCGAACCATTCGCGGTACAACAGGCGGACGGATTGCTCAAGCAGCGCGATGCGGCGGCGATTGTTTTCGATCAGGTCGTCGTAGGTGGAGAGAATATCGGCGATGCATTCCTGTTCGCTTAGTGGCGGACAAGGCACCATCAATCGCTTGAGGTCGTTTGCTCTGATTCCCGCCTGGACACCTTGGGTGACAATTGACCGCATCGGTGAGGCCGGTGATTTGAAGTAGTAGTGGTAGAAGCGCGGATCTGTAACCCCAGCCTTTAGCCGCACTCGAATGAGGTGAGACTCAAAGGTCGTAGGCTCCTTGGCATCCACAACGATTGAGCACTTTCCTGCTCCAGACAGAACCAGCGATTGCCGTGCAAAAAGCAGGTCCCCGGGATTGACCAGCATAGTGTCAAGCTCTTTTTCGTTGAGCTGCACAAGCTCCATCTCAATGTCGCCAATACGATCATTGGCGAACAGCTCCCCCATGTTGATCATCCGGAAGCCCGCCCCGCGCACCTTTGAGGGGCGTGTAATGCCGTTACGGGAGGGCAATTCGTACAGATCCTCGAAAGGAAGCATGGTCCAGCTCACGCCCCCAACTCCTCGAAGTTGCGCGCGATCGTCGCCGCCAGCGCCCCCGCCTCCTCGTTCAAGCCCGACAGCTCTAGGTGGATCTCGCGCAGTGCGGCCTCGAAGTCGAAGTCCTCGTCCACCTCCTCCGGCGCCACGCCCACATAGCGGCCGGGCGTCAGCGACCAGTCGTTGGCTTCGATCTCGGCGCGGCTGACCCGCTTCACCAGCCCCGGCACATCGCGCAGCTCGGCTTCCGGGAAGCGTTCCTGCAGCCACAGCGCCTGCCGGTGGAAATAGCGCACCGGCTTCAGCGCCTCCACCGCCGCCCTGCGGGCCTCGTCCGCGGCCTTGCGCTGGCGGTTGAGGTCGCGGCTGTTGGCGTCGCCCTGCCTGGCGTCCAGCGCATGCCCGGCCAGTTTGTAGAGGTGATCCACCGCCTTGACCAGGTCGCGGCTGGCGTCGGCCAGCGGCGCCAGCCTGGCTGCAGCTTCGTGGAGCTCGCTGTTGCCCGCACCGTCCGGGATCCCGTCCGCGGCGACGGCATTGGCTTGGGTGTTGAAGGCCACGAAGTCCCGGTGGAACTGTTCGACGGCATCATCCAATGCCCTCTGCGCCGCGAATGCCTCTCCCTCTTGCAGTTGGCTGCGCAGCAGGTTGGCCCACGCGGCCAGCGCCCCGTACGCCTCGCGCAGCGGGGCCTGGCTGGCCAGGGCGGCCTGGATGCAGGCAAGCAGATGCTCCCGCACCAGCGCCAGGAAGCGGCCCTGCTGGCCGCGGTAAAGCCAGACGATGCTGGTCAGGTTGGCCAGTTGCTCCGGGCTGAAGTCGTAGATCTTTCGCGTCACCTTGCGGTAGACGTTGCGGGCATCCAGCATCAGCACGTAGTCGCGGTGCTGCGCGGGCTTAGCCTTGTCGAAGAACCACAGCTCGCACGGCACGGTGCGGGTGTAGAAGAAGTTGCCGCGGATGGCCACCATCACGTCCACGTCGCCGGTTTCCACCAGCTTCTGGCGCACCTTGGCTTCGTCGCGCCCCGCGCTGGACGCCTGCGAGGACATCACGAAGCCCGCGCGGCCTTGCGCCGAGAGGTAGCTGTAGAAGTAGGAAATCCACAGGTAGTTGCCGTTGCTGACCTTGCCCGCCTTGTTCACGCCGGGCAGGCCGAACGGCAGGCGCGGGTCGTTGCGGACCTTTTCCGCGTCCACCTCGTCCACGTTGAACGGAGGGTTGGCCATCACGTAGTCGGCCTTGCCCAGCAGTTCGTGGGGGTCGCTGTAGTAGCTGATGGCCTCGGCGATGTTGCCCTGCAGCCCGTGCACGGCCAGGTTCATCTGCGTCAGCTTGATGGTGGTGGCGTTCTTCTCCATGCCCCAGAAGGTCAGCGCCTTGCTGGGGTCGCCGTGGTTGCGCTCCACCAGGTTGGCGCTCTGCACGAACATGCCGCCGGACCCGCAGGCCGGGTCCAGCACGCTGCCGCGCTCGGGCTCGATCAGGTTGGCGATCATCTGCACGATGGAGATGGGCGTGAAGAACTCGCCGCCGTCGTGCGCGCCCTGGTCGGCGAACTGGGTCAGGAAATATTCGTAGATGCGACCGAAGATGTCGCCGCTAGCGGTCTTGAGCTCCTCCGGGTTGAGCTTGCGCAGCAGCTCGCCCAAGTCCTCGTTGCCGATCTTCTGGTAGTCCGCCTTGGGCAGCACGCCGCGCAGGGCGGCGTAGTCGGCTTCGATGCCCTCCATCGCGGCGATGATGGCGGCAGCGCGGTCGGCGGAATCCGGAAGGCTGACCAGATGGTCGAATTGAGCTTCGGGCCGCAGGAAGATGGCACCCTGCTGGCTGAAGTCTTCCTTGGTCAGGGCGCGAACCTTGCCGCCACGGCTGGGCAGCCCGGTCTCTATCTGGGGCTTAACTGCCAGGAACCGGCTATAGGCATGCCGCAGGAAGATAAGCCCCATAACGGGCATGAAATACTCATTGCTTGCCAGGCCGGAATTGGCGCGCAGCAGGTCAGCAGCGCTCCAAAGGCGCTTCTCGATGGCTTCGATATTCTGGAGTTGGCTCATGCCGGGGATTGTGGCAAATGCCTAGCCACAAGCATAGGCAGGCCAAGCCTGCCGAGGCCTTGTCACTGTGGCTGCGCTCGAACACCGGCGAATCCGGCTATTACCATCAGGGCGGGGTTACGGGATCACTTCCCGCTCTGCCACGCATCCATACCCTGGAGGTTGAAGGGGAAATCCACACGCGTCGACGGGATGCGCTTAGAGAACTCCCGCATGACCGTAATCGACTTTGCGCATTGGAGTGCAAGCTCGGGGGCCACCTGGACCACCTGCATCACCTGAAGCGCAATGTCCTTTTGACGCTCGCGTCCGCTGGCGCATTCATTCATTTTGACAACTTGAAGAGCCCGTTCGAGTGCTCGCTTGACGTGAGTACGGGAGAACTCCCCATTCTGCGCCAAGTACCTTGACCGGTATCTGTGGTGGAGGTCGGGATAGTGCTCCCGGACCACGTCCGCCCAGACGCCGAACTCGCGACAAAGGAGCGCCAGTGGCGGCAGGACTTCTGCGTCGGAACATAGACGGTCCATGCACGACCCAATCATGGCGAGGTTGCCTTGAATATCCCGCCGCCTCAGAGGCACTTGAGTGAAACCATCGGCGCGATCGAACAGAAAGGCGGAGGATACCTCTTCAGGTCGCTCCAAGATGTCCCCGATTTCGCAGCCTTGGAATGCACAGAGATTCAAGTACTGAGTAAGAGTCGGCAGGGCGTTATGGCGCCTACGGCTCTCAACTCTGTTCCACAGATACCCGCGAACTGCAGGCGGAAGCCTTTCGCCCGAGAGAATCCGCTTATGAAGCCCTGCCATGAAGACTTCAATGCGCATTTCCGGTATTGGATCGTCAAGAGCGGAAACGTAGCACCCGAATCGCCGCAACACTCCGTCGACCCACCTTGGAAACGCCTCAAGCTCGCGCCACTCGCCCGAATGACCCAATGGACAGCGGCACGCTTGACAGTTGCGCCTGCTCGCATACGACCTTAGGAATGACTGCGCTGCGCCGCACTGAGAACACCTACCTTCGAGCAATACACCATGTGTTGGGCAGGTGGATAGCTGTGAAAACGCCAGATGGAGAGGCTCGAAGCTGGTCCCTTCGTTCCATTCAAGGTAACAACGGGGACACCAGCGCCTTTGGTGCTCTCGACCGTCCCGCGTGGAAAGGCCTTGCCGACCCAACACGCCTGCTACGTTATGGAAGGTTCCTCGAAATAGGTCTGGCTGCCCTGTCAGTTTCATAAGGGCTTCCATCAGCCACCTGTAATGGCTTCGGGGCCCCGTCCAGCTCGACATGTACCTTGCACTCTGACGCGAGCCTGGCTCCCCGGCTTCGTTCTTAAGGATCGATGCGAGGAGATGGATCGATATGCCGCATGTGTCCGACATTCGGAGGGCATAGTGATACAACGACTCCGTCGTCCCTGATGCCTCGTCCCGCCTCAGAGGCAGTGGCGGCAAAGGTGTCCAGTTGTGGATTAGCATTCTGGGGGGCGCTATTCGGGGGACTTGTCCTACACCCATATCTCCGTAGCAAGACGTGAGACTTCTGCTGGATTGTGCGATTTATACGCGATCCAGAACTCGCGAACGTCCTGCCAGAGAGTCTCCAGCTCAGCTTTGGGGTAGTACGCCTGCTCAATGTCGGACTTGATGATCTCCACGCGGCCTGCATCTGAGGCGTGCTGTGCAGCGCGATCAAAGAGATTGACAACTTCCCCGCATACGGCGGCCGTGGTGACGGCGATCTCCGGCGCAAGCTTCGCAGGCAGATCGGCGGTCCGAAACTGGTAACGTTCGCATATCGACTTAAGCATTCGCAGGAAGCATTGGCGGTCCTCTTTGATCGAGACGTCGTATGGCGCCAACCAGATCACATCGGCGCGGCGCCTTATTTCGGACCTGCCCTCCCAAAGCTTTGGTCCGTTCTGGATCGAGGTCATCAAGGACATCGCTCCTATGTCCTCTGTCAGAGACATAATGTTCATGATGTGCTGAGCAGGAGATTTATCTCGATGGTTGATGCACATCGCGGAAGCGTGCTCGAGGCTGAGCAACTTCAGACCCCGGGCTTTCGCGTTATTTCGAAACAGGGACCACGCTTTGATCTCCGTTACGTCCTTGCTTAGCCCAGCCCACACCTCGCGAGACTTTGACAATGCGCTCCCGCCTTCATGAAAATCGCGCGCTTCTGCGTCATCGATGAGCCAGTCAATGTTTGGTACGAACATCTGCTCCAGGCAATCGTGGGCCAAGCCTCTGGAATTGAAGTATGAGTTCTCGGCCAGAAGCGTCATTACTTCAATGCAAGGGATCATGCCACCTTGCCAATGCGCGGGTTTGCCATAGATAGCCCTGAGCACGTTTCGTCGTAGCGTCGTCTTTCCAACACCACCGACTCCGATTAGGAAGATCAGACGCCCTGGCCTATGGTTGTCGATACACCTGAGCAATTGGCCTCCGGCGCGAACGTAGTTTCTGTGCTTTATGCTTATCATCAGGCGCCTCAGTACGACTCAACCGCGGCCCAATCAATGGGCTCACGTTTCTCGGATTTTCCGGCCTTTGTTTTGACGACTTCTCGGTCTTGGAAGTCTGATGCTGCTTTTGGAGCAACGTGATCTGTAGCGGGGCGGGATTCCAATGCCATTGCCGCTTGCCGGTTATGGCGCGTCGCTTTGACCTCGAGCCTGGCTTTCGCAGCATCTCGGCTGAGTTTGGACCGCCGCAGCAGCGCAAAGATTCGGGCAGGCTCAGAATTCAGTGCCAGCGTTTGGGCCGTCTTGTGGAAGCCCTTCCACCAGACGTTCTGGACCTTGACGTACAGGACTGAAGGATCGACGCAATCCTGCCTGACCTCAGTAGGAACGCCGGTCCGGAGCGCGCGTTGTAGACCCTCACTGGTGTAATACCCGTATCCGGTTCGGATTCCGTCGCGTTCCGTGGCCCTCTTCGGAACGGCCAGGCTAATGGCGGTCTTGATCAGAAACGCATCGTCATAGGCGCAAGGGATGCCCAAGGACCCTACGGTGTTCAGCACGTACTCCCGCTTCTCCGCAGGGGTGAAGCCCTCACCATCCGGGGTCTGGGGGAGGTCATCGAATACAAACGCCCGAAATTCGCCGTAGAGCTCTTCGAAGGTGTGTTTTGCGGTTTGATAGCTTTTGAAACGGCCATCTACTTTTCGACCGATGCTATCGGGTTCGCTGCTTCCTGCAAGGCGGTGCGACACCTGCGTGTTTACTTGTTTTATCGTGTTTTCTGCTTGACCGTTGAACCTGCTCCCTCCTGTCGGTGGATGACACAGACTGATGCCCTGCTGCTTGCAGAACACTTTGAGCCACTCGGAGGTATTCTCTGGACCTCGGTCAGCCTGGATTACTTTCGGAAGGAAGCCGTGGCGCAGAACATAGTCACGTAGCAGTATTGCTAGTGCGTATGTGCTGGCCGGACCGAACACAAACGCGCACGCCATGGAGTCGCCAGTGGCGGCGTCGATGCCAATATAGAACCGTGGTTTTTCTGCAGGGAACTGCGTAAGGATGTTCGGCGCACATCGGTTGTCCAAGCCTGACGAATCGATGATCAGCTTGTATCCGTAGCCCATAGGCGGCAGTGACCTGACGTCCGATCCCGCCCGCGGCTTCGCTGCCTGATACTGGCGGATGCCACCGGTCGTGAGCGCGCGCTTGGTGGGGTCCTGCTTTTTCAGCCGCTTCCTGAGCGTTTCTGCAGAGGGCGTGGGTACGCTCTGCTTTTCACAGAGATTTTGCAGTGCCAACCAGGCGACAACTTGGCTAGGGTGCAATCCTTTGTTCCACTGCGCCACCACGACCGCGAGGGCTTCCTCCTGCAACGGAAGCAGGCGCCCTTGTCGATTTCCGCAAAGGTGGAAGTTTGGAATCGCGACGGCCACAGGAGACATTCCATCCGTGCACTTCGTCGCCAACTGTTTCGCGAGCGATTGCGTCGCACGCGTGGGCTCCGACTTTCCCTGCTCAATGTCTTCGAGCCGCCGCAGTCTTTGCTTAGCGGCCTCCATTGCAGTCGCCGAGGCACGCAGTAACGGGTCAGTTACCACCGGCTGTGAGAATCGTTGCGCTACCTCAGAATAGGCGCGTCTGTCGGCCTCCTGAGCTTGCAATTCTGTTGGAAAGATCCAGAAGGTCGCGGGCTCGAGTGGCGATGTCGTCCGAAGGGCTGCGAATGACTTTCGATTGGCGACCATCCAAAGGGCGAGTCTGCCATTGAACTTGGGGATTGCTCGCGACATCGCCTCTAAAGACGTTGTGCCTTGCTTAAGTTTGGCTTCGACACGGGCGCAAATGGCCAGCTCCGCATCGGAGAGCGGAGCGTCAACCAGCGCACAGCAAGCTTCAAGGTTCTGAAGGTGAATGCCAAACGGAGAATTTTGAGCGTAAACGCTGAACTCGATGCCCTGTGCCTCTGCCCAGTTAGAGAAGGCTTCGTGTTTCCACTCCCCGTCGACTAGTTGGTACTCGGGCTTCTTTGTTGTGTGACGCAGTAGCCACTCTTCTGTCTTGCATTCGACGAGCTGGATGGAGTCCTTACGAAAGACGAGAAAGTCGAGCGTCGAGCTGGTGATATGACGACGATCACCGGAGCGTCGCTCGACGCCTCGACATTGGACCTGCGTGTAGTAACCCAACACATCCGGGTCCAGTTCCAGGAGGTAGGCGTAAACCTGTTCACACGTATGGCTTTCGGTATGGCGTAGCCCCGCGTTCTTTGCCGAGAAGTATGCCGTCCGAACGTTCTTGAGCGCTCCATCACCCACCACTCGGGCGGGCGACGCGGCGATCATCTCCTCTAGCGTCGCGATCTGGCTCGTATTGAGGGCGAGCGAGTGATAGAGGTCCATTCGGATTTCGACGGACAGCTTTTCCGTTGGCGTTTCATACGAGAACTCAACGGGCTCAAGCGTTCCGTCTGCGAAAGGCGCAGCCGAGTGGCTGTCTGCGCGGGCTTCTTCTTCGGTCATGAGGCAACTCAGCCTTGTTCAAGCCGGGCTGGCAGCGGGGCAATACCTCCCCCTCCCAAAGCCGGGCTATTGACATGGATGTCCGGGCGGCGGATGCTGAGTTGGCAGACGGGTCAAGTCGGCAAATCAGCGAAAGGCCTGAGGGGCGCAATCCCTTGGGCCTTTCCTTTATCCGTTTCCGCAGAGCGGTTCGGTGTGGCGAGACGGCGTTGTGGCTATTGGGCGATGGGGCTACCGGTCGTTTCGTGGACTTCCATGCTAGGGCGTGTGCGGCTTGACCGCTAGACCATTTTTTGTCACTGAATATCTTGTAAGTTATTGTTCTTATTAGAACGCACCCCCTATTCATCAGGGAATTTACAAGAGGGCCTTTGAAGACCGCCCCTACCGCTGTGGCAGTCATGCGCCGAGCCGCATTCTTTGCGGCTGTCTCGGAAGCGTCCGAGCGCCACTCACTTCGCGCGGGACCGCGTTCAGGGCTAAAGGACGCTTGGTTGTCGCTGCGCCTCGACCGGCGAGAGGTTTATTTGTCCGGGCGGGCGCGTCCCGGCGAGAGAATGCTGGAGAGGCTCCTGGCGGAGTTTCCCCGGGCGGTAGAGGTCTGGAACTCGCGGGTTTGGGAATGCCTGGACCTTGATCGGACCACGGGCTGGCTGAGCACGCAGCTATTCGTGCTGACCGGCAAGAGCCGAGCAACCACCCAGGAACTGCAACTACTAGGGGAACTGGCGGCGGGCGCTATTGCCCTGGAGGGCGGCGCGCTGGACCGGATAGCCGTGCACCTCGTAGCGTTCCGCTGTGCGCGGGGCCGGGAGCAGCCCGAGCTGGCCGCACACTTGGCTATGCGTCTAGCCCGGTGTCTGTTGATGCTCTCTGCATGCCCGTACAGGCGTACCGCGGCTGAGCGGATTTGGGACTATGCGGATAGCCACTTCTTTCGCGGCTTCAAGTATCAGGGGCGGGCAATTTCCCTGAAGCCCCAAACTTGGGACTTTGTTGGCAACCATGCACGAGGCGTGTTGGCAGCCTGCCGCGGGATGGCGTTCATGAACCCACTGCAGCACGATCTTCCGGACTCCGTAGCAGACTTCATGCTCCGGGAGTTTGTGGATGGGATCGCGACGCTGGATCCTTTCGAAACGGAGAGACTTCTTAGTCGCTATAGGTCGATGTCGCCCGATCAGAAGGCACGCGATCGGCTTCCGGATCCTGATCGCGTGGGCCTTTTCTCTACTTGATCATCGATGAACGGGCTTGGCCTCGATCGAGGGCTACTCTCTGTCAGTAGCAGACGCCGGCCCGTGAGTTCCAAAACGGGGACGCTGCAGAGCTGGCACAATGTGGTGGGCCGACCTCGCCGACTGGCGAATAAGCACCTCCAGGCCGAGCAGGCGCTGCAGGTCTAGCTATGCTAGTGCGGCGATGAGGCTACGGCGAACGCGCGCAAGCTCCAGCAATGTAGCGACCGCGTCGGGCGACGCCGAAAGACGGACAAACAGGGGAAGGACGCATGGCGGAACCGACACCGCTCGACGACTTGGTGCTCCGATGCAAAACGCCGGAGGACTGCGATCGGTTGATAACCAACGCAACCGCAAAGGGGCGTCCGGACCTCGTACCTCAGGCCTTGCAGCACAAGGTCAATCTGCGGACGGCATCGCACCTGCCACCTCCGACCAACGACGTGAAGCGCGACTGTGTACAGGCGATCTACGCCTACGAGGAGATCCTCTTCATGACGCACGGCCGGCGACTGCGGGCTGGACGCACACGCCAGGCGGTCGACAACAAAGGGTTGATTGCTGCGTTCGAGGGTTTCGTCAACCGACCTGACGGCGCCGCCGGCTTCAAGAATCTCAGGGACGCGGGCCTGCACAACTTCGCTTACGAGGCCGTCGTCGCGAGACACCCGCAGGCGTTCTCGATCGAGGCAGTAGAGCGAGCCCGGCAGAGATTGGCGCAGTTCCAGGAGTGAGTAGCATGACGCTTGATCGAGGTGCGCCTCTCGCACACGACTTCAACGGTGCGTGGATCCACGGCGGCACGCTCCGCAAGGTCCTGAAGAACGATCGGCCGAGCTTTGACTTCGGCCCGTTCAAATCCCGCGATCGGGTTGACGTTCGCCTGCCCGACTCGCGCTACGCGCTCCGGTGGGATACCGACCATGGAGTGCCATTTGCACTCGCGGACGGGCTCTTCGTTACGGTGCATGACGAGGAGTCCCCGAGCACGGTGTACGAGCTGCCAACGCTCAGATTCACCCGCCGCGCGCTACTTAGCGCGTCAGCGGCCGTCGAGGACGATCCGACAACGATCAATCTCGCTGAACGAGCACACCGCCTGGCGTCAGGCGACGCCAACACGGCCTGGGAGTTCTCCAAGGCAGTGTGCGAGTGGGGAGATGGTGAGCGTGTGTGGGGCAAGCTCAAGAGCCGCCATGGTTCGAAATTGGGCGCCCTGCTCGCGGGGTGGTTCTCCGAGGCCTTGGACGCTCCGACGCCCTCGCGCGCGATCGCCGGCGGCCTCGCGCTAGGAGGATTCGGCGTCTCGTTCGCCAGCAAGCACCTTCGGCACCTGCGTCCGGACCGTTACGCGGTGCTCGACGACATCGTCGAGCAGGGCCTCGGGTACGCCCGTTCGCCCACGGGCTATGACCTCTTCATCCACGACCTACGCCGGCTGCAGTTCGAGCACTTCCCCGACCTCACGGTCGCCGCGATCGAGGCCGGGCTGTTTGGCTTGGCCCGCCAGCTGGTCCGATCCCGCTGATGGCACCGAGCCCATTTCGTAGGAGGGACGTAATCGCCGGCAAGTGGGAAGACCGTGGTTCCACGCTTACGCCACCCTTCCGCTGTCGCTGGTTTTTCTCCTGGACCGAATATGCACCGGCTCGAATCGCCGGCTTCTTCGCGGGATACGAGGGCGGCGGTGCTTTCATCGGGGAGCGCTTTCACGCCGCATTCGAGGGCGACCGGCTCACCGAGCTCGTCTGGAACGCATACGACCATGTAGCTGGCATGGCGGCCGAGGCAATGTTCCGCTCGCCGGACGTGGACGCCCTCGTAGAGCGTCATGCCGAGGCCTTCCTTCGTTGGCACGATCGCGACCGATGGGAAGAAGGCTTCCTGTGCCTCGCAGCCGGCCGGGAGAAGGGTCTGGTCATGCCGCCTGACGCGCTCTATCTGCCGCCCAAGCACGAGCGCTCGGGTCTACTCAAGATTGGTGCGATGCTGCAGGCTACCGGAATTGCGACCCGTATAAAGGTCTAGCGCAATTGCGCCGGCTCTGCCGGTCAGCGCCCCTAATTGCAGGTACCCATCGGGCTGATCGCTGGTACCGCCGGGCTGACCGCTTCATTGCAGTGGACCATGTCCGCTATCGGCCAGAACCGGTCATCTGCACGAACTAGGGACTCAACGAGCACCTGCTCGTACCAATGCCTCTTGGAGACGGAGTCGAACGGGCTCCGGCAGTGCGTCGAGTCGCGCAGCCACTTCAGTGAGGTAAGCCAGTTCGTGCCCCGCAACGCCGTTGGACAGATAGATCAACAGCTGAGCCGTCGCCTCCTGGAAACGTGTGACCAGATCACTGGTGCGCAGCTCGAACAGGACATGACTATGTTCCGCGGCCAGCGCCGGCATGCGGGTCGCCAGTTCCACCCCCGCGGGAAAGTTCGCGCCAAGACGGGGAAGCCACTCGACCATTTCCCGGCATTCCGCCGGGGCAAGCGGCGCGAGCACACCATGGAGTCGATCCTGCCAGTACCGGGAGAGCCAACCGTTCCAGACCTTGTCGATGCCCGGCGGGTCCAGTTGCCGCAGCATGTGCTCGATCTGCGATGCAAACGTGGTTCGATCCTCCTCCGCGCCGTACTGGAAGAGGTTGGGGAGAAGCTGCTGCAGGGGATCGGCGACGTGGAAGACACACAAGGCCGCGTAGAACTCGATCAGTCGCGCGCGATGTTCCGGCAGATCCGCGGGAGCTCGTGCCACGGCCGTCAGGAAAGCTGGCAATAACGCCTCAACCAGCGGCGGATACAGTCGTCCCCACGCGAGAAAGCCATGCCACGCTTGCGCGAATATCCGCGAATCCGCGTCCTGAAACAGGGGTATCAAGTGCTCCCGCACCCACGCTTCGTCGAGCCGAAACAGGAAGGCGGCTTGGCTCGCCAACAGGGAACGCGCATGCGCTCCTTTCGACGACCGATCGTGGATCGCTTGGGTAAATCGTTCGCGGTAATAGGCAGGCATCGCCCAATCCGCGCCCTCCTCGCCCTTGAGCGTGAGCGAGAGCGCGGCGAGCCAGTACTCGACCAGCACACCACCCGGCCGGTTGATGGCCCGCGTCAGCCAGTTGTTGTCGAAGTCGGCATCGTCGTCGGGGGCCAGCGCGGCCCACAGGTGATCCGCGATCCGGTTCGCGATGGCCAGCAACTCGGACGCGAACGGCTTGCCACCATCCTTGACAAGTCGTAGCAGGACATCAGCGATGTCCCGGGCATGTTCGGTATGCAAATCATTGCGGGCGACCGCCTCGAGCAAGCGGTGCCATTGTGTGCTATCAAGGTCTGCGTCCTGGAATCCCCGCAGCGTCGCCGACCACAAGTCGGATGACCACAGCGCCCGCTGCTCCAGTTCGGCGACCAACTCGAAGCCCCAGTCCGGGACTGACTTGGCCGCATCCCGCACGGCCGACAGCAGTCCCTCCCGACTGGGACCGTCGAAGTCGGTGCCTCTGAACTCCAAGAGAGCGTCAAGCTGCTCATTCGGTGGCTGCGCGACCAATTGTTCGGTGGACCAAGGACTCTTTGATCCGACCCACCCCGCCGAGCCCATCCAGTGCGTGAGGTCGGGATACTCAGAGGCGACCCACTGCGGAAAACGCGCACGAATGGGTGCCAGAAAGGCCCCTGCAAGCGCACAGTCTGGCTTCGCCACCAACAACCACGAAAACCAATCGAACTGGAAGCGCTGGGCGCGTGCGTCGACCGACCGGTTGTCTGCGTCCTCAAAGGCGGTGGCCACAATGGCGTTAATAAATGCCTGACGCGCGGCGTCCGTAGCGTCGGGATAATTGAGCGCCGCCAAGCGATGCACCTCATGGTGCTCGGCAATCGAATCAAGGCCAACATGCGCCAGAACCCACGCGAGCCGTTCGTCCGGCGATTTGCCAGGGTGCGAAGCCTCTGCGTGCACCGCCAATCGACGAAGCAAGGGAATCCTCGAGCTCGACAGGTACTCGATCCGCGCGTCGAGTCGCGCGGGGTGGTTTGCCCCGAGCCACTCCATGGCATCACGCGCGGCATCGATGAGCACATCCGACGCCTCGGTGTAGCGATCCTGCTCATGAGGCTCGATCGCGGATCGTCGGTAGCTCATCGAGTCCCACTCGTCCCGCGCACCCGACCACGCGGTCAAGTCCGCGTGCATGCGCTCGAATCGATGGATCAGCCCAGACAGCAAAGGCTCGGCCAGCTCGGCGAGATGGGGCTGTATCTGATTCTCGTATACTTCGTTCAGTGACCAGTGGTCGGTTTGGAGCGAGCATTCGGCCGTCAGCCGCGAGCGCTCTTCGTCGTCCTCGCTTTCTCGCCAGCCGTAGCCGCGCTTGAGCTCAAACTTGTGGACGCACATCTGCAAGAAGAGTGACAGAGCGTCGTCAGCCAGGCCAAGTGCCTCACAACGTTCCGAAAGCCACATGAACACGTGGCGATCTGCTCTTTCTGGCACGCTCTCAAGCAGCAGATGGATCCACCGTCGCAGCGTGGCGGCTTCGATTGGCTTGTCGTTCTCCAGTCCAAGCTCTCGACCCACGGCATGCCATAGCACGGTATTGAGCTGGAGGCCGTGTCCCGCGATGAGATCGAAGCATTCGTCAAAGTGCTCGATCGCATAATGTTTAGCGAGCCAGAACGCCAGCTGGGCTTCGCGCTCGCGAAGCTCGCCAGGCCGGAACAACGCCTCCAAGTGCTTCCTTCCGTTCAGCCACTTAGGCCATGAGACATCGCGGGCCACGTCAGTGAACAAGCGGCAAGTCGAAACGTCTCTCAGCGCTTCCTCGATCTCACCAACCAACTCGGGGTCTACTGGGGGCGCTCGTCCGACCAGCTCCAGCATCCGTGACTGCCAGTCAAGCGTCCCACGTGCGCCCCGTTCGGCAAGCTTCGCCACGCTCTGGTAGAGCTGTCGAAATGCCTCAGCGCCTTCGCCCTTGACGAACCGAATGGGTTGGATTCCGAGAAGGTTCCAGTTCCCGTCAGTTTCTGTTATTGCGTATCGGCCTGCCGAACCGTCGGCCGGCAGCGCCCTAGCCAGGTAGTTCATGACGACATCGTCGTGGCTATAACCTACAAACAGGACGGTATGAGTGCGAAAGACGTCCAGCAGGAAACGGCGTGCCCATCCCTCCGTCAGGTACGCCCGGCCAAAATCTGCATCGGTGAGTACAACGCTCGACGCGTGCGGCAGGGCGCCGTGCACATGCACGATGCCGTGGAACCTGTAACCCAAGGGAAGCGCGGGCGCTCGGTAGACCTCGGGCGAGCTGCCAAATACTTCCTGCGCCGCCGTCTCGAAGTGGAGGTCGAAGTTCGTGGTGACCAACTTGATGCGATCCGCAGCACCGAACAGGCGGATGAGATCGCGGTGCAGGTCATTGGGAGCACTGCCTTCCGGCGAGAGCAATTCCACGGCGCGCTGGTGAACGGCGACTCCCCGATGCTGCAGCACGCCAAGGAACCGGTCGACCGGAAGTACTGGCGTCAGTCCGGTGTTGCGGGCGATCTTCTCGGCGAGCTTCCAGAAGTTGTCCAGATTCGACGGCGGCCCCATCGAGACGCCAGCGCCCGCGAAGACGACGAGCTGGCTGTTCTTGATGGCATCAAGGATCCGATCGTCGAAATCGAGGTTTCCCAGTCGCGGCATGCTTCTCTCTCTATGACTAGCGGGTTCCGGGCAGAACCCCTGTCCAGTCTATGCCAGGAAGAATCACACTGGGTTCGAGGAGGTAAAGTGCGTGCGACGCAAAAGTATGGAACGTGGTGGCAGGGCCAAGAGGGCCTAGGCATGCTCCGGGCAGGCGACGGGTAGACTCTGCTGGGGAGACAGACAATCGTGACAGGAGCGAGTTGGTGAGTCGGGATCGGGATATCGAGCGCACGATTCGGCATGGCGAGCGCAACCATGACGCCAAACGCCTGATCCACAACTGGTGCCGTCATGCCCACGTGGAGAAGTTCGGCGGCAGTCGGCGTCTGCAATCACCCGCGTTCGCGCTCATAGACAGCGTTGCACGCCTGAGCAACGAAATTGGTTAAGTTCGATGTCTGCTCAGGGTCGCATCACGCCTTTTTTCTGAGCCCAGGAGAAGCCTGACCAACCCTTCATCAGGAGTTGGTCATGGCCATTCTTCACACATCTCAGCACCACGAGCCCTGGAACAAGGGCAAGCTAATCGGGCAGAAGGCCCCGCTCAAGCTGAAAGACATCTGGGCTATTCGCATTCGCCTTCAGCTCGGCCACAAGGTTCGTGACCTCGCCCTCTTCAACCTGGCGATCGATTCCAAGCTACGCGCCTGCGACTTGGTGAAGCTCCGAGTATCCGATGTCTCACACGGCGGTCAGATGGCGTCCCGCGCCATGGTGATGCAGCAGAAGACCGGACGACCGGTCCAGTTCGAGATCACCCAGTCAACTCGCGAGGCCGTGCAGGCTTGGATCACCCATGCCGATCTGAAGGCCTCGTGACCTGCCCCCAGTCTTAGGGCCACGCGTTACTTTGTAGAGTCCAAGGTTGCGAGCTTAGCGCTCGTGTGGGGTTGAAGGGAGCCGTGCTCGCGAAGTTGAGCTGCGAACTCGGAAGGGGTGAGCTTGCCAAGGGAGCTGTGCGGGCGTACCTCGTTGTAGTCGCGTCGCCATGCGGAGATTGCGGCCTTGGCGTGATCCAGCGACACGAACCAGTTCTCGTTGAGGCATTCGTCGCGGAACTTGCCGTTGAAGCTTTCGACGTATGCGTTCTGCGTCGGTTTGCCGGGCTGGATCAGCATCAGCCGCACGCCGTTGCCCGTGGCCCATTGATCGAGTGCCCGACCAGTGAACTCAGGCCCTTGGTCGGTGCGAATGGCCGCCGGATAGCCACGGAAGCGACACACTGCCTCGAGGATATCGGCCACGCCCTGGCCATTGATGCGACGACCCACCGCGATCTCGACCGCTTCCTTGGTGCAGTCATCGACCACGGTGAGGCACTTGATCGGCCGGCCATTGGCCAGTGCGTCAAACACGAAATCCATCGACCAGGTGTGGTTCGGTCCCGGCGGCACCTGTAGCGGCCTGCGCTCCACCGCGACGCGTTCACGCTTGCGGCGCTTGCGCACGGCAAGCCCTGCCGCCCGGTAAAGGCGATGCACGCGCTTGTGGTTGACCACGTAGCCCTCACGCTCGATGAGGATGTGCAGGCGACGGTAGCCGAAACGTCGACGCTCGCCGGCCAACTCCACCAAGCGCTCCTGAAGCCCGTCCTCTTTCCGCTGCGAAGCGTAATGCAGAACGCTGCGCGAGAGCCCCAGCAGGCGACACGCCCGCCGTTCCGACATCTGGACCTTGGCCCGCATGGCCGTGACGGCGTTGCGTCGTGCCTGCGGGCCTAGAATTTTCCCCGCGCGACAACCTTCAAACCTTCGATGTCGAGCATCGCCTCGGCCAGCATCTTCTTGAGCTTGGCATTTTCGGCCTCCAGCGACTTCAGGCGCTTTGCATCGGGAACGTCCATCCCGCCGAACTTGCGGCGCCATAAGTAAAACGACGCGTCGCTGAAGCCGTGCTTGCGGCACAGATCCTTGATCGGCGCGCCGGCCGCCGCCTGCTTCAGGAAACCGATGATCTGCTCGTCGGTGAACCGCTTCTTCATGTCCGTCCTCTCTTTGGGAACGGACTCTACTTAAGTCAGACTGGTCCTGAAAACGGGGGGCAGGTCACCCCGTCAAGAAGCCCCTTACATTTGGCTAAAGCCCACTACAATTGGTCACCTTTTCAATATCACCTGCCACCCATGCGTCGCGACCATACAGCTTGGCTAATCCACTTTGTTCGGGATCGCATCCCTAGCCAAGACTTTCCATTTTGGGATGGTGAGGATTATGGCGATAGTAATGTCGTTGGCGAGCTTGAACCGGACGCAAGCGCTTTCGCCGTCCTCCAGACGATAATTCGCCTAGGTGGACTCATCCCCGGCCGCTCGTTTCGTAGGGGAAGAACCACTGTCTACGGTGGTCAACCTGTTGTATGTGCGACAGAAATGCCGCTCTACTCGTTTGCTCTATATGCAAGACAACAGTCTAACCAAAAGAATGTATCGGCATACGGCATTGCCTTTTTGAAGGCGGAGTTCTATGCCGCCGGAGGACGGCCCGCCATCTATGGCCTTGCATCTGAAGACGTGACATACGTGCACAACGATGCGTACCACCGCATATTCCACGAGCACATCCTTCCCAGGTCTGAACAGTACAGATATGTCGCGTACAGCCCGAGTGGCGACCACTGGATCGATTGGAGTCACGAGCGTGAATGGCGCTGGCGAGTACGTGATAAAGATGAAGAGTTCGTATGGTCAATGGACGGACAGGGCTGCTACAGCCCGATCCCAGGCCTTCCGTTGCTAAAGGGAAGAAGCGAAGGCGCGCACTTCAGCAAACTTTGCATCATTGTGTGGAGCAAGGAAGAGGCCACCGAGATTCAATCGCTACTGACGGGCTACTACCTTGCTGGATACAACAACTACAGCACTCCGTTTGATAGAGCCGTGATCGCGAATAGCAGAATTATCGTTCTGCAGGAAGTAATAGAAGCGGTAGAGAAGAACGGCAACTTGGATGCACAAACAATCGAGGGCCTTGAAGACGCCGACCTGGTTACGCCTATCGTAATAAGCAGTCCGCCGCCCGACGCCGGCCAAGTGATTGCGACTGCTTTTGCGGCGGCCACTCATGCCGGTCGATCCGCCGCGAAAGCGTACATCGAGATGTATCCCAAGGATGAGGGGTATTGCGGATACGCGCATGTCGCAACCAGCGATGTAACTCACCCCTTGGTTCAATACATGCTCAATAGCGACCTTGCATCCGGACCCTACGATGGTCGCGCACACATCAGTGTTCCGAAAGACTGGCCATCCCGCCAGTCTTTGGATTACAACGAGCACGTGTATCGCGCGGTTGCGCATGTACTGTCCCACCAGCTGCAGCTGCGATGTTGGATGCACAGCAGGCCTGATTGATTGGCTTCTCCTCCCCCTGAGTACCGCCAGGATCCTACCCATGACTCCAGACGAAGCTCGCTCAGAAATCGAGAGGCGAATCTCAGTTACTCCGCAACGCGTGACGATCGCCAAGGGAATAATCTTGAACCTTGCACGCACAAACAATTCTAGCGATAGGCTAGTCGAAGAGCTGTTACAGGCGAATGCAGCTGAGTTACCACGGCCGGTGATCGTGCATGCTAAGACAGACACCGCAGGACAAGTTTCCGCCGCTGCTGAGGCGCTCTCGTGGATTCTCGCAGGAAAAGAGGCAATTTGGTCTCTGATCCACTCGGGCTATTTGTTACCGCTCAGCGCCAACCTCACAGGTGAAGACGCAATACCAGTTCAATGGACAACAGTAATACCCGGCAGCGGCGGCGAGTCGTCTAGCTGGCGATTCGATGCCACGAAGCTGCCGATTCCAAACTTGGTTCGCCGCGCCCCGTCGCTCGAGAATGGGGAGGATCTGTTCTTGAGCGAGCCAGACTTGTATCTCCGCACCATCGGCGTCGACACCATGCATGGCGATGTTGTTGGCGCGTTTCGCGAAGCCGTTAAATGCTTTCGCTCTGAACTCTACACAGCTTCCTTCGCGATGCTGGGAAAAGCGTCGGAGGGCGCTTGGCTTGAACTTGGGGAAGCATTAGTAGACGTCATTCCCAATGCAGACGAGGGCAGGTATTCAAGGCAGCGAGACGTACTTCTGGATCCTATGGCCGGCACAATGAAGAAGATCGAGGCAGTGCTGGCGATCTACGATCACCAAGATTTGTTCGGCCCCGTTGCTAAGGCTTGCGAAGTGCGTTTAAAGGACCTTCGCCTTGTTCAGGTATGGAGCGACGCTGTGCGAGATTCGCGGAACACCATCCACTTCGGCGTAAAGGCCGCCGTCCCTAATACCTACGAGAAACTCGCTGCCCTCTTGATTGGCGCCGCCCCACATATCCAAACCCTTTATCGAGTTCGTGACGCGTGCCGTACTGTTCTCGGGACGACATAGCCTTCGCTCCGCTGCGTGTCGAAGTTTCAGACTAGCTCCCTGTAGGACAGCAGTTCGACAGCGAAGGCAGTGTTGACGGTGGCGGGGATGAAGAAGTGTCCGTTTTGCTTTTGGAGAATGGTTCGCACTGCAGCGGCGCCAACCTCCCGAAGGGTAGCAGCGAGGCTGTAAATCATCTGATACAGCGGCCGAAGGTTCTCGTCTGCGTATCGACTGAGCTCCTCTTACCGTTCGCGTCGCCCATCGCCATTCATGGGTAGTCGCCGTTGCTAGGCCCCAAGGAATTCTCGTCAGCACCGAAGGGGGAACAAAGCCCTGCGCATATGCGGAAGGAACTCAGGTTATGAAGGTGCCGCGCCGCCCGCCACACACGTAGCCTCCGGGGGCCTTATGCGGTCTCAGCGTGCTATCGCGCGACGTTCTCTTGAACTTCTTCTGGCAGTAAGGACATTGCAGTACGAACTCGGATGCCTTGAATGAAGGCCACGGCTTCGAGCTCAACCGCCGTACGGGCCGTGGCTGTTTTGTGATCGCGGAACGAATAGCAGAATTCCTTCCACTTTCCCGCCTGAAGTTCGAGACCCGGGAAGCCTCTGCTGCTTTATAAAGCTGGATCTCCACCCGCGGCTCGAACTCGACATCGGTCAGCTCTAGCCCTAGAACCTTGTGCCCAAGAAAGCTTCTCCAACCTGGAGGACTGCTTCCTCCTTGAAGATTCCAAGCGTAGAAGTACTCTCTCGAAGGCGCATTTTCTGGCTTCTTGAACAGAAGAGCATACGGCTCCACCAATCGAGAGGTGCCGTCGTAATTTAGACGTATCAGTCGCCGTTCCGATCCTGCTCTGAGTATCGGAAACCTTAGTGCAGCGGGGAAGAATGCTTCCGTCTCTACGTCGCGGGTTTCGGTTCCGGCGAAGATCTCACTGACGAAGCCGGCCAGGCGCTCAGAAGCGGACCTTAAATCGAAACGGCTATCGGCTGGACATACCAGACGGTCTCGCCAGTCTTCCTCAAGGCCGTCAGTTGGCACAGCGAGCAGGATCTCCCGTGCCGCACCCGGGCTACGCTCGAATATGGTCTTCCTTAGAAAGGCAGACACAATCTTGCTTCGATCTACGCCCAACTCGTTGCGCCAGAGGTGGGCGTATGCCATATCAAAAAGATCCAAGACATGCCGTCGCTGGAGAAGGCATTTGAGTTTTGCTGCAAGCAACTCTTCTACGGCCAAACATTGAATTGACGCCGCACAAAGACCCCTGTCGGAATACGGGTGGATGATGGGGAGCGACTTGGAGGCCAGCACCGGGGTGTCTAGCGTAGAAACATCCATTTGGACAGCAATTGATAGTTCTTCATCGTTCCCGTAGAAGTCCGAGAAGAACAGGCGCGCCCTGTAAACTTCTTTAACGACCTCGTCGCGCCCAACGACCGTGCGATGCAGCCCAACGCTGGTCCGCTCAACATTGAAATGGACCGCTGTGACACCCTCAATGGTTGAACAACATCTGTTCAATGCCTCTGCAAAAGCGCGCTCATCAATCACGCTTGCGGAAGAAAAATCTAGATCGTCCGAATATCTTGATTCGGGGAGATATATTTTTCTGAAGCACGTTGCTCCTTTAAGCGTCAGAAGACGCCCAAGGTATGCATCCTCTGAGATGGACTTCAACAGCCAACCAAAGACGTAATCGCGTTGTACATGCGCAACGTGGACGCCCATACTCTCTGCAGCGGCATCTATCTCCCCGCGCCCAATCAAGTCGCACCCTCCCGCTCTTGGATCTTCCAGGCGACTTTGTCTAGCAGGAATGCACGATAGATGGCCGGAGCCTGATAGCTGTAGAACTCTTCAGCCCTCCTGCGAAAAATGACCGTTGCAACAAGGGAAATGATCAGGGACGAGATAGCCCCACACGCTGTAGTAGATATCAGCGCAGCGGCGACGCCTGCAGCAACAGAAATGAAAGCACAGTTGCGGTAAAAACCGTATCGGGCAAGGAACACCATAAAAGTTGTGCTGAGTTGCTTGTGCTCAACGTAGTCCTTGCAAAGCTGGTATGGATTATCAATCTTCCCACCCAGATCCCCGAGATAGCGCGCGCGGATTTCCTCTTTGAGCAGATTCTCCTCCGCTTCGCGCGTACGCGCTTTCGGGGTTGTTGCCCAGCCAAGCACGTACTTGAGAATGTACCTATCAACGTAGTTCGCCAGTGGCTCAATCAGCATACCGAGTAGCGTGAATACCAAGGGGGCGACGACGAGTGTAATCGAGGCCGGAACCTTCGATAGACCAGACAAGAGGTCCCCAGCGGTCCACGGTCCTACGTACACCACAAATGCGGTGGTCGCCGCCGAGGCTAGTAGGCCAGTCATGAAGAACGTAAAGATGTCCCACAGTGATACGCGCACCTTCTCGATCATTCTCCCCCCTTCATGGCGACTACTCGTGTCGTCTTCGACATAGAAATCCTAGGTGTCACACCCCCGTGTGACGAACCATCTACTAGCGGGAACCCGGATGCAAGGGACCCAACTGTACGGCTTGTCCACGGCGGACATTGTGGAGCGTCGCCCACCACGCGCGACAGCGCGTAATGGGCATGGACTTGCCCTGGCGATCTTAGATTGACTGGGTCCGGCCAATAACTGCGCGTATAAGTTGACCGGGAGAGGCAGTTCGAATGTTCGTGTCCGCTTCGGGTCGGGAAGCGCCCAGGTCCTTAGCGGCCACAGTCGAACATCTGGCACCTAAGGAACAAAGGTCGATTCAGTACTTCACATCGAGGCATGATCACTCGTACCTTCTCGACCGGATCACAGTACTGAACTGCAAGTTTGTTGGACCAATCCTTTCCGCGCCCCACCGGTTGATACGAGGTGCTGTCGCCTTGAGCTCAGGCCCGCTTACGAAGCTCAGAGATCGATCGTGCGGGGACGACGTGCCGGCGCGCTTTACGACGCGCTCGACCAAGCCGTGCCGCACTGCTCTGCGCTCGTGCGCGATCCGCTAAGCTCGCGGCTTGGCCGGCACTGAACGCTTTGAGTCAGGAGGAGCGTGCTCGCTAGAAGAGGTAGGTTCCTAAAGCCCTTCGATCAACGAAGATGTTGGCTTGTAGCCTCGCTCGTAACGAGCCGACTCAGCCTTGATCCATGCCCACTGTTCTGGAGTGAACTCTGGTATCTCCTCCGTCAACCCGACCTGCGGGGGGTCAACTGACGTGCCCGACGAGACTGATCCATCTAAGTTGTTCGTGTGCTTCTCAGCCATTTCGCCTCCCAAGCTTTTACGGGATCAGATTACCAATCCCCACTTCCCGACGGTACGGTTATGAGTACCAGCCAAGGTGTTTAAGTTCGTGAGCAGGCCAGGCAGGGCCCGCCGTCCACTTTGGCCGCACACTAAATGGCCCTTTCCCATGCACCGTTCAGCGCGATCATTCTAGGACCTGCCCTAGGCTTCATGCAGAACGAAATACTATTGAAACGCGCCGCTAATAATTGCACCGAGTAGGCGACGAACGCGGTCCAACCCTTCCTCTGTCTGCAGAAGAGTTGAGGGACAGACGCCTCCCAATGCCGGCTGCGGCCGCAAGATCCACTCTTCAACCCACGCGTCGACGTCGTAATCGACTGAAGGTCCTCCCTGCGCGGCGATGGCGTCCCGGAGCATCCTCTTTGCGTCGGCTAGATCTGAACCCAGGGGCTTCGCATGCCTCACGTCGGCGTCTCCTGTTTATCTCTAGGCTGCATTCAGGACCGTGCGAACGGTGCACGAATGACTCTACGCCTAGACAAGTCGCATGTGGTGCTCGTGCTGGTACTTCGCCTCGTGGACTCAGTGACACCCACTTTGATTGTTTGGCGACGGGAGATTCGGGGTTTATGCCCTTGATTTGAAACACTTTGCGCTCGTTATGGCTGTTCACCCAATCAATGTCCTGCCATTTCTGAGCGTTCGGCGTAGCAACTATGCTTGGCTCCCGGTTCGGCCTATGGTTGTCTGATCAGTACCGTCTGACTGCGCTGCGACATGCCCAACGCCCGCTTGCCGATGTACATCGCCGCGTCGGCACGCGCCAGCGTCGCCACCAGCGACTCACCGTTTTCGCGCAGGGCACTGCCCATCGAGTAACTGCACGGTGCCTGCCGGGCATCCTCGCGCAAGCGTTCGACAATGCGCTCCAGCGCCGCGGCGCCGCTGTGCGGCAACAGGACCACGAACTCGTCGCCGCCCATCCGCACCACCACGTCATCGGCCCGCACCCGGTCGGCGAGGAATCGCACCGTCGCCTTCAGCACCGCGTCGCCGAATTCGTGGCCCTGCCGGTCGTTGATCTGCTTGAACTCGTCCAGGTCGAAGGCGATCACCGCCCAGCTGGCGCCATCGGCATGGCGCTGCTCGAACCGCTCCAGTTCGCGACGGTTGTAGGCGCCGGTCAGCGCGTCGCGCAACCCTTGCTCGCGCAATGCTTCCAGTTCGAGGTTGTGCAAGGTCACCTCCACCGCCTGGGTAACGATGTAGGGCGTGGCATCGGCGGGCTCGACGTAACTGCTGGCACATTGCCAGTAGCGGTTGCCACCCGCCGCGACCGGCACCCCGAGCACGCCCTCGCCGGTTCCCTCGCTGCGCACCTTCGCCAGGTAGGCGTCCACGGTTTCCGCCACGCCCCCTGGCAGAAGGGCCTGCAACGACTGCCCCCGCATCGCCTCCACGCTGTCCGCGCCGAACGCCTCGGCGGCGGCCGGGTTGGCGAGGATGATCCGCCCCGCGACGTCGTGCAGCAGCACGCAGCCGCGGGTAACGCGCATCAGCCCCGAAGTCTGCGCCTCACGCTCGCGCACGGTGTCCAGCGCCTCGCGCAGGCGTCGGTTGCGCTGGCGTGCCTGCCGGTACGAGCCCAGCATCAGCATCAGGACCACCGCGGTCAGGATCTGCAGCCCCACGATCAGGCGGTTGCGTTCGGCCAGGGCGGTCGCGCGATGCTGCGCGACTTCGGTCTCGTGTGCGAGCCTGGCAACGTCCTTCGCCTGTTGGGCGTACTTCAGCTGCGCTTCGAATTCATCCAGGGCCTGCGCGCGATCGGCAAATTCCACCGCTTCATCCACGGCCAGGAAACGCGCGAAAGCGTCCTCGCGCAGCGCGGAGGGTACGCCAGACCTGGCCTGGACCGAGATCAGCTGACGCAACAGCCGCTGCTCCTCGCGCAGCAGGTCCAATTGGCGGAACAGCGCCGCGGCTCGAGCATACTCACGCGCTGCCGCCACGCTGTCACCCGCATCGGCCGCCGCGTTGCCGAGCACCTCGCGGCCCATCGCTTCCAACTGGGCGTTTTCCAGGGTCGTAGCGATGGCGAGGACGCGCTCGCCTTCCTCGCGCTGCTGAGCGACGAGCCCACTGGTGCGCGCCAGACGCGCCCAAGCCAGCGCCAGTTCCGCCTCCAGCTTGGGATCCTTGACTGCCTCCACCGCCCGTCGCGCCTGTACCAGGGTCGTGCGCGCCGCGCTCCACTGGTCCAGTCCCATCTGCGCCTGCGCCAGGTTGCGCAGCAAGCGCGCCCGTATCGGCGAAACCTGCCCGGCGCCGAGTGCCGCCAATCCGCGTTCGGCGTAACGGGCGGCCATCGCATGCTTGCCCGAGGCTGCGCTCATCGCCGAGAAACCCAGCTGGATATCCGCATACAGCACGTCCACCGGCTGCCGTTTCAGCACCAGCTCGGCCTGCCCGAGCCTCTGCCCGGCGTGGCTGTACTGTCGTTGCGCAACGTCCGCCAGCGCCTCGTTGATCAGACCGCGAACTTCCAGCAACGGGTCATCGAGGCCGCGTGCGATGGCCTGCACTTCGGTTCCTGCAATGCGCTGGCAATCCCAGTCGGCGATCACCCGGCAGGCGTTGGCACGGGCCAGCAGTAACAGGGCACGGCGGTGCCGGTCGTTGTGCTGGTTGGCCTCGGCCAACGCCGCGTGCAGTTCCTGCAACACGGCCCGGGGCTCGCCCAATGCACGCAACTCCAGGGGATCGCGGAGCGTCCGGATCGCGGGCTCGGCACCCACCGCCGACAGCGGCCAAGCCACCATCAGCACCCAGATGCCCCACGCGAGTGTGCTTCGCCGTTTGCCCATGCCGCCTTCCACGAACCGAAATCCTGCCGTGGTCTGCGTACTATTGTATCGGCAGCGCTGGCGCCCAATCCGCCAAGGGCATGCGATCCATGACTGGTGTCACACCACGGTGAAATCGATCACCACCGCCCCCGGCTCGCGCTGGCGGTAAGTGATGCTGAGCGCATCGCCAAACTTCTCCTGCAACTGGCCCAGCAGTGGGATCGGATCGTGATCGTTGACGAAGCGCATGGTCTCGCCCGGATACAGGGCCCCCAGTGCGCCGAAGATGGCGGAATGGCGGAAGCGGCGGGCCACGCCGCGGGCGTCGAACAGGTGGGCGGTTTCGGGGTTGGGGGTGGCGCTGCTGCAGTTGGACATGGCGGTATGCGGAAGAAGCGGTGGAATCGCCACGCTACGACCCTCCGGGCGAGCGCGCGCTGACCCAGGTCAGCCAGACGCCTTTGGCGGGCGCTTGCCGCATCCGGCGCCGTGACGGTACAGGAAGGCACCCCGACCTTTGGGACGTGCCCGCGCCGCCGCATTGGCGTGTATTGGCCGCTTCTCCACTTCCCAACCGCCACCATGGTCCGCCGCGCCCCGCTGTTCCTGCCGCCGCTCCTCGCCGCGACACTCGCCTTGCCCGTGTCGGCTTCCCCTGATTCCGGCGAACCCGTCCTGTTGGCGGCAACCGCGCCCGCGGCCGAAGGCGATGCGCTGCTGGTCGCGCAAGCCGAGGTGTTGGCCGCCGAACGCGCCTTCGCACGGACCATGGCGGACCGCGACCACGCGGCCTTCGCGCGGTTCCTCGCCGACGAAGCGGTGTTCTTCTCCGGCGAGCAGGCCGCCCGCGGGCGCGCTGCGGTGGCGGCATCCTGGGCGCGGCTGTATGCGGGCCCGACACCCCCATTCTCGTGGGAACCCGACCAGGTGCAGGTGCTGGCATCGGGTACGCTGGCGCTGAGCACCGGACCGGTGCGCGATGCGACCGGCACGGTCATCGCCCGCTTCAACTCGATCTGGCGACGCGAGGCGCCGGGCGTGTGGAAGGTGGTTTTCGACAAGGGCAGTCCGGTATGTGCGCCGAAAGCGCCCTGACCCCGGTCGCGTGCGGCGCCGCGCCACCGCATGGCATGGGCGCAGGCGCGGGCGGACGCCCAGCGGCCGTGGTCGACGCGGTAAGGTGACGCCCTTCCCGCCATCCGCCATAAAGCGTCCTTCCAACCGATGTCCCACCTCGACCCGACCGCACCCGGCCTGAGCGGCCAGTCCTCGACCGACCCTGCGGGCGCCCCGCTGCAGCACGCGCTCAAGCCGCGCCAACTGATCATGATGGGGCTGGGCACGGCCATTGGGGCGGGTCTGTTCCTCGGCTCGGGCGTGGGCATCCAGGCCGCGGGGCCGGCAGTGCTGGTGTCGTACCTGATCGCTGGCGCGCTGGTGATCATCGTGATGCATGCGCTGGGCGAAATGGCCGCCGCGCGGCCGGCCAGCGGCGCGTTCTCGGTGTATGCCGCCGATGCCTTCGGCCCGGTGGCTGGCGCCACGGTGGGCTGGCTGTGGTGGCTGCAGGTGGTGATCGTCGTCGCCGCCGAGTCGGTGGGCGCGGCGGGCCTGCTGGCCACGCTGTGGCCCGCGTTGCCGGTGCCGTGGCTGTCGCTGGGGTTCATGCTGGTGTTCACCGCGATCAACCTGCTGGGTGTGCGCAACTTCGGCGAGTTCGAGTTCTGGTTCGCCATCGTCAAGGTGGTGGCGATCCTGGCCTTCATCGGCATCGGCATCGCCTTGCTGCTGGACTGGCTGCCGGACGTGGCGTCACCGGGCTGGTCCCATTTCACCGCGCATGGTGGCTTTGCGCCCAACGGCTGGGCCGGCATCGGCGCGGCGCTGCTGGTGGTGGTGTTCGCCTTCGGCGGCACCGAGATCGTGGCTATTGCGGCAGCCGAATCCGAACACCCGGGGCGCAGCCTGGCGCGGGCGATCCGCACGGTGGCATGGCGCATCCTGGTGTTCTATCTCGGCTCGCTGGCGGTGATCATCGCGGTGGTGCCGTGGACCAGCGAGGCGCTGAAGTCGCCGTTCGCGGCGGTGCTGGACGTGGCGCGCATCCCCGGCGCGGCCGCGGCGATCACCCTGGTGGCGGTGGTGGCGTTGCTGTCGGCGCTCAATGCCAACCTCTATGGCGCCTCGCGGATGATCTACTCGTTGGCGCAACGCGGTGAGGCGCCGCGCGCGCTGGCCCGGTTGAGCGCACGCCGCGTGCCGGTGGCGGCGGTGGTGGCGAGCGTGGCCTTCGGCTTTCTCACGACGGCGCTGGAACTGCGCTGGCCGGGCAAGGTGTTGCCGGCACTGCTCAACCTGGTCGGTTCCACCTGCCTGATGGTGTGGACGATCACGCTGGCCTCGCAGTGGGTGTTGCGCCGCCGTGCCGACCGCGCGGGCACGGCACTGCCATTCCGCATGGCCGGGTTTCCGCAGCTGACCCTGGCCGGGCTGGGCATCCTCGCACTGATCTTCGCCTTGACCCTGCTGTCGCCAGCCTCGCGCACCCAACTGTTGTCGACGGTGGTGCTGACGCTGGCGATTGCCGGGGTGTGCAGGTGGGCGCAGCATCGACGCGCGACTGTCGCGGCACGCGGCAACGCCGCGTGATCGGCAACTCACGGGCCATCCCGTACGATCGGGCCATCCTGCCGTCTGCCCGCATCGGGCGGCGTGACGGCGCCTGACATCACCCCCTCCCTGGAGTCGTCCATGACCCGCCTTCTCGGCATTTCCGGCAGCCTGCGCAGCAAGTCCTACAACACCGCACTGCTGCGCGCCGCGCAGCACGCAACCGGCGATGGCGTCACCCTGGATATCGCCACGCTGCACGGCATTCCCCTGTACGACGGCGACGTCGAGGCGCGTGACGGCATTCCGCAGGCGGTACAGGCGTTGAAGGCGCGCGTGCTGGCCTGTGACGGCCTGCTGCTGGTCACGCCCGAGTACAACAACGGCATCCCCGGGGTGTTCAAGAACGCGATCGACTGGCTGTCGCGCCCGGCCGGCGAGATCCCGGCGCTGTTCGGCGGGCGGCCGGTGGCCGTGCTGGGGGCCTCACCCGGCGGCTTCGGCACCATCCTCTCGCAGAACGCCTGGCTGCCCGTGCTGCGTACGCTGGGCGCGCAGCACTGGACCGGCGGACGGCTGATGGTGTCACGCGCGCACGAGGCCTTCGATGCCGAAGGCACGCTGGTCAACGACCTCGTGCAACGCCAGCTGGCGGCCTTCGTCAGCGGGTTCGCGGCATTCGTCGCGGCGCACAAGGCGACAAGCTAGGCTCCGCGGCGCAGGAGTGGCTCACGGCCGGCAATAGAGCAGCATGCGCCCGCGCGGACGCAGCGATGCCTGCAGCGCCTCACGCCAACCCGCCGTGTCCGGAAAGGCGTCAACCATGGCAGCCTCCAACGCCGCAAAGCCCGGCTGTGAGGCGCGCACCGGCAAGTTCTTGCCATGCGCGGCAAACTCCAGCACGACGTCGTCGCACGGCATGCCGTGCACGCGACCAGCGTGGATGGTCGACACCGCCTGCCATGCCACGAACGTGGGGCCGACGCAGAACCCGAACGCGGTGACGGAGACCGGGGTGGCGTCGGGGTCTGCCGCGCGCCGACGATGTTGGTCGAACTGGAGAACGGTGGTCACGCTGAACTCTTTTTCCGCGCCATCAGGAGTTTCCATGGCATCGGGGTTGCACCACGTGTAAAGCGCCAGCAACCGGCCACGGATACTGGAAATTCACCGGCATCCCCATCGCGACCGGGGTGTCGACACCCTCCGTGGAATTCCAGTCGCCAGAAAAAGAGGGCCCGGAAACCGGGCCCGAAGTGCGAAAACGGGGGGAGGGTAAGCCCGTCTTCATTGCCTTGTCATGGCACGGTCAACTTTCGTAGGCGACCTCGCCGTGCGAGGTGATGTCCAGGCCCTCGCGCTCGGCCTCTTCCGGCACACGCAGGCCCACCAGCAGCTTGACGATGCCGAACGCGAGCAGCGACACCACGCCCGACCACGCCACGGTGATGCAGACACCCAGCGCCTGTACGCCGACCTGGTGTGCGATGGAGAAATCGGCCGCGCCGGTGCCGCCCAGTGACGGCGCGGTGAACACGCCGGTCAACAGGGCGCCGACGATGCCGCCCACGCCGTGCACGCCGAACACGTCCAGCGAATCGTCCGCGCGCAGCAGGCGCTTGAGCCCGGTCACGCCCCACACGCCGGCGATGCCCGCGATCGCACCGATGGCGATCGCGCCCAGCGGCCCGACGGTGCCGCACGCCGGGGTGATGCCGACCAGGCCCGCGACCACGCCCGAGGCACCGCCGAGCATCGACGGCTTGCCCTTGTGCACCGCTTCCACCAGCGTCCACGCGATCGCCGCGGCGGCGGTGGCCACCAGCGTGTTGATGAAGGCCAGCGCCGCGCCCGAGGTCGCCTCGAGGTTGGAGCCGGCGTTGAAGCCGAACCAGCCCACCCACAGCAGCGACGCGCCGACCATGGTGAAGGTCACGTTGTGCGGCTTGATCGCGTCACGCCCGTAGCCGGTGCGCGGGCCTACGAAGTACGCACCCACCAGGCCGGCGATGCCGGCATTGATGTGCACCACCGTGCCGCCGGCGAAATCAATCGCACCCTTCGCGAACAGGAAGCCATCCGGCGCGTACCACACCATGTGCGCGATCGGCAGGTAGGCGAAGGTGAACCACAGCACCGAGAACAGCAGCACCGCGCGGAACTTGATGCGCTCGGCGAACGCACCAACGATCAGCGCCCCGGTGATGCCGGCGAACGTGGCCTGGAACGCCACGAACACGTACTCGGGGATCGACACCCCCGCGGTGAACGTCGCCGCCAGCGAGTCCTTGGTGATGCCCAGCAGGAACACCCGGTCCAGCGTGCCGATGAACGCGTTGCCGCCAGCGAACGCCAGCGAGTAGCCGTACGCCACCCACAGCAGCACGATCAGCGAGAACACGGTCAGCACCTGCATCAGCACCGACAGCACGTTCTTGCTGCGCACCAGGCCGCCGTAGAACAGCGCCAGGCCCGGTACCACCATCATCAACACCAGCAGCGTGGAGGTCAGCATCCACGCCACGTCGCCCTTCTCCACCACCGGCGCGGCCGCGGAGGTGGCGGCCTGCGCCACCCCCGCGGCATCCTGCGCATGCGCCGGCAGCGATGCCGCCAGCGCACCCAGCACCGCCGCTCCCCAGACAGCGTGTGCCAGACGGTTGGTCAACCGGTTGCCCGTCGGGGCGGTCACGGCCAGCGCGCGCCGGCCCAGGTCATTGCTCATCATGGTTCGTGTCCCCCGGTTCACAGCGCGTCTTCGTCGATCTCGCCCGTGCGGATGCGGATCGTGCGTTCGATGGAGGTGACGAAGATCTTGCCGTCGCCGACCTTGCCGCTCCTGGCGGCGTTCTGCACCGCTTCCAGTGCCGCGTCGAGCATCGTGTCGGCGACCGCGCACTCCAGCTTGAGCTTGGGCAGGAAGTCGACGACGTACTCGGCGCCGCGGTACAGCTCGGTGTGTCCCTTTTGTCGACCAAAGCCTTTGACTTCGGTCACGGTGATGCCGGACACGCCCACTTCGGCGAGCGCCTCGCGCACCTCGTCGAGCTTGAACGGCCGGATGATGGCGGTGATGAGTTTCATCGCTTGTCCCCTTGGCAATGGAATGCGTGATTGCGAATGCGCATGCGTCAGAACCCCTTGCTGACCGACAGCGCCACGGCGCTGCCGGCGATGTCGTGGCCATAGCCGTTGGTGTAGAGCGCCTCGTCGGCATCGGTGTCGGTATAGGCCAGGCCCAGCGAGAAGCCGTTGTCGAAGGCCTTGCTCACGCCCAGCTTCCAGTCGGCGTACTCGTACGCCTCGTTGCCTTCGATCCACTGCTCGCCGCCGTGCGCGACCAGCGTCCAACCGCCGCCGAGCGCGTAGGTGGCGTTCACGTCGAGGTAGCCGCTGCCGTCGGAGTCGACGTAGCCGAACAGGTCGGTGACCGCATGGGAATACTTGGCGCCCAGCGACAACGCGTCGGTGGCGGCCACGGTCAGGCCGGCGTAGACCTCGCCGGTGTCGGGACGGTTGAAGCCGGCGGGATAGTCGCCCGGATAGCCGTAGTACAGCGCGCCGACGTCGTAGCTGACGCGTTCGCCCAGCTTGCCGCGATAGCCGGCGCAGACGTCCAGCTCCAGGCTGTTGGAAACGGCGAGGCCAGTGGCGCCGTAGTCCGACAGCCAGCTGACGTTGCTGCCCCAGGCGCCAGCGTAGACGCCGCTGTCGGCGGCGTATTCCACGCCCGCCTGCACGGCCGGATCGCCGTTGGTCTGCGATACGCCGCGGAAGATGTAGTCACTGGCCAAGGTCACCGAGCCGATGACGCCGGCATGTGCGGGTGCGAATCCCATCATCGCCAAGGCCATCACACCCGCCATCGCGCGCGCGGCAGGGCAGTTGCCCCGTCGATCCGGCGCGTCGCCGAGGCCGCTAGGGCGAACACCACGGGCGACGCGCGCGGCGGAAGTGGAACAACACTGCATGCAACGGAATGCCGTGCTGCTGGATGTCGCGTTAGTGAACGTCGTGTTGCGAGACTTCATGAACCAGGCTCCTCGAAAGGCCCTCCCTGGTTATGCACTCGGTGTGGCTTGTCGCGTTTTCCGGCACGAGTCGCCCCGCGCCGCGCCCGTACGCGCCTGCTCGGGCAGGTCGCGCCGGGATTGCAGCCTGTTGTGTGGTGCTGGGTGAAGCGGTGCCGGTGTCGCTACGGCGAGCGGCATCCTGCCGCGCCGCGCCCCGCGTGGAGGCGCGGCGGAACTCGCGTCAGATCGTGTAGTACAGCTGGTATTCCAGCGGGTGCACCGCGGCGCGGAACTGGGTCACTTCCTTCATCTTCAGCCCGATGTAGGCATCGATGAAGTCGTTGGTGAACACGCCACCGGCGGTGAGGAACTCGCGGTCCTTGTCCAGCGCGTCCAGCGCCTGGTCCAGCGAGTGGCACACGGTCGGGATGTTCTTCTCTTCTTCCGGCGGCAGGTCGTACAGGTCCTTGTCGCTCGGCGCACCCGGATCGATCTGGTTACGGATGCCGTCCAGGCCGGCCATCATCAGCGCGGCGAAGGTCAGGTAGCCGGAGTTGACCGGATCCGGGAAGCGGAACTCGATGCGGCGCGCCTTCGGGTTGGACACGTACGGGATGCGGCACGACGCCGAGCGGTTGGAGGCCGAGTAGGCCAGCATCACCGGCGCCTCGTAGCCCGGCACCAGGCGCTTGTACGAGTTGGTGGCCGAGTTGGCAAACGCATTGATCGCGCGAGCATGCTTGAACACGCCGCCGATGTACCACAGCGCCATCTGGCTCAGGCCGCCGTAGCCGTCGCCGCTGAACAGGTTCACGCCGCCCCTGGCCAGCGACTGGTGCACGTGCATGCCGCTGCCGTTGTCGCCGACCAGCGGCTTGGGCATGAAGGTCACGGTCTTGCCGTTGCGGTAGCCGACGTTCTTGATGACGTACTTCATCATCTGCAACTCGTCGGCCTTGCGGGTCAGCGAGCTGAACTTGGTGCCGATCTCGCACTGGCCGGCGTTGGCCACTTCGTGGTGGTGCACTTCCACTTCGATGCCGATGGCCTCGAGCGTCTTGCACATCTCGGCGCGGATGTCGTGCAGCGTGTCCAGCGGGGCGACGGGGAAGTAGCCGCCCTTCACGCCCGGACGGTAGCCGGTGTTGCCGCCTTCGTATTCACGGCCCGAGTTCCACGCCGCCTCTTCCGAATCCACGTGGAAGAAGGTGTGGCCCATGTCGTTGGCGTAGCGCACGCTGTCGAAGATGAAGAACTCCGGCTCCGGGCCGAAGAACGCCTGCTCGGCGATGCCGCTGGACTTGAGGAACGCCTCGGCGCGCTTGGCGATGCCGCGCGGGTCGCGCTCGTAGGCCTGCATGGTGGTCGGGTCGAGCACGTCGCAGGTCAGCACCAGCGTCGGGTCGGCGGTGAACGGGTCCAGGAACGCGCTGCCGGCGTCGGGCAGCAGCACCATGTCGGACTGGTGGATGCCGCGCCAGCCGCCGATCGAGCTGCCGTCGAACATCTTGCCGTCCTCGAACAGGCCCGGTTCCACCACCGACTTGGGGAAGGTCACGTGGTGCCACACACCGCGCATGTCGGTGAAACGCAGGTCGATGAATTCGACCTTGTGGTCCTTGATCAGCTTTTCGACGTGTTCGAACGACATGGGGTGGCCTCGGCTGGGATTGGGATGTCAGGGCCGCGGGGGCGGCTCAGCGTAGACAAAGCAAGTTGTGTGCCAGCCATGATCATCGCGCAAGACACTGATTTTCATGGTGTAGGGCAAGCCAACAATGAGAAATTGCACCATGACTGTGCGAAAAATCGTATTTGCACCATTATCGTGCATCGGCGGCCGCAACGGGCCATCGGCTATGCTGGCGCACCCGTTTCCGCACCCAGCCGCATGACCGACCTGCTCGCCGCGCTGTTGCTTGGCATCATCGAAGGCATCACCGAGTTCCTGCCGATCTCCAGCACCGGCCACCTGCTCATCGCCCAGCACTGGCTTGGCCACCGCAGCGACCTGTTCAACATCGCCATCCAGGCCGGCGCGATCCTCGCCGTGGTGGTGATCTACTGGAAGCGGCTGTGGGGCATGCTGGTGGCGTTCCTCGGCCATGACGCCCCGGCGCCGTACGATCCGCTGGGCGTGACCGCCACGCCGGCGCAATCGCGCGATTACGCCTTCAAGCTGCTGGCCGCATTCGCCGTGACTGCGGTCGGTGGCGTGCTGGTCAAGGCGCTGGGCTGGCAACTGCCCCACACCGTGCAACCCATCGCGTGGGCGCTGATCATCGGCGCGGCCTGGATGGTGCTGGCCGAACAGCTCGCCGCCCGACGCGCCGAACGCGAGGGCGAGCGCACCGACATTGCCTGGACCACGGCCTTGCTGGTGGGCGTGGCACAGGTGGTCGCCGGGGTATTCCCGGGCACCTCGCGCTCGGCGGCGACCATCTTCGTCGCCCTGCTGGCGGGCACCACCAGCCGCGTGGCGGCCACCGAGTTCGCGTTCGTGGTCGGCATTCCCACCATGTTCGCCGCCACCGGCTACGAACTGCTGTCGATGGCGCGCGCTGGCGGCATCGGCCAGGAAAACTGGACCGCGCTGGGCGTGGCGTTCGTGGCGTCCGCGGTGACCGCGTTCGTGGCGGTGAAGTGGCTGCTGCACTACATCCAGTCGCGCCGCTTCACCGCGTTCGCGGTATACCGGGTGGTGCTGGGCGTGGCACTGCTGGCGTTGGTCCCGGCCGGGGACTGATCCGACCGGCCCCGACCAGGGGCGCTCAGCCCTTGACCCCGGGATTGAGCGAATACGTGGCGTAGATCGCCGCTTCGGCCAGCACGTGGCCGTGCATCGCCGCCTGCACGTCGGCCGCGGCGAAGCGTTCGGGCAACCGCAGGCCGGCCACGTCCAGCGCGAATACCCGGAAGAAGTAACGGTGCAGGCGCAGGTCGTTGGGCGGCGGGAACGGGCCGTCGTAGCCGCGCCAGTCGCCCGCCATCGCCTCGTCGCCGGCGAACCAGCCGGTGTAGTCGTTCAGTCCCTGGCGGCTGCCGATGGGGCCCGCCGGTTCGGCCTTGCCGTGCGGCGCCACGCCATCACTGCAGGCACCGGCCGCGATTTCGCGCACGTCGGCGGGGATGTCGGCCATCACCCAGTGCACGAAGTCGCAGCGCGGCTGTTCCACCGGGATGTGCACATCGCTGCGGCCGACCATTTCCGCCACCGTCGGCACATCCGGATCGATGCACAGCAGCACGAACGAACGCGTGCCGGCCGGCACCTCGTCCCACGCCAGGTGCGGGTTGCGGTTGGGCGCGAAGCCGAAGCCGTCGGCGGTGGGCTGGCCTGCGGCGAATTCCGGCGACAGGCGCTGGCGGTGTTCGAAGCTGTTGCTGCGGATCTGCATGGTCGCCTCCGGAACGCGTTTGGCAGGTCAGGGACGCGGGCGCACGCGGCACGAGGCCGCCCGTGCCCGCGATGGGTTCACTCGGGGTACCCCAGGCGCTTGGCCACCGGTGTCAGCAGCGTGAATGCTTCCGCCAACGCCCCGCTGTAGGCGCGCCAGTGCCCGGCGGCAAAGCGCTCGGGTTGCAGCACGCCCTGCGGCGGGATACGCACCTGGGTTTCGAGCGCGTTGGCCAGGGCCTGGGCGATGCCCTTGGGGTCCTGGGCGATGTCGTCCAGCCTGACCAGGCGGTGGGGGAACAGGTCCTGCTCGTGCAGGTAGGCCACCTGCGCCAGCACCTGGGCCAGCCAGCGCGCACCGGCGTCCGGCGACTCCAGCTGGAACGGCACCGGGGCGCCGAACGCCAGCCAGTCCAGCAGCATGTCGCGCGGGTCGCGCAGTGCGACCATCAGCACCGCCTCGGGCAGGTGCGGGCGCAGTGCGGCCAGCAGGGCGTTATCCCACCACAGCAACCAGTCGAACACGTTGCCATCCTCGATGCCACGCGTGGGCAGCAACGAACGCCACTCGTCCACCAGCGCTTCGGCGCGGGTTTCCGCATCGCCCGCCGACAGTTGTTCGATCGTCGGATAACGCTGCAGGAAATCGTTGGGCGGATTTGCGCCCAGGCGGTCGGCCCGCAACGGCGCGCCACTGGTTTCGAAGGTGGCGGCGATCCGCTCCACCAGGCTGCCCGGCGCGCCCCACAGCAGCAGCACGCCCTTGGCGTCGTCCGGCAGCGGTGCCAGCTCCGGCCAGTCACTGCGCGCCGTGCTCAGCGGCGGGTACGGCAGGCGTTGATCGGCCACTTCGGCGTGGACTTCAGCCCACGTCGCCACGGCCGCTTCATGCTGGCCTGCCGCGTCGTAGGCGCGGCCCAGCAGCTGGCGCAACGCGCGCTTGACCCCTGCATCACTGGCGCGGGTGATCAGCATGTCAACGCGCGCGATCGCCGCATCCGGATCGGTGCGCAGCAGCGCATCGATCACCCGCATCTCCGCGGCGGTGTGGCCGGGCTCCAGTTCGGTGATGCGCAGGGCGATGGCATCGGCCTTTTCAAGGGCCCCGGACGCATCCTCGATTGCCCACTGCGCCATCAGCGGCGGCAGGGTGTCGGGCATGGCCTGTTGCCAGCGTTCGACCACCGCGCGCGCCTCGTCGCCGGCAAACGGTTCGAACACCAGGCGCGCGTGCCACAGCGCGGTCTCGGCCGGGTGCGCGCCGAGCGCGGCATCGAGCGCGGTGCGCGCTTCGTCGGCCAGGTCCTCGCGCCGCCACACCTCGACCAGCGGTGCCAGGGTTGCGCGATCGGTGGGTGCCGCGTCGAAGGCCTGGCGCAGCAGCTCGCGCGCGCGCTCCACGCGCCCGCCGTCGTATTCCAGCATGCCCAAGGTGCGCAGCAGCGCCGGCGTGGCGCCCGCGTCCAGCAGCGGTGCCAGCATATCGGCGGCCTCGGCCTTGCGGCCCTGCTGGTTGGCCAGGTCGGCGACCAGCAAGCGCAACGGGCGCGAGTCGGGGCGCAGCTCCAGCAGCGAGCGGAACGCCTGCTCGGCGAAGGCCAGGTGGCCCTTGGCCATGTAGGCCAGGCCCAGCGCATGTCGCACCTGCTCGTCGCCTGGCGCGCGCTCGGCCGCGCGCGCCAGGGTCGCCAGCGCGCCGTCGGCATCGCCGCGGCGCAATGCCACCGTGCCCACGATCGTGGCCACGTGCGGGTGTTCGGGCGCGATGCGCGCGGCCACGCGGGCCACCCGCTCGGCTTCGTCCAGGTCGCCGCGGGCGATCGCCAGCTGCCCCTGCACGATGTACGCGGGGAACTGGTTGGGGTCCAGTCCGATCGTGCGTGCCAGCGCGGCCTCGGCCTCGCCCAGCTGGCGCTCCTCCAGCAGCAGGCCGGCATGCGCCAGGTGCAGCCCGGCATCGTCCGGGGACAGTTCGATCGCCCGCCCGATGGCGGCCAGGGCGGCGTCACGCTCGCCGGCCGTGCGCAATGCGGTGGCCAGCAGGCGGTGGGCAGTGGCGTCCTGCGGGTTGGCGGCGACCGCGTCGCGCGCGGCGGCGACGCCGGCGGCGGCATCACCGCTGCGCAGGGCCTGGAGGATGGTTTCGTACATGAACAGCCTGGAGACGGGGCAAACCCGCATTGTAGCCGCAGCCGCAGGGTCTGCCGGTCAGTCCCCGGCCAACAGCTGCGCGGCGATCCAGCGCTCGGCGAATCCATCCAGATGCCCGTCCTCGACGAAGCCGCAGTGCCCGCCCCAGCGGGAGATTTCCAGGCGGGCGCTGCCTGGCAGCTGCAGGTGGTGGAAATCGTCCACCGGGATCACCGGGTCATCGGCGGCCATCAGGATCCGTGCGGGCACGGGCAGGTCCGCCAACCGGTCGCCGGCAATGGAGTAGCCGTCGAAGTAGCGCTCCAGGCTGCCGAACTCGGTCTGCCGCTCCACCAGCCAGCCAGTGAGCGCGCGGATGTCCATCCGCAGCACGCGGTCGTCGAAGTCGTGCAGGTGCGGGAACAGTTCGCGCTTGCGCGCCAGCGACGCGGTCCATTTGCGCTGGAAGTACCAGCGGTACACCGGCAGCCCGTGCTCGATCACCGACATGGTGCGCGCGGGGTCCAGGACCGGGCACACCACCGCCACGCGCTGCAGCGGCACCCCCGCCGCATGGGCGCGCATCGCCAGGCGCAGGGCGAAGTTGCCGCCCAGCGAATAGCCCGCGGCGACCATCGGCCGGGCCGGGAAATGCCGGGCCAGCTCCGCCGCCGCGCGCACCACCTCGTCGATGCGGTTGGAGTGGAAGATGCCCTCGTTGAGGTGGTGGGTGTCGCCGTGGTCGCGGAAGTTGAGGCGGAACACCTCGAAGCCCGCCTCCAGCAGGTGCGCGGCGGTATGGCGCATGTAGCTGGACTCGGCACTGCCTTCCCAGCCGTGCAGCAGCAGCGCCAGGCCGCGCGGGGTCCGCCCAGGGACCACGCTGTGCAGGCCCAGCAGGCGCACGCCGTCACCGGCGTCGAGCAGGTGTTCGCGGGTCTGCGCGCCGGTCGCCTGCAGTCGCTGTTCGCCCAGCGACTGCCGCCAGCGGTTGGAGCCCAGCAGCGACTGCACGTGCCCGCTGCGGGCCCACCACACAGGACGGTAGTCGGCGGCCGAGAGCATGGTTCAGCCCGTCATCGCCTCGACGATGCGCTGGCGCGCGGTTTCGGCGATGCGCCGGCGACCTTCGGCTTCGCTGGCGACGATCGGCTCGAGGAAGTGCACCTCGGCGACGCGGGGCGGCTCGCCCAGCAGACGCAGGAAATTGCCGAGGAAATGCTCGCGCGGGGCGAACGCCACCGTGCGCTGCGCGCTGCCGCCCTCACCGTAGCGCAGCGCCACCGGCTGCACCGGCGCCCCGGCCTCGACCGCGGCCAGGAAGATGCGCGCGTGGAACGGCCCGATCTCGCCGCCGCCCCGGGTGCCGCCTTCGGGGAACACACCCACCGCGTGGCCGTCGCGCAGCCGCGCCAGCATTTCGTGCAGCACGCCGCCCAGCGACTCGGCGTTGCCGCGGTGATGGAAGATGGTCTGCCCGCGCGAGGCCAGCCAGCCGACCACCGGCCAGCGCTCGATCTCGCGCTTGGCGACGAAGCCCATCATGCGCTGGCTATGCATGGTGATGATGTCGATCCAGCTGACATGGTTGGCGACGAACATCACCCCGCCGCGCAACGGTTCGCCGACCCGGCGCAGGCGGAAGCCGAACACGCGCATCAGCCCGGCCGACCACCAGCGCACGGCCAGGTGGTCCAGGCGTTCGCCGCGCAATTCCAAGGCACCCACGCCCGGCATCATGGCCAGCAAGGTCAACGGCAGGTCGACCAGCAGGTGCCACAACAGCAGCGGCACGCGGTAGGCATAGCGGAACGCGCGCGCCAGCGACGCGGAGGGCGCCGGCACGCCGGCGGGGGAAGACGGCGCATTCATCGCGGAAACGATACCGAAGCGGCGGCGGCGCGACCAGACACGGTGTCACGCCGTGGCGGGGGCGGGTCTGGGGCCGCGGCTTCAACCGCGCGGCACGACCGCCAGGGTCAGGCGCGAGATGCAGACCAGGCGGCCGGCTTCATCCTCGATGCGGATCTCCCAGACCTGGGTGCTGCGGCCCACGTGCAGCGGGCGTGCGGTGCCGGTGACCACGCCGTCGCGCACGCCACGCAGGTGGTTGGCGTTGATCTCGATGCCGACGCAGATGCGGTCGTCGGGTACGCACAGGTTGCCGGCGCTGCTGCCCAGCGTCTCGGCCAGGAGCACGGAGGCCCCGCCGTGCAGCAGCCCGTAAGGCTGGCGGGTGCGGGCGTCCACCGGCATGGTGGCGGTGATGTGGTCGGGGCCAATGTCGGTGAAGACGATGCCCAGGGTTTCGATGCTGTTGCCGCGGGACAGCGCGTTGAGCGCATCCAGGTCCGGCGGACGGCGGAACGGCGAGGGCGGGTGGTCGTGGGAGCGGTCCATGCTCCCACGATAACGGACCCCATTCCCCTCAGGCGAGCCCTGGTTCAGGCAACGCGGAAGTGCGGCTGGTTCCAGTTGGTGGTGTAGCGCCCGCGGGCTGCGTAACCGCTGCTGTTGCCGTAGCCGACGCCGAAGTCGCGCTCGCGGTGCTGGTGGCGGATCGGGGTGACGGTGGCCAGCGGCGCGGGGGCGGCGTCCTGGCGGTCGGCCTGGCGGCGGTTGGCCGACATGCGGCGTTCAACCAGGCGGCGTTCGGCGTTGCGGCGTTCTTCGGCGCGGAGGTGGGCGATGGTCATGGCGTTCATGGCGGGGTCCTTCGGGTGGGGTGTGATCTGGTGTGTTGGTAAAGTACAACACCAATTCGATTCCGCCATGGGCCAGAAGTCACCCCACCAAAGACCTGGTGGCAGACGGGGATCGCACACTGCGGAATCAAGGACTTGGATCGCCCCAAGGGGCGATTGGTTGCCATGACTGATGACAGGGCCGGCCGCCGGCACGGCCCCGGAACGGCGGTGCCAATGGCGCCGGGCTGCGCCGGTAGATGCCCGGATTCCGTGCGGGGGCGCTACCCGGCGCCGTCGCTCTACAGGATCGGCGCCAGGCCCGCGCCGAACGCGGTGAAGATGCGCGTGGTCAGGCTCTTCAACCCCAGGTCGACCTCGGGGAAGTCGCCCACCGGGCGGTAGCACGCGCGGAACCCCGGCGCGTCCGGCGGCAATGGCGTCGGGCATTCGGGCCCGGGCACGAACTCGTAGCTGGTGGCGTAGCGCACCGGCCACAGATCGAACACCGGCATCGCCTCGAACGCCTTGCCCAGCGAATAGTTCAGTCCCGACAACACCGGCGGACGGTCGCGGCGCGCGATCACCCACGCGTTGGCCGGCGCGATGTCGCGACGGATGCTGGCCGCCAGCGCCTGCGCGAACGCGGCATCCTCGATCACCACCGCGCTTTCGGTGTTGTAGTCGTCGCCACGCGGATCGAAGTTGTGCGTGCCGATCACGCCGATCCGGCCATCGATCACCAGCGACTTGGCGTGCAGCCCGATGCGTACGCCGGCGCGTTTCAGCGGCACCGGTTCGTTGGCCCCGCGCGAACCAAAGCGCAACGCGGTGTGTTCGCGCGACAGGGGCGCGCGGTAGGCGATCGTCGGCCGTCGCACGCTGCTGAAATCGCGGCGCGCGCGCTGCATCGGCGGCGCCTGCGCCACGGCCGCGTCGGGACCTGCGGTTACCGGCGCTGCCCGCGTGGTGCCCGGCTCGCCGCCATTGTCCGTTTCCACGGGCGACAACTCGGCGCCGGTGGCGGCCACGTCGATCGGCGCATCCGCCGGGAACGGCTTGAACTCGTAGATGTTGAATCCGAATTCGCGCAAATAGCGGCGCTTGTACTTGTACGACAACGCGTAGGCGATGAACGCATCGGTCGCGGCCAGGCTGTTGGTCGAGACCACGATGCGCGGCGGATCGGCGCGCGCACGCAATTCGCGGAACATGTCCTGCGCCGGCTCGGACAACACCAGGTACGGCGTCTGCAGCAGCACTTCGTCCCGTGCCGACTCGATCAGACGACGCATCGAACGCGAGGCGCGGGCGTGCCCGGAGCCATCGCCTTCGTGCTTGGCCGGCGTGTCGGAGATGTAGCCCACCACGCCCACCGGCAACGCCGGCGCGGCCAGGCGCTGCGCCACCAACGCGCTGTCCGCGGCGTCGGCGCGCATCCGCTCGGCGCGCTCGGGGCGCCGGAACCGCGCGGGCGGCAGGGTCGGCACGCCGCGTGCCAGCAGCTCGCGGCCCACGTCGCTCAGGCGCTCGGCGGGAACGCTGCGCGCATCGTCCCAGAAGCGCACGAAGTCAGCGTCCATCTCGCGCGCGACGGGGCCCGCCACCAGCACGTCGCGATCGCGGAAGTTGTAGCTGGCGTCCCAGTCGTAATAGTCGTCCTGGTAGTTGCGCCCGCCGGTGATGCCCACCGCGCCGTCCACCAGCAGCAGCTTGGTGTGCATGCGCTGGTTGAGCCGCCGCCAGCAGCAGGCCGCGGCCAGCGCGTACTGCGGATAGGTGATTCGCGCGCGGCCGAGCACCGGGTTGTACACCCGCACCTGGAAATTGGCGTGGATGCCGGCCAGCGCGGCCAGGGTCTCGACCTTTTCCAGCGCCGACAGCTGGTCCAGCAACAGCCGCACGCGCACGCCGCGGCGGGCGGCGACCAGCAGCTCGTCGATCACCAGCCGGCCGGCGTCATCCTCGTTGAAGATGTAGGTCTGCAGGTCGATGGCGGTGGTGGCGCTGCGGATCAGGTTGATCCGCGCCAGCAGCGCGTCGGGGCCGTTGTCCAGGATCAGGGCGTAATGGCGCGGCGCCTCCGCGGTGGAGGTCGCGAATGCTTCGCCCGCCAGTCGCCGCAGTGGTGAAGGCTGCGCGCACGCATCGGCCGCGACGCAGTCCACGGTGGTGGTGCGCGCCTGCGCGGCCACGCTGGCCGCCTGTTCGCGCTGCGCCGACGACAACGTCGCACACGCTGCCAGCCATGGCAGCAGCATGGCGACCACGATGGATCGCAAACCCGTCATTCGTCCTCGTTCTTCAGCCTGATCCGCATGGTGAAGCGTACCCGGTCGGCCAGCGCCAGCCGGTAGCCACTCAGGCCGTAGTTGGCGCGATTGATGATGCCGGTGGCGACAACGTCGCAATCCCACCCCGGCCGCGCGCACTCCGCGGGTTGCAGTGTGAAGAACTCGGCACGGGTCACGCCACGCAGGGTCAGCTTGCCGCGCAGCTTGCCGCCGTCATGCGCCAGCGACGGGCGATACGGCTCGGACAGGAAATCGACATGAGGGAAGCGCGCGGCATCGAAGAATTCCGGCCCGCGCGCCATCTGCGTGTAGTACGGGGAGTCGGCCACTTCGATCGACGCGACCGACAGGCTCAGCCGCACCTGGTGGCGGCTGTCGCCCAGCTCGGTGACGTGACCCAGGGGACGGCCGAAGGTGCCGTGGATGCGCTGCCCCCAGCGCGTCCGCAACTCGAAACCAACACTGGAGCGTTCCGCGTCCACCGGCTGGGCCCAGCCCGGGCCGATGCAAACCCCGAGGGCGATGGCAGCCAGCCAGCATCGCGCTCGCCGGATCACGGCCACCAGAAGGCGGACAGCTGGGCGATGCCCGGCTCCAGCGCGGTTTCCACGGGGACGGTAAGCACCGCGATGCCCGCCGGCGGCATGCCGCGGTAGTCGCCGGACTGGCCGCTGTGCAGCAGCGCCGCCAGGCGTTCCAGGCCCGGGTTGTGGCCCACCAGCATCAGCCGGCCGACCTCCACGTTGGCATCGGCCAGGCCGATCAGCGTGCCCGGCGTGGCTTCGTAGATCGCAGGCTCGATGCGCTGGTCGATGTAGCCGATGGCACCCAGCACCGCTTCCAGCGTCTCGCGCGTACGCCGCGCGGGCGAACACAGCACGCAATCGGGGATGAGGTGGTTGGCGGCCAGCCAGCGGCCGGCGGCTTCGGCCTCGGCCAAGCCTTCGGCGGACAATGGGCGGTCCAGGTCGGCCTGGCCCGCGGAGGCCGCGTCGGCGTGGGCGTGGCGCAGCAGGATCAGTTCGCGCATTCGATCGGGCTTCCGGCAGGGATCAGGACTTTCGCAGCCATTTCAGCAACGACTGCCAGTCGGACTGGTGGTCGCGCACGTGGGCGGAGTGGTAGTCGAACAGGCTCTTGCCCATCCCGGTCGTGACCACGTAGGCCTGGCTGTCGCGCAGTTGCGCCACCACCGGATACGGCCAGGCGCGCAGCAGGTCCATCGCCTCCTGCGAGGCATTGGTCCACGGCTTGAGCTTGTTGCCCACCAGCCCCACCCTGAGCGTGCCCTTGCGCACCCGCGGGTGCCGGGCCAGCGAATCCAGGAACGGCACCGTGGCCTCGATGTCCAAGCTGGACGGCTGCACCGGCACGACCACCGCATCGACCTGCTCGAGGAAGGCTTCCAGTTCGTCGGCCATGGCGCCGGCGGGCGCATCGACCACCAGCTGCTGGGTGTCGTCGGGCATCTGCTTGCGCCAGGCCTTGCGCCGGGTGCCGTCCAGCGGCAGCACCGCGGCCTGCAGCGCGGCGCGCTTCTCCGCCCAGCGGGTGGAGGAGCGTTGCGGATCGGCGTCGACCAGCGCGGTGCGCAGGCCCTCGAGCGCCGCCTGCGCGGCAAGATGGGTGGCGATCGTGGTCTTGCCTACGCCCCCCTTGGAGCTGGCGACCAGCACGGTTCTCATCGGGCCCACCTTTGGCGTTTCCATCAGACGGGAACCGCAGCGTACACCGGGAGCGGCGCGGGCGGCCACCGGGGCGAGGCGGCCTCAGCCACCGGTCATCCGCGGCCGGACAGCAACTGGCGGTACTGTTGCTGCCTCCCCTGTCCCTTCGGTTGCCGTCGACCCTAGCCGACGGGTACCCGCACCCACGCCGGCAGCGTCAACAACGACAGCAGCAGGCCGTAGCCGACCAGCGCGGCCGCCAACCGCGGCGCCAGGTTGTGCGCGATGGCCAAGGCACCGGCGGTGACCATCGGCGGCATCGCCGCCTCCAGCACGGTGGTCCGGGCCATGTCGCCATGCAGGCCCAGGATCGGCACCAGCGCCCAGGCCAGCGCCGGCATCACCAGCAGCTTCAACAGCAGCCCGGTGGCCAACGGCTTGAGTTCGTCGCGGGGCAGCGCCAGCCGCACCGAGAGGCCGATGGTCAGCATCGCCAGCGGCAGCAGCGCATCGGACAGCCGCTGCAGGCCGCTGGCGATCCACGCCGGTGGCTCGGCCGGCATCACGGTGAAGCCCAGTACCAAGGCCCACAACGGCGGAAAACGCACGATGCGCCGTGCGATCTCGCCGGCCGTGGGCGTGTGCTCGCCGCCATAGCGCGCCAGCACCCACAAGCCGAAGGTGGACAGGATGATGAACGCGCCGAACTGGTCGTAGATCACCGCGTACGGCAGCGCGTGCTCGCCGATCAGCGCGCGGGTCAGCGGGTAGCCGAGGAAGCTGGTGTTGCCCAGCGCCACGGCCAGCAACAGCACCGCGCGCTCGTCGTCGCGGAACTTCAGCCAGCGCGACAGCGCGCCGACCAGCAGCACGGTGGCGCCGAGCAGCAGCCAGGGCACCGCCACCACGCCCAGCAGCGCCGGCTCCAGTTGCAGGCGCGGCGCGTAGCGCAGCACCGCGGCCGGCAGGCAGACGTACAGCACCACCAGGTTCAGCGTCTGCGCCGCATCCGGCGGCAGCACCTTCGTGCGCTGGAACAGGTAGCCCAGCGCCAGCATCGCCAGCACCAGGGCGAACGCATCGAAGGCCATCAGTACCCGGCCGCCTGGCCATCCTTGCGCGATTCGCTGGCGCCGATGTAGCCGCCGTGCGGATTGACCATGATCGCCTGGTAGCCGCCATACGGACCGTCGGCGAAGCGCACGCTGTGGCCCTTGCGCATCAGCGCGCGCACGGTCTCGTAGGGGAAGCCGGACTCGAGGTCGAGTTCGCCGCCGTCGGCCATCGCGGTCGCCTGGCCCGCCGGTTCGGTCGAGCCATCGTGCTGGATGCGGGGCGCATCGCCGGCCTCCTGCAGGTTCATGCCGAAGTCGATCAGGTTGAGCAGGATCTGCACGTGGCCCTGGGGCTGCATCGCGCCGCCCATCACGCCGTAGCTCAGCCACGGCTTGCCGCCCTTCGTCACGAATGCGGGAATGATGGTGTGGAACGGACGCTTGCCCGGTGCGAACGAGTTGGGGTGGCCTTCCTTCAGCACGAACTGCTCGCCGCGGTCCTGGAAGATGAAGCCCAGCCCAGGCGGCGCCATGCCGCTGCCCATGCCGCGGTAGTTGGACTGGATCAGCGAGACCATCATCCCGTCGACGTCGGCGGTGGTGAGGTAAATGGTGTCGCCCTCGTTGAGCTGCGGGATCACGCCGGGTTCGGCGGCCTTCATCGCGCGGTCCATGTTGATCAGCTTGCCGCGTTCGCGCGCGTACTCCTTCGAGACCAGCTTCGCGACCGGCGTCTTGTAGTACTCCGGATCGGCATAGGACGCGGCGCGATCGGCGAAGGCCAGCTTCTTGGCTTCGGTGAACAGGTGCACGTGCTCGGGGCTCCCGAAGCCGTAAGCCTTCAGGTCATACGGTTCCAGCAGGTTGAGGATCTGCAGCGCGGCGATGCCCTGCCCGTTGGGCGGCAGTTCCCACACGTCAAAGCCGCGGTAGCTGGTACTGACCGGATCGACCCACTCGCCGCGGTGCGCGGCGAGGTCAGCGTAGGCGAGGAAACCGCCGTTGGCCTTGAAGTACGCATCGATGCCGCGCGCGATCTCGCCCTTGTAGAACGCATCGCGACCGCCGCGGGCGATCCGTTCCAATGTCGCGGCCAGGTACGGGTTCTTCCATGTCTCACCGGTACGCGGGGCGCGGCGGCCGGCCACGCAACCGCTTTCACCCGCCGCGCACGGGACGGTGAACTGCTCGCTGTAACCCGGCCACTTCGACAGCGTCGGCACCGACCGGCCCCAGTAGTACGCGATCACCTCGTGCACCGGGTGGCCGTTGCGCGCGTAGCGGATCGCGGGCGCGAGGTTGTCGGCCATGGCGCGCCGGCCGAAGCGCTGGTGCAGCGCGAACCACGCGTCCACGGTCCCGGGCACCGTCACCGGCAACGGCCCGTGCGCGGGCACCTGGGTGAGCCCGCGGCGCTGGAATTCGGCCAGGGTCAGTGCCGTCGGCGAACGGCCGGAGCCGTTGTAGCCATGCAGCCGCCTGGTCTTCGGGTCCCACACGATGGCGAACAGGTCGCCGCCGATGCCGTTGCCGGTCGGTTCCATCAGGCCCAGCGTGGCGTTGGCGGCGATCGCCGCGTCCACCGCGCTGCCGCCAGCCTGCATCACGTCCAGCGCCACCTGGGTGGCCAGCGGATGCGAGGTCGCGGCCATGGCGTGCGGCGCGTACACCTCGCTGCGGGTGGCGAACGGCTTGCCGGTGATCCGGTCCGCCGCCGGACTGGCCAGCGGCAGGGCGAGCAGGAGCGCGGCGAACAATGGGCGCATGCCGGAATCCGGGGTGATGGCGATCCGCCCATGCTAGCGCGCCACCCGGCCGGCGACATTGCGACAATGGGCGAGCCAGTCCTCAGTCCAGCCAGCGTTCGCGTACGGTCAACTGCAGGCGCTGTACCGCGGTTTCCACATCGACCGCCAGCACCCTTGCCTCGGCCCACGCGCCGTCGCGGGCCGCGTCTTCCAGTCGGCCCGCCGCCGCCGCCAACTCGCGCGCGCCGACCAGGCGGGCGGCGCCCTTGAGCTTGTGGGCCTCGCGCGTCACCGCGCCCAGGTCGCCTGCGTCACGCGCGCTTCGCAGGGCCCCCAGGTCGTGGTCGACGCTGGTGAGGTAGTCGTTCAGCACGTTGCGCGCTTCGATCGGGTCGTCGCCGGTGAGTTCGGCCAGCACGCTCGCGTCCAGCGCGGGCGGGTGGTCCAGCTGCACCAGATGGTCCGTGGCATGCACGGTTTCCGCGGGTGGCGCACCGGCCGCATCGTCGGCCACGACCTCCGGCAACACGCCGGACAGCCAGCGCCGCAGGCACGCCGCCAGCGTCGGCACGCTTACCGGCTTGGCCAGGTAGTCGTCCATGCCCGCCGCCAGGCAGCGCTCGGCCTCGCCTTTCAGCGCGGACGCGGTCAGGGCCACGATCGGGGTGCGCGTGCGGCCACTGCGGGCTTCTTCCTCGCGGATCGCGCGGGCGAAGTCGTAGCCATCCAGTCCCGGCATGTGCACGTCCGACAGCACCAGGCCGTAGCCCCCGTCGCGCCAACGCTCCAACCCATGGCGGCCATCCTCGGCGGCCTCGCTGGCAAAACCGGCCAGGGCCAGTTGGCGCGCGATGACCATGCGGTTGATGGGATGGTCGTCCACCAGCAGCACCAGCGTGCCGTCGGCGCGCGCCTGTTCCACGGTCGGCAGCGGCCGCGGGGTGAAGCCCTCGCGTTCGGCGCGGACCACGGGCTCCGCTGGTACGTCCTCCACCCGCGCGCGCGGCAGGCTCACCTGCAGGCGCAGGGTGGTGCCTTCGCCGGGAGCGCTGAGCATGCTGACCGTACCGCCCATCAACTCGGCCAGCCGCCGGCAGATCGCCAGCCCCAGGCCCGTGCCGCCAAAGCGGCGGGTGGTGTCCCCTTCGGCCTGGCTGAACGGCTCGAACAGGTGCTGCTGCTGGGCGGTGCTCACGCCGATGCCGGTGTCGGTCACGCGCACGCACAACTGGTCGGTCCCCAGGCCATCGCCCGCTTCCGGCACGTCGGTGCCGAGCCATTCCAGCGCCACGTCCACCCGGCCCGCGTCGGTGAACTTGATCGCGTTGGACAGGAAGTTGGAGAGGATCTGCCGCACGCGCAGCGGGTCGGTACGGTAGGCCGGCGCCACCCGCGGATCGACCTGGCACTCCAGCGCCAGCCCCTTGCTGGAAGCCGATCCCAGGTAGTTGGCCACCGTACTGCGCACCAGCGCCGACAGGTTGGTCGGCTCCGCCTGCAGCGCCAGCCGGCCCGCCTCGATCTTGGAGAAGTCGAGGATGTCGCCGATGATCCGCATCAGGGACTGCGAGGATTCCTGGATCACGTTGAGCGCGCGGCGCTGGTCGGCATCCATGCGCGAATGCGCCAGCACCTCGATCATGCCGGTCACCCCGATCATCGGCGTGCGGATCTCGTGGCTCATCGCCGCCAGGAACGACGACTTGGCCTCGTTGGCCTGCTGCGCCCGCGCCTCGCTCTCGCGCAGCTGCCGTTCCAGCTGCTTGAACCGGGTCAGGTCGATGGCCACCGCGATCACCCCCGCGGCGCGGCCGTGCTCGTCCTCGACCGGCGACAGCGCGATCAGCACCGGCACCAGGTGGCCATCACGGTGGCGCAGCGCCGCCTCGCCGGGGGGGCGGCGCAGTGCCGCCAGCGCCTCCAGCGCGCGCCAGTCGGTCGGCACCGGCCGGCCCAGCCGCTTCGATAGGCGCTGCACGGTGCGTTCGATGTCCTGCGGCGGCACCAGCAGCGGGCTGTCGTCCGGGCGCGGCGCGGCGCCGTAGCGCACCACCTTGCCGAGGATGTCCTGTGCACGCCAGCCCAGCATCTGCTCGGCGAAGGGATTGAACACGTTCCAGCGCCCGTCGCGGTCCACCGCCAGGATCGCCGCCTGGGCGGCTTCCAGCACCGAACGGAGGAAGCGCTCACGGCGAGCCAGTTCGCCCTTGGTGCGCTCGGCCTGCAGCAGGTTCTCGGTGAGCCGCTGCTCGAACTCCACCACGTTCTGGCGCATGTCCACGAACGCCTCCATCACCGTGGCCAGCTCGCCGCGCGGCTGGAAACGCGGCTGCGCGTCGAAGTCGTGTGCGCGCATGCGCCGTGCCATCCACGTCAGGCTTTCCACGCCGCGATAGGCGTTGCGCAGCACCACCCTTCCGATCAACGCAGCGGCCAGCAGGGCCAGCACCGACAGGCCGATGCGCAGCGCGCTGACCGTGCGGTTGCGGCGCACCTGGTCCGCGACCAGCGTCTCCGCGCGCGCCTGCGCCAGGTCGGACAAGGTATTGATGCGGCGGGTGACGGGATCGATGGCCGGGTACAACTCGCTGTCGGCGAAGCGGCCCAGTGCACGGATGTCACGGCGCAGCAGGATCGCCCGCAACTCCATCGTCGTCGCATCCGCGCGCACCCGCGCGCGCGCGATCTGGTCCAACAGCACCTGTTCGTGCGGATCGTGCGGCAGCGCCGCCAGGCGCGCCCACTCGCTGTCGATGCGCGTGCGCGCGGCATCCAGCGTGGCCACGCCCTGGCGCCACGGGATCAGGTTGTTGCGCACGCGGAAGGTGGTGTCGACCACGTCCAGTCCATAGGCGTCGGACACGCGCTTGAGGATCGCCATCCGTCGCAGCGTGTCGTCCTTGAGCAGCAACAGCGACTGGCGCGCGCGGTACTGCGCCACTTCGTCGATGACCAGCACCGCCACGCCGGTGGACAGGAACAGGGCGAACAATGCCCAGAGCTGGTGGCGCAAACTCAGCCTGGCAAAGAACCCGGCCATCGCGCGCGTCAGTAACCGGGCCGCCGCCAGTGCGCCACCACGTCCGGCAGGTTCGCCGCCGGCACCGGCAGCGAGACCAGTGCGCCCTGCGCGATGCCGCAGCCCAGTTCGGCCAGCATCTGCCAGTCGTCCACGCTCTCCACGCCTTCGGCCACCACCTTGAGGTCGAGCTTGCGCGCCAGGTCCAGGCTGGCCTCGACCACCGCGCGCTTGCGCGGCTGGCTGTGCGCCCCGGTGACGAAGCCCTGGTCGATCTTGAGCTCGGTGAAGGGCACCTGCGACAACTGCGCCAGCGACGACCAGCCGGTGCCGAAGTCATCGATCGACAGCCCGAAGCCCTTCAGCCGCAGGCGCGCCATCACCCCCAACCCGCGCGCTGCGTCGGCCATGACCGAACTCTCGGTGATCATCGAGGATGATGGCGGCCGGGTCCACGCCCTCGGCTTCCACCAGGCGCTGGTAGCGGTCCGCGGCGCTGTTGAGCGTCAGCGAGGTCGGCGACACGTTCACCGACAGGGTCAGGTCCAGGCCTTGCTGGTCCCAGCGGCGCTTGTCACGGCACGCCCGGGTCAGCATGTGGTCGGTGAGCGCCTCCAGCAGCCCCTCGCGTTCCAGCAGCGGCACGAAATGCACGGGGCCCACCACGTGGCCGTCCGGGCGCACCCACCGCGCCAGTGCTTCCACGCCGACCACGCGGCCATTGGCAAACTCCACCTGCGGCTGGTACCACGGCTCGATCTCGCCGGCGGCCAGCGCCTCGCGGATGCTGCTGGCGCTGATCTCCACCGGCTCGTCGTCGGCATCGTCGTGCGGGCCGTGGACGTAGTCCTCCAGCGCCGTGGCCAGCTTGTCCAGGGTCAGCGGCTTTTCCACGCTGCCCAGCACGCGCAGGCCATAGGCGCGGGCCATGGTCTGCACGGTGTTGAGCAGCGCCGCATCCAGCGCGCTGACCACGACCACCGCCCGCGCCAGGCGGCGCTGCGCAAGGTGGCCGATGAACTCGATGCCGTCCATGCCCGGCATGTCCAGGTCGACCAGCACCACGTCGGGCACGTGCTCCAGTTCGTCCAGCTGCAGCAGCGCGCCGATGCCGTCAGCGGCCTGCGATACCTGGCTGATCCCCAGTTCGGCGAGAAGTCGCAGCGCCATGCGGCGCTGGAAACCGTGGTCTTCGACCACCATGATGCTCAGGGCCGACAGGGACATCCGTTCCTCGGTGCTGGGTGGGCCGGTCCGACTGTAGCGTGCCCACCGTTACAACGCGAGGGACCCGGGCAAAGGCGCTGCCGGGCCCGGCAGGGCTACGGCCAGGTCGGCGGATTGGCCGCCCAGGCGGCCTGGACCTCGGCCAGCGTGGCGCGCTCGGACGCCGTCCAGCCGGGCAGCAGCTCGGCATGGCGTGCCGTCGTGGCCCACTGGGTGGGCTCGCTGCGCACCGCGGCGGCGTACCACTGGACCGCCTCGTCGCGGCGGTCCAGCGACCACAGCACCATCGCCAGCGTCATGGGGATCCAGTGGGCGGTGGAGTTGCGGGCCGCGACCAGTTGCAGCCACTGCCGGAGCGCGGCCTGGTCGTCGCCGGAGCGGTACAGGTCCCAGCCGTAATTCCACAGCAGCGGCCGGTACAGCGCGTCGCTGGTGGTGACCCGCAGCAGCGCGTCGTCGTAAAGCTGGCGGCCCAGCTCGACGCGGCCCGCCTCCATGGCGATGTGGGCCAGCTGCGCACGCTCGGCCACGCCGCGCGGATTGCGCTGGATGGCGCGCAGCAGTTTCTCGGTGGCGGCTTCGCCGGTTTCGCGCACCGCCACGATGGGCTTCATGGCCAGCGCATCGTTCTCGAAATAGAACTCCGCGGGCTTGGGCAGCGTCTGCGCTTGCGCTCCAGTGGCCAGCAACAGCCCCACGGCCAGCAGCAAACCTCGAACTTGCATGGCATTTCCCCCTGTATGGCCCTTTGAATCCTACCCGCTGCGGGTCGCGCACGGGACGTCCCGACCGGGCTACGACTTTGGTCGCTGGTACAATTGCCCGGTTTTGCACCCCGGTCCGTTGCCCCCGCGACAACGCCCCCCTTTTCCCCCGCCACCCGCCCCGCCGCCACGCCGCCGGCCCCCACGCCGCGCCCGGAGCCACGCATGACCAGCACCGCCGAACTCAGCTCGCCCGAATCCGCGAAGTCGTTGTTGACCCACGACGTCCTCGACCTCGACTACACCCTCGAGCACAAGTACAGCCGCGAAAAGGGCCGCATCTACCTGAGCGGCGTGCAGGCCCTGGTGCGCCTGCCGCTGATGCAGCGCCTGCGCGACGAGGCCAACGGCCTCAACACCGGCGGCTTCATCTCCGGCTACCGCGGCAGCCCGCTGGGCGGCTTCGACCTGGAGCTGTGGCGCGCCAAGAAGTACCTGGAGAAGGCCGGCGTGAAGTTCACCCCGGGCCTGAACGAGGACCTGGGCGCCACCATGGTCTGGGGCACCCAGCAGACCAACCTGTTCCCCGGCGCCAAGGTCGATGGCGTGTACGGCATGTGGTACGGCAAGGGCCCCGGCGTGGACCGCTGCGGCGACGTGTTCAAGCACGCCAACGCCGCCGGCACCGGCCGTTACGGCGGCGTGCTGGCGCTGGCCGCCGACGACCACGCCTGCCGCTCCTCCACCCTGCCGCACGGCAGCGAGGACGAATTCGTCAGCGCGATGATGCCGATCCTCAACCCGGCCGGCGTGCAGGACATCCTCGAGATGGGCCTGATCGGCTGGGAAATGAGCCGCTTCACCGGCCGCTGGGTCGGCTTCAAGACCATCGCCGAAACCGTCGAGTCCTCCGCCTCGGTCGAAGCCGACCCGATGGCGCTGCAGATCATCACCCCGGACGACTTCGAGATGCCGGAAGGCGGACTCAACATCCGCTGGCCGGACCCGCCGATGAACCAGGAGATGCGCCTGCACCGCTACGCGGTCAAGGCCGCGCAGAGCTTCGCGCGCGCCAACCGCCTGGACAAGGTGGTGATCGACTCGCCGCGCGCGCGCCTGGGCATCGTCACCACTGGCAAGTCCTACCTGGACGTGCTGCAGGCGCTGGAATACCTCGGCCTGGACGAGCGGGCCTGCGCCGACCTCGGCATCCGCGTGTACAAGGTCGGCATGACCTGGCCGCTGGAGCCGGTGGGCCTGCGCGCGTTTGCCGAAGGCCTGCAGGACATCGTCGTGGTGGAGGAGAAGCGCGCCTTCATCGAGCGGCAGATGAAGGAGTACATGTTCAACTGGCCGGGCCAGCGCCCGAGCATCGTCGGCAAGTACGACGAGGCCGGCGAGTGGATCCTGCCCAGCACCGGCGAGCTGACCCCGGCGACCATCGCCGGCGTCATCGGCCGCCGCATGCAGAAGCTGGGCCTGGTGGAAGGCAGCAACGCCGAGCGCATCGCGCAGGTGCTGCGCTGGATGGACGAGAAGGAGTCCGAGCTGGCCCTGCCGCGCGCGCAGTTCCCGCGCGTGCCGCACTACTGCTCCGGCTGCCCGCACAACACCAGCACCAAGGTGCCGGAGGGGTCGCGCGCGCTGGGCGGCATCGGCTGCCACTACATGGTCACGTGGATGGACCGCAACACCGACACCTTCACCCACATGGGCGGCGAAGGCGTCACGTGGGCGGGCCAGGCGGCGTTCACCGACACCCCGCACGTGTTCCAGAACCTGGGCGACGGCACCTACTTCCACAGCGGTTCGCTGGCGATCCGCCAGTCGATCGCGGCCGGCGTCAACATCACCTACAAGATCCTCTACAACGACGCGGTGGCGATGACCGGCGGCCAGCCGGTGGACGGCACCCTGAGCGTGCCGCAGATCGCCCACCAGGTGCGCAGCGAAGGCGTGCACACCATCATCCTGCTGTCCGACGACATCAAGAAGTGGAGCAAGCGCGAGCTGTTCCCGGCCGACATGGAGTTCCATGACCGCAGCGAACTGGACACCATCCAGAAGCGCCTGCGCGAAGTGAAGGGCACCTCGGTGCTGATCTACGACCAGACCTGCGCCACCGAGAAGCGCCGCCGCCGCAAGCGCGGCAAGATGGTCGACCCGCAGAAGCGCGTGGTGGTCAACTCGCTGGTGTGCGAAGGCTGCGGCGACTGCGGCAAGAAGTCGTTCTGCGTGTCGGTGCTGCCCAAGGAAACCGAGTTCGGCCGCAAGCGCGAGATCGACCAGTCCAACTGCAACAAGGACTACAGCTGCACCACCGGCTTCTGCCCCAGCTTCGTCACCGTCGAAGGCGGTGGCCTGCGCAAGGGCGCGCTTAATAAGAGCGGGGGCTCCGGCGCCAAGGACCGCCTCGCCAACCTGCCGCTGCCGCAGGTGGCCAGCGACCTGTCGCAGCCGTGGAACATCCTGCTGACCGGCGTCGGCGGCACCGGCGTGGTCACCATCGGCGCGCTGCTGGGCATGGCCGGCCACCTGGAAGGCCGCGGCGCCACCGTGCTCGACCAGACCGGCCTGGCGCAGAAGGGCGGCGCGGTCACCACCCACATCCGCATCGCCAAGACCCCGGACGACATCCACGCGGTGCGCATCGCCGCCGGCGAGGCCGACCTGGTGCTGGGCTGCGACATGGTCGTGGTGAATGACTACTGGGTGCTGTCGAAGATCCGCAGCGGCCGCGCGCAGGTGGTGCTCAACACCTACGAAGCGATGCCCGGCACCTTCACCACCCGCCCGGACATGCAGTTCCCGGCCACCGACATCATGGCCGCGATCAGCAGCGCCCTGGGCGGCGAAGGCCTGCACGCGGTGGACGCCACCCAACTGGCCACCGCGCTGATGGGCGATGCGATCGCCACCAACCTGTTCATCCTCGGCTACGCCTGGCAGCGCGGCCTGGTGCCGCTGTCGATGGATTCGCTGATGCGCGCCATCGAGCTCAACGGCGCCGCGGTGGAAATGAACAAGACCGCGTTCGCGTGGGGCCGCCTGGCGGTGATCGACCCGGCCGCCGTGGCCGAGGCCGCCGGGCTGATCCGTAACGCGCCGACCGCCGCCGAAGCCACCCCGCACGCACTGCCGATGCTCGGGGCCGCCGAGTGGGAAGGCCACGAGTGGGGCGCCAACGCCGCGCCGCTGAAGTCGGTACGCAACGAGGACGAATTGCGCCACCTGCCGAGCAACACCGGCGGCGACAACGTCGCGTTCCTGCCGCTCGACGACGAGCGCCTGTCGCGCTCACTGGACGAGCTGATCGCGCGTCGCGTGGCGTTCCTCACCGAGTACCAGGACGCGGAGTACGCCAAGGGCTACGCCGGTTTCGTCACCCGCGTGCGCGACGCCGAGCAGGGCAAGGCGCCGGGCAGCACCGACCTGACCGAGGCGGTGGCGCGCTATGCGTTCAAGCTGATGGCGTACAAGGACGAGTACGAAGTGGCGCGCCTGTACACCAGCGGCGAGTTCCTGCGCCGGGTGCAGCAGCAGTTCGACGGCGACTTCAAGCTGAAGTTCCACCTGGCGCCGCCGCTGCTGGCCAAGCGCAATGCCGATGGGCAGCTGGTCAAGGGCGAGTACGGGCCGTGGGTGCTGACCGCGTTCAAGTGGCTGGCGAAGCTGCGCAAGCTGCGCGGCACCAAGCTGGACATCTTCGGTTACACCGAGGAGCGGAAGATGGAGCGGCAGTTGATTGCCGATTACATCAAGACGGTGGAAGGGTTGTTGCCGAAGCTGGATCGGGGCAACGTGGATCTGGCGGCTGAGATTGCTTCGATTCCGGAGCACATCCGGGGCTACGGGCACGTCAAGGAAGATCACCTGCACAAAGCGAAGCTGCGTGAGGCGGAGCTGTTGAAGGAGTGGGATAACCCGCTGCGGATCGTGAAGGTGGCGTAAGGGGTGTCGCACGGTGGGAGGGCGCGGGCGCTGTGTCGCGCCGACCCTCCGTCCGCGCAGTCCTGCGCGGAGTCGGGCCGCCGGCCATCCATGGCCGGCTCTTGCGCGACACAGCGCCCACACCCTCCCACCTGATGACAGGTGGTGAGGTTGAAAGGCAGAAGCCCCGTCTTTGATGGGGCTTTTTTTGTTCGTCGATTCCCGCGTTAGGTCCGCCTACGGCCAAGAGCGGTCGTAGGACCAAGAAAAAGAAAAACTCGACTCTGACCGTACTTTCGCCTCAGCATCCCCCGGCCACTGCTTTCGTTGCGTACGAGGACAGTGGCTTTCAGGCTGCTAGCTTAGTCGGAACCAGCAACCAAAGGTGTATGAGATTCACGTCAGCGCATGATGGAAAGAGCGCTATGCGAGGATGTTGTGTGGAGCAGGTGTCCGCGGACTTCCCACGCGCGATGGTTGTTGCACCATGCAGCGGGAGCAATGGTTCAAGGCTCTCAGCCGGCTGCTTATTGCCGCGTACAAACGCGATCATCATGGCGGATGGCATCCGTGCCGCATACTCACCTATGGCGAATCGCCGAATGCCTTTGTCGCTATAGGACTCGACCGTGCGGGAGGCATGGCCATCTTCGATGAGCTTGCATTCGACGAAACAGCCCCAGCAGGCGGTATTCGTGACCCGTTGATAGCGGGAAGTCGGTGGCCTGAATGTAAGATCGGGTTGCTTCTCGATACGCCCGTCCGACGTGCACTGCTTTGCGCCACGAACAGGGTGGTCGAAGTCCTTGAGCCCAGGTGCAACACGGCGCCCGTGCTCCATTCGACCGAGTTGGGTTTCGAGCGCCGCCGTGATGGCCTCCTCGGAACCGTCATTCAATACGACGTCATTTGCCGAAACAAGTTGTTGCCAAGCCCATCGCAGCGCTCCTTCAATTGCTCGCTTATGGGCGGATGAAAGATCCGGTTCTGCCGCAAGTTGTGCAGGCGGATCCGCAAGGGAGGGTCGTTTAGCCATCGCCAAGCGACCCTCCGAGGAGATCGTGTGCGAGGAGCACCGCTTGTGTTCGTGTCCAATACCGATAGCGGTCTGGCAGGCCTACGAAAACATGCGACTTGCTCACGGGAACCACCACCAGACTTGTGCCGGACTCGTCGGCCTCCTTGAGTAGCGCGTCCACTGGCAAAGACATTCTCGGAGCGGAGCGAGTGGCGATGGAAAGTACTCGCCACGGGATATTACCGACCGACACTTCTTCTATCGTCGTTTGGAGACCCGATGCCTGAAGCACGTCATCAAGTGAATCCTTCAATGCCGTGATGAACACCGCACGTTCTGTTTTGTCAGGTGGAGTCACTGCCCGCCCGACCGACGCGGATGTTGGCCCCCGCGTTTGAAGCGTGTCCTCGATAGCCTGGCGCTCTAGATTTCCAAGCCCATAAAGGTCGAACACGAATGTGTTCAGCCTCTCGAATTGCGCATCGCCGAGCCCGCCCTCCATCTCCTTTGAAATCTGCCGCATCTGAGCCAATTGGCCATCCGAAAGCCGGTCAAGCGGGACCACTGGGATGGCATCGAGACTTTCTTGGTAGATCGTATCGCGCTCGACACCGAACCTCGCATCCATAAGCAAGGACACGAATGGACTTATCTGCGATTGCAGAAATGTTTGCAGCAATCTTGCATGGTCCGCTCCGCGGGCAACTCCAGAGAACGAGATTCCATGGAACGACTCGTGAAATGCGACTGGTGATTCGGCGCGGAGCGCACGCGGTCGGAGCGGGTCTGCCGGAATCGTCTGCCGCACGAGCAGCAAAGGCGATTTATAGATCGCCTGGTTACGCGGGAACAGAAGCGTCTTTCTCTTGAACTTGGGGAGTTCCGACGTAGTGACGAGGAATTCATCGGCATCTGTGTTCTTCAGATCCGGCATTCCGTGCATCTGCCTTGCGGATTGCTGTGTGCCGGCCTCGCCACCAACCTGATAGCCATTCCTGAAGCGCAGGCCCGGCTTTAGACCGTCCAGGTAATTTCCGAGCGGAACGCCGACCGCACGCAACGTCTCGAATGCGCGGCGCGCCAGAGGATCACCTCGGAAGCGAGCCTTGAGTATCCACGGCGTGGATCTAACTTCCTCATGAGGAACGGCCTGCGCATCGGCCCAATCAACCCGGAGAACCGTTTGCTCCTTCGTGTCATCAGCTTCCACGAACGGGCTGACAAACTGGAACGCGCCGTCCCCTGGCGCAACCTCATTCCGCGCAAAGACAAGGCAAAAGGGAGCTGTAACGTTTGGCCACACCCTTGTCTGGCGAAGCGCGGCACCATTCAAGACACCCGTCACGTTGAACGCAGTGAAAATCCGGCTACGCGCCTTAAGCAATCGTTCCGACAACCCGAACAACCAGCGCGCATGAATAACAAGCGCGATCTGCCCCTTGGGCTTCGCCCATTCGCCAGCGCGCCACAAGAACGCCAGGTCGGGATTGGCGTCTGGCAAATCGAACGAATTCGATTCCGAACCGAGCCGCTCTAGGAACGTCTTGTCTGTATTGGCAACCCAGCGTCGCTTTGCGGTGTTATCGTGCCCGGTCCATGGCGGATTACCTACGACCAGATCGAACTGGCCGGCATCTTCCTTCGCTACACCTGCAAGGCTCCCGTCGATCTCATGGCGCAACCGCAGCACCGATTCGAGGTCATCGAACTTTAGGTCTTCGACAGGCGTCGGACTCGGATCGAGTTCCAGGGCAGTGAGGTAGAGCCCGAGCTGCGTCAGACGCAACGCACGCTTGTCCACATCGAATGCCGAAAGCTGATTCGAGAGGATGCGCCGAATCTGCCGCCGCTTTGGCCGCGTCCCTGTTCTCTCCCATTCGCGCTGTACGAGATGACGGAACGTGGAGATCAGGAAAACACCCGCCCCAACTGCCGGATCTAGTACACGGGGACGATCAACGTCCCGGATGGCGCTGAGCGCTTCGCCGACCACGAACTCGGCGATGTGCTGTGGCGTGTAGTGGATGCTGGCCTTCTTTGCGTTGGGAGCATCGAGCGCCGTTGCGAACGCCTCGTAGACTTCGCTGAGCAGGCCCACCGGAACATGGGAGAAGTTGATTTCGTCCCAATCGGTAGGCAGGCGCAGTTGGCCTTGTGGCGTAGCGCCGGCCGCAATGTTCCCGAGCACCTGCGAGAACACTTCTGGCGCGTAGTCCTTGGGCGACGTCTCGAACGGCAGCAAGCCACCATTGAAGGTGCCCTCCAGCCATTTCAGCGTCTTTAGGGCACGACCCTTTGTGTTGAGGCAATCTGTCCATGAATTGGCGCCATCGGCGATGGCATCCGGCGTTTTTCCCACGAGCAAGTCGCGGTCCACAAGAAAGCGCCAGAACAGACCCCAACCGACGAGCGACACGGCATCGATGGGCGATACGCCCAGATCAACGGCCTGCCGCATCGACTCCGAGAGCAGATCCTTGAGGTACGTACGCCGCGGCAGGTCGGCGGCGCCACTGCGCACGTCGTGGATGAACCGCGTAAGCCCGCCCGAATCCGGCGCGATCGACTCTGTTGAAGTGGCTACGTCCGTGCCATGGATCTCGAACGAGAGCACATCCAGCCGGCCGGGCCGGAGGATCGCAGTCCACGCGGGATCCCCACGCAGCAGAATCCGCCGGCACCACTGGTCAACGATGGATTGGGAGACTTCGCCGGACTTGCTTCGACCGTCAAAGATGAACACCCGGGGGACATGCTCATGCTCCGCTACGACTGGCGGCGACCAGGCCTCATCCCCATTTTTTAGGTCGGCGTAGCGCAACGCCCGAGGCGAGCTATCCGCGAGCTCGACTAGCTGATCCGGCTGCGCGCCGTACGATTGAAGGGCTTTGGCAAGGGCGGAAGGCACTGAGGCAAATTTCTTTCTGTGTCAATGGCATAGAATTTGGCGTGGAATTTAAGCGCCTCCAGCCTCACGGGTTGAGACTATAGCTTTGTATGTGCCACATGTGTTCGAGCGCCCCTCTGGAACTCAGTATGTCAGGGCCAATTTCCTGCGAGTGACCCAGTCGTTGCCGATGTCCGCTTCGGGTCGGCAGTTGCCATGGACATCATTCGGGCACGTTGACTACGTCAGCCAGCGATATTCCACCTCATCGCCATCGACGGTACTGGGTCAGTACACATCTGCACTCACCGCTCTCCCAGCAACCTCAACAAATCCGCATGAAACCGCCCCGGGTCCTGTATCTGCGGCGAATGCGCAAGATCCGGGTACAGGTGCAGCACCGCACCCGGAATCTTCGCCGCCACGTCGCGCGCCATCGCGCGGTAGTCGCCCACCGTCGACTGCTGCGCCTTCGGCAGCAGGTGTTTGCCGATGGCGGTGTTGTCGTGCTCGCCTATGATCAGCACCGTCGGCACCTGCAGGCGCGGGAACTCGTGGTACACCGGCTGCGTCATGATCATGTCGAAGGTCAGGGCCGCGTGCCAAGCGACGGTTTCCTTCCCCGGCCCGTTGAACATGCCCGCTGACATGTCCACCCAGCGGTCGAACTCCGGCCGCCATTCGCCGTTGTAGTACGTGGTGAGCTGGTACTGTTTGATCCCGTCGCGGGTGGTCTTGAGCTGGCCCTGGTACCAGGCATCCGCGGGGGTGTAGGGCACGCCCTTGGCCAGCCAGTCCTCCAGCCCGATCGGGTTCACCAGCACCAGCTTCTCGACCCGCTGCGGGTACAGCAGTGCGTAGCGCGTGGCCAGCATGCCGCCCATCGAATGGCCCAGCACCACGTGCTTGTCCACGCCCAGGTGGTCGAGCAGCGCGGCGGTGTTGTGCGCGAGTTGGTGGAAGCTGTACTGGTAACCGTCGGGCTTGGTCGAGCGGCAGAAGCCGATCTGGTCCGGTGCCACGACGCGGTAACCGGCCTTGGTCAGCGCCTTGATGCTGCCCTCCCAGGTCGCGCCGCAGAAGTTCTTGCCGTGCAGCAGCACCACCGTGCGGCCATTGGCCCGGGCGGCGGGCCTGACGTCCATGTAATCCATCTTCACGGGCTTGCCCTGCGAGACGAACGCGAAGCTGCCAACCGGATAGGGGTAATCGAAGCCTTCCAGGTTGGGGCCGAAGGCAGGCTCGGCGGCCAGCGCGAGCAACGGTGCGCAGCACAGGACCGGAAGCAGTGAGCGAAGCCAGCGGCGCATCGTGGGCCTCCTTGGATGGCGGATGGGCGTGGCGGCCATTGTGATCCAGGCAGCGGCACCGAAGGCCATCGACGTTAGGCGGACGCCGTGCCTTGCCGTCAGCCGAGGATGTCCCGCGCCACCGGGCGGCCGTGGGCGAGAAATTGGCTCACATCCCGTGCTGAAGTTTCATGGAAAGCCGCCGTTAGGATTCAGATACGGGGTACTCCCCGCCCTCCTGACCCACCGATCCGACCATGCCGTCCGACCACGCCGCATCGCTGCCGCCAATCGCCGACCTCGGTATCTCACGTATCAGTGAGCTGCTTGAGGTCCGCAACCTGGGCGAGGGCATTGCCGTGGCGCGGCGGCTGGCACACGCCACGCCCGGCGTCGCGGACGCACGCGTGGTGTTGAAACCGGCAGCCAGTGGAACAGGCGGTCTCCACGACGCCGACAAGCCGGAAACCGTCGCGTGGCAGGCGTGGCAGGACCAGCATCCCAGGCGCTCCACCGACGGGACGTGGCTGGGCATACCGCTTCCCCACAGCGGCGCCGTGCTGCTCCTTCGACTGGAGGACCCCGAAGACCCCGAGGGCACCGGGGCCGTGATCGCCGCACTGGGCGCCCTGCCCGGCGCCATCGACCAATGCCTGCGGGGCCTGCTCCGGGTCATGGAACTGGAGAACTCGGTGGTCCGCCTGGAGCACTCCGAGCAGTTGCAGCGCGCGTTGTTCGCCATCTCCGACCTGGCCGGTTCCGGCCGTGACATGCCCGAGCTGCTACGCGGCATCCATGCCATCGTCGGCACGCTGATGTACGCCGAGAACCTGTTCATCGTGCTGTACGACGAGGCCAGCGATGCCGCCCAGCTGCTGTACTTCGTCGACGTCAAGGATCCGGCCCCGGCGCCGGGCGAGCAATTCGCGCTGGATGAGATCGAGCACTCGCTGACCTGGTACGTGATCCGCAAGGGCATGGCCCTGCGCGGCGCCACCGACCAGATCCATCGCCAGTTGGAGGGACCGGTGCGACGGATCGGCACCGACGCGTTCGACTGGCTGGGCGTACCGCTGCTGGGCGACGGCCAGGTGCGCGGCGCACTGGTGGTGCAGAGCTATGAGCCCGGCATGTCGTACACCGGCGAGGACCAGGCGCTGCTGGCGTTCGTGGGCAGCCACCTGCTGACCGCACTGGACCGGCGACGCAGCACCGAGGCGCTGGAGCACAACGTGCGCCTGCGCACCGTGGAGTTGGCCGAGGCCAACCGTGGCCTGCAGCAGGAGATCGTCGAGCGCCAGCGCGCCGAGCGCCTGCAGGCCGCTTTGTTCCAGATCGCCGATCTGGCCAACGCGGACCTGGACGAGCGCGCGTTCTACTACCGCATCCACGAGGTGGTGTGGCAGCTGATCGAGGCGCGCAACTTCTTCATCGCGCTGCTGGACGACGAACGGCGCACGCTGCAGTTCGCGTATTTCGCCGACGAGCTGGACGCGGTTCCGGAGCCGCGGATCCCGGGCCAGGGCCTGACCGAGTACGTGATGCGCCAGGGCCAGCCGCAGCTGCTGGCCACCAGCGACATCTTCGACCTGCACCGCCGCAGGCAGCTGGACCTTGCGCTGATTGGCCCGGTGCCGGTGTCGTGGTTGGGCGTGCCACTGCGCTTTGGCGATGAAATCGGCGGCGTGGTCGCGGTGCGCAGCTACGACGGGGCGGTGGGCTACGGCACCACCGACCAGGAGTTGCTGGAGTTCGTCGCCTCGCAGATTGCCAGCGTGCTCAATCGTCGCCGGGCCACCCGGATCCGCGAGCAGGCCTACGCGCAACTGGAAGACCGGGTGCAGGAGCGTACCCGCGAGCTGCGTCGCGAGATCGGCGAGCGCGAACGCATCCAGCGCCAGCTGGAACACGAGGTGCAGCACGACGCGCTGACCGGCCTGCCCAACCGCGGCGTGCTGCAGCAGCGGCTGGAGCGCGCGCTGGAGGACATGCACGAGCAGGATGGGCCGCGCTGTGCGCTGCTGTACCTGGACGTGGACCGCTTCAAGGTCATCAACGACAGCCTCGGCCACAGCGGCGGCGATGAGTTCCTGCAGCAGGTATCGCGGCGCATGGTGCGCTGTGTGCGCGAACCGGACGTGGTCGCGCGCCTGGCCGGCGACGAGTTCGCGATCCTGCTGGTCGACATCGCCACGCCCGAGGTGGCGGTGCGGGTGGCCAAGCGACTGCTCGAACTGCTGTCCGAGCCGCTGCAGATCGGTGGCAAGACGCTGTCGCCGTCGGCCAGCATCGGCATCGCGGTGGCCGGCGATGGTTACCACAATGCAAGCGAACTGCTGCGCGACGCCGACCTGGCGCTGTACCGGGCCAAGGCCCTGGGCCGCAAGCAGTACGCGCTGTTCGACGACTCGCTCAAGCACCGCACCACGGACGTGCTCACGGTCGAGGCGGAGCTGCACGAGGCCCTGCACAACGACCACTTCGAGCCGTTCTTCCAGCCGATCGTGCGCCTGTCCACCGGCGAGGTCGTGGGCCACGAGGCGCTGCTGCGTTGGCGCCACCCCACCCGCGGCGTGCTGGCCCCGGACAGCTTCCTGTCCGTGGCCGAGGACAGCGGCGCGATCGACGCCATCGATTGGCGCATGTTCGAACTCAGCTGCCACCTGGCCGCGCAGCAACCGGGCGATACCTACCTCACCATCAACGTCTCGCCGCGCCACTTCCGCGACGCGCATTTCGACCGGCGCCTGCTCGACGTGCTGGCGCGCACCGGGTTGCCGCCCGCGCGGTTGCTGACCGAGGTGACCGAAGGCTCGCTGCTGGACAACAGCGACCACGTGCGCGACATCCTGGCGCGGCTGCAGTCGGCCGGCGTGCGCACCGCGCTGGACGACTTCGGTACCGGCTACTCCGCGCTCAGTTACCTGCACACGTTCCCGCTGCGCGTACTCAAGATCGATCGCAGTTTCGTCGCCGAACTTGGCCAGCCGGGCAAGGAGAACATCGTCTCGGTGGTCGCCTCGGTGTTGGCGCTGGCCGGCGCGCTGGGCATGGACGTCATCGCCGAAGGCATCGAGACCGAGTCGCAGCGCCAGGCCCTGCTGGCCCTGGGGTGCGAGTTCGGCCAGGGCTACCTGCTGGGGCGGCCGGCGGCGGTCACGCTGCCCGCCGTGGTCGCATCGCCGGCAGCGGCGGCGACCGTCAGCGCGGCGCCATGATCGCGCGCGCCACCGCCTCGGCCACGCGGATGCCGTCCACGCCCGCCGAGAGGATGCCGCCGGCATAGCCGGCGCCTTCGCCGGCCGGATACAGGCCGCGGGTGTTGAGGCTCTGCAGATCTTCACCGCGGGTGATTCGTACTGGTGACGAAGTGCGTGTCTCCACGCCGGTCAGCACCGCATCGGCGCGGTCGAAGCCCTTGATCTGCTTCCCGAATGCCGGCAACGCCTCGCGGATCGCGTCGATGGCGTAGCGCGGCAGCGCGGTCTCGAGGTTGGTCAGGTGCACGCCGGGCTTGTACGACGGCTGCACCTCGCCGAACGCGGTGGATGCACGGTTGGCGATGAAGTCGCCGACCAGCTGGCCCGGCGCATCGTAGGTGCGTCCACCCAGCTCATACGCCAGCGATTCGAAGTGCCGCTGCAGCGCCACGCCCGCCAGCGGCGAGCCGCTGTTGTCGTACTCGGCGAAGTCCGCCGGTTCGATGCCGACCACGATGCCGGCGTTGGCATTGCGCTCGTTGCGCGAATACTGGCTCATGCCGTTGGTCACCACCCGGCCCGGTTCGCTGGTCGCGGCCACCACCGTGCCGCCGGGGCACATGCAGAAGCTGTACACCGCGCGCCCGTTCCTGGCGTGGTGCACCAGCTTGTAGTCGGCCGCGCCCAGCAGCGGATGCCCGGCCTGCGGGCCGAAGCGCGCTCGGTCGATCAGCGACTGCGGGTGCTCGATGCGGAAGCCGACCGAGAACGGCTTGGCCTCCATGTGCACGCCGCGGGCGTGCAACATCTCGAAGCTGTCGCGCGCGCTGTGGCCCAGCGCCATCACCACGTGGCCGCTGTGCAGTTCGCTGCCGTCGGACAGTTTCACGCCGCGCACGTGGCGCACGCCTTCGGCGTCAGTCTCCACCAGCAGGTCGTCCACGCGCGCGGAGAAGCGGATCTCGCCGCCCAGGCGGAGGATCTCTTCGCGCATCGACTGGATCATCGACACCAGGCGGAAGGTGCCGATGTGCGGCTTGCTGACGTATTCGATCTCCTCCGGCGCGCCGGCCAGCACGAACTCGCGCAGCACCTTGCGCCCGCGGTGTTCCTTGTCGCTGATCTGGCTGTACAGCTTGCCGTCGGAGAAGGTGCCGGCGCCGCCTTCGCCAAACTGCACGTTGGATTCGGGCGTCAGCTCGCGCTTGCGCCACAGGCCCCAGGTGTCCTGGGTGCGTTCGCGCACGGCCTTGCCGCGCTCCAGCACGATCGGGCGGAAGCCCATCTGCGCCAGCAGCAGCGCGGCGAACAGGCCGCAGGGGCCGAAGCCGACCACGATGGGACGCTCCGTCAGCCCGTCGGGGGCGTGGGTGACGAGTTTGTAGGTGGTGTCGGGGGTGGGACCGAGTTTGGGTTGGCCCTTCGACTCGCCTTTGCGGGCCGAGGCGCCCGGTGCAGCGCCGGATACCCCGCTTGGGGCACTGTCTGCAGCGGCGTGTTCGCGCGCCAGCAACTCGGCTGCGCGGGGAGTGTCGACGTCGAGGGTGTAGATCAGCTGGATGTCGCCGCGCTTGCGCGCGTCGTGGCCGCGGCGGAACACGTGCACGCTCGCCGGCTCGTCGGCGCGCAGGCCCAGCCGCGCGCGCACTGCCGCTTCCAGCGCCTCGGGCGGATGGTCGAGGGGCAGCTTGAGGTCGGTGATGCGGAGCATTTGCGGCGGCCGGGGGTGCGGTCCGCCATTTTACGGGTGAGGGCGGGCGCAAGGTGCCAAGGTCGCGCTTCGGGTGGGCACGGGGTGAGTTTGACCCTGCGCCCTGAGGGGGTGAGGGGGCGGTCCGCGCCCCCGGATGGGGACGCGGTGTTGGGTGGGTCAGTTGGCGCTGCGCTTGAACGCGATCTGCTGGCCGTTCTGGTGCAGGGTCACGGTCTCCGGCATGCCGCTGGCCGGGCTGAACTCCAACGTGGCGTCCACCACGGTGGGGTAGAAGCGGTCGGCGGATTCGGCCTGCAGCGGCAACACCGGCTGGCTGCCGAGCTGGGCGTGCAGGGCGCCGTCGGCCACGGTGATCAGCATCGGCATGCCGTTGAACTCGTAGCGGCCCACCAGGCGTTGCAGGGCCGGTGCCGGCAGCTGCACCGAAGCGCGGTCGGCCGGTAGCGGTTCCTTGCTCAATGCCACCACCGTGCCCGGGCCTTCGCCCTCGGGGTAGAAGCGCATCGAGGTGATCTTGCCGGTGGCGTCGCGCAGCACGTCAAAGCGGTTGAAGCCGTCTTCGTACAGGAAGGTGTCCTGGGCAATCGAGGTCAGCTCCGCGCGTTGGCCGCCGGTGCGCTGGCCGGTGAGCTTGCCGTCCACCACGCGCAGGGTACGGGTGGTCTTGTCGTCGATGCGGTACACGCCTTCGTACTGCTTGAGCGTGGCCGCGTCGATGGCGATCGGCGAGGGCGTGGGGTACGGATCGCCAAGGGTGAAGGCGGCCAGGCGACGCGCCATTTCGCTGGGGCCTTCGTGCTCGCCGCGCGAGCCCTGGCCGTTCTGCAGCACCACCACGCCGATGTCGGGGCCGGGCAGGTAGTTGAGCGTGGTGGAGAAGCCGAAGATGCCACCGCCGTGCGACAACATCGGCCGCCCACGCAGGGTGCCGGTGGTGATGCCGTAGCCGTACTTGTTGTCCACCGCCTTGCCTTCGGGCGTGATCATCGCGGTGTAGGTGGCGTCCTTGAACAGGCGGCCTTCGTGCAGCGCGCGATTCCACTTCTGCAGATCGTCCACCGACGACACCAGCGCACCGGCCGCATGCGGCTGGGTCATGCTGATCGGCGGCGCATCGACCACCTTGTCGCCTTCCCACGCATAGCCATGCACCTGGCGGGCGACGATGGCGGGGTCATGGCCATAGCCGGTGTGGCTCATCCCCAGCGGGGCGAAGAATTCCTGGTGCAGAAACCGGTGCCACGGCATGCCGCTGGCGGCTTCGATCACCGCGCCCACCAGCACGTAGCCGGAGTTGTTGTAGCGCCAGCCCTCGCCCGGGGCGAAGTCGGGCTTCTCGTTCTTGAACACGTCGATCAGCTGCGCCGTGGTGACGTCCTTGCGGATCGGGCCGTCCATCATCCCGGGCATGTCGGTGTAGCTGCGGATGCCGGAGGTGTGGTTGAGCAGTTGGCGCACGCTGACCGCATCACCGTTGGGATAGCCGGGCAGGTACCGGGTAAGCGGGTCGTCGAGCGCGACCTTGCCCTGCTCGACCAGGCGCAGCACGCCGGCCGCGGCGAACTGCTTGCTGACCGAGGCGATGCGGAACATCGCGTCGGCGGTCAGCGGATTGGCGGCGCTCATGTCGGCGCGGCCGATGGAACCGCGGTACAGCACCTGGTCGCCGCGGGTCACCAGCACCGCGGCGCCAGGGCCGGCGGGGTCGTAGGTTTTTGCCAGCATCTGTGCGGCGTAGCGCGCGACGGCGGCCGGCGTGGGCACCGTGCTTGCTTCGGCAGCAGGCACCGGCACGGTGGCCGGGGCCGCGGTCGAAGCGGCGGCATGGGCGAGGACACTGATTCGCGACGTCGGCGCGGGCGTGGCGGCAAACCCGCTGCCAACCATCGTTGCGGCCAGGGCGAGGGTGAGCAGCGAGGTGGCAGGTGACAACGGGCGCATCGGCAATCCTCCTTGAGTGGATGGCCTCGCACGGTGCGCCGTGGGTGGCGGCCGCGTTTGGCGTCCGCTACAGCCTACGGCGATTCGGTGCCGATGACGGCCTGCCGGATGGCACGGGGCCGCTTGGCACGGTCGCCATGCCTCCAAACCCGGAGCGGCTGCCAACGCATCGCCCCGGGGAGCGGTCACGCTCCCTCGGGGCGAGCGCCCCAGCCTCAGTGGTGCTTCTGTCCATCGTGTTTCTGACCGCCATGGTGCTGGCCATCATGGTGACGACCGCCACGGCCGCCCATCTTCGGCGCCTTGGCCATCTCCTCGCGGCTGATGGCGCCATCCTTGTTGGTGTCCATCTGCGCGAAGCGCTCGTCGGCATGCTGCTTGCGGCGGGCTTCCATCTCGGCGCGACGCACTTCGTGCGCGGCATCGAGCTCGGCGCGGGTCAGCTTGCCGTCGCGGTTGGCGTCGGCCTTGGTGAACCATTCGTCGCTGCGCGCAGCGTGGCGGGCCTGGCGGTCCTTCTGGTCAAGGAAGCCGTCCTTGTCGGCATCCATTTCGGCAAAGCGCTGCGCCAGCGCGGGGCGGGCCTCGGCTTCCTTGCGGCTGATGCGACCGTCCTTGTCGGTGTCCAGTTGCATCATGCGGTCGCCGTGCATGCGGTGCGGGCGGGCGCCGTCGGTGGCGTTCTGGGCGATGGCAAGGCCCGACACCGTCGCGGCCGTCAGGGCAAGGGCAAGCAGGGTGGTGCGGTTCATGTGGCGATCCTCGGTGGCGCCGGCGACGTGCCGGGCATGTACCGGTTAACGCCACAGCCGCATCGCCGTTGACGGCGCATCCACGCCGTTCAGCGCGCGGTCGGCATCACGGCAGCTTGCGCCACACCCGGCAGCGGTTGTTGGCGGGCATCGCCAGGTCTTCTTCCAGCACCAGGCCGACGGTCGCGGCCAACGCATCCACCGCGGCGGCGTCGCGGATCGCCGAGCGCGGATCGCGCGCCTGCAGCCACGCATCGAACTCGCGGTTGCTGTCGCTGGTGTACCTGCCGTCGTAGTTGAACGGGCCGTACACCACCAGCACACCGCCCGGCGCGAGCACGCGCGCCACGCCGTCGAAGAACGCCTGCACCTCCGGCCAGCCCATGATGTGCAGGGTGTTGGCGCTGAACACCGCATCGAAGGTCTGCGTGGGCCACGGCCCTGCAGCGACATCGAGTTGCAGCGGGACGGGGGTGTTGGCCAGCGCCGCGTCATCCAGCCACAGCGCGATGCCCGGCAGGTTGTCCGCGCGGTCGCTGCACTGCCACTGCAGCCACGGCATGGCTGCGGCGAAGTGCACGGCGTGCTGGCCGGTGCCGCTGCCGATCTCCAGTACGCGGCGGGCATCGGCCAGGCGTGGCTGCAGCACCGCCAGGATCGGGTCGCGGTTGCGCTCGCAGGCGGGGGCGTGGGGTTTGTCCATCGGCGTGCGTTCCACTCTGGGGGACGGGGTCGGCGCGAGCAACGGCACGGTCGGTCGCAGCCGGTGCGACGGCGCGGCCTTTACATGCTGATCACCCTCACCCCCGCATTGTCGCCGCAAGCCCCGCCGGAGTCCCCGCCATGGCCTCACCCCGCACCGCCGACACCCGCCTGCCCCTGGTTCCGCTGGCGGTCCTGCTCGCCTCGATGGTGGCCTGCAGCACCATGCCCGCCGAGCCGCCGATGGACGCCCCGCCGGTGGGCGTGTGCAACGCGCAGGCCGCCAGCTGGGCCATCGGCCGCGCACCCACGCAGGACGTGGTGGACCGCGCCACCCGTGACAGCGGCGCCAAGCTCTCGCGCGTGCTGCGTCCCGGTCAGGTGGTGACGATGGAATACCGCGCCGAACGCCTCAACATCGACGTCAACGAACGCGAGGCGATCACAGGATTGCGGTGCGGTTGACCATGCCGGTGTCGGGCCGTCCGCCGCGCACCAGGGCGGCGGCCCCGTTACATCCCAGGAAGCGCGAGCCTTTCAGCCACTTGTCGTTCTTCGCATAGGCGAAGACCAGCTGGCCCTGCTTGAGCGTGTCGATCATCGGCCGCGCCACTTCCGGGCGCACCGCCGGGCAGCCGAAGCTGCGCCCCAGCCGGCCCTGCACGTGTGCCTGCCGCGGGTTCACGTACGGCGCGCCGTGCATGACGATCAGGCGGTCGCGCGCCTTGTCGTTCCAGCCCGGCTCGTGGCCGTCCATGCGCAGCGAGTAGCCGTTGCCGCCCATGTAGGTTTCGGCGGTGGTGAACAGGCCCAGGCTGGTCTGGTGGCTGCCGTCGGTGTTGGAGAACGCGGTGGCCAGGTTCTCGCCGCTGCCACGGCCATGGGCCACGTGTTCGTCGTACAGCAGGCTTGCCTTGGTCAGGTCGAACACCCATAGCCGGCGCTCGGTCGACGGGCGCGAGTAGTCGATCACCGCCAGCCGGGTGGCGTCGGTGCCGGTGCCCACGCGGCCGGCGCAGGTACGGGCTTCCAGTGCCAGTGCCAGCACTTCGGGATTGGCTTCCGGCGCAGCCTTGGCCAACCGCTGCAGCAACGTGGGCTGGACGGGGGCGCTGGCTACGACGGGGAGCCCGGCGTCGGCAGGGGCGACGACCGCGGGCGCGGTGGACGGTGGCGGTGCGACGGGCGGAATGGCCGCGGCGATGGACGTCCTTGCCGAAGGCGCGACGCATCCCGCTGCCAGCACTGCCATGAGCAGGGCCAGGGGGGATTTGGTCATGCGGGGAGGTTACATGATGATCGCGTCAAGGGTGTTCAGCTTGCTGACCGGCCGGGTCAGGTTGCACGGCATCGTCTTCTGCGTCCGCTGCATCGTCCTGGCCACGGATCACGGTCAGGCCGGTACTGGCGCCGCGCGCCTGCAGCGGCTCGTCGGTCACCACCATGGTGGCGCCGGGCGTCAGCGCTTCGTACACCAGCTGGCTGAACACCGGGGGCACCATCAGGCGCTCACCGCGGATCGCCGTCTGCAGGCCCTGGTGCAGGTCGGGCGTGGCCCCGGGCACCTCCACCTGCAACCAGCGCAGCGGCGGCCGGCCGGGCGCCAGTGTGTTGGGCCCGTCGCCCTGCCCGTCCAGCAGCACGTAGGCATGGGTGCCGCTCAGCGGATCGCCGGTCAGGGTCACGGCGGCACGGCCGATCTCGGTGCCACCGCGCATCACCACCACTTCCTCGTCGCGGGTGCTGAACACCAGGGTGATCGGCCCGTCGCTGGCACGCTCCGGCGTCCAGCTGAACTGGCCCTTCGGGAGGGCCTTCGCGGTCGCGCGCGCGTGACCGGTGGAGGCGTCCACCGGCGCGAACAGGCCGGGTGAAACCACGTCCGGCGCGTGCGAGGCGGCGTTGGCCACCACCACGGTCATGCCATGCGAGGTGACGTCGAACAGCTTCTTCGAGAACTCCAGCGGCAGGCGCACGCAACCGTGCGAGGCCGGGTAGCCGGGCACGCGGCCGGCGTGCAGCGCGACGCCATCCCACGTCAGGCGCTGCATGTACGGCATCGGCGCGTTGTCATACAGGTTGGAGTAGTGCTCCTTGCGTTTCTGCAGGATGGTGAACACGCCGGTCGGTGTCTCGTAGCCCTTCTTGCCGCTGCTCACCGTGGACGCGCCGATGCGCACGCCGTTGCGGTACACGTAGGCCATCTGCTCGGGCAGGCTGATCACGATCACCACCGGGCCCTGCGGGGCCAGTTCCGGCGTCCACAGGTACTCGCCGGGCTTGAGCGCCAGCGTCGGGGCCTCGCGCGCGGGCGTGGCGGGTTCGGTCGCCGGTGCAGCAACCGGCGCGATCACCGCCTTCGCCGCGGCGTCCTGGGTGGCGGCGGATGTTGCGGTCGCCTTGGGCGTTGCGGCTGTCCTGGGCGTGGACGTCGCCTCGGACGTTGTCGAAGTTGTCGCCGGTGCCGGGGGCGTTGCCGCCGCCGGAGGCGCGGCCAGTGCCGGTGCGGTCAATGCAACGGCCAATGCCGCCGCCAGCACCACAATGGGAGGATGCCCGGGCCTTGCGCAGCAAACGCGAGGGGTGGGACTGGACATGGATGCACGCTCCTTCTGGCACTACGGTAACCGGCCGGCACACCGGCGGGCTTGATCCCCCTCAAGCCGCCACCGCCAGGTTGCCGTGGGTTTAGACTGCAGCCACACCGCTGCAGGGAGCAGGACGATGCGTCACCACCACTGGCTGTTGGCCGCCGTCGTGTTGCTGGGGTTGTGGACGTGGTCCAAGCGCGTGGACAACCCGGACACGACGCCACCGGCACCCGCATCGCAACCGGCCACACAACCCGCGCCGCAGGCGCCGGGTCCCGTGGGCACGCCATCCGGGCCGGCCGACACCGCACCGCAGCCCGCGGCCGCAACCGGCCGCACCGGCACCGCCGCGTATCCCGCGTTCATTCCACCCGAAGCGCATCCGGTGCTGGAGGCCATCGCCCGCGGCGGCCCGTACCACTACCGGCAGGACGGCAACGTGTTCCAGAACCGCGAACGCCGCCTGCCGGCGCAGCCGCGCGGCTATTACCACGAGTTCACCGTCGACACGCCCGGCTCCGACGACCGCGGCGCGCGGCGCATCGTCACCGGCGGCAATCCGCCGGTGGAGTACTGGTACACCGACGACCACTACCGTACCTTCCGCCGCTTCGAACCGAACGGAGCGGCACGATGAACGACACCGACCTGCGCAACGTGCTCGCCGACCCGGCGCAGAGCGGCGCCTACTTCGTCGCCGAGGGCGACAGCGCGGCGATGGCCGAGGCCGGCGAAGCGCTGGATTACCACGTCTACCACATCGACCTGGCGGGCTGCCCGGACAAGGTCGAACTGATGGAACGGCTGGCCGCGGCGATGCGCCTGCCGACCTGGTTCGGCGGCACCTGGGATGCGCTGGCCGACGTGCTGGGCGATCTGTCGTGGCAACCGGCGGTGGGCTACCTGCTGCTGATCGAGCACGCCAACGACCTGCGCGACGCGTCGCCGGAAGACTTCGACACGTTGCTGGAAATCCTCAACGAAGCCGCGTTCCGCTGGGCCGAGGACGACCGCCCGTTCTGGGCGATCCTGCCGATGCCGGCCGAGGCGCTGCCCGACGACGAGGACGAATAGGCCCGCCGCACGGGGGAAGCATGCGCGCCATCAAGCCGGCTGGTCAGGTGGCGGATGCACCCGGCGCAGCCCCCGGTTCGTCGTCTGGCGGCACCTTCGCGAACACCCACGCCAGCGCGACCGCGCATGCCAGCAACGCCGCGGCAATGAACCACGGCGCGCTCGGCAGGTGCACCGGCGCGCTCTTGCCGATGAAGTAGCCAAAACTGCCCGCGAACAACGTCGGGCCGATGATGCCCGCCAGGCTGACCAGGCTCATCAGCGCACCCTGGATCCGACCCTGCACCTGCGCGCCCACCTGGCGGGTGATCAGCGCCTGTGTCGACGGCGACGCCAGCGCCCACAGCGCGCTGACCGGGATGCCCAGCCAGAACATCCAGCCCTCGCTGGCGAATCCGTAGATGAGGAACCCGATGACGCCACACGACAGCCCGAACAGCAGCGCGCGCCGTTCGCCGAACGCCTTGACCACGCGCCCGACCAGCGCACCGTTGACGATCACGCTGCACACGCCCACCACCGCCAGCACCCACGCCACGTCGCGCGGGCCCCAGTCGAAGCGATAGTCGGCGAACAGCACGAACACGCTCGGGTACACGTAGTGCGCCAGGTTGGCGATGAACACCACCGCCGCCAGCCCGAACACCTGCGGGTACTGCTTGAGCAGCAGCAATGAGCCGACCGGGTTGGCATGCGACCAGTCGAACTTCGCGCTGCGCTTCTCCGGCGGCAGCGATTCGGGCAGCACGAACCAGCCGTACAGGAAGTTGCACAGCGCCAGCCCGGCGGCGAACCAGAATGGCCAGCGCAGGTTGATCTCGCCCAGCCAGCCACCGATCAGCGGGCCGACGATGAAGCCCAGGCCGAACGCGGCGCCGATCATGCCGAAGCTCTTGGCGCGCTTTTCCGGGGGCGTGACGTCGGCGATGTACGCATTGGCGGTGCTGAAGCTGGCCGAGGTGACGCCCGAGATGATGCGGCCCACCAGCAGCCACGGCAGCGTGTTGGCCAGCGCCATGAAGATGAAGTCGATGCCCAGGCCCAGGCACGACAGCAGGATCACCTTGCGTCGGCCGAAGCGGTCCGACAGCGCGCCCTCGATCGGCGAACACACGAACTGCACCGCGGCGAACACCGTGCCGAACACGCCTACCCAGTAGGCGGCATTGGCGGTGTCGCCGCCGACGAACTGTTCGATCAGGTGCGGCAGCACCGGGATGATCACGCCGAACGACAGCACGTCGATCAGCACGGTGATGAAGATGAACACCAGCGCGGCCTTCCGCACGCGTGGAGCAACGGATTCGGTCACGGACACTCGCGGGGCTCGGGGCGGTCGCGCAGTCTAGCGTGGGCCCGTGGAGCGCACTTTCCCGCACGGCTGGCGGCACTCGAAGGGCCATGGGTCGTTGCGCCGGAAACTATTTCAGATTCAACTATTTACGCATTTGCGGCGCTGCACAAATTGTGCTTTATTCGGGTCATACACGGACACGTTGGGTCTGTCGCGCCGAAACCCCGGGCGCGACGGACGGGCGTGCCCTGCTCCAGTGCCATCGCCATGATCGCCTCATGGCGAACACGTCACCCGAGGAACCGCCATGTCCACCGCCACCCGCATGCCGCTGTACGACCCGCGCGACGAACACGACGCGTGCGGCTTCGGCCTGATCGCGCACCTGGACGACACGCCCAGCCGCGCCATCGTCGAGCGCGGCATCGAGGCGCTGGTGCGCATGACCCACCGCGGTGGCGTGGCCCGTGACGGCCTCAGCGGCGACGGCTGCGGCCTGCTGCTGCGCCAGCCCACCGCGTTCCTGCGCCGGCTGGCCGAGGAAAGCGGCATCGCGGTGCGCGGCCACTTCGCGTCCGGGCTGGTGTTCATGCCGCACGACGCGGACGAAGCGGCGCGCGCACGCGACACGCTCGCCGTGTTGCTGCAGGACGAAAAGCTCGCGGTCGCCGGCTGGCGCGAGGTGCCGGTGGACCCGTCCGCGTGCGGCGCATTGGCGCAGGCGTCGATGCCGCGCATCGAACAGGTGTTCGTCACCCCGACCGGCGGCTTCGACGCGGTCGGCTTCGAGCGCTCGCTGTTCCTCGCCCGCCGCCGCGCCGAGCAGCAGCTGCAGGACCTGGCCGACTTCTACGTGGTCAGCCTGTCGGCGGCGAGCATCGGCTACAAGGGCATGGTGCTGCCCGACCGCCTGGCGCAGTTCTACCCCGACCTGCAGCGCGCCGACCTGGCCGCCAGCGCCGTCGTCTTCCACCAGCGCTTCTCCACCAACACCACGCCGCGGTGGCCGCTGGCGCAACCGTTCCGCCTGCTGGCGCACAACGGCGAGATCAACACCATCGCCGGCAACCGTGCCTGGGCGCAGGCGCGCGCGCACGTGTGGCGCACCCCGGCGCTGGACCTGCGCGAGTTCGATCCGGTGATCACCACCAGCGGCTCGGACTCGCAGAGCCTGGACGACATGCTCGCGCTGCTGCAGGCCGGCGGCATGGACCTGCTCAAGGCGATGCGCATCCTGATCCCGCCGGCCACGCAGTCGCTGGAATACAAGGACGCCGACCTCGCTGCGTTCTACGAGTACTACGCGCTCAACACCGAGCCGTGGGACGGCCCCGCCGGCATCGTCACCCTGGATGCGCGCTACGCCGCGTGCACGCTCGACCGCAACGGCCTGCGCCCGGCGCGCTGGCTGCGCACCCGCGACCGCCATTTCCTCATCGCCTCCGAAGCGGGCGTGTGGGAACTGCCGCCCGAGGAGATCGAGGCCAAGGGCAAGCTCGGTCCGGGCGAGATGATCGCCGCCGACCTGTATTCCGGCGAACTGCTCGACAGCGAGGCCATCGACGCGATCAACCGCGCACGCGCGCCGTACAAGCGCTGGCTCAAGCAGGGCACCACCCACCTGCAGACCGAGCTGATCGACCCCAACCTGACCGCCGACCCGTTCGACGCGGAGACGCTGGAAGGTTTCCAGAAGCTGTTCCAGCTCACCCGCGAGGAACGCGAGCTGGTGCTGCGGCCGATGGCCGAACTCGAGCAGGAAGCCACCGGCTCGATGGGCGACGACGTGCCGATGGCGGTGCTCAGCCAGCGCGTGCGCCCGTTGTACGACTGCTTCCGCCAGGCCTTCGCGCAGGTCACCAACCCGCCGATCGATCCATTGCGCGAGGACTGCGTGATGTCGCTGTCCACGCAGATCGGCCGCGAGGGCAACGTGTTCGTCGACGGTCCGGGCAACGTCAACCACGTGGTGCTCAACTCGCCGATCCTCGCCCAGCGCAAGGTCAAGCAGCTGCTGTCGATGGCGCCGTACGACAGCTCGCACCACTACCTCGACCTCAACTACCGGCCCGAGGAAGGGCTGGAGGCCGCGCTGCGCCGCCTCTGCACCGAGGCCGAAGCGGCCGTACGCGAAGGCCACGTGCTGCTGGTCCTCACCGATCGCCGTCCGCAACGCGGCAGCGTGATGATGCATGCGCTGCTCGCCACCGGCGCCGTGCACCAGCACCTGGTGCGCACCGGGCTGCGTTGCGACAGCAACCTGATCGTCGAGACCGGCACCGCGCGCGATGCGCACCACTTCGCCTGCCTGATCGGTTTCGGCGCCACCGCGGTGTACCCGTACCTCGCGTACCAGACCCTGCACGACCTCGGCACGCGCGGCATCCTCAACACCGCCAGCGGCGAAGTCACCGAGATCGGCCGCAGCTACCGCCGCGCGATCAAGAAGGGCCTGCTCAAGATCATCTCCAAGATGGGCATCAGCACCATCGGCAGCTACCGCGGCGCCCAATTGTTCGAGATCATCGGTCTCGACAAGGACGTGGTCGAGCTGTGCTTTGGCGGCACCGCGGCGCGCATCGGCGGCGCCGGCTTCGACGCGCTGCAGGCCGACGCCGAACTGCTCGCCTCGCAGGCGTGGGATGCGACCACACCACCGGAGATCGGCGGCCTGCTGCGCTACGTGCCCGGTGGCGAATACCACCTGTTCAACCCCGACGTGGTCACCCGCCTGCAGCGCGCGGTGCACACCGGCGACTGGGCCGACTGGCACCACTACGCCACCGCGGTCAACGAGCGGCCGACGGCGGCGATGCGGGATTTGCTTCAACTGCGCACCGCCGCCACGCCCCTCGCGCTGGACGAAGTGGAACCGGTGGAAGCGATTGTGCGTCGCTTTGACACGGCGGCGATGAGCCTGGGCGCGCTGTCGCCGGAAGCGCATGAAGCGCTCGCCATCGCGATGAACCGTCTGGGCGGACGCAGCAACTCCGGCGAAGGCGGCGAAGACCCGGTGCGCTATGGCACCGACAAGGTGTCGAAGATCAAGCAGATCGCCTCCGGCCGCTTCGGCGTCACCCCGGAGTACCTGGTCAACGCCGAGGTGCTGCAGATCAAGATGGCGCAGGGCGCCAAGCCCGGCGAAGGCGGCCAGCTGCCCGGCCACAAGGTCAACACGATGATCGCGCAGCTGCGCTACGCGCGGCCGGGCATCGGCCTGATCTCGCCGCCGCCGCACCACGACATCTATTCGATCGAGGACCTCGCGCAGCTGATCTACGACCTCAAGCAGGTCAACCCCCAGGCGCTGATCTCGGTGAAGCTGGTCTCGCACGCGGGCGTGGGCACGATTGCCGCGGGCGTGGCCAAGGCCGGCGCGGATCTCGTCACCATCTCCGGCCACGACGGCGGCACCGGCGCGAGCCCGCTGTCGTCGATCCGCTACGCCGGCACGCCGTGGGAACTGGGCCTGTCGGAAGCGCGGCAGGCGCTGCTGGCCAACGACCTGCGCGACCGCGTGATCGTGCAGGCCGACGGCGGGCTCAAGAGCGGCCTGGACGTGGTCAAAGCCGCGCTGCTCGGCGCGGAGACCTTCGGCTTCGGCACCGCGCCGATGATCGCGCTGGGCTGCAAGTACCTGCGCATCTGCCACCTCAACAACTGCGCCACCGGCATCGCTACCCAGGACGACGCGCTGCGCCGCGACCACTTCACCGGCCTGCCCGAGCGCGTGGAGAACTTCTTCCGGCTGATGGCCGAGGAAGTGCGCCGCCTGCTGGCGCAGCTGGGCGTGCGCACGCTGGGCGAGATCGTCGGCCGCGTCGATCTGCTGGAGCAGCGCGGCGTGCGCCTGTCGCAGGGTGCGTCCAACGATGCGGCCGGTCCGCGCCAGCGCCACCTCGACCTGTCGCCGCTGCTGGCCAGCGACGGCCTGCTGCACGGCGGCCACTGCGGCGTCGCCGCGCCGCGCGAACTGGCCACCGGCCTGGCCGCGCAGCTCGACACCGACCTGCGCGACGCGATCACCCACAAGCGCGGCGGCCGTTTCGAATACGCCATCCGCAACACCGACCGCAGCATCGGCGCGCGCCTGTCCGGGCGCGTGGCGAAGCTGCACGGCAACCACGGCATGGCCGACGCCGCGCTGCACCTGCGCTTCAACGGCACCGCCGGGCAGAGCTTCGGTGCGTTCAACGCCGACGGCCTCAACTTCGAACTGATCGGCGAGGCCAACGACTACGTCGGCAAGGGCATGGCCGGCGGCCGCATCGTGCTGCGTCCGCCGCAGGGCGCGCGCTGGCCGGCGCACGAGTCGCCGATCCTCGGCAACACCTGTCTGTACGGTGCCACCGGCGGCGAGCTGTACGCGGCCGGCCGCGCCGGCGAACGCTTCGCGGTGCGCAATTCCGGCGCCACCGCGGTGGTGGAAGGCGCGGGCGACCACTGCTGCGAGTACATGACCGGCGGCGTGGTGGTGGTGCTGGGCCGGACCGGCCTGAACTTCGGCGCCGGCTTCACCGGCGGCATGGCCTACGTGCTCGACACCGACCGCGACTTCGTCGACCGCTACAACCACGAACTGGTCGACATCCTGCGCATCGCCGGCGACGGCTTCGAACACCACCGCGCGCACCTGCGCGGCCTGCTCGAAGCGCACCTCGCACACACCGGCAGCGCCTACGCGCTGCGCGTGCTCAGCGACATGCGCGACTTCATGGGCAAGTTCTGGCTGGTCAAACCCAAGGCCGCCAGCCTCGCCTCGCTGGTCGAGAACCTGCGGAGGGCCGCATGAGCCACGCCCTCCGCCATGCGTGCGCGTCCCGCCGCGCCGCGCTCCGTTGCCACCCGATGCCGCATCGACAACGCCGCGTCACCCACCCGCGCGTGGGAGGAATCGCATGAGCAAGAACGACACCCCCAAGAAGGACATCTTCCAGTTCCGCAACGTGCAACGCGAGATGCCCACGCGCATCCCGCTGCAGCTGCGCCGCGACGGCGACTGGGGCGAGTTGTACGGCCGCTTCGACGAGGCCGAGGCCAAGCACCAGGCCGGTCGTTGCCTCGATTGCGGCAACCCGTACTGCTCGTGGAAGTGCCCGCTGCACAACATCATCCCGCGCTGGCTGGAGCTGGCGCGCGAGGGCCGCGTGCATGAAGCCGCCGACCTGTGCCACGAGACCAACCCGCTGCCCGAGATCTGCGGCCGCGTCTGCCCGCAGGACCGCCTGTGCGAAGGCAGCTGCACGCTCAACGACGGCTTCGGAGCGGTGACCATCGGCGCGGTGGAGAAATACATTGTTGACCGCGCACTGGCCGAAGGCTGGCGTCCGGGCCTGGACAAGGTGCAGCGCACCGGCCGCCGCGTCGCCGTGGTCGGCGCCGGCCCCGCCGGCCTCGCCTGCGCCGACCGTCTGGCGCGCGCCGGTATCGACGCGGTGGTGTTCGACCGCTACGAAGCCGTCGGCGGCCTGCTGCAGTTCGGCATCCCCAGCTTCAAGCTCGACAAGTCCATCGTCAGCCTGCGCCGCGAGGTGCTGGAAGGCATGGGCGTGCAGTTCCGCCTCGGCGTCGAGGTCGGCCGCGACATCACCATCGACCAGCTCCTCGCCGAGTTCGATGCGGTGTTCCTCGGCCTGGGCAGCTACCGCTACACCGACGGCGGCCTGCCCGGCCAGGACCTCACGGGCGTACTTCCTGCGCTGCCCTTCCTCGTGCAGAACGGCCGCGTCGTGCACACCGTCACCCACCACGACGAAGGCGTCGACCCGACCGTCACCAGCCGCCCAATCGCCGGTTGGGAAGACCGCATCGACCTGCCCGACCTGAAGGGCAAACGCGTGGTCGTGCTCGGCGGCGGCGACACCGGCATGGACTGCGTGCGCAGCGCGATCCGCCTCGGCGCCGCGCAGGTCACCTGCGCCTACCGTCGCGACGAGGCCAACATGCCCGGCTCCGCGCGCGAAGTCGCCAACGCCCGCGAGGAAGGCGTGACCTTCCTGTTCAACCGCCAGCCGCTGGCCCTGCTTGGCGACGACGCGGTCACCGGCGTGCGGGTGGGCGAAACCACGCTCGGCGCGCCCGACGCCAACGGCCGCCGCAACGCGGTGATCATCGAAGGCAGCGAGACCGTGCTCGACGCCGACGTGGTGATCATCGCCTTCGGCTTCCAGGCCGACGCGCCGGAGTGGCTGGCCCGCCACGGCGTCGCGCTGGCCGGCAACGGCCGCATCGTCACCAACGGCGAACACGACGCGTTCGCCTACCAGACCGCGCACCCGCGCCTGTTCGCCGGCGGCGACTGCGTGCGCGGCGCCGACCTGGTGGTCACCGCGACCTTCGAAGGCCGCGAGGCCGCGGCGGGCATCACGCGCTACCTCGCCAGCCAGCCGGTGGTGGAGTCGGTGTCATCCACGAAGGTTGATGCCGCAGCCTAAAGCGGTAGCGTGGTCGGCTTCGGGTGGGTGGGGGCGGCCAGCCGGGGCATGGCCCGCTCTACGCCACACCCCGACTGTCCACCCCCACTCGTCAGCGGAGAGTTCCGGCGCGCCGCTTGCCCGCTTTGGGGCGATTCGCACCGCGTTTCCTAACGGCCACGGAGCGCTCGGGGCCGTTCGTGAGACTTTGAGGCCCAACGGCCACGCTGCAACGGTGACGGATGGCGGTTTTTTCGCCATCGATGCGTCCGCTCGTGCCATGCATGGCGCTTATTGCCCCACCGATGAGGCAATCGGACTCAAACGCCGGGCTTTCTGACTCGCGCCCCAGGCCTTCTGGGTCGTGCGTGAGTCAGAAAGCCTCTCACGTGCGGCTCACACCATCGCTTTCGAGACTGTTCGCCTCACACATGAGGCTTTCTGGTTCTGCGTTGACCGAACCGGCATCGCGAGCGATGTGCATGACCACGCCGAAGCAGGTTCCCGCAACTCGCGATATTCCCGAAGCTCGCTTTGCCGCTTTGCCGCTTTGCCGCTTTGCCGCTTTGCCGCTTTCTCGCTTTGCCGCTTTCTCGCTCTACTTCCGACTCAACGCCGCGTGTCACCAGGCGTCGGGCTGCGTGGGGTATCGCGTAGAGCGGGCCATGGATGGCCCGCGGCCCGACTCCGCGCAGGAATGCGCGGACGGAGGGTCGAAGCGATGCCCCACGCAGCCCGGCGCCGTCCCGCCGCCTGGTCTTGACGTCAGCGCAGAACTCAGCGCCCCGACCCCACATCAATAAAGCGCAAAAACTCCGCCCGCGTCCGCGCATCCTCGCGGAACGTCCCCAGCATCGTCGACGTGATCATGCTCACCCCGCGCTTGTGCACCCCGCGCGTGGTCATGCACTCGTGCGAACCCTCGACCACCACCGCCACCCCACGCGGCTGCAGCACGTCCTGGATCGCCTGCGCGATCTGCGCCGTCATCTTCTCCTGCACCTGCAACCGCCGCGCATAGGTCTCCACCACCCGCGCCAGCTTGCTGATGCCCACCACCTTGCCGTCAGGCAGGTAGCCCACGTGCGCCTTGCCGATGATCGGCGCCATGTGGTGCTCGCAGTGGCTCTCGAACTCGATGTCACGCAGCACGATCATCTCGTCGTAACCCTCGACTTCCTCGAAGGTGCGCTTCAGGTACTCGGCCGGATCCTCGCCGTAACCGCTGAACCAGTCGCCGTAGGCCTCGACCACGCGTTTGGGCGTGTCCAGCAACCCCTCCCGCCCCGGGTCGTCGCCCGCCCAGCTGAGCAGCGTGCGGATGGCGGCTTCGGCCTCTTCACGACTGGGCTTGCGGGGGGTGTCGGCCATGACGGGCTCCTGCGGCGGGGGGACCGGCATCCTACTCCATGGCCGGTTCGGCCGCCGGGCGTGCCGGCTCGTGGCCGACCGCGCCGTGTCCGGCAATGCGCGCACCCTGCAGCGCACGCTCGGCACGCGCCAGCAGCACCGCCACCGAATCACCTGGGCGCGACATCGCCACCCCGATGCTGACCGTCACCCGGATCGCCTGGCCATCAATGCGCAACGGACGCTTGCCAACCACTTCCGACAGACGGTAAGCCAGCTGTTCGCAGTCCGAGCGGCTGCATTCGGTCACCACGACGAAACTGTCCGCTTCCAGGCGCGCCACCACGTCGTCCGGCCGCAACACGCCCCGGATCCGGCCCATCACCTGTTGCAGCACCGCGTCGCCGACGGCCCGGCCGTAACGTGCGTTGACCTGGCGCAGGTCGTCATGGTCGATCAGCAGCAGCCCATAATGCCTGCTGCCCAACGCACCCGGATGCTGCCAACTCGCGAGCAGCTCATGGAACGCGTGCGCGTTCATCGCACCGGTCAGCGGGTCGCGCTCCACCGCCTCGCGCGCCAGCACCGCCAGCCGGTGGCGGTTGGCCGCATGCCGGCTCACGGCCAGCACCAGCACACCGGACTCCAGCACCGCCGTCGCCGGCAGCAGCTGTTCGGCCCATGGCGCGTTGAAGAGCCCCAGCAGGTGTCCCGTCATGGTCATGACCATGGCCAGCAGCGGGCCCCACCCCAGCAGGTAATAGCCCGCATAGGTGGCGCCCTTGCGCCACGCCCACACGGCCAGCACCACCACCACCGGGACGCTGGCCACCAGCAGCGTGTTGCCGACCAGGTAATACCAGTCCTGCACGTGTCGGCCACCGACCAGCAGCGTGGCCAGCAGGGCGACGTGCATCCATTGCAGCGCGCGCACCGCCCGGGCGCCGTTGGGCAATCGTTTCGGCAGCTCCAGGAACAACCGCGTGAACCCCAGCTGGGTGATCACCGCCAAGGTGGCCAGGCCCCACTGGCCTAGCACGCCGGTACGGTCCAGCCACGCCAAGCCCCACATCTCGGCCGCATCGCCCGATTGCAGCATCAGGTACAGCGCCAGGCACACCAGGTAGGCTCCGTAACCCAGGTACAGGCGCTCGCTGAAGTTCAGCCCGATCACCAGCATGGCCAGCGCCATCAGCATCAGCGCGGTGAACGAGGCGGTGAAGAACCGGGCCTGGGCGCGCTGTTCAAGCGCCAGGGTGGACACGTCGGAGAAGCGCAGGCGCACCGCCTCGGTCGAGGCACCACCCACCCGCAGGTAGGCCACCGCGCCCGTCGGCCAGCCGTTGGGCAGGGCCAGCACCCAGCCGCGGCGCAGCAGGCCGGAACCGCCACGGCCGGACTCATGCACTACCCGCACCGCGCCGGCGGGCGGGAAATACACCACCGGGCCGATGGCGTGGGCGCCTTCCAGCACCAGGACCCGCCCCTCGGACGGCGCGATGCCGCGGTCGGTGGTCAGCCGCAACCAGTAGCTGCCCTGCAGATAGGGGGGATGCAGTACCAGTTCCCGCCCGGCCGCGTCCATCCGGCCCACGTCCAGCACCGATGCCGAAAGCGGTGGCGATGCCGCCCCGCCCCCGCTCTGCAGCAGTTCCACCCGCAATGCCTGCGCCCCTGCCGGCGCGGCCCACAGCCACGCGCACAGCAGCAGCACGGCCCACCCCGTCCACCGCATCATCCAATCCCCCGCTTGCCGTCGCAGTCTAGCGCGAAGCCGCGACCGCACCATGGCGGATGCAGCGGCGGGTGGGGGGTGGTAGTCTGATCCACCCCCGACCGCTCGTGCTGCGCGACGCCGCAAGCCTCGCGCCGGACCGCCTTTTGCCTGACCGGATTGACCCCGCCTGACCTATGGACGCCTGGCCCCGCTGCCTCGAACGCCTTGAAGCCGAATACCCGGTCGAAGACGTCCACACCTGGCTGAAGCCGTTGCAGGCCAGCCGCCGCGACGACCTCACCGTGCTGTACGCCCCCAACGCCTTCGTGGTCGAGCACGTGCGCGACCGCTACCTGCCGCGCATCCGCGAGCTGCTGTCGTACTTCGCCGGCAGCGACCAGGTCGCGCTGGAAGTGGGTTCATTGCCGCGCGCGCCGGCCGCGCCCTCGCCCACCGCCGCGCTGGCCGCCGCCCGCGCCGCCGCGCCCACCCCGGCCGCCGAGCCGTTCCAGGGCCACCTGGACAACCACTACACCTTTGACAACTTCGTCGAGGGCCGCAGCAACCAGATGGGCCGCGCCGCCGCGTTCCACGCCTCGATCAAGCCCGGCGACCGCGCCCACAACCCGCTGCTGCTGTACGGCGGCACCGGGCTGGGCAAGACCCACCTGATGTTCGCCGCCGGCAACGCCATGCGCGCCAACAACCCCGGCTTCCGGGTGATGTACCTGCGCAGCGAACAGTTCTTCAGCGCCATGATGAAGGCGCTGCAGGACAAGACCATGGACGCGTTCAAGCGCCAGTTCCAGCAGGTCGACGCGCTGCTGGTGGACGATATCCAGTTCTTCGCCGGCAAGGACCGCACGCAGGAGGAGTTCTTCCACACCTTCAACGCGCTGTTCGACGGCAAGCAGCAGATCATCCTGACCTGCGACCGCTACCCGCGCGAGGTCGAAGGGCTCGAACCCAGGTTGAAGTCGCGCCTGGCCTGGGGCCTGAGCGTGGCGATCGAGCCGCCGGACTTCGAGACCCGCGCGCAGATCGTGCTGAGCAAGGCGCGTGAGCGCGGTCTGGCCATCCCCGAGGACGTCGCGTTCCTGCTGGCCAAGAAGATGCGCAGCAACGTGCGCGACCTCGAGGGCGCGCTCAACACCCTGGCCGCGCGCGCCAACTTCACCGGCCGCGCGATCAGCGTCGAATTCGCCCAGGAAACCCTGCGCGACCTGCTGCGCGCGCAGCAGCATTCGGTCGGCATCCCCAACATCCAGAAGGTGGTCGCCGACTACTACGGGCTGCAGATCAAGGACCTGCTGAGCAAGCGCCGCACGCGCTCGCTGGCGCGCCCGCGGCAGATGGCGATGGCGCTGACCAAGGAGCTGACCGAGCACAGCCTGCCGGAGATCGGCGACGCCTTCGCCGGCCGCGACCACACCACCGTGCTGCACGCCTGCCGGCAGATCCGCACCCTGATGGAAACCGACGGCAAGCTGCGCGAGGACTGGGACAAGCTGATCCGCAAGCTCAGCGAGTAGGCACGCGCCCGCGCACGCCGCATACCCCGCAGGCCATTGCATCTGGCCCACCGTGCGCGCTGGATCCGCGAATCCGGTTACACCTCCAACGCGTCCTGCCGTGTCTCCACACGGCAGGACAAAGGCATGCGCGTCGAACTCGTCCTCGCCGGCCGGGAACTGTGGACGCAGCGCGGGTCCACTGCGCGGACCCCGGCCACAAACGCCCGATCGGAACGGTTGTGCCGCGTACGCGCTCCAGACGGCAGGCAGGCACCTGTTGGGGCTCTCCCCACGGTCTACCATCGGACGCGCCTTGGCGGCCCACCGGTGCGCGCTTGGGAGCCCAGCGGAGAGCCCCTGCCCCCCCATGATCCGCAACGACGCCGCACGCGAGCCGACATCCCGGTCCCCCATTCCCAGCGTTTGTGGTCGGAAAGCAGGCAAACTGCTCCAGATTGTGGAAAATGGCGGGAGCACTTCCGGCTCTGGGCATCCTGTGGCCACGGCGCGGACAACATGTGGATAACCTGGCCTGCCGGCGAGGACCAGAAAACTGTCCACAGCTTGTGCGCACGCAACCGGGGCCGTTATACCGCTGTTTGCACTGAAGAAATAACGTTTTAAATCAATTGCTTGAAGTGGTTTTCCCGGTTTTTCCGCGACTCCACCACCACCAGGCTTTTGATTTATTCAACAACTTGATATTGGAAAGGGGAGCGGGTCCGCATGCGTTTCAGCCTGCAACGCGAAGTGTTTCTCAAGCCGTTGGCCCAGGTGGTCAACGTCGTCGAGCGCCGCCAGACGCTCCCCGTGCTCGCCAACCTGCTGGTCCAGGTCAACGGCGGCCAGCTGTCGTTGACCGGTACCGACCTCGAGGTCGAGATGGTTTCGCGCATCGCCGTGGATGACGCCCAGGACGGCGAAACCACCATCCCGGCGCGTAAGCTGTTCGAGATCGTCCGGGCCCTGCCCGACGGCAGCAAGGTGACCATCAGCCAGAGCGCGGAGAAGATCACCGTGCAGGCCGGTCGTTCGCGCTTCACTCTGTCCAGCCTGCCGGCCAACGACTTCCCCTCCATCGAGGAGATCGAGACCACCGAGCGCGTGCGCGTGCCCGAGGCCTCGCTGAAGGAGCTGATCGAACGCACCGCCTTCGCCATGGCCCAGCAGGACGTGCGTTACTACCTCAACGGTCTGCTGTTCGACCTGCGTGAAAGCTCGCTGCGCTGCGTGGCCACCGACGGCCACCGCCTGGCCCTTTGCGAGGCGCAGCTGGAAGATGCCGTGCAGACCAAGCGCCAGATCATCGTCCCGCGCAAGGGCGTGACCGAGCTGCAGCGCCTGCTGGAAGGCGGCGACCGCGAGATCGAGATCGAGATGGGTCGCGGCCACATCCGCGTGAAGCGCGACGACGTGACCTTCACCAGCAAGCTGATCGACGGCCGCTTCCCCGATTACGAAGCGGTGATCCCGATTGGCGCCGACAAGGAAGTGCGCATCGACCGCGAAGTGCTGCGCGCCTCGCTGCAGCGTGCCGCGATCCTGTCCAACGAGAAGTACCGTGGCGTGCGCATCGAGGTCTCGCCGGGCCAGCTGAAGATCAGCGCGCACAACCCGGAGCAGGAAGAGGCGCAGGAGGAAGTCGAGGCCGACACCCGGGTCGACGACCTGGCGGTGGGCTTCAACGTCAATTACCTGCTGGATGCGCTGACCTCGCTGCGTGACGAGAACGTGGTGCTGGCACTGCGCGACGCCAACTCTTCGGCACTGGTACGCGAGGCCTCCAACGAGCGCTGTCGCCATGTGGTGATGCCGTTGCGCCTGTAACCCCGGTATGCCGACGGTTTGTTCCACGTGGAACAAACCTTGGCCAACCGTCGCAATCCGTTTGGACGCCCGGCTTGCCCGGGCGTCGTTCTTTCTGGTTCCCTAGCCTGCCATGCATGTCACCCGCCTCGACCTCCATAACCTGCGTCGCTTTGACGAGGTCCAGCTGTTGCCGGGTGCCGGGATCAACCTGGTCACTGGCGACAACGGGGCCGGCAAGACCAGCGTGTTGGAGGCCCTGCACCTGATGGCCTATGGCCGCAGTTTCCGTGCGCGGGTGGGCGATGGTTTGATCCGCCAGGGCGCGGAGGCCACCGAGGTATTCGTGGAATGGCGCGAGCGTGTGCCGGGCGTCGGCGCGACGGCAACGGACACTCCAGCCTCGGGCGCTGGCCTGACAGGCGTGGATGGGCCACGCCCGAAGTTGGGAGCTGATGACGTGAGCTCGACCATCGCCAGTACCGCCCCGGGTCGGGAGGAAACCATGCCTGGCAGCCCGACGGATCCGTTGCGCACGCGCCGGGCGGGCCTGCGCCATACCGGCCGCGACTGGCAGGGCCGCCTGGACGGGCAGACGGTGGCACAGCTGGGCGACCTGTGTGCGGCCCTGGCGGTGGTCAGCTTTGAACCTGGCAGCCACGCGCTGATCACCGGCGCAGCGGAGAACCGGCGCCGGTTTCTGGATTGGGGTTTGTTCCACGTGGAACACGAGTTCCTGTCGTTGTGGCGACGTTATGCCCGTGCACTACGCCAACGCAATGCCCTGCTCAAGGCCAGGTCGGGAGATGACCAGCTCGATGCGTGGGATCGGGAGCTGGCCGAGGCCGGCGAGCCCCTGGGCCAGCATCGCCAGCGTTATCTTGAGGCCATCGAACCGACCTTGGTCCGCCTGGCCGCGGAACTGGCGCCTGGCTTGGGCGGTCTGCGCCTGGAGTATCTGCCCGGTTGGCGCCGGGAGGAGTTCCCGTTGCTGGATGCCCTGTTGTTTGTCCGCGACCGCGACCGGCAGGCCGGCTATACCTCCGTTGGGCCACACCGTGCGGACTGGCGGATCGCGTTTGGTAACGTGCCCGGCCGCGAGGCCTTGTCGCGCGGGCAGGCCAAGCTGACCGCGCTCTCCGCCCTGCTGGCCCAGGCCGAGCACCATGCGGCGGTGCGCGGGGACTGGCCGGTCATCGTGTTGGATGACCTGGCATCGGAACTGGACCGGCACCACCAGGGCCGGGTACTGGCCTGGGTGAGGTCGACTGGTGCGCAGGCCTTCATTACCGGCACCGAGGTGCCGCCTGCCCTGCAGGGGCCATCCCCCCACGTTTCCATGTTCCACGTGGAACATGGGCGGATCACACCCTCGCTCGACTGAACCCCTGCACGGCCGCGCCGCGCGTCCCGGCGCCCGCCCCCGCAGCGGGGAGACTGGCCGCCCGTTCGTGCCGGGCACCTGTGTCGACCGCCTGCGCCTCCGTCGCGCGTCGCGTACCCACGGGATGGCGCTGACAGCCCCTGGCGCGCCGGTTTTCCTTGGATGGACCTTCCAGATTCAAGGCAGCTGGCGCTTGCAGGCCCGGCAGTGCCGGACTTCTCCTGTCCCTCACTGCTCCGCGCCCGCCGTTCCCTCTCCACCCGCTGAACACTCACCGTGTTCCACGTGGAACAAAAGCAGGCCAGCCCGGCCACAAGGCCCCCGCCTGCTATACTCGGAACACATCCCTTTGATGTATCCCGACGCGTCCGGACTACCCCGGAACCCGCGTCACCGGAGCCTTTTCCCGCATGACCCAGACCCCGCACGACCCCGCGCAAGACCCGGCCCAGATCGACGCCCCGACCGCTGTCTCCCAGACCTACGACTCCAGCAAGATCACCGTCCTGCGTGGTCTGGAAGCCGTGCGCAAGCGTCCGGGCATGTACATCGGCGACGTGCACGACGGCACCGGCCTGCACCACATGGTCTTCGAGGTCGTGGACAACTCCATCGACGAGGCCCTCGCCGGCCACGCCGACGAGGTCACCGTGATCCTGCACGAGGACGGCTCCTGCTCGGTGTCCGACAACGGCCGCGGCATCCCGGTCGACATCCACAAGGAAGAAGGCGTGTCCGCGGCCGAGGTGATCCTCACCGTGCTGCACGCCGGCGGCAAGTTCGACGACAACAGCTACAAGGTCTCCGGCGGCCTGCACGGCGTGGGCGTGTCGGTGGTCAACGCGCTGTCCTCCAGCCTGTGGCTGGACATCTGGCGCGACGGCCACCACTACCAGCAGGAATACGCGCTGGGCGAGCCTGTCTACCCGCTCAAGCAGCTGGAAGCCTCGACCCGTCGCGGCACCACCCTGCGCTTCCTGCCGGCGAAGGAGATCTTCACCGACACCGAGTTCCACTACGACATCCTCGCCCGCCGCCTGCGCGAGCTGTCGTTCCTCAACTCCGGGGTCAAGATCACCCTGATCGACGAACGGGGTGAAGGCAAGCGCGACACCTTCCAGTACGCGGGCGGCATCCGCTCGTTCGTCGAGCACCTGGCCCAGCTGAAGAACCCGCTGCACCCCAACGTCATCTCGGTCAGTGGTGAGATGAACGGCATCACCGTGGACGTGGCCCTGCAGTGGACCGACGCCTACCAGGAAACGATGTTCTGCTTCACCAACAACATCCCGCAGAAGGACGGCGGCACCCACCTCGCCGGCTTCCGCGCCGCGCTGACCCGCACGCTCAGCAACTACATCGAGCAGAGCGGGATTGCCAAGCAGGCCAAGATCAACCTGTCCGGCGACGACATGCGCGAAGGCATGATCGCGGTGCTGTCGGTCAAGGTCCCGGACCCCTCCTTCTCGTCGCAGACCAAGGAAAAGCTGGTCAGTTCCGACGTGAAGCCGGTCGTTGAAAGCACGTTCGGCGCACGTTTGGAGGAGTTCCTGCAGGAACACCCCCACGAGGCCCGTGCCATCTGCGAAAAGGTGGTCGACGCCGCCCGCGCCCGCGAGGCCGCACGCAAGGCCCGCGACCTGACCCGCCGCAAGGGCGCGCTGGACATTGCCGGCCTGCCCGGCAAGCTGGCCGACTGCTCCGAGAAGGACCCGGCGCTGTCGGAGCTGTTCATCGTCGAGGGTGACTCGGCCGGCGGCTCGGCCAAGCAGGGCCGCAACCGCAAGACCCAGGCGGTGCTGCCGCTGCGCGGCAAGATCCTCAACGTCGAGCGCGCGCGCTTCGACCGCATGCTGTCCAGCGCCGAGGTCGGCACGCTGATCACCGCGCTGGGCACCGGCATCGGCAAGGACGAATACAACCCGGACAAGCTGCGCTACCACAAGATCATCGTGATGACCGACGCCGACGTGGACGGCTCGCACATCCGCACCCTGCTGCTGACGTTCTTCTACCGGCAGATGCCGGAGCTGCTCGAGCGCGGCCACATCTACATCGGCCTGCCGCCGCTGTACAAGATCAAGCAGGGCAAGAACGAGCTGTACCTGAAGGACGATGCCGCGCTGGATGCGTACCTGGCCAACAACGCGGTCGATGGCGCCAGCCTGGTCCCGGCTACCGGCGAGCCGCCGATCGAGGGCACCGCCCTGGAGAAGCTGCTGGTCACCTACGCCGCGGCGCGCGAGACCATCGCCCGCAACGCGTACCGCTACGACAGCCACGTGCTGGAAGTGCTGGTCGACTACACCGCGCTCGATCCCGAACGGCTGTACGCCAGCGTCGACCAGCGCGACGAACTCGATGCGCTGGAGGCGCGCCTCAACCGCGGCGGCCTGGGCCGCCCGCGCTACCGCCTGGAGCTGCAGCCGGCCAATGAGCAGCGCCCGGCCGCCCTGCTCGTGCACCGCATGCACATGGGCGAGGAGCTGATCCAGGTCCTGCCGATGTCCGCCTTCGAAGGCGGCGACCTGCGCCCCTTGCGCGAAGCCGCCTCGCAGCTGCACGGCCTGATCCGCGAAGGCGCGCAGATCGTGCGTGGCAACCGCGCCCAGCCCATCGCCAGCTTCGCCGAGGCGCAGGCGTGGCTGCTGGAAGAGGCCAAGAAGGGTCGCCAGATCCAGCGCTTCAAGGGCCTGGGCGAAATGAACCCCGAGCAGCTGTGGGACACCACGGTCAACCCGGAAACCCGCCGCCTGCTGCAGGTGCGCATCGAGGACGCAGTCGCCGCCGACCAGATCTTCAGCACCCTGATGGGCGACGTGGTCGAACCGCGCCGCGAGTTCATCGAGGACAACGCACTGAAGGTGTCCAACCTCGACGTGTGACAGCAGGCAGGGGGCCCGCCCCGCCCCCCGCCCTGCGCTCGCGTGCCAGCGATGGAGCCGAGGCCGGCGGGACCGCGCCGTCGCCTGGCCGAACCGCACGCGCGCCTTCGTTGGGTCCAGGGCAGGCGCGGCCGGGCGCCCGCCGCCTGGCTGAACCGTTGGCGACGCTGGCATGGGAATTGACGGCGCATTCATGGCCGCAGGACTACATAGTTCACCAACATGAACCTGCCAGAGGCCCCCCCATGAAGCGCGTCCTGCTCGCCCTAGCCATCTCCGCCACGCTGGCCGCCTGCGCCACTGCCACCTCGCCTACCGGCCGCACCCAGCGTGTCGGCGCGGTCTCGCAGGAACAGCTCAACCAGATGGGTGCGCAGGCCTTCGAACAGGCCAAGGCCAAGACCCCGCAGAGCACCAACGCGGCCCAGACCGCGTACGTGCGCTGCGTGGCCAGCGCCGTGACCCGCCAGCTGCCCTCGGAGTGGCAGGCCAACTGGGAGGTCGCGCTGTTCGCCGACAATTCGGCCAACGCCTTTGCCCTGCCAGGCGGCAAGATCGGGGTGAACACCGGCATCTTCACCGTCGCCAGGAACCAGGACCAGCTGGCGGCGGTGATCGCGCACGAGATCGGCCACGTCATCTCCCGCCACCACGACGAACGCGTCACCCAACAGGCCGGTGCGCAGGCAGGCGTCAACCTGCTCGGCGCGCTGATCGGTTCGCGCTACGGCAGCGGTGCAGCGGAGACCACCGGGCAGATCGCCGGCATCGGCGCGCAGACCCTGATCCTGTTGCCCAACAACCGGACCCAGGAATCCGAAGCCGACGTGGTTGGCCAGCAGCTCATGGCCAAGGCCGGCTTCGACCCGCAGCAGGCGGTGTCGCTGTGGCAGAACATGATCGCCGCCGAGACCAGCCGCGCGCCGGAATGGATGTCCACCCATCCCAATCCCGAGAACCGGATCAGCGAACTGCGCAGCCGCGCCGCGTCGCTGGTGCCGGTTTACCAGCAGGCCCGCGCGTCCGGCCATACGCCAAGGTGTGGCTGAACGAATCGTTCATACTTGATTTCGATCAGTTTCGAACGTCCCGCCATTAATGATAGCTTTGCCTCCCTCTCGTTCCGCCGGTGGTCGGTGGAACGGCATGACTGCAGCCGTGGCCGAGGTACCTCCCATGAACACTTCCGTGTCCCTCAATCGTTCCCTCATCGCCATTGCGGTGGGTGCCGTCCTCGCCCTGGGTGCCGTGTCGCAGGCCAGCGCACAGTCGGCTGCCGAGCGCCGCGCCCAGCGTGACGCCGAACGCGCCGGCAAGAGCAGCCAGAAGAAGGCCGAGGCCCTGTATCCGCAGGCCACGCGCCAGGAACCGGACGCCAAGGCCAGCGCCAAGGCATCGACCAAGTTGCAGAAGCTGCTCAAGCTGTACGAGGACGACAAGGGCGACGAGGCCCGCGCCCTGGCCGATGAGCTGATCGCCGATGCCAAGAGCAACGCCTACGACAAGTCGTTCGCGGCGCAGATGGGTGCGCAGATCGCCTACGAGGCCGATGACAACCCTGCGGCGCTGGCGTACCTCACCCAGGTGCAGCAGTTGAATGGCCTGGACAACAACGGCCATTTCAACGCGATGCTGATGCAGGCGCAGCTGCTGCTGCAGGACGAAAAGTACGCCGAATCGCTGGCGGTGATGGACCGCTTCCTGGCCGAGAGCAAGAGCCAGAAGCCGGAGCACCTGATGATCAAGGGCAACGCGCTGTACCGCATGGAGCGCTACCCCGAGGCCGCGGCCATCCTCAAGCAGGCCATCGACGCCTCGCCCGAGCCGAAGAACGACTGGCTGCAGGTGCTGATGGCGACCTACTTCGAAAGCGAGCGCTACGCCGAGGCGACCGCGCTGGCCGAGCGCATCGCCGCCAAGAGCCCGAGCGACAAGCGCGCCCAGCTGAACCTGGCGGCGGCGTACCAGAACGCCGACCAGATGGATAAGGCGATCGGCGTGCTGGAAAAGCTGCGCAGTGCAGGCCAGTTGACCGAGGAGCGGGAGTACCGCCAGTTGTACGCCGCCTACCTCAACACCGATGGGCAGGAAAAGCAGGCGATCTCGGTGATCAACGAGGGCCTGCAGAAGGGCGTGTTGAAGGGCGACTACCAGACCTATCTGGCCCTGGCCCAGTCGTACTACTTCACCGACCAGCCCGGCCCGGCCATCGAGGCCTACCGCAAGGCGGCACCGCTGTCGACCAACGGCGAGGCCTATCTCAACCTCGCCCGCCTGCTGTGGCAGGAGGACCGGATCCCGGAGGCCAAGGAAGCCGCCCGCCAGGCCCAGGCCAAGGGAGTGAAGAACCCGGCCGACATCAAGAAAATCCTCGCGCTGCCGTCCAAGTAACCGGCGTCACGTTTTTGCAGCACCGGCCTTGGAATGGAAGTCTCGGTTTGGTATATCCTAGGAGGTTCCCACGACGAGAAATTGTCGCGGGAACTGTTCAAGTCCCGTGGCGCCCGTGCGTCCGGTCACCCCTCCCGAGTTGACGGCGCATGACGCAAGACCTCGCACATCACCACTCCGCCGACGATAGCGACGAAGGCCTGAACTGGGCACGTATCGCCGGTATCACCATGGCGATCGCCGTGCATGCCGCGGCCCTGCTGTTCATGCTGGCCCCGATGGCCCCTCCCGCCCAAGACAAGGCGGAAGAGGAAGTCACCTTCGTCAACCTGATCAAGCCGCCGCCGCCGCCACCGCCGCCGCCGCCGCCGCCGCCGCAGGAGATCAAGCCGATCACCCCGCCGAAGGACCTGACGCCGCCGAAGCCCTCGCCGCTGCCGCCGCCGCCGGAAGAGCCGCCGGTGATCGTGGACGAGCCGTCGCCGGTGGATGTGCAGGCCCCGCCGCCGGCTCCGCCGTCGCCACCGGCCCCGCAGACCTCGATCGACGTCGAGGGTTCGATCGACCCCTCGTCGCGCCGCATGAACCAGCCCAAGTACCCGCCGGCCGAGCTGCGCGGGGGCGTGCAGGGCACGGTGGTGGTCATCGTGACCATCGACGGTAACGGCAACGTCACCGACGTGGCCGTCGAGAAGTCGAGCCGCAACCGCAACCTCGACCGTGCCGCGATGGATGCGGCCCGTCGCTCGAAGTTCAACCCGGCCAAGAAGGGCGGTGTTGGCGTGCCGAGCCGCGTCCGCGTGCCGTACGAGTTCAACCTGGGCGAGTGATCGGACCCGCCCGGGCGCAACACGCAATAACCAGTAATACCCAAACCTCTTTCCACGACATCGAAAGGTAAGCGTCATGCTGCAGGAAACCACCACCGCTGCTGCTGCCGGGGGCAACAACGCCGAAGCCCTCCAGCAGATGAGCTTCGCCCATCTGCTCCAGAACTTCGATACGGTCGGCTGGATCGTCTTCATCACGCTTGCGGTGATGTCGGTGATGTCGGTCTACTGGATCGTGATCAATTTCATCAAGAACATGCGCCTGCGCGGCAGCGCCGATCGCGTGATCAGCACGTTCTGGGAAACCCCGAACGCGCAGGATGCGATCCGCTACATGGAAGAGCAGTCCAAGGCCGAGCCGTTCTCCAAGATCGCCCTCGACGCCGCCCAGGCCGCCGCCCACCACCAGCGCCATGAGGGCTCGCGCCTGGTCGAGTCGCTGAACCGTTCGGAGTTCGTGGACCGCGCCCTGCGCCAGGCCGTGACCCGCGAGAGCGGTCGCCTGGAAGACGGCCTGGCCGTGCTGGCCACCACCGGTTCGACCGCGCCGTTCGTCGGCCTGCTCGGCACCGTGTGGGGCATCTACCACGCCCTGATCAAGATCGGTGCGACCGGTCAGGCCTCGATCGACGCCGTGGCCGGCCCGGTCGGTGAAGCACTGATCATGACCGCGATCGGCCTGTTCGTCGCGATCCCGGCGGTGCTGGCGTACAACTTCTTCACCCGCGTGAACCGCGTGACGAACAACAAGTTCGACACCTTCGCGCACGACCTGCACGACTTCTTCGCCACCGGTTCGCGCGTGGGCGAGATCGGCAGCAAGCGCTGATCCCCACAACCAGCGCCTTTTCTCCTTTAGCGCAGTAGTTGGAGTTTCGACATGGCTTTCAGTACAGGCAACGGCGGCGGCGGCCCGATGGCCGAAATCAACGTCACGCCACTCGTGGACGTGATGCTGGTGCTGCTGATCATCTTCATGATCACCGCGCCCCTGATGTCGCATAAGATCCAGGTCGAACTCCCCGAGGTCCAGATCGGGGCGAAGAAGGACGAGAAGGCGCCGGAAGTGCCGCCGATCACCTTGGCGGTGAAGGAGAACGGTTCGCTGTTCTGGAATGACGAGCCGATCTCCAAGGACCAGCTCGAGAGCCGCCTCTCGGTCGAGGCCCAGAAGACCCCGCAGCCGCAGATCAACGTCCGCGGCGACAAGACCACCAAGTACCGGATCGTCCAGGATGTCGTGAAGATTGCGCAGGCCCAGGGCATGCGCAAGGTCGGCTTCGTCGCGATCAAAGAGCGCTAAGGAGACCTGACCATGGCTTTCGCATCCAACTCCGGTAGCGGTGCAATGTCGGACATGAACGTCACGCCCCTCGTGGACGTGATGCTCGTGCTGCTGATCATCTTCATGGTGACCGCGCCGATCGCCTCGTATCCGATCGAGGTGAACCTGCCGCAGAAGTCGCTCAACCCGCCGCCGCAGCTCAAGGAACCGCCGCCGCCGATCCGGCTGCGGATCGATGCCAGCGGCCAGGTGTTCTGGAACGACCAGACGCAACCGGTAGCGGCCCTGCCGAACCTGATGCGCCAGGAAGTCGAGCGTGACCCGACCAACCAGCCGCTGCTGGAGATCGAAACCAGCAGCGACGCCGATTACGGCGTGCTGGCCAAGGTGCTCGCACATGCAAAGAATGCCGACATGCAGAAGATCGGCTTCGTGCAGAACGATTGACCGCAAGACACTTACCGTCGTGAAAACGCCGCCTTCGGGCGGCGTTTTTTTTGCTGTTCCCAACCCGCCTCAACGAAGCCGTGTTCGCCACCAGGCCTGGGCGGCAACAGCGTGTCCGTGCCGGTTGCCTCTCAGCCAGCCGGCGCCGTGTCCCGCAACACGGCGAGATAGCCCCGTACGGTGGCCTCCAGTCCGGCGTACAGCGCCTCGCCAACCAGGGCGTGGCCGATTGATACTTCGAGCACGCCAGGCACCGCCTGCAGGAACGCGCCGAGGTTGGCCTGGCTCAGGTCGTGGCCGGCATTGACCCCAAGACCCGCCGCCTGTGCGCGGCGGGCGATGCCGGCAAAGCGCTGCAGCATGGTGCTGGCCTGTCCGGCCGCAAAGGCTTCCGCATAAGGACCGGTGTACAACTCGATGCGATCGGCGCCGGTCTCGGCCGCACGCTCGATGGCGCCGGCCGCGGTATCGAGGCCCGGGTCGCCATGCGCGTCGGCGAACAGGCTGACGCGGCAGCCGTGGCGCTTGAGCGCGGCGACGAGCGGCTTGAGCGGCTCCACGTCGCGGCTGAAGTCGAAGCCGTGGTCGGACGTCAGTTGTGCGTCGCTGTCGGGCACCAGGGTGGCCTGCGCCGGACGCACCTGTTCGCACAATGCCAGGAACCCCGGGTAGCCCGGCCGGGGCGGCGCGAACGGGTTGCCTTCCAGGTTGAACTCGACCCCGAACTCGCGGGTGAGCGCGGCCAGGGCGACCACGTCGTCGGCGCGGATGTGCCGGGCATCGGGACGCGGGTGCACGGTGATCCCGTGCGCACCGGCCTCCAGGCAGACGCGGGCGGCACGGACGACGTTGGGTTCGTCGCCGCCGCGCGAATTGCGCAGCACGGCGATCTTGTTGACGTTGACGCTGAGGACGGTCATCCGCGCAGTTTACGCCGCGCCGCGGACGGCGACGGCGGCTGCCACGTCAGCGCGGCGATTCACCTGCCGCGGCGGCGGCCTTGCGCGCTTCGGCCTGTTCGCGCATGCGACGCAGTTCGTCGGGGTCGATCATCGCGTGCTCGGAGCGGCTGCGGCTGTCGATGCGCTGTGCGAGCAGGGTCATCACCCAGGCCAGGATCAGGCCTAGCGCCAGCAACAGGCACACCGCCATCAGCCCGACCGACGCGGTCTTGAACGCCACGGCCAGCGCGCCGATCGCAAGCAGGAGGTAGACCCAGGCCATCATGGTGCGGCTTCCTTCGACATGTCGCCGGAGTGTACCCGTCGTCCCGCCGCTTGGCAGCCCGTGCGTTCAGAGCAGCGGCGACACCAGCCGCGCCATCGCCTCGGGCAGGCGCACGGTCCACAGGTCGCGCGGTCGGTCGTGGCGCGCCACCGTGGCGCTGGCGCACTCGCCGCGGATCAGCTCCGCCAGCTGCGCCGCCAGCGTGGTGTCCCGGAACAGCACCGACAGTTCGAAGTTCAGGCGGAAACTGCGATGGTCGAAATTGGCGCTGCCGATGATCGCCAGGTCGTCGTCGCACAACAGCGCCTTGGTGTGCAGCATGCGCGGGCCGTACTCGTAGATCCGCACGCCCGCCTCCTGCAGTTCGTCGAAATAGGAGCGGGCGGCGTAGGTCACCAGGCGGCTGTCGCTCAGCCGCGGCACCAGCAGGCGCACGTCCAGGCCGCCCAGCGCGGCGGAGGTCAGGGCCATCCGGGCCGCTTCGCCCGGGACGAAATAGGGGGTCACCAGCCAGACCCGCTCCCGGGCCTCGTGGATGGCACTGACGTGCAACCGATGGATCGGTTCCCAGTTGGAATCCGGCCCCGACACCAGCACCTGTGCGATGGTCGTGCCGCGGCTGGCCGGCGGACTCGGCGGCATGCGCAACGCATCGCCGGTGGCGTAGGCCCAGTCCTCGGCGAACACCAGCTGCAGTTCATGCACCACGTTGCCTTCCAGGCGCAGGTGCAGGTCGCGATAGGCGTCGTCGCGGCGGCGTTCGTCCTCCTCGTCGGTGATGTTGATGCCGCCGGTGAAGCCGATCCGGCCGTCGATCACGATGATCTTGCGGTGGGTGCGCAGGTTCAGCCACGGCCGCCGCCAGAACCAGCGCAGCCGCATCGGATGGAACCACGCGACCTCGCCGCCGGCGTCGACCAGCGGCTGCAGGAATCGCGTCTTGGTCCGGCCGGAGCCGACCGCGTCCAGCAGCAGGCGCACGCGAACCCCGGCCCGGGCGCGCTCCACCAACGCATCGCGCAGGGCGGTACCGATATGGTCGGGCTGGTAGATGTAGTACTCCAGGTGGACGTGCTCGCGCGCCTGCGCCACGGCGGCCAGCACCGCGTCGAACTTCGCCGCGCCGTCGATCAGCAGCTCGGCGGCGGTGGCGGTGGTGGGCGGCAGGCCGGTGGTGGACTGGGCGATGCGCGCCAGTTCGATGGTGTCCTGGCTCGGATTCAGGTCCGGCGGAAGCGGCGGCAGTGTGGCGCGCGCGCGCACGCGGCGCAGGCGCTGGCGCTGGATGCGTTGCGGCCCGAGGAAGTAGTAGATGACGAAGCCGATGTAGGGCAGGGCAGCGAGGCTCAGGAGCCAGCTCAGCGTAGCCGCCGGTTCGCGCTTTTGCAGGATGATCCAGCTGCCCAGGCCGAGCAGGTAGGCGGCCCAGCCCAGCCACAGGTACAGCCCGAGGTTGGGCACGGCGAGGATCGAGGACCACAGGTTGAGCGGCGAAGGCGGCATCACGGGCTCGGTGGCGGCGGGCGAGGGCGTCGCGTCCACGCCGCCCCGGGGACTTAGGCTAGCGGCATGGACGATGCACGCAAACCCCCGGCGCCCCCGGACGGCGTGGTGGCGCCTTACGGGGGATGGGGCGCGCCGGAACGAGGTCGCCAGGGACGCTGATGACGACGGGGTCCGGTGTAGGCCGGGCAGGCCGTGCGGTCCTCAGAAGGGCAATAGCGGCCCGTCCAGCCACAACCATTGCGCCATCCACGCACTCACCAGCGCGATCAGCACCGTCAGCGGCAGGCCAATCCGCAGGAAGTCATGGAAACGGTACTGCCCAGGTCCCAGGATCAGCAGGTTGCCGTGGTGGCCGATCGGGGTGAGGAACGCGACCACCGCACCCAGTGCGGTGCACACCACGAACGGAGTCACCGGCAGTCCCAGCGATTGCGCCAGCGACACCGCGATCGGCCCCAGTAATACCGTGGTCGCCGCATCGGACAGGATCTGCGTGAGCAACGCGGCCACGCTGAACATCACCAGCAGCACCGCCAACGCGGGCCAGCCGGCGACCACGTGCAGCAGGCCATCGGCCATCAGTTCCGCGGTCCCGGTACGTTCCATGGCGATGCCCAGCGGGATGACGCCGGCGATCATCACGAAGATGCGCACGTCGATCTCGCGGTAGGCCTGCTCGATGTCCACGCAGCGGGTGGCGACCATCGCCACCGCGCCCAGCAGGAACGCCAACGCCGCCGGCAGCAGCTCGGTGGCGGCGGCGAACACGGTCGCCGCCAGCACCGCCAGCGCCAGCGGCGCGCGCACGCGGCGCTTGGCCTCGCCGGCGAACGGCACCAGCATCAGGAAGCCGTGGTGCGCGGCCAGCTCGGTGAAGCGCGATGGCCGGCCCCACAACACCAGCAGGTCGCCTTCGCGCAGGCGCGCGTCGGCCAGGCGCGAATCCACGTCACCATCGCGTCGCCACAGCCCGGCGATCACGGTGTGGAAACGGCGGGCGAAGTTGAGTTCGCGGATGGAGCGGCCGATGAACTCCGAGCCCGGTGCTACCACCGCCTGCACCAGTTGCCGCTGGCCCTCGCCGGTGATCCGGTTGCCGAAGCGGGCCAGGGCGTTGAGGTCCAGCCCGGGGTCGTCATGCAGCGAGGCCAGCGCGTCGGCCGAGGCCTCCACCAGCAGCACGTCGCCACTGATCAGCGGGCTGCTGGCGGTCAGGTCATCGCGCTCCTTGCCGTCGCGCAGCCAGCCAATCAGGCGGAACTTGTCGCCGAGCGCCTTCTGCAATTCGGCCAGTGGCCGCGTGCTCCAGCGCGAGCCTTCCACCACCAGCAGTTCGGTGCGGTAGCGATCCAGGCGCAGGTAGCCGTCATCGCCGGCGTCCCCGGCACGCTTGGGCAGCAGCCAGCGCGCCAGCAGCATGTACACCACGCCCACCACCACCAGCGTCAGGCCGATGGGGGTGATGGAAAAGATGCCCAGGCCCTCGGTGCCGGAGCGCTCGATGAGGTTGTCGGCCAGCAGGAAGGCCGGCGCGCTGACCAGGGTCAGGGTGGTGCCCAGCGAGGCGGCGAACGACATCGGCATCAGCAGCCGCGAGACGGACAGGCCCTTGGCCCGCGCCAGGCGGGTCAGGATCGGCAGCATCATCGCGGTGACCATCACGTGGTGGGTGAACGACGACAGCGCCGCCACCACCGGCATGGTCACCGCGATCGCCCGCGATTCGCTGGCGCCGGCGGCGCGTTCCACCCACTGGCCGATCTTCTCGGTGATGCCGGTGGCGGCCAGCCCGCCGGAGATCACGAACACCGCGGCGACGATAATCGCCGGTTCGCTGGCGAAGCCCGACAGGGCGGACTTGGAGTCCAGCACGCCGGTGACCACCAGCGCCAGCAGGGTCAGCATCGCGGTGACGTCCACCCGCAACCGCTCGCTGATGAACAGGTACAGCGAGCCGGCGAGAATCAGCAGGAAGACGATCTGGTGGAGGTCCATCCAGCCATTGTGCGTGAAGTCGGCGTGAGGGTGCGTCCACCCGTCCCTCACATCGGCAGTGGTTAAACTCCACGTACGCCACCTGAAGTGCCCATGTCGAGTTCCGTCCGCCAATCCGGCCTTCCCGAAGAGGGGTCAGCCCCCCCTGGGAGCAGTCCCGTGTCGCCGCCGACCGCCGCGGCCATGCGTGAGCGGGCGTTTGCCGATGCGTTGGCGCATGACCTGTACGCGCCGTTGCGGGCGATCGAGAACTTCGCGGCGCTGCTGGAGCGCCGCGCGGGCGATGGCATGGACGAGACCAGCCGCGACTACCTGTCGCGGATCCGCGTGGCGTCCGCGCGCATGGGCGCCTTGATGGCCTCGCTGTCCGAACTTTCCGCAGCGCAACGGGCCGAGCCGGATATCACGGCCGTCGACCTGAGCCTGCTGGTCGAATGGGTGGCGGCCGAATTGGCCGATCGCGATCCGAAGCGTCGGGTGGTGGTGACGGTGCAGCCGGGGTTGCAGGTCACTGGCGACGAACGCCTGCTGCGCCAGCTGGTGCAGCACCTGATGCACAACGCGTGGGCGTTCACCGCCAGCGTGTCCAACGCGCGCATCGAGGTCTCCGCCAATACCGATGGCACCCGGCAGCAGTTGCTGGTGCGCGACAACGGCATCGGCTTCGACATGCGCTATGCGCACAAGCTGTTCGAGCCGTTCCAGCGCCTGCACGTGGCCGAGCAGGGCGCCGGCCATGGCCTTGGCCTGGCCATCGCGCAGGCCATCGCCGAGCGCCACGGCGGCCAACTGCGCGGCGAGTCCGTGCCGGGCACCGGTACTGTCTTCACGTTTGAATGGCCGGTGGCGCCGGCCACGGTTACATGAGCGGCGCGCCTGGCGCGTCGTCACGGGGGGCAGACGCATGATGCACAAGGAAATCCTGCTGGTCGAAGACAATCCTGACGACGTCGAGCTGACCCGCATCGCGTTCCGGGAGGCGAAGATCGCCAACGCGTTGACCGTGGTTTCCGATGGCGCCGAGGCGTTGGATTACCTGTTCGCGCGCGGCGCGCATGCCGGGCGCAACCCGGCCGAACTGCCATCGATCGTGCTGCTGGACCTCAACCTGCCCAAGGTCAACGGCCGCGAGGTGCTGCAGGCGATCCGCGCCAACGAGGCGACGAAAACCCTGCCGGTGGTGGTGCTGACCACCAGCGCCGAGCCGTTCGACGTGGAGACCAGCTACGCGCTGGGGGTAAACAGTTACATCCAGAAGCCGGTGGACTTCGAGCAGTTCGTCTGGGCGGTGAAGCAGGTGGGGCTGTACTGGCTGGTGCTCAACCACCCGCGCACCGGCGGCTGACCGGCGCGCGTGCTGGCGCCGGAAGCGGCGCAGCGACCGTTGTCGGCCCGCGCGATCCGCGTCGGACGCATTTCGATCCGGCGCCTGCCGGGATGGTCACTGCCCGCCGAACAGCTGCTCGGCGCGCTGGAACAGGATCCAGCTGGTGGCGATGACCTTGTCGCCGCCCAGGGGGCGGTTGCCGCGGTGGGTGTGGGTGAATCCCGCCGGCGCAATCAGCAGCGAACCGGTGCGCGGGGTGATCTTGCGACCCTGGTAGAGGAACTCGGTCTCGCCTTCCTCGAACTCGTCGTTGAGGTACAGCGTCCATAGCAGGTGGCGGTGCAGGGTGTCAGCGCGCGGATCGCGCGGGTACAGCTCGCAGTGCCAGTACGGGTAGCCACCGCGACCGCCGGTGTAACGCTGCAGGTTGATCGCGCCGGGGCGCAGCACGGCCTGCACGATCGGGGTCAGGGCGGCATCGTCCATCGCCGCCAGGCGCTCGGCGGTGAGCCGGTGGCGCTTGCCGCCGTCGCCCGCCACTTCCAGCATCAGCGGCGCGATCAGGGTGTAGGGGTAGCGGCGCAGGTAGGCCAGCAGCGCGTTGAACACGGCCTGGTTGAGCAGGCTCTCGACATCGCGCCAGGCGGGCTTGCCGGCCAGGGTCAGGTCGAGGCTGTCCTTGAGCTCGGGCAGTACGCCGCCGCCGACGCGCCCGGGTGCGGTCTCGTTGCTGCCGTCAAAGCGCGCCAGCAGCGTCGCGCACTGCTCGCGGCTGAGTGCGTCGGGATAGACCTCGATGAAGTCCGCGGGTGCCGTCATCAACCCGCCGCGTCGTGTTCGGCGTGGTAGCGCACCGCGGTCTCGACTTCCGCCTTCGAGCCGAGGAACACCGGCACGCGCTGGTGCAGGCCGCTGGGCTGCACCTCCATCATCCGCTGGCGGCCGGTACTGGCGGCGCCGCCGGCCTGTTCCACCAGGAAGCTCATCGGGTTGGCTTCGTACATCAGCCGCAGTTTGCCGCCCTTGGGCGCGCACTTGCTGTCCAGCGGATAGCTGAAGATGCCGCCGCGGGTCATGATGCGGTGCACGTCGGCCACCATCGACGCGATCCAGCGCATGTTGAAGTCCTTGCCGCGGGTGCCTTGATTGCCCAGCAGCATGTCGCCGACGTAACGCTGCATCGGCGGCTCCCAGAAGCGCTGGTTGGAGGCGTTGACCGCGAATTCCCTGGTCTCTTCCGGAATCCGGATGCCGCGCGTGGTCAGCACGAAGCTGCCAACCTCGCGATCGAGGGTGAAGGCGTGGGTGCCGTGGCCGACGGTCAGTACCAGCGTGGTCTGCGGACCGTACACGCAGTAGCCGGCCGCGACCTGCGCGGTGCCCGGCTGCAGGTAGTGTTCGTCGGCCGGCGTGGTCACGCCCTCGGGACAGCGCAGCACCGAGAAGATGGTGCCGACCGAGACGTTGACGTCGATGTTGGACGAGCCGTCCAGCGGATCGAACAGCAGCAGGTAGTTGCCGCGCGGGTACACGTCGGGGATGGGCATGCTGTGGTCCATCTCCTCGGACGCCAGGCCGGCGAGGTGGCCGCCCCAGGCGTTGGCCTCGAGCAGCACGTCGTTGGCGATCACGTCGAGTTTCTTCTGTGCTTCGCCCTGGATGTTTCCGGTGCCGGCGTCGCCCAGCACGCCGCCCAGTGCGCCCTTGCCCACGGCGATGGAGATGGTCTTGCAGGCGCGCGCGACCACTTCGATCAGCAGGCGCAGGTCTGCGCTGATGTGGTCGGCGCGCTCCTCCTCGATCAGGAAGCGGGTGAGGGAGACGGGGCTGCTGGGCTGGGTCATGGCGGGCACGGGTGGACGCGAAGCCGCCATTTTCGCCGATGTGGGTGGGGAATGCTTGGTCGCACGGCCTTGGGGTGCCGGGCGCGTTGCTGCAGCGCCCCGTACGCGCAGTCCTGCGCGGAGTCGCGCCGCCGGCCATCCTTGGCCGGCTTTTCCACAACGCGCCCGGCACCCCAAGACCTGATGAGAGGGTGTGGGAGGTCTGGTGTCAGGCCGCTGCGCGGCGGCGGCGGGACCGGGCGCGACGGTGGACCACGTGGGTCAATTGCTCGCGGGCCATGGCCAGCATCAGCAGCGGGGCTTCGGGTTCGGCGGAGTCGGCCACGCGTTTGGCGGCTTCGATGGTGGCCTCGGCGGCGTCGACATCGGCGTCGGGCAGGACCGCGCGCAGGCCGCGCAGGTGGGCGTCGAGCTCGCGTTCCAGCTCGGGTTCCAGGCCACGGCCGGCACGGCGGATCACCTCGCTGAGGGTGGCGTCGGTGCGCGTCAGCGCATCGTGCAGGTCGGGGCTATCGTGCATCGCTTGGGGACTGGGCGTGGCCAGGGTCCGATTGGGGTAGCGCGCCATGGTGCCGATTCCGCTGTGAGCAACGGGTGCACAGGGTGGCGCGCGAGAATGACAGCACGGCGATGGCGCGATGACGGCTCAGCGTGCGTGCAGGTTTGTGCAAGCGGCGCGGTGCGCGCGCCATTACGGCGCCTCAGCCGTCGTGGGCGTCGCCCGCAGCCGGCACAACACCGTTGAACGGGACTGGCAGGGCTTCGACAGGGGTCGTGGAGTCTGGTCCATCGATGCGCCGGCTCCAGTCCTCGCGCTCGCCACGGGCCAGGCGGGTGTCGATCAGCCTGCGCCACGATGGCACCAACGGCAGCGCCTGTGCCGCGCGCAACTCATCGAAATCGAGCACGCGCTGGAACAGCAAGGCGGACAGGCGCGCCAGCGGCCACGCGGGGTGCGGGCGTTCCAGCAGGGCGAGGCTGTCGCCCAAGCACAGCGCGCCCGGCTGCAGCACGCGGTAGTACCAGCCGGTGCGGCCGGTGTCCTGCACGCGGCGGGCCATGCGGGGCACGCCGAAGCGGTCGTTGAGCTTCCAGCACGGCATGCGGCCCTGGCTGACTTCCAGCATCGCGCTGCCCACCGCGAAGCGGTCGCCCAGACACACGTTTTGCTCGGTCATGCCGAGCGTGGACAGGTTCTCGCCAAAGGCACCGGCGGCCCGCAGCAGCGGGTGCGCGCCGAGTTCGTCGCGCCAGGGCGGATAGTGGTCAAGCGGGTAGTGGTGGACGGCCTTGTCGGGGCCTCCATGGACGCGGCGATCGCCCTGTTCGTCACCGTGCAGGCCTTCGGCGTGAACCTCGATCCGTTCGGTGCGCGGTTGCTTGGCGATGGCGCTGGCGCTGCCCGGCCGGGTGAACGGGACGGCGCGGCCGGTGAGGACGGTCAGAAGCGAAACGGCGTCAATGCGGCAATCCGAGGGCGCGGTACGGACGTCCATTCTAGTCCGTGGAGTACGGCGGTGCTTGCCGATGCGCGGTTCAGATCACCCGCAGCGTGATCGCCTTCAGCACCGCGCGGGTGCGGTCGCGGGTGTCGAGCTTGTCGAGGATGGTGGAGACGTAATTCTTGACCGTGCCTTCGGCCAGGAACAGTGCGCGCGCGATCTCCTTGTTGGAGTAGCCGCCGGCGAGCAGGCGCAGGACCGCCACTTCGCGCTCGCTGAAGCGCTCCCGTGGCGCATCGGCGGCGTGGTACTGGTAGCGTGCGCGCACCGGTTCGGTGCTGACCGGTTGCAGCAGGGTATCGCCCGCGGCGATGCGCACGATCGCATCGCGCAGGTCCTCCGGCGCGGCGTCCTTCAACAGGAAGCCCTGGGCGCCGGCTTCGGTGGCGCGCAGTAGCAGCTCGCTGTCGTCGAAGGTGGTGAGCAGCAGCACCGGCGTGGTGTCGCCGCGCGCCCGCAATTGCTGCAGCGCGTCGATGCCGTCGGTGCCGGGCATGCGGATGTCGCTGAGCACCACGTCGACCGGGGTCTGCGCCAGGCCGTCGAGCAATGACGCGCCGTCCTCGGCCTCGAGGGCGATGGCGATGCCCTGGCGTTCAAGCAGCGCGCGCAGCCCGGCGCGGACCAACGCCTGGTCGTCGGCCAAGGCGATGCGCACGCCTGCGCCACCGCCCATGTCCCCGGTTGTGGCCGCGTTCACGCCGGCACGCTCGCGTCGATGCGCAGTGCGCCGCGCGCCGAGGTCGACAGGGCCAGCGCGCCGCCGACCGCCTCGACGCGCTCGCGCATGCCGGCCAGGCCGTTGCCCTCGCGCAGCGGTGCCTGCACGCGGCCGTCGTCCTCCGCGCTCACCCGGATGCGGCCGCCATCGCGCTGCAGGTGCACGTGCAAGGTCTTGGCGTCGCCGTGGCGCACGCTGTTGGTCAGTGCTTCCTGCACCACGCGCAGCACGGTATCGGCGACATGGGCATCGGTGATGCGCACGTCGTCGTCGATCGCCAGCTGCAGCGCCGGCCGCGGCAACGGCGCGGCAAGCGCGCGCAAGGCGGTGGCGAGGTCGAGTCCCCGGCTGTCGCGCAGTTGCTGCACCACGTTGCGCAGGTCGCCCATCAGCTCGCCGGCCATCTGTTGGGCCACGGCCAGCTCGCGGCGGCCGGCGAACGCCGGCTCGGCGGCGATTGCACGCAGGTTGAGGGTCAGTGCGGTGAGCTTGTGGCCGGCGACGTCGTGCAGTTCGCGTGCCACCCGCAATCGCTCGCTGTCGCGTGCGCTGTCGGCCAGCAGCACGCGGGTGGCGAGCAGGTCGGCATTGACCCGCGCCAGGCTGTCGCGCGCGCGTTCGGCAGTGCAGGCGTAATGGGAGGTCAGCGCCGCGAAGGCCTGGAAGGCGACATACAACATCACCATCACGAAGGGTGCCTCGTGGCCACCTTGGCGGATCAGCAGGTAGGCGAACGTGTTGGCCACCAGCGTGGCGAGCAGCACCATGCGCGCCGGCAGCAGGTAGGCGGCCAGACCGACCCACACCACCAGCAGGATCTGCGGCGTGCCCAGGCGTGGCGCCAGTGCCAGCAGCGCCAGCGCCAGCGGTGGCATCAGCCATAGCAGGCATTGCGCCAGCCGCGGCCGGGCGTGCTCGGCCAGCTCGCGCCACACCAGAACCACGCCGAACAGCACCAGCAACGCCATCGCCGGGGCCTGCCGCTCGGCCGGCAGCCAACGCAGGGTCATGCCGACCGCAACCAGGGTGAACAGGCCGGCCAGGTTCAGCGGCTGCAGGAAATGGCGAAGAAGTGGCGACATGGGCGCATGCTGCGACGCCCGCGACCGGGCGGCAATGGCTGTGGAGAAGAAAGTGACTTCCGGCACCCCGCCTCGGTGACTTCGGGAACTGGGTTGTCACCACGTCGGCACGCAGCCTGTGCGCACCCCAACCCGGAGTCGTGCCATGTCGGTGACCGCAACCCTGCTTGCCGCCTATCCCGCCATCGCCACGGTGCACGCGTGCATCGGCGCGGTTGCACTTGGCGCGTTCTGGGCCGCCGCGTTCCTGCGCAAAGGGAGCCCGTTGCACCGCCGGGTCGGCCAAGTCTACCTGCTGGCGATGACCGGCATCCTGCTGACCGGCGCGGCGATGGCGCTGGGCAAGGCGCTGCAGGGCCACGTGGTCGCATCGTCGTTCCTGGGCTACCTGCTGCTGATCACTGCCGCCGCGGTCTGGAGTTCATGGCGCGCGGTGCGCGACAAGTCGGACGTGGCGCGCTACACCGGTCCGGTGTACGTGTCGCTGGGCGCGGCCAGTTTCCTCGCGGGCGCGGGCGTATTGGCCCTGGGTCTGCAGAAGGAGGCGCCGTTGCTGGTCGGGTTCTCGATCGTCGGCCTGGCGGTGGGTGTGGACATGCTGCGCAAGCGCCTGCGTCGCGCGCAGCTGGCCCGGCACCCGCTGTGGTGGCGCACCGAGCACTACACCGCCATGCTCGGCAATGCCGTGGCCACGCACATCGCCTTCCTGATCATCGGCCTGCCGAAGCTGCTGCCGTCGGTCGGCGCGAGCGGGCTGTATTACGCCGCCTGGTTCGGTCCATTGGCGGCGGCGGCGGTGGCGAAGGTGTGGCTGGACCGTCGCCATCGCCTGCCGCCGCGTGCCGTGGCCAGGCGGGGTGGAGCCACCGCCCACGCCACTCATGCCGTGCCGCGATGAGCATGTGCACAACCGTTCTCAACGCGTAACCCCGGTTTTACCCGCAAGCGCCGCGCGGCTCGCTTTAATGCCTCCACCCTCAGACGGCGGGAGCCGGCATGCGCATCACCATCATCGGCGCCGGATTCACCGGCAGCGTCCTCGCCATCGAACTGGCTCGCCGCGCGACCGCCGGCGTGGCGATCAGCCTGGTCGGCGTGCCCGAGACCTACGGCCGCGGCGTGGCCTACGGCGAGGCACGCATCGAGCACCTGCTCAACGTGCGCGCAGGTGACCTGGGTGCGACGCGCGACTACCCGCGAGAGTTTGCCGACTGGCTGCACTTGAGCGAGCGCGCGCGCGATGCGTTCCTGCCACGCCTGGTGTATGGCGAGTACCTGCAATCGCGGCTGCAGTCGGCCGAGCACCTGGCCGAGGCCGCGCTGGAGCGCATCGAACAGGAGGCGATCGCGGTGGAACGCATGGGCCGCGGCGCGTTCCGCGTGCACCTGGCCGACGGCAGTGCCTTCCTCAGCGATGCGGTGGTGCTTGCGGTGGGCGCGTTGCCACCACAGCCGCTGACCGGGGTTGGACCGCGGCTGGCGCTGGATCCGGGCTACATCGGCTGGCCGTGGCAGGAGCGGGCGATCGACCGGATCCCCGCGGAGGCGGCCGTGCTGGTGGTCGGCAGTGGGCTGACCATGGCCGACGTGGCCGCCACCCTGCGGCGCCGTCGCCACCGCGGTCCGATCACCGTGCTGTCGCGCCACGGCCTGTGGCCGCATGCGCACACCGCGGAACGTGGCGAGCCGATCGCGCTGCCGCCGGGCGTGCTGCACGCACTCAACCGCCACGACCTGCGCGGCGTGCTGCGCAGCCTGCGCGCGCTGGCGCCGATCGTGCCGGACTGGCGCGGACTGGTGGATGCGCTGCGCCCCTACCTGCAGGATTTCTGGCGCCACTTGCCGGAGACGCAGCGCCGCCGGTTCCTGCGGCACCTGCGTCCGCACTGGGAGGTCGCGCGGCACAGGCTGGCGCCGGCCGTGGCCGAGGATCTGGACGCACTGCGCGCCAGTGGCCAGTTGCAGCTGCTGGCCGGGCGGCTGGTGCGCGCGCGCCGCGGCGAAGCCGGGGTCGAGGTCTCGCTGCTGGAACGCGGCAGCAGCGCCATCCGCAATGCGCGCTACGACGTGCTGGTGCGCGCCACCGGACTGGACACCGACTTCGCCCGCACGACCCATCCGTTGATGGCCAGCCTGCGCGAATCCGGCCTGCTCAGTGCCGATCCGCTGGGCCTGGGGGTGGACACCAACGACCGCTGGGAAGCGATCGACCGCCACGGCCGCGCGGTGCGCGCGCCGTGCGCCGCCGCCGCACCGCGCGACGTGGCTCACACGTCGCCGTCGTTGAGCCAGCCCTCGCCGGTGCCACGGTTGAACACCGTGTCGGTGTCCAGCACGCTGCCGGCCGGAATCGACTCCTGCTGCGCCAGCCTGGCGTAGATCGGGGTGAAGTCCGGGCGCGTGGCATCCATCAACTGCTCATAGCTTTCGATGACGAAGTAGGTCTTCTGGTAGGTGTCGATGCGGTAGCGGGTGCGCATGATCCGCTCCAGGTCGAAGCCGATGCGATTGGGCGCGGCGCTTTCCAGGCAGTGGATCGATTCGCCCTTCGACGACACGATGCCGCTGCCGTAGATGCGCAGGCCATCGTCCTGTTTGATCAGGCCGAACTCCACCGTGTACCAGTACAGCCGGGTCAGGTTGACCAGCGCCTCCGGGCCGATGGCGTGCGCCTTGACCCCGCCACGGCCGTAGGCGGCCATGTAATCGGCAAACACCGGGTTCATCAGCAGCGGCACGTGCCCGAACAGGTCGTGGAACAGGTCCGGCTCGCTGAGGTAGTCCAGTTGCTCGGGCTTGCGGATCCACCACGTCACCGGGAAGCGACGGTTGGCCAGGTGTTCGAAGAAGGTGAGTTCGGGCAGCAGGCCTTCCACGCCGATCAGTTCCCAGCCGGTGGCGGCGCGCAGCACCTTGTTGAGCTCGTCGAACCTGGGGATCCGATCCGGAGTCATGCCCATCGCCCGCTGCTGGCGCAGGAACTCGTCGCTGGCGCGGCCGACCAGGATCTGCTGCTGGCGCGCGAACAGGGCCTTCCACACGTCGTGGTCGGCCTGCGAATAGCTTGCCCATGGCTGCTCCACCACCGCGGTGGTGTACACCGGCACGTAGCCCTTGTCGGTGAGCTGGTGTTCGACGCGGTTGGGGGTGGCAGGGGTCATGGGGAGCTCGGCGAAAAAGAGAGGCGGACAGTTGGGCGGCAGGTGGGCAAGCCATCCGCGGGTCGAACGGCCTACCGTGAACGCGGGCGCCGTGGCCGGCCTCCGCAGCGTCCTCGAAGGGTGCCGCGCGGCTGGTATACCGCCAGTCCTTCAGGCTAGCGTGGCGGGGGCGCAATCGGGTTGCTAGTTGATGCGTGTCAGGTCGATAAAAGAGTGAAAAATTGCAGTACTAAGGATAGACGCGCACAATCATTGCGCTGCCTCTCCTGAACGCGCACCAACATGCCTGCCATCGATCTCGACCGCACCGACTTGCTGCTGCTGACCGAACTGCAACGCAACGGCCGTCTTAGCAACGCCGAACTGGCGGAGCGCGTGCACCTCTCGCCATCGGCCACCCTGCGCCGGGTGCAGCGGCTGGAGCGTGAGGGGGTGATCGGCGGCTACCGCGCCGAGGTCATCCCGGAACGGTTGGGGCTGGGCCTGCAGGCGTTCGTCCGGGTGCAGCTGGGCCGCCACGATCGCGCCGCGGTCGGCGATTTCGCCGCCTTCGTCGACCAGTGGGACGAAGTGGTGGCCTGCCACGCGCTGACCGGCGACATGGACTACCTGCTGCACGTGGTGGTGCAGGACCTGGACCACTTCTCGCGCTTCCTGCTCGACCGCCTGCTCAACCAGGCCGGCGTGGCGGACGTCAATTCGAGCTTCGTGCTGCGCACGGTCAAGGCGTTCCGGGGGTTGCCGCTGCCGCGTTGAGACCGGTCACAAGCCCGCAACAAGATGGCCGAAATGCGCGGCCGTTCCATGAACCCACGCGATTCTCCAGGGCTCCCCGCGGTTGGGTCAGCGCCGATCGATGTCGATACCAGGAGTGGCGGGGGCGGTTACCGCGCCAGCGCCGTGCAGTCCTCACGCCGCAGCAGCTTGTCCACCGTGCCCTGCCGTGCCTCGCATTCGGCCTGCGCCCTGGCGGCGTCCTGCACCGCCTGCACCCGCACCTTCTCTCGTGCGGCGGCGAGGCGCGCCTGCTGCAGCTGGGCGATCTTCGCCTTGATTCGCGGCATCGCCGCCAGCGCGGCGCGCTCGCCTTCCAGGATCGCGGTGTTCTTCTGCGCGAAGTCCGCCGCGCCGATGTCCAACACCTTGGGGCGCAGCACGATGTCGGCACGCTGCAGTTCCAGCGCGCCCAGCTTCTGGCCCATGATGGTGATCGACTGGTTGATGTTGCCCAGCAGGCTGCCCGGCGCCTTGCCGTCGGCCTTGCTGGAAATGTCCACGGCGATGACGAAGTCCGCGCCCAGTTCGCGCGCGGCGTCCACCGGCACCGGGCTGACCACGCCGCCGTCGACATAGGTGCTGTCGCCGATCTTCACCGCTTCGAACACGCCCGGGATCGAACTGGAGGCGCGCACCGCCTGCCCGGTGTTGCCGCGCACGAACACCGTGCGCTTGCCGTCTTCCAATCGGGTAGCGACCACCGCCAGCGGCCGCTTCATCGCCTCCAGTTTGCGCTGCGCGACCAGCTCGTTGACGTAATCCTGCAGCTTCTGGCCCTTGATCACGCCGCCGGAGAACAGGCTGACGTCACGGATCTTGTCCTCGTCCAGCGCGAAGGCGACCTTCTGCATCTGGAACGCGTCCATGCCGCTGGCATACAGCGCGCCGACCACGCTGCCGGCGCTGGTGCCGGACACCACCACCGGCTGGATGCCGTTGGCTTCCAGCATCTTGATCACGCCGATGTGGGCGAAGCCCTTGGCCGCGCCGCCGCCCAGGGCAATGCCCACCTTTACCGGCGCGACGCGCACCGGTGCCACCGGCGTGGCGGCGGTCGCGGTCGGCTTGACGTTGCCGCCACCACAGGCGCCCAGCAGCAATGCGAAGGACAGGAGCAGCAGCGGTCGCAGGCGGAAGACGCGGATCATGGGTGCAATGCGGTCAGCGGAAGACGGGGCGACAGCTTAGCCGCCCCAGGCCCAACCCATCGCAACCAGCGTTGCGGAACTGTCGGCCGCCGGCCATCAGGCGCGTTCGGGGACCAACACACGTCGGCGCGGATGGGCAGGAGCCGGTGTGAGTGTACCGATGCCCGCGGACGGCAAGCTTCAGAAGCTGTTGTCGCCATCCAGGATCCGCCCCAACCCGCCCAGCACCGAGCCTTCGCCGCGATTCTGCCCGCCGCCCTGCGGCGCGGCCGCGAGCATGCGCCCGGCCATGCGCGAGAACGGCAGCGACTGCAGCCACACCTTGCCCGGCCCGGTCAGCGTGGCCAGGAACACGCCTTCGCCGCCAAACAGCATGCTCTTGATGCCGCCGACCGCCCGCACGTCCATCTGCACGCTGTCGTGGTAGGCCACCACGCAGCCGGTGTCGACGTCCAGGCGCTCACCGGCCTTGAGCTCGCGCTCGACCAGGGTGCCCCCGGCGTGCACGAACACCCAGCCGTCGCCTTCCAGCTTCTGCATGATGAAGCCCTCGCCGCCGAACAGGCCGGTCAGGATCTTGCGCTGCAGGTGGATGCCGACCGACACGCCGCGCGCACCGGCCAGGAAACTGTCCTTCTGGCAGATCAGGCGGCCGCCGTGCTCGTCCAGCTTCATCGCCAGCACCGTGCCCGGGTAGGGCGCGGCGAACGCCACGTGCGCCTTGCCGCTGCCGGTGTGGGTGAACATCGTGGTGAACAGGCTCTCGCCGGTCAGCACGCGCTTGCCCGCGGAGAACAGCTTGTCCATGAAGCCGCCGCCCTGGCCGCTGTGCGAACCGTCGCCGAACACCGTGTCCATCTGCACGCTGGCGTCCTTGTACATCAGCGCGCCGGCCTCGGCGATCGCGCTTTCGCCCGGGTCCAGCTCGACCTCGACGAAGGGCATGTCGTTGCCGACGATGCGGTAGTCGATGTCGTCGCTGCGGCGGCTGGCGCCGCTGCTGCGCGCGGCCGGCGGCGGCAGGTGTTCGGGCAGATCCGGCGGCGCGCTACCGAGTTCGGCCACGTCGCGCACCGGTCTCCATTCGCTGAAGCCCTCGCGCCAGCAGAACGCCGACGGGTTGCGCTGCGCGTGCTCGCGTGCGGTCGCGTCATCCAAGGGACCGATGCGGCTGCTGTCGTTGCCGGTGTGGAAATACCAACGGGTCATGGGAACGTCCTCTGTCGAAAGGTAGCGGTGGCTACGGTAGCGGTAATCGGCCGGTGGATGCCTGTGCCGAACGTGGGGTGAAGGTCGTCGTGCCCGGTGTCAGCGCAAAGGCGGGGCGCGCGGGGTGTCATCGTGGGTGGAACGGGCACTGGATGCCATGTCGGACCCACTGTCGCGCGAAGCCGCGGGATCGTGGTTGCCGCTCCGTCCGAACCGCTCGCCGAAGAAGTCGCCATCATTCCAGCGCGGCGGCGGTGACGCTTGTGCGACGCGCGTGGCGATGCGCGACACCAGCCGGGACAGCCGCGCCGCGTCGGCATACTGGATCGGCTGCGAGGCGTCGTCGCCGGGGCGGTGGTAACGCTCGCGCATGAACGTGCGCGCGGCACCCGCCGGATCATCGCCCCATCCGGCACCCTTGATGCCGCCTGCCAGGTACACCGCGGGAATGCCGGCACGGACGAACGGGTACTGGTCGCTGCGCTCGAACATGCTCTGCTCGGGGGCGGGATCCGGTGACACGTCCACGCCGATGTCGCGCGCGGCCGCCGCGACCACCGCCTGCAACGTCGAGTGGCCGCTGCCGATCGCCACCACGTCGTTGCTCGGGGCCAGCAGCAACGGCATGTCCAGGTTGAGGTTGGCGACCAGCGCCGCGCGTGGCACCGGCGGATGGCGGACCAGCCACTCCGCGCCCAGCAGCCCCGACTCCTCGGCCGTGGTGGCCACGAACAGCAGCGAGCGCCCCTCGGATGGCGTGCTGGCCAGGGCATGGGCACTCTCGAGCATCACCGCCACGCCCAGCGCGTTGTCCAGCGCGCCGTTGTGGATCGCATCGCCACGTACCGGTGTACCGATACCGATGTGGTCAAGGTGCGCAGTGACCACGACGTGCCCGGCCGCCAGTGGCCCCCGGCCGGGCAGCCGCCCCACCACGTTGGGCGACGCCAGGGACATGATGCGGGTGTGCGTGGCCAGCGTCATCGTGCCGGGCAGGGCGAAGCCGCGCAGGGTACCTGCGTCGGCGGCATCCAGCAGGTCCCCATACGCGCGACCGCTGCCGGCAAACAGCCGTGGCGCGGCCGCCGCGCTGACGCTGGCCACCGCGCGCAGCTCGGGAAATGCGTCGATCGCCGCGCCATCGCCTCCGCACGCGGAGTCTGTGCAGCGCAGCCGCAACACCGGCTGCCGCCAGTCCGCGGCCACCCGCGCCCACGGCCGCTGCGCTTCGTCGCCGCGCGTGTTGACCAGTACCGCGCCGACTGCCCCGTGTGCCTTCAGCAGCGCCAGCTTGCGCTGTAGCGAGCCGTGGTACGCACGCGCATCGTGTTCCATGCCACCGGGCGCGCCGTTGAGCACCACCGCGATCCGGCCGTGCAGGTCCAGGCCGGCGAAATCGTCATGGCCGGACCCGGGGTCCTGAACCGCCTGGCCGACGAACACCGCCGGCGCCGTCAGGGCGCTGCGGGTTCGATTGAAGTCCGGCGCCGGCAGGTACTCACCGGCAAAAACGAAAGTGTCATCCCGGCCGTCGCGGTGCAGCACCAGCGCGGCGCCCTGCCGTTCGCGAACGGCCCGCAGCAGCGGAACCGACTGCAGGTAGCCCTCCGCGTCGCCGGCTGGCTGCAGGCCGATCTGGGCGAACCGAGCGGCCACATAGGCGGCGGCGCGCTCATGTCCACGCGCGCCCGCCCGGCGCCCTTCCATGCGGTCGTCGGCCAACTGGCCTACATCAGCCTTGATCCGGGCCTGCGCCGCGCGGCTGCCGTCATCCGGACGCTGGCAGGCCGCAAGCAGCACCGCCACGGCAATGACGATGCCGGCGCTGGCGCGCATCAGCGTGGCGTGCGGCATGGCATCGGCAACAGCGACAGGGGCCCGACGACTATCGTCCCCGTCCGCGCGGCCGGAACTCCAGTACCACGCCGCGCTCATCCGTCGCGTCCGGGCGCTGCCAGATCACCGGTACGCCATTTGGCGAGGGCGGTTCCAGCGCATCACGTGTGGCGGCGTCGGCCGCCGCCTGCGCTTCGTCCTCATCCTCCCAGCTGTAGCGTTTGCGTACCGGCAGCGGATCGCGACGGCGCCACAGCCATGCCGCCAGTACGCCAGCCACCGCGCCGCCCAGGTGCGACTGCCACGACACGCCGACTTCGCGCGGCAGCACCGTCAGCAGCATGCCGCCGTACAACAGGAATGCGATCATCGCCGCGGCGATCGACGGCCGGTCGCGGCGCAGCACGCCCAGCACGAACACCAGGAACATCAGCCCGTGGGTCAGGCCGCTGGCACCGAGGTGGTGCGAGCCGGGATCGCCGAGCAGCCATGCGCCGAACCCCGAGCCGAGCCACAACAGCGGCACCGCGCGCAGCGTGGCACGCGGATATACCGCGCCAGCCAGCGTGCCCAGCAGCAGCAACGAGATGGCATTGGCCGCCAGATGCTCCACCGAGCCGTGCAGCAGGGGCGCGGTGAGCAGTCCCAGCAGGCCCGCCGTCGAGCCTGGCGTAACCGTCCACGCTGCAGTGTCGAACTGGCCCTGCGCGGCGAACACGGCGGCCAGCAGCAGGACGAAGGCCAGGCTGGCGTTGAGCGCGCGCAGCAGGCGCCGACGGTCGGCGTTGCGCTGCGCGGGGCTGTCGAGCGGATGTTCGGGCGTGGGCAGGTGCATGTTCCAGACGTGGCGCCACCGCCGCGATTTGCAAGTCCACCCTGCCGGCCGCATCGGTGCCGCGGTCAGTGTCCAGACCGCGGCTCCAGTGGTTTGGTGCCGCCGCGGCCGTCGCCCGGCGGCGTCCGCGGCGGGAACCGCAGGCTGAACGCCACCGTCGCCCCGATCACCGCCACCACCACGCCCAGCGATACCGGCAGCGGAATCTTCACCACGTCCACCAGCAGCATCTTGCTGCCGATGAACATCAGCACCAGCGCCAGCCCGTACGGCAGCAGGTGGAAGCGGTCGGCCATGCCCGCCAGCAGGAAGAACATCGCGCGCAGGCCCAGTACCGCGAACACGTTGGAGGTCAGCACGATGAACGGGTCGGTGGTGATGGCGAAGATCGCCGGGATCGAGTCCACCGCGAAGATCACGTCGGTGATGCCGATCAGCACCACCACCAGGAACAGCGGGGTGAAGCGCAGCACGCCGGCCTCGCGTACCGCCAGGCGGTTGCCGCGGTAGTCATCGGTCAGCGGCAGGTGGCTGCGCATCCAGCGCAGCACCGGGTTGCGCGCCAGGTCCGGTTCCTTGCCCGCGAACCACAGCATCTTCACCCCGGTCGCCAGCAGGAACACGCCGAACACGTAGAGGATCCAGTGGAACTTCGCCAGCAGCACCGCGCCGGCAAAGATCATCAGCGCGCGCAGCACGATCGCGCCCAGCACGCCGATCACCAGCACCTTCTGCCGTTGTTCCTCCGGTACCGCGAAGTAGGTGAACAGCATCAGGAACACGAAGATGTTGTCGACCGCCAGCGACTTCTCCACCAGGTAGCCGGTGAGGAACTCCAGTGCCACGCGCTGGCCCTCGGCCGCGCCGGCCTGGTCGCTGACGTACCACCACAGCCCAAGGTTGAACAGCAGCGCCAGCGCCACCCAGCCGATGCTCCACAGCAACGCTTCGCGGAAGGTGACGCGGTGCGGGCCGCCGTGGCGCATCAGCACCAGGTCGATCAGCAACGCAATGACAATCGTGGCGGCGAACACGCCCCACAGCAGGGGGGTACCGATGGTGGTCATGCAAGGTCCTCGGGAGTGGCTCGGGGCCACGGCGGAGGACGGATGGACGCACCTTCGCCGTGGACGGCGAAGGTCTTGCTCGCAACCCGGACCTGAAACGGCACGCACGGGGCGCTGCCAGGCGGGTTGCCGACGGACCGGAGCGGTTGCCTTGGGCTAGGCTCGGAATGACGGTCGCGGCGTGAGGGAGCTACTCCCCTTCGAACGCATAGCTTAGAGCACCACCCGTTGCGCGGCAATGAAGGCGACGGCGGGTCGGTACAATGGGCGGATGAACCGCGACCCCAGCACCGAGATCCCCACCGTCCGCCTCAAGAACGCGTGGAAATCCACCCATCCGTGGATTTTCCAGCGCCTGGTCGACAAGCCCGCGCAGCGCCCCAAACCCGGCGCCATCGTCGACGTGCTGGGCGTGGACGGCGACTGGATCGGCCGCGGTTTCTACAACGGCCACTCACGCATCGCCGTGCGCATCCTCGAGACCGACCGCAACATCCCGGTCGATGCGGCGTGGTTCGCGCGCAGGATCGCCGAGGCGGTGTCGCTGCGCCGCGACGTGCTGCGCCTGGACGAGGTCACCGACGCCTGGCGCGTGGTGCACAGCGAGGGCGACGGCCTGTCCGGGCTGGTGGTGGACCGCTACGGCGATCTGCTGGTGGTGGAGTTCTTCAGCGCCGGGATGTTCCGCCACCGCGAGTGGATCTTCGACGCGTTGCGCGCGCAGTTCCCCGGCTGCCGCTTCTACAGCTTCGCCGAGGAGCACGTGCAGAAGCAGGAGTCGTTCGACTACCGTGGCAGCGATCCGGTGCCGCCGGCGACCATCACCGAGTACGGGGTGAAATTCCGCGCCGACCCGGCGGGCGCGCACAAGACCGGGTTCTTCGCCGACCAGCGCGAGAACCGCGAATGGCTGTCGCGCCAGGTGGCGGGCAAGCGCGTGCTCGACCTGTGCTGCAACACCGGCGGCTTCGGCGTGTACGCCAAGGCCAAGGGCGGTGCGGAAGAAGTGGTCGGGATCGACATCGACCAGGACGTGATCGACATCGCGCGCGGCAACGCCAAGCTCAACGGCGCGCAGGTGAAGTTCGTGCAGGCCGACATCTTCCCGTGGCTGCGCGATGCGGGGAACCGCGGCGACTTTTTCGACGTGGTCATCCTCGACCCGGCCAAGATGACCCGCGACCGCGAGCAGGTGATCCCGGCGCTGAAGAAGTACCTGGACATGAACAAGCTGGCGCTGAGCGTGGTCAAGCCCGGTGGTCTGTTCGCCACGTTCTCGTGCACCGGGCTGGTCAGCGAGGACCAGTTCCTCGACATGCTGCGCCGCGCCGCGTTCTATTCCGGGCGCACGGTGCAGGTGCTGAAGGTGGCCGGCGCCGGCGCCGACCACCCGTGGCTGGCACAGGTGCCGGAGTCGCGCTACCTGAAGGCGGTGTTCTGCCGCGTGCTGGACTGATCAGCCCCGTCACCCGCCCGCACGGGTCGCGTGTCGACACCGTGCGGGAACCCGGCGCAGTATCGAATTCGGCTACTTCGAACGCCCGTCGTAGTGCTGCACCGGGATGGCCTCGAGGTCGATGTCCTCCAGGCAGCGGATGTTGATCGCGGCCATCGCGTTGCCCTTGGGGTCGGTGGCCTCGGCGAACGGGTGGATGCCGCAGGTCGGGCAGAAGCGGTGCCGGATCACGTGCCTGTTGAAGGTGTAGGTCGCCAGCGCGTCCTCGCCGGCGGTGACCCGCAGCTGCGCGCGCGGCACGAACCACAGCAGCGAGCCCTTGCGCTGGCAGATCGAGCAGTTGCACGCGAGAGCACCGGCGATGTCACCATCGACCTCGAACTTCACCTGCCCGCAGTGACAGCTTCCCGTGTGGGTCATGGCGGGCTTCCTCCAGGGTGGGTGGATGTGCCGACGATACTCCTTGCCAGCGCCGGCGGCGTCGCCACGGCCTGCAACCGGATGCCGACCGCGCATCGCCCACCGCCCACCGCCCACTGGCCACCGCCCACCGCCCACCGCCCACCGCCCACCGCCCACCGCCCACCGCCCACCGCCCACTGGCAGGCGGCCGCCGTCCCACAGGCCATCCCGGCCAGCGCGAGTCGCGATCGCCGCCAATCTCAACCCCCGTGACGCGGGCCGCTACACTGGCGCCATGCCTGAGTCCTCCGTGTTGCTGCTGTTGCTGCTGGTCGCCGTTGCCGTGGCGATCGTCCTGCTGGTCTTGCTGCTGCTGCGCAAGCCGGAGGCCGCGCTGGCCGATCTGCGCGAACGGCTGGAAGCGACGCTGCGCGACGAACAGCGCGGCGGCCGCGGCGAACTGCGCGAGCAGCTGGACAGCCTGTCCACGCAGCAGGCGCAGCGCATCGAAGGCTTCGGCGCGCGCCTGACCGATTTCACCGGCCGCACCGACACCCGCCTGACCGAGCTCAGCACCCGTACCGACGCACGCCTGGACGTACTGCGCGAGGCACTGGTCGACGACGCACTCAAAGCGCGCACCGCGGCCATCGAGGACGCGCACCGCTTCCGTATCGAGGTCGCCGAACAGCAGCAGCGCCACGCCGAGTCGCTGTCGCAGCGCCTGCAGGAGCTGACCCAGCGCAACGAACTGCGCATCGGCGAGATGCGCGCCACGCTGGAACAGAAGCTGCGCGAGCTGCAGACCGACAACGCGGCCAAGCTGGAACAGATGCGCGCCACCGTGGACGAGAAGCTGCACGCCACGCTGGAGACGCGCCTGGGCGAGTCGTTCCGGCTGGTGTCCGAGCGCCTGGAGCAGGTGCAGCGCGGCCTGGGCGAAATGCAGCAGCTGGCCACCGGCGTGGGCGACCTCAAGCGCGTGCTGACCAACGTCAAGACCCGCGGCACCTTCGGCGAAGTGCAGCTGGGCGCGCTGCTGGAGCAGGTGCTGACCATCGAACAGTACGACAGCAACGTCGCCACCGTGCCCGGCAGCAGCGAACGCGTGGAATTCGCCGTGCGCCTGCCGGGCACCACCGCCGACCAGCCGGTGCGCCTGCCGATCGACGCCAAGTTCCCGCGCGAGGACTACGAGCGCCTGCTGGATGCGCAGGACCGCGCCGACAGCGATGCGGTCAACGTCGCCGCCGCCGCGCTCGAACGCCGCCTGCGTGACGAGGCGAAGAAGATCCGGGAGAAGTACCTGGCGCCGCCGCACACCACCGACTTCGCCCTGTTGTTCCTGCCCACCGAAGGCCTGTACGCCGAGGCGCTGCGCCGGCCGGGCCTGTTCGACGCGTTGCAGCGCGAGCAGCGCGTGACCCTGGTCGGCCCGACCACGCTGCTGGCGTTGCTCAACTCGTTGCAGATGGGCTTCCGCACGCTGGCCATCGAACAGCGCTCCAGCGAGGTCTGGCAGCTGCTGGGTGCGGTCAAGACCGAGTTCGGCAAGTTCGGCGTGGTGCTGGAGAAGACCCGCAACCAGCTCGATACGGTGCGCAACAGCATCGAGGCCGCCGGCGTGCGCACCCGGGCCATCGAGCGCAAGCTGCGCGGCGTCGAGTCACTGGCGGGCGAAGACAGCCAGCGCCTGCTGGGCGAAGCGCTGGACGTGGCCGACGAGGACTGAGGTTGGGATTGTGGCGGCACGGCGTGCGTGCCGCGCCGTGCTCAGTTGTTGCCGGTGGACGGGGTTACCGGGATCGCGTCGATCGGCACCAGCGGGTTGTTCTCTTCCTTGAGGTAGTCCGGCAGTGTCTGGTCGCTGTCGAGCTGGCGATCGCCGAAGATCTGGTAGTCGCGGCGCTGCATCCACGCATCGCGCACCAGCGTGTAGTCATCCTCGGCGCCTTCGCGCAGGCTGTCGATGGCCAGCAGCTGCGCGCGCACGTCGACCAGCTGCAGGCCCTGCAGGCCCACGCGCACCTTGTCTTCCTCGATCTGCCGCACCGGGCTCAACGGCGCGTCGGCCGCCATGCCGAAAGTGTCGCGCAGCGTGCGCGGCCCGAACAGTGGCAGCTCCACGTAGCGCGAGCGCTTCCAGCCCCACACGCCCAGGGTCTGGCCGAAGTCCTCGCGGCGGTTGTCGAGCTTGGCGTCGCTGGCCGGATCGAAGAGGCCGGCGATACCCAGCGTGGAATTGACCACGAAGCGGCCCAGCGAATGCGCAGCCTGCCTCGGCTTGCCCTGCAGCAGCGCATTGACCGCCGACACCGGCTGCCCGAGGTTGTTGAAGAAGTTGGTCACGCCCAGCCTCACCGGCCGCGGCACGGCGCGCACGTAGGCGCGCGCCAGCGGCCGCGCTACCGTACGGTCGACCGCGTTGTTGAAGCGGTGCATGGGGCGGTTGTAGCGCTCCCACGGGTCGTACGCGACGCCCACGTTGGCCGCAGGGGGCAGGGTGGGATCGGCGACCGGGTTGTAGGGCTCGCCGTTGCCGTACAGCGCATCGAAGTCGCGCTCGGCGTTGGTGCGCGCGTCGGTGCCGGTAGGCGGTGCCGTAGCCGGATCCTGGGTCGTGGCCGCATCGGTCGGCGTCGCTGCAGCGACCGGGGTACCGCCGGTCGCGTCCACCGGTGCCGGCACGGGTGCATTCGTGGCGGGCGGAGCCTCCGCCACCTCGACCGCCAGCGCCTCGACGGCGGCCGGCGCGGCCGGTTCAGCGCCCTGCGCCGCAGCCTGGGCGAAGGCGTGGGGGGCAGTGGCCAGCAGGCCGGCCAGGGCAAGGGCGAGTCCGTGTGCGCGCATCGTGTCAGTGTAGTCGCTGGGGTGGCCGGCCGGTGTGTTCTTCTGCCACCGCCACCGGAATGCTGTGTGCGAATTCAGCGCGCAAACGCCAGCGCGTCGTCCAGGCGGTAGGCATCGCGCAGTTCCGGCAGGCCTTCGGGCAGGCCCACTACGGTGGCGCCCCCGGTGCGTGCCGCCAGCTCGGCGAGCAGCGCCAGGCCGGCGCTGTCGACACTGCGCACACCGGCCAGGTCCAGCCGGTGCACGCCGGCCAGCTGTGGCAGCGCCTGCCGCCACAACCCTGCCACCGCATCGCGCGCCAGCACGCCATTGAACACCAGCGCCTCGCCGTCGCGGCGCAACGACGCGACGACGCTGCCCGCCTGGCCGGTGGTGACAGCCATGCTCAGTTGGCCGTGGCCTGCAGGCGGCCGGCCTTGATGTCGGCGGCCACCTGCACGATCGGCTTGCGCTTGAGCGGCGCGTCGAACTGGTTGCGGAAGGTCTGCACGAAGCTGACGCCTTCCACCATCACGTCGAACGCCTTCCACTGCGAGCCGACCTTGCGCATCAGGTAATCCACCGGTACCGGCTCGGCGCCCTGGCGCAGGTATTCGCTGGAGACCTTGACGATGGCGCCGTTGCGCAACGGAGTCTCGGACTTCACCCGCACCTTCAGCTTGGCGTTGAGGTCCAGCAGCGACGAGCCGTAGCGCTGCATCAGGCTGTCGGCCAGTGCGTCGGCGAATACGTTGATGTCGGCCTCGGAGGCGCCGCGGCCGTGCACGCCCAGCACCAGGCGGGCGGCGTAGTCGCGGTCGAACAGCGCGTCGAACTCGCTGGCCACGAACGCGCGCAACGCGGCGCGGTCCTTGGTGAACTCGCCGCGGCGGGCCTCCAGCGTGGTCAGGATGCGGGTGCTGTTGGTCAGCACCAGCTGGCTCGGGGTGCCGGCCTTGGCCGCCGTGGCGGCTGGAGCGGCCTTGGCCTGCGCGAGCACCGTGGCCGGGGCCGCGGTCAGCAGCGCCGAGGCAATGACGATCGTGAGGAAGGATCGCTTCATGGCGGATTATTCCTTGGGGGTCGGGGTGTCTTCCTGCAGGTAGTCCGGCACGTCACCGGCACCCTCGGTCGATTGCGCGGCATTGTCGCCGGCCTTGGCTCCACCGCCGCTGAACATGTATTTGCCCACCAGCTGGATCAGGTCCACCGCGGCCTGGGTCATGTAGATCTCGTCGCCGGGCTTGAGCGTCTCCGGGTCGCCGCCCGGCGCCAGGTTGATGTAGCTCTCGCCCAGCAGGCCGCTGGTCAGGATGCTGGCGGCGGTGTCGGCCGGCAGGTCCTTGTACCGGTTGTCGATCGACAGGGTCACCACCGAATCGAACTTGACCGGGTCCAGCTCGATCTTCGCCACCTGGCCGATGGCCACGCCGCCGATCTTGATCGGGGCGTTGGGGCGCAGCGCGCCGATGGTGCTGAAGCGGGCCTTCAGCGGGTAGTTGTCGCTGCCGAAGCCCCACTGGCCGTTGGTGGAGGCCACCGCCAGCACCAGCAGCGAGGCCAGGGCCAGCAGCAGGAAGGCGCCGACGGCGAATTCGATACGAGGACTGCGTGAGCTCATGGGTGGATCACCTGGCAGGCGCGCATCGCAGTACGCGCACGGGTAGGAAACGGACGGGTCATTGGAACAGCAGCGCCGACATGACGAAGTTGAGCATCAGCACCAGCAGCGAGGCGTTGACCACCGCACGGGTGGTCGCCACCGAGGTGCCTTCGATGGTCGGCTCGGCATGGAAGCCGACGAAGGCCGCGGTCAACGCCGCGGTGGCGCCGAACACCGCCGACTTGAGCAGCGAGACCAGGAAATCATCGACGAAGTCGACATTGTCCTTCAGCGCCGGCCAGAAGTAGCCCGCGTCCAGCCCGATCACGTGCACCGCCTCCAGGTAGCTGGCGGCGATGGCGAAGCTGCAGAAGAAGCCGGTCAGCAACGGCACGCTCAGCACCGCCGCCCAGAAGCGCGGCGCCACCGCCTTGCCCACCGGGTCGATCGCCATCAGCTCCAGCGCGGTGATCTGGTCGGTGGCGCGCATCAGCCCCAGTTCGGCGGCGATGGAGCTGCCGGCGCGGCCGATGAACAGCAGCGCGGTCAGCACCGGGCCCAGCTCGCGGTACAGCGACAGGCCCAGCAGGGTGGACAGGGAATTGCTGGCGCCGAAGGTGGCGAGCGTGCGGTAGCCCTGCAAGGTCAGGACAAGGCCGACGAATGCGCCGCCAACGGCGATGATCGGCAGCGAACGTGCGCCGATCTTATAGATCTCGCGGGTCAGCTCGCGCCAGAAGTCGAGGCTCGGCCTGGACGCGCGGAACACCGACAGGGTGAACAGCCCGGCCTGGCCCAGCGAGCGGGTCGCGGTGGCAAACGGCATCAGCAGCCCTCCGGGGCGTGGCGGGTCGCCGGGCGTGGGCCCGCGGCGGAATGGGCGGCGGTCATGCGGCCTCCGGGGTGCGCGGGGCCGCGTCGAAGGCGATCGGGCCGTCCGGCTCGCCGCGCAGGAACTGGCGCACGAGCGGATCGTCGCTGGTCTCCAGCTCGGCAGGGGTGCCTGAGAAGACGATGCCGCCATTGGCCATCACGATGGCATGGTCGGCCACCGGCAGGGTCTCGTGCACGTGGTGGGTGACCACGATGCTGGTCAGGCCCAGGGTGTCGTTGAGCCGGCGCACCAGGTCCATGACCACGCCGCTGGCGATCGGGTCCAGCCCGGTCAGCGGCTCGTCGTAGATCATCAGTGGCGGGTCCAGCGCCAACGCGCGCGCCAGCGCCACGCGCCGCGCCATGCCGCCGGACAGTTCGCGCGGGTAGGCGTCGGCGGCCGCCTGCAAACCGACCGCGTGCAACTTCATCAGCACCAGCCGGCGGATCACCGGCTCGGGCAGGTCGGTGTGGGTGCGCAGCGGCAGGCCGACGTTCTCGGCCGCGGTCAGGTCGGTCAGCAGGCCGTTGCCCTGCAGCAGCACGCCCAGGCTGCGGCGCAGCACCAGCAGTTCGCGGTGGCCGCGCGGCACCTGGCGGCCCAGCACTTCGACCGTGCCGGCGGCCGGCTCCAATTGTCCGGTCAGCGCCGACAGCAGGGTCGACTTGCCGCAGCCCGAAGGGCCCAGCACCGCCACCACGCGTCCGCGCGGGACGTCGAGGTTGATGTCGCGCAGGATCACCCGTCCGCCGCGTTCGAGGCGGACGTCGCGCAGGCGGACGATGGGCTGGACGTCGGTCATGCGGTCTCTGGCAAAGGGCGGGCGAACCCGGATGGCAAGGGCGTGCTGCGGGACAAAACCCGTGCAGCTTGGCCATGGCCAGCTGAACAGGACACGAAAGGGCTATCATTGTCGCAGGCCACCGGCCGGCGTGCGCGCCGCGGTGGCCAATCCGGGGCGACGGTCACCCTTGGCCCCTGCGTGTGCGTGGCTGCCCAGTTGACCGCGCAGGGGTCTCGCGCTACCATCCCAAGTCTTTTCCCGCATAAACGCAGAGCCGGACCATGGCCACCAAGCGCACCTACCAGCCCAGCAACCTCAAGCGCGCCCGCGACCACGGCTTCCGTGCCCGCATGGCGACCGCCGACGGCCGCAAGGTCCTCGCCCGCCGTCGCGCCAAGGGCCGCAAGCGTCTCTGCGCCTGAGCGCAGACTGACTCCGGCCGCCCCGCGTGGCCGTAGACGCCCGATGGCGCTGAACCGCTACCCGCGCACCGCGCGGGTCCGCGCGCGTTCCGACTTCGACCGCATCTTCAAGCACGGCCGGCGCGTGGCGCTGCCCGTGCTTGCGCTGCATTGGCAGGGCGCGCCCGCGTCGGCCGGTGCGGGCGGGGATGACGAATCCGCCCCGACACCGCCTGCCGGCCCGCCGCGGCTGGGTCTGGCGGTCTCGCGCAAGGTCGATCCGCGCGCGGTCGGTCGCAACCGCATCAAGCGCATCCTGCGCGACACCTTCCGCCTGCAGCGGGCCCGGCTCGCCGCGGGCGACTACGTCGTGGTCGCGCGCCCGGGTGCTTCGCGCTGCAGCGGCGAGGAGCTGCGCAGCGCCTTCCTCGGCCTGCTCAAGCGGGCCGGCGCCTTGCGTCCGGCCGAAGCGGCCGCATCTCGGGGCAGTGGTGAATTGCCCCTGACTTCCGCGCCCGGCACAATGCCGGCCGCTTCCCCGTCCACCGATCCCGCGCCCTGAGCGGCGCCGGCCGAGCCTTCCTGCCCATGAACCAGACCCGCACCTTCCTGATCTTCGCCTGGCTGATGGTGGCTGCGCTGCTGTGGATGGAGTGGGGCAAGGAGCAGGCCGCACCGGCGACTCCAGCCGCTGCGGCGCCGGTGGCAAGTGCACCCGCCGTGCCCACCGCGGCCGCGCCGGGCAGCGTACCCAGTGCTGTCCAGGGTGCGCTACCGGGCGTGCCGGCCGCGGCCCCGCTGGCCACCGTGGGCGCCACCCCGGCCGCTGCGCAGGCCACGACCGTTACCGTGACCACCGACGTACTCAAGGTGGTGCTCGATGGCGGCGAGATGCGCGAGGCCGACCTGCTGGCCTATCCGCAGACCGGTGCCGCCGGCAGCCCGCCGGTGCGCCTGTTCGCGCAGGACGCGGCCAACTATTTCGTCGCCCAGAGCGGCTGGGTCAGCCAGGGCGGCGCCGCGCCGACCCACCAGTCCGGGTTCGTGCCGGAAGGCGGCCAGACCACCTTCGCCCTGCCGGCCGGTGCCGACAGCGTGACCGTGCCGTTCACCTGGACCGGCCCCAATGGCGTGAGCATCCGCCGCACCTACACCTTCACGCGCGGCCAGTACGTGGTCGCCGTGCGCGACGAGGTCGTCAACGCTGGCACCGCGCCGTGGCAGGGCTTCGTCTACCGCCAGCTGGCGCGCGTGCCGCGTGCGCTGGTCAAGTCCGGACCCATGAGCGCCGAGCAGTACAGCTTCCAGGGTGCGGCGTGGTACAGCAGCACCGACAAGTACGAGAAGCGCAAGTTCGATGACTTCGTCGACGATGGCCCGCTCAACAAGCAGGTCACCGGCGGCTGGATCGGCATGCTGCAGCACCACTTCTTCGCCGCATGGGTACCGGGCGAAAAGGATGTCGGCACCTTCTCGCTCGCCACCCCCACCGGCACCGGTGGCACCCAGTACCTGATCCGCGAAGTCGGCCCCGGCGTGAGCGTGGCCCCGGGCACCAAGGCCGCCACCGAGGCGCGCCTGTGGGTCGGCCCGAAGCTGGTCAAGCAGATCGAGGCGTCGAACGTGCCGGGCCTGGAGCGCGCGGTCGACTTCAGCAGCTACAGCATCATGGCCACCATCGCCGGCTGGCTGTTCTGGGTGCTGGAGAAGATCCACGGCCTGATCGGCAACTGGGGCTGGTCGATCGTCGGCCTGGTGGTGGTGCTCAAGCTGCTGATGTACCCGCTGTCCGCCGCGCAGTACAAGTCGATGGCCAAGATGCGCAAGTTCCAGCCGCGCATCGCCCAGCTCAAGGAGCGCTACGGCGACGACAAGCAGAAGTTCCAGATGGCGATGATGGAGCTGTACAAGAAGGAGAAGATCAACCCGATGGGCGGTTGCTTCCCGATCCTGCTGCAGATGCCGGTGTTCCTGGCCCTGTACTGGATGCTGTCGGAATCGGTGGAACTGCGCCACGCGCCGTGGATGGGCTGGATCCAGGACCTGACCGCGCGCGATCCGTACTTCGTGCTGCCGGTGCTGAACATGGCGGTGATGTGGGCCACGCAGAAGCTCACGCCGGTGACGCCGGGCATGGACCCGATGCAGCAGAAGATGATGCAGTACATGCCGCTGGTGTTCGGCGTGATGTTCGCCTTCTTCCCGGCCGGCCTGGTGCTGTACTGGATCACCAACGGCGCGCTGGGCCTGCTGCAGCAGTGGTGGATGACCAAGAAGTACGCCGAGGCGCCGGCGAAGGCGTAAGCCCGCGACGCCTCGCCCCGATGAAGCCCGCCGCTTGGCGGGCTTTGTTTTTGGACGTCCGACAATGTCGAGCGCCGGCTTTCCTGCAACACACCTCAAGGTTGGGCAAGGAGGGGAGTGTGGCCGTGCGTTGCGCAGAAGCGCGCCATGGATGGCGCGCGGCCCGACTCGCGGCAGGATGCCGCGATGGAGGGACGGAGCAATGCATGGCCGCACTCCCCTCCGTCCGGCCCGTCAAAAATGCGACGATTCCCCAATGAACACTGCCGCTGACATCCGCGACACGATCGCCGCCGTTGCCACCGCGCCAGGGGCCGGCGGCGTGGGCATCGTGCGCCTGTCGGGCCCGCGCGCGCGCGCCATCGCCGAGGCCATCAGCGGCCGTGCCCTGCGCGTGCGCCATGCACACCACGTGCGCTTCCGCGACGCCGATGGCGCCACGCTGGATGACGGCATCGCGCTGTACTTCGCCGCGCCGGCCAGCTACACCGGTGAGGACGTGGTCGAACTGCAGGCCCACGGCAGTCCCGCGGTGCTGGAGGCGCTGGTGGCGCGTTGCTGCGCGCTGGGCGCGCGTCGCGCGCGACCGGGTGAGTTCAGCGAGCGCGCGTTTCTCGAAGGCCGTCTGGACCTCGCGCAGGCCGAGGCGGTGGCCGACCTGATCGCCGCGGCCGACCTGACCGCGGCGCGCGCCGCGCGGCGTGCGCTGGACGGCGAGTTTTCGCGCCGGGTCGAGGCACTCGCCGATGGCCTGCTGCGCACCCGCGTGCACGTGGAAGCGGCGATCGATTTCGCCGACGAACCCATCGACACCCTGGGTGGCGCGGCGCTGCGTGCGCAGCTGGCGGCGCTGGCGCTGGACCTGGATGCCCTGCTGCGGACCACGGAACGCGGTCGTCGGCTGCGCGACGGCCTGCACGCGGTGATCGTCGGCCCGCCCAACGCCGGCAAGAGTTCGCTGCTCAATGCGCTGGCCGGCGCCGAACGGGCGATCGTGACCGACATCGCCGGCACCACCCGCGACCTGCTGCACGAGGTGGTGCGCGTGGACGGCGTGGAACTGGGCCTGGTGGATACCGCGGGCCTGCGCGAGGGCGGCGACGCCGTCGAGCAGGAGGGCATGCGCCGGGCGCGGGCGGAACTGGGGCGCGCCGACCTGGCCATCGTGGTGGTCGATGCGCGTGACCCGGATGCCGGGCGCGCTGTGGTCGAGGACGCCTTGGCGGGCGTGCCGGAGGTGCTGTGGGTGCATAACAAGGCCGACCTGCTGGACGAACCGCACGCGCAGGCCAATGCCACGGTTCGGGTTTCCGCCCGGACCGGAACCGGCCTGGACGACCTGCACGCGCGGCTGCGCGCGCTGGCGCTGGGCCACGCCGCGGACGGTGCCGAGGGCACCTTCACCGCGCGCGCGCGCCACGTGGAGGCGCTGCAGCGGGCCCGGCATGAACTGGCCGAAGCGCGCCTGCAGCTGGAACACGAAATGCTGGACCTGGCCGCCGAGGCGTTGCGCCTGGCGCATGAGGCGCTGGGCGAGATCACCGGGCGGGTGCGGGCGGACGACCTGTTGGGGCACATCTTCTCCAGCTTCTGCATCGGCAAATAACCTGGCCGCCCACGGCCCCGGGTCACTCACGAAATCGTGACGCATGTCGCAAAACATGTGTTGGCTGACGGTGGTGGACGAGCGCGGTGGCGCTTGACAAATATCCTCTGCTAGAGCGTCCTAGTACGCGTACGCTTCCAACTGCGTACTTCTGGGGAGAGTTTCCGCAATGACCGACAACACACTGGCCCGGCCCGTGCGCCGCTGGCCGTCCATCGATCGAACCGTCCTGGTCCTGGGCTTGGCCCTGGCGCTGGCGGCATGCGGCAAGAAGGAAGAGGCGCCCGCCGCCGCGCCTGCCGCCGAACAGGCCGCCGCGGCGGTAACACCGCAGACGGCTGTCTCCTCCAAGGTCTCGGCCATGAGCGTGGACGCGCTCCGCGAGGCGGCGAGCAAGGCCTATACCGAGAACCGCCTGTATGCCCCGGCCGAGGACAATGCCGTGGAGTACTACCTGGCGCTGCGCGACAAGCTGCCCGGCGATGCCGCGGTGTCCAGCGCGCTGGTCGACCTGTTGCCGATGACCGTGATCGCGATCGAGCAGAGCGTGAACCGCGAGGACTTCGCCGAGGCCCAGCGCCTGGCGGCCCTGCTGGAGAAGGCGGATGCCAGCCATCCCGCGCTCACTCGCCTGAAGGAGAGCATCACCGCCCGGCAGGCGGAGGCCGCCAAGCGCACCGAACAGCAGGCACTGACCGCCGAAGAACAGGCCAGGAAGCAGGCCGAGCTGGAAAAGCAGCGCCTGGCCGACCAGAAGAAGCAGCAGGAAGACGCGGCGAAGAAGCTGGCCACGCAGCAGGTCGCCGATCGTGAGGCCGCGCAGAAGCGTGAAGCCGACCAGCGTGCCGCCGAACAGCGCGCCAGCGAGCAGCGCGAAGCCGAACAGCGCGCCGCCCAGCAGCGTGCCGCGCAGCAGGCCGCGGCCACGTCGTCCGCCGCGTCGTCGGCGAGCAGCGAACTGCGTGCCCTGTCCACGCCGGCACCGCGCTTCCCGCCGGAAGCGCTGCGCTCGGGCCAGTCGGGCGAGGTGCAGGTGGAATTCACCGTGGGCACCGACGGCACCGTGACCGCCGCACGCGTGGTGCGCGCCAATCCGCCGCGCATCTTCGACCGCGAAGCGGTCAACGCCGTGCGCAAGTGGCGCTTCCAGCCGGTCGCGGCGCCGGTGACCACGCGCCGCACGATCGGGTTCGATCCGGGGCAGTAAGCCAAGGCGTCGAAAGCGTAAACAAAGAAGCCCGGCGATGCCGGGCTTCTTCTTTGCCACGCCGGAGCTCGGGACTCAGCCCGAAATCGCCAACCGCTCCTGCTGGTAGCGGCGCACGGCGGCGAGCCACAGCACGCCGGCGAGGCCGAAGCTCGCGGCCAGGTACAGGCCCCAGATCTGCGGCTGGATCACCTCGCCACGCGCGATCTTGAGGATCATCTGGTTCTGCGCGAGGAACGGCACCACGTACTGCCACAGCTGCTGCTTGATCGGGTTCACCATCAGCGCGATCGACGGGATCATCGGCAGCAGCATCAGCCAGGTCATGTGGCTCTGGGCTTCCTTCATGCTCTTCGCGCTCGCGGCCAGGTAGGTCAGCAGCGAGGTGCCGATGAAGACCATCGGCAGCAGCACCAGCAACAGCATGACGATGGTGCGGGTGCTGACGTCGATGACCATGCCGGCGCCCGGTGCCAGCATCGCCAGCGCCTTGAACGTCAACAGCATCAGCAGCAGCGAGGTCATGCCCAGCGCGCACGCGGCGGCGATCTTGCCACTGACCACGGCGTTGCGCGGGGCCGGGGTGGCCAGCAGCGGTTCCAGCGACTGGCGCTCGCGCTCGCCGGCCGTGGCGTCCAGGATCAGGTACACGCCACCGAGGAACGACGACAGGATCAGCAGGTACGGCAGCATCAGCGCAGCCAGCTGCCCGCGCTTGGCCGCCGCCGACGCCATGTCGCGCACGCCCACGCTCAGCGGGCGCACCACGCCGGGGTCGATGCCGCGGGCCATCAGGCGCAACGTGCCCATCTGGTCACGGTAGCCTTCGAGCGCGTTCCTGACCCGGGCCATCGGGACTTCGGTGGCCCGGCTCGTGGTGTCGGCGACGATGTCGATGGAGGCGGCGCGGCCCTCGCGCCAATGCTGGGCGAAATCCTTGTCCAACTCCAGCGCCACGTCGACTTCCTGGCGGGCGATCGCGCCGTCCAGGTCCTTGGGCGCGGCCACTGCCTTGATCCCGCGGGTGGCCAGGTACGCGACCAGGTTGGGGGCGCGCTCGATGCCGACCACCGGCACCTCCAGCACCTTGTCGAGCTCGGTCTTGGCGCGGTTCTCGCCCAACTTGCCGATGCCCATGAACAGGATCGGGGTAAGCAGCGGGGTCAGTACCAGCACCATCATCATCGTGCGGCGGTCGCGCATGACCTCGCGCAGTTCCTTGCGCATCACCGCGAACATCGATTGGAAGAACGCGGTCTTCGAAAGCGGGGTCTTCATGCGTGCAGGCCCTCCTCCGAGCCGATGGCCTTGACGAAGGCGTCTTCCAGGTTGTTCTCGCCGGTCTGTGCACGCAGCTCGTCGGCGGTGCCGGCGGCGACCACGCGGCCCTTGGCGATGATGACGATGCGGTCACACAGCGCCGCCACCTCCTGCATGATGTGGCTGGAGAAGATCACGCAGCGGCCTTCGGCCCGCAGCTGTTGCAGGAAACCGCGCATGGCGCGGGTGGTCATCACGTCCAGGCCGTTGGTCGGCTCGTCGAGGATCACGTTGCGCGGGTCATGCACCAGCGCGCGGGCGATGGCGGTCTTGGTGCGCTGGCCCTGCGAGAAGCCTTCGGTCTGGCGGTCGAGGATGTCGCCCATGTCCAGCGCCTGGGCCAGCACGTCGGTGCGGCGGACGATGTCGGCGGTGGACATGCCGTGCAGTTCGCCGAAGTAGGCGATGTTCTCGCGCGCGGTCAGGCGCTTGTACACGCCGCGCGCATCGGGCAGCACGCCCAGCGCGCGGCGCACCGCGGCCGGATCCTTGGCCGCGTCGATGCCGTCGACGGTGACGTTGCCGCGGTCGGGCGCCATCAGCGTGTACAGCATGCGCAGGGTGGTGGTCTTGCCGGCGCCGTTGGGGCCGAGCAGGCCGGTGATCTGGCCGTCGTGGGCCTGGAAGGAGACGCCCTCGACCGCCTGCACCGTGCCGGTCTTGGTCTTGAACGCCTTGTGCAGATCGTTTGCGATGATCATGGAATCGGTCCTTGCGCGCTCAGGGTTCCCAGCCGTTGAAGCTGGTGAACGGCGGGGTGTAGGTCAGGCTGTCGAGGCACTGGGTGTCCAGCGCCTTGGGGTCGGCGCTCTCGATGAACTGGCTCAGCAGCTTGGGCATGCAGCCGGTGCCCATCGTGCCGTGCGCCTGGCCACGCAACACCAGGTGGCGGGCGTTGCCCAGGCCCTTGGCCACTTCGTCGGCATACGCCGGCGGGGTGACCGGGTCCAGTTCGCCGGACAGCAACAGGGTCGGCAGCGACGACTTGAACGGTGCGTGGAAGTCGGCCGGCACCTCGCCCTTGGTCCAGGTCGCGCAGGCCGCGAAGAACAGCTTGCCCATGCCGCCGCCGAACACGGTGGCGTCGTCGGCCGGATCGGCCCGGTAGCGCGGTGCATCCTCGGCGCATACCACTGACCACTGCATGCCTCGGTTCATTTGCCCGCCGACCTGCCCGGACCAGATCCGGGCGATGGCCATCAACGATTCGTAGCGGCCCTGTTCGGCCTCGCTCACCACCAGCGGCAGCATCGCCGCGACCTGCGGCATGTATGACACGCCCTGTGCCAGGCCAGCGACCAGGTCCCCGGACAGCGTGTCGCGCCTGGGTTCGTTGGTGGTGGGGTCGCGGTAGGCGACCTCGACCGGTGCGGCGTTGAGCTTGTCCTTGAGCGCCTTGAGCCGCGCGACCAGATCGCCGCCCAGGCGTTGCTGGCATTGCGGCAGCTTGGCGCATTGCGCCTGCTGCAGTTGCAGCGCGCGTTCCAGGGTGCGCGCGAACTCGCCGCCGACGACCAGCCGGTTGGGTGCCACGCCGTCGATCACCACGGTACGGGTGTGTGCGGGATGGCGCATGGCGTACTGCTGCGCCACCCGGGTGCCGTAGGAGCCGCCGACGAGGTTGATCTTGTCCACGCCCATCGCCGCACGCAGCGCCTCGAGGTCGGCGATGGCGTGGGTGGTGGTGTAGAAGCGCGGATCGGCGCGCCCCGCGAGCGAGGCCAGGCACTGGCGGGCGAACCCGGCCAGCTCCGCATCGGTCGGGGTACGGGTGGCGTCCAGTTCCAGCGGCGCGCCCTTGGCGTCCTTGCAGTCCAACGGGTTGGAATCGCCGGTGCCTCGCTGGTCGACGAGGATCAGGTCGCGCTGCTTGCGCACCTCGCGCAGGGCGGCGTTCACCACCGGCGCCAGCCGCGTGGCCGCCTGGCCCGGTCCACCGGCGAGGAAGAACACCGGATCGGGCTGCGCGTCGCCCTTGCCGGTGGCCGGCAGCCGCGCGAGGTTGAGCTTGATCCGGCGGCCCTGCGGCTGGGCGGGATTCTCGGCGACCTCGAACTGGCCGCACTGTGCTTCCACCGTGGGCAGGCCATTGTCGCCACCCAGCACGCAGGGCTGCAGGGTGACCTGGCCCAGGTGGTGGACGGCGGTGTCGGCGGTGGCGGCCGTTGGCGCCGTGTCGCCGGTGGGCTGGCAGGCGGCCAGCAGCAGGGCCGCGCCCAGCGCGGTCCCGGTCAGTCGTGCGTTCATGGCGTTCCCGTTGGCTGCGGACAGCGACCGAGCATCGCAGGCGACCTCGTGGTTCCGAACGTGAGAAAAGTCAGGTAGGGGGGTGGCGCCGGTAGCCGGTAAAGGGTGGCGGAACATGGGCAGCTGCGTCTCCTTGCGCTTTCGGTGATGCGGTTGGCGAGCCGGACGGCTCAGTCGGAATCGGGAAGGAAGATGTCTTCGATGCGGCGCTCGAACAGGCGGGCAATGCGGAACGCCAGAGGTAGCGACGGGTCGTACCTGCCGGTTTCCAGCGCGTTGATCGTCTGCCGCGAGACGTCGAGGCGTTCGGCCAGTTCGCCCTGCGACCAGCCGCGCTGGTCGCGCAGTTCGCGCAGGTGGTTGTTCATTGGTAGCGGCGGTGCAGCAGGGAACGGATCACGGCGTAACTGCCCAGCAGCAGCACACCGAGCACCGCCATCGCGCGCGGTGCCGGCCAGGCCAGGACGCGCGCATCGAGCAGGAACAGGCAGGCCAGCACACCGTGCAGGGTGATGCCGGCGGCCCAGGCCAGCGCGTCGAGCTCGATGCGCCGTTCCAGTTCGTCGCATTCGCGCAGGAAGCGCAGGTAGGCGACGAACAGCCAGGCCAAGGCGAGCACGGGCGCGAGGGCGAAGGCGGTGCGCGCCACTGGGGTGAGGCCCGGATGCCGCGCGGCCCCTTCGTGCGCGAAGGTCAGGGCGAGGAACAGCACGCCCGGCAGCATGGAGGCGCGGTAGTAGCGTCGCAGGGCAGGGCTCAGGCCCGTCCAGTAGCGGTGTACCGGCCCCGTCACCGGTACCGCCTCGCGGCCACGATCTTGGCCAGGGCAGCCGGGTGCCGCCGATAGCCGGCGTTGATCCACGATGGGGAAACGGACATGCGGCACAGTTCCTGTAAAGTTTCCTTTACAGACGGTATGCCATCGCTTGTGGTGGTGTCAAGCGTCCTTTACAGGGCGGCTTGGGCCCTTGGCAGCGACCTACTTGCTGCTGACGTACTTCTCGCGGCGGATCTGCGGCACGCCCAGGCCAAAGCCCTTCAACGCCTCGAAACACGCATCGACCATGTTCGGGTTGCCGCACAGGTAGGCGATGTCGGTGGCCGCCTGCGGGGCGAACTCGGGCAGGGCGTCCTGCACGTAACCTTGACGCACGTCGGGATGGGCATGCGCCGAGCCTTCGGCCGGCATTTCGCGCGAGAAGCACGGCACGAAGCGGAAGCCCGGATGGGTGTTGGCGAAGGCGCGGAACTCGTCGCCGTACAGCAGCTCGGCCGGCGTGCGCGCACCCAGCAGCAGCACTACTTCCACACCGCGCTGGCGCATCAGCGTCTCCAGCTGCGGCAGCATCGAACGGTAGGGGGTGACGCCGGTGCCGGTGGCGATCAGCAGGTAGCGGCGGTTGCTGTCGGCGGGCATCAGGCAGAAACGGCCGTACGGTCCGCTGACAGAGAGGGTGCCGCCGACGGGCAGGTCCTGGAACAGCGCCGTGGCCGAGCCACCGTGCACGTAGCTGACCGCGATCTCCACCGCTTCGCCCGGGTCAAGCGTGTGGTCGTGGATGGTGGCCAGCGAGTAGCTGCGCTTGGCCGGCGTGCCGTCGGCGTACTCGAAGTGCACCTGGATGAACTGGCCGGGGATGAAATCCAGCGGCTGGCCGTCGTCGCGCTGGAACACGTAATGGCCCACTGCCGGTGCCAGCATGCGGTGGGAAACGAGCTTGAGCGGGAAATGGGCGGTGGCCACGGCGCCGGGCAATGGCGTGGCGCTGCGTGTGCCACGGAATGCCTATGGTACCGGGATCATGCGCGACGGCGCGTGCTCGCCATGCCGCAAGCGGGAAAGCTGCGGCATGGCGAACGCGTTTTCAGGCCGTGCCCACCTGGGGGAGATCCACGCGCGGGCGGGCGGCGGTGTTGGCGGGGTCCAGCGCCCGCGCCTCCAGCGAGGCCAGGAATCGCCACACGAACAGCAGCGTGATCAGCAGCAGTCCCGGATAACCGATCCACGCCAGGGTGTAGGGCAGGGTCGGATTGCCGGCCTGCACGCTCGGCAGGTTGAAGCTGAGCAGGCCGAGGGTGATGACCGCGCCGAAGACCCACATGCCAAGCAGCCACGTGCCGGCTTCGAAACCGGTCAGGTAGCGGCCCCAGCGCGTGACCGCATGGCCGGCGTCGGCATCATCATGGGCGGGAGCGTTCGTCGTCGACCGGCCTCGCAACCCCAGGGTGATCAGGTCGTAGGCGACGATGCAGGTTCCCGTGGTGAAGACCAGGCCAAACACCAGGACCAGGCCCTTGTAGAACAGGATCGCGGGATACAGGTCGCCACCGAACCAGTCCAGCGCCAGCGTGCGGTTGATGAAGACCTGTGCCGTGCCGCCCATGGCGAAGGCAAACCCGATCCCCAGCATGCCGGTGAACAGCAGCCAGAACCCGAGCTTGCCCAGCCGCTGGTCGTAGGTCGTGATCCCGCGCATCGCCGGCACGGCGTAATAGGCGGCGGCGATGCCGAGCATGCCGAAGGTGCCGAACAGCGCCAGATGGCCGTGCGCCGGGGTGATCCAGGTGCCGTGCGACCACACATTGGTGAGGGCGAAGGTCATGGTGAAGCCGAGGATGCCGGCGCCCACCTGTTCCAGCACCACCGAGCCGAGGATGAAATAGAACGCCGGGGCATTCTTCAGCGGCTTGCGGTCGTGGTGCGCGTCCAGGTAGATGTGCCAGAAACAGAAGATCAGCGGCAGCGGTTCCAGTGCGCTGAACAACGAACCCCAGAACTGCCAGAACTCCGGTGTCCCGATCCAGAAATAATGGTGTGCGTTGCCGATCAGGCCCGACAGCCAGATCAGCGACACCCCCCAGAACACCGCATAGCCCACGCTCTTGATGTTGGCCTCGAACAGCAGCACCAGCAGGAAGCCGACCAGGGTGATGTGGATGACTTCCCACACGCCCTCCACCCAGTAATGGACGACGTACCAGCGGAAGTACTCGCTGACGTCCTGGCGCTCGATGAAGAACATGCCGAACGTCCACACCACGGTCAGCGCGACCACGCCGATCGCCAGCCCCCAGTGGATCTCGTTCCATTCCTTGCGTGGCGGGAAGGTCTTGAGCACCACGAAGGCCAGGATCGAGAAGCCGATCAGGATCACAACGTCGGCACCACGACCGGCTTCCAGGTACTCCAGGCCTTCCTGCAGCCAGGGCTGCCCCATCCACCAGCCGGAAATGCCCTTGGCCGCGAACGACTGGGCGAACACGTTCCAGGCGGTGACCACCACCAGCGCATAGAACAGGAACTTGACCAGCCATGGCGCGTACAACTCGCGCTTGGACAGCAGCGGCCCCACGAACAGGATCGTGCCGATGAAGCCCGACAGGATCCACAGGATGCCGAGGTTCAGGTGCTCGGCGCGGGCAATGTTGAAATTGAGCGTCCCGGCCAGCAGCGCCGGATCGTAATGTTGCAGGGCAAGCAGCAGGCCGAAACCGACCTGGACGAAAAACAGCGCGAGCATGAGCATGAAGAAACGCATGCTCAGGCGCTGGGTCTGGTACTGGATCCGGATCATTGTCCTTCTCCCGGCAGGCTGCGGATGTAGGCGACCATGGCGCTGACCTGGCCTTCGTTGAGCAAGGTGGCGTAGGACGGCATGGTGCCCGCGGCGTACCCGGCCACCAGCTTGGCGTCCGGTGCGCGGATGGATTCCGCGAGGTAGGCGTCATCCGCGACGGCCTTGCTGCCGTCCGCCAACGCCACCTGCGATCCCGCCAGCCCGCCCCAGCCGGGACCGACCACCTTGCTGCTGTCCAGCGCGTGGCATGAGGCGCAGGCGAACTCCTTCACCAGCTGTGCGCCGGCGGCGACCGGGTCGTCGCTGGCGGGAGCCGCCGCTGCTGCCGTGGCTGCGGTTGCCACCGCGGTGTCGGCCGGGGCCCGCCAGGCCAGCGGCGACGCCAGACCGTCCACCTTCGGCTTTGGCGGCCAGCCTTCGGTGTTCATCGCCGAGGCGTACTTCAGGAACGCGATCAGCTGACCGACCTGTTCGGCGGTCAACGGCAGGTTGGGCATGTGCGACACCTGTCCGCCGCGGCGCTGCACGCGTTCGGCGGCGCCGGCATAGCGCTTCAGGTAGTCGTCGAGCCCGCTGGCGCCGGCATCGGCGGCGACATCGGCCTTCTGCAGCTGTACCTGCACGGCCGGTCCGGTCGGCCAGCCGCCGGCGGAGGGCAGGAACGCCTCCAGCCAGGCCGGCCCGGCCTGCGCATACACCCGGGTCAGGTCCGGGCCGAGGTAGGCGCCGTTGCCCAGCAGGGTGTGGCAACCCATGCAGTTGTAGGCCTGGAAGACGCGCTTGCCCTGCACGGCATCGTGGGCGCGGTAGTTCACGGTGGCTGGCGTGACCTGCCCGCGGGAAGCGGTGAATGACACCACCGACAGGGTGATGAAGATGGCCGCCATCATCCCCAGCGCCATCATGGCGGTGCGGCGCTTGCGCCCTTCTTCGCAGGGCTGGCCTGGCGTGCAGGTCATGGTTGCGTCCCCCCGCTGCCGGTGCGGTCGCTGTTCTTCGCGGCCTCCGCGTGCTCCAGCGCATCATGCTCGAACAGCGTATGCGTGGCCTGGAGGAAGACGTAGAACACGTACACCGCCAGCAGGAAGCCACCGACGAAATACACGATCCACGCCAGCCGGGACTCGGCGAAATATTCGAAATCGCGGAAATACGGCCACGACAGCAGCAGTGCCGCGACGCTGGCGATGACGGACAGGGACAAATCGATGGTGCGCTTGCGCATGCCCAAACTCCTCGACGAGGCGCCGGGGCGCCTGTTGTTGGCCTGGATGGCAGAAGCTGACGACGCGGCGATGGCCGCAATCTGAAACTACGCCTGAACGCAAGGAAAACGGTTTGACCTGAGTCAAGCACCCTGACAGTAGAAGGTGATGATCATCACGTTATGCCGCTGGCGGGACGGACCGTTCGCCTACCGCAACGCCGGTGCCGGGGCAGGGCCGGCCCAGTCACCTATACTGGAGCGTCCCGTTATTCGACCCTGGAAGCCGCGCTGCGCGGCGGTTCGGAGCCCGCATGCATGAGATTCCCGCGCCCGCGCTGCGCGTGCGTGACCTGCGCAAGACCTACGACAACGGCGTGCAGGCGCTGAAAGGCGTGAGCCTGGACGTGGCGCCCGGCGATTTCCACGCCCTGCTGGGCCCCAACGGCGCCGGCAAGAGCACCCTGATCGGCATCGTCAGCTCGCTGGTCAACAAGAGTGGTGGCACGGTGGAGGTGTTCGGGGTGGACATCGACGCAGACCGCAGCGCCGCGATGCGCCTGATCGGGCTGGTGCCGCAGGAATTCAACTTCAACATGTTCGAGAAGCCGCTGGACATCTGCGTGAACTACGCGGGGTTCTACGGCGTGCCGCGCGCGCAGGCGCTGGTGCGCGCCGAGCAGGTGCTGAAGGACGCGCAGCTGTGGGACAAGGCGGACAAGATGAGCCGCACGCTGTCCGGCGGCATGAAGCGGCGGCTGATGATCGCCCGCGCCATGATGACCCAGCCGAAGCTGCTGATCCTGGACGAACCCACCGCCGGCGTGGACATCGAGATCCGCCGCGGCATGTGGAAGACGCTGAAGGAGATCAACGCCGCCGGCGTCACGATCATCCTCACCACGCATTACCTGGAGGAAGCGGAGAGCCTGTGCCGCAACCTTGCCATCATCGACCACGGCACCATCGTGGAAAGCGGGCCGATGAAGTCGCTGCTGGCCAAGCTCGACGTGGAAGGCTTCCTGTTCGACGTCGAGGGCGCGCTGCCGGCAGCGCTGCCGGCCATCGAGGGCGCCACCCTGGTCGCCGCCGACGCGCACACGCTGGAGCTGGACATGCCGCGGGAGATGGACCTCAACCGGGTATTCGCCGCGCTGGACGCCGCCGGCATCCGGGTGCGCTCGATGCGCACCAAGAGCAACAGGCTGGAAGAACTGTTCGTGCGGATGACCGCGCGTGAGGGGGCGGCGGCATGAGCAACCCCAACCTGGTCGCGCTGGGCACGATCACCCGCCGCGAAGTGATGCGGATCCTGCGGATCTGGACGCAGACGCTGATTCCGCCGGCGATCACCATGACGCTGTACTTCATGATCTTCGGCCAGCTGATCGGCTCGCGCGTGGGCGAGATGGACGGAATCACGTACATGGACTTCATCGTCCCCGGACTGGTGATGATGAGCGTGATCCAGAACAGCTACGGCAACATCAGCAGCTCGTTCTTCGGCGCGAAGTTCGGCCACCACGTGGAGGAGCTGCTGGTCAGCCCGATGCCCAACTGGGTGATCCTCACCGGCTACGTGGCGGGAGCGGTGCTGCGCGGGTTGATGGTCGGGGTGATCGTGTTGTTGATCGCCATGCTGTTCACCAAGGTGCGGATCCCGCATCCGCTGGTGACGTTCACCACCGTGCTGCTGGGCGCGACGATCTTCTCGCTGGCCGGCTTCGTCAATGCGGTGTACGCCAAGAAGTTCGACGACATCGCCATCGTGCCGACGTTCATCCTGACCCCACTGACCTATCTGGGCGGCGTGTTCTATTCGGTGAAGCTGCTGCCGGGTTGGGCCGAGGCGGCGACCCACCTCAACCCGATCTTCTACATGGTCAATGCGTTCCGCTACGGCCTGCTGGGCGTGAGCGACGTGCCGCTGTGGGTGGCGTATGCACTGATGCTGGCGTTCGCGGCCGCGCTGGCGGCGTTCGGCCTGTGGCTGCTCAAGCGCGGGGTGGGGCTGCGCAGCTGAGGCGCGAGGCAATGCAGAGGAATGCGCGCCGTTCGTCGGCGGGTGGCGTCGGGGCGACGGCACTTCGTCATCGCCGCGCGTGAAACCGTAATGCTTCGGCATGACGGCGCGCCTGCACACCGTGCGGGTCGCGTGTCCGTCGCGAGGGAGCATCGCCATGGCCATTTCATTTCGCTCCATGCAGCGTGGGTGTGTCACCGCTGCGCTGTTGGCAGCTACGGGCACCGGATTCGCTGCCGAACCGCCGGTGACCGATGTGGCGCCGATCGGGGCCGTGCGGCTGGCGTTTGATTGCCAGGCGCGCGCGTTGCCCACCCAGCGCGAGGTGGGCGAGGTGCTGGGCCTGTACAACTTCAGCCAGGTCTACGACGCACGGGCGCGGCTGATGAGCGAGGTCGGACGTGCCTGCCAGCGCGTGGGCATCGAACGTGTCGAGGTGGTGGTGCTGCCTGCGGCGCCATCGCGGCATGACGCCCATTACCTCGCGCGGCTGGACACGCCGATACGTTGACACCCCGGCCCGTACCGTGGTGTCGTCGCGCGGTCAGGCGTGCGCCTGGCGCTTCAACCGCCGCCCGAGCCAGTCGCCGACAGCATCAGCGCGGAGGCAGACGGAAGAACGCGCGCGCCGCGGACGTGCTGTTGGCCGCGGTCGTGGCGACATCCTCGCCGCGGTCACGTGCGAGCTCCTCGACGATGTGCGCCAGGTACATCGGCTCGTTGCGGCGATGGCTGGGCTGCGGGCGCACGGTGCGCGGCAGCAGGTACGGCGCGTCGGTCTCGATCATCAGCCGGTTGGCGGGAATGTGCCTGACCAGCTCGCGCAGGTGCAGGCCGCGGCGTTCGTCGCACAGCCAGCCGGTGATGCCCACGTACCAGTCCTGGTCGAGGTAGTCGAACAGCTCCTCGCGCGTGCCGGTGAAACAGTGCACCACCGCCGGGCCGATGCGGCCGTTGAAGTTCTTCATCATTGCCATGAAGTCGGCATGCGCGTCGCGCTGGTGCAGGAACAGCGGCTTGCCGGTGTCCACGCCGATCTGCAACTGCAGTTCGAAGGCGCGGCGTTGCGCCGGGCGCGGCGAGAAGTCGCGGAAGTAGTCGAGGCCGCACTCACCGACCGCGACCACCTCCGGATGCGTGTGCAGTGCGCGCATTTCCGCGTCGCACTCGGCGGTGTATTCGATGGCGTGGTGCGGGTGCACGCCGGCGGTGGCGAACAATTCACCGGGGTGCGCTTGCGCCAGCGCCAACGCCTGCGGCGAATGCTCGCGGCTGGCGCCGGTGATGACCATCTGCCCAACGCCAGCGTCGCGGGCGCGTTGCAGCACGGCGTCGCGGTCGTGGTCGAAGGAGTCGTGGGTGAGGTTGGCGCCGATGTCGATCAAGTTCATAGGGGGATTTTAGTCGACGGCGGGTTTCTGGGCTTTGGCGGCGTGTCTTCGGTCGGCGCGCGACCAACCCGTCCCCAAACAGCTTTGAAGCTGCCAAGTCCCCGTATCCTTGGCAGCGATGAACCCTCTCGTCTTCCCCATCGACGCACTGCTCCCGCAGATCCGCGACAGCCTTGCCACGCACCCGCGTCTCGTCCTTGAAGCCCCGCCCGGCGCCGGCAAGACCACCCAGGTGCCACCAGCGCTACTCGATGCGCCCTGGCTGCAAGGCCGCAAGATCGTGATGCTGGAACCGCGCCGCGTCGCCGCACGCGCCGCCGCCACCTTCATGGCGCGGCAGCGCGGTGAACAACCCGGCGAAACCGTGGGCTACCGCATCCGCTTCGAGAACAAGGTCGGCGCCAACACGCGGATCGAAGTGGTCACCGAAGGCATCCTCACCCGCATGCTGCAGGACGACCCAATGCTGGAAGGCGTGGGCGCGTTGCTGTTCGACGAATTCCACGAACGCCACCTCAGCGCCGACCTCGGCCTGGCGCTGGCGCTGGACGTGCAGGCCGGCCTGCGCGAGGACCTGCGCATCGTGGTGATGTCGGCCACGCTGGATGGCGAGCGCCTGGCGCAGTTCCTCGATGCGCCGCGGCTGGGCAGCGCCGGCCGTAGCTTCCCGGTGTCGGTTGCGCATTTCCCGGCGCGTCGCGAGGAGGCGCTGGAGCACCAGACGCGCCGCGCCATCGAGCACGCGGTGTCACAGCATCCGGGCGACGTGCTGGTGTTCCTGCCGGGCCAGCGCGAGATATCGCGCGTGGACGCGGCGCTTGCCAGCAGTGACGCATTGCGTGGGGTGGATGTGCTGGCGCTGCACGGCGAGTTGCCGGTCGAGCAGCAGTCGCGCGTGCTGCAGCCCGACCCCGAGGGCCATCGCCGCGTGGTGCTGGCCACCAACGTCGCCGAGTCCAGCGTGACCCTGCCCGGCGTGCGCGTGGTGATCGACAGCGGTCTCGCGCGCGAGCCGCGCTACGATCCCAATAGCGGTTTCCCACGGCTGGATGTGGTCACCATCGCGCAGGCCTCGGCCGACCAGCGCGCGGGCCGCGCCGGACGCGTCGCCGAAGGTTGGGCCTACCGCCTTTGGCCGGAGTCGCAGCGGCTGGAGCCGCAGCGCCGGCCGGAAATCGCGCAGGTGGAACTGGCCGGCCTAGCGCTGGAGCTGGCCGCATGGGGCAGCACGCAGTTGCGGTTCGTCGATGCGCCGCCCAGCGGCGCGATGGCCGCCGCCTGCGAGTTGTTGCAACGCCTTGGCGCACTGGCGGCGGGCGGCGCATCGACGGCGTCACCGCGCGACGCCGCCCCGGCGATCGGCCCGACCCATGGCAGCGCCACCACCGCCAAGCCCCTTGCCGCGCTCCCCGCGATTACGTCGGTCGGCCGTCGCATGCTGGCACTCGGCACCCACCCACGCCTGGCCGCGATGCTGCTGGCGCCCCGCGATGCCGAAGCGCGCTCGCTCGCCTGCGACCTCGCCGCGTTGCTCGAAGCACGCGACCCGCTGCGCACCGGCCCGGGCGTCCCTCGCTCCGACGCACTGGCCGATCGTTGGCAGGCGTTGGCCGCATTCCGCAATGGTCGCGTCGCCGGCAATGTCTCGCGCTCGGCGCTGGCCGCACTCGACCAGGCCACGCGCCAGTGGCGCCGTCGCCTGCGCGTGGACGCGCCGCCACGCACCGACCACCCCGCGCACGCGCTCGGCGACCTGTTGCTGCACGCCTTTCCCGACCGCATCGCGCGCCAGCACCCGGGCGACCCGTACCGCTACCAGCTCGCCAACGGCCGCAGCGCGAAGCTGTTCGATGACAGTGCGCTGTACGGCGAACCGTGGCTGGTGATCACCGAGCTGCGCGATGAGGCGCGTGACGCCCGCATCCTGCGTGCCGCGCCACCGGACGAAGCAGTGCTGCGCCGCGACTTTCCCAGCCGCTTTGCCACCGAGGACCGCGTGGTGTGGGACGCGGCCGTGCGCGGCATCGCCGCGGTGCGCGAGAGCCGCTTCGACCGCATCGTGCTGTCGTCCAGACCGCTGGCCAGACCTGACCCGGCGCGCTACGCCGATGCGCTGGTCGACGCAGTGCGCCAGCTCGGCCTGGACGCGCTGCCGTGGACCGAGGGCCTGCGTCAGTGGCGCGCCCGCGTGCGCTGCCTGCGTGCATGGTGCGCGGAACTGGCCGAAGGTGAAGCAGCGTTGCCCGACCTGTCCGACGCCGCGTTGCTGGCCACGCTCGACGACTGGCTCAAGTCCGCGTTGAGCGGCAAAACCCGCCTCGATGCACTCGACGAGCAGGCGTTCGGCGAAGCGCTGAAGAGCGCGTTGCCGTGGGCGCTGCGCCAACGCATCGACGCACTTGCACCCACGCGCATCACCGTGCCCTCCGGCATGGAGCGCCGCATCGAGTACGCGTGGGACGACGCACTGACCGATGCCGACGGCCGCACCGTCGGTGGGCCGCAGCCGCCGGTGCTGGCGGTGAAGCTGCAGGAGCTGTTCGGCCTGGCCGACACCCCGCGCGTGGCCGACGGTCGCGTCCCCGTCACCCTGCACCTGCTCTCACCTGGCGGCCGCCCATTGCAGGTCACCCAGGACCTGAAAGGCTTCTGGGAACGCACCTATCCCGAGGTGAAAAAGGAAATGAAGGGTCGCTACCCCAAGCACCCGTGGCCCGACGACCCGTGGACCGCCACCGCCACCCACCGCGCCAAGCCGCGTGGCACCTGAACCAATGCCGTATCGGCGCTGCGCTCACGCCGCCGCAACAGCGCCCCCGCGAGACTGCCCCCCATGGTTCAACCTTGGAGAACACCCTCGTGAACGCCCTGCATACCCTCCCCGACCGTGCCCTGGGCCTGGCCAACGCCGTGGGCGATGGCCTCAAGCACGCGCTGCCTGCCGCGGACAAGTGGCTGCAGACCGGCGCCAAGCTCGGCGCGCTGAAGGGCGGTGCGCGCGTGGCGACCACGATGGTGCGCCGTCACCCGTTCGTTGCCGTGGCCACCGTCGCCGGTGTCGGTCTGCTCTGGTACGCCGCCCGCCGCAAGGCGCGCGAGGCCGAGGCCAACGCGCCGATCGAGGGCACCGCGCGCCGTGTCGAAGCGAAGAAGAGTGCCCGCAAGCAGCGCAGCACGGCGCGCAGTCGCGATGACGGTGGCAGTGACCAAGCGTAACTGATCGCCGCGAAGGGCCTGTCCGCCGCTGCGCCCAGGCCGGCATCGAATGCGGCCGTACCGGCGTTCGCCGACCAGGATCAGGCAGGTATCAGGTCCGTCGGGGTGTCGTCGGCCAGATCATGGCGCCGCTTCCGGCAGTTCGATCACGAAGCGTGATCCGCCCCGGGTCCGCGCCTCGTGCCAGAGTTGGCCGCCGGCGGATTCGACGATCTGCTTGGCCAGCGACAGGCCCAGCCCGCTGGAGATCGTATCCTTGGGGTCGGCCTGCAACCGGGTGAAAGGCTTGAACAACTCGCGCTGCCGGGACGCGGGAATTCCCGGCCCGCGGTCGGCCACCACCAGCCGCCAGAAGCCAGGTGCGCCGCGCTGCGCTGCCAGGGTCAGCGGTGCGTTGGCGGCGTATTTCATCGCGTTGGTCACGAGGTTCTCGCAGACCTGGCGCAGCACGCGTTCGTCGATGGCCACCTGCGCGGGTTCCGCAGGCGGGACCACCGTCGGTGCGATCCCCCGCGCCTCCAACTGCATTTCATAGCGCTGCATCAGCCAATCCAGCGTGGTGCCCAGGTCGGCCCTGGCGTCCGCGTGCGGGTTGACCCCGCCGCGCGCGCGGCTTTCCAGGTATTCCCGGATGTAGCCCAGCGCGTCCTGCGCGCTCTCGTGGATCATCCGCACGTAGCGCGGCACACGTTCAGGCTTGACCCCTTCCTGCATCAGGATGTCGCTGGCGAACAGCACGCTGCTCAACGGGTTCTTGAGATCATGTGCGACGAGGTTGACCAGCTCCTCGCGCTCGCGTGCCACGCGTGCAAGCCGGTCGCGGGTCAACTTGAGGCCGACGTGCGCATTGACGCGCGCCAGCAGTTCCTCGGGCAGGAACGGCTTGGTCACGTAATCCACCGCGCCGGCTTCGAACGCACGCAACAGCAGGTCCCGGTCCTGCGCGGCGGTGACGAACACCACCGGCACGTCGAAGGGATGGCGGCGTTCGCGCAGGCCGGACAGCACTTCGAACCCGTCCATGCCGGGCATCATCATGTCCAGCAGCACCAGGTCCGGTGGCTTTTCCTCGAAGCGGTCCAGGGCCTCCTCGCCGCTTGCGGCGGTGATGACCTCGAACGACTGGCGTGCCAGCAGCATGCTGACCACACGCAGGTTGGCCGGCTGGTCATCGACAACGAGGACGCGAGCGGTCGGAATGGCGTTGCCCATGCTTTCCCTGGACGTGAGCGACCGGCGGAATGCCAATCAGTGGTTAGCACCCAGAGGCGCCACGTTAACAAAAGTCGGCGCATGTGGCAGGCCGTTGGTTCAGCCCCCCCATCGCACCGGTATCCGACCCCTGGCGACTGGCCACGCACCGGGTTGGGCCGCATCCTAGGCGACCCCGGTTCAGGATCCCGCGATGACCATCGCCAGTGTGCCCATGCTGCATCGATGCCCGGTGGCGGGGCCGTGACCGCGTTGGCCGTTTCGCCGGCGCGGGCGCGACGGGTGGGTCTCCTGTTGGGGGCCACCGGTGCGGTGCTTTTCTCGGCCAAGGCGATCCTCGCCAAGTTCCAGTTCCGCTACGGGCTGGATGCGCTGGACGTGATGGCGTTGCGCATGGCGCTCTCGTTGCCGCTGTTCCTCGGCCTGGGCCTGCGCGAGCACCTGCGCGGCAACCGCACCCCGCTCAACCGCCGCGAATGGGCGCAGGTGCTGGTGCTGGGCGTGCTGGGCTACTACCTGTCCAGCCTGCTGGATTTCTGGGGCCTGCAGTACGTGCCGGTGTCGATGGAGCGGCTGATCCTGTTCCTCAACCCCACCTTCGTGGTGCTGATCGGCCTGCTGGCGTTCGGGCGCCGGGTCAGTCGCCGCGAATGGATCGCGATGGCGGTCAGCTACGCCGGCGTGGCGCTGGTGTTTGTCGAGAACCTGCACATGGAGGGCCCGCACATGGTGCGCGGCAGCCTGCTGGTGCTCGCGGCAGCATTCAGCTACGCGCTGTACCTGGCGATGTCGGGGCAGTTGATCCGGCGCATCGGTTCGCTGCGGCTGGTGGCCTACGCGATGACCGTGTCGAGCGCAGCCACCGCGGTGCATTACCTGCTGGCGCGGGAACCGGCGCGGTTGTTGTCGTGGCCCGTCGAAGCGTACGGGTTGGCGCTGGTGAACGCGGTGCTGTGCACGTTCCTGCCGGTCACCTTCACCATGGGGGCGGTGGCGCGGCTGGGGGCGGGCACGGCCGCGCAGCTGTCGGCGCTGGGGCCGGTGTCGCTGGTGTTCCTCGGCGGCTGGCTGCTGGGCGAACGCATCACCGCGCTGCAACTGCTGGGCACGGCGGTGGTGCTGGGCGCGGTGTTGCTGCTGACCCGCGCGGGCGCCAACTCGGTGCCGATCGCGCCGTCAGCGCCGCCCGGGACGCGCTGAGCGCCCCGTTTCCACCGCGTGCCACGTGCCGGGCGCGAGCTCACCCAGCCGATACGGACCGATCGCCACCCGCACCAGCCGCAGCGTGGGCAGGCCCACCGCCGCGGTCATGCGCCGTACCTGGCGGTTGCGTCCTTCGCCGATGGTGATTTCCAGCCAGGCATCGGGGACGGTCTTGCGGAAGCGCACCGGTGGATCGCGCGGCCACAGCGCCGGTGCGTCGATGCGGCGCACCTCGGCGGGACGGGTCGGGCCGTCGTTGAGCGTCACCCCGTGGCGCAGCGCCTCGAGCGCGTCTTCGGCCGGGTCGCCTTCCACCTGCACCCAGTAGGTCTTGGGTTGTTTGTGTCGCGGGTCGGTCAGGCGATGGGCCAGGTCGCCGTCGTCGGTGAGCAGCAGCAGGCCCTCGCTGTCATGGTCGAGGCGGCCGGCGGCGTACACGTCCGCTGGCAGGCCGAAGCCGGCCAGGGTGGGGCGTGGCGGCATGCTGCGGTCGGTGAACTGGCATAGGACGCCGTAGGGTTTGTTGAAGGCGATGAGCATGGGGGTGGAAAGCGCGGGCTGCCTGGTGGTGACAGCCGCGCGCGCGGCGCGGTCGCTGCCGTGGCGGATCGTCAGTCGCGGGCGGATTTCCGGAACCGCAACGTCATCCGGTCGCTCTCGCCGATGGAGCGGTACATCTGCGCGTCCTCCGGGTCGTGGCGGTTGCTCGGCGGCAGCGTCCACACGCCGTTGGGGTAGTCTGCACTGTCGCGCGGGTTGGCGTTGACCTCGCTGCGTTCCTCCAGCACGAACCCGGCGCGCTGCGCCAGTTCCAGTACGTGGGCCTCGGTCAGGTACCCCGATTTCTTCATCGCCTCGATCGAGGTGCCGGGCCTGGCGCGATGGTCGACCACGCCCAGCACGCCGCCGGGCTTGAGCACGCGGAAGAACGCATCGAACATCGCCTGGTCGCTGCCCCAGCCGGTCCAGTTGTGCACGTTGCGGAAGGTCAGGACCACGTCGGCGCTGCCGTCCGCGCCCAGCGTGGGCTGCGGCACGCTGAACTCGCGCACTTCGACCGTGTCGTAACGCGACGGGTCGGCCGCGAGCTTGGCGCGGAAGTTGGCGTTGCCCTTGGCCAGGTAATTGCGCGTGCCTTCGGACTGCGCCGGGCCGGCCACCGCCAGCGCCGCGACCAGGTGGCCACGCTCGCGCAGGTATGGGGCCAGGATCTCGGTGTACCAGCCGCCGCCGGGCGTGATTTCGATGACCCGGCTGGACGGTGTCACGCCGAAGAAACGCAGGGTCTGCGCCGGATGGCGGTAGGCGTCGCGCGCCACATTGGCCGGATCGCGCCAGGCGCCGGCAATCGCGGCCTCCAGCGCCGCATCCGTTGCCGCAGTCGCGGGGTTGGCGCCTTCGCCGGACAGGCCGGCCGCCGAGACGGTGGTGCCGGGGTCGTGGGCGCAGGCGGCAAGCAGCGGAATCACGGTGGCAAGCAGCAGCGCTTTCATGCAGGTCGGTTCCTTCCAGGGCGGGCGACCAGCCTAACGCCAATCGGGCCACGATGAACGGGCACAGGACCCTTGACTCCAGTCAACTGTATTGTTGTAGTAATACACATGGACGCAACGCTGCTGCACATCCATCCGGCCTCGCCGGAGCCCATCTACCGCCAGATTGCCGAGCAGATCCGGCGGATGGTGGCGGGCGGCCAGCTCGCACGCGGTGCGACGCTGCCCTCGGTGCGCGAAGTGGCCGCCGCCCACGCCATCAACCCGATGACGGTGTCCAAGGCCTACAGCCAGCTGGAGATCGAAGGCGTGTTGGAACGCCTTCGCGGCAAGGGGATGGCGGTCGCCGCACGTGCCCCGCACGCGGCTGGCGCGGGTCACCGCTGGGCCCTGCTCGACCCCGCGCTGGATGCGGTGGCCCGGCAGGCACGGGAACTTGAACTGGGGCCGGACGAGGTGCTCGCCCGCCTTTCGCAACGGATGCAGGAGGAACACGAATGAACGCGATGCTGCAGGGACGGGGACAAGGGGACATCGACGACGAGGCCAGGGCGGGGGACGGCGGCCCGCCGCCCTTGGTCGCGGACGGCCTGCTCAAGGTGTACGAAGGGCGTCACGTGCTGGACCGGCTGACGCTGACGCTGGCGCCGGGCACGGTGCTGGGCCTGATCGGCCGCAATGGCGCCGGCAAGTCCACGTTGATCCGTGCCTTGCTGGGCCTGATCCAGCCCGATGCCGGCGAAGCGCGGGTCTGGGGCCGGTCCGCGTTGGCGCTGGACGACGCCAGCAAGGCGCGACTGGGCTACGTGCCGCAGCAACCGGAGGCGCTGGCATGGCTGAAGGTGGGCGACATGCTCGATTTCGTCGGCCGCTTCTATCCGCGCTGGGATCACGACTTCGTCAACACCACGCTTGAACGCTGGCAACTGCCGCGCAACCGCCTGCTGGCCAAGCTCTCGCCGGGCGAACGCCAGCGCGTGGCGATCGTGCGTGCGCTGGCCATGCGCCCCGAGCTGCTGGTGCTTGACGAACCCGCCGCCGCGCTCGACCCCGTCGCACGCCGCGACCTGCTGCGCGAGATCGCAACGCGCGCCGGCGAGTTCGGCACCACGGTGCTGTTCTCCACCCACATCGTTTCCGACCTGGAGCGCGTCGCCTCGCACGTGGCCTTCATGCACGAGGGCCGCGTGCTGCTGCACAGCGAACTGGACGGCCTGAAGGAGCGCCACATGCGCCTGCACGTCCCGCGCCATGCCGCCGACCAGCTGGTCGGGCGGGTGCCGGGCGAGGTGGCTCGTCGCCAGCACCCCTACGGTGGCATCAGCGTGGTGCTGGTGCGCGAGGAAGGCGCCCCCTGGCCGTCGCTGGTCCACGCCCCGGGCGTGCAACGCGAAAGTCTTTCGCTGGAAGACCTGTTCGTCGAGGTGGCGGGATGAACGCGCCGCCTGTCGAAGGAACGAGTGGCCGCCAGGGCGGCGGTGCATGGATGCGTGGCCTTGCCCTGCTGCAGGCCAGCCACGGTAGCCACGGCCGCGGGCTGGCGATGCTGCTGTACGCACTGCTCGCCGCGCTGGGTGTGCTGCTCTCCCAGATCGCCCGCCGGCCGGAACGCGGCCTGGTGGCGCTGGTCGCCATCGTCGGGATGGCGACGGCCGTCGTTTGGGCACTCTGGTTCGCCCGGCTGGCCCTGCTCCATATCGAGGCGAGGGAGGCCCACGTGCCCGCGCTGGTTCGGGACCTGCCCCATGCGCTCGGGGTCGCCCTGCTCGCCTCGGTGCTGGTGCCGGCCCTGGGTCTGGCCGCCTTGGGCGCGTCACCGGGCTTCGCGCTGCAGGTGCTGCTGGTCGGAGCACTGTCGGGCCTGTCGTTGGCGCTGTTGCCGGTCGGCGCGTACACCGCGCTCAGCTTCACCCCGCTGGTGCTGGTGCTGTTGAAGAAGGCGCTGACCACGCAGTTTGGTCCGGGGCTCTGGACGAGCCTGGACTTCCACCCCGGGCGGGCCGACCTGCCGTGGCTGCTGCTGGGCCTGTCCCTGCTGGCGATCTGGCGGTGGCGGGTGGTGGTTGCCGCCGGCAAGGCCGCCCACGCCTCGCCGTGGGGCCGCCCGCTGATCGCCGCCCAGCGCGGCCCCATGCTGTGGATGACGGGCGTGGATGCGGACCCCAACCTGTGGCGGGCGCACCTGCCGGAATGGCTGTGGCCGTCGGGCAAGGCCACGGCCGGCCCGGCACAACCCCCGCACGCGATGCGCATCTGGCTGGGCAACCCGTTCGCGCCCCTGCACGCCCGCCAGCGGTGGCTGCAACTCGTGCTGATCGCGGGCCTGTTCCTGGTGATGGCGCTCGGTGCCGTCCCCGACGACGGCTCCAGGCTGGTGCAGTCCGGCATGGTCGGGGGGCTCATTGGTGGTGTGGGCGGCGGCGTGATCGTGATGGTGTCGATGTACGCCTGGCGACTGGAACAGATGCGGCGGGCCAGCGCGGGCGAGCTCGCCGAGTTGGCGTTGCTGCCCGGCTGGGGCGACACGGCCCACGCCCGTAGGGCCCTGCTGTTGCGGGCCGTTGCATACGCTCCCTTGCGTGCGTGGGGGCTGATCGGCGGCGTACTGCTGGGTGCCGCGGCGCTGGTCGGCCTCCCTTCGACCGGCCTGCTGCTGCTCGTCTCCTGCCTGGTGGTGCTGGCGCTGACCACGGCCATGGCCTGCCTGCGGCCACTGGCCGGGCAGCCCCTGATGCACTGGTGGCCGCTGCTGCTCCTGGGCGCGGCGCTGCTGCTGACGACGGTCTGCCTGGTCGTGTACGGCCCCCATCCGGAACGAAGTCCGGGTGCCGTCGCGTTCCTGCTGTGCGCCTTGGTGGCGCTGGCGACACTGGCGGCCTTGCGGGGTTCGTGGAGCCGGTTCAGCGCGCGCACGCATCCTTTCCTGCAGGACTGACGCCATGGGCCAAGGCCCGGGGTGATGGCGCCGGGCCACTTGCTTCACGTCGCAGGCTCCAGCATCGTTTCCTGCAACGCGTGCAGCGCCACGCACCAGTCCCGCCAGGGGAGAAGGCACGTGCGGCCCAAGTACATCGGCATCCTGACCGCGGCCATCGTCGGCGTGCTCGCGGGTGCGCTGGGGCATGCGACCTGGGACCGCATGCGTCCCGCGCCCGCACCCGCGGTGGTGACGGCCCGCGTGCCGGTGACCGTGGCGTCGTTCGACCGGGCCGGCGGGAATCCCGCCTTGCAGCGCGCGTCGGCCAAGACCGAGGCCGGCACCAACTTCACCTACGAGTACGTGCCGCCCAAGTCCGAGGCGCTGCAGCCGATCTACCAGGCCGCCAGCGAGGGCAACTTCCTGCAGAAGCTGCACGAGATCAAGGCCATCGACGGCCTGTTCATGCTGCCCGCATCGATCAAGTTCGTGACCGCCGAATGCAAGAGCCCGGATGCGTTCTACGCGCCCGCCACCAACGAGGTGGTGCTGTGCTACGAGACCATCCAGGTGCTCACCAAGCAGGCCGAGGCGATGAAGGCGGCCGGCACGCTGGAGGAGGAGTTCCCGCACCAGTACGTGCTGGCCAACCTGCGCTTCATCCTGCTGCACGAAACCGGCCACGCGCTGATCCGCCTGCTCGACCTGCCCACCACCGGCCGCGAAGAGGATGCGGTGGACCAACTGGCGGTGATGCTGATGCAGAAGTTCGCCAGCGTGGACGAGTCGCCGCGCCAGGTCACCGAGAACCTGCGCATGGCCGCGCACTGGTTCCTGCAGCGCGCGCAGGGCCAATACAACCTCGACGCCTATGCCGACGAGCATGCGCTGGGCGAGCAGCGCTACTTCAACCTGCAGTGCCTGATCTACGGTCGCGACCCGGGCAAGTACCTGTACATCGTCACCGACGGCGACCTGCCGGCGGGTCGCGCCGAGCGCTGTCCGGAAGAGGCGCAACGCGTGGACCATGCGTGGCTCCGCCTGCTGCTGCCGCACGTGGCGCCGAAGTTCCAGATGACCGAGGAGAAGGCGTTGCGCTTCTTCGACCAGCGCGAGCGCGAACGGCGCAAGAACGTGGAAAGCCCGTACGTGCGTTGAGCCCGCCGTGGCGATGCTGCATAGCAACAAATCTGCAAGACCGCATGCACCCGGCTGTCATTGGGCAGGCGCAGACTGCGCACCGCCAACCCAAGGATAGGAGTGTGCCATGCAACTGTTTCGTGGTCCGTTGTTCCAGGAAGTCACGCGACCGGTCGTCGCGTCGTACCGCGACCGCGCGTACGGCAACCGTTACGGCCGCCGCTCGGTGTCCGCGCGGGAGACCGCATTGGTGACGCTGGAGGCCCGCATCGAGGCCGCCCGCGAACTCGCCGCCGAAGTGGCCGCCGCCCGTACCGCCGTGCACTACGACCAGGCCGCGTAACCCGCCTGCGTCACCCGATGCTGCCACCCATCGCCGGCACATCGTCAACAAGACCAGAAGGACGAAGGCCCGCACATTGGCGGGCCTTCGTCGTGTTGCCGCAAGGGCGATCGCGCATCCGCGGTCCGTGGCAGGGGTGACCATGCGCCAATCGCGCACGGTCACTGCAGCACTCAGCCGGCCAGCGTGGCCAGCGCCGTATTGAGCGTGGCGCTGGGGCGCATCGCCGTGGCCAGCTTGGCCGGGTCGGCGTGGTAATAGCCACCGATATCCACCGGCTGGCCCTGCACCGCGAGCAGTTCCTCGACGATCTTCGCCTCGTTGTCGGTCAGCGCCTTGGCCACCGGTGCGAACTTCGCCGCCAATGCCGCATCGGCGGTCTGCCCGGCCAGTGCCTGCGCCCAGTACATCGCCAGGTAGAAGTGGCTGCCGCGGTTGTCAATCGTGCCCAGCTTGCGGCCCGGCGAGCGGTCGTTGTCGAGGAACTCGGCATTGGCCGCGTCCAGCGCATCGGCCAGCACCTGCGCGCGCGCGTTGCCGGTGGTGTTGGCCAGGTGCTCGAACGAGGCGGCCAGCGCCAGGAACTCGCCCAGCGAATCCCAGCGCAGGTAGTTCTCTTCCACGAACTGCTGCACGTGCTTGGGCGCGCTGCCGCCGGCGCCGGTCTCGAACAGGCCGCCGCCGTTCATCAGCGGCACGATCGACAGCATCTTGGCGCTGGTGCCCAGCTCCATGATCGGGAACAGGTCGGTCAGGTAGTCGCGCAGCACGTTGCCGGTGGCGGCAATGGTGTCCAGTCCCTCGCGGGTGCGCTTGAGCGTGTGGCGCATCGCGCGGATCGGGCTGAGGATGCTGATGTCCAGCCCGGTGGTGTCGTGCTCGTTGAGGTAGGTGGCGACCTTGGCGATCAGCCCGCGGTCGTGGTCGCGGCGCGGATCCAGCCAGAACACCACCGGGGTGTTGGACAGGCGCGCGCGGTTGACCGCCAGCTTGACCCAGTCGCGGATCGGCGCGTCCTTGGTCTGGCACATGCGCCAGATGTCGCCGGCCTTGACCGGGTGCTGCAGCAGCACGGTGCCGTGCTCGTCGATCACGCGCACGGTGCCGTCGCCGCTGATGCGGAAGGTCTTGTCGTGGCTGCCGTATTCCTCGGCGGCCTGCGCCATCAGGCCCACGTTGGGCACGCTGCCCATCGTCGCCGGGTCGAACGCGCCGTGCTCCTTGCAGTCCTCGATCACCGCCTGGTAGATGCCGGCGTAGTTGCGGTCCGGGATCACCGCCTTGGTGTCCTGCAACTCGCCCTTGGCGTTCCACATCTTGCCGCTGTCGCGGATCATCGCCGGCATCGACGCGTCCACGATCACGTCGCTGGGCACGTGCAGGTTGGTGATGCCTTTGTCGGAATTGACCATCGCCAGCCCCGGGCGCTGCGCATACAGCGCGGCGATGTCGGCCTCGATCTCGGCGCGGCGCGCTTCGGGCAGCTCGCCCAGGCGGGCGTACAGGTCGCCGATGCCGTTCTCCGGGTTGAAGTCGATCTTCTCCAGGTTCAGCGGGTGCTTCTCCAGCACCGGCGCGTAGAAGCGGCTGACCGCGACGCCGAACATGATCGGGTCGCTGACCTTCATCATGGTCGCCTTGAGGTGCAGCGAGAACAGCACGTCCTGCGCTTTGGCGTCGGCGATCTGCGCATCGATGAAATCGCCCAGCGCCTTCACGTCCAGCACCGCGGCGTCGATCATCTCGCCGGCCTGCACCTTCACCGGGCCGCGCAGCGGGAAGCTGCTGCCGGTCACGCTGGTGTACTCGATGCGCACGCTGCCCGCGTTGATCATGGTGTAGGACTGCTCGCTACCGAAGAAGTCGCCGCTCTCCATGTGCGCGACGTGCGTCTTCGAGCCGGCGTCCCACTTGCCCATGCGGTGCGGGTGCTTCTTCGCGTAGGCCTTCACCGCCTTCGGTGCGCGGCGGTCGGAATTGCCTTCGCGCAGCACCGGGTTCACCGCGCTGCCCTTGATGCGGTCGTAGCGCGCCTTGAGCTCGCGGTCGCGCTCGCCCTGCGGCTCGTCCATGTACTCGGGCAGCGCGTAGCCCTGCGCCTGCAGCTCGGCGATGGCGGCCTTGAGCTGCGGCACCGAGGCGCTGATGTTGGGCAGCTTGATGATGTTGGCCTCGGGCGTGGTCGCCAGCTGGCCCAGCTCGGCCAGGTGGTCGCCGACCTTCTGTTCCGGCGCCAGCGACTCGGGGAATTGCGACAGGATGCGCCCGGCCAGCGAGATGTCGCGGGTTTCCACCGCGATGCCGGCGGTGCCGGCGAACGCCTCGACGATCGGCAACAGCGACTGGGTGGCCAGGAACGGGGCTTCATCCGTCAGCGTGTAGATGATCTTCGGGGTGTTGGACATGTCGGTGGGCACTCGCGGGTTGCGGCGGGGGAAAGGACGATCGTGCGTGCGCGGGCACGCCGACGCCATCGGCAATACGTCGATGCGGGCGCGGGGGCGCCAACGCAAGCGGGTCATTGTCGCCCCGGTGTTGCCAATAGCCAAGGCGGGTTGCATACGCAGGCGGATGGGACGCAGTTGATGCCGATCAATGCGGCGCGACGGGGGTCGCACTAGATTCGACCTTGCGTGCGGACACACCTCCGGAGCAAAGGCATGACCCTGAAGTCCTGGCACGTGATCACGGCCCTGGTGGTGGCCAGCGCAGTACTGGTGGCGATGGAACTGCCGGCGGACACCCGGCTGGGCACCGCTGCGCTCAGCCTGTCCAGCGGCGTGGCCGCATTCACCCTGATGGCCGCCGCCTCGGTGCTGGGCGCGCGCTGGTCGTGGGTCGAATCGCGGTTCGGCGGCCTGGATCGCGTCTACCAGGTGCACAAATGGATGGGCGTATGGGCACTGGGCCTGGCCAGCATCCACCTGGTGTTCAAGGCCGGGATGCCCGGCTGGGACACCGCTTCGATCCTGGCCCTGTCCGGTGGCTGGACGCGGTTCCTGCGCCAGTTCTCGTTCGTGGGCCTGATGTTCATCGTGGTGTTGGCCCTCAATCGCAACATCCCCTACGGCCAGTGGCGTTTGTGGCACAAGTTGTCCGGGCCGCTGTTCGTGGTGGTGGTCCTGCACTGGCTGAGCTTCAAGCAACCGCTGGCGCTGGCCAGCCCCGCTGGCGCGTGGTTGCTGGCGTGGTCGCTGCTCGGCGTGGTGGCGGCGTTCTACAAGCTGCTGCTGTATCCGCACGTGGCCAGCCACGCCGAGTACCGGGTGGTGGACCAGCACCGCAACCAATCAGGCCTGCACCTGCAACTGGAACCGGTCGGACGCGGGCTCGACTTCACCCCTGGCCAGTTCGGATTCATGCGGATGGAGGAAGAAGGCCTGCGCGAACCCCACCCGTTCACCATCGCATCCGGCGGTGACGCCGGGCGGGTCGATTTCGTGATCCGTCCGCTGGGCGATTTCACCCGCAAGCTGCTGGCCGAGGCGAAGGTCGGCATGCGCGCCACCGTGTATGCACCGTTCGGCCGGTTCGACCGCAATCGCACCGCACGGCGGGAGGTCTGGATCGGCGGCGGCGTCGGCATCTCGCCCTTCATCGCCTGGCTGCAGGACGCCAGCGCGAATGGCTTCGACAAGGTCACCCTGTTCTATTTCTACACCCCGGGCCGCGAGTTCCCGGATGTCTCGGTGCTGGAGGCGATGGCGCGTGAGCGCGGCGCGGAGCTGGTGCCGGTGCGGTCGGGGGCGTCCGACCCCGCCTTCGTGCAGCGGTTCGCCGAGATCTGCCGCAGCGGCGATCCGGCCGGCGTCGATGTCGCGTTCTGCGGGCCGAAGGGGCTGATGGCGCAGGTCCGCGCGCGGATGCAGGACAACGGCGTGCCCGCCGCCAACCTGCGCTACGAGCATTTCGAGTTCCGCTAAGGGGCCGCGTGCTCCAAAGGAACCCGTGCCGCGCGCTGCGCTGCGGCACGTTGGGGCGGCGTCTGGCTCAGGCGCCGTGGCAGGCCTTGTACTTCTTCCCGCTGCCACACGGGCACGGATCGTTGCGGCCCGGCGTGGCGTCCTTGCGGATCGGCTCGCGCGGGGTCAGCGCGTCGATGCGGTGGTGGTGCAGGTCGGCCAGCATGCCCGGCAGGCCGGCCACGATCTCCAGCCGTTCGCGGTAGCTGATCGGCGTGGGTTCGGCGGTCGGGTCTTCGCCGATGATCTCGCCGCTGGCGATCTGGTCGAGCAGGCCGAAGATCTGCTCGATCCACTCGTTCTCGTCCAGCCACTGGTCCCACTGCGCCTCGCGCAGCTCCACGCCGGTGAAGAAGCCCAGCGCCCAGTCGCGGCCCACGTCCAGTTCGTCCGGATGCTCGGCTTCGGCCTCCTCGGGCAGCCACAGCAGCGGCGCCAGGTGGTCGGGCAGGTCATCGTCGCCATAACGCACGCGCGCGGCCACCATGTTCCAGTGGCCCATCAACAGCCCTTGCACCTCGGCGAACTCGTCCTCGCTGTCCCAGCGTGGCGGCTTGCCGCCCCACACGATGGGCGTCCACTCGCTGGGCAGCGCCACCGGCTCCGGGCCCACCACCAGCGCCGACAGAAACCCGTCCAGCGCTTCCAGGTTGAGGCCCTTGAACGGCACCGCGCGCTGGTCGAGCAGGTCGGACAGGCGCTCGATCTGTGCGTCGTCGAGGTAGGCGGGGGCTTTCATGGGCATGGCTCGCGGGGGTCAGGCGTGCATGGTATCGCCGGTGGGCGCGTACGCCCACAATCGCGGTGGACCGCGCGTCGTCATCCGGCCCTTCGCCGGGTGACACGTGCTGCCTCGTCTCCGCTGTGGATCCCGCCATGCCTTCGACTGCTGCTTCCTGTCCCTGTGGCTCCGCCCGCGCCTATGCCGACTGCTGCGGCCCGCTGCACGCCGGCATTGCGCAGGCCGCCACCGCCGAGGCGCTGATGCGCTCGCGCTACAGCGCGTTCGTGCGCGCCGATGCGGATTACCTGCTGGCCAGCTGGCATCCGTCCACGCGTCCGGCATCGGTGGACATGGACGATGCGGCCGCCACCCGTTGGCTGGGCCTGGAAGTGCGCCAGCACACGCCGCTGGATGCCGATCACGCCACGGTGGAATTCATCGCGCGCTGCAAGGTGGGCGGCGCACCCGCCGTGCGCCTGCACGAACTCAGCCGCTTCGTTCGCGAGGACGGACGCTGGTACTACATGGACGGCATCTTTCCGGCGCGTTGAGCGCGCTTCCGGCACCGTTGTCGAACGGGACGACGCGCCCGTTGTGGATGGAAGCGCCCGCCGGTGAATGCCTGGGTGCAGGCGCGTGCACGGGCAGGAGCGGCAGCAAAAAAAGGGCGCGACCTGCGTCGCGCCCGGCTTGCCCGCCCGAAGGCGGGGGAGAGAGCAATGGGTGGGCGGCGGACGGGACCGGGAGGGGAAGGTGGCCCATCCGCCGCCAAAACCGTCTTACTTGACCTCGAACTCGCGGGTCTGGACCACCGCACCGTCCTGCGACACCTCCAGCTTGTACTTGCCGGTCGGGAAGCCATCGGGCTTGCTGATCTTGAAATTGGTGACGCCGGCGCCGGTCAGGTTGACGTCCACGGTTTCCTCGTTGACCGTCTGACCGTCCTGGAAGCTCCACTTGGCGCCCAGCTTGCCAGGCACGGTGGCCATCGGGTCGCTGGTGCTGGTGGCGACCGCTGCGAAGATCGTGTCGGTCGGTTTGAAGGTGGTGGCCGGCGCGGTGACCTTCATGTCGGCACCGACGGCGGTGCCCAGGTCCACGCCTGTGACCGACGCGGTGGCGGCCACCGGCGCCGGAGCCGGCATCGGCGCCGGTTCGGATGCGGCCGGCGGCGGAGCTACGGCCGGTTCTTCCTTCTTCTTGCAGCCCACCACGGCGAGCGAGGCGACCAGCGCGGCGGCGAGGGCAAGATGGGTGCGATTGCGGATCATGTGTGGCTCCTGAAAAAGGGGGCTGGTCGGACGCTCGCGGCTCATTTGCCGGCGTTGATGGCGGGAATCTTCAGCACCTGGCCGGGGAAGATCCGGTCCGGGTCGTCGATCTGGTCGCGGTTGGCCTCGAAGATGTCGCGCCACGCACCGGACTTGCCATAGAACTGCTTGGCGATTGCCGACAGGGTGTCACCCTTCTCGACGGTATAGCTCTGTTCGCTGCCGGCGGTGCTGGCCGTGATCTCCTCGGTCGAGGACACGGACGACTGCACGTTGCTGAAATCGGCTTGCTTGCGGATCTCCTCCGTACTGGACACGCTGCCCTGCACGTTGGAAAAGTCGGCTTTCTTTTCAGTGCTCATGATGTGGGGGGCTCCTCCCCGGCGTCACTACGACGCGAGCACGTTGGCACGACGGTTGTTAAGAAAATATGGCGCTGGAGTGAAAGCCTGTCCGGCGGCGCTACTGGCGATCCTCACGCCGCGCGACCGGCGTCACGGAACCGGGCGTTGCCCGCCACGGGTTGATGTCCAGCCCGCCGCGGCGGGTGTATCGCGCCTCCACCGACAGCCGTTCCGGGCGCGCCTGCGCCAGCACGTCGGCAAAGACCCGCTCCACGCACTGCTCGTGGAATTCGGCGTGGTCGCGGAACGAGACCAGGTAGCGCAGCAGTCCCGCGCGGTCGAGGCGTGGACCGCGGTAGGCGATGCGCACGTGCGCCCAGTCGGGCTGGCCGGTGACCGGGCAATTGGACTTGAGCAGCGCGCTGGCCAGGGTTTCCTCGACCACGTCATCGGCATCGATGCGGATGAAGTCCGCGCGCGGCGGGCCGTAGTGGTCGATGGCCACGTCGAGCGCATCGATCGACACCGCATCGTCATCGCCCGTCGCCATCGGCGGCAGCCCGAACGCCACGCGCACCGGTGCGCCGGCCACGCGCGACAGGTCCCCGGCGATGCTCGCGCGCACCGCGTCCGCATCGTCAAAACGGCTGGCGTTGAACGAGTTGAGGTACAGCTTCAGCGACTTGGACTCGACCAGGTTGGGCGCGTCGGCCGGCACCTCGAACGTTGCCGTCGCCACCACCGGCTTGCCCTTCGCATCCAGCCAGCTCAGCTCGTAGGCATGCCAGCGGTCGTGCCCGATGAAGGGCAGCGCTTCCTCGCGCAGGCCGATCGCGTGCCGGCCCAGCGTGCGCGCGATCGGGTACAGCAACCCCGGGTCGTAGCCCTGCGGGTAGTCGACGTGGCGGCCGAGCGCGGAGCCGGCGACGGAATTGTCCTGGGTGGTCATCGGCGCATTATCGCCTGCCGGGCACCGGCCGGCGGCCGGCCCCGGTCTCGCGTTCATGCGGCGTGCGACGCACCTGGCGGAAGGCGCCGCGCGCGTGCGCCCGCGTCAGCCTTTCGCGCCGCCGTGCAGGTAATCGAGCGATACCTGCAGCAGCGCGCGCAGGCCCACGTCCAGCGACGACTCGTCCAGCAGGAACTGCGGCGAGTGGTTGCTCGGCGCGGTGGCCGGGTCGATGCCCTTGCCGGTGGAGCCGACGAAGAAGAACATCGACGGCACTTCCAGCGCGTACAGCGAGAAGTCTTCCGAGCCCATCTGCAGCGGCGGCTCGTACACGTTGTCCTTGCCCACCACGGCCTGCAGGCTGGGCAGCATGCGTGCGGTCAGCGCCGGGTCGTTGACCGTGGCCGGGTTGCCATCCGCCTCGAAGATCTCGGTGCTTGCCTTGGCGCCGTGCGCGGCCGCGGTGTGCTCGGCCACGTTGCGCAGGTCGGCGAAGATCCGCTGGCGCATCGCCGGGTCGAAGGTGCGGATGGTGCCCACCATCTCCACCTCGTCGGGGATGATGTTGTAGCGGATGCCGCCCTTGATCGCGCCGAACGTCACCACCGCCGGCAGCTTGGCGATGTTGGTGCGCCGGCTGACGATGGTCTGCGCGGTGCCCACCAGGTCGGCGGTGGCCACGATCGGATCGATCCCGCCCCACGGCGCCGAGCCGTGGGTCTGGCGGCCGGTGACCTTGATCGCGAAGCGGTCCGACGCCGCCATCAGCGGGCCGCCGCGCACCGCGATCTGCCCGGCCTGCACGCTGGAGAACACATGCAGGCCAAACACCGCCTCGGGCTTGAACCTGGCGAACAGGCCTTCCTTCAGCATCAGCGCCGCACCGCCTTCCTCCGGCGGCGGCGCGCCTTCCTCGGCGGGCTGGAAGATCAGCATCACCTGGCCGGGCAGGTCCTTCCGCATCTTCACCAGCGCGTCGGCCACGCCCAGCAGCGTGGCGGTGTGCGCGTCATGGCCGCAGGCGTGCATCACGCCCACCGTCTCGCCTCGGTATTCGGCGGTGGCGGTGGAGGCGAACGGCAGGCCGGTCTGCTCGCGCACCGGCAGGGCGTCCATGTCGGCGCGCAGCGCGATCTTCGGTCCCGGTCGGCCGCCCTCGATGATGGCCACCACGCCGTGCCGCGCCACGCCGGTCTGCGGCTTCAGCCCCAGCGCGCGCAGGTGCTCGGCCACCTTGGCCGCGGTGCGCTGCTCGCGGTTGGACAGCTCGGGGTGCTGGTGGAAGTCGCGCCGCCACGCGATGACCTGATCATGCTGCGCCTTCGCCGCGGCGGTCACTTCGGGACGCTCCACGGGCGCGGTCTGGGCCGCCGCCACGGCGGGCAGCAGGGCGGCGATGGCAAGGGCGAGCAGCGGACGGCGCATGGGGTCTCCGGAGGTGGGCAAACGCGACACCCGATCCTACCCCCGATGCTCCTGCGCCAGATACTCCGCCGACTGCATCTCGATCAGCCGCGACGCGGTGCGCTCGAACGCACCCGCCAGCTTCTGCCCGGTATACAGCCCCGGCGGCGCCTCCGCCGCGGTGCACACCAGGTTGACGTGGCGGTCGTACAACTCGTCGATCAGGTGCACGAAGCGCCGTGCCGGATCGTCGTTGCTGCCGTCGAAGCGCGGGATGCCGCCCACCAGCACCGTGTGGTACTCGGTGGCGATCTCGATGTAGTCGCCGGCCGCGCGCGGCCCTTCGCACAGCGCGGCGAAGTCGAACCACGCATGACCCTCGGCCAGGCAGCGGACCGGGATCGGGCGCTCGTCGACCACCAGCGGCCCGGCCTCGCGCGGCATCCCCGCGCTGAGCTCGTCCCAGCGTTGCGCCAGCCAGCCATCGGCGCCGTCGTCCAGCGGCACGCGATACACCGGTGACCGGGTCAACGCGCGCAACCGGTAGTCATGCACGCTGTCCAGGTACAGCACGCGGCAGTGCTTCTGCAGCTGGGCAATCGCGGGCAGGAAGCGCTCGCGCTGCAGGCCATGCGCATACAGGTGCTGCGGGTCGGTGTTGGAGCTGGTCACCAGCGCCACGCCTTCGGCGAACAGTCGCTCCAGCAGGCGGCCCAGCAGCATCGCGTCGCCGATGTCGTTGACGAAGAATTCGTCCAGCACCAGCACGCGCATCTGCTTGCCCCAGTGCCGCGCGATCTTCACCAGCGGATCGCTCTCGCCCGCGTGCGCGCGCAGCTGCGCATGCACCTCGCGCATGAAGCGGTGGAAGTGCGTGCGGCGCTTCTCCGCGAACGGCAGTGAGTCAAAAAACAGATCGATCAGGAATGTCTTGCCGCGGCCCACGCCGCCCCACAGGTACAGGCCCTGTGGCGGTTCCAGCGGCTTGCCCAGCAGGTTGTCGAGCAGGCCGCGCTTGCGCGGCGCCAGCAGCGCCGCATGCAAGCGGTCGAGTTCCCGCAGCGCCGCGTGCTGCGCCGGATCGTCGTTCCAGTCACCGCGCGTCACGCCTGCGGCGTAGGCCATCGAAGGCGCGGTGCGCGCGGCGACGCCGTCAGCGGCGCTCATGCGAGCACTTCCACGCCCGTTCGCACCGTGTCGCAGGCATGCGCAGCGTTTCCCGCCGCAGCGGGCCATCGTGTCGGCCGATCAACCATGGTCGAGCAGTGCTGGCAGGTACGGCTTCACGCCGTTCTTGATCACGCCGCGCAGGTCCATCAGCCGGCGGTGGAAGAAATGGCTGGTGTCGGGCATGCGCACCAGTTCCGGCGGCTGCGGCAGGTCCTTCAGGCCATCCACCCACGCATACACCGCCTCCGGGTCGACGATCTCGTCGGCTTCGCCCTGCACGATCAGCCACGGGCAGTCCGGCGGGGTGATCGCGGAGAAGTCCCAACGCCGACCGGCCGCCGGCGGCGCGATGGAGATCAACATGCCCGGCTTGAGCTCGGCCGCGCACTTGATGGTCACGTACGAGCCGAAGCTGAAGCCCGCCAGCCACAGTTCGGCCTCGGGATGCGCCGCGCGCACCCAGGCCACCACCGCGCGCAGGTCGTCGGACTCGCCTTCGCCATGGTCGAAATGCCCGACCGAGGCGCCCACGCCGCGGAAGTTGAAGCGCACCGTGGTGAGCCCCGACTCGCGCAGGGCGCGCGCGGTCATGGTCACCACCTTGTTGTGCATGGTGCCGCCCTCGGTGGGCAGCGGGTGGCAGACCACGGCAATCGCGGGCCGGGCCGGCGCGTCGGCGTCGGGACCGTCGACGGCCACCTCCAGCGGCCCGGCGGGGCCGTTGATCAGCAGCGAAGCCGTGTCGCCGGTGGGGAAGGCGGGCTGGTTCATCCCTGCATTCTACGCCGCGCCCCCGGTATGCCCTCGTACCACCCGCGGTACGCCGTGTTGCCTGGGGTATCCGGTGCCCGGAGCGCCAGGAGCGCTGGCGCCCGGTGCAGGCGTTGTCCTGTCAGCGCCGCAGGTCGAAGCCCAGCAGCAGCGGGTCGTGGTCCGAACTGCGCCACGGACCGTCGCCACCGTCGCGGTAGCCGGCGCTGCGTGGCTCGTCGGCATTGGCGTGCCACTCGGCCGCGCCGCGCAGGTCGGCGGCCAGCGCCGGGCTCAGCAGCGCGTGATCCAGACGGCCCACGGCGCCGCGGTAGGCGTAGCTGTACGGTGCCTCCGCCCCGGTCACGGCGAAGGCGTCGCGCCAGCCGGCGGCGGCCAGGGCGTGGATCGGGTCTTCCTGCGCGTAGCTGTTGAAATCGCCGAGGATCATCGTGCGTTGGCTGCCAGTTCGCGTCGGATCGCTGGCAAGCCAGGCCGCCAGCCGACGCGCTGAGTCGGTGCGGGTGGCGTTCCAGCAGGCCTGGCCGTCGCCCTGGTCGCGGTCGGCGCCCTCGGCCTCGCCGCAGCCCTTGGACTTGAAGTGATTGGCCACCACGACGAACGCCGGTCCGCGACCGGCGCGGAACGCCTGCGCCAGCGACGGCCGGCTGCGCGGGCCGAACGGTCCACCCTGCAGCGCCGCCGGGCGGCCCACCGGCTGCACCCGCGAGGCACGGTAAATCAGCCCCACCTTGATCGGGTCGTCCAGGTCCAGCGCGGAGGCGAAACCCGGCACCCGCCCGGCCGTGGCCACGAAGCGCCAATCGGCGCCGTCCGCATTGAGTGCCTGCACCAACTGCGCCTGGGCGGCATGCTCGCCGTCGCCATCGTTCTCCAGTTCCATCAGCGCGGCCACGTCCGCGTCCAGCGCCTGGATGGCGGCGACCAGTTTGGCCTGCTGCGCCGCGTGTTCGGCCGGGGTACGTGCGCCGCGCGGCGTGGGAAACCCATTGCCGCGACCGTCGCCGTTGAACAGGTTTTCCAGGTTGAATGCGGCCACGCGGACGTTGCCGGCCACCATCGGAGCGGCTGGGCGGGGTGCCGCCTGCAGCGCGGGCGCCGTGTCCGTCCGCAATACCGGCCCCGCCGGCTCCAGGCTGACGAGCGCCTCGACATTGACGACGGTGCTGCCCAGTCGCGCCGATTCCAGTGCGGCGCCCGCTTCGCCGGTGACCACCAGCCGCAGTTGCCCGGCGTCATTGGCGTTCGCCAGCGCCAACGCCTCGGCGCTGCCCGGGCGGGCGCGCTCGGTGGGCGTCCACGCGCGGCCGTCGAAACGCACCAGCACGCCTTCGCCACCGGCATCGATCAGGGTCAGCGGGGCGCGCACCCGGACCCGCTGCCGGTCAAGCGCGGACCAGTCGACCGGCGCAGATGTCAGTTCCGCAGGCGGAAGCGGCAGCGAAGCCAGTGGCGGCGCAGTGGTGCAGCCGGCCACGGCGGCGACCAGCAGGGCCGTGGCCGCCCAGGCGCTGCGGCGGAGGTGTGGGCGTTGCGGACGGATCATCGCGGCTCCAGGCAGGACGACAAAGCGGTCATTATCGGTCGCGCGCATGACGCCGCACACCAAAATCGGGGTGGCTGACGCAACGCCGGACCGCGGAAACGACAACGCCGCCCCGGGGGCGGCGTCGTGCGCGTATCGAAACGGGCGCGGCTTACTGCAGGTTGCCGACCATCCAGTCGACCGTGGCCTTGACCTGCTCGTCGGTCAGCGCCGGATTGCCGCCCTTGGCCGGCATCACGCCGGTGGCGCCGGTGAAGCCCTCGATGGCGTGCTTGTGCAGCAGGTCGGCGCCCTGGGCGATGCGCGCGGCCCAATGGGCCTTGTCCATGGTCGGCGCGCCGCCGGCGCCGGACTTGTGGCAGCCCGCGCACAGGTTGTCGAAGATCACCGCGCCATCCGTGGTGCCACCGTAGGCCACCTGCGACGCGGCGGAAGCCGCGGCGGCGGCGGCGGCCGCCTGCTGTGCGGCCGCGCCGGTAGCACCGGCGTACACCGCACCGGCCGGTGCGATGCGCGCCTCGGTGCGGGCGGCGGTCTTCGGGTCCATCTCGGTCGGCAGGCTGCCGTGCAGGTACATCGCCCCCAGGATCAGGCCCAGCGTCAGCACCACCAGGAAGCCGATCACCATCGAGAAGTGCTTGAGGAATTCGAGGTCGTAATTGCGCACGATCCACCTATGGCGCACGTCCGGTGAGGGCCGCGCGTAGTCGTCAGTCCAAGGCCGCACCGGGTGCGACCGCTATTCAGTTGAACCCCGTTGGGCGTGGCCTGGCCGCTCCTGCCAAGGGCAGGCCACCGCCGGACCGGCAGCTTCACCGGGCATTCCGCCGGTCAGTTTATCGCACTCGGGCGCGGTCGTGAGCGTCGCCGGGCTGCCGTAGGCATTCGAATACCGAGTGCGTTCCGGCTCAAGGCAGGCTGATGGTCAGGTGCGCGGTCCGGGCCGGCAGCTCCACGATGTCCCGGTACTGGCTCAGGTGCTGCTCGGTATCGCGGCCGAGCAGGCCGTTTAAGCCCAGGAACGCCAGGAGTGCCAGCGTCCCGAACACCGCCACTGGCGCCCACACCGGCAGCACCCGGCGCAGCGCATGTGCCACCCGGTCCGGCGGCAACCAGTGCGGGGCAAAGGCGGCACGACGCCCCTTCAGGTAGGCGATCTCATCGCCCAGCCGCGCGGTCAGGTAACCCAGCCTCTCCGGTTCTTCCAGCCGGTACTTGCCCTCGAAGCCCAGCAGCAGGCAGTGGTGGTACACCTCCAGCGACGCCAGCCGCGGCGCGCCCTGCGCTCGCAACTGCTCCAGGCGCTCGAAGAAGTGCTCGCCGGCCAGATGCTCGCCGAACAGGCGCAGCTGCAGCGGGTTGCGCTCCCAGTCCTCGCGTAGCGCGAACGGTTGCGACAACAGCGCCTCGTCTACCGCCGCACAGAACGCGTACTTGGCCGCATACACGTCCTCGGCGGCCACGCCGAGCTTGACCGCGCCGCGTTCGATCCGGTCCAGGAGTTGCTGCACCGAAGCCGAGAAGCGTTCCGCATCCGTTGGCAGGCGGCCCTGCTTGAGCAGCATCAACAGGTGGAAACCGTCGCCGAACAGGTCGACCAGACGGCGCACGGGCGTCGCCATGGCTTCACCCGGTTGCTGCGCCAGCGCTGGGGTTAGCGAAGGCATGCCCTGCGGAATCGGGGGTTGGGGGTAGGTCATGGGGCCACCGCGATCAGTTCAAGCTTTAGGTCGGGTATGCCGACAGGCACGTAGATGGTCAGCGACCGCGCCTTGAGCATGCGCTCGTACAGCGGCCCGCGTGGCTCCACTGCAAAGTAATGCATGCCAGGCCGCACCGGGATCGCCGCCGGCACCTGTGCGGCGTGCACCAGCTTCACGCCGGGCAGCGCCGACAGCACGCACTTGTCCACGTCGTCCGGTGCACCGACCTTGAACCGCACCGGCACGGTCTGCACCAGCTCCGGCCCCGGCAGGTTGGCCGCCACGCCCAGGTAGAACGCGCAGCCCTCGTCGATGCGCTGCGAATCCAGCCGGCCGAGGTGGAACGACGGCTTGACCTCGCTCAGCGCGATCTGGAAATAGCGCGACGAGATCACCGTGTCGATCAGCTCGCGGATGATCGCAAACAGCGGTTCGAAGCCGCGCTCGGGTTGCGCATGGTTGTAGGCCGGCAGGTCCGCCAAGGTATGCGTGGAAGAGAACGTCAGCAGTCCGCCCGCCAGCCGCAGCAGCTCCTGGTGCAGCCGCTCGGGATGCAGGCCCGGATGGCGGAAACAGTGCGACAGTGCGGCGAAGGCGCTGTTGGCGGTATGCAGCAGCCAGAACGAGGCGATGTCGCCGGAGCGGAACTCGATCACCGATTGCGAAGGCGCGCGGTGGTGCCCGTACAGCGCTTCGGTCTTGGCCTGCAGTCCGTCGAGCAGGCGGCGCAGGCGCAGCAGAAGCACCGGCGATGCGGCCAGGTGCAGCCCCGGCGCGATGAACTCATCGTCCAGCTCGAAGCCGCCGGTGGCGGTGCGCCGGATGCGTGCGATCGGCAGCGCGGTGTACGCATCGCGCGGCTCGTCCTCGGTGAGGATGCGCACGCGCTGGCGCAGGTAGGCCAGCTCCGCCTCGCCCGCATCGGTATACAGGTCCGCGGTGGGCTGGTTGGCCTGCGCGTAGCGCGCCGCCGCGTTGGATTCGCTGTTGGCGCAGTTGCCGCCATGCTCGCGTAACAACGGCAGCGCCGCATACAGCGTGGTCGCCTGCACGCCGGCCGGCAGCGCGGCCAGCGACAGCGGCTCGGGCAGCGGTTGCGTGCCGGGCGCGTGGTGGCATTCGCCATCGGGAAACACCAGCGACAGCTGCAGTACGCGGAAGGTACCGCTGGCGATGGCCTGCAGGTCGAAGCGTGCCTCGCGCAGGCCCCACGGATAGGGGTGCAATGCGGTGCCAAGATCGTGTACGCGCGCCTCGTGGTACGCGTCCTGGCGTTGGAAGTGTTGCGGGCGCAGGAACAGTCCTTCGCCCCAGAAAACCTTCGACATCCTGCTCATGGCATCCCTGCATGTGATCCGTGGTGGCAACCGCGGTGGCGCCAGCGCATGCACCACCCGCTGGGTGGGCCGGCCGTCCATTGCCGCGCGGCGAGGTTACTACAAACGCAGGGTCTCAACCGCCGCAGCGCACGCCTGACAGGCTCATCGGGTCACCTGACATCACCGTGGCCAGCGCCGGGCTGGCCGTCGTCAGCGCGCACGCGTGCGCGCCGATGACCACGCCATGCTGGCGCGCCTTGCGTCCATCGAACAGCAGGCGCCACGGTCCATCGCCCGGGTGGCGGAACAGCGCGACCACGCCGACGTGGCGCGCATCATCGGCCAATCGCAGCCGCCATTGCTGCGTATCATCGGGCAGCAGCACGCGCTCGCTGACGTCGACCAGATCATCACCCAGCGCAAGGCGCTCGTCCTGCGCATCGAGGAAGCGCGCCATCGGCAACTGCTCGAAGCGTTGCGCATCGCGCAGCTGGTACACCCGCACCACCAGCGCCACGCCCTTGTGGCCGCGACCGGCGTTGAGATTCCCGGCACCGTGCAGCTCCAGTGCGACACTGTGCTGCTGGTCGGCGACGGCCCGCGCATCCTTGAGTCCCACGGCGGCGAGCGTGCGGTCCACCGTGCCACCCAGCCCACCGCTGCTGGCACAGCCAGTGGCAACAGCAAGGAAGGTGAAGACTGCAAACGCTCGCAGCGGGTGGCGAAACCTTGCCGACGCGCGCATGGCCGCGTGCGTAGACGCACGCGCTGACCGGCAGGCGGTAGAGGGGCATTCCATGGCGTGACGCTCCTTGCAATCCGGTCTACCGGACCGCCGCGCACGGGTGGCGCTGGCAACGGTCACGGTTTCGGGTAAGAATATCCAAGCTGCGGCGTCGGGTTGACGATCGCGGCCGGGGCCACTATACCGGCTCCGGGCACCACGGGTGCCACGCTTGACCACAAGGACCAGGCCCGTACGCGGGCCCACACATGGAGAGTGAACCGCATGCGTTGCATACGCTCGGCCGCCATTGCGCGTGCCCAACTTGCCCCCGCCTTCTTCGCGCTCGTGCTGGCGCTGGCCGCATCCGCACCGGCGTGGGCGGCCAAGCCCAAGCAATACGCGAAGCTGTTCAGCGCTGCCGAAGCGCATGTAGCCGCCGGCCGCATCGAACCCGCGCTGATCGCTTTTTCCGACGCCGCCAAGGCCGATCCCACCCGCAAGGAACCGTGGGTGCGATCGGCGCAGCTGCTGTTCGACGCCGGCCGTTACGGCCGCGCCATCGTCGCCGCCGAAGAGGTACTGCAGCGCGATCCGCAGGACCGCGTGGCCGACAGCGTGCTGACCATCGCCGGCATGCGCCTGGCCGGGCAATCGCTGCAGAGGCTGCAGGCCAGCGGTGCGTTGTCGGTGTCCGACACCGCGCGTAAGGAGGCCGAGCAACTCGCAGGCGCCGTGCGGGAGACGCTGGACAAGGCCGCACCCGAGGCCACCACGCCGCGCGAGGCACCGCGCCGCGCGCCCAAGCCCCGGCGCAGCAAGCCGGTGGCACGTGCCGCAGCCACCGCCAGCGAACCCATTGCCCCGGCGGCGCCCAGCCGCGCGGCCGGAGTGGCACCACGCCCCGCACCCAAGGCCGCTGGCGGTGCCGCCAATCCGTTTGACGCGCTCAACCGCTGAGTCCGCCACATCCGCATCCGACCGTAGGGAGACGAGTGATGTCCAAGAAGGAAAGTGTCCAGAAGCGCCTGCAGAAGGTGCGCCCGCCGCGCGTGCAGCTCACCTACGACGTGGAGAAGGGGGACGCCATCGAGCAGAAGGAGATCCCCTTCGTGGTCGGCGTGATGGGCGACTTCAGCGGCCAGCCAGAGCAGCCGCTGGCCAAGGTCAAGGAACGCAAGTTCGTCAACGTCGACCTCGACAACTTCGACGAGGTGATGGCCGGCATGGCCCCGCGCGCAGCCTATCGCGTGCCCAACAAACTGTCCGATGCCGGCGGCGAGTTCGCGGTGGAGCTCAAGTTCAACTCGATCGACGACTTCCGCCCCGAGGCGGTGGTGCAGCAGGTCGAGCCGCTGCGGCAGTTGCTGGAAGCGCGCGCCAAGCTCGCCGACCTGCGCAACAAGCTGGCCGGCAATGATAAGCTCGAGGACCTGCTGACCGACGTGCTCAACAACACCGAGCAACTCAAGCAGCTCGGCCAGGCGCAGGAGTAAGCCATGAACCGCGAAATGGAAGCCACCGCGCTGGCCGACAACGAGATCGTCGAACTGGGCTTGCTGGACCAGATCATCGAGCAGAGCAAGGTCGCGCGCTCGGACGCCGAGCACCAGCGCGCCCGCGACATCATCGGCGAGTTGGCGCGTGAGGTGATGCAGGGCACCGTGGTGGTGTCCGACAACCTCAACCTGACCCTCGATGCGCGCGTCGCCGAGCTGGACCGGCTGATCTCCGAGCAACTGACCGCGATCATGCACGCGCAGGAGTTCCAGCAGCTGGAAGGCACCTGGCGCGGCCTGCACTACCTGTGCGGCCAGACATCCACCGGCGCGCAGATCAAGATCAAGGCGTTCAATGCGCCGAAGAAGGACCTGGTCAAGGACTTCAAGTCGGCGATTGATTTCGACCAGAGCGCGCTGTTCAAGAAGGTCTACGAAGAAGAGTTCGGCACCTTCGGTGGCTCGCCGTTCGGCGCGCTGATCGGCGATTACCAGGTCGGCCGCCAGCCCGAGGACATGTACTTCATCGAGCAGATGTCGCACGTGGCCGCCGCCGCGCACGCGCCGTTCATCGCCGCCGCGCACGAGGACATGTTTGGCCTGGAGAGCTTCACCGAGCTGGGTAAGCCGCGTGACCTGGCCAAGGTGTTCGACACGGTCGAATACGCCAAGTGGAAGTCGTTCCGCGACTCCGAGGACAGCCGCTACGTCGGCCTGACCCTGCCGCGTTTCCTCGGCCGCCTGCCGTACAACCCGAAGGATGGCACCACGGCCGAAGGTTTCAACTTCGTCGAGGAAGTGGACGGCGCCGACCACTCCAAGTACCTGTGGTGCAACACCGCCTACGCGTTCGGCGCGCGCCTGACCCGCGCGTTCGAGGACTACGGTTGGTGCGCGGCGATCCGCGGCGTGGAAGGCGGTGGCCTGGTCGAGGAGCTGCCGACCCACACCTTCCGCACCGACGACGGCGAGGTCGCGCTCAAGTGCCCGACCGAGGTGGCGATCACCGACCGCCGCGAGAAGGAACTCAGCGACCTGGGCTTCATCCCGCTGGTGCACTGCAAGAACACCGACTATGCGGCGTTCTTCGGCGCGCAGTCGGCACAGAAGGCCAAGAAGTACAACACCGATGCGGCCAACGCCAACGCCAGCCTGTCGGCACAGTTGCAGTACATCTTCGCGGTGTCGCGCGTGGCGCATTACCTCAAGGCGATGATGCGCGAGAAGATCGGCAGCTTCGCTTCGGCCGGCAACGTGGAGGAATTCCTCAACCGCTGGATCGCCCAGTACGTGCTGCTGGACGACAACGCCACGCAGGAGGCCAAGGCCCAGTTCCCGTTGCGCGAGGCCTCGGTGCAAGTCGCCGAAGTGCCGGGCAAGTCCGGTGTGTACCGCGCGGTGGCGTTCCTGCGTCCGCATTTCCAGCTCGACGAGCTGTCGGTTTCGTTGCGCCTGGTGGCCGAGCTGCCGGCCGGGTCCAAGAAGTAAGGCAACGGATTGCATTGCAGCACGGGGCTTCGCGCCCCGGCGGCACGCGGCCACGCTGTCTGGTGGTCGCGGGCCGGCTGTAACACCCCGCCGGTAGACGCTGGCGGTTTTCTCACGGAAGAACGGAACAAAGGAAACCAGATCATGCAGCACGCATTTTTGAGCATCGACACCATCAAGGGCGAGTCGAAGGACGCTGACCACAAGGACTGGATCGAAATCGAGTCCTTCACCCAGGACGTCCTGCAGCCGCGCTCGGCCACCGCCTCCACCGCCGGAGGCAGTACCGCCGCGCGTGTCGAGATGAGCCCGCTGGAACTCACCAAGCGCATCGACCTGGCCAGCACCGCGCTGTTCCAGGCCTGCGCCAACGGCACCACCTTTCCGAAGGCGCAGATCCAGTTCATGCGCGCCGACAAAGACGGCAATGCGATCAACTACTACACGATCGAGCTGCTGAACGTGCTGGTGCACCGCGTCAACACCGCCATGGGCCATGACGGCATGCCGGCCGAGACCGTGCAGCTGAGCTTCGGCGCCATCAAGTGGTCGTACACCCAGCAGAAGCAGGGCGGCGGCGTGGGCGGCAAGACCATCGCCCAGTGGAGCAACACCACCAACAAGCCGACCTACTCGGTCGCCTGATGGTTCGATGCGGTGGCGGCTTCGGCCGCCACCGCGTTGGACGCGACGCTGCCATGAAAGGATTCGAGCCCAGCCTGCTGGAGAAGCTGTTCGACGACGTGCCGCGCGTGCCCGGCGGCGCGGGCATGTTCCGCAGCCTGACGCTGGAGCAGTACAAGGAATCGGTGGCACGCGACCTGGAAGGCCTGCTCAACAGCCGCGCCGCCTTCGGCGAGGACGGACTGGAAGCCTGGCCCGAGTGCCGTCGTTCGCTACTGACCTACGGCCTGCGCGACTTCTCCACCATGAGTCTGGCCAACGGCCACGACCGCGCCACGATCTGCCGGTCGCTGGAGCAGGCCATCGCCCGCCACGAGCCGCGCCTGCATGGCGTGCGCGTGATGCTGGAAGGCAATGGTCGCGGGCCGTCGGCGCTGCGCTTCGCGATCCACGCGCTGCTCGACGTGGAACCCGCGCGCGAGCCGGTCAGCTTCGACGCGCTGCTGCAACCCAGCACCATGCAGTACTCGGTCAGCCGACTGCGGCGTTCGGCAGCGGCCTGATGGAAGAACTGCTGCCCTACTACGAGCGTGAGCTCGGCTGGCTGCGCCGCTATGGCCGCGAGTTCGCCGAGCGCTACCCGAAGATCGCCGGGCGACTGCTGCTGTCGGCCGACGGCAGCCAGGACCCGCACGTCGAGCGCATGATCGAGGCGTTCGCGTTGCTTGGCGCCCGTACCAGCAAGCGCATCGAGGACGACTACCCGGAATTCACCGAGGCGTTGCTGGAGGTGCTGTATCCGCACTACCTGCGCCCGTTTCCGTCCTGTTCCATTGCCTGCTTCGACCCGGGCCCGGCCGCAGCCAAGCTGACCGCGCCGGTGGTGGTGCTGCGCGACACCCTGCTGCACTCGCGCGGCGTGCGCGGCGTGACCTGTCGCTTCCGCAGCACCCACGACGTGGTGCTCGCGCCGATCCGCGTTGCCGGTGCGCGCTTCAGCGGGGTCGCCGATGCGCCGATGGCGGTCAGCCTGCCCGCCGGCAGCGGCGGATCGATCGCGTTGACCTTCGAACTGCTGGGCGACCAGCCGCATGTCGCTGCACTGGGGCTGCAGCAACTGCGCCTGTTCATAGATGGCGAGCCGTCGTTCTGCGCGGCGCTGCGCGACACGCTGGCGCTGGGCGTGCGCGCCGCGTACCTGGAGGCCGGCAACGGCGGTCGCTGGACGGCGTTGGCCGAGGTGCCGCTGTGCCAGGTCGGTTTCGAGGCGGACGAGGCGCTGATCGATGTCCCCGACCGCTCGCATCCCGCGTACCGGCTGCTGACCGAACTGTTCGCCTTCCCGGAGAAGTTCGGCTTCTTCGACCTGGACCTGCGCGCGTTGGGCGCCACCACCGGCACCCGCTTCACCGTGCACCTAGTGCTGGACGCGATGCCCGCCGATGCGCCGGTGGCGCGCGTGCTGGAAGCGTTGTCGGCTGAGCACGTACGGCTGGGCTGTACCCCGGTGGTCAACCTGTTCGCCCAGCGCGGCGAGCCGATCCGCGTGACCCACCGTACCGCGCACTACCCGGTGGTCGCCGACGCGCGCCGCGCCTTCGCCTACGAAGTGGTGTCGATCGATTCGGTGCACCGCATCCGCCAGACCCCGCAGGGCGAGCAGATCACCGAGTTCCGTCCGTTCTACGCGCTCAACCATGGTGAATCGCCGGAGCAGTCCGGCCAGTACTGGGTGGCGCGCCGCGATACCGACGTCGCCCGGCACAGCCCCGGCTTCGAGACCGAACTGGCCTTCGTCGACCTGGACTTCAACCCGGTCGCGCCGCAGACCGATGTAGTCAGCATCGAGCTGACCTGCAGCAACCGCGATCTGCCGTGCCACCTGGCCTACGGCGTGGCCGGCGGCGACCTGACCATGGACGGCGGCGGCGTGGCGCGCAGTATCGCCCTGCTGCGCAAGCCGAGCCGGCCGCTGCGGTTCGAACGAGGCCGCGGCGCGCAATGGCGACTGATCTCGCACCTGTCGCTGAACCACTTGTCGCTGACGGCCAGAGGCCTGCCGGCGTTGAAGGAGATGCTGCGCCTGTACGACTTGGCGCGCAGCAGCGTGTCCGCGCGGCAGATCGATGGCCTGCTCGGGCTGGAGCACGTGGCCAGCACCGCGTGGTTGCCGGGCCGACATTTCCCCAGCGTGGTGCGCGGCGTGGAAGTGCGGCTGACGGTGGACGAGAACGCCTTCGTCGGCACCGGGCTGGCTGCCTTCGTGCGCGTGCTCGAACGCTTCTTCGGCCTGTACGTGCACGCCAACAGCTTCACTCGCCTGTGGGTGCTGTCCAGCCACGACGGCCGGACTCTGTTCCGGGGTGAGCCGCGATGCGGCGAATCGATCCTGGTGTAGCCCAGCAGCTGCTGGCACAACCGCAGCGCTTCGGGTTCTTCCAGGCGATGCGGGTGCTGGAGCGGCTGTTCGTCCGCCAGGGCCTGAAACCGGCCGAGGCGGTGCCCGCGCGCGTGCGCTTCCGCAACTCGATGTCGCTGGGCTTTCCCGCCAGCGAGATCGAGTCGGTGACCGCCTACGCCGGTGACGGCGTCGCCCTGGACCGCGACGTGGCGGTGGCCCACGCCATCACCATGGAAGAACTGGGCGAGGTGCACCTGACGCCCGCGTTCATGGGCCTGCTTGGCGGCCACGGCGCGCTGCCGCTGCATTACACCGAGACGCTGGCCGAGCGCGAGGTGTTCCAGCGCGATCGCGCCGCCCGCGCCTTCCTCGACATTTTCAGCACCCGCGCGGTGGCGCTGCACTTCGCCGGCTGGAAGAAACACCGACCCGCGTTGCAGTATGAACTCGACAACCGCGAACGCTTCCTGCCGCTGGTGCTTGCCCTCGCGGGCGTGGGCATGCCCGCCTTGCGCGAACGCCTGTGCGATGGCGATGGTGACGTCTTCGACCAGGCGCTGGCGCATCATGCGGGGCTGCTGGGGCAGCGCCCGGTGTCGCTGGCGACCCTGCAGCGAGTGCTGGCCGACTACTTCGACGTGCCGCTGCGGGTCGAACCGTTCGTCGGTGCGTGGTACGACGTTCCCGTCGAGCAGCGCACCCGGCTGGGCATGGGCAATGCCCGGCTGGGCACCAGCGCGCTGGCCGGGGAACGCGTGTGGCAGCGCGACCTGCGCGTGCGCCTGTGGATCGGGCCGCTCGACCGACGCCATTTCGACGACTTCCTGCCCGGTGGCAAGGCGGCCAAGGCGCTGACGAAGTGGCTGGCCCTGCTGACCGGCAGCACGCTGGAGTACGAGGTGCGGCTGGGGTTGAAGGCCGAGTGTGTACAGGGGATGGCGATGGGATCGGCAGCCCCACGCCTTGGCTGGGACAGCTACCTGTGCTCGCAACCGGCCACCACGCCACGCCACGACACCACCTACTTCATCCAGACCCTGCATTGACGGCCCGACGCGAAGGAGCGCATCCGTGAGCACCACCCTCAAGACCCTGATCGCCAAACTCAACGACACCTGCCGGCAATCGGCCGAGCGTGCCGCCAACCTGTGCCTGGCGCGCGGCCATTACGAGGTCGACCTCGAGCACCTGTTCCTGGCGCTGCTGGAACACCCGCAGGGCGACGTCGCGCTGATCGCACAACGCAGCGGGATCAAGCCCGACACCCTGCGCGATGACCTCGAACGCGAGCTCGCCCACTTCAAGAACGGCAACACCCGCACCCCGGTGTTCTCGCCGCACCTGCCGACGCTGTTCGAGCACGCCTGGCTGATCGCCTCGCTGGACTCGCAGACCACCCGCATCCGTAGCGGCCACCTGCTGCTGGCACTGCTGACCGAGCCCGGGCTGTCGCAGCTGGCCTATCGTGGTTCCGCCCAGTTCGCGCGGATCAAGCGCGACGAGCTCAAGCACAACTTCACCAAGCTGGTGGAAGGCTCGCACGAAGGCGGCGACGTGCGCTTCGCCGATGCCGGCCCCGGCGCGCTGGGCGACGCGGAACGCGCCGTCGATCCCGCGCAGGGCGGCCTGTCCAAGACCCCCGCACTCGACCAGTTCACCACCAACCTCACCCAGCGCGCGCGCGACGGCAAGGTCGACCCGGTGATCGGCCGCGACGCCGAGATCCGCCAGGCGATCGACATCCTGCTGCGCCGCCGCCAGAACAACCCGATCCTCACCGGCGAGGCCGGCGTGGGCAAGACTGCGGTGGTCGAAGGCCTGGCGCTGCGCATCGCGCAGGGCGACGTGCCCGAAGTGCTGCGCGGCGTGGAGCTGCACACCCTGGACCTGGGCCTGCTGCAGGCCGGCGCCAGCGTCAAGGGCGAGTTCGAGAACCGCCTGAAGAACGTGATCGACGAGGTCAAGAAGAGCCCGCACCCGATCGTGCTGTTCATCGACGAAGCGCACACCATGATCGGCGCCGGCGGCCAGGCCGGGCAGAACGACGCCGCCAACCTGCTCAAGCCGGCGCTGGCGCGCGGCGAGCTGCGCACCATCGCCGCGACCACGTGGAGCGAGTACAAGAAGTACTTCGAGAAGGATGCCGCGCTCGCCCGCCGCTTCCAGATGGTCAAGGTCGAGGAGCCAAGCGAGACGCTGTGCGCGGCGATGCTGCGCGGCATGGTGCCGCTGATGGAGAAGCACTTCGGCATCCGCGTGATGGACGAGGCGATCACCGAGGCGGTGCGTCTGTCGCACCGCTACATCAGCGGACGCCAGCTGCCGGACAAGGCGGTGAGCGTGCTCGATACCGCGTGCGCCAAGGTCGCGCTGGGCCAGAGCGCCACCCCGGCGATCATCGACGACGCTCGCAAGCACCTGGATCGTCTCGCCGCGGAGATCGGTGCGCTGCAGCGCGAAACCCGGAGCGGTGCGCGCCATGACGAGCGCCTCAGCGAGCTGCACGCGCAACAGCAGCAGGCACAGCAGGTACTGGTCGACGTCGAGGCCCGCCTGCGCGACGAAAGCGCGTTGGCGCAGAAGATCCAAGCACTGCGCGCGCAGCTGGAGGAGGACGCATTGCGGGTGGCCGCTGCCAACGATGGCGCTTCGGCACCGCATGTCGCTGGCGGTGGTTTGGCAGATCCTGCCGTCACGATCAACCGGACCTCGGCCACGCCCGCGGATGCACCCGTGCGACAGGACGCGCAGGCCGAGCGCGGAGGCGAAGGCGCCAGCATCGAAGCCACCACCGACAGCGCATCGACCGATGCCGCGGTAGCCACGCCGACACGGCGTAAGAGTGCCAAGGCCAAGGCCGCATCGACCTCAACCTCCGCACCGGCATCGCACGGCGCGGCCGAACCGCCCATCGACCCCGCCCGCATCGAACTGGAAACCCTGCTCGCCGAACTGCGCGCCCTGCAGGGCGAAGCCCCGCTGGTGCCGCTTCAGGTCGACGGCACCATCGTCGCCGAGATCGTCAGCGCCTGGACCGGCGTGCCGCTGGGCCGCATGGTCAAGGACGAGATTCGTGTCGTGCGCCAGCTCGCGCCACTGCTGCGCGAACGCGTGATCGGCCAGGACCACGCGCTGGAGGCCGTCGCCCAGCGCGTGCGCACCGCCAGCGCCAAGCTCGAGGACCCGAACAAGCCGCGTGGCGTGTTCATGTTCGTCGGCCCCTCCGGCGTCGGCAAGACCGAGACCGCGCTGGCGCTGGCCGACATCCTCTACGGCGGCGAGCGCAAGCTGGTCACCATCAACATGAGCGAGTACCAGGAAGCGCATAGCGTCTCCGGCCTGAAGGGCTCGCCCCCGGGTTACGTCGGCTACGGCGAAGGCGGCGTGCTGACCGAAGCGGTGCGCCGCAACCCCTACAGCGTGGTGCTGCTGGATGAGGTGGAAAAGGCCCACCCCGACGTGCTGGAGATGTTCTTCCAGGTGTTCGACAAGGGCGAGATGGGCGATGCCGAAGGCCGCGCCATCGACTTCCGCAACACCCTGATCATCCTCACCAGCAACGTCGGCTCGGCGCAGATCATGCAGGCCTGCCTCAACAAGCCGGCCGAGGAGATCCCCGCCGCCGATGCGCTGGGCGAAGCGCTGCGTCCGGTGCTGATGAAGACCTTCAAGCCGGCGTTCCTCGGCCGCATGAAGACGGTGCCGTACTACCCGATCAGCGACGACGTGCTGGTGCAGATCATCACGCTGAAGCTGGGCCGCATCCGCGACCGCATCCGCGCCAATCACAAGGCAGCGTTCGAGTGGAACGACAGCCTGGTCGAAGCCGTGCTCGCGCGCTGCACCGAAGTGGATTCCGGCGCGCGCAACGTCGACCACATCCTCAACGGCACTCTGCTGCCTGAAATCGCCGAGGAAGTGCTGGCGCGCATGGCCGAAGGTGCGCGCGTGGAGCGCGTGACCGTCGCGGCCGACGACAACGGTGCCTTCACTTACCAGATCGCCTGAGCACCCCCTTCATCCAAGGACAGGAGCAACTTGATGCACGCCAACCAGCGCGAACAGATCCTTCGTAACTGCAATGACAAGTGGCGCGGCCAGTACCAGCCTGACGGACGCGCGGTGCGCGTGTGGCAGAAGCTCGGCCCGGCCCACGTCGTGGCCCTGCTGGAAGACGCCGCGGTAGCGGCCCGTACCGACGCGCGGGTGCTGCTGCGCAAGATGGCGATGGGGCCATGGCGCATCGGCGCGACCGTGCACAGCGGTGGCTTCGGCGACGCCGCGCGCGGTGCCGATCCGCGGCCGCACATCACGGTCCAGGTCGCGGGCCGCAGCCATCACCTGCGCTGCCTGGACCGGGGCGGGTTGCACGTGGTGCAGATCACCGCCTGAGCGGTTGGACCGCCCATGCGATCGTCTGGGCGCGGAGCCTACGCAGGGTTCCGAAATGGTAGTCTGCACAGGTTGTCACGGAGAGACACATGAACAGCGGAGTTTCTGTTCCCGGCCCCTTGGCCGAACTGCTGCACCTGTCGGGTGCGGACCGCCCGCATAGCCTGTCGTTGCCGGCCATCGCGCCGCTGGACAGCGCCTGGGTCGTGGCCAGCTGGCACGGGCACGAGGCCCTTGGCCCGCATGGCCTTGCAGCCGATGCCGCCCTGGTCACCCAGCAATGGTGGGTGGACCTGGTCAGCACCGACGATGCGCTGCCGCTGGATGCCATGCTCGGCCAGCCGGCCACGCTGTGGACGCGCACCGCCACTGGCGAGCGCGTGGCCCGCACCGGCCTGGTGGCATCGGCCGAGCAACTGGGTCGCGACCAGGCGTTTACCCGCTATCGGCTGCAGCTGGTGCCGTGGACCTGGCTGCTGGCGCAGGGCCGGCACAGCCGCGTGTTCCAGGACCGCAGCGTGCTGCAGATCGTGGAAACCGTGCTGACCGACTACGCGCCGCATGCGGTCTGGCAGGTCGCGGACGACGTCGGGCCGTTCCTCGGCGCCGTGCCGCCGCGCAGCTACTGCGTGCAGTACCGCGAGACCGATGCCGCGTTCCTCGGCCGCCTACTCGCGGAAGAGGGACTGGGCCTGCGGATGGAAGCGTGCGCCGATGCGAGCGCCGGCCACCGGCTGGTGGTCTTCGCCGACAGCGCGCAGCTGCCGCAGGAGCTGAGCGCGGCGATCCGCGGCGGCATCCGTTTCCACCGCAGTGACGCCACTGAACAGGCCGATGCGGTGCAGGCGTTCGGTGCGCTAAGGGCATTGGGCGCGACCTCGCTGACCCTGCTCAGCCATGACTACAAGACGGTGGCCGCGACCACGGCCAATGTCGCGCTTGGCGCGGGTGTGGGATCGGGTACGGGTCAACGTGCGGATGGGTCCAGTGGCTACGCCGCCGCGGGCACGGACGATCGCGGCGCCAGCAGCGACGCACTGGCACTGGAGCTTTACGACCCGGTCGGCGCCTACGCCTTCGCCGACCGCGTTGCCGCGCAACGCGTGGCCGAACTGCTGGCCGAAGCCCACGACGTGCACCGCCAGCGTTGGCTGGGGCGCGGCACCGTCCGCAGCTTCGCCGCGGGCCGCTGGTTTGCCCTGCTGGGCGCCCCGGCCGACCGCTCGGCGGTCCCCGACGAGGTGCTGCTGACCGCCGTCTGGCACGCCGGCATCAACCCCTTGCCAGAAGGACTGGCGACCCACGCGCGCCTGCCCGAACGCATGCCCGGCCTGGCACCGGCGACGTGGCACGCGGTGACCGAACGCGCGGCTGCGGTGGGCTATGCCAACGCCTTCCTCGCGGTGCCGCGTACGCTGCCATGGCGGCCGCTGCTCGCCGCAGAAGTGACGCTGGCCGACCAGCCCGCGGCCATCGTGCCGCGTCTCAATCCTCGGCCCACTGCGCCCGGCTACCAGACCGCGATCGTGGTCGGCGCGCAGGGCGAAACCCAGCCGCAAGGCGCACGCGAGCTGCACTGTGACGCGCTCGGCCGCATCCGCGTGCGCTTCCACTGGCAGGGCGCGCGCGACGGCAGCGATGCAGCGGGCGCGAGCTGCATCGCCGGCGACTCGTGCTGGTTGCGGGTGGCACAGCGTTACGCCGGCCCCGGCGTCGGCACCCAGTTCCTGCCGCGCATCGGCCAGGAAGTGCTGATCGCCTTCCTCGACGGGGACATCGACCGCCCCGTGGTGGTCGGTGCCCTGTACAACGGCCGCGGCGATGACGCGCAGGGCAACCACGCCGGCGGCGCCGCTCCAGCGTGGCACGGTGCCCGCGCCGCCGACGACCGGAACGCCGCGGCGATGCTGGGCGTGAAGTCCAAGGAGTTCGGCGGCAGCGGCCACAACCGCCTGGTGTTCGACGACAGTGACGGCCAGCTGCGGCTGCAACTGGCCACCACCCATGCCGCGACCGAGCTCAACCTGGGCTATCTGATCCGGCAGGATGACAACCGTCGTGGCGAGGCGCGCGGCGAAGGCTTCGAACTGCGTACCGACCAATGGGGTGCGGTGCGTGCAGAGCGTGGGTTGTGGATCAGTGCTTATGGCGCGCCCGCGACCGGAACGGGCGTTGGTCGTGCAGCCGGCGGAAGCGAGGAGGCACCCGCCGGCGAACACGTTGCGGCCACCGCCCTGCTCAAACAAGCCACGAAGCTGGGCGAAACCCTGTCCGGCATCGCCGGAACCCACCTTACGCCGCGTGTCGCGGCGCACGAAGGCACGAGTGGACCCGCCCAGTCGGCCCTGATCGCCGATCAGGCACCACTCAAGGCGCTGCTGACCAGTGCGAGCACCGTGGTCGGCGGCGAGGCTTGGGATGCGGCGGCCGCTGACGCTTCGGAACGCCAGCCTGGCAGTGGTACCGGCCGTGTCCCGCATACCGGCGACGCACTGCTGGGCCTGAGCGCTCCTGCCGGCATCGGCCTGGTGGCCGGCCAGAGTTTGCAGTGGAGCATGGGCGAGACGCTGACCTTGGCCAGCGGCGGTGCGAGCAACGTGGCTACCGCAGGCGACTTGCGCGTTCATGCGGGACAAGCGCTTGGCTGGCTCGCCGGCGCGGTTGAAGATGCGAGCGAAGAAGCCGTTGCGTTCAGCCTGGTCACGGCTGAAGGCAAGCTGGAATTCGAAGCGCAGCACGACCAGCTCAAGTTGCAGTCGCGCGATGGGCTAAAGCTGGTCAGTGCCAATGGCGAGGTCGAACTGGCAGCGGGCAAGGCTGTGCACCTTGCAACCAGTGGCGGTGCGAGCGTCACGATTGAAGGCGGCAACATTACCGTCGCATGCCCGGGCAGCATCACCGTGCATGCGGGGAAGAAGTCGTTTGTGGGTGGTTCCAGCCTCGAGCGCGAGCTCGTCCAGTTCCAGGAAGTGTGTCTGGACTGTCTGGCCAAGGCGGCACTGAGCGGCACGCCCGTCGTACCTCTATGAACCCCCTGCCGGAAATATGGAACACCCGCGCGGAATCGGTGATACGCCATTTCGTTCTGATGGACGGCGCCATGCAGCGGGAGCTCGGCAAGGCGTTAAGCGCGAACCGCTACGACGGCAACAGCCTGTTTGAAGGCGATTCGCCAGAGGCCAAGGCGCTTGGACCTTGGCTGTTGAGCGCGCAACAGGCACAGGATGCGGGCGTTGATGGCATCGCGCGCGGGATCACCTGGCTCGACGGCAAGCTGGAGCTGTCACAGGCTATTGTGCACCTGCGATCATGGATGATTGGTCCCCTTCCCGATGGCGTGGCGCGTGGTTATCTGCGTCTTGGCGACGGTCGCGTGCTGCGCGCCATGTTGGAAATATGGAGCCCAAACCAGCGGGCCGCGTTTCTGGCGCCCTGGCAGCGAATCTGCTGTGCCGATCGTGACGGGGAGGCTTGGATGACGCCTGTTCTGTCCCCTGCCGAAACGGGATCCATCCCGCGAGGTGGAGTGTCGGCTCGCTTGTCCGACATTCAGTACCGGCTTCTGCTCGACAGCAGCGTCCCGGACCAACTGTTGCACGAGCTCAAACGTCACGTGAAGCCGCATTCCTCGCTGTCTTCCCGCGAGCAACGCCACGTGGAAGCCGTGCGTACTTTGGAAGTGGCAAAGGAGTTGGGATATAGCGCCACCGGTGACTGGATGAGTCTTATTGGAGGTGCCGTGAGGCAGGGAAAAGGCGCAGCGCAAGCCCTGCGATTTCATCCTGAAGTGCAGGCCGGCCGTACAGGCGCAGATTTGTGGCATGCGGTGATGGCGGATGATCGTTGGCCCCGCTGGAGGACTGGCTCGGAGGACGGACATGAAAGTGAAGAGCATGGCAGCACCATGCAGGAGATCGATGGATGAGCGAACGGGAGGCATTGCCATGAACCATTCAGTCGCCGTGTTTGGCCGCAGCGCGTGGACACGTGCGTGTCTGGTCCTGCTGTCGCTGATGATGGTGCCGGCGCTGGCCGCGTGTGGCGAGGACCCGAACGCTCGCTTCGGCACCAGTGTGACGACGATGGACCATGATCCCAGCGACACGTTCGTGCGCAATGTGTTCGTGGATGACAGTTGGGCCGGAGAAGGCGGGCGCGGAGGAAAGACCGTGTGCTGCATTTCACTGCCAGTCCGCTGGCATCAGGGTCTGCAGTCCAAGGTGCGCTGGGAGAGGTGCGAGCCGTATGGGAAAAACTGTCAGTGGCACGAAAAAATGGTGTCGATCCACCGCTATGACGAGGTCGGCATGGCGTGGCTGCATATCGTCAGTGACGACGAGGTGCTAATTATCCCGAGCATGCTGGGGCCAGGCCATCCGGACTATCCCGGGCCGGATCTTCCGAAAAAGGATTTCTTCAAAAGATAAGGATTGTCATGAGCAAGCTTGCCTACACTCCCGCTGCCGCGCCAGCAGCTGTTGACACACCGCCCCAACCGCCGAATCTCTGCGAGTCTGGGCGCACGTGCCGGTTGACGCTCAGCTTCTCGATCTTCTTTGATGGCACCCGCAACCACCTCGCGGAAGATGCGTCTTCCGGGTCGCAAAGTAATGTTGCGAAACTATACAAGGCGACGTTCGACAAACCTGAGGATGGCCAATATGCGTTCTATCTCCAAGGTGTCGGCACGCCGTTTCCGGAGATTGGCGAAAACACGCCGCACCCTGACGGAGCGGCCAAGGGGGCGATGGGCGCGGAGCGAATCCGCTATGCGCTCCTATTTGCCGCCAACCGAATTTACTGGAAGCTGACCAGGCAACTCCTGGTTGCGGATTCGTCGGAAAGTATCAAAAACGCAGTTAAGAACGACGACCTCTTCGAACGATGGAAACGACAGCTTACTCACGCGCTAAGCAGCTCTAGAAATCCGAAGATAGACTCGATCGTATTCGACGTGTTCGGTTTCTCGCGCGGTGCGGCGGAAGCGCGCTCCTTCCTCAACCAGTTGCGTCGCCATTTCTGTGATGTGCGCGGTTTCTATTGTGGCGTACCGATGCGGGTGCGCTTCCTGGGGCTGTTCGACACCGTGGTGTCGGTGGGGTATGCCGACTCCGTTCCCGGGCCTGTGACAGGCCACCAAGGGTGGGGTGACGAGTCCCTGATGACCATTCCGGACCCCGGGGAGGTCGAGCAATGTGTGCACTTGGTGGCAGCCCACGAGGCGCGCCACTCGTTCCCGGCGGATCTTGCGCGTCGGCCACACGCATATCAGAGAAACTGTCTGGAGGTGGTGTACCCCGGGATGCACTCGGACGTGGGGGGGGGCTACGGACTGTACAGCCAAGGCAAGGGAACATACTTTTCGAACGGCCGGGTGGCCAATACCCAGGCCGATAAACTATCGCAGATCCCGTTGAACGATATGTACGAGCGCGCGGTGGCGGCAGGCGTACCGTTGCGTAGCCGCGAGGAGATTGACCGAGCGGGTCTGAAAGACGATTTTGCCATCCGTCCCGAGCTTCAGTCGGCCTTCGATGCCTACATGGCCGCTACGGACCTCGGCACTGGCAAGGCGTCCGTGGAAGAACAGCTGCTGGCGCATCGCCGGCTTTACTTGGGGTGGCGCAAACAGATCCTCGACAGTGAGATTTTTGCCGGGCAGCCGTTTGTGCGTCGCTCAGGAGGGCAGGATCGCAATGACATGATCGAGGCCAACGAGGAGTTCGGCCGGCAGCTGAGGGAGATCGAAGCCTTCCCAGCCAAGCAGCGCGCTTGGCTGAACGGCTCGGCTAGACTGGACGGGAGGTCGAGACAGGCGAGTGCGCCGCGTGTCCCAATTGGCTATGAATTCCATGAGGATTGGCACCAGGCAGCGGTGCCGCGGCGGAGTGTCGCATCGTTCTTCGCGCAATACGTCCATGATTCCCGCGCGCATCTCCTGCTGACCGATCCACAGAGCGAGCGCGACCACGAGGCCATCCGTGATCGGCTGGAGAAGGAGGACGCGGACTATCGCGCGGCTCTGAAGCGGCATCGTGATGCCGTGGCGTCAGAGCGTGCCTATCGGAGTGGCCATCACCGCGTTGGAGTTATAACGCGCCCACCGTCCGACCCGCTCTCAGTGCGACAAAGATCCATTCTTGAACTATACCGCCAGGGTCGAAAGCCCCTGTATACCGACCGAGCGCCATCCTCAAGCACGGATGGCGTGACTGATCTGCTGGACCTGGTGAATCAAATGGGCGGGCGACGAGAACCGGACTGGAGCTATCTGCACAAACGACAGATCTTTGCCGTCAATCGTATGACTTACTGAAGAAGGTGCGCAGGGCAAGGAACGCTGACCGATGAAATGCAATTATTCAGTTGAAGTCAGGAGCCTGGTACTGCCGCCTCATGCAGCGGTCGTACGCCTGCACTCAAGTGACTCGTAACGAGAAATCAGGGTTGGGTGAAGCCGAGGGCAAAACGCAACAATCTGTTTCACGAACAATGAAAACTATTGAAAAAGGATGATAGAAGAAATGGAAACGAACCATACGAGCAAGCCGTCCCCCGCCTTTGTCGGCGCTTCCTGGTTTGCGCTGCTACTTGGCGCACTGGCTTATCTGGTCGGTCTTTGGAACGCCCAGATGCAACTCAACGAGAAGGGTTACTACTTCACCCTGCTGCTATACGGCCTGTTCGCTGCGATCTCGGTGCAGAAAAGCGTTCGTGATCGGCAGGAGGGTATTGCTGTTACAAGTCTCTACTATGGGTTGTCGTGGTTTGCCACCATCTCGGCGTTGCTACTCTTGTTCATCGGACTCTGGAATTCCGGGCTCACGCTCAGCGAAAAAGGTTTCTACGGAATGGCCTATGCGCTGAGCCTGTTTGCGGCGATTGCGGTGCAGAAGAACACCTGCGACAGTCTGCAGGCGCAGGACAACGGTCGTGAGCGCTCGGTTCGCTTGTTTCAGCGCGGCGAGGCCTCCGAGTCCGAAGGTTGATACCAATGGGCAGACGTGTCGGGAGGTGACGCCATGCGTGACGCCTCGCTTCGGTTGACGACCTCAGTCTGCCCCCTCTCTATGGGGAAGGTGGCGCGATATCTCGGCCAGGGGGAGCGGAAAGGTTGCCGGTAGCGGATGGCGTCCTACTCAGCAGCGGTTTGCTAATGTCTCGACTTGGGATGAGCGTAAGCAGGCGTGAATATGGAGGTCAGTTATCTTTGGCGGTGCCATCGTCGCAGTTGCTCGAGCCCTATGATTGCCCGCGACCGCGCACTACCCACCCCGACGCCACGATCCCCACCTCATAAAGCAGACACATCGGAATCGCCAACATCAACTGCGACACCACATCCGGCGGTGTGATCACCGCCGCGATGATGAACACGCCCACGATCGCATAGCCACGCGACTCCCTCAGCTGCGTCGGCGTCACCCACCCCAACGCCGCGGCAATCACCATCGCCACCGGCAGCTCGAAACTGAAGCCGAACGCGACAAAGATCACCAGCACGAAGTCGAGGTAGGCGTTGATGTCGGTCATCATCGCCACACCCTCGGGGGTGATCTTGGCGAGGAACCCGAACACGGTCGGCAGCACCAGGTAGAACGCGAACGCGCAGCCGGCGTAGAACAGGCCCACGGCCGACACCAGCAATGGCACCGCCAGTCGCTTCTCGCGCTGGTACAGGCCGGGCGCGACGAAGGCCCAGGCCTGGTACAGCAGCCACGGCATCGAGGCCATCAGCGCGACGAAGAACGCCAGCTTGAGCGGGGCGAAGAACGGCGAGGCCACTTCCACCGCAATCAGCTGGCCACCGGCGGGCAGCTTGGCCAGCAGCGGTGCGGCGAAATAGGCATACAGCCGGTGGGCAAACGGCAGCAACGCCAGCAGCACCACGAACAGCCCCACCACGGCCCGCAGCAGGCGGGCGCGCAATTCGATCAGGTGGTCGATCAGGCGCGGTTCGTCCGGCGTCTGCGTGGCGTCACTCATCGGCTCGGCATCCATGGGCTCAGGCCCGGCCATCATCGGACGATGGCGGGGTCGAAGGCGTCGACGCCGGCCCGTGGTCCGTGTCGGCCGGCGGAGCGTCATGCCGCTCGGTCGTGGTGCCGGCCTGCTCGCCGGTCATGCCGGTCTGCACGTCATGCGCGATGCCGCGTACGCCCTGCTCCACGCCCGCGGCCTGCTCGCGCAGCGCGGTCTCCGCGGCGCGCAGCTGCTCCTGCGCCTGGCGCAGGCTGCGTTTGAGTTCCTCGTCGGCCAGCTCGGTCTCCAGCTCGGCCTTCACCGAATACCACTGCGCACGCGCGCGGCGCACCCAAAGGCCGGCGAAGCGCGCGGCCTTGGGCAGCCGTTCGGGGCCCAGCACCAGCAGGGCCACGACGGCAATGACGAAGATCTCGGAGAAACCGATGTCGAACATGGCAGTTGGCCCGGGTCAGTGCCCGGGCCATGCCCCGCTCAGCGCGGGGTGTGCTCGTCGTCGCGCTGCTGCGCGCCGGTGGTGGTGCTGTCGCCGTCGCGGCGCTGGTCGGGCAGCTGGGGCGAGGGCTTGTCCTCGTCCTGGATGCCCTTCTTGAAGCCCTTCACCGCCTCGCCGAGGTCCTGGCCGACGTTCTTCAGGCGCTTGGTGCCGAACACCAGCACCACGATCACCAGCACGACTAGCCAGTGCCAAAGACTGAAACCGCCCATGGGAGTGCTCGAAAGGTAGGAGTGCTCAGGATACCGCAGGCGTGTCCTGCTGGTGTCAGCGCAGCCCGTAACGGCCGCCGGGCGACATCAACGCGGCAGCGGTTCCACCTTGGTCGGGCTTTCCACGGTCTCGAAACCGCCCGGCTGGGCCTGGCCGGCCGGCTGCAGCGGCTGGGTCTGGCTGCTGGCCGGCGATTCCGGCGCGCCCACCTGCACCTGGCCACCGCTGGCGCGACGTGGCGCAGCGCCGGTGCGGTTGGCGCTGGCGTTGGCGCTGGCTTCCTCCAGCCGGTCGCGGAAGTCGACCACGGCATTGGAGGGCACGCCCTTGGCGCGGCCTTCGAAGATCATGCGCGGGGTGGTGCCGTGGCCGTACACGGACTCGTTGGCCCCGTCGTCGATGCTCAGCACCGCGCCGTCCAGGGCCACCCCGGCAAACAGGCCGCGGGCACGCGACCACGACCAGATCTCGGCCTTGAGCTGGCCGTCGGTGGCGGTGGCGGCGTTGCGGCCGACCGGGCCGGCGGCCACGCCGGCATCGGCACCGAGGGTGACCTTGCCGTTGACAATGGAGTCCAGGCCGCGGTCGCTGCGGAACACCAGCACCACGTCGGCCGACTGCACGCCGGCCTGGAAGCCGATGCTGCCGCCGGTGAGCTTGACGAAGCTGGGGTTGGACCAGGTGCCGTCGGGGTTCCTGACCGACAGCAGGCCGTGGCCGCGGCGCGCACCGACCATCAGGCCGATCTTGACCGTGTCGGGCACGATCACGATCGCGTGGGCGTCATCCAGCAGCTTGTCCGGGATGGCCGATTCGGGAATGGCCTGGATGTCGGTCAGCACGCGGACCGCGTTGCGGGCGCGTTCGTCCTCGCGTGGGCCGGCCATCGCGCTGGTGGCGAGTCCGAGGGCGAGGGCAAGGACGGCAACGCGCGGCAGTCGGGACATGGCGGACTCCAATGATCGGGGGAGGTTGCGTTATACGGGGAATGGGACCGCGCTGACGAGTGCGGGGTTCCATGGCGCGGTTCAGGCTAGTGACGCGCGGATGAATCGCGTTGGAACCGTCCGGCGCGGGCTCGCCTCGGGTGGCGGACGGCCCCGGTACGAATCCGCAGGGGCAGCCCGCCTTTGGCCGGCTATCATCGCCACCATCATGACGTCCTCCGAAACCGTTTCCGACACCACCGTCATCCTCGTCAACCTGGGCACGCCCGAGGCGCCCACCGCGCCCGCGGTGGCGCGCTTCCTGCGCGAGTTCCTGCTCGATCCGCGGGTGGTGTCGATTCCGCGGCTGCTGTGGCAGCCTCTGCTGCAGTGGGTGATCCTGCCGCGGCGCTCGCCGGTGGTGGCCGAGAAGTACGCGCAGGTGTGGCTGTCCGGCGAGGACGGCGGCTCGCCGCTGACCGCGTACACGCGGCGGCTGGCGCGCGGCGTGCAGGCGCGCCTGCCGGGGCTGAAGGTGCTGGATGCGATGCGCTACGGTGCGCCATCGCTGCAGGCCGCGCTGCAGGCCGAACGCGCCGCGGGCACGCGCCGGGTGCTGGTGCTGCCGCTGTACCCGCAGTACTCCACCACCACCACGCTGTCGGTGGAGGATGCGGTGGCGACGGTGGCGGGACTGCCGGTTCGCACCGTGCGCGACTACCACGTGGACCCGCAGTGGGTGGCGGCGGTGGCCGATTCGGTGCGCACGCATCGCGCGGCGCATAGTGCCGGCGAGCACCTGGTGTTCTCGTTCCACGGCCTGCCGCAGCGCCTGGTGGACCGTGGCGACCCGTACCAGCAACAGTGCGAGGCCGGCGCGCGTGCGATTGCCGCGGCGCTGGGCCTGGCCGGCGACGCGTGGACGCTGAGCTACCAGTCGCGCTTCGGCAAGGAGAAGTGGCTGGGGCCGGCCACCGACACCACGTTGAAGGCATTGACCGAGCGCGGCGTGCGCAGCATCGACGTGATCGCGCCCGGTTTCTCGGTGGATTGCCTGGAGACGCTGGAGGAAGTGGCGATCGGGTTGGCCGAACAGGTGGCCCACGCCGGGGGTACGTTGCGCTACATCCCCTGCCTCAACGATTCGCCCGCGCACGCCGAGGTGATCGCCGGGATCGTGCGGCGCGAACTGGCCGCGTGGGCATGAGCGCGACGGCGATGCGCGAGTTCGGCGTCGACACGATCTTTGGCCGGCTGTGCGGCTTGCGCCGCGAGGCGCCGGGCGGGCGGCGGATCATCGCGCTGCACGGCTGGCTGGACAACGCGGCCAGCTTCGTCCCGCTGGCGCCGCACCTGCCGGCGCTCGACATCGCCGCGCTGGACATGCCGGGCCACGGCGCCAGCGCGCACCTGCCGCCCGCCGCCGATTACCTGAGCGTGGTGTTTGCGCGGGCGGTGCTCGCCACCGCCGACGCGCTGGGCTGGGAGCGTTTCAGCCTGCTGGCGCATTCGCTCGGCGCGGCGGTGGCCAGCGTGGTCGCCGCAGCCGCGCCGGAACGGGTGGAGCGTTTCGTCGCCATCGAGGCACTGGGCGCGCTGTCGGAGGCGGAGCACCGCACCGGCCAGCGCCTGCGCGATGCGTTTGCCGCCATGGCCATGCCACGACGCCAGCTGCGCGTGTTCGACGACATCGCCACCGCGGTGCGTGCGCGCATGCAGGTCAACGGGCTCAGCGAACCGGTGGCGCGGCTGCTGGTGGAACGCGGCATCGCGCCGATCGAAGGCGGCTTCGTGTGGCGCAGCGACCCGCGCCTGACCCAGCCGACCGCGGTGCGGATCAGCGAAGCGCAGGTGCACGACCTGGTGCGGAACATCGAGTGTCCGACGCGGGTGATCTACGCCGATCCGCCGCAGTCGTACTTCCCCGATGACGTGCGCCGCGCCCGCGCCGCCCTGCTGCCGCATGGCGAGCTGGTGGTGATGCCCGGCACCCACCACCTGCACATGGAAGACCCGGCGGGCGTGGCCGCCGCGATCGGCGACTTCTTTCACCGATAGCGGGCTCCGCGAGCCCCTGGGGCCTCGGCTGTGAATGCGGAGGTTGCGCGATCAGCCGCCGATCAGCGCGCGCAACATCGCCTTCAACCGCCGGCCCTCGGCGTTGAAATAGCGCCGCTCGTCGCGCCACGTCGGGAACCGCGCCTCCACCTCACGCCAGAACGCGCGCGAGTGGTCGTGGTGGATCAGGTGGCACAGCTCGTGCACCAGCACGTACTCGAACGCCGATGGCCGCGCCAGCACCAGCGACAGGTCCAGCGTGACCGAGCCGTCCGGCGCCAGTGAGCCCCACTGCGACGACATCACCTTGAAGCGCACCTGGCGCGGCGCGCGCGGCAGCCCCGGCAGGTAGCGCGGCAGCCAGCGGCCGACGTCGGCACGGCCCTGCGCCTCGAAGAAATCACGCGCAGCGCGCTGGATGGCGGCATCGCGTGCCTGCGTGGGCAGCGAGAACACCAGCGCATCCGCGTCGCCATCAGGCTGCAGGCGGGTGGTGCGGCCGGTTTCCCAACGCAGTGGCACGGCGCGGCCGCGCAGCGGCAGGTGGGTGGTCTGGTCGCGGACCAGCGTGTCACCGCCGTCGCTGGCAAAGCGCTGCAGTTGCGCCGCCAGCCATTGGGCGTGCTCGGCGACGAAGCGCTCACCGGTGGCGGCGCTGGTGCGCGGCGGCAGGGTCAAACGTGCGCCACGCTCGTCCACCGACAGCTTGAGCCGGCGCGCGCGCGGATCGCGCACGCGGGCGATCTCGATGGTGCGGCCGTCGGGCAGCACCAGCTCGAACGCGTCGCGCTCGATCGCACGCGGCGACGGCGTCAACAGGCGGAACAGGGAGGTCATGCGATGGCCGTGGGGTGGCTTGCCACGATTGTACGGATCAACGCGCGACGTGCGTGACGACGCACGCGCCGTTCATCGCAGGCCCGCGCTGATGCGACCCGCGCGCGGATCAGGCCTCCGCCTTGCTCAGCTTCAGCGCGCCTTCCAGCACCGTGAACAGGCGGCGTACCTCGGCGGACATCAGGATGAAACGCGCGTCCAGTTCGGCACGCAGGTCGTCGCGCTCGGTGCTTTCCAACTCGTCGACGGCACCATCGAGCAGCTTGAACTTGCGCACCACCAGGTCCTCGCCGAGCACGAACGACACGTGGTCGTCCAGGGTCAGCGCCAGACGCGTGACCTGCTTGCCCGACTCCAGGTGCTTGGCGATCTCGTCGCTCTGCAGTTCCATGCGCTGCACTTTCACCACCGCGCCCTGGTCGATCGGGTCGCGCAGCTCGCATTCGTCGCCCAGCGACAGGCCCTCGGGCAGCGGGTCGCCGGCCACCCAGCCGGTCAGCACCGCACGCGGCGCGACTTCGGCGTTCAGCGGCAGCGCGGGGAAGCTGCCCAGCGCGCGGCGGATCTCGCTGACCACGTTCTCGCCGTTCTTGCGGCTGCTGGTGTCGACCACCACGATGCCGTGGCCCAGGTCGAGCAGCGCGTCGGTGCGCGAGGGCTTCACGAACGCGCGCGGCAGCAGGTCGGTGACCAGCTCGTCCTTCAAGCGTTTGCGGGTGCGGCCGCCGGGCTTGCGCCCTTCCTTCTGCTCGATCTCCGCCAGCTTCTTCTGCAGCATGTCGTTGACCACCGCGCCGGGCAGGATCTTGTCCTCGCCGCCCATGGCCAGCCAGATCGCGTCGCCCTGGCGGTGCGACAGCGCCTCGGCGTCGCGGCCGAACGGGCTGATGAAGCCGCGGCTGGACAACTCCAGCGGACCGACCGGCTTGAGCTGGCATTCGTCCAGGCCGGTGTCCAGGTCGTCGAGCTTGGTGGTGGTCGGAAAGCGGAACAGCGTCAGGTTGCGGAAGAACATCAGAGGCCTTTGGTCGATGCGGGTGAGGCGCCCGTGGCGGCGCCAGCAGTATCAGAAACGGTTGCGGTGTCAGCCGTTGCGACGCGCGGGTCAGTCCGTGGGCGTTGCGGCCTCACCGGACGTCTCGCCGGCCAGCCACGCATGCGCGTCGGCCTTGGCGCCGTGCGCGCCCAGCGCCAGGAAGTCGAAGAGGTTGGGATCGCTCAGCTGCGAGGGCCGGATGTCGCCCAGCGCACGCGCGATGGTCTCGATGCGCCCCGGCGTGTCCTGCTCCCACGCGTCCATCATCCGCTTGACCTGCTTGCGCTGCAGGTTCTCCTGCGAGCCGCACAGGTTGCACGGGATGATCGGGAACGCCTTGGCCTCGGCGTAGGCCGCGATGTCGTCCTCGCGCACGTAGGCCAGCGGGCGGATCACCACGTGCTTGCCGTTGTCGGACAGCAGCTTGGGCGGCATGCCGCTGAGCTTGGCGTGGAAGAACAGGTTGAGGAAGAACGTGGCCACCAGGTCGTCGCGGTGGTGGCCCAGCGCGATCTTGGTGATGCCGTTCTCCTCGGCCCAGGTGTACAGCGCGCCGCGGCGCAGGCGCGAGCACAGCGAGCACATGGTCTTGCCTTCGGGCACCACGCGCGTGACCACCGAGTAGGTGTCCTGCTCGATGATGTGGAACGGCACGCCGATGGACGCCAGGTAGTCGGGCAGCACGTGCTCGGGGAAGTCGGGCTGCTTCTGGTCGAGGTTGACCGCGATGATCTCGAAGCGCACCGGTGCCTTGGCCTGCAGCTGCAGCAGGATGTCGAGCATGGTGTAGCTGTCCTTGCCGCCGGACAGGCAGACCATGACCTTGTCGCCGTCCTCGATCATGCCGAAGTCGGCGATGGCGCGGCCCACCTGGTGGCGCAGGCGCTTGGCCAGCTTGTTGGCCTCGTGCGCGGCGCGGCGTGCGCGAGGCACGAACGCCGCCGGCTCGGCCAACGCGAGGGGTTCCGTGCCCGGCGCGAGCGCGGGGAGGGAATCGGGGTGCAGGGGCAGGACGGTACTCATGAACCCGCCATTCTACCGGCTGGGGCCGCGCCGCCGGTTAAGCAGTACCGCCGTGCCGTCCCATCCCGTTCCGGCCATGACGACGCCACGTCCGACAGGTAAGCTCCGCCCATGCACGAGTGCGACGACCCCGCCACCATTGCCCGCCAGCTGGCCGAGCTGCGGCAGGAGCACCGCGACCTGGACGGCGCGATCGGGCGTCTGCAGGCCGACATCGCCGCCGACGATCTGGCGATCAAGCGGCTGAAGAAGCGCAAGTTGTGGCTCAAGGACTGCATCGCGCGGCTGGAATCGTCGCTGATCCCGGACGAGCCGGCCTGACGTCCCCTGTTTTCCACGTTTGCGTGCCGCGCGCAAACGTGTCCGGGCGTGGCGCCCGCGGACGCGGGCGACGCCATGGTTCAGCTCTCCGGGGACCCCGGCAGCGGGGCTTTTGACGCGGCCTCCGGGCTCACCTTCTCGATCGTATGCCGCAGCTCGCGGCCCAGGATCACCTTCGCATCCTTGGCCCAGGTATCCAGTCGCTCGTCGAAGGTCAGCTTGCCGTTGCCGTCCACCCATACCAGCTTCAGCTCGCGCAGCTTCTGGATGAAGCCACGGAACAGGGTCTTGTCGAAGAACTCCGGCGCGGCCGGGGCGTACAGCAGCGACAGGCGTTGCGCGGCCTGCTGGCACAGGCTTTCCAGCTCGCCGGCGCTGAGCGTGCCGGCACCGTTCTTGGCCAGCACCGAGATGGTGATGTAGTAGCGCTCGAACGCCTGCTGCAGCGAGTGGCCGATGGCGCGCAGGCGGAACACTTCGTCGGTCTGTCCGGCGTAACGGCTGAGGATGCCGCCGTCGTCGTCGCTGACCCGTTCCAGCAGGCCCTCCCGGATGAACGCGTCGACCGTGCGGTGCAGGCGGTCGGCGAACTGGTCCTCGGTCCACGGCAGGAACAGCTCGCCCTGCAGGAACGGGTACACGCTTCGACCCAGGCGTTCGACCGTGCGCAGGCTCATGCGCCGGTTGTTCTGGAAGCAGCAGGCGATCCACGACGCCGCGGTGAACAGGTGCAGCACGTTGTTGCGGAAGTAGCTCAGCAGCACCGCATTGTCTCCGCCCACGCCGAGCACGTCGCCCAACGGGTGCGCGGTGCGGGTGAGCACGCCGATCTCCTCGCCGTGGGCGATGATCTCGGCGGGCGTGTGCGGCGTGACGGTGACGCGGTCGGAGTACGGCAGCTCGGCCAGCAGGTGCTGCGACAGCGCGATCTGCGCCAGCAGGTCGCCCTCGCCCATCGCATGCTTGGGCGTGGACAGCAGCGCCAGCGCCAGCAGGTTGATCGGGTTGACGTCCGCGGCGCGGTTGACGTTGACCTGGATGTGCTGCCCCAGCGCGCTGACGGTGTTGGCCAGCCACGTCGGCTTCTCGTCTTCGGGCACCGGCTTGCCGTCCCAGTCCGGCGCGTGCTCGCCCAGTACCTCGCCGAGGTAGATGGGCTCGCCGAAGTTGACCACCACCTGGCCGTAGTTGCTGCGCAGCACCTTGGGGATGCCCATCAGCAGCTGCCAGATCGATTCTTTCTCCTTGGGCTTGCCGGAGAGTTCGTCGAGGTAGCTGGTGCCTTCCATCAGCTTCTCGTAGCCGATGTACACCGGCTGGAACATCACCGGGCGTGTGGGCTGGCGCAGGTAGGCGCGCACGGTCATCGCCAGCGTGCCGCCCTTGGGTGGCAGCAGCCGGCCCGTGCGCGAGCGTCCGCCTTCGATGAAATATTCGATGGAGTAGCCGCCCGACACCAGCTGCGCCATGTATTCGGAGAACACCGCCGAGTACAGCGCGCTGCCGCGGATGCTGCGGCGGATGAAGAACGCGCCGCCCTTGCGCAGGATGGTGCCCACCACCGGCAGGTTGAGGTTGACGCCGGCCACGATGTGCGGCGGCACGATGCCCTTGGTGTACAGCAGGTAGCTCAGCAGCAGGTAGTCCATGTGGCTGCGGTGGCAGGGCACGTAGATGACTTCGTGCCCGGGCGCGGCCTGCTTGAGCTTGTCCAGGTGGTGCACCAGCACGCCGCGGTAGATGCGGTTCCACACCGGGGCCAGGATGAAGCTGGCCGAACGCACCACCGGGTGCGAGTAGTCGGCCGCGATCTCGTAGGCGTAGGCATGCGCCTTCTTCCACGCATCGTTGAGTGAACTCTTGTCGCGCCGGGCCTGGTCGGCGATGGCGTCCTTGACGGTGTCGGCGGCGAGCACCGCATCCACCAGCAGGCGGCGGGTGGACAGGTCGGGGCCGATCACCGCGGCGCGGATGCGGCGGAAGTGCGCGCGCAGCACGCGCGAGAGCTTGCGCACGGTGCGCTCGGGCGGCAGGCCTTCATCCACCTGTTGGCGCAGGCTGACCGGTGGCGAGAACCGCACCAGGGTGCTGCGGCCGTTGAGCGCGATGGCCATCAGCCGGCGGAAGCGGCCGACCAGCGTCCAGTTCTCGGAGAACAGCACCGAGAACCAGCCGCTGTTCTTGTCCGGGGCGCGGCCGACGAAGATCGACACCGGCACCAGTTGCACGTCCAGCGCCGGGTCGGTGCGGTGCGCTTCGAGCAGGCGCGACAACGACGCCGAGCGGGTCTTGCCGGAAGGCGGCCCGGACGGGGCCAGCGCGCTGGCATTGCGCCGCGACAGCGCCACGTACGCGCGCTTGCGTCCCAGCGGATCGCCGGGCAGCGGCTGCATCGGCGAGGGCAGGCCGTACTCGCGGCAGGCGCGCTCCAGGATCAGCGCGTTGGACAGGCCGTAGTCCTCCAGCACGTAGCAGACCGGGCCGCCGGTCCACTCGCGGGCGTAGTCGCCGGGGGATTCGGGCTCCACGGTCAGCGCGATCCACGGCTCCAGCAGGCGGCCGAGCAGGCGGGCCCACCAGGGGCGGCGGGCCGGTATGGACCGGCGACGCTCCGGGCCGGTCGGCGGTGACGCGGACGGCTCGGCGGAGGCGGGTTCGTCCGCTTCATCGGGGTTGCCCGCGGTCGGTAGCGGGGGTGCGCCCTCGCCCCCGGCGGGCACGTCGGGCTCGGTCGGGGTCGCCCGGCCATCGGTGGACGCCGGGCTCCCCTGGGGGGGGCGCTCGGACTCGGGGAACGGCAGGTGGGTCTGGTTCTGCATCGGCACCATTATGCCGGCTTGGCACCGGCCGCCGATTGGCGGGGCGCGACCGGTGGCGACTTCCGGCGTTTCGTGGCTGGAGCGGCCGGGTCCGTACCGGGTGCGGCGTCCGGTGTCGTCGCCTTGGCCGCTTCGGCTTCGGCATGGCGCAACAGGTCACTCATATACCACTGGCCGTCGCGGCGCTCGGCGCGCACGTAGGCGTCAATGGGGCGCCCGGCCAGGGTATAGCGCACCCGCAGGCGTGCGGTGTCGCCGGTCTGCTCGGCCAGGGTGGGGTGGACGCTGTCGAGGGTGGCGTCCAGGTCCAGGTCGTACGTGCGCAGCACGTCCTTGGTGGTGCGCAGGAAGGGGCCCAGTCGGCCGAGGGCCTTGTCCATGCCGGCACGGGGGAATGCGTCGTCCCCCCCCAGCCCTGTGCCGCGCGCGGCACCGATCAGCCGCGGCAGCGCCGCACTGGCACGCTTGCCCTCGGCCAGCGGTGCACGCTGCCCCCACTGGCTGAACGCGGCAATCATCTGCAGGTAGTGGTCGCGCTCCTCGTCGCTGTACTCCTCGGCGCTGGTCACGTACTGGCCGGCGAACAGGCCGAGCGTGGCGGCGGCGGAGCGCAGCTCCCGCCCCGCGCCGGAGAATTGCTGTTTGAACGTGGCGGTGAGCCTGCGCTCGGCACCGGGTGCGGCCAGCGCGGTGATCATCGGCGCGATGCGGTCGTCCAGCGGCAACTCGGTCAATGGCCAGACGGTGTGGCCCTGTTGCCAGGCCACGGCCAGGCGACGATGCAGGGCCGGGGGCACCGCGTGGCGGGCGTAGCCGGCCAGGTCGTTGCGGCGCAGGTCCTGCATCAGCCGGGTGAGGGCCTCCGCGGGACCGAGTGGTTTGGGTGGCGGCGGCGGCGGGGTCGGCGCACGCTCGCACCCGCCCAGCAACAGGGCCAGGGCGAGCGTGGTCAACAGGCGTCGGAACAGGATCATGCAGGCGGCCTTCCCCAAGTCGCCACTGCATCTTGGCGGGGGCGGGCCGGCGGAACAAGCCAAGCCAGTTCCGGATCGGGATGCGACGGGCAAGAAAAAGGAGGCCGAAGGCCTCCCTTAAAGCCGGCCGGAGCCGGAAGACATCGAGTTGTGGCGCGGTTCCCGGCGGTGCCGGGACTCAGAACAGCCTACCTGCGCCGACAATGTAATGCAACACAGTCGAAGTGCTGCATAACTTGTTGATTTATTGTGGCGCCTCAGCGCGCGACGTTGAGAGCCTCGAACTTGGCCTGACGTCGGGTTTCGAGCGGCTGGCGCCAGTCGTTGTTGAATACCGCCGGCTCCCAGCTACCGTAACTGGGATTGGGCAGCATCCACCAGCGCTCGCCGAACCACGCCTGGTGTTGGGCATACAGCGCGTCACGCCCCTCGGGTGTATTGGCCACGACTTCGACGAAGTCGCCCAGCTGGTCGCCAAACTGCATCAGCACGCGATACCGGCGGCCGGCCAGTTGCCGGCGGCAGTTCTTCTCGCTGCCCTCCTGCTCGCATCCGGCAACCACGGTGCCGAGGCCGAGGAAGACATCGTCATGCGCCACCGGCATGCCGACCGCCTTGAGGTTGGCGATGGTCGCATCCTTCAGGTGCACGGCGCGGTTGGAGAGGTAGAGCAGGGTGACGCCGCGCTCGGTGGCGGCGCGCGCGAACTCGACCACCCCGGGCACCGCGGCGGCCTTCTCCTCGCGCACCCAGGCATCCCAGGTGGCTTCGTTGTACTCGCCGCCTTCGCGCACCAGGCGCGCCTGGTACGGCGAGTTGTCGAGCACGGTTTCGTCGATGTCGAGCACCACCGCCGGCTTGAGCTTCCCGGCGGCGTTGGCGCGCTCCTCCGGCACCAGCGCGTCCCAGCCCGGCGTCTTGAGCGCGCGGTCGAGGTTGGCGGCGGCGGCGCGGTAGGCCTGCATGCTGGCGGCGCGGTATTCGGCGGCACGCTGCATCCACAGCACGGCGTTGAGGTTGTCGTTGGCGGCGACGGTTTCGGTGGATGGCACGACGGCCACGGCTTCGGGTGCGGGCGGCGCGGCCGGTGCCTCGGCCAGCGAGCCGGTGTGCCGACAGGAAGTCAGCGCGACGGCACAGGCCAGGATGGTCAGGGCAGGGGTGCGGAAATGCATGGCAATCCGGGGCGATACAGGGACGGGCGAGTGTAGCCCACACCAATGACAATCCTTCGTCTGCCGGTGCGCTCAGCTTTCCAGCAACGCGCGGATCGCGTCGAAGCCGGCCTTGGCGCGCTCCTTCTTGTGCTCGGCGTCCAGCGCGGGGTCGGCGCCGTCGCGCTGCAATTCCGCCGTGGGCAATTCGTCGAGGAAGCGACTGGGCTTGAGACGGATCTTCTCGCCCCAGCGCTGCGTCTCCTTCGAATGCGACAGCCACAGCCGTTCCTTGGCACGGGTGATGCCCACGTACAGCAGGCGCCGCTCCTCGTCGATGCGTCCCTCGTCCAGGCTGGCGTCGTGCGGCAGGTTGCCGTCCTCGACGCCGACGATGAACACGTAGCGGAACTCCAGGCCCTTGGAGCCGTGCATCGACATCAACCGTACCTGGTTGCCGGCGTCGCCCTTGTCGGCGTGCGACAGCAGCGCCAGCTGCGCGGCCAGTTCGCCCGGACCGGCGCCCTTGCCGCCGTCGAACCAGTCGGCCAGCTCCTCCAGGTTGGCCTTGCGCCGCTGGAAGCCGGTTTCGTCCTTGCTCTCCGCACGCATGGCATTGAGCAGGCCGCTGCGCTGCGCCAGTTCGCGCACCAGTTCAGCGGGCGTGAGGCGCTGCGCATCGCGGCGCAGGGTCTTGATGATGGTGCTGAAGCCATCGACGGCGTTGGCCGCGCGTGGCGCCAGTTGCTTGAGCACGCCGATCTGCTCGGCCGCGCGCGCCATCGGCATGCCGCCGTGCTGCGCCATCTCCGCCAGCTTGGCCAGGGTGGTGGCGCCGACCTCGCGCTTGGGCGAGGTGACCGCGCGCAGGAACGCGGCGTCGTCGTCGGGGTTGGCGATCAGCCGCAGCCACGCGAGCGCGTCCTTGACCTCGCCGCGCTCCAGGAACGCAGTGCCGCCGGTCAGGTGGTAGGGCACGCGCAGCAGTTGCAGCGCCTTCTCCAGCGCGCGGCTCTGGTGGTTGCCGCGGAACAGGATGCAGAAGTCGCTCCACGGCACCTGCTTGGCACTGGCGACGAAGGCGATCTCGGCGGCGACCTTCTCGGCCTCGTGCGCGCTGTCGCGGCACTCCCACACGCGGATGCGCTCGCCGTCGGCCTGGTCGGACCACAGCGTCTTGGGGTGCTCGTGCGGGTTGTTGGCGATCAGCGCGTTGGCGGTGCGCAGTACGCGGTTGGAGCAGCGGTAGTTCTGCTCCAGCTTGATGATCTGCAGCGCGGGGTAATCCACGCCGAGCGAGAGCAGGTTGTCGGGATTGGCGCCGCGCCAGGCGTAGATGGACTGGTCGTCGTCGCCCACGCAGGTGAACAGGCCTTTGGGTCCGGCGATGGCCTTGAGCAGGCGGTACTGGGCGTCGTTGGTGTCCTGGCATTCGTCCACCAGCAGGTAGCCGATGCGCTCGCGCCACGCCAGGCGCAGGTCTTCATGCGCTTCCAGCAGCTGCACCGGCAGGCGGATCAGGTCGTCGAAATCCACCGCGTTGAAGGTGGCCAGCCGCGCCTGGTAGCGCGCATACAGCAGCGCGGCCTCGGTCTCGCGGGTGCTGCGCGCGGCGGCCAGCGCCTCGTCCGGCGACAGGCCGGCGTTCTTGGCGCGCGAGATCAGGTTGCGCGCGTCATCGACCACGTCGGGCTTGCTGCCAGGCGGCAGCAGGTCCTTGATCTGCGCGGTGCTGTCGTCGCTGTCGAACACGCTGAAGCCGCGGCGCAGGCCGGCGTGCGCGTGCTCGATATGCAGGAAGCGCAGGCCCAGTGCGTGGAAGGTGCAGATGGTCAGGCCATCGGCAGCATCGCCCCTGATCCGCTTGGCCACGCGCTCACGCATTTCCTTCGCCGACTTGTTGGTGAAGGTGATGGCGGCGATGCGCTTGGCCGGCATCCGCCCGGATGCGATCAGGTGCGCGATCTTCTCGACGATGACGCGGGTCTTGCCGCTGCCCGCGCCGGCAAGCACCAGCAGGGGGCCGTCGGTGTGCAGGACGGCGGCGTGTTGGGGGGGATTGAGGCCGTGCATGGGTGCTTCGAAGGCCGGCGTGCCGGCATTGGCCCGTCAGTTTACCCGCGTCCGCCGGGATGCCGCAGCGACGGCCCGGCAGCGCGTGGGCGCTTGCGCGGTGTTGGTCCGTGAACGCTAGTCCGCCCCGCTACACTGGCGCCATGGCCAAGCTCTATTTCTACCACTCGGCGATGAACGCCGGTAAGACCACCACGCTGCTGCAGTCGGCGTACAACTACCGAGAGCGTGGCATGCGCGCGCTGATCCTCACGCCGCGGCTGGACCACCGCGGCGGCAGTGGCACGGTGGCTTCGCGCATCGGCTTGCAGTCGGAGGGCATCACCTTTGACCGCGGTTCGGATCTGCTGGCCATCGTACAGGCCGACATCGCCACGCAGGGACCGCTGCACTGCGTGCTGGTGGACGAGGCGCAGTTCCTGTCGAAGGCGCAGGTGTGGCAGCTGAGTGAGGTGGTCGACGCGCTGCGCATCCCGGTGCTGTGCTATGGCCTACGCACCGATTTCCGCGGCGAGCTGTTCGAGGGCAGCCAGTACCTGCTGGCGTGGGCCGACGAGATCAGCGAGATCAAGACCATCTGCCACAGCGGCAAGAAGGCGACGATGACGGTGCGCGTGGATGCACGGGGACGCGCGGTGCAGGACGGGCCGCAGGTGGAAATCGGGGGCAACGAGCGCTACGTGTCGGTGTCGCGCGCCGAGTTCAAGAAGGTGATGCGTGGCGAAGGCGTGATCGAGCCGTCGCAGCCGCCGCTGTTGTGAGCCGCGCTCACGGCGGGTCGTGGCGGCAGGCCGCATCGATGGCCGTCACTTCGCGCGTGAGCACGCCACCTTCGGGTTGCCACTTCGCCAGCGGCGCCTGCAGCGCGGCCAGGGCGGCGGTGGCCGCGGCAGGACTGTGCGGACACCCTGCTTCGGCAAGATAGGCACCCGCGCGCACGCTGGCCAGGGTCGCGTCCGGCCGGGCACCCTGCCGGCGGGCCAGGTTTTCCAGTTCATGCCGGGCGCCGGCGTCGCCAGCCTGCGCGCGCAACCGCGCCGAGGCGGCTGCGGCATTGCGGGCATCCGGATGACCGGCGCCCAGCGCGCGCCGGGTCATGGCGGCGGCATTGCGCAGGCTGGTGCTGGCCCCGTGGGCGTCGCCAAGCGACTGTTGCGCCAAGCCCAGTTCAAGCAGCGCCGCTCCGGTGGCGAAATGCCCGTCGCCTTCGCGCTCCCGCCGCAGGCGCACCACTTCCTGCAATAGCGGCAGGGCTTCGGCTGCCCGGCCCGCGTCGCGCAGGACCGCACCCTGCACAATCAGGACCTCGCTGCGCAGCGTCGGATCATCGACCCTGCGGGCCGCCGCCGCGGCCTGCAGCAGCGTGTCCATGGCCCGCACGATGTCACCCAGCTCACGCTCCGCGCGCCCGCGCCCGACCAGGCTGCGGATCGTGTCGGGGTGGTTCGACCCCAGGCGGGCCTCCAGGTGCCGGTACACCGTGTCCAGCGCCTCGCGGGCCTCGCGGAAATGGCCCGTGTCCATCTCCAATCCTGCCAGCTGCAGCTGGGTGGCGATGCTGGCCGGATGGTCGCTGCCGCTGGTGGCGAGGCTGACGGCCAGTGCCCCGGCGACTTCGCGTCTGGCGCCCTCGAAGTCGCCACGCGCGCGGTGCAGGCTGCCCAGGCTGCGGCCGATGCCTACCAGCAGCGGGTGGCGCGACCCGGCTTCCGCGCGAAGTTGTTCGCGGGCTTCGTCCAGTTGGCGCAACGCGCTGCCGATTTCACCTGCATCGGCGTGCAGGTTGGCCAGGTCCATCAGGTTGGCCACTTCGCCGATGCGATCGCCGTTGCCGTCACGGCGGATGGCCAGGGCGCGCTCGAACAATTGCCGCGCCCCGCGTCGCTCGCCATTCTCGCGGCGGCAGCGGCCCAGCTGCGAATAGAACTCGGCGACCTGTGGCGGCAGCTGGGCCTGTTGCCGCCGCGCGCTGGCCAGGGCGGGTTGCATCAGGTCGATGCATTCACGTGGCTTGTCCTGCAGCCGCAGCACCCGGCCACGCTGGGTGACCGATTCCAGCCGCAGGCTGTCCGGGATGTCGTCGCTGGCCTCCAGGATGGCCGCCTGCCGCTCGAGCAGGGCGCGGGCTTCGTCGTAATCACCCAGGCCGATGCGCAACCGCGCCACCAGCCCGATCAGTTCGGCACGCGCCCGTGGTTGGCGCGCCAGTTCGCGCTGGCCGCGCTGCAGCGAAGCGTCCAGCAGCCCGCGCACGTCAAGCGGTTGCCCGGACTCGCCGGCACTCGCGGTCTCGAAGACGCTGATCATGAAGTCCTGGATGGCTTGGGCGCGACTGGCCTCGCGCACCGCCTCGCGGGCCTGCCAGGCCACCAGCCCGAGCGCGGCGACCAGTACGGCCGCCACCAGCGAACCGGTCGCCAGTGCCCAGCGGTGCCGGTGCAGGTACTTGCGGAGCCGGTAACCGACGCTGTCCGGGCGGGCCGCCACCGGCCGCCCGAGCTGGTGCCGGCGCAGGTCCAGCGCCAGCGCCTCGACCGAGGCATAGCGCTGTTCGGGCTGCTTGGCCAAGGCCTTGAGCACGATGTTGTCCAGGTCGCCGACCAGCGTCCTGGCCCGCCGACGCAGGCCGTGCGCATCGCCCGGATGCAGTTCGGCGGCGCGCAGCAACGCCTGCGATGGCCGCAGTGGATCGGCGCTGAGGATCGCCTCCTCCCAGGCGGCGTCACTCTTGCGCGGGGGGCGGTACGGCTTGCTGTCGGTGAACAGCTCGTACAACAGCACACCCAGGGAATACACGTCGGTCATGGTGCTGACCGGCTCGCCGCGCACCTGTTCGGGTGCCGCGTAGTGCAGGGTGAAGGCGCGCACGCCGGTGCGCGTGCGCTCGACCAACGGGGCGTCGTGGTCGAGCAGCTTGGCGATGCCGAAGTCCAGCAGCCGCACGTCGCCAGCCGGCGTGACCAGGATGTTGGACGGCTTGAGGTCGCGGTGGACGATGAGGTTGGCGTGGGCGTGGCTGACCGCGTCGCAGATCTGGTGGAACATCTGCAACCGAAGGTCCAGCGGCGTGTGCTGCTCGCTGCACCAGTCGGTGATGGGCACGCCATCGACGTACTCCAGCGCCAGGTAGGGCAGGTTGTCCTGGCTGATGCCGGCGTCGAGCAGGCGCGCGATGTGGGGGTGCGTCAGCCGGGCAAGGATCTCGCGCTCGCGGGTGAAGCGCACGCGCAGGTTGGTGTCCGCCAGCCCGGGGCGCAAGAGTTTGAGCGCGACGCGCCGCTGGTAGAGACCGTCGGCGCGGGCCGCGAGCCAAACCTGGCCCATGCCGCCCTCGCCCAGCAGGCGTTCCAGCCGGTAAGGCCCGATCAGCGCGCCCGGCGCGGGGCCGGTGGGCAGGTTGAGCGCCGGCTCGGCCAGGAAGTCCGCGTGGTTTTCGTCCAGGTCGATCAGCGAGCCCAGTTCGTCGGCCAGGCCGGCGTCTTCCGTGCGCAACGCATCCAGTCGCCGTGCGCGGGCGTCGGGCTCAAGCTCCAGCAATGCGTCCAGCAGCGGCGACAGGCGTTGCCAGCGCTCGGTGTCCATCGCGTGGCTCCATCACGCCTCGCGCAGGGACGCGAGCAGGAACATCCGGGCCTTCTGCCAGTCGCGGCGGATGCTGCGCTCGGAGCGCTGCAGCAGCGCGGCGATCTCCAGCTCGGACAGGCCGCCGAAGTAGCGCAGCTCCACCACCTGCACCAGGCGCGGATCGACCGCGGCCAGCCGGTTGAGCGCGGTGTCGAGGCCCAGCGTTTCCTCGTCCAGCCGCACGCCGCCGGAGATGTCCTCAGGCAGGTCGGTCACGCGGTGCAGGTCACCGCCGCGTTTCTGCGCCAGCCGTTGCCGGGCATAGTCGACGACCACGCTGCGCATGGCCGATGCGGCGTACGCGAAGAAGTGGCCGCGGTCATCGAACTGCGCCTCGCGACGGCCGATGAGCTTGAGGTAGGCCTCGTGCACGAGGGCGGTGGCGTCGAGCGTGTGGCCATGCTGGCCGGCGAGCTGGCGCCGGGCCATGGTGTGGAGTTCCTGGTAGAGCGTCGCGAGCACGCGATCAAGCGCTCCGCGGTCGCCATCGCGCGCTGCATCCAGCAACATCGTGATTTCGGCGGTATCGGACATCCCACCCTCCCCCACCCGCGGTCATTTCGTGGGAACTATACCGCTTCGGCGCGCGCTGTCGCGTGCACATCGGATGAAACTCCGTTGGCACTGAATTTGCTAAACCTGCGGTGTGCAAGCGCGTGGTGGCCACGCTGCGCCGGGTGCATGGCGTGGGGTTGGGCGTGGACCTGGCGGCTCAGCGTTGGCAGTGCGCGCACCACACGCTGGCGCGCTGGCCGATGCTGGCCTGCTTCAGCGGCCGCCCGCAGCGTGGGCAGGGCTCGCCGCCGCGGCCGTAGGCGGACAGCTCCTGCTCGAAATAGCCGGGGGCGCCATCGGGGCTGATGAAATCGCGCAGGGTCGTGCCGCCCCGGTCGATGGCGTGGCCCAGGATGGCCTTCACCGCTTGGGCCAGCGCCACGTAGCGCTCGCGGGATACCCGCCCCGCTTCGCGCAGTGGCGAGATCCCGGCCGCGAACAGCGCTTCGGCTGCGTAGATGTTGCCCACCCCGACCACCACCTTCTGGTCCATCAGGAACGTCTTCACCGGCGCCCCACGCTTGCGGCTGCGGGCGAACAGGTAGTCGCCGTCGAAATCGTCCGACAGGGGTTCGGGGCCGAGGTTGCGCAGCAGGTCGTGCGTCTGCCCGGCCGGCTGCCACAGCAGGCAGCCGAAACGGCGTGGGTCGTTGAACCGCAACACCTGGCCGGAGTCGAGGGCGATGTCGACATGGTCGTGGGCGCGCAACGGCGTGTCGGCGGGCAGCACGCGCAGGCTGCCGGACATCCCGAGGTGCAGCAGCGGGCTGCCGGCCGCGGTTTCCAGCAGCAGGTACTTGGCGCGTCGGCGCACCTGCTCGATGCGCTGCCCCGGCAGGGTGTCGACGATGTCGTACGGGATGGGCCAGCGCAGGTCGGGCCGGCGCAGCACCACTCCGGTCACGCGGCGGCCTTCGAGATGCGGGGCCAGGCCGCGGCGGGTGGTCTCGACTTCGGGCAGTTCGGGCATGGCGGCAGCTTACCGGCTGTCCGCGGCCGTCGTGCCATCGGCGCATGGCACGGGCGCACGGTCATGGGCTGTCGTTCATGCGGGCGCCGCCGGCACGGTGGCATGATCGGGGCCCCACCCAACCCCATGAAGGCCCTGGTGAAGGCTTTCCGAAACACAAGCCCCGGCCCTGGTGCTACCCGCCGCCCGTCGGTCGCAGCGCGCGCCCGGCTGTTGCCGGCCGCAGTGCTGGCGTTGGCATGGTCGAGCGTCGCCGGGGCGCAGGTCGCCGCCACGCGCGATTACCTGGCGCGCATGGACACCGACGGCAATGGCCGCGTGTCGCTGGCCGAATACCAGGCATGGATGGGTTATGCGTTCGCGCAGATGGATCGCAACCGGGACGACCGCCTTACCGCGGATGAACTGCCCGGCGGCCGCGGGCGCGAGGTCAGCCTCGCCGAGCACCGCCAGCGGCTGGCCGAGGCCTTCCGCCGGCAGGACAGCAACCGCGATGGCGTACTTGATGCGCGCGAGTTGGCGGCACCGCCGCAATAGGCAGCGCCGTTCTGCAGGCGCGTTCGGCGCAATGCGGACGGACCCGGAAAGAACAACGCCGGCCCGAGGGCCGGCGTCGTGCTTGCAGCACATTGCGCGATGATCAGTCGCGGATGTCCACGTCCTTGGTCTCGCGCAGGAACAGCGAGCCGATCACGAAGGTCATCAGCGCGATCACGATCGGGTACCACAGGCCGTAGTAGATGTTGCCGGTGGCCGCAACCAGGGCGAAGGCGATGGTGGGCAGGAAGCCGCCGAACCAGCCGTTGCCGATGTGGTACGGCAGCGACATCGAGGTGTAGCGGATGCGGGTCGGGAACAGTTCCACCAGCCACGCCGCGATCGGGCCGTACACCATGGTCACGTAGATCACCAGGATGGTCAGGATCAGCAGCACCATCGGCTTGTTGATGCGCGCCGGGTCGGCCTTCTCCGGATAACCGGCCTCCTTCAGCACCGGCTTCAGCTCGCCGAGGAACTTGTCCGCCGCGGCCTTGGCTGCCGCCTTGTCCAGGCCCTTGCCTTCATAGCTGGGGGTCTCGACCGAGCCGACCATCACCTTGGCCACGGTGCCGGCCGGGGCCGCTTCCACCGTGTACGGCACGCCCGCCTTGGCCAACGCCGAGGCGGCGATGTCGCACGAGCTGTTGAACACCTTCTTGCCGATCGGGTCGAACTGGAACGAGCAGGTGGCCGGGTCGGCGATGACCTTGGCCGGCGCGCTGATGCTGGCTTCCTCGATGGCCGGGTTGGCGTAGTGGGTCAGCGCCTTGAACAGCGGGAAGTAGGTCAGCGCGGCGATCAGGCAGCCGGCCATCACGATCTTCTTGCGGCCGATCTTGTCCGAAAGCCAGCCGAAGAACACGAAGAACGGCGTGCCCAGGAGCAGCGCGCCGCCGATCAGCAGCCACGTGGTGGTGCTGTCGACCTTCAGCGACTGGCTGAGGAAGTACATCGCGTAGAACTGGCCGGCGTACCAGACCACGGCCTGGCCGGCGGTGGCGCCGAGCAGGGCCAGCAGCACGATGCGGCCGTTCTTGGAGAAGAAGCTCTCGGTCAGCGGCGCCTTCGACAGCTTGCCCTCGTTCTTCATCTGCTGGAACAGCGGCGACTCGGACAGCTGCATGCGGATCCACACCGACACGCCCAGCAGCACGATCGACACCAGGAACGGAATGCGCCAGCCCCAGGCCTCGAAGGCCTCGACGCCGATCGACTCGCGAACGCCCAGGATCACGATCAGCGACAGCAGCAGACCGATGGTCGCGGTGGTCTGGATGAAGCTGGTGTACAGGCCACGCTTGCCGTCGGGCGCATGCTCGGCGACGTAGGTCGCCGCGCCACCGTACTCGCCACCCAGGGCCAGGCCCTGCAGCAACCGCAACACGATCAGGATGACCGGCGCGGTGATGCCGATGCTGGCGTAGCTGGGCAACACGCCCACCAGGAAGGTGGAGAAGCCCATGATGACGATGGTGACCAGGAACGTGTACTTGCGGCCGATCATGTCGCCGAGGCGGCCGAACACCAGTGCGCCGAACGGACGCACCGCGAAGCCGGCGGCGAAGGCCAGCAGCGCGAAGATGAAGCCGGTGGTCTCGTTGACGCCGCTGAAGAACTGCTTGGCGATGATCGCCGCGAGCGATCCGTACAGGTAGAAGTCGTACCACTCGAACACGGTGCCGAGGCTGGAGGCGAAGATGACCTTCTTGTGGCTTTTGGTCAGTTCGCCCGATGCTGCATGGGGCGCGGTAATGCTGGACATGTGCTGGGCCTCGCTCAGAAGCTGTACTTGGTGGTGAACTGCACGCGGCGGATATCGCCCTTGCGGCCGTCCTCGATTTCGCGCACGCCGTACATCAGCTCGGCGCCCACGTCGACCTTGGGCATCGGGCTGTAGAACAGGTTGGTGCGCAGGCTCTGCACGCTCTTGGTCACCAGCGGGCCGGTGATCGACGCTTCGTGGTCATAGTCACTGCGGGCGTAGATCAGGTTGGTGCGCAGCTTGGGCGTGAACGCATGGCGCCAGCCGACGTAGCCGGCAAGCACGCCGGTGGCGTCCAGGCTGCCGTCGCTGGCATCGGCCGATGCATCGCCGACGATGCCCAGGCCCACGTAGCGGGCGATGCCTTCGCCGCCGGTGAGCTGGTAATGCAGCGCGTCGTTGCCGCCCATGACCCATTTGCCGCCCACGGTCACGCCGCCACCGATCTCGCTGTCGTCGAAGCCGGGGCGGTCGATCTTGAGCTGGCGTACCAGGCCGGCCATGCCGAACGTGCCCCAGTCACCCTTCCAGCCGTAACGCACGGTCAGGTCGGGCATGGTGCCGCGGTCGGAGGAGGCGCCGTTGACCAGGGTGGTTTCCGGGTTTTCCAGCGAGACGCTCAGGCCACCCTTGGTGTAGCGCACCTGTGCCTGGCGCACGAAGAGCACGCCATCGGTGGGGCCGACGAAATCCACCGCTTCGGGGATCGAGGCCGCGTCCATGAAGTTGGACCAGGTCTGGCCGGCCAGCCAGTTGTTCCAGTACATGTACGCGTGGCGCAGGGTCACGCCGTAGGTATTGGTGGCGGTCTGGTTGCCCAGCGCGTTGCCGAAGAAGTCCATCTCGAACAGCGCGCCGGCCTTGTCACCGTTCTCGGCGACGTGGTCCACGCCCAGATTGAAGCGCGAGAACTTGGCGTGGGCGTTGTAGTCCACGCCGGAGCTCTCGCCGCTGCCGCCGGCGCCATGCACCGGCGTCTGCCCCGGCAGGTACAGCGAGCGGCCGGTGGCGTCATCGGCCAACTGGCCGTCACCGGTCTGGGTGGCGAGGAAGTCGGCCTTGACGAAGCCGCCGAACTTGAACGTGGTGCCGGGCACCGCGCCCGGCGTGATCGTCGTGGACTGGATCGGACGCTTGCCGGCCGGTACCGCCGGTTGCGTGGCCTGCGCGGTTTTCACCTCGCCGATCTGGGCCTGCTGTTGCTGCTGCTGGGACACCAGCTGCTGCACCATCTTCTCCAGCTCGGCCACGCGGGCTTCAAGTGCCTGCTCCTTTGCGCTCTGCGCGAAGGCAAGGCCCGGCACGCCGAGCGCGACCACCAATGCGGCGGCGAGCGCGCGCTTGCGTGGCGTTGCCGGCAGACCGTGCGAACTACTGCGAATGGACATGTTCCCTCCCAAGGACAGCCGTGCGGTCTGCACGGGCGCGGCCAGCCTGCTTGGCTATCGCGCTGCACAACCATTCGCCATTGGTCTAGGAAACCGGTGTGAATGCGCGACTTTAAGACCATGGTCTAAACGCGCCACGTCCCTGTTGCGGGTGGTGCTTGCGGCACACTTGGGTAACGCGCCGCCACCGTGGCGCCGCGCCAATGCCTAAGTGCCACCTTCAACGGGAGTGCGCCATGAACCAGTCCGCCAACCTCTATCCGGTCAAGCCCGAGTTCGCCGCGAAGTCGCGCTACACGCGCGAGCGCTACGAGCAGGATTACGCCGAGTCGGTGGCCCAGCCCGAGGCGTTCTGGGGCCGCATCGGCCAGCGCCTGGACTGGATGCGCGCACCCACCCAGATCAAGGACGTCAGCTTCGACCTCAACCATTTCCGCATCCACTGGTATGCCGATGGCGAGCTCAACGCCAGCGTCAACTGCCTGGACCGGCACCTGGCCACGCGCGGCGACAAGACCGCGCTGATCTTCGAACCCGACTCGCCGGACCAGCCCGCGCAGCACATCACCTACCGCGACCTGCATGCGCGCGTGTGCAAGCTGGCCAACGCCCTGCGCGGCCTGGGCGTGCGCAAGGGCGACCGCGTCACCATCTACCTGCCGATGATCCCGGAGGCGGTGGTTTCGATGCTGGCCTGCGCGCGCATCGGCGCGATCCACACCGTGGTGTTCGGCGGCTTCGCGGCCAACTCCATCGCCGACCGCGTGGCCGACTGCGGCAGCAAGCTGATCATCACCGCGGACGAAGGCCTGCGCGGCGGCAAGAAGGTCGCGCTCAAGGCCAACGTGGATGCCGCGCTGAAGATGCCGGGCACCAACAGCGTGGAAACCGTGCTGGTGGTGCGCCACACCGGCGGCGCCGTGGACATGCAGATGCCGCGCGACCGCTGGTACGACGCGGTGGTCGACAGCCAGCCCGCGCAGTGCGAACCCGAGCGCATGAATGCCGAGGACCCGCTCTTCATCCTCTACACCTCCGGCAGCACCGGCAAGCCCAAGGGCGTGCTGCACACCACCGCCGGCTACCTGGTGTTTGCCGCCTATACCCACGAGGCGGTTTTCGACCTGCAGGAGGATGACGTCTACTGGTGCACCGCCGACGTCGGCTGGGTCACCGGCCACAGCTACATCGTGTACGGCCCGCTGGCGAACGGTGCCACCTCGCTGGTGTTCGAGGGTGTGCCCAATTATCCGGACTACTCGCGCTTCTGGCAGGTGATCGACAAGCACCAGGTCACCATCTTCTACACCGCACCCACCGCCATCCGCGCGCTGATGCGCGAAGGCGAGGAGCCGGTGCAGAAGACCTCGCGCAAATCGCTGCGCCTGCTGGGCAGCGTCGGCGAGCCGATCAATCCCGAGGCCTGGCGCTGGTACTACGACGTGGTCGGCGAAGGCCGTTGCCCCATCGTCGATACCTGGTGGCAGACCGAGACCGGCGGCATCCTGATCAGCCCGCTGGCCGGCGCCATCGACCTCAAGCCCGGCTCGGCGACCAAGCCATTCTTCGGCGTGGTGCCGGCGCTGGTCGACGCCAGCGGCCAGATCCTCGAAGGCGAGGCCGAAGGCAACCTGGTGCTGCTGGACTCGTGGCCGGGCCAGATGCGCACGGTCTACGGCGACCACCAGCGCTTCATCGACACCTATTTCCGCACCTACCCCGGCACCTACTTCACCGGCGACGGCTGCCGCCGCGACGCCGACGGCTACTACTGGATCACCGGTCGCGTGGACGACGTGATCAACGTGTCCGGCCACCGCATCGGCACCGCCGAGGTGGAAAGCGCGCTGGTCAGCCACCCCAAGGTGGCCGAGGCCGCGGTGGTCGGCTTCCCGCACGACCTCAAGGGCCAGGGCATCTACGCCTACGTGACCCTGATCGCCGGCGAGGCCACCAGCGACGCGCTGCACAAGGAGCTGATCGCGCACGTGCGCAAGGAGATCGGGCCCATCGCCACGCCCGACCACCTGCAGTGGGCGCCGGGCCTGCCGAAGACCCGCTCGGGCAAGATCATGCGCCGCATCCTGCGCAAGATCGCCGAGAACGCGCCGGACCAGCTGGGCGACACCAGCACCCTGGCCGACCCCTCGGTGGTGGACTCGCTCGTGAAGGAGCGCCGGGTGCCGTAAGGTATGGCCATGGCCACCCTGCTCATTGCCGACGACCACCCCCTGTTCCGCGAGGCGCTGCGCGGCGCCGTGGCGCGCGTGCTGCCCAACGCCGGACTGCACGAGGCCGACAGCGTGGACGCGCTGTACGCGCTGGTCGAGTCGTATCCCGACGCCGACCTGCTGCTGCTGGACCTCAACATGCCCGGCGCACAGGGTTTCAGCGCGCTGGTGCACCTGCGCGCGCTGTACCCGCAGCTGCCCATCGTGGTGGTCTCCGCCCGCGAGGAGCCAGCGGTGATGCGCCGCGCGCTGGACCATGGCGCCATTGGCTTCATTCCCAAGTCGGCCGATGCGGCGACCCTGGGCCAGGCGATCGCCACCGTACTGGACGGCGACCGCTGGGCCCCGGCTTCCGCGCTGAGCGCGCCCGCCGCGGCGGCCGACGAGCACGACGCGGCCAACCGCCTGCGCGACCTGACCCCGCAGCAGTTCCGCGTGCTGCAGATGCTCGGCAGCGGCCTGCTCAACAAGCAGATCGGCTACGAGCTGGGCGTGTCCGAGGCCACGGTCAAGGCCCACGTCACCGCCATCCTGCGCAAGCTGGGGGCCAACAACCGCACCCAGGCCGTGCTGATCGCCGGGCGGCTGGCGCTGGACCCGGGGGCGATCGTGCCGCCGCCGGAAGAGGGCGACTGACGGCGGCGCCTGCCGCCTGAAATGTGACCTGTTTTGCATTTTGCCGTGGGCGCGGTATTGTCTATTGGATACCTAATCCAAGGAGAGCAGCGCGTGGGGACGCCTGCAGGAGACAAGCCTGGCCGCCTCGTCTGCGTTGGTCTGGGGATGATGCTGGGTGCCCATATCGGGCCGCGCGCCCGAAGTCACATCGAGCAATCCGATGTGGTGTTCGCGGCTGTGTCCGACCCGTTGGTGGAACTCTGGCTGAAGCAGATGCACCAGGAGGTGCACAGCCTGCAGCCGTACTATGCCGTGGGCAAGTCACGCCGCCAGACCTACCGCGAAATGGTCGACGCCATGCTGGTCGAGGTCCGCGCTGGCAAACAGGTCTGCGGTGCGTTCTATGGTCATCCCGGCGTGTTCGCTCAGGTGGCGCATGACGCCATCGCCCAAGCCCGACGTGAAGGCTTCCTTGCACACATGGAGCCCGGCGTCTCGGCCGAGGACTGCCTGTATGCCGATCTTGGCATCGATCCGGGTCGCTACGGATGCCAACACTACGAGGCCAGCCAGTTCATGTTCTACCGCCGCCGGATCGATCCTGCGGCGTATCTGGTGCTCTGGCAGATCGGCATCGCCGGCGACCGCAGCTGTACCCGCTTCGCCACAGGGCCAGCCCTCCGCCGACTGCTGGTCGAGCGCCTGATCGAGGATTACCCGGCCTACCACGAGGTCATCGTTTACGAGGCCGCCACCCTGCCGATCAGCGAGCCGCGGATGGAGCGGGTGAAGTTGCGCGACCTGCCCGATGCGCAGTTGCACATGCACAGCACACTGGTGCTGCCCCCGGCCGCGATGCTGCAACCTGATCCTGACATGCTGGCGCGGATTGAGGCGGTTGAGCGCGCCGATATGGCCGCTACCCCGATTATCGCTTCGTTACCACTGGAAGAAGGAGTTTGAGGATGTCGAATGTCGTGCAGTTTCTTGAAAGCATGGGGCGGCACCCGGCACTGCTGTCCGATGCGGACTACACCCAGGCCGTGATGGATGCGGAAGTTGACGAGCCTTCGCGCGAGGCGCTGTTGCGGCGCGATGCCAAGGGACTGGTGCACGCCCTGGATGCGAACTCGCCGATGTTCTGTTTCAGTTTTGTCGTTAGCCCGGACGGCGACGAAAAGAGTCCTCCCGGCGATGACCATACCGACGAAGGCGAGGAGAAGCCGGACGAAGAGCCGGCGCTGAAGTAACCAGGCTCGTTGGCCCAGCCGCGCCTCGGATGTCCCGAGCGCGGCCAGCATTGCGCCAACGGTGGGCTCGAGAGGAACCGTGATGTGCAAATCGATCCGTGACGTGCTGATCGCCGTTGTCCTGGGGGCTGGGGTATTGGCAGCTTGGCCAGCACAGGCTGCTGATATCGAGAACGCCCTGAAGCAGGCTGAGTCGGTTCGTACCCGTGATCCACAGGCATTTGCCAATGCGCTGGACGGTCTGGACAGATTCGAGCCAGAGGCGACGCCGAAGCAGAAGCTGCAAATCCGGTTCCTGAAGACGTACCAGAAGGTGCTTACCGGCGACTACCGGACCGCCATCACCGACGCCATCGATATCCATAAGCGTACCGACGACCCAACACTCAAGTTCCGGGCCGCGCTGCTGGCCGCCAACACCGCCGCGATTACGCGGGAGTTCTCATTGGGCTTGCGCTACCTGGAAGCAGCCCTGGCCATGCAGGATCAGGTTCCAGAGGCCGACGAGCGCCACCTGGGCTCCCTCGTCGCCGCAGTTCTGTACACCGAATATGGACAGCATTCGCTCACGCTGCACCATGCGAAGCACCTTCTGGCTATTCAAACCACGCCACGGACCCGATGTGTGGCCCGCGAGAAGAAAATAGAGGCGGAGTGGAAGCTTGGGTCCGGCGCGAATAGTGAGCAGGATATCAATTTCGCGATCAGCGACTGCGTCGCGCAAAAGGAGCCTATTGCCACGGGGCTGCTCCGTGGTTACCTGGCGCGGCTATGGGCAGCGGAGGGCAAGAACAATGAAGCCATTGGACTGCTCGAAGCCCATCTGTCCGAAGTGGAGGCAACGGGCTTTCCGAGACTGATCGGCGAAATTCATAGCCTGCTTGCCGAGTATCGCCAAGCCACAGGCGACTTGGCGGGTGCGGAACTGGATGCCCGCACGGTGCTGGAATTGGGGGAGCGGGATGCTTTCTCGCAGCCACTGGTGACCGCGTACAAAGTGCTGTTTGAAACAGCCCTCAAGCGCGGCGACTTGAGGGTCGCGCTCCGTGAGTACCGAAATTACGCTGAAGCCGACAAGGCGCGTCTTGACGAGATCAAGGCACGGGAGTTCGCCTTCCAGCTGAGCCGCCACGAGTTGCAGCAGAAGAACCAGGCCATTGAACTGCTGCAGAAGCAGAACGAGGTGCTGACGCTGCAGCAGGAGGTCAGCGAGGCGGCCACACGCAACAACCAGTTGCTGTTGGTGCTACTGGCGATGGTGATGGCCGCCATCGCCTACTGGGCCTACAAGGTCAAGCGCGTGCAGGTGAAGTTCCGGCGCCAAGCCCAGGTGGACGGGCTCACCGGCATCAGCAACCGTCGCCACTTCCGCCAGACCGGCGAGGCACTGCTGCAGCGCTGCGCCAGCGCCGGGCGTGATGCGTCGATGGTGCTGCTCGACCTGGACCACTTCAAGCGCATCAACGACTCCCACGGCCATGCAGTGGGCGACTGGGTGCTGCAGCAGGTCGCGGTGGCGCTGCAGGCGGCTTGCCGCGAAGGCGACATATGCGCGCGCCTCGGTGGCGAGGAATTCGCCCTCCTGTCCTGCGGCAGTGACGTGGATGCGGCGCGGCGTATCGCCCAGCGCTGCCGCGAGCACCTGGCGGCCATCGACACGTCCGTCATCGGCCAGCCGGTCACCGCCAGCTTCGGTTGCACCACCTCGGGCCGATCCGGTTACGCGTTCGAGGCGATGTTCGCCCACGCCGACGTCGCCATGTACCAGGCCAAGGCCAGCGGCCGCGACCGCGTGCGCGCCTATGGCGAGGACGGTGTCGGGCCGGCGACGGTGCTGGAGCTGGTCCGCGGTTGAGGCTGCCGCTGCGCGGCGAGGAACGCGCGCAGCGAAGCCGGCTTGAGCGGTTTGGTCAGCACCGGGCAGCCGCGTTCGCGCGCGGCCAGCTTGATCGCGTCACTGCCGTCCCCGGTCACCAGTGCGGCCGGCAGCCGGGCACCGAGGCGCTCGCGCAGGGCGTCGATCACGCCCAGGCCGTCGAGCCGGTCATGCAGGTGGTAGTCCACCAGCAGCACGTGCGGCCGCTCGTCGAGCATCGCCATCGCGTCGTCGGCACTCGCGGCGGTAAGCACGGTCACCCGCCAGCGTTCCAGCAGGGTGCGCATGCCGTCGAGGATTTCACGGTCGTTGTCCACGCACAGCACGCGCAACCCGGCCAGTGAATCGGCGATGACGTTGCCCTCCGGCGGCGCGGGCTTGGGTGCCTGCAGCGCCGGCGCCAGCGGCACGGTGATGGTGAACACACTGCCCATGCCGACGCGTGAACGCACCGACAGCGGGTGGTCGAGCGTGCGCGCGATGCGCTGGCAGATCGACAGGCCCAGTCCAAGGCCACGCTCGCCGCCCACGCCGGGCTGGTCGAAGCGGCGGAACTCGTCGAAGATCTGTTCCAGGTGGTGCACGGAGATGCCAGGGCCGGTATCCCATACCTGCAGCTCGATACGGCCGCCATCGCGCTGGCGAGCGGTCATCAGTACGCCGCCTTCGCGGGTGTAGCGCAACGCGTTGGCGAGGAAGTTCTGCAGCGCGCGGCGCAGCAGGCGGCGGTCGCTGCGCACCGGCAACGGACTCATCGGCGCACGCACGCGCAGTTGCAGGCCGCGGCCGGCGGCGGTGGGGGCATACTGCGCGGCCAGTTCGCGCAGCAGTTCGCCGGCATCGAAGTCGGTGATCTCCGGCTTGAGCACGCCGGCATCCAGGCGCGAGATGTCCAGCAGGCCATCGAGCAGGTCCTCGGCGGCGCGCAGCGAGGCGTCGATGCGCTCGGCGAGGTGCTGCTGTTCGGTGCCGTCGGGGCTCTCGCGCAGCGCGGTGGTGAACAGGCGCGCGGCGTTGAGCGGCTGCAGCACGTCATGGCTGACCGCGGCCAGGAACCGGGTCTTGGACTGCTGCGCCGCCTCGGCCTCGCGCGTGCGCAGGTCCACGCGTTGCTCCAGCGTCTCGTTGACCTCGCGCAGTTGCTGTTCGGCGCGCTTGTAGTCGGTGACGTCGCTGTAGCTGGTCACGTAGCCACCGCCGGGCAGCGGACGGCCGCGCATCTCGATCACCTGGCCATTGGCGCGCACGCGTTCGAAGATGTGCGGGGTGCCGGCGCGCATGTGGTCCATGCGACGGCGCACCTTGTCCTCGATGGCGCCCGGACCGAGCTCGCCGCGTTCGGCATTCCAGCGGATCAGGTCGGCGACCGGGCGGCCGACGTAGAGCATGCCGTCGGGGTAGTCGAGCAGCTCCTGGTAGCGCTTGTTCCAGGCCACCAGGCGCATGTCGCGGTCGACCACGCTCACGCCCTGGCTGATGTTGTCCAGCGTGGTGGACAGCACCTGCCGGTTGAAGCGCAGTTCCTCGTTGGCCTCGTCCAGCACGGCGACCACTTCGCCCAGTTCCATGCCCGAGCCGCGCAGCGCGGTGGTCAGGGTGAGGCGTGCGGAGGCGGCGCCAATGGCGGAGGCGAGCAGGCGCTCGGTGAACTGCGCCAGCGCACGGTCGGCGGGACGGTCGGGGTTCCAGGTGTCGTACTGCTGCGCCGCATAGTCCTCGAACGAGCGACGTGCGTGGCGTTCGCCGACGATGCGTTCGGCCAGGGCGAGCAGTTCGCCGCTGCGCACGCTGCCGGCCCAGCCGCCGGGGCCGAGTGGCGGACGCTGCACGTAGGGGTCGAGGAAAGGCGCGGCCGCCAACTGGTCCTGCAGGCGCGGCCGCTGGCGCACCGATACAAGGACGAATGCGGCGATGTTGAACAGCAGCGACCAGAATGTGCCGTGGGTGAGGCGGTCCCAACCGCCCAGGCCGAACAGTTGCTCCGGGCGCAGCGACTGGATGCCCAGCGGCCCGGTGTCGATCCAGTCGCCGGCGATCCAGCCGCCCTGCGCCAACGCCGGCAACAGCAGCGTGTACACCCACACCAGCGTGCCGGCGAGCACGCCCGCCAGCGCGCCCGGGCGGCTGGCGCCGCGCCAGTACAGGCCGCCGATCAGCGCTGGCGCGAACTGCGCCACCGCCGCGAAGGCGAGCAGGCCGTGCTGCGCCAGCGTGTTCGCACCGGCGGAGCCGCGGTGGTAGCCGTAGGCCATCATCGCCAGCGCGAGGATGGTGATGCGCCGTACCCACAGCACCTGGCGGTCGATGCCGGGGCCCTGGCGCAGCGTCTGGCTGCGCAACAGCAACGGCATCACCAGGTCGTTGCTGACCATCGTCGCCAGGGCCACGCTGGACACGATCACCATGCCGGTCGCGGCGGAGAAGCCGCCCACGTAGGCCATCAGCGCCAGCGTGTCATGGCCGAGCGCCAGCGGCAGCGCCAGCACGTAGGTGTCCGGCGAGACGCCCGAGCCGGCGAGGATCGACTGCCCGGCCAGCGTGATCGGCACCACCAGCAGCGAGAACAGCACCAGGTAGCCGCCGAACATCCAGCGTGCGGCGCGCACGTCGTTGGGGTCCTGGCACTCGACCACCGCAACGTGGAACTGGCGTGGCAGGCACAGGATCGCGACGAACGCGAGCAGGGTCTGCGCGACGAAGCCGGTGGGCAGGCCCGGCGTCACCACCACGCGGGTGGCGTCGGCCACGCGCTCCAGCAGGCCGCCGTTGCCGGGCAGGTGCACCAGCGCGAACACGCCGATGGCCACGAACGCCAGCAGCTTGACCAGCGACTCCAGCGCCACCGCCAGCACCATGCCATGGTGGTGCTCGGTGGCGTCGATCTGCCGGGTGCCGAACAGGATCGAGAACACCGCCAGCAGCAGCGCGATGTAGAACGCCGGGTCGCCCAGCACGCCCGGCTCGGCCGGCGTGCCGGCCAGTACCTGCACGCTCATCGCCACGGCCTTGAACTGCAGCGCGACGTAAGGGACGGCGGCGGTCAGCGCCACCGCCGCCACCAGCGCGGCCAGTCCGGGCGCGCGGCCATAGCGCGAGGACAGGAAGTCGGCGATGGAGACGATGCGGTTCTCGCCGGAGATCAGCACCAGCCGCTCGAGGATGCGCCAGCTGAACACCAGCAGCAGCAGCGGCCCGAGGTAGATCGGCAGGAAACCCAGCCCGGTACGGGCCGCGGTGCCGACCGCGCCGTAGAACGTCCACGACGAGCAGTACACCGCCAGCGCCAGCGAGTACACCACCGGCCGCAGCCACTTCGCCCGCGGCGTGGTGTCGCTCTGGTCGCCGTAGTAGGCGACGATGAACAGCACGCCCACGTAGGCCACCGATACCAGCAGCAGCAACCAGCCAGGAATCACTCGTGCACGCCTCCAAACACCCGGTTCTGCGAGTGTACGGGGACGGCGCGGCGGTCGCGCGTTGGCATATCATCTGCGCCCGATGAACCCCTCACCGCGCAAGCCCTTGCCCGCCACGGCTGGAATCCCGTCACTGTCGGAGCCGTGGGGACGTACGTTCGTCCGCCGTGCCGGGGTGGGGCTGATGTTGGCGGCGGCGGTCGTGCTGTTGGGGTGGCAGTTCGACGTGGTGGCGCTGCGCACCGTGTTGCCGGGCGCCAACTCGATGAAGCCGGTGGCGGCGCTGGCGTTCATGCTGGCCGGGCTGGCGTTGCTCAATCGCCGCAGCGTCGTCCCCGTGCCCGGCCTGTGCCGCCTGGTGTCGGCCGTGGTCGGCATGATCGGCGTCACCAGCCTTCTGGCCGATGCGTCGGATCTGTCGTTGCCCAGTGACTACTGGTATCCCGACCCGGAAGCGCTGGCCATCGGCCGCATTGCGGGGCGGATGTCCGAACTTACCGCCATCGGCTTCGCCCTGTTGGGCCTGTTGGGCGTGTTGCCGGACCGCAGCCCGTGGTGGCGGGTGCAGCAGGTGGTGGCACTGCTGGTGCTGGCCATCGCGATGTTCGCGCTGGCGTCGTTCGGCTTCCAGGGGGGGCTCCGGTCCGAGCGCTCGGACGTGACCCCGGTAGCGATCCACACGGCCCTGCTGTTCCTGCTGGCCGGGCTGGGATGGCTGGCCAGCCTGCCGCCCAAGGGGCTGATGCGGGTGGTGCATGCGCCCAGCCTGGGCGGGCTGGTGGCGCGCCGGTTGTTGCTGCCGGCACTGTTGTTGCCCAGCCTGCTGGGTCTGTTCGCCCGGGTGGCGGGTGACTGGCTGGCGTGGACCCAGGCGACCGTGGTTTCCGCCTTGGCGCTGCTGAGCGCGGGTGCGCTGGCCGGGCTGATCTGGTGGGTGGCCCTGTTGCTGGACCGCCTGGAGCGGGAGCGGGCGAACGTGGTGGCGCTGCGCGACGAGAGTCACACCGATGCGCTGACCGGCCTGCCCAACCGCCGCGCCTTTGACGGGGCGATTGCCGGCCTGGTCCAAGGCCGGCGCCATGCCGACCGCAGTTTCGCCCTGTTGATGCTCGACCTTGACCGGTTCAAGGACTACAACGACACGTACGGGCACCTGGCGGGTGATGAGGTGCTGCGTCAGACCGCGCAGCTGCTAAGCAGCGCATTGCGTCCGGGCGACGTGCCCGCCCGTTACGGTGGCGAGGAGTTTGCCGTCCTGCTGCCCGATACAGAGGCGGCAGAAGCCGTGCGCGTGGCCGAGCGCATCGTGCAGTACTTCCGCGTGTGGAGTTGGCCGGGCCGTGCCGTGACGGTCAGCATCGGCACCGCGGCCGCCGGGCGTGAAGAGGCCGCCGACGCGCTGGTGGGTCGTGCCGACGCCGCGCTCTATGCGGCGAAGGCGGCCGGGCGCGACCGGGTGATGAAGGCCGCTGCACCGTTGAAATAGGCCCGCAGGCGGGCTGGCCGTGACGGTGACGTAGAGCGCGATGGTCTACCCCAGGAAACGCGAAAGCCCGCCGGGTGGCGGGCTTTCGTGATTGCATCCGACAAGCCGGAAGGCTTACTTGATCTTGCCTTCCTTGTACGGCACGTGCTTGCGCACGACGGGATCGTACTTCTTGATCTCCATCTTGCCGGGGGTGTTCTTCTTGTTCTTGTCGGTGGTGTAGAAGTGGCCGGTGCCGGCCGACGAGATCAGGCGGATCTTGTCACGCTTGGAAGCCATGGGTCAGTCCTCCTCAGATCTTTTCGCCGCGGGCACGCAGGTCGGCCAGAACGGAATCGATGCCGTTCTTGTCGATGGTGCGCAGGGCAGCAGTGGAAACACGCAGCTTCACCCAGCGGTTTTCGCTGGCAACCCAGAACTTGCGCTCATGCAGGTTCGGGAGGAAACGGCGGCGGGTCTTGTTCATCGCATGTGACACGTTGTTGCCGGTCACAGTGCGCTTGCCGGTTACTTGGCAAACTCGGGACATACGCACCTCGAAAGGTAGTTGGTGCTTCCCTTGGCCAGGGAGGCGGGCGGCCCTGCCGGCCGTGGACATCCGCGGGCGGCGCGCGATACGGGTGGGATCCTGCCCCCCGTGCGGGCGGAGCGGCCACTGGAACCGGGCGGGCCGGAATCGCGCTTCCGGGGTTCCGCCGTGCTTGCCTTGTGGACAGGCTGGACACAGTGAGCCGCACATTATTCCAGAAGCCTTGTCTGTGGGCAACTTTGGGGACGGGCGGGGTTGGCTGCTGGGGCGTGGCGGGTCGGCCCGGCGCCACCCGGGGGTGCTCCGCCGGCGCGACGGCATCCATGCCTTAAGCGCCGGGCGCGGGCAATCCTGCCCGCTCTACGCACGCCCGGGTGGCACCGGACCTCATCCGGCGGTGAGGTGATTCAGGCCTTGGCCTCGGCAATCCAGCGGCGAACCTCGGTCTCCAGCACCGGCAGCGGCAGTGAGCCCTGGCGCAGGATGGCGTCGTGGAAGGCCTTCACGTCGAACTTCGTGCCCAGTTCGCGCTCGGCCTCGGCGCGCAGCTTGACGATGGCGATCTCGCCCAGCTTGTAGCTCAGCGCCTGGCCCGGCCAGGAGATGTAGCGGTCGACCTCGGTGGTGACCTCGTGCTCGCTCAGCGCGGTGCGGTCGCGCAGGTAGGCCAGCGCCTGCTCACGGGTCCAGCCCTTGGCGTGGATGCCGGTGTCGATCACCAGGCGCGCCGCGCGCCACATCTCGTAGGTCAGCCGACCGAACTCCTCGTACGGGGTCTGGTAGATACCCATCTCCTGGCCGAGCTTCTCGGTGTACAGCGCCCAGCCCTCGCCGTACGCGGAGATGTAGGACTTGCGACGGAAATCGGGCTGGCCGGTCTGCTCCGCGGCCAATGCGCCCTGCAGCGCATGGCCGGGCGAGGCCTCGTGCAGGGTCAGCGCCGGCAGGTTGTACAGCGGGCGCGAGGGCAGGTTGTAGGTGTTGACCCAGTAGGTGCCGTTGCCGCCGCGACCGGCGGTCCAGAACGGGGCGATGTCGTCGGGCACCGGGATGATGGTGAAGCGGCCGCGCGGCAGGGTGCCGATCACCTTGCCGACTTCGCCGTCCACGCGCTTGGCGATCCACGCCGCGCGCTCCAGCAGCGCCTGCGGGGTGGTCACGTAGAACTGCGGATCGGTGCGCAGGAAGTGCAGGAACGCGGGGAAGGTGGCCTGGCCTTCCGGCGCCTTGAAGCCGACTTCGCGGATGATCGCGTCCATCTGCGCCTGGATGCGCGCGACTTCCTGTTGGCCGATGGCATGCACCTCGTCGGGCGAGAGGTCCAGCGTGGTGTATTCGCGGATCTGCTGGCGGTAGTACTCCGCGCCGCCGGGCATCTGCGAGGCGCCCAGCGTGGTACGCGCCTTCGGCACGTATTCGTTGCGGAAGAAGGTGAGCAGCGTGCCGAACGCCGGGACCACGCGGTCCTGGATGGCGGTGCGCGCGGCCGCGCGCAGGCGCGCCTGGTCGGCGGCGGGAATGTTGGCCGGCAACTTGCGAAAGGGTGCGTACAGCGATGCCTGCTCGGGGTCCTTGAGTTCGGCGACGCCCGCGATGGACACGTCACGGCCGTCCAGCACCGCGCGCGGCACGCTGAAGCCGCGGGCCAGCCCGGCGCGCATGTTGGTGATCTGCTGGTCGAAGTGGCGCGGCACGTCGTTGAGCCGCGCGATGTAGGCCTCGGCGTCCTTCGTGGACTTGAAGGTGGTGCGCGCCATGAAGCCGAGGTTGGACCAGAACGAGGAGTCCGAATTGAACGGCATCTCGTAGCCGCCCAGCCGCACCTCGGCCGCGAGGTTCTGCACCTGCGCGCGATACACGGCGAGGTTGATGCGGTTCTCGGCGGAGAGTTTGCCAGCGTCGATGGTGTCGAGCTGGTGCAGCACGTCGTTCCACACCTTCAATCGTGCCTGCTGGCTGGTCGCGTCCACCGACGGCAGGCGCGTGTTGCCGCCGGAGGTGTCGCTGTCCTCGTCAGCGTCGCCCATTTCCTGCTGGCGCCAGGTCCATTCCCTGGTGTAGATCGCCTCGAAGCGGGTATCCGCCGCCGATGCCGATGCCGAGGCCGAGGCTGTGGGCGCTGGCGTGGCGGCGGTGGACACGGCGATCGGCGCAACCGCCAGGTGGAGAGCGAGAAGAGTGGGCAGCAGAGGCTTCACGAGGCGCGGCATCCAGCAGTGGCGAAAGGCCGATCTTCGCACCTCGGGGGTAGTCCCGCATTTGCTCTTTCGTGGGGTTTGGTCACCCAAACGAGCTGAGGGACGGTGAGTCCATGGGGCATTGCGGAGAGCGGGCCATGGGTGAGGGCGGGCCGCTTACGCGGCACTGCCGCGTGGCCCGATCGAACGCCCGGCGCGCTGCGCCGGGCCGGACTGGCCCGCGGCGGCGACTCGGCACAGGATGTGCCGATGGAGCCGAGGAGCAATGCCCCCTGGGCTCAGCGGCCCCGTCCGAAGTCCCTGATTTGATCAGTGACTGGCGCGATCGCGCTTCCAACCGCGATGCCGGATATCCAGGTACAAGCTGTAGGCAGCAGTAAACGCCGGAAACAGGTTCTGGATAACCCCCACCGAATCCTGCTTCTGCGAGAACACGAAGTAGCTCAGCGTCATCGCGCTGCCCACCAGGCTCATGTACCAGAACAGCCGCGGGATCACCGGCTTGCCATGCCTTCGCGAGGCAAGAAACTGCACCACCCAGCGTCCACCGAACATCAGCGCGCCGGTCAACCCGATCAGCTTCCACGGCGACATGTGCAGCCCGGTCCACTCCAGCCACGCGATCGGCGTGTTCATGAAGTCCACCGCGAGAGCGTCCACCGGCATGCTCAGAGCTCCTGCACGCGCGTGACCTTGCCGCGCTTGATCAGCCACGCCACGCCACGCAGGTCGCTGATGCCGACCAGCGCGCGGTTGAGGTTGTTGTACTTGGACACGCCCGCGGTGCGATGGCGGTGGTGCACCGGCACGCTCACCGTCTTCCAGCCCGCGCGCTGCATCAGCGCCGGCAGGTAGCGGTGCATGTGGTTGAAGTGCGGCAGGTCGAGGAACGCCTCGCGCTCGAACAGCTTGATGCCGCAACCGGTGTCGGGCGTGGCATCACGCAGCATGCGGCTGCGGATCGCGTTGGCCCACTTCGACGCCCAGCGCTTGCTGCCGCTGTCCTGGCGGTTGACGCGCCAGCCGGCGAACAGCTTGACCTCAGGCGTGGCCTTGGCGCGCTCGGCGATCAGCTTGGGGATGTCGGCCGGGTCGTTCTGGCCGTCGCCGTCCAGCGTGGCGATCCACGCGCCACGCGCGGCCTTCACCCCGTTGCGGATCGCGGTGCTCTGCCCGCTCTGGATGACGTGGTGCACCACGCGCAGTTCCGGAACCTCGGTCTTGAGTTGCTGCAACACGGCCAGCGTGTCGTCCTTCGAATGGTCATCGACATAGACGATCTCGAAGTCGCCACCGTCGGCCGGGGCGCGCCCCCGCAGGGCCGCGGTAATTTCGTGCACCAGCGGCGCGACGTTGTCGCGCTCGTTGAACACCGGGACCACGACGGAAAGTTGGGGGCTGGCAGGCGGCATCGGCGGGGCGTGGGCGATACGGGGCAGTGGGTTGCGCGCTATTGTCGACGATTATCGTTACCGGCGCGGTCGAGCCGGGCCGGCCGGAAAGGCAAGCTGGGCCGGGGCCGGGCTTCAGGCCTCGACCGGACCGCGCAGCTTTTCCAGCACGCCTTCCAGCGAGTCCAGGTCGGTGTAATGAATCACCAGCCGGCCCTTGCCGCCGCGCCCATGCAGTACGTTGACCCTGGTGCCGAGCGACTCGGACAGTTCGCGCTCCAGCGCGGCGATGTCGGCCTGCGGCTTGGCCTTGACCGGCTTGGCCCGGGCGCTGCTGCTGGTCGGGATCATGCCCGCGGTCAGCTGCTGCACGCGGTGCTCGACCTCGCGCACCGACCAGCCGGCCTCGGCGGCCTGCCGGGCCAGGGCAATCGCGGCCTGCGGGGTCAGCGACAGCAGGGCGCGGGCGTGGCCCATGTCCAGCGCGCGGGTTTCCACCAGCACGCGGATCTCCGGCGACAGTTCCAGCAGGCGCAGCAGGTTGGACACGGCCACGCGCGAGCGGCCCACGGCCTCGGCGGCCTGGGCGTGGGTCAGGTCGAACTCGTCGATGAGGCGTTGCAGCGCGTTGGCCTCCTCCAGCGGGTTGAGGTCCTCGCGCTGGATGTTCTCGATCAGTGCCATGGCGACCACGGTGCGGTCGTCCACCTCGCGGATCACCACCGGGATCTCGGCCAGCCCGGCCAGCTTGCTGGCGCGCCAGCGGCGCTCGCCTGCGATGATCTCGTAGGTCTTGCCACCCAGGTCGCGCACGACGATGGGCTGGATCACGCCCTGCGCCTTGATCGACTCCGCCAGCTCGGCCAGCTTGTCCTCGTCCCACACCTTGCGCGGCTGGTACTTGCCGGCCTGCAGCGCGTCCACCGGCAGGGTGCGCAGCACGTCGCCGGGTACGGCTTCCAGCGCGGGGGCTTCGGCGGCGGCCTCGGGGCCCAGCAGGGCGGCCAGTCCGCGGCCCAGCCCGCGCTTCTTGGCGCTGCCGCCCCCCTTGGCGTTGCTCATGCCGCGACCTCCCGGCCAGCGGCCGACGCGGCCTTGGCGGCCTGCTCGCGCTCGCGCTGGCGACGCAGCACTTCGCCGGCCAGGCCCAGGTAGGCGATGCCGCCGCGGCTGGCCTGGTCGTAACCGACGATGCTCTGGCCGTGGCTGGGCGCTTCGGCCAGGCGCACGTTGCGCGGCACGATGGTGCGGAACACCTTGTTGCCGAAGTGGTTGGTCAGCTCGGCCGAGACCGCGTTGGCCAGGTTGTTGCGCACGTCGAACATGGTGCGCAGCACGCCCTCGACTTCCAGCGCCGGGTTGAGCCGGGCCTTGAGTGCGTTGATGGTGTCGAGCAGGGCGCTGATGCCTTCCAGCGCGTAGTACTCGCACTGCATCGGCACGATCACCGAGTCGGCGGCGGTCAGCGCGTTGAGCGTGAGCAGCGACAGCGCCGGCGGACAGTCGATCAGGATGAAGTCGTAGTTGGCGCGCAGCGGCGCGAGCGCGGTCTTCAGGCGCTGCTCGCGGCCGTCCTCGTTCATGAGGGTGATCTCGGCGGCCGTCAGCTCGATGTTGGCCGGCAGCAGGTCGAAGTCCTCGGCGGTGCGCTTGAGGATGCTGGCCGCATCGGCCTCGCCCAGCAGCACGTCGCAGATGGACACGTCGATCTCGCGCTTGTCGATGCCGCTGCCCATGGTGGCGTTGCCCTGCGCGTCCAGGTCGACGAGCAGCACGCGCTTGGGCGTCCTGGCCAGGGCGGCGGCCAGGTTGACGGCGGTGGTGGTCTTGCCGACCCCGCCCTTCTGGTTGGCGACGGCGATGATGCGGGCCATGCGGCTCGTCCTGGTCAGTGACGGAAAGGGTCCGGCGCGGGGCCGGACAGATGATTATGCACGCTGCCGCAGGGCGCTGCCGAGCGGGCGAAAACGTGATGGTTTTGGCGGTGCGGGCCGCGCGTGGGGCGCGCGTGTGGCGTGCTGCGCCGCAAGGCGCCACACCGGGGCGGTGGGGCGGTACACATCACAAGGGCCACGGGGGGCCTCGAGGGGCGGTGGCCGGGATCCCCATCCTCCGCGAGGCTGCGGCGTGGGGGTCAGCCGATGGACGCGCGCCCAACCACCACCAGGTGCCGCTCGCCCACCAGTCCGGGCACCACGAGCGGGTGCGAGGCGCGTACCGCCCAGCCCGCAGGCAGGCCGGCGATTTCGTCAACCGGGTGCACGCCTTTCATCGCCAGCAGCTCGCCATCGGGCCCGAGCAGGTGGCCGCCGAGTTCGATGATCAGCGGCAACGTCGCCAGGGCACGGGCGGTGATGGCGTCATAGGCTCCCGGCTCGGCCAGGGCCTCGATCCGCGATTCGGCCACGCGCACGTCCTTCAGCCCCAGCTGGCGCACGGCTTCGCGCATGAAGCGCGCTTTCTTGCCGTTGCTTTCCACCAGGGTCACGCGCAGGCCCGGCTTGACGATGGCCAGCGGGATGCCGGGCAGGCCGGCGCCGGTGCCCAGGTCGGCCAGCGCGCCGCCGCGCGCGGCGATGGCATCGACGTAGGGGTGCATCGCCAGCGAGTCGAGCAGGTGCTTGGTCACCATCTCGTGCGGGTCGCGCACGGCGGTGAGGTTGTAGGTCTTGTTCCAGCGCACCAGCAGGCCCAGGTAGGCCAGCAGCGGGGTGGCCAGTGCCGGGTCCAGGCCGAGGCGGACGAGGCCGGACTCCAGCATGGGGCGCAGGTCGGCGGGCAGGTCGGGGGTGTTCATGCGGTGCGCAGTATGACCGCAGCGGGTATGGGGCGCTAACCAGCGGTGCGCGTGGCCCGCGAGGGTCGCGCCACGTGCCCTACCCGGCGTGGGGTCGCCATGCGAGTGCGCCGAGGTAGCCCGGGGCGGGAACGAGTTCGCGCACGGTCCAGGCATTGGCGTCGCCGAGTGCGGCATCGCATTCGTGCAGGCGCAGGCCAGCGTCGCCTTCGGCAAAGACCAGCCGGTGCAGGCCGAAGGACAGGCCGTGGCCGTGCGCCTTCAATACCGCCTCCTTGGCGCACCACAGGCGCAGGAACTGCCGCTCGCGTCCGGGTTCCGGTTGCGCCAGCAGCCATTGCAGTTCCTGCGGCGCGAAGAAGCGCTCCGCCAGCGCGAGCGCGCGCGGTCGCGGGCGCTCCCATTCAAGGTCGACGCCCACGCGCATGCCTTCGCCCACCGCCACCAGCAGTCCCTCGCCGCTGTGGCTCCAGTTGCAGTCCAGGGCCTGCAGCGGTGGGTGCAGATGCGGGCGACCGTGTGCATCGCGTTCGAAGGCGACCTGCGCCGGTGGCCGCGACAGGGTTTTCGCCAACCATGCGCCGGCTTGTGCCTGCGCCGTTTGCGTGCGGTCGCGCGGCAGCCATGCCGCGTGCGGCGCGGTCGTGGCCAGGTCGGACAGCGGCTGCGGCGTCGGCGGGTTCATGCGCGCCAGTGTACGCACGCCATGCGCGAAGCCGGGGCTCGACGGCGCGGCCTGCACGCCGTCGCCACGATGATGAACGGTAGGCGTGTCCTCACTTTCTCATCACGCAAGTTGCTGATTTTGCAGACATCGCCATCACGTGCCGCGCCTGACACTGCGCCCACCACAACGGCGCGGGATGTGATCCACCCCGCACCACCATTTCCACCATCACAAGGAGAAACGCACCATGGGCATCATCATCTGGCTGATCGTCGGCGGCATCATCGGTTGGCTGGCCAGCATGGTCATGAAGACCGACGGCCAACAGGGCATCTTCCTCAACGTCATCGTCGGCATCGTCGGCGCGTTCATCGGCGGCTGGCTGGGCGGGATGCTGGGCCTGGGCGGCGGCGACATCAACGACGGCAATTTCTCCGTCACCGGCCTGCTGTTGTCGCTGGTCGGCGCGATCGTCCTGCTGGGCATCGTCAACCTGTTCCGCCGCGGGCGCGTGCGCTGATTCACGCGCCCAGTTCCACCCAGGCGGGCGCGTGGTCGCTGGGGCGGTCCCAGGTACGCGGTTCGCGGTCGATGCCGGCCGCCACGCAGCGCGCGCGCAGTGCATCCGAGACCAGCGTCAGGTCGATGCGTAGCCCCAGGTTGCGACGGAACGCGGCCTGGCGGTAATCCCACCAGCTGAAGAGGCCGGCTTCGTGGCTGTGCAGGCGGAACGCATCGTGCAGGCCCAGCGCGCACAGCCGGCGCAGGCCGTCGCGCTCGGCGGTGGAGGTGAGGATGTGCTCGTCGTTCCACACCGCGGGGTCGTGCACGTCGCGGTCGTCGGGGGCGATGTTGAAATCGCCCAGCACCACCAGCTCCGGATGGCGCTGCAGCTCCTGCCCGATCCAGTCGTGCACCGCCTCCAGCCAGCGCAGCTTGTAGGCGTATTTGTCGGTGCCCACGTCCTGGCCGTTGACCACGTACAGGTTGACGATGCGCACCCCGCCGACGGTCGCGGCGATCACCCGCTTCTGCTCGTCGTCGAAGCCGGGGATGCCGACCTGCACGTCCTGCGCCGGCTCGCGCGAGAGGATGGCCACGCCGTTGTAGGTCTTCTGCCCCGCGAACACGCTGCGGTAGCCGGCACCGACCAGCGCCGTGTCGGGGAAGCGGCTGTCTTCCAGCTTGGTCTCCTGCAGGCCGACGATGTCCGGCGCGAAGGCCCCCAGCCACTGCTCCAGGTGCGGCAGGCGGACATTGAGGGAGTTGACGTTCCAGCTGGCGATTTTCATCGGCACAGTCTAGTCGGGGGCGATGGCATGATGGAATTTTCCATCCGCGGTTGGCCCCTGCCATGTCCACCTCCTTGCCCGTCATCGACCTGCGCAGCGATACCGTGACCCGGCCCACGCCCGCCATGCGCGAGGCGATGGCCCGCGCCGAGGTGGGCGACGATGTGTACGGCGAGGACCCGACGGTCAATGCCTTGCAGGCCCGGCTGGCTGTCGAGCTCGGCTTTGAGGCGGGGCTGTTCGTACCCAGCGGCACGCAGTCCAACCTGCTGGCGTTGCTGGCGCATTGCGAGCGCGGCGACGAGTACATCGTCGGCATGGACGCGCATACCTACCGCTACGAAGGCGGCGGCGCGGCGGTGCTGGGTTCGATCCAGCCGCAGCCGCTGGTGCAGGCCGCCGACGGCAGCCTGCCGGTGGACGCCGTGGAGCAGGCGATCAAGCCCGATGATCCGCATTTCGCGCGGACGCGGCTGCTGTGCCTGGAAAACACCTGGCACGGGCGCGTGCTGCCGATGGACTACCTCGCCGCGGCGCGCGCACTGTGCGACCGGCGCGGCCTGTCGCTGCACCTGGACGGCGCGCGCTTGTTCAATGCGGCCGTCGCACTGGGGTTGCCGCCGCGCGCCATCGTCCGCCACTTCGACAGCGTGTCGGTGTGCCTGTCCAAGGGGCTTGGCGCGCCGGTGGGCTCGGTGCTGCTGGGCTCGCAGGCGCTGATCGCGCAGGCGCGCCGCTGGCGCAAGGTCGCCGGTGGCGGCATGCGCCAGGCTGGCATCCTTGCGGCGGCCGGCCTGCATGCGCTGGACCACCACGCGGCCGCGCTGGCCGATGACCACGCGCGCGCGGCGCGGCTGGCAGCCGCGCTGGAGGGCATGTCGGCGGTGCGGTTGGCGGCGCAGCACACCAACATGGTGTTCATCGACGTGGTCGCGGGCGGCACGGACGGCTTCCGCGCGCACATGGAGGCTGCCGGAGTGCGGGTGTCGGTGGGCTACACGCCGCGCGTGCGCCTGGTGCTGCACCGCGACGTGGACGACGTGGGCGTGGAGCGGACGATCGAAGCGTTGCGTTCGTTCAGTGAATGAGCGCGTTCATCGCCAGGCGGGCGCGCTGTTGAAGCAGGCAGACGAACGCGGCGTCGGTGCCCGTCTGCGTGACGGTAGCGTGTGACGGGCCGTCTATTTCGACAGCCAGCGGATCATCCGGTCGATGGGGCCACGGTACGGCGGCTTGAGCCAGTCACTGGCAGCGAAGCGACGCTGGCGCAGTACCGGCAGCGCCTTGCTGAATGTCTCGAAACCATGCCGGCCGTGGATCGCGCCGATGCCGCTGGCGCCGATGCCGCCGAATGGCAGGCTGTGCGCGCCGAAGTGCAGCAGCGTGTCGTTGACGGTGACGCCGCCCGCGAGCGCGTTGGCCAGGATATGGTCGATGCGGCGCTGGTCGTTGCTGAACGGGTACAGCGCGAGCGGCCGCTCCAGCGCGTTGATGCGCGCGATGGCCTCGTCCAGGTTCTGGTACGACAGCACCGGCAGGATCGGTCCGAAGATCTCGTGGCGCATGACGTCGCTGTCCGCCGCCGGCTCGATCACCAGCGCCGGTGGGAACAGGTGTTCGTCCTCGATCAGCGCCGCATGCCGGTGCGCGGCGTCGGCGAAGGGCTCGATGACCGTATGGCCGCGCTCGCGCGCATCGGCCAGGTATCCCTGCAGCCGGCGGAACTGGCTTTCGTTGATGACCCGGGTGTAGGCATCGGTATGGACGAAGTCGGGGCCGTAGCGTTGGCGCAGCTCATGCACCAGCGCGTGCACCAGTGCGTCACGGCGCGCGGCATCGACCAGCACGTAATCGACGCCGATGCAGGTCTGCCCGGCGTTGAACCACTTGCCGGTGGCGATGCGCGCGGCGGCGGTACCGATCGGGAAGTCGGCGCAGACCACCGCAGGTGCCTTGCCGCCCAGTTCAAGCGTCACCGGCGTCAGGTTGGGCGCGGCCGTGGCCATCACCTTGCGCCCCACTGCGGTCGAGCCGGTGAACAGCAGGTGGTCGAAGGGCAGCGCGGCGAAGGCGGCACCCACCTCCGAGTCGCCCAGGGCCACGGCCACGCGGTCGGTGGGGAACACGTCGGCCAACAACTGGCGCAGCCATGCGCTGGTGCGCGGCGTGTGTTCGGACGGCTTGAGGTACACGTGGTTGCCCGCGGCAATCGCCGAGACCAGCGGCACCAGCGCCAGGTTCACCGGGTAGTTCCACGGCGCGATGATGCCGACGACGCCGACCGGCTCGTGGCGCAACTCGGCGCTAGCCGGCCACAGCTTCCAGCCCACCGCGACACGCTGCGGACGCGTCCAGCGGCGCAGGTGGCGCAGCGCATGGTCGATCTCGGTCAGCGTCACCATGGCCTCGGAGATCAGGTTCTCGTGCTTGGAGCGGTGGCCGAAGTCCGCGCGGATCGCCGCGTCCATCGCCGGCACCGCGGCGCGGAAGGCGTCGCGCAGGCGCGACAGGTCGCGGCGGCGCTGGGCCAGGTCGGGCTTGTGGGCCTGCCACGCCACTCGCAGGCGCTCGCGCGTGGCGGCCAGTTCCTGGGGCGTGGTGTCGGCGGTTATGTCCATACGGGCGAGTGTAGTCCGATCGTCCGCACCGGGCGCGGCGGCACCCGTTCCCCGCCCGGGCGTAAAATCCCGCCATGACCATGCGCCCCTACCTCGAGCATTTCCCCGTCGTCGGCGAGCGCGTGTACGTCGATCCCGCGGCCACCGTGATCGGCGATGTGGTGCTGGGCGACGACGCATCGATCTGGCCCGGCTGCGTGATCCGTGGCGACGTGAACCATATCCGCATCGGCGCGCGCACCAACGTGCAGGACGGCACCATCGTCCACGTCACCCACGAGGGGCCGTACACCCGCCCGGGTGGGCTGCCGACGCTGATCGCCAATGACGTGACCATTGGCCATGGCGCTATCGTCCATGCCTGCACCATCGACGAGTTCGCGCTGATCGGCATGGGCGCCCGGCTGCTGGACGGCTGCCACGTGCAGCGTTTCGGCTTCGTCGGCGCCGGCGCGGTGGTGTCGCCGGGCAAGGTGGTGGGCGAGGGCGAGCTGTGGCTGGGGAGTCCGGCGCGGTTCGCGCGCAAGCTGAGCGAGCGCGAGCTGGAAAACCTGCAGTACAGCGCCGGCCACTATGTTCGCTTGAAGGACCGCTACCTGGGCATGGGCGACGGCGCCTCCTCGGTTATCGTGCGCTGACGCGACGACGCTTGCGCGGGATCCCGCCGTGCGCACGGCGGGCCCGCCGGCTTGCCATGCGGCATGCCCGGGAAGGGCGCGTGATGGAGAGCGTGGTGCAGCACGCGCCGCAGCGCGCACTGCCATCCATGGCTGTCTTAGTCAGCGGTAATCAACGAATCATCGCGTTCGCGCAACGCAGCGTAGACCTCGTCGGTGTACGGGCGAACGCCATGCCAGCGCTGGAAGCTTTCCGCCGCCTGCTCGACCAGCATGCCCAGTCCGTCGATCACCAGGTGGGCACCAGAGGCACGCGCCCACGCCAGGAACGGAATGGCGACTTCGCCATAGCTCAGGTCAACCGCATCGCAGCGTGGCGCCAGCAAGGTGCTGGGCAACGGCGGCAGGCCGCCACCGCGTGCGGCGGAGGTGGCGTTGATGATCAGGTCGAAGTTGCCCAGCGCGCCGATGTCGTCGAAGTAGCGCGGGTGCACGCGCTGCGGGTCGCCCAGCGCATCGGCCAGCGCATCCACCCGGCTGGCGGTGCGGTTGACGATATACAGGCTGGCGATGCCCGCTTCAAGCAGGGTCGGGGCCACGCCGCGTGCCGCGCCGCCTGCGCCGATCAGCAGCACCTTGCGCCCGCGCAGGTCGCGGCTGTGGCGCTCGGTCAGGTCGCGGACCAGGCCGGCGCCGTCGGTGTTGTCGCCGTCCCAGCCGGTGGCGGTGCGGACCAGGGTGTTGACCGCACCCGCGCGTCGCGCGCGCTCGGTCAGGTGGTTGCAGATGCTGGCCGCGTGTTCCTTGTGCGGCAGGGTCACGTTGGCGCCCACGCCACCTTCGGCGGCAAAGGCGGCCAGGGCCGCGTCGAAGTCCTCCGGCGCCGCGTCGATCGCGGTGTACTCCAGCGGAATACCGGTCTGTCGTCCGAACGCGGCGTGGATGCGCGGTGACAAGGAGTGGGCAACCGGATGGCCGATGACCGCGAAACGTTTTGCAACGGCGTTCGGATTCGACATGGCAATTCCCTCGCTAGAGTGCGTGACACGTACCCAGGAGACGCACGATGAAGCGCAACCCGGCCTTCGCTGGTTTCAGTCTACTCCCGCTGTTGCTGCTTGGCGGCGCCGCGTACGCACTGGCCGAATTCGGCATCGAAGGCATGGGCGTGGTCTCGACCAGGGCCAGCGAGATGCACGGCACGGTCAGCCCCGATGGCCAACGCATCGTCTGGGGCAGCCCCGACCGCGAAGGCGGCCCCGGCAGCGGCGACCTGTGGCAGGCCACGCGCAAGGACGGCCGCTGGCAGGACCCCGCGCCGCTGGCGCTCAACACCAGGGCCAAGGAGTTCGACCCGATGTTCAGCGCCGATGGGCGCTGGCTGTACTTCTCCAGCAACCGCAAAGGCGGACAAGGCGGTGACGACCTGTACCGGGTCGCGGTGCGCGGCGGCGGCCACGGCAAGCCGGAGAACCTCGGTGCGGGGGTCAACACCGCTGGCGATGAGTGGGCGCCGACCCTTGGCCGGGACGTCGCACTGCTGATGTTCGCCAGCAACGGGCACGGCGGCGCCGGCCGCCACGACCTGTTCTTCGCGCGCTGGGATGGCAAGGCCTTCGGCGACGTCAAGCCGGTGCCCGGCGTGAACACCCGCGACGACGAGTTCGATGGCGCGTGGCTGGGCGACGGCGAGGCGATCGTGTTCGCGCGTTCGGCCGACGCGACGGCGAAACCGGTCCAGTTGCAGCTGGCGCAGTGCGATGGCCAGCGCTATGCGGGCATCGCGCCCTTGAAGCTGTCGTTCAACACCGATACCGCGACCACGCTCGGGCCAGTGGTGGAGTGGAACAAGCCCGGTGAGCTGCTGGTGAGCGGCAGTGCGCGCGCGCCGCGCGCCGGCGGGCTGGATCTGTACCGGATGAAGGCGCCGGCAGGGACGGGCAAGCGCGGGTGTGCCGGGTAAGTGGCATGGCGCCATCGTCCCCGCGGCGACGCGGGGACGGGTGCCGCTTGCATCAACCTGCCTCGCGCAACCACCGCGCCGCATCCAGCGCGAAGTAGGTCAGCACGCCATCGGCACCGGCGCGCTTGATGCTGGTCAGCGCCTCCAGCGCGCAGCCGCGCTCGTCGATCCAGCCGTTGAGCGCGGCGGCCTTGAGCATCGCGTACTCGCCGCTGACCTGGTAGACGAAGGTGGGCGCGCCGAACTCGTCCTTGGCGCGGCGCACGATGTCCAGGTACGGCAGGCCCGGCTTGACCATGATCATGTCGGCGCCTTCGTCCAGGTCCAGCGCGATCTCGCGCATGGCCTCGTCCGAGTTGGCCGGGTCCATCTGGTAGGTGTACTTGTTGCCCTTGCCCAGCGCGCCGGCGCTGCCGACCGCGTCGCGGAACGGGCCGTAGAACGCGCTGGCGTACTTGGCGCTGTAGGCCAGGATGCGGGTATGGATGTGGCCTTCGCCCTCCAGCTCGCCGCGGATGGCGCCGATGCGGCCGTCCATCATGTCGCTGGGAGCGACCACGTCGGCACCGGCACGCGCGTGCGAAAGCGCCTGCTTGACCAGCGCCTCGACGGTCTCGTCGTTCATCACGTAGCCGTTGTCGTCCAGCAGGCCGTCCTGGCCGTGCACGGTGTAGGGGTCCAGCGCGACGTCGGTGATCACGCCCAGCTGCGGGAAGCGCTCCTTCAACGCACGCACGGCGCGCTGGCACAGGCCGTCGTCCTGCCACGCCGCCTCGGCGGTCAGCGACTTGGCGTCAGGCGCGGTGACCGGGAACAAGGCCAGTGCCGGTACCCGCAGCTCGCTGGCCTGCTCGGCGACCTTGAGCAGCTCGTCGATCGACAGGCGTTCGATGCCGGGCATGGAGGCGACGGCCTCGCGCCCCTTCAGCTCGTGGACGAAGACCGGGTAGATCAGGTCGTTGGCGGTGAGGACCGTCTCGCGCATCAGCCGGCGCGAGAACTCGTCGCGGCGCATCCGCCGCGGGCGCGTGAAGGGGTAGCTCATGGCCGTGAATTGTACGCCTCGCGCGCGGCCCTCATTTGACGAGGGTCAATGCGCCCATCTGGCCGATGGTTAAAGTAAGGCCATCCTAGCCACTCTCTGTTCCCAGCCATGGATCTCAGCAACCCCGGTCGTCGCCGTTTCCTCGCCTATTCCGCCGCTGCCGCGGCCATTCCGCTGGTGCTGAAGGCGCTGCCTGCCGAGGCCGCCCCCGCCGCACTGCCCAAGCTGACCCTCGCCAACCCGCAGGCCAAGGCCCTGGCCTACACCGAGAACGCGGCCGCGGTGAAGCACCCGGTGTTCAAGGCCGGCAGCAACTGCGCCAACTGCACCCTGTACAAGGGCGCCAAGGGCCAGGCATACGGGCCGTGCACCCTGTTCCCGCAGAACACGGTGGCCGCCAAGGGCTGGTGCAGCGCCTGGGCGAAGAAGGCCTGATCCCCGTGGGTGGATGATCGCCCCGGTCGCGTGGCGGCCGGGGCGATCATCGTGGCGTGCATGGGCGCCGGGCGGGCCGGACGTGGCCGCCCGGGAGCCTGCCGTGCTCAGATCACGCCGCCGCCGATCCCCAGGCGGACGATGCCGACCACGATCACCAGCCCGTTGAGCACCAGCCCGGCTTTCGCCCGGCCGCGCTGGCCCGGCGCGGTCAGCAGGACGCCGAGCGCGGCAATGATCGCGCCGATGGCCGCGAACGGAATCAGGAACCAGTTGCCCCATCCCAGCAGCGGAATGAGCGCGACGATCATCCACAGCATCGCCACGATGCCCCACAGCAGGCTGATCAATCCCATCCGGAAGTCTCCTTGACGAAGGCGCGTGCGCCGATGGCGTGATCATGCCGCATCGGCACGGGCTGTGGCGGTTTTGGGGAACGCGGCTCAGTGGCCGTGCACGCCGTCGATCTCCACACGCAGTTCGCGGCGGCATACCGCGCCGTGCAGCACGATGCGCGACACCGACGGCGGCAGGCGCGTGGCCAGCGCTTGGGCGACATGCGGCAACTCGGCGGCGTCGCGCACGTACACCTTCAGCCGCGTGCCGGGACCGAAGGTCTCGGGCAGCTCCGGGCGCTGCTGGCGCGCGCGGTCGACCAGGTGGTCGAGGTTGACCAGCACCTCGTCCAGTTGCGCTTCGACCGAATCGCGGTGCTGCGACTCGTGGCCGACGATGGCCGCGGTGCCCGACAGCATCAGCGGCATCGCGCTGCCGTCCGGCGGCAGCATGGCGCGGGCGAAGCCGGGCGGCTGCGGACCGTACTGGCGTGGGTAGCGCCAGGCGCTGACCTGGCGCGGGTTCTCCAGCGGCGTGCCGGGCGTGCGCGCCGCCAGCCAGTACACCTGCATCCGGCGCTCGCCGTCCACGCGGCCGATGGCGGTGGCGGCGGGCAGGGTGCCCGGGTCGACGGTGCCGAGCGCGCGCGCGCGGCCGACGCAGAAGCGGCGGTAGCGCTCGTCGTCGCCGTGGCCGCTGGTGATGCCGTCGAGGTAGTTCCACATCCGCAGCAGGTGCGGGTAGCCGCGCGCGGCGAGGAAGGCCGGCAGCCGCCGGTAGATGGCCTCGGCGGTGCGCTCGATGTCGCTGTCCTCTTCACCCGGCGGCTCATCCAGTTCGATGGCGCCGAACTGCAGCGCGCCGTCCTCGGACCAGGCAATGCCGCCGTCGCGGCCGTGCGATACCGGGCCGGCCACGCGCCACACTTCCAGCGGCGCCGCGCCGTGCGGCTGCAACGACACGCGCAGATAGCGCGGATCCCCGTGGCGTGGCGCATCGGCCCCGAAGCCGAACACGGCGAGGGTGTCGTCGCGGGCCAGCAATGCGTCGAGGTCGGCGTCGGTGTAGTCCACGGTCCAGCGCGGGGTCGGCGTGGGCAGCGGGGAGGGGGTGTCGGCCACGGGCGGACGGCCAGCGGTCGGGTGTGGCGAGGTCATGGCGGCATGATACCGGGCCGAAGCGCCCGGCCGGCCGGCCACACGGACCCGCCGTCGTTTCGCGCCAGCGGGATCCGGTTCAGCCGCGTGCGCGGAGTATGTTCAGCAAAGCCCACCGAGCCTTGCCGCCATGCTGCCGCGCCGCCTGTTGCCCGCCTTCGCCCTGTCCACCCTGCTGCTGGTGGGGGGATGCGCCAGCACCCACCGGGTGATGCTTGCGCCGCCGCGCCCGGCGGTCGCGGTCGAGCAGGTCAAGGTCTACCACGTGGCACCGAGGCGGTTCCAGGAGATCGCGCGGCTGGAGTCCTCCAGCGCGATCGGTTTCGGCACGTCGGGGCAGACCGATGCCGCCATCCTGCGCCTGCGCCGCGAGGCCGCCAAGCTGGGCGCCAACGGCGTGCTGCTGCTGGGCGTGGGCAGCGTCGCGCCACCGGTGTCGGTCGGCGTGGGCACCGGCGTGCACCGCAGCCACGTGGGTGTCTACGGCAGCATGGGCATCCCGACCACGCAGCGCCAGGCGGCGGGCGTGGCGATCTACGTCATCGAGGAATAGCCGGCAAAGGGCGACGCGCTGTCGCTTGCGCGCGACCGTCCTGGCGGTGCGATGCCAGGACGGAACGCTCAGGGAGCAGGCGTGTGCTGCGTGGCCATCATCGAAGCGAACTCGCCGTTGGGGTCATCAATCAGCGGCGGGTGGGCGCGGATGCTGCGGTACACCGACCACATGCCGCCGCGGCGCAGCACCTGCGCCACCACGTGGCTGGTGATGCGGCCCAGATCCTGCAGCGGACGGAAATGGCTGGCGCGGAACTGCTCGTTGCCGTCGGCCTGCTGGTAGCGCGACTCGATCGGCACCGATACCACGTGCGTGCCGAGCTGGCGCGCGGCGGAGATCAGCACCTGCGCCTCGAACACGAAGCCCTCGCCGGGGATGTCGCGCAGCGCGCACACCTCGGCGGGGTAGAAGCGCTGGCCGCTCTGGGTGTCGGCTATCTGGTAGCCGGTGCCCCAGGCGATGCCCCAGTCGCCAAAGCGGTTGGCCAGCTTGCGGTACAGCGGCGCCTGCGCGCGCTTGCGCAGCCGCGCGCCGATCACCAGGTGGCCGGGGTAGCGGTTGGCGGCGTCGAGCAGGCGCGGGATGTCCTCGGCACGATGCTGGCCGTCGCCATCCATGGTCACCACGCCGCGCAGTCCACGCTGCAACGCTTCTGCGAAGCCGGTGCGCAGGCTGGCGCCCTTGCCGCGCCGCGTGGGGTGGCGCAGTACGGTGACCGGCAGGTCGGCGATGCAGGCGGCAGTGCCGTCGTCGGAACCGTCATCGACCACGATCACGTGCGCGCATTCGCCCAGTGCCGATTCGACCACGCCGCGGATGCGCAGCGATTCGTTGAGGGCGGGGATGACGACGGCGACGTTGTGGCGATCGAGCATGCGGGGTTCCGGCGTGGGGGAGCGACGGATGCCCTGCGTACTGTGCCGTAGGGCCGACATTGGTCGGAAGTATAGGCAGTGGCGCGTGATGGGGAAGCCAGACACCCGCGCGGGCAGGCGCGTCCATTCAGGCTGGAATGTGCCGGCAGGTGTGAAGTGTGGCGGGGCGTATTGGCGGTGGAGGCACGGGGCGGCGCCATCACGCCCGCACTTCTGCCGCTCACCGGCCGGTCGTGCGTGGCCGGCGCCCGCTGAGTGGACGCCGGCACCATCATCCGGGCGATCAGCGCCGCGGCGTGGCCTTCTGCGACGGCACGAACACCTCGCGCACCGCCTTGGCCAGCTGGTCCGGCGGCAGCAGGCCCTGGTCCAGCAGGAAGTCGTTGAAGGCCTTGCGGTCGAAGCGGTCGCCCAGCGCGACTTCGGTCTCGGCGCGCAGCTGCATGATCCGCGCGTAGCCGTAGAAGTAGCTGCCGGCTTGGCCCGGTGCCTTGACCGTGTAGCGGTCTACTTCCTGCCGCGCCATCGCCTTGCTGAAGCCGACCTGCTCGGTCAGCACCTTGAACGCGGTGTCGCGATCGGTGAGGCCCAGGTTGAGCATCGGGTCGAGCATGGCACGCGCGGCGCGCAGCAGGCGGAACTGCAGCGCGATCAGCTGACCGTCCAGCGGCTCGTACGGGACCATCTCGGCTTCGGCGTACAGCGCCCAGCCTTCGACGTTGACCGAGTTGAACGCGTACAAGGTGCGCGCCAGCGACACGCCGCGCTCGACCATGGCGGTGAACTGCAGCTCGTGGCCGGGGCGGCCTTCGTGCGCGGTCAGCGTCCACGCGCCAGCGGGGTAGTTGAAGTCGTCGTAGGCGCCGTCGGCACCGGCGTTGGGGTTGCCCAGCGGCAGCACGAAGGTGCCCTGCTGGCCGGTGTTGCCGACCAGCGGCGCGGGCAGGAAGTGCGGTGCGGGTTGCGCGGCGTTCTCGGCCTCGCTGCCCAGGCGCATCTGCATCGGCCGTTGCGGCAGGGACACAACGTCATGCTTGGCGATCAGGCGGTCGAGCTCCGGCATCACCGTGTTGCGGTAGTACGGCTCGATCTGGTCGTTGGCCAGCTGCGGGTGCTTGAGCGCCTTGATCACGCCGATGGTGTCGGTGGCGGCGAAGCCCTTTTCCTTCGCCACCAGCGGTGCGATCTGCTGCATGGCGTTGCGGGTTTCCATGAACTCCAGCTGCGCACGCTCGATCAGCACGCGCGGGTCGATGTCGATGCCGACGTTCTTCAGCGACAGCGCGTACAGCTCGTCGGGCAGTTGGTAGGTGGTGCGTGCGGTGGGCAGCACGCTGGCCTTCGACCACGCGGCGTAGTCGGTCAGCTGCTGGTCCAGTGCATCGAGTGCGGCGTCGGCGCCTTCGACCTTGTATTTGGCGAACAGCGCGCGGATGCCCTTGAGGTAGGCGGGCAGGTTGTCGATGGACTGCTGCACCGACAGCTGGGTGGGCTGCAACAGCGTGGGGTCGGGGCGCTCGTCGTAGCGCTGGCGGGCCTGGGTGGCCAGCGGCATGCTGCCGGACACCTGGCCGACGTAGTGTTGCAGGCGCTTTAGCGCCATCGCGCGCCGTGCCGGCGGGGTCTGGTCGCTGAGCAGGCCCTGCATGCCCTGGAACACGGCTTGGCCGACGTCGGCCCACGGCCGGGTCAGGCGCTCGTTGACTTCGCTGGCCTCGATCGCGTCATCGGCTGCCTTGATCAGGATCTCCAGGTCCTGGCGGACGTTGGGATCGCGCTCCAGTTGCAGCTTGGTCGACAGCTCGGTGCGGGCCTTGGCGGTGGCGGCGCGGAAGCGCTTGCCGTTCTCGGGGCCGAAATCGAAGGCCTTGTCGTCGTAGCCGGGGATGCCGAAGAACGACAGCTGCTCGGGCATGAATTCGCCCTGTGCCTTGAGCAGGATCGCGGTGTACTCGTTGCTGCGTGCCACCCAGGCCGGGGCGGGTTTGGCGGCAGGTGCGTTGGCTGCGGCAGTGGCGGTGAGGGCGGCTGGCGCGAGTTGTGCGGCCGTGGCGAAGGCCGGCACCGGAGCGAGCAGCGCTACGGCGATGGCAAGGGCGAGCGGCTTGGTCATGTGGGTGGCCCCGGGCGGAAAGGCCCCAGCATCGCCGTTGGAGGCAGAGGGGGTCATCGGCCGAAGGTCACGGTCGCGACCGCCGGAAGTCACCCGTCACCGCCTGCGCGTGCTCGCCGCCGGGGCGGGGCGCCCCGGCGGCGTGTTGCATCAACGTGCGGCCGGCTTCAGGCAACGCCCGAAGAAGTCCTCGGTCAGGCGGAAGCGGTGCAGCAGGTCGGCGCCAGTGAGACCGTGCTTGGCGCCCGGGTAGGTCATCAGCTCGAACGGCTGCGCGCGCTTCTGCAGCGCGCTCATCAGCACGGTGGAGTTGCTGAACAGCACGTTGTCGTCGGCCATGCCGTGGATCAGCAGCAGCGGCGACGTGAGGCCGTCGATGTGGGTGAGCACGCGGCCGTCGCGGTAGCCGTCCGGGTTGGCCGCCGGCAGGTTCATGTAGCGCTCGGTGTAGTGGGTGTCGTACAGGCCCCAGTCGGTGACGGGTGCACCGGCCACGCCGCAGGCGTAGCGATCCGAGGCCTTGGCCAGCAGCATCAGGGTCATGTAGCCGCCGTTGGACCAGCCGTACACGCCGATGCGCTTGCCATCGACCCACGACTGGTTCTGCAGCCACTTCGCGCCGGCCAGCTGGTCCGCCACTTCCACCGTGCCCTGCACGCCGTACAGCGCGCCGCCGAACGCCGCGCCGCGGCGCGGGGTGCCGCGGTTGTCCAGAGAGAACACCACGTAACCCTGCTGCGCCAGGTACTGGTTGAACCAGTGGTCGCCGCGGCCGGGCCAGGCGCGGGTCACGGTCTGCGTGGCGGGGCCGCCGTAGACGTAGACCACGACCGGGTACTGCTTCTTCGGGTCGAAGCCGGTGGGCTTGATCACGCTGTAATGCAGCGGCGTGCGGCCGTCGGCGGCGGTGAGGGTGCCGTATTCCACCGGGCGTTGCGCATCGCGGTAGGGCGCATAGGGATGCTTGGCGTCGGCCAGGTCGTTGGCCAGCAGCGTGGCGATGGCCGTGCCGTCGTTGCGGAACAACTGCAGTTGCGGCGGCGTGGTCGGGTTGGACCAGCTGTCCACGTACACACTGGCGTTGGCGGCAAACGTGGCGTTGTGCATGCCATCGACCTTGGACAGGCGCTCGATGGCGCCGCCGGCCAGCGGTACCCGGTACACCTGCACGTCCAGCGGAGTGTCCTTGCCGGCGCTGAAGTAGGCGAAGCCCGCGGCCTCGTCGACCGCCAGCAGCGCATCGATCGGCCACTCGCCAGTGGTCAGTGCGGTGGCGGCGCCGTCGGTACCGATCAGGTACAGGTGCTCGAAGCCGCTGCGCTCGCTGCTCCACAGCAGGCGGCCGTCCTTGAGGAAACGCAGATCGTTGTGCAGCGGCACCCAGGTCTTGCTGTTCTCGGTCAGCAGCACGTGCTGCCTGCCGCTGGCGAGGTCGGCTTCCACCAGGTCCAGCCGCTTCTGGTCGCGCGACTGGCGCTGGAAGGTCACGTGCCTCGCATCGCGCCAGTCCACGCGCGCCAGGTAGATGTCCGCCTCCTGGCCCAGGTCGATCCACGTGGGCCTGGCGCCGGGCTTGGGCGCGACCACGCCCAGTTGCATCAATACGTTCTTGTCGCCAGCGGCGGGATAGCGCTGCTCGACCACCTCGGTGCGGTCCGGGTAGACCTCGTAGCGCTTCTGCACCGGCACCGGGCTTTCGTCGATGCGGGCGAAGGCGATGGCGCTGTCGTCCGGCGCCCACCAGTAGCCGGTGTGGCGGTCCATCTCCTCGTCGGCGACGAATTCGGCCACGCCGTTGCCGATCACCGCGCTGCCGTCCTTCGTCAGCTGCGCGCTCTTGCCCGTGGCCAGGTCGATCACCCACAGGTTGCGCTCGCGGATGAAGCTGACGAAGCCGCCCTTGGGCGAGAGCTTCGGGTCGGTGGCGAAACCTTCGCCATGGGTGAGCTTGCGCACGCCGGCCTTGCCCGGCTTGGCCAGGTCGTACAGGTACAGCTCGCCGCCCAGCGGGAACAGCAGCTGCTTGCCATCCGGCGACCATTGGTAGTCGACGATGCCGCTGAGCGCGGCGATGCGCTGGCGTTCGCGGCGCGCCTTCTCCTCGTCGCTGAGCACCTCTGCGCCGGGCAGCACGTCGTTGGAGTCGACCAGCAGCGCGGTGGTGCCGGTGGCGATGTCGTAGGCCCACAGGTCAAGGCGGTTCTTGTCCGCATCCTTGCCGCGCAGGAAGGTCACGCGGCTGCCGTCGGGTGCGACCTTGGCCTTCATCAGGCTGGGGCCGGACAGCGACGTGCTGCCGGTGATGGCTTCAAGGGTGAGCTTGCCGGAGGCCGGCGCGGTAGTGGCGGCAACGGCGGCGGGGGCGATCATCGACATGGCGAGCAGGCTGGCGGCAAGGCCGCGGCGAAGGGTGTCGTTCATGGGTTACGGGGTCGGGGTTCCGAACAGGTGCTTGCGCATTTCGGGGGTCATTTCGCGTTGCGCGCCGTACTGCTCGCCCAGCGCGTAGGCGCGTTGCACGGCGGGGCGCGCGGCGACCGCGGCGTGCCAGCGGATGAGATCGGGGAACCCGGACAGGTCCAGCGGCGCCTTGTCGTAGGCGTTGACCCACGGGTGGATGGCCATGTCGGCGATGGTGTACTCGTCGCCGGCCACGAACGCGCGGCCCTGCAGGCGGCGGTCGAGCACACCGAGCAGGCGCAGGACCTCGTTGCGGTAGCGGTCCCTGGCGTAGGCGATGGGCTCCGGGGCGTAGACATGGAAGTGCCCGTACTGGCCGGTCATCGGCCCCAGTCCGGCCATCTGCCAGAACAGCCACTCGTTGGCTTCGATGCGTGCGCGGGCATCGGCGGGCAGGAAGCGCCCGGTCTTACCCGCCAGGTACTGCAGGATCGCGCCGGATTCGAACACGCTGATCGGCGCGCCGCCGTCGGCGGGCGCACGGTCGATGATCGCCGGCATCTTGTTGTTGGGCGAAAACGCGAGGAACTCCGGCTTGAACTGGTCGCCGGCGCCGATGTCCACCGGGTGCACGGTGTAGGGCAGGCCGGCCTCCTCGAGGAAGATCGTGATCTTGTGGCCGTTGGGCGTGGGCCAGTAGTACAGATCGATCATGGCGTGGCTCCGGGCGGGGGGAACGGCGAGTGTACGCGCTGAGGCCATGGCCGGCCGAGCCGTGGTGTCCGTTGGCGAAGGCCGGGCCGACCGTTACCCTAGGCGCCTTTCACGCCCCGAACCGCCCCCATGTCCCAGCCGCGCCCCACGCTCAACCCCTTGCCCGCCCTGATCTTCAGCTCGCGCTGGCTGCAGTTGCCGCTGTACCTGGGCCTGATCGCGGCGCAGGGCGTATATGTGTACCTGTTCCTGCATGAACTGTGGCTCCTGATCCGGAGTGCCACCTCGCTCACCGAGCAGGGCATCATGCTGATCGTGCTCGGCCTGATCGACGTGGTCATGATCTCCAACCTGCTGGTGATGGTGATCGTCGGCGGCTACGAAACCTTTGTGTCCCGCCTGCGTCTGGAAGGCCATCCGGACCAGCCGGAGTGGCTGAGCCATGTCAACGCCAGCGTGCTCAAGGTGAAGCTGGCGATGGCGATCATCGGCATCTCCTCGATCCACCTGCTCAAGACCTTCATCGAGGCCGGGCAGCTGGGCCTGCCGATGTGCGGTGCGGTCGAGGCCGGCGTGCTGTGCACCAAGGCCAGTGCCACCGGGGTGATGTGGCAGACCATCATCCACTGCGTGTTCATCCTGTCGGCGATCGGCATCGCCTACACCGACAAGCTGATGACCGGTGTTTCGGCCAAGCGCGAGCACGAAGCGCACCACTGAGCCACCGCCGAGCCGGAAGCATGCCGCAGCTTGCGGCATGTGGGCTGCATGGCGCCGCATTCGGCTGGTGGACCACCGCGCCCGGTAGAATGGTGCGATGGATGTCTCCCACCTGCTTGACGCGCTGAACCCGGCGCAACGCGAGGCCGTGTCCGCGGCGCCCGGCCACTACCTGGTGCTGGCCGGCGCCGGCTCCGGCAAGACCCGCGTGCTCACCCACCGAATCGCCTGGCTGAACGAAGTCCACGGCGTGCCCACGCACGGCATCCTCGCGGTGACCTTCACCAACAAGGCCGCAGGCGAGATGCGCCACCGCCTGGATGCGCAGCTGCGCCACGGCGCGCGCGGCATGTGGGTTGGCACGTTCCACGGCCTCGCGCACCGCTTGCTGCGCCTGCACTGGCAGGACGCCAAGCTGCCCGAAGGCTTCCAGGTGCTGGACAGCGACGACCAGCTGCGCCTGGTCAAGCGTGTGGTGCAGCAGCTCGAGCTGGACGACGTGCGATTCCCGCCGCGGCAGATCGCGTGGTGGATCAACGCGCAGAAGGACGAGGGCCGTCGCCCGCAGCACATCCAGGCCAGCAACGACCCGTGGGCCGACGTGATGCGCCGCGCCTACGAGGCCTACCAGGAGCGCTGCGAACGCGCCGGCCTGGTCGACTTCGCCGAGCTGCTGCTGCGCGCGCACGAGCTGCTGCGCGACAACCCGGCCCTGCTGGCGCACTACCGGCACCGCTTCAGCGAGATCCTGGTCGACGAGTTCCAGGACACCAACGCCATCCAGTACGCGTTCGTGCGCGTGCTCGCGGGCGACACGGGGCACGTGTTCGTGGTCGGCGACGACGACCAGGCCATCTACGGCTGGCGCGGCGCCAAGGTGGAGAACGTGCAGCGCTTCCTCAAGGATTTCGGCGGTGCGCAGACCATCCGCCTGGAGCAGAACTACCGCTCCAGCGCCAACATCCTCAATGCCGCCAACGCGGTGATCGCGCACAACCCCGATCGTCTCGGCAAGAAACTGTGGACCGATACCGGCGAGGGCGAGCCGATCGACCTGTACGCCGCGTACAACGAGATGGACGAGGCGCGCTTCGTGGTCGAACGCATCCGCCAATGGGTGCGCGACGGCGGCAGCTACGGTGATTGCGCCGTGCTCTACCGCAGCAATGCACAGTCGCGCGCGTTCGAAGAGCTGCTGCTGGCCGAGCAGGTGCCGTTCCGCGTGTACGGCGGCATGCGCTTCTTCGAACGCGCCGAAATCAAGGACACGCTCGCCTACCTGCGCCTGATCGCCAACCGCAGCGACGACGCGGCGTTCGAGCGCGCGGTCAACACCCCGGCGCGCGGTATCGGCGAGAAGACGCTGGACGAAGTGCGACGCCGCGCGCGCGCTGATGCCGTGGCACTGTGGGACGCCGCGCGCCGCATCGTCGACGAAGGCGGCATGACCGCGCGTGCACGCAACGCACTGGGCGGCTTCCTCACCCTGCTCGATGCGATCGACACCGACGTACAGCACATGACCCTGCCGGAGAAGATCGACCACGCACTGATCCGTTCCGGCCTGCGTGACCACTACTTCAACGAGTCGCGCGGCCAGCTCGACTCGCGCGTGGACAACCTCGATGAACTGGTGTCGGTGGCCTCGCGCTTCACCCGCGGCGACGACGAGGTGGATGCGGCGATGCCTGAACTGATCGCCTTCCTCAGCTACGCGCAGCTGGAGGCCGGCGAAGGCCAGGCCCAGGCCGGCGAGGAAGGCGTGCAGCTGATGACCCTGCACAGCGCCAAGGGCCTGGAGTTCCCCCTGGTGTTCCTCGGCGGCATGGAGGAGGGGCTGTTTCCCAGCGCCAAGTCCAGCGAGGAATCCGGCCGGCTGGAGGAGGAGCGGCGGCTGGCCTACGTGGGCATCACCCGCGCACGGCAGAAGCTGGTGCTCAGCTATGCCGAAAGCCGGCGCCTGCACGGCCAGGACATGTACGGCATGCCGTCGCGCTTCCTGCGCGAGATCCCGTCGCACCTGCTGCACGAGGTGCGGCCCAAGGTGCAGGTGTCGCGGCCGGTGCATGGCAGCGCGCCGCGCGCGTTCCCTGCCGGTGGGCGCGGGCATGCGTCGCTGGAGGCGCCGCCGGTCAAGCTGGGCGCGCAGGTGCGCCACCCCAGTTTCGGCACGGGCACCGTGGTCGACTACGAGGGCAGCGGTGCCCACGCGCGGGTGCAGGTCAATTTCGATGACGCCGGCAGCAAGTGGCTGGTGCTGGCGTACGCCAACCTGCAACCGGCTTGATGGGCAGCGCGACATTTACCCATCGCCCTGCTCAGGTTCACGCGGGTGCCGGACGCTAGAATGTGCGCGGGGCGTTGGCGGATGACAGGGGCATGATCGAATTCACCGTGGCGGACTGGGCGGCGTGGGCCCCCGGCCTGCACGAGCGCGAAACATGGCAGGCGTGGTCGAAGGCGCCGGTCGTGCCATCAGGTGACGATACCCCGGCGCTGGCGGAAGTGCCGGCCATGCAGCGCCGCCGCATCGACCGGCTGGGCCGGATGGCGGTGCAGGTCGCGTGGTGGTGCAGCCAGGCGGAGGCGGCCGGCGTGCCGCTGGTGTTCGCCTCGCGCCATGGCGACGTGCAGCGCTCGTTCGTGCTGCTGGAGCAGATGACCCGTGGCGAGCCGATGTCGCCGACCCAGTTTGGCCTGTCGGTGCACAACGCCATCGCCGCGCTGTATTCCATCGTGCGTGGCGAGCGCGGCAACTACCTGGCGCTTGCCGCCGGCCAGGCCACCGCCGAGGCGGCGCTGGTGGAGGCGGCCGGCCTGCTGGCCGATGGCGCGCCGGAAGTGCTGGTGGTGGTATACGACGCCAGCATGCCGGAAGCCTATGCCGGCTTCGTGGACGAGCCGGACCCGTTCCATGCATGGAGCTGGCGCGTCCGCGCGGACGGCGAGGGCACGCGGCTTGCGCTGGGGTGGACGGAGGACGTGGACCACGTCGGCGGACCAGGAACTCCCGAGAGCGCTGGGGTGGGTGAGGACGAGCGCGCCTCCGGCACCTCGCCCCACGCCATCGCGGGCGTGCCTACGGCGACCGGACAGCCCGCCACTGCAGGCGCTGCGCTCCCCGCTGGCCTTGAAGTACTGCGCTTCCTGTTGGCCGGCGAGCCCATGCATGTGCACCGGGCCGACGGTCTGTGCTGGCGGTGGCGGCGCCATGGCTGAGGCTGCCGCGATGCTGCCCGCCTCCGGGCGGCTCAACCGCCTGTGGCGGATCGTCGCCACCGGCCTGAGCTTCCTCGCGTTCGGCGTGGGTGGGCTGCTGCTGGGCGTGCTGGTGTTTCCGCTGATCAACCTTGCCGTGCGCGATCCCGCGCGGCGCCGACGCCGGGCCCGGCGGCTGGTGCAGAAGAGCTTCGCTTTCCACATCGAGCTGATGCGCGTGCTGGGCGTGCTGACCTACGAGGTCCACGGCAGGGAACGCCTGCAGCGCGAGGGCCTGCTCATCCTGGCCAACCACCCGACGCTGATCGACGTGGTGTTCCTGGTCTCCCTGTTGCCCAATGCCGATTGCGTGGTGAAGTCGTCGCTGGCCCGCAACCCGTTCACCCGTGGCCCGGTGCGTGCGGCCGGCTATGTGTTCAACGACGATGGCGCGGGCCTGGTCGAGGACTGCATCGCGGCGGTGCGCCGTGGGGGCACCCTTGTCGTTTTTCCGGAGGGCACCCGCACCCGGCGCGACGGGTCCATGCAACTGCAACGTGGGGCGGCCAACATCGCCGTGCGTGGCGGCCTGGACGTAACCCCGGTTCGCCTGACCTGCACGCCCATGACGCTGGGCAAAGGCGAGAAGTGGTATCGTGTCCCGGCGCGCCGGTTCCATGTGGTGGTGGACGTCCAGCCGGACCTCGAAATCGCGCCTTTCCTGGGCGGGGCACAGGGGGAGGCCTTGGCCGCGCGCCAACTTACCGAACATCTGACCCAGTATTTCGCGGCGGGGGACCTGCGTGCAGCCACTTGAGCTTGAGATCAAGCAATTGATCATTTCGTCGTTGTCACTGGAAGACGTGACGCCGGACGACATCGATGCCGCCGCGCCGCTGTTCGGCGAGGGCCTGGGCCTGGATTCCATCGATGCGCTCGAACTGGGCCTGGCGCTGCAGAAGCGTTACGGCGTGACCCTGTCCGCCGATTCGCAGGAAACCCGCCAGCATTTCGCCAGCGTCGATGCGCTGGCCCGGTTCGTTTCCGCGCGGCCGGCATGAGCGCAGGGGAGCAGGCACCATGACCAAGAACGAACTCTTCAACCGCATCAGCGGCATCCTGCAGGACACCTTCGAGATCGATCCGGTGCGGATCACCCCCGAAGCACACCTCAACACCGACCTGGACATCGACAGCATCGATGCGGTCGACCTGATCGTGCAGCTCAAGCCCCTGCTCGGTGGCCGCCTGCAGCCGGATGCGTTCAAGTCCGTGCGCACGGTGCAGGACGTCGTGGACGTGCTGCACGGCCTGATCCGCGAAGCCGCCTGATCCGCCGGCGGCCAGGGGACGCCGTGGGCCGGGTGCGCATGTTGCTGTTCATCCTGTTGTCGCTGGCGTATCCGTTGGCTGTGTACGCCATGCTCGGCCGCTTCGAACCGCGCTGGCTGGCGGTGCTGCTGTTCGCGCTGGCGCTGCTGCGCGCATTCGCGACCCGCGAGAAGCACTGGCTGTGGGCGGCGCTGGGCACCGGTTTGCTGGCCGCCTGGGCCATGCTGGCCAATGCGGCCCTGCCATTGAAGCTGTACCCGGCGCTGGTCAACGGCGTGCTGCTGCTGGTGTTCGGCCTCAGTCTGCGCTTCGGTGCGCCGGTCGCCGAACGCCTGGCACGGCTGCAGCAGCCGGACCTGCCCGCGGCGGCGGTGGCCTATACCCGTCGTGTCACCCAGGTGTGGTGCGGCTTCTTCGTGCTCAACGGCAGCCTGGCGCTGGCCACCGCGCTGTGGGCCAGCGAACGCGTGTGGGCGCTGTACAACGGCCTGGTCGCCTACGGGCTGATCGGCACGCTGTTCGCCGTCGAATGGCTGGTGCGGCAGCGGGTGAAGGCGCGCGCGCATGGCTGAGTGGATCGCGCTGGCGGAAGTGGCGGCGCGGCCCGTGCCGGGGCGCGTGGTGGCGCTTGGTGCGGGGTCATGCCTGGACCATGTTGGCTTTCGTGCCGAGGCGGCGCGCTGGCGCGATGCGTTCACCGCACGCGGCGGCGAACGCTGGGCGCTGCACTTCGACGATACCGCGGCCTTCGCCGCGGCCCTGTTCGGTGCCTGGCATGCGGGCAAGACGGTCTGCCTGTGCGCCGACGCGCTGCCGGTGACCGTGGCGCGACTGGAAGCCGGGGTCGATGGCTTCGCCGGCGACTTCCCGGAGGCGTGCGCGGCAATCGCGCTGCACACGCAGGCGAACTCCGCTCTGACTGGCACGGCACCGCCCGCGGACGCGGTGGGTGCCAGTGATGCCGATAGCGCATGGATGCCGCTGGACGAGCAGGCCACGCGACTGGTGGTCTACACCTCGGGCTCCACCGGCGAAGCCGCGGCCATCGATAAACGCCTGGCGCAGCTTGTGCGCGAGGTCGAAGCGTTGCAGGCCACGTTCGGCGAGCGGCTTGACGGGGCGGTGGTGCACGGCACGGTGTCGCACCAGCACATCTACGGGCTGCTGTTCCGTGTGTTGTGGCCGCTGGCGGCCGGCCGCGCGATCGCGCCGCGGCTGTTCTTCCACGAGGAAATCGCCGCGGCGATGGACGCACCGGCGCTGCTGGTCAGCAGCCCTGCCCACCTCAAGCGCATCCCCGAAGCACTGGACTGGAACGGCGCGCGCACCCGGCTGCGTGCGGTGTTCAGCTCCGGCGGGGCGTTGCCGGCGGAGGCGGCGACCGCGGCGCATGCCATGCTGGGCCACGCACCGATCGAGATCTATGGCAGCAGCGAAACCGGCGGCATCGCGTGGCGCCAGCACGATACCGACGGGCCCGCGTGGACCCCGCTGCCCGGCGTGGACTGGCGCATTGCGGATGGCCAACTGGAAGTGGCGTCGCCGCACCTGCCCGATGCCGCGTGGTGGCGCAGCGCCGACCGGGTGGAGGCGGACGGCACGGCCGGTTTCCGCCTGCTCGGTCGTGCCGACCGCATCGTCAAGGTGGAAGAGCGCCGCGTGTCGCTGACCGCACTGGAGCGCCAGCTGGGCGAACGGCCCGAGGTCGCCGAAGCACGCGTCGTGCTGGTCGAGGGCCCGCGCGCCGAGCTCGCAGCGGTGGTGGTGCTGACGGGCGAGGGGCAGGCCCGCCTGCGTGCGGACGGACGTCGCCGAGTGGCGCAATCGCTGGGCCAGGCGCTGGCCGATGGACAGGACGCGGTGACGCGCCCACGCCGCTGGCGCTTTGTCGATGCGTTGCCCGGCAACGCGCAGGGCAAGACCACCGACGCCGCACTGCGTGCACTGTTCCGGCCGGAACGTCCGGCGCCGGTGTGGGTGCGGTGCGACGCCACGCAGGCGCAGCTTGAGCTCGCGCTGGATGCCGATCTGCTGGTCTTCGACGGCCACTTCCCGCGGATGCCGATCCTGCCCGGCGTGGCGCAGCTCGATTGGGCGGTGCGCTTCGGGCGCGAAGCGTTCGCGCTGCCGCCACGCTTCCTGCGCACCGAGGCGCTGAAATTCCAGCGCGTGGCGCGGCCGGGCATGCGCATCCACCTGCATCTGGAATGGCTGGAGGCGAAGTCGGTGCTGGCGTTCCGCTATGAATCCGAGCTCGGGACACACGCCAGTGGCCGCGTGGTGTTGGGCCCGGCGGAGGCGACGGCATGAGCGCGTTGCCCGTCGGCGCAGTGACCGGGGCATTCCGTCCGCTGGTGGTGATCCCGGTGTACGACCACGAGCACGCCATCGGCGCGATGGTCGATGGCGTGCGCGCGGGCGGACAGGACTGCCTGCTGGTGGACGATGGCTCGCGGGAGTCCTGCGCCACGGTGTTGCGCGAACTGGCACGCCGCGAGGGCGTGCACCTGCTGCGGCTGGACCGTAACCAGGGCAAGGGCGGGGCGATGATCGCCGGCTTCCACGAAGCGGCGCGGTTGGGCGCCACCCACGTGCTGCAGATCGACGCTGACGGCCAGCATGACCCGGGTGACATCCCGCGCTTCCTTGCCGCCGCCGCCGCGGAGCCGGCCGCCATCATCAACGGCGCGCCGGTGTACGACGCCAGCGTGCCCAGGGGCCGGCTGTATGGTCGCTACCTGACCCACGTATGGGTGTGGATCAACACCCTGTCGCTGGCGATCCGCGACTCAATGTGCGGCTTCCGCGTCTACCCGCTGGCGCCGGTGCTGGCGCTGGTGCGGACCGCGTCGATCGGCCGCCGCATGGACTTCGACCCGGAGATCATCGTGCGCCTGTGCTGGGAGGGCGTGCCGGTGCGCAACGTGCCCACCCCGGTGCGCTACCCGAGCGACGGCGTGTCGCACTTCGACGTGTGGGGCGACAACGTGCGCATCAGCCGCATGCACGCGCGGCTGTTCTTCGGCATGTTGCGCCGCCTGCCGTGGTTGCTGGCGAGGAAGTGGCGATGAGCGCCGTGGTGCGTGCGCCGCACTGGGCCGGGATCGAGGAATCCACGTTCGTCGTCGGGATCCGCTTCCTGTGCCTGGTGGAGCGCTGGCTGGGACGCTGGCCGTTCCGGCTGTGCCTGTACCCGGTGGTGCTCGTGCACTGGCTGCTCAACCGCACCGCGCGACAGGCCTCGCGCGAGTACCTGGCGCGCCTGCAGGCCACGCACGCGCCCTTCCCGCGCGCGCCTGGCAGGTGGTTGAGCCTGCGCCACTTCGCCTGTTTCGCCGAAACGCTGCTGGACAAGCTGCTGGCCGCCCACAGCCGCTACCCGGTGGCACGCGTGCGCGCCGAACGCGAGGTGATGCTGCAGCAGATCGCGCGTGGCGAAGGCGGGGTGATCGTCACCGGCCACATCGGCTGCCTGGAGCTGTGCCAGGCGCTGGCGGACACGGTGCCCGGCTTCCGCCTGACCGCGCTGGTGCACACCGCCCACGCCAACGACTTCAATCGGCTGCTCAAGCGCCTGAATCCCGATACCCGCGTCGAGTTGCTGCAAGTGACCGAGCTGGATGCGGCGATGGCGGTCCGGTTGGGTGAGCGCGTCGCTGCCGGCGAGTTCGTCGCCATCACCGGCGATCGCGTGCCGGTGCACGGTGGGCGCAGCGTGTTCGCCGGTTTTCTCGGCCGGCCGGCGCCGTTCCCGGTGGGGCCGTACGTGCTGGCGGCGGCGCTGGGCTGCCCGCTGTTCGCGATGGCCTGCACCCACGAGGGCGATGGCTACCGCCTGCGCTTCGAGCGCTTCAGCGACCGCGTGGTGCTGCCGCGCGGTACGCGCGACGCCGCCCTGGCCGAGCAGGTCGCCCATTTCGCCGGCTGGCTGGAGGCGCAGGTGCGCCACTCGCCGCTGGATTGGTTCAACTTCTTCCCGTTCTGGGACCAGGTGCCGCATGACCCCGCTTCCCGCTGACCCCACGCCGCTGATGTTCGGCGATGGCCGCCTGTGCATCGAGGACGTCGTCGCCGTCGCCCGCCGCCAGCGCGGCGCAGCGCTTTCGGCCGATCCCGCGTTCCGTGCGCGCATCACCCGTGGCGCCGAATTCCTTGATCGCCTGCTGCGCGAGGACGGCGTGGTCTACGGCGTGACCACCGGCTACGGCGACTCGTGCACGGTGGTGATCCCGCCGGAGCTGCTCACCGAGCTGCCGCACCACCTGTTCACCTACCACGGTTGCGGCCTCGGCCGTTTCCTCGATGCCGGGGAGACGCGCGCGGTGCTGGTCGCGCGGCTGGCCTCGCTGTCGGTGGGCATGTCCGGGGTCAGCCTGCCGCTGCTGGAAGGCCTGGCCGCACTGCTGCAGCACGACATCCTGCCGCTGATCCCGGCCGAAGGTTCGGTCGGCGCCAGTGGCGACCTGACGCCGCTGTCGTACGTGGCCGCGGTGCTGTGCGGCGAGCGCGAGGTGCTGCACCACGGCGTGCGCCGTCCCGCCGCGGAGGCGCTGCGCGAGGCCGGCCTCACCCCGTTGCGCCTGCGTCCGAAGGAAGGCCTGGCGATCATGAACGGCACCGCGGTGATGACCGCGCTGGCCTGCCTGGCCTACGACCGCGCCGAGTACCTGTGCCGGCTGGCCACGCGCCTGACCGCGTACAACGTGGTGGCCAGCGCCGGCAACGCGCACCACTTCGACGAGGTGCTGTTCGCCGCCAAGCCGCACCCGGGGCAGACGCGCATCGCCACGCGCCTGCGCGAGGATCTGCACAGCGACCGTCCATCGCGCAACGAACAGCGCCTGCAGGACCGCTACTCGCTGCGCTGCGCGCCGCACGTGATCGGCGTGCTGGAGGACGCGCTGCCGTTCCTGCGCCAGCTGATCGAGACCGAACTCAACAGCGCAAACGACAACCCGCTGGTCGATCCCGACCGCGAACAGATCCTGCACGGCGGCCACTTCTACGGCGGCCACATCGCCTTCGCCATGGATGCGATGAAGAACGCGGTGGCCAACCTCGCCGACCTGCTCGACCGCCAGCTGGCGCTGCTGGTCGACACGCGCTTCAACCATGGGCTGCCGGCCAACCTGTCGGCCGCCAGCGGTCCGCGCGCGGCGATCAACCACGGGTTGAAGGCGCTGCAGATCAGCGTGTCGGCGTGGACCGCCGAGGCGCTGAAGCAGACCATGCCGGCGTCGGTGTTCTCGCGCTCCACCGAGTGCCATAACCAGGACAAGGTCAGCATGGGCACGATTGCCGCGCGCGACTGCCTGCGCGTGATCGAGCTGACCGAACAGGTGGTGGCGGCGATGCTGGTGGCCGCGCGCCAGGGCGTGGCGTTGCGCCAGCGCGTGGCACCGGACACGCGGATCGAAGGCGCGCCTGCGGCGATGCTGGACGATCTGGCGGCGCGCATCCCGCTGGTGGAGGAGGACCGCGCGCTGGATGGCGAGCTGCGCGCGCTGCTGGACGACGTGCGTGCGCAGCGCTGGAGCCTGTATGAACGTTGAGCATGTTCACTTCGGGGTGCCGGCCAGCGACCGGCTGGCGATCGAGATCGACCTCGCGCCGGCATTCCACGACTGTGACCCGATGCACGTGGTCTGGCACGGCAACTATTTCAAGTACTTCGAGATCGCGCGCTGCGCACTGCTGCAGCGCCACGACTACGACTACCCGCAGATGACCGAGTCCGGCTACCTGTTCCCGGTGGTGGACGCGCGGGTGAAGTACATCCGCCCGCTGCGTTTCGCCCAGCCGCTGAAGGTGCGCGCGCGGATCACCGAATGGGAGAACCGGCTGAAGATGGACTATGAGATCCGCGATGCCGCCAGCGGCGAGGTGTTGACCCGCGCCCACACCATCCAGGTCGCGGTGGGCGCGGAGTCGGGCGAGATGCTCTACGTGTGCCCCCCGGTGCTCTGGGAGCGGCTGGGGGTGCAGCCGGCATGAGTCCGCCCCGCAAGGCCGTGGTGCCGCGAAGCGAACAGCGCGCCGACACGCCAGGAAACGGCCACCCGCCGAATGCGATATCCCGCACGCGCGGTCCGATGCGGGTCGTTGTCGTCATGCTGGTGGCCGCGGTCGCGCCCCTTGCGCTCGCAACGGCAGCGGCAACCCTTGCCCCGGCATCGATGGCCACGGCGACGTCCGGCGTGCGCACGACCGCCGCGGCGGTCGCAGCGGCCGGAGCCGCCAATGCCGCAGGGCCCGCGGCCAGCGCAGGTGCGGTCGCCCAGGTCCAGCGCCGTATCGCCCAGGTGCCGGTGCTGCGCGGCGAGTTCACCCAGGAAAAGCGCCTGCAGGGCTTCCGGAACCCGCTGCGATCGCAGGGCCGTTTCCTGATCGCGCGCGACCGCGGGGTGGTGTGGTCCACGCTCAAGCCCTTTCCTTCCGAGGTGGTGCTGACGCGCGACCGGATCCTCACCCGCCAGGCCGACGGCCGCTCGCGGGTGGAGGTCGATGCACGCCAGCAGCCTGCGCTGCGCGAGGTCAACGCGATGATGTTCGCGCTGATGAGCGGCGACCTGCAGGTGCTGGCCGCGCGCTTCGATGTGCAGCCGACCCTGCTGCCGGACAACGGCTGGCGGCTGGTGCTGAGCCCGCGGCCCGGCGCAATGGCGCAGGCGTTCCAGCGGGTCACGCTGCAGGGCGACCGCTACGTGCGCAGCGTGGACATCGACGAGCGCAGCGGAGACCGCACGCAACTGCGGTTCACCGGCCTGGCGGAGGCGCCCGCGCGCCTGACCGCGGACGAGGCGCGTCATTTTGACTGAGGCGCGCACACGCCGTCGCTGGCGCTGGCTGGCCTGGCTGTGGCTCGGCGTGGTGCTGGCGGTGGGTGCGCACCAGTTGCGCTTCTGGGGCGAATCGCGCCTGGAAAGCGACGTGCTTGCCCTGTTGCCCCAGGATGCGCACGACCCGGTGCTGGCGGAAGCCACCCGGCGCATCGCCGATGCCAGCGCGCGGCAGATGGTGGTGCTGCTGGGTGCAGCCGATGCGGCGCAGGCGCAGGCGGCCGCATCGGCATATCGCACCGCGTTGCAGGCGGCCGAACGCCGGCAGCCGCTGCCGTTCGCCGAGGGTGCGTCGATGGCCGGCTGGTTCGAGGCTTCGCGCGCGTTCTACGCGCCTTGGCGCGATCGGCTGCTGACCGCCGCGCAACGCGAGCGGCTACTCACGCAATCCGCGGACATGCTGGCCGAGGAAGCGCTGGCCGCACTGTACGGCCCGATGGGCGCACCGCGCCTGACCGATTGGCGCGCCGACCCGCTCAACCTCTGGCCGCAGTGGTGGCAGGAGCGCGCCTCCGGCACGGGGCTGCGCTTCGATGGCGAAGGCCTGCTGCACGCCGAAGGCCGCGCCTGGGCGGTGTTGCAGTTCGAGACCCGCGGCTCGGCATTCCGCCTTGATGGCGAGCGCGTGATCGAGGCTGCGCTGGATGAGGCCGGCGCCGCGGCGCAACGCGTGGCACCGGGCCTGCGCGAGCTGCGCGCAGGCGTTCCGCTGCACGCCGAGACCGCCGCCGTGCGGGCCAGCCACGAGGTCAACATCATCGGCCTGGGTTCGCTGGCCGCGGTGCTGCTGCTGGTGTGGCTGGCCTTCCGCTCGCTGACGCCGATCCTGCTGGTGGCGATGTCGCTGCTGGTGGGCGTGGCCACCGCGCTGTCGGTGACAGCGCTGATGTTCGGCCAGGTGCATCTGCTCACCCTGGTGTTCGGTGCCAGCCTGGTGGGCGTGGCAGAGGATTACGGCATCCACTGGTTCGCCTCTCGCCAGGGCCATCCACGGCGCTCGCAATGGCGCCTGTTGCGCTGGCTGTTGCCCGGCATGTTCCTGGCCTGGCTGACGAGTGCACTGGCCTACCTCGCGCTGGGCCTGGCACCGTTCCCGGGACTGCGGCAGATGGCGGTGTTCTCGGTGACGGGGCTGGCCGCCGCATTCGCCACCGTGGTCTGCTGGTTCCCGTGGTTGGAGCGTGACGCGCCGGCGGCCACGCCGCTGTCGAAGGCGATCGCCGGTTGGCTGGCGCGCTGGCCGCGTGTGCACGCCACCCGTGCGTGGGCGATCGCGGCGGTCATCGCCGGTGCACTGGCGCTCGGCGGGTTGTGGCAGCTGCGCAGCGATGATGACCTGCGCAACCTGCAGTCCTCGCCCAAGACGCTGGTCGATCAGCAGATGGAGATCAGCCGCCTGCTGGGCCTGCCCAGCCCGGCGCAGTTCTTCCTGGTGCGGGCGCCCGACGCGGAGACGCTGCTGCAACGCGAACAGGCGTTGACCACGCGGCTGGCGGCGCTGCACGCGCAGGGCGGGATCAATGGATACCGCGCGATCAGCGACTGGTTGCCGTCGCAGCGCCAGCAGGGCGCCGATGCGCGCCTGGGCGCACGGGTGGAAGGGGCGGTGCTGGAGCGCGTATCGGCCGCCACCGGCGAAAGTCTGGTGCGCGCGGATTTCGCATCGCAACCGCTGACGTTGCAGGCGTGGCTGGCCGCGCCCGCCTCGCAGCCACTGCGCCACCTTTGGCTGGGCCGCAGTGGCGACGGTGTCGGCAGCGTGGTGCTGGTCGACGCGGTGGGTGGCTCCGCGGCACTGGCCGCGCTACAGGCCCAGGCGGACGGCCTCGACGGCGTGCGCTGGGTCAACCGCACCGCCGAGTTCTCCGCGCTGCTTGGCCATTACCGGCAGATGATGGGCTGGCTGTTGCTGGCCGGCATGGTGCTGGTGGCGGTGACGCTGGCGATGCGCTACCGCCGCGATGCGTGGCGCGCCACCGTGCCTACCCTGCTGGCCGGCGTCCTCACCGTCGCCACCCTGGGCTGGCTGGGCTTGCCACTGCAGTTGTTCAACGTGCTCGCGTTGCTGTTGCTGCTCGGCATGGGCATCGACTACGGCATCTTCCTGCTCGAACACCGCGGCGATGCCTCCGCTTGGCTGGCGGTGTGCGTCGGCGCGGCCAGCACGTGGCTGTCGTTTGGCCTGCTCGCGTTGTCGGCCACGCCCGCGCTGCGCGCCTTCGGCCTGACCCTGCTGCTGGGCATCGGCCTGGTGTGGCTGCTGTCGCCGCTGTTCCGGCCGCGTGCGGAGCAGGGCCATGGCTAGCCGTTCCCGCCACATCGCGGCCACTGTCCGCCGCACCCACATCCGCCGGGCGACCGGCACGTATTCCCCGACTGCCGCTGCCGGCCATGCCGGCCTCCCTACCTGCCGCGCAAAGGCCTGCCGGCATTCCACCACCCTCGGACCCGACACGTGAACCACTTCGACCAAGACCGACACAGCGCCCTGCAGGCGAAACAGGAAGCACAGCGCATCGCCTTCGGCCCGTTCGTCTTCCAGGCCTCCAAGGCGCTCCGTGACCTGGGCGTGCTGCGCGCCATCGAGGCCGCGGGCGACGACGGGCTGGCGCTGGAGGAGATCGTCGAGCGGGTCGGGCTGTCCACGTATGCCGTACGCGTGCTGGCGGAAGCGGGACTGGGCATCGGCAGCCTGGTGCTGAAGCAGGACCGCTTCGTGCTCAGCAAGCTGGGCTGGTACCTGCTCAACGACCCGATGACCCAGGTGAACATGGACTTCACCCACGACGTCAACTACAAGGGCCTGTTCCACCTGCAGGAAAGCCTGGTCGAGGGCCGACCCGCCGGACTGAAGGAAATCGCGCCCGGATCACGGACCGTGTACGAGGCGCTGGCCACGTTGCCGGGCCACATCCGCGAAAGCTGGTTCAGGTTCGACCACTACTACTCGGACAATTCCTTCCAGAGCGTGCTGCCGCTGATCTTCAGCGAGCCGGTGGCGTCGATCCTCGACGTGGGCGCCAACACCGGCAAGTGGGCCATCGCCTGCGCCAACCATGCGCCCGACGTGCGTGTGACCATGTGCGACCTGCCCGGGCAACTGGCCCAGGCACGCGTGCACGTCGATGCGCGCGGCTTCGGCGACCGGGTGGCCGAACACCCCATCGACATTCTGCGGCCGGAGCTGCCGCTGCCCGGCGGCCATGACGTGATCTGGATGAGCCAGTTCCTGGACTGTTTCTCCGAGGACGAGATCGTGATGGTCCTGGAGAAGGCGGCGCGGGTGATGACGCCGCGGACCCGGCTGTACATCATGGAAACGTACTGGGACCGGCAGCGCTTCGAGAATGCCGCGTTCTGCCTGCAGCAGACCTCGCTGTATTTCACCTGCATTGCCAATGGCAACAGCCAGATGTACCACTCCTCGGTGCTGCACCGGTGCATCGAGCGCGCCGGACTGGCGGTGGCCGAGGAGGTCGATGGCGTGGGCATCAGCCACACCGTGACCAAGGTGGTGAAGCGCCAGCAGGACGCCGCGTGCGCCGCCTGATCGCCGCACTGCTGGCCGTGCTCGTGCTGGCCGCGTGCGCGCATGCACCGCCGCGCCCAGCAATCGAGCTGCCGCCGCTGCGGCTGTCGCCGGCCTCGCTGGGTCGGGAGGTCGCGGTCCAGCAGCAACTGCATTTCAGCTTCGGCACGCAGGCGCGCGACATGGACGCGCTGCTGGAGGTCGAGGCAGGCGAGGTGCGGCTGGTGGTGCAGGCCATGGGGCAGGCCGGTGTGCGGCTGTTCTGGGACGGACAGGCGCTGCGTCAACAGCGTGCCGCATGGTTGCCGCCCGCGGTGCGTGCCGAACGGGTGCTGGACGACCTGCAGTTCGCGCTGTGGCCGGTCGATGCGATCCGCCGCGCGTTGCCGCCAGGATGGACCCTGCACGAGGCCGGCGACGTCCGCCAGCTGATGCACGACGGGCGCGCGTGGCTGTCGGTGGCCCGCGGTGAAGCGGGCGGGCTGCGGCTGGAGAACCTGGCCGAAGGCTATCGGCTGGACATCGCCACCATCGCCAGTGAAGACGCGACGCCCGGATCGCAATCGGCCGAGGGCGGGCGTCGATGAGCGCGCCGCCGGTGTACTTGAACGAACTGGGCATCGTCTGTGCGCTGGGATGCGGCCAGCAGGCCGTTGCCGGCGCGCTGTTCGCCGCCGACGCCGCGCGCGGCGTGGCGACCACGGATGGCTACACGCCGGGGCGACCGTTGCCGCTGGGCGCGGTGCAGTCTGCGCTGCCCGACCTCGCCGATTGCGAAATGCCCTTCCGCAGCCGCAACAACGCCCTGCTGCGCGCCGCCTTCGCCCAGATCCGCGAGGCAACCGCCGCCGCCATCGAGCGCCATGGCGCGCACCGGGTGGCCGTGGTGATCGGCACCAGCACCTCGGGCATCGGCGAGCCGGAGCGCGCGCTGCCGCACCTGCTGGCACACGGACAGTGGCCGGCGGACTTCCACTACGAGCAGCAGGAGATGGGCGCGCCATCGCGCTTCGTCGCCCGCGAGTCCGGCGCGCGCGGTCCGGCGTGGACGATCTCGACCGCGTGTTCGTCCAGTGCCAAGGCGCTGGCCTCGGCGGCCCGCCTGTTGCGCGCCGGCATCGTCGATGCGGTCATCGCCGGTGGTGCGGACTCGCTGTGCGCGTTCACCATCGGCGGGTTCAGTGCGCTGGAATCGGTGTCCGCGCGCCGCTGCAATCCGTTCTCACGCCACCGCGACGGGATCAACATCGGCGAAGGCGCGGCACTGTTCCTGCTGACCCGTGGCCCCGGCCCGGTGCGGCTGGCCGGCTGGGGCGAGAGCTCGGACGCGCACCACATGTCGGCGCCCGAACCGCAGGGCACCGGCGCCATCGCCGCGATCGCACAGGCGCTGGCGCGCGGCGGCATCGGTGCCGACGACGTGGGCTACGTCAACCTGCACGGCACCGCGACGCCGCAGAACGATGCCATGGAGAGCCGGGCGGTGTTCGCCACGCTGGGCGAGGCGGTGCCCATGAGTTCGACCAAGCCACTGACCGGGCACGCGCTCGGTGCCGCCGGTGCGATCGAAGCCGGGTTGTGTTGGCTGGCGATGGCCCGCAACCCGGGCAACCACCTGCCGCCGCACTGGTGGGACGGCGCGGCTGATCCCGGACTGCCCCCGCTCGATTTCGTCGTCCCTGGCCGTCGCACGCAGGCACCGTTGCGCTACGTGCTCAGCCAGTCGTTCGCATTCGGCGGCAGCAATGCCGTGCTGTTGCTGGGAGAAGGCTGATGGCGCACGGGTTTCCCATCCATGACATCGAGCAGGTGATCCCGCACCGTGGGGCGATGCTGCTGCTGGATCGCGTGCTGGACTGCGATGCGGAGTCCGTCGCCGTCGAGCTCACGGTGCCCATCGACAGCGCCTTCCACGTGGATGGCGGCGTGCCCGCTTATGTCGGCGTGGAGTACATGGCGCAGGCGGTGGCCTGCTGGGCCGGGTGCCAGGCGCGCGAGCGCGGCATGCCGCCGCCGGTCGGCTTCCTGCTCGGCACCCGCCGCTACGACAGCGCCGTGCCCGCCTTCGACAGCGGGCAGCGGCTGCGGGTAGAGGCGCGCCGCGAGATATTGGGCGAAAATGGCCTGGGGGTTTTCGCCTGCCGCATCCTGGCCGAAGGCCGGGAGCTGGCCACGGCCAACGTATCGGTGTTCGAACCACCGGACGCGATGGCCTACCTGGAAAACGAAGCATGAGTGGGGGCAGTGGAATGGGGATGGACACGACCGTGCTGGTCACGGGCGCGAGCCGCGGCATTGGCCGCGCCATCGCGTTGCGTGCGGCACAGGACGGCTTCGACGTGGTCGTGCACTACCGCAGCCGCGCGGAGGACGCCGAGGCCGTGGCCGCGCAGGTGCGCGCGCTCGGTCGCCAGGCACGGGTGCTCGGCTTCGACATCGCCGACCGTGATGCCGCCGCACAGGTCCTGACCGCCGACGTGGAAGCGCACGGCGCCTACTACGGCGTGGTGTGCAACGCCGGCATCGCCTGCGATACCGCCTTCCCGGCGATGACCGGCGAGGAGTGGGACCGCGTGGTGCACACCAACCTCGACGGTTTCTACAACGTGCTCAACCCGCTGGTGATGCCGATGGTGCGGCGGCGCAAGCCGGGCCGCATCGTCACGCTGTCATCCGTGTCGGGGCTGGTGGGCAACCGCGGGCAGACCAACTACAGCGCCGCCAAGGCCGGCATCATCGGCGCGACCAAGGCGCTGGCGCTGGAACTGGCCAGCCGCGGCATCACCGTCAACTGCGTGGCGCCCGGCCTGGTCGATACCGAGATGCTGGGCGAAGAGGTCATCGAACACGCGATGAAACTGATTCCCGCCAGCCGCCTCGGCCGCCCCGAGGAAGTGGCCGCCACGGTCGCATTCCTGCTCTCGCAGGACGCCGGCTACATCACCCGCCAGGTGATCTCGGTCAACGGAGGCATGGTCGGATGAGCCAGCTGCAACGACGCGTGGTCGTCACCGGGGCCGGTGGCATCAGCCCACTGGGCAACGACTGGGCCAGCATTCATGCGCGCCTGCGCGAGTGCCGCAACGCGGTGCAGCGCATCGATGCGTGGGACGTCTACGAAGGCCTCAACACCAAGCTGGCCGCGCCGGCGGCACCGTTCGAACTTCCGCCGCACTACAACCGCAAGACCACGCGCAGCATGGGCCGCGTGGCGCTGATGGCGGTGCGCGCCAGCGAACTCGCGCTGGAAGACGCCGGCCTGCTCGGCGATCCGGTGCTCACCAGTGGGCGCGTCGGCGTGTCCAACGGATCCTCCGCGGGCACGCATGCGGCCATCGGCGACTTCGGGCGCATGCTCAACGAACACACCACCGCCGGCATCAACGCCACCACCTACATCAAGATGATGAGCCATACCGCGCCGGTGAACATCGGCGTGTTCTTCGGGCTCACCGGTCGCGTCATCACCACCTCCAGCGCCTGCACCTCGGGCAGCATGGGCATTGGCGCCGCGTACGAAGTGGTGCGCGCCGGCAAGCAGGTGGCCATGCTCGCCGGCGGCTCCGAGCAGATGGACGCCACCGCCTCGGCGGTGTTCGACACCCTGTTCGCCACCAGCGTGCGCAACAACGAGCCGCACCTGACGCCGCGCCCGTTCGACGCCCACCGCGACGGCCTGGTGCTGGGCGAGGGCGCGTGCACGCTGATCGTGGAAGACCTGGAGCACGCGCAGGCGCGCGGCGCGAAGATCCTGGCCGAGGTCGTCGGCTACGGCACCAACAGCGACGGCGCGCACGTCACCCAACCCAGCGCGGAGACGATGGCGACCGCGATGCGCCTGGCGCTGGACGATGCCGGCCTGCCGCCGGAGGCGATCGGCTACGTCAACGCCCACGGCACCGCTACCGACCACGGCGACATCGCCGAGTCGAATGCGACCCGGCAGGTATTCGGCACGCGCATGCCGTTCTCCTCGCTCAAGAGTTACATGGGCCACACCCTGGGCGCGTGTGGCGCGCTGGAAGCGTGGATGAGCATCGAGATGATGCGTGACGGCTGGTTCGCGCCCACGCTCAACCTGCAGCAGGTCGACCCGCGCTGCGGCGAGTTGGATTACATCACCGGCGGCGGCCGCGCGCTGCAGACCGAATACGTGATGAGCAACAACTTCGCCTTCGGCGGCATCAACACTTCGCTGATTTTCCGCCGCTGGCAGGACTGACGCCCACGGCAAACCCCGGCACCGGCATGCGCCGATGCCTTCATCTCGACAAGGAGTACGTTGCATGACCCGGATCACCATTGCCACGCTGGCCGCGCTGCTGGCCTTCGCCCCCACGGCCGACGCGCGCGAAACGCGCCTGGAGCTGTCGTTGCAGGAACTGGTCAGCTCCGATGCCGCCAAGGCCGCGGGCATCGATGGCAGCGTCAGCTTCCACCTGGCCGGGCAGAAGGTTGCCGTGGCCAGCCGCATGGGCGAGGGCGTGGCCAACCGCAAGACCAATGCCGCCAACAAGTCCGACGAGGAGGCTTGCCGCTGGGTGGCGTTGTCGGCGCTGCGCGCGTTCCAGGACAGCGCGAAGGCGCGCGGGGCCAACGCGGTGGTGGACATCGTCAGCTATTACAAGAAGAACGAGTTCCGTAGCAGCACGAACTACGAGTGCCACGCGGGCACGTTCGTCGCGGGCGTCGCGCTCAAGGGCACCTACGCCAAGGTCAAGTGACCCCGGCTGTCCGGCTCACCAGCCGAACAGCTTCCAGTACACCGGCGACACCGGCCCCTCGCCCTTGCTGCTGTCGAGGTGGCCGTCGCCGTCGCGGTCAATCAGGTAATACGGGGCACCGCGCAGCGGGGTGATCTTCACCACCTTCAGCTGCCCGGCGACGCGGTGCTCCTCGATCACGTCGCCGTTCTCGCCGCTGCGGGTGGTGACGGTGGCGCCTTCCAGCGCCGCCGTCGGGTCGCTGTTGTCTAGGCTGGCGCAGGCCGACGTGCCCACAAGGCAGGCGGCAAGCAGGACGATGGGCAGCAGGCGCATGGCCGGATTCCGTGGCGGCGGGACTCCAGCATACCCGGTCGCGTGCGGATCGGAACGGGATGGCCGCTCCAGGCGGGGGATGGGTCGCGGGCGCCTATTTCTCGGGAGCTTCACCCCGGGCGTGGCATTACGGGTGCGTCCCATGACAGGAGAGGCCCCATGTTCCGCAAGTTCGTTGTCGCGCCGGTCCTGGTCGCCGCACTGGTGGCCGGCGGCTACGCCAGCACCGCCCAGGCGGCGGTGATCAGCACCCAGCAGGCATTGTCGGCCGAGCGTCGCGCCGCCACGGAAACCCAGGTAATGCAGGCCTTCGCCCGCGACGACGTGCGCCAGGCCATGGAGCGGATGGGCGTGGACCCGGCCAATGCCGAGGCTCGCGTGGCCTCGCTCAGCGATGCCGAGTTGATGCAGGTGCAGGGCCAGATCGACCGGCTGCCGGCCGGTGGCGGTGCGCTGGCGGTGATCGGCGTGGTCTTCGTCGTGCTGCTGATCCTCGAACTGGTCGGCGTGATCGACATCTTCAAGCGCGCCTGATGCCCGCTGGCATGAAGGCGGCCGCGGGCGTCCTGCTCGCCGCCGCGCTGTCAGGCTGCGCGATCGGGCCTGCGCTGCGGGTGGCCGATGCCGTGCCTGACGCGCCGGCAGTGCTGCTGGAACAGGTGCCCTTCCATCCGCAGGACGCGTACCAGTGCGGCCCTGCCGCGCTGGCGATGGTGCTCGGGGCCAGCGGCGTCACGGTTGAACCGGATGCCCTGGTAGACCAGGTGTACCTGCCGGGCCGCGAGGGCAGCCTGCAGGTGGAACTCGGGGCGGCCATGCGCCGCGCCGGGCGCATCCCCTATCCGGTGGCGTCATCGCCGGAAGGGCTGCTGCAGGAAGTGCACGCCGGTCGCCCGGTGCTGGTGCTGCAGAACCTGCTGACCCGCAGCGTGCCCCGGTGGCACTACGCGGTGGTGGTGGGTTCGGACCCGGCGCGCAACCGGATCATACTGCACAGCGGTACCCGGCGCGCGCTGGCGATGCCGGCGCGCAGCTTCCTGCGTACGTGGGATTGGGGCGGGCGTTGGGGCCTGGTGGCGCTGCGTCCGGGTGAGCTGCCGGCCAAGCCGGACGTCGCGCCGTACCTGGCCGCCGTGGCCGATTTCGAAGCGGTGGCGGGTGCGGCGGCGGCCCGGCCGGCCTACGAAGCGGCCTATCGCCGGTGGCCCACCCAGCCGTCGATGCTGCTGGCCATGGGCAACCTGCGGCATGCCGCCGGCCAGCGTGAAGACGCGGCGCGCTTCTACCGCGACGGACTGGCGCAGGCACCGCAGGATGCCGTGCTGGCCAACAACTTCGCCAGCGTGCTGGGCGAACTGGGATGTCGTCGCGAAGCACTGGCAGTGCTGGACGCCCACCCCGGGCGCGATCCGCGCTGGGCCGGTGCGTTGGCCCAGACGCGCGCCGAGGTGAAGGCGGGCAAGTCGCGCCGGCAGGCGGCCTGCAGCCGATTGGGGTTGCCGGCGGCCACGGAGCGCTGAACGCGGCGTCGTAGAATCGCCGGATGAACGCACCGCGCCCCCGCCTCGTCCTGATCGACGGCTCCAGCTACCTGTACCGCGCGTTCCACGCGCTCCCGCCGCTGAGCAACGATGCCGGCGAGCCCACCGGCGCGTTGTTCGGCGTGGTCAACATGCTGCGCGCCACGCTCAAGGACAAACCCGACTATGTCGCCTTCGTGGTCGATGCGCCGGGCAAGACCTTCCGCGACGACCTGGACCCGCAGTACAAGGCCAACCGCCCGCCCATGCCGGATGACCTGCGCGCGCAGGTCGAGCCGATGATGCAGGTGGTGGAGGCGCTGGGCATGCCGATCCTGCGCGTGCCCGGCGTGGAAGCCGACGACGTGATCGGCACGCTGGCGGTGCAGGCGGCCACGCACGGCATCGACGTCACCATCTCCACCGGCGACAAGGACTTCGCCCAGCTGGTGCGCCCGCACATCGCGCTGGTCAACACCATGACCGGCAGCCGCACCGATTCGGACGAGGCGGTGATCGAGAAGTTCGGCGTGCGCGCCGACCAGATCGTCGACTACCTGTCGCTGATGGGCGACAAGGTCGACAACATCATCGGCGTGGACAAATGCGGGCCCAAGACCGCGGCCAAGTGGCTGGACGAGTACGGCACGCTGGACGGCGTGATGGCCCATGCGGACGAGGTGAAGGGCAAGCTGGGCGAGAACCTGCGCGCGGTGCTGCACCGGCTGCCGCTCAACCGCGAGCTGGCCACGATCCGCACCGACGTCGAGTTGGAGCAGGCACCGACCGACCTCGCGCTGCGCGAGCGCCACGTAGAGGACCTCAAGGTGTTGTACGCGCGCTATGGCTTCAAGCAGGCGTTGAAGGAACTGGAAGGCGCGAGTGGTGAGGGCGGTGCCGGCGATGGCGGCGACGCAGGGGGCGCAAGCGGGTCAGCTCGCGCAGGCGGCGGCGCTACCGGCCTGCGCAGCACCGCGGCCGGCTACGCGCGTGGCTCCAGCGCCGACGACGAAGCGCTCGATCCGGCCCTCGCCGCGCCCGGCGAGTACGAGACCGTGTTCACCGACGCGCAGCTCAGCGCGTGGATCGCCAAGCTGCGCGCCGCCGACGAATTTGCCTTCGACACCGAGACCGACTCGCTGGATGCGATGCGCGCCAACCTGGTCGGCATGAGCTTCGCCGTGACGCCAGGGGCGGCCTGCTACATCCCGCTGGCCCACGACTACCCGGGCGTGCCGGCGCAACTGGACCGCGCCGCGGTGCTGGACGCGCTGCGTCCACTGTTCAGCGACGCCAGCAAGCGCAAGCTCGGCCAGCACGGCAAGTACGACCTGCACGTGCTGCGCCGCCACGGCGTGGACGTGGCCGGTTACGCCGACGACACCATGCTGGAGAGCTTCGTCTACAACGCCACCGCCACCCGCCACGACATGGATTCGCTGGCCCGGCGTTACCTGGGATACGAGACCATCCCGTACGAGCAGGTGGCGGGCAAGGGCGCCAAGTCCATCCCGTTCCCGCAGGTGGCCATCGACGATGCCAGCCGCTATGCCGCCGAGGACGCCGACGTCACGTTGCGCCTGCACCGTGTGCTGGCGGCGAAGCTGGCCGCCGAACCGATGCTGCAGCGCGTGTACCGCGAGATCGAGATGCCGCTGGTGCCGGTGCTGACGCGGATGGAAGCCACTGGCATGAAGGTCGATGGCGATGAACTGCGGCGCCAGTCCGCCGACCTGTCCCGGCGCATGCTGGCCGCGCAGCAGAAGGCTACCGAACTGGCCGGCCGCACCTTCAACCTCGATTCGCCCAAGCAGCTGGGGGCCTTGCTGTTCGACGAACTCAAGCTGCCGGTGCTGGTGAAGACCCCCGGCGGCGCGCCCTCGACCAACGAGGAGGCGCTGGAGGCGATCGCCGACCAGCACGAGCTGCCGCGCGTGATCCTCGAGTACCGCGGCCTGGCCAAGCTGCGCAGCACCTACACCGACAAGCTGCCGGAGATGGTCAATCCCGACACCGGCCGCGTGCACACCAGCTACCACCAGGCCGGTGCCGCGACCGGCCGCCTGTCCAGCAGCGACCCCAACCTGCAGAACATCCCGATCCGCACCGACGACGGCCGCCGCATCCGCCGCGCGTTCGTCGCCCCCGAGGGCCGCCGCATCGTCGCCTGCGACTACTCGCAGATCGAATTGCGGATCATGGCCCACCTGTCGGAGGACGCCGGCCTGCTGCGCGCCTTCGCCGCCGGCGCGGACATCCACCGCGCCACCGCCGCGGAGGTGTTCGGCAAGGCCATCGACGCGGTCAGCGGCAACGAGCGCCGCGCCGCCAAGGCGATCAACTTCGGCCTGATGTATGGCATGAGCGCGTTCGGCCTGGCCCGGCAGCTGGGCATCGGCCGTGGCGAAGCCCAGGACTACATCGCGCTGTACTTCGACCGCTACCCGGGCGTGCGCGAGTTCATGGAGCGCACCCGGCAGCAAGCGCGCGAGCGCGGCTACGTGGAAACCGTGTTCGGCCGCCGCCTGTACCTGGACAACATCCACGCCCGCAACCAGGGCCTGCGCGCTGGCGCCGAGCGCGCGGCGATCAACGCCCCGATGCAGGGCACCGCGGCCGACATCATCAAGCGCGCCATGATCGACATCGACGGCTGGCTGGCGGGCCACCGTGAGCGCGCGTTGATGGTGCTGCAGGTCCACGACGAACTGGTGTTCGAAGTGGAGGCGAACTTTGTGCCAACGCTGTTGGAGGAGGTTTCCGGCCGCATGGCGGGTGCCGCCGAACTGCGGGTTCCGCTGGTGGTGGACAGCGGCAGCGGGCAAAACTGGGACGAAGCGCACTAAACGGCGGAGATGCCGGCATTTGTGATGGTTTTCCCGTAATGAATGTTTCCTGAATCCAACAAATCCTTAACCCGAATCTTCACGAACCATCCATGTTGGAAGTGGTCATATAGACCGTGACAGGTGCAACGCCTGTCGCAGATCTCTCCCTCCCCTGGAGTGATCCCCGGAGCAGGCACCCCTCCCCAGGTCCTGCTCCCCAGCCCCGCCGGCCCCCCCTGCCTGCGGGGCTTTTTATTGGTTCTTCACCCAAGTCCGGGGAAGGCAGCCCGGATCTTCAGGAAGAAATAGGCGTCATCGCGGTAGCCGTAGGCGATGCGCTTGATGACCTTGATTCTGTTGTTGATGCCTTCCAGAAGGCCTGTATGCATGGGCCAGCGCACCCGGCTGACGATGCCGCGCCAATAAGGCCTCAGGCACTTGGCGAAGTGGATCAGGGCCGGGATGCCACTTTCATGGGCATGGCGTAGCCACTGTTTCCATGCACGACGCCACGTTTGCGCCGTTGGGGCGTTCCACAGTGCCTTGAGCTGCTCTTTCATCACGTAGACCACCATGAGCGGTTGGTTGGCCTCCAG
>NZ_VLKP01000001.1 GCF_007830115.1 Aerolutibacter ruishenii | reverse complement strand
GCCAGCCCATCAACTGGAACACGCGCTGCACGGTGTTCTTGTTCATATCCAACAGGCCCGCCACCGTCCGATAACCGAACGACGGCTCTTCTTCGATCAGCGCCTTGATCGGCTCGGCCAGTTCCGACTTCACCTTCGGTGCGGCCTTGGTCGGCTTGTAGTACACGGTCCGCCGGGGCAGTTCGAACCAGCGACACAGCTGGCTGACAGACACCTCGAACCCATCCTGCTTCAGTCCCTGCCGGACGGACGCGATCAGCTCTCGTCCTTGCCCAACAGGGACGCCAATTTTTTTCGCGCGCGCAACTCCAGCATCGCCTCGCCATAGGCTTCCTGCAGGTCCTTGAGCTGGCGCTCGTACTGCTCGCGGACATCCTCGGGCTTGGCCCGTAGGGCGTTCTCCATACCGCGCTTGCCGTCATCGACCCAGCTCTCGATCTCCGAGGGCGGCAGGTCAAACTGCCGGCTGGCCTCCGAAACGGTCGTCTTGCCCTGGATGATCTCCAGCACCAACGCGGACTTCCGCCGGGCTGTCCATCGCTTGATCTCTTCTTCCATCACTACGCTCATCAGTGTTTCCTCTTCAAGGTTACACCTGAGCAGGAAATCACTGGGTCATTACAGAATCGTCAATGCCAGGCGTCGCGAAGAGCTGCGCACTGAAGGCCGCATCATGGCCTGAAAGACGAGATCACAAGACAGTTGCTGAGTTAAGCCGCGCCGCGAAGCGGCGTCGACTTGGACGAACTGTTAGACCTCACATCTGCACCCCACCGAGGTAGCAGTCGACGACATCCCATGTCGTGGTCAGTAGCTCGCCCCGCGACTGGCTCGACATGCTTGCCACATCACCGTGCCGTAGTGGGTCAGCCGCAGCCTTAATTCGGTCGATTGCGGACCGCTCGGCAGAAGCAACTTCACGGAACTTCGCCCACTGATTAGCCTTGCTCTTGCCGGAAAGGCCATAGACTGCAGCGCAATGATGGCGCAGCGATTCAAGCGCTCGATAGCAATAGAAGCCGGTGTCATCCGCGTTCTTCATGGCAGAGATCAGATCTGTAAGGCAGCGGCTGACGTATATGCCATTGCGACCCTGAAGTTTTCCGCGAAGATCGCTTAGAGACGTTGCCAAGTCTGCGGGTTTTGCGCGCGCAGAGATACAGGGCACATCTATTCCAAACACGTAGTCAATAGACCGCCCTCGATTGATCACGCGACTAATCTCGAGCTCGTAGGCGTACCCCATTAGGTACCCGACTGCATCCAACTGGCCACGCACCATGCTCGCAACGACGTTTCTAAGGTCAAAGATGTCCCATTCATGGCTGCTCTCTACCGTGACTGCGACCTGATTCAGAATGATGCTTATGTGTGCCGTGCCGTCAGCTTCCGACGCTAGGTGCGAGAAGTTCAACGCAAAATCGATAGAGATTTGGGCGCGCTCGGGAAGCACCACTCCCTGGAAAAGGTACTGGTCTGTCATGTGAGGGTCTAACACCTGGAGTTAAGTCGAGCTCAAGCGCGAAGCGATTGAGCTTCGACTTGAACGATCTGTTAGGCAAGAGGCCATGAAAACAGAATTCTAAAGGCGTTGCACTTGGTGTGTGAATTCACCCGTCACCTGACTAAACTCAACAGCTCATTTGGCACTGTACTCATAACTACGCCGCAGGCGAGCCAAACGACACCGACCGCTGCCAAGTGAAGGCCATCCGTTGATGCCGCCTCGATCTTGAGATGCAACTGACGGTCAGCTTCTTTCCGAGCACCCACTTCTTCGCGAAGTTGTTGCTCTGAGGCCCGAACGTGCGCGTCAAAAGCTGACTCGGCGGCATTGGCGCGCTTGTACAACTCATCCAAGTTCGCCTCGGCAGCCGAAAGGCGAGACTCAAGGGTAGGATCTGCGCCCGCGCCGCGCCATACGTGAGCCTTAGCCGAAGCAGACATGGATAAAGTGGCTGAGCCCGAAGCCGAAACAGTGCGTGGCTTAAGCCCAGGCATTGTCTTAAGCCAAGCGCGCACTTGCTCCAAAAAACTAGGTTTCCCAAACATTCTCCGAGTGTCGCGGATGCCGATAGCAGCGGCAGCTATGCCAAGAACTTGCAACAGCAGACCGGAAATCCTGACGCTAGGCTCCGTTTGCCAGTAAAACAGCGATGCGGCGAGCGCTAGCATCACTACAAGCGCTGTGAACATAGGAAGCCGGGCACGCATGAGCCAAGCAAGTGCGCGATGCGGCCAGTGAATAATGTGAGTGCCGATACTCTGCATGTGACGCCTAACACCGGAATTAAGTCGAGCTGCGAAGCAGCTTCGACTTGAATGAGTAAAAAGGAGACTTCCCGCCCCTTGCGGACAACCGCTCGGCCTCGAGGGCCATGATGGTTTTCACCATCGGCATATCTGGAGGGGAAGTCTCCCATGAGCACTATAACCATCGGCGTCGACTTGGCAAAAACGGTGTTTTCGACCTGCGAGGTGACGGCCAACGGCCAGGTCCGCAGCCACAAGGAATTACGCCGTGACGCCTTCATGCAATGGCTTCCGCAGGTTCCGGCAGGGACCGTGGTGGCCATGGAAGCGTGCAGCAGTGCGCACCACTGGGCCCGGCGCTGCAAGGCCTACGGGCTGCAACCGCGTTTGATGGCGGCGCAGTTCGTGGCGCCGTTCCGCAAGAGCCGGGCCACCAAGAACGACCGCAACGACGCTGAGGCGATCGCCACGGCTGCGCGGCAGGGCAACATGCGCTTCGTGCCGGTCAAGGACGAGGCGCAGCAGGCGCGGTTGGCGTGGCACCGGGTTCGCGAGGGCTACAAGACCGAGTGCCTGGCCACCAGCAACCGGTTGCGCGGTCTATTGGCCGAGTTTGGCATTGCGGTGGCGCGGAACGATCCGGCCTTGAAGCGCGCCCTGGTGGACCCTGCGATTCGTTCGGCCTTGCCGCCGATGCTGGTGCCGTTGCTGGACCAGCATGCAGCCCATTGGCAGCAGCTGCGCGAATGCCTGGCCGAGTGTGACCGGCAAATCCTGGCGCAGGCACGCACCGATGCGCGCTGCGTCCGCGTGCAGCAGCTGGTGGGCATCGGACCGCTGACCGCCGACGCCGTGGTGGCGATGGTGGGCGATGCCCGCGAGTTCAAGAACGGCCGGCAGATGGCCGCGTGGCTCGGGCTGGTGCCGAAGCAGTCGTCCACGGGCGGCAAGACCATTCTTGGGCCCATCACGTGCAATGGCGATCGCTACCTGCGCACCCTGCTGATCCAGGGGGCGCGCAGCAGTCTGCAGCGGGCCAAGGCCGTTTCGCCCGAGCGTGCGACGTCCGAGCAGCTTTGGATTCGCGACCTGTCCGCCCGCCTGCCGTTCGGCAAGGTGGTGGTGGCCATTGCCAACAAACACGCGCGCCAGCTGTGGGCAATGCTGGCACGTGGCGAGGAGTACGACCCGAACGCCTGGCTCAAGCACCTGATGGTGCAGCGGCCGCGGAGCAAGCGACCGCGCAACTGAGCCACGTAACCCCGTTCCACCGCCAGAGCGAAAGGTAGGGCAACAGGTCAGACCGACCCGAAGAGAGCCTGACTAACAAGTTGGCACCGTCCACATGCCGCGGCTGATCCCCGCCCATGGGTGAGACCGGTCAATGAGCGAGGCCTTCGGGTGCGGTTTATACAGAGGTCCGGGCGAGCAGCTGGCGTCCAACAAGACCGGCTAGGGAAACGCAGTCTGGCACTGATGCCGCCAACGCACTGACGGGCAACACCGCAAGCGCAGTACAACACGTGACCAGCAAGGGCCTTCAAGCTAAAGGCGATAGCGTTGCTTTGCCGGGGTTGACGGGAAGCTCCCTAGGGAATTGTTAGGCTGCGCCTCCTGGCTTCCGCATTGCACGCCCCAAAAGTGCCCCGCCTGCGACGCTGATAAGGATGCCACCCCACCACGAGCCAAACTGTAACCAGTACTCGGTTTGCGAGACATAGACGGTCTTTCCTCCACGTACCGGATGAATCTCATGGATGAGCCCAGTGTCTTGGTCTGGGAGGGTTGGTCGCGTTCGTTCGTAGAGCCGTCCAAGGTACGTGGAAAGCACTAGCGAGCTGACTAGTCCTAGAAGAATCAACAGAACTGATAGTGCTCGCATAGCCGCCTAACACCTGAGTTAAGCCGCGCCACGAAGTGGCGTCGGCTTGGACGAATTGTTAGGTGCCGCCGAGCTATGGCACATAGACCAAACTAACCCGAATGCTGAAGCCGGGGCCTGCCTCTGTCACGTCTGCGTGCAGCACCAAGTCACTCCGACCTTCTTCGGCCGTCCAGAGGTCTACAAGTGCTTTCCAGTGATCGCCGTACCAGATGCAGACCGACGAGGCCCAAGTGTCTTCTGGAAGAGCGGTAAGCGTAGCGCCATAGTCCGCGATATAGCTGCGGATGTGAGCCGCGATTTCCTCCGGAATGGGCTCTACACCAGTCACTCCAGCCTTTAGCGCGAAGTCGCCCGCGAGAAACGCAGCCACTATGGCTCGGAACGCTGGTCTCCATGCGGTAGGGATTGCCCGCTCGGGCGACTCATCCTTGACGGCAGGAACGGGTTCGCTGGGCGTTACATCATTCACGTTGCGACAGACTCCAAGCGGCACCTAACACCTGAGTTAAGCCGCGCTGCGAAGCAGCGTCGGCTTGGACGAATTGTTAGCTGCACAGCCAGCTAGAAGCGGCGCTTAGACTCCGCCGCAGGCTGGCACACCCCGGAATGCGGCACGAGACGATGCCCCGTGGTTGGATTTACGAAAGAAACCACGAACTCGCCAGAGTAGCGATTCAAGCGCTGTTCAAAACCACCCGGTGGGCCGCTTGGCGTGTCGATGTTCCAAGTGACCTCCGCGGAAGAGAACACCGCCGGAAGCTTCAATGCTCCCATTGAAACGCGTCCGTTAGCCTCATCGAGCGTGATTTCGGCCGTGAAGGAACTCTGGCCATTATGGTCTTTCATTGGGCACACGAGCTTGGTTGTTGCGCCCGGGGCAGCGAACCCAGTGCTACACCATGCGGCTACTACGGCAAAAGCAACGAACAACCTCAAGTACGGCATATTTCCCCCTGTGCAGCTAACACCTGGAGTTAAGTCGAGCTCAAGCGCGAAGCGATTGAGCTTCGACTTGAACGATCTGTTAGGGCCCACACTGCGGACCCTCAATAGCCGGCTCATACTTACTCAGAGCCGACATGACCTTGGGGTTGTCAGCGTAGCGCCTTTTGAGCACGGCAAGCCTTCGATCTGTGCCGGCGCAGTAGATCTCTAGGCTCTCGAGAACAAAGGTCCGGCGAGCTTTCTGCTCTGGCGATTCTCCCTCGGTTGGCTCTTGGCGAAAGTGCTCGCACGATTCGCGGTCAGCCACAAAGGAGCTGACTTCCTGAGGGAGATCAACGGCGGGACTGGCGGAAAAGGCAAGTAGCAGAAGAACGCTCATCGTGGGGCCTAACACTAATTAGATCCCATATCGGGACGATATCACCGCATGGTCAGAGCGCGGCCTCGCACTGTCAACGCGAGAGTTTCCCCATGAAAGCAGCGGGTTAGGCCGAGCCACTCCCATCCCGGGACGCTACGGAGCGCCGCGTTATCACTCAAATGTGCCGGAATAACGTTTATCACCCGAAAAACGCACGGATATCAGGGCGATGTGGCGTGGTTCTCGTTGAAGCTTGTTGCCCGTAGATGCCATCCTGATCCCACCAACCCACTCGACGTTATCTTCTAGCTATCCCAATAACGCATCGATACGGCGCGGCGGGCGACCGGCGGCCCTCAACCCCCGTCGCAATCTTCGTCCAACTGCGCATCGATCAGCCGTTGCTCGTCGGTGATGCGGTGCCGCTCGCTCTGCAGGGCGCTGTTGTATCGACGGTCCAGTGCATGCCGGCGGTCGCGCAGGCGGGCGCAGACTTCGGCCTGGGGCAGCCGCGTGCAGGCATCGCGGATCCAAGTGCCGGTAGGAAAGGCGGCGACCGTGTCGGACGGGGGCGGGGTGGGCCGCACGAGCGGTGGGCGCGGTGGTGCATGGCCGCCGAACTCCACGCGGCCGCGTACCGAGCCTCCGCCCATATCGACGCGGCCGTGCACGCCGCCCCGGTGACCGGGATCAATGGGATACGTGGGGTACCCCAGCGTCCACAGCGGCACCCAGCGTGGGTTGCCATCCGCGTTGGGTGAGGTATAGCGCTCCCCATCGGGGGTGATGCATTCGTACACCGGTTCCGGGTTGCGCACCACCACTACGCGCGGTGGCTGAGGGGGGGGCGCGGCGGCGGGTGTGGTCGTGGCGGCGGGCGCGGTGGCGGCCCGCGGTGGCGGGTCTTTCGGCCGCAGCATCTCGCGCGTGGTCTGCTGTTGGCCACCCGGGCAGGGGGTATCACGCAGGCTGACGCGCCCATTGGCATCGGTGCAGCGATACACGGTGATCTCGCCCGCATGCGCGGGCGTCACCAAGGGCTGGGTCAGCAGCATCAGGGTCAGCAGCAGGGCCGGGCGCATGGGCCCATCTTGCGCCCATGACGGGCCGGCCGGTAGCCGCTGGGGGGCATCAGCCGCGCAGTACAGCCCCGGTACGCGCGTCGCGGATCGCGGTTGGCGACGCCAGGCCGCCGGTTTCGCCTTCGCACACCGCATCCAGCAGCGCCAGCAGGGCGGGATCGAGCGCATCACGATGGAAGGCGGGGGGGCGGCCGGTCAGGTTGGCGCTGGTGGACACCAGCGGCCCGCCGAAGCCGTGGCACAAGGCGACGACGGTCGGGTGGTCGCTGACGCGCACGGCCACGCTGGCGTGCGCGCCGCGGATCCATGCGGGTACGACGGGGGTCACCGGTACGGTCCAGGTGTTGGGGCCGGGCCAACTGGCCAGTACCGCAATGCGGCGGTCCTCGGGCAGTGCGGCCCAGTCCACCAGCACCGCCAGTTGGGCGGGGTCGGCGGCAATCAGGATCAGACCCTTGTCGACCGGTCGCTGCTTGATGGTCAGCAGCCGCATCACCGCCGCCTCGTTGAACGGGTCGCAGCCCAGGCCCCACACCGCCTCGGTCGGGTAGGCCGCCACGCCACCGCGACGCAACGCGTCCACGGTGGCCGGCACGGTGTCGCTGTGATCGCTGCTCACCATCGGGGGCACTCCGGGGACGTTGTGTTGGCGGCCGGCACGGTGCGCGGTCGCAGGAAGGCATGCATCGCCCGCCGGGCGTTTTCGCGCCGACGCGCCAACGCGATGCCCGTTTCCTAGAACGGCGCGTCGTCGTCGGTCGCGACGGCCTTGCGTGTCGACTTCTTCGCCGCCTTCTTTGCAGCGGTGCTCGCCTTGGCCGCCTTGGCCGCCTTGGCCGGGGCCTTGGCGGGGGGCTTCGCGGAGGTCTTCGCCGCGGACTTCTTCACCGCCTTGCTGGCGACTTTGCCCATGGCCTTCTTCACCGCCTTTTTCGCAGTCTTCTTGGCCGGCGCGGCAGCACCTTCGGTGGTTGTCTTGGCCGCCTTCCTGGTCGGCGCCTTCTTCGCGGCCATCTTCTTGCCAAAACGCCCGCGCCCCGGCTTGCCGGTCTCGGCCATCAGCTGGGTCACTTCATCCAGCGTCAGCGAAGCCGGGTCGCGGTCCTTCGGGATCTTGCCGTTGAGCCGGCCATCGCTCAGGTACGGGCCGAAGCGCCCATTGAGCACCTGGATGTCGCTGCCCGGGAACTCCTTGATGATGCGGTTGCGCGCGATCTCTTCCTTCTCCTCGATCAGGAACACCGCGCGTTCCAGGCCGATGGAGTACGGGTCGTCTTCCTTGGCCAGCGAGGCATAGGTCGTGCCGCGCTTGGCGAACGGGCCGAAGCGGCCGATGCCCACGCTGACTTCCTGTCCGGCGCTTTCGCCCAGCTTGCGCGGCATCTTGAACAGTTCCAGCGCCTCGTCCAGCGCCAGCGTGTAGATGCTCTGCCCGGGCTTCAGCGATGCGAAACGCGGCTTCTCCTCGTCCTCGACAGTGCCGATCTGCACCAGCGGGCCGTACTTGCCGATGCGCGCGCTGACCGGGCGGCCACTCGCGGGATCGGCGCCCAGCACGCGCACGCTGCCGGCGTCGGCCTTGTCCAGCGTGGTCTTCTTCTCTTCCACCAGGCCCTTGAACGGGGTCCAGAACTTCTCCATCAGCGCGACCCAGTCTTCTTCGCCGCGCGAGACCGAGTCCAGCTCGTCCTCCAGTCGCGCGGTGAAGTCGTAGTCCACGTAGTTGGTGAAGTGCGCGCTGAGGAACTTCGACACCGCGCGGCCGACGTCGGTCGGGCGGAACGCGCGGCTTTCCAGCAGCACGTACTGCTTGCCCTGCAGCGTCTGGATGATCGACGCGTAGGTCGAAGGCCGGCCGATGCCGAACTCTTCCAGCGCCTTCACCAGCGACGCTTCGGTGTAGCGCGGCGGTGGCTGGGTGAAGTGCTGGTCGGCGTGCACGCGTTCCAGCGGGATACGGTCGCCGGGCTTCATCGCCGGCAGTTTGCGGCCCTCGTCGTCGTCCTCGGCCGCCTTGCTGTCCTTGCCTTCCTCGTACACCGCCAGGAAGCCCGGGTCGACCACGGTCGTGCCCGACACGCGGAAGCTGTGCTCGCTGCCCGCGGCCAGATCGACCGACACGGTGTTGAGCGTGGCCGGCACCATCTGGCAGGCCACGGCGCGTTTCCAGATCAGTTCGTACAGCTTGCGCTCCTCGTCGCTGAGGTAGCGCGCCACCTGCGCTGGCGTGCGCAGCGCGGAGGTCGGGCGTACGGCCTCGTGCGCTTCCTGCGCGTTGGCCGACTTGGTCTTGTACACGTTGGGCTGGTCGGGCAGCGCGCGGGTGCCGTAGTCGCGCGCGATGACGTCGCGGATGTCGGCAATGGCTTCCGCCGACAGGTTGACCGAGTCGGTACGCATGTAGCTGATCAGGCCGACGGTGCCTTCGTCGCCCAGCGCCACGCCTTCGTACAGTTTCTGCGCCACCTGCATGGTGCGGCGCGTGGTGAAGCCGAGCTTGCGCGCGGCCTCCTGTTGCAGGGTGGAAGTGGTGAACGGCGCGGCGGGGCGGCGCTTGCGCTCCTTGCTGGTCACGTCGGTGACCTGCAGCGCGCCGCCGGCGGCCTTGGCGATGCGCTGGCGCGCGGCCTCGGCGCTGTCGCCGTCGGTCAGGGTGAAGTCCAGCTTGCCGGTGTCGGCGGCAAACTTCTTGCCGTCCAGTTTGGTGAGCTTGGCGGTGAACGCCTGCTTGGGGTGCGCGCACTCGGCCTCGATGGTCCAGTACTCGCGCGCCTTGAACGCTTCGATCTCCTCTTCGCGCTCCACGATCATGCGCAGCGCGGGCGATTGCACGCGGCCGGCGGACAGCCCCGCCTTGATCTTGCGCCACAGCACCGGCGACAGGTTGAAGCCGACCAGGTAATCGAGCGCGCGGCGCGCCTGCTGCGCGTCCACCAGGTTGCCAGCGATGTCGCGCGGCTGCTGCATCGCCTCCTTGATCGCGCGCGGGGTGATCTCGGTGAACACCACGCGCTGCAGCGACTTGTCCTTCAGCAGGCCGCGTTCCTTCAGGATCTCCGCGATGTGCCAGCTGATCGCTTCGCCCTCGCGGTCCGGGTCGGTCGCCAGGAACAGGTGGTCGGCGGATTTGGCCGCCTTGGCGATCGCATCGACGTGTTTTTCATTCTTTTCGATGACCTCGTAGGTCATCGCGAAGTCCTGGTCCGGATCGACCGCGCCTTCCTTGGGGATCAGGTCGCGGACGTGGCCATAGGAGGCAAGGACGGTGAAGTCCTTGCCGAGGTACTTGTTGATCGTCTTGGCCTTGGCAGGCGACTCGACGATCAGGAGGTTCTTGGCCATGGAACGTCTCCGCGGGCCGGGGGAGCCCGCATGGGGGGTCGCCGCCGGCCTGTCCGTGGCAACCGCTGAAGTAGCGACGCCCGCGGGGTCTGGCCGCGGGCGTGGGGTGTTTCCTTATATATAGTGGAATCACGCGCCGTGGCCGGCTGTCAAGCCACCGGTGTCGGGTTGGCGGCAGCGGTCACGGGCTTTGGCAGCGGTGCCCGCGATCTCAGCGACTGTTACGTGATCCCGGTGTGACGGCGGACAACCCGCCCAGGGGTGGGTGGTTGACCCGGGACTCGAGGATCTCCTGCCGATCGAACCGGCGATGGGGTCACCCCGGCCGGTTCAATGCACCAGTTCGGGTTCGTCGGCGAAGATCTGGGTTTCCATCCAGGCGTAGGCGGCCTCGCTGCCGGGCTGGTTGAACAGCACCATCAGCACCACCCACTTCAGGTCATCCAGGTCCAGTTCGTCCTGGTCCAGCGCCATGGCGCGGTCCAGCACCAGCTCGCGCTGGCCGGCATCCAGCACGCCGTGCTGTTCAAGAAACAGCAGGAAGCCGCGGCACTCCACGTCCAGCTTGTCCAGCTCCGGGCCGTGGAACACGCGCGTGGGACCGTCGGCGCGACGCGGCTCCGGCGCCGGACGCTGCTGCGCCAGGGCATCGAGCCATTCGAAGGCCTTGTTGATCTCGGCGGGACTGAAGCCGGCCTGCCCCAGCTCATCGAACAGCGGACCGCTCTGGAGCGAATCACGGTCGCGGACCAGGTCCGCATCGTCGGTGAAGTAGTGCTCGAACAGGTACAGCAGGACGTCCAGGATGCTCTCTTTCATTTCCCCTCGGCCTGCGCCGGGACCGGCGCGGTGGGCTGGAGTTGCGGACTGCCACCGGACGGATCCCTGCGGAAAAGCACGGTGTCAGCGGTTGCGGTAGTACCGGCCGTGTTTCGACGACACCCGGCCCTCAAGCTCCATGAGGAGCAGCATGGAGGACAGTTGGGCGGCCGTCAATCCGGTCCGCTCGACCAGCTGATCCATACCGGTTGGGTCATGGCCGAGCGCCTGCCACAAGTTCTGGTAGTCAGGGTCGTCGGCGGGGCCTCCGTGCTGAACAGGGGTTGAGTCCCCGGCCCGAGCCTGACCGCCGGATGTGACAGCGGGGTGGCCAGCGGAGATGGGGGCGGCCAGCCGGGCGCGCAACTCGTCGGCCAGCTCCGTGGCCACCGGGGCCAGTGCGGCGACCACCTCGTCGGCGTTCTCCACCAGTCCGGCCCCCTCCCGGATCAGTCGATGGCAGCCCCGGGCGAGCGGGTTGTGGATCGAGCCCGGGATGGCGAACACCTCGCGGCCCGCCTCGCTGGCCTGGCGTGCGGTGATCAGCGCCCCGGAGCGCTCGGCGGCCTCCACCACCAGCGTGCCCAGGCTCAGCCCGGCCAGGATGCGGTTGCGGCTGGGGAAGTGCTGGCGCTGCGGCCCGGTCCCGGGCGGATGCTCGCTGACCACCGCGCCGTGCGCGGCGATGCGCGCGTGCAGGCCGGCATGGCTGCGCGGATAAGGCACGTCCGGGCCGGTGCCGGTCACGGCCAGGGTCAGGCCGCCGGCGGCCAAGGCGGCCTCGTGCGCGGCCGCGTCGATGCCGGCCGCCAGTCCGCTGGCCACCGCCCATCCGGAGGCCGCCAGCGCGTGGGCGAAATCGGTGGCGTTGTCGCGCCCGCCCGGGGTTGGCGAGCGGCTGCCCACCACCGCCACCGCGGGGTGCCACAGCAGCGCCGGATTGCCGGCCACGAACAGCGCCAGCGGCGGGCTGGGCGAGCGGCGCAGCAGCGCCGGGTAGTCGGGGTCATGCCAGCCCAGCAGGTGGTGCTCGCGCTCCTGCAGCCACTCGCGGCTGCGTGCCAGTGAGCGGGGGGGCGGGCCGAGCAGCGCGGCCTGCTGTGCGTCGCCCAGTCCGGCCTCACGCCAGGCGCGGGGGCCGGCCTCCAGCGCGGTCGCCGGCCCCGCATGGGCGGCGAGCAGTTGCCGGCGGGGAGCGGAAGGCCCGCCAGCGGCCACCAGGCGCAGCAGGGCATCGGTATCGTCGGGGTGCATCACGCCAGTCTGGGGCGCAAACGACGACGGCGCCCTAGGGCGCCGTCGCGGGTCCGTGTAGGACGATTCCGGTGCTTCAGTAGGCCGCGTCCGGGTGCTTGAGCTCGTAGCCCAGGCGGGTCGGCTTCACCGCGTCCATGACCAGCGCGTAGCTGACCTTGTCGAAGGTGCGGAACACCATCAGGTGGCTGGCGAACTCGTCGGGCAACTGGATGCCCTGGCCGGAGCGCATGACCTTGTTGGCGTGCTCTGCACCACCCTTGACCACGTTCGGGGCGTTGCTGCCCGGACGCCAGGCCGAGAACACGGTGCCGTTGTCGACGCCGTCGCGGGTGCCCACCGACAGCGCGACCACGTCACGCGGACCACCGGTGGTCAGCATGTCGGCCACGGCCAGCACCTTGGCCTTGCCGTAGGCGATCTGCTGCGCCGGCGGGTGAGGAATGAACTGCAGGTCGTACGGCTGGGCCTCGATCGGCAGCAGGCGGTCGCCCACGCGCACCTCGCGGCCGCCCTGGTCGAGCAGCAGGGTGGAGGCTTCGGCGCGGCCTTCGACGCCGCGGGTGATGGTGCCGGTGTTCTGGCGCATCAGCTCGTGGCCGAGGAACTCGCCGCCGCCGTGCGGGATCTGGTAGCCCCACAGGCGCTCCACGCCGATGTTGGCGCGGCCGCTGAAGTCCAGGTCGGTCCCGCGGCGGCCTTCGGTGGCGCAGCAGCGGGTCGGGTCGATGCTGGCGTACTTCTGCGTGGGGCGCACCACCAGGTAGCGCTGGCCCGGCTGGGCGTCGGCCAGGCCGTGCACGTAAGCCACCTGGCCTTCGGCGCTGCGCAGGCGGTCGTCCTCGAGGCCAGCCACGAACGGCAACTGCTCGAACTCGTCGACCACGCGCAGGTCCTTGAGGAACTTCTCCACGTCGGCCAGCGGAATGGCGTTGATCGGCGCTTCCTGGCGCGGGCCTTCCTGCACCGCCACGCGATTGAGGTAGGCCAGCGAGATCACGTCGCCCGGGTAGATCAGGTGCGGGTTGCGGATCTGCGGGTTGGCCTGCCAGATCTCCGGCCACAGCCAGGGGCGCTTCAGGAACTTGCCGGCGATGTCCCACAAGGTGTCGCCCCGCTTCACGACGTACGTGTCGGGATGGCCCCCCGCCATCTCGGCAGCGACACCATAAGTGGCGATCGTCAGCAACGCGGCGGTCATCACCGCACGGATCGGTTTAAACATGGCAGCCATCTACCTGATTCCCCTTGCAGGTTTTCCCCGGGCGGCAGCGCCGATGAGGGCACCGGCACTATAGCCCAGAAGGTGCACGCGGTTGCAAGCATGCAGGGCTCACAACGGCGCTACAATGTCCGTATAAAGCTTGCGTCTGTGACAAGCGCCCCCATTTTTCCGCCATGGCCCAGCTCCCCATCCTCGAGTTCCCCGACCCGCGCCTGCGTACCCGGGCGGTGCCGGTGGACCCTGCCCGGATCACCGGCGCGGAGTTCCAGCGGCTGCTCGACGACATGTTCGAGACCATGTACGAAGCGCCGGGCATCGGCCTGGCGGCCAGCCAGGTGGACGTGCACCAGCGCTTCATGGTGATAGACGTATCCGAGGAGAAGGACCGGCCGCTGGTCTTCATCAACCCGGAGATCACCGCTGCCGATGGCCACCAGGTCTATCAGGAAGGTTGCCTGTCGGTCCCCGGCATCTTCGCCGACGTGACCCGCGCCAACCAGATCACGGTCAAGGCCATTGGCCGCGATGGCCAGCCGTTCGAGCTGGCGGTCGACGGCCTGCTGGCGGTGTGCATCCAGCACGAGATGGACCACCTGGATGGCAAGCTGTTCGTCGATTACCTCTCGCCGCTCAAGCGCGAGATGGTGCGCAAGAAGCTGGCCAAGGCGCAGCGGCACAAGGCGGCGTGATCGTTGCCGGATGAACGGGTCGCTGCCGCTCCGTGCGGCGCGTCGGCCCAGGTGCCTTGTCCGCTGGGAATTCCGGTCCACGCAACGCCCGTGCGCGGATGGCCATGAACCCGGCGTTTTTCCCGTTTTCACGCGGATACGCTCCTGCGACCGCCAACTGGACCCTGGCTGACCCATGAGAATCGTCTTCGCCGGTACCCCCGACTTCGCCGTGCCCTGCCTGCGCGCCGCCGCGCAACGGGGCGAAGTGGTCGCCGTGTACACCCAGCCCGACCGGCCCGCCGGCCGCGGCCGCGAGTTGACCCCGTCGCCGGTCAAGCGCGAAGCGCTGCTGCGCGGCATTCCGGTGCTGCAGCCGGAGAACTTCCGCAGCGGCGAATCCAAGGCGGCGCTGCGCGCGCTCAAGCCCGACCTGATGGTGGTGGTCGCCTACGGCCTGATCCTGCCGCAGTCGGTGCTCGACATCCCCACGCATGGCTGCTGGAACGTGCACGCCTCGCTGCTGCCGCGCTGGCGCGGCGCGGCGCCGATCCAGCGCGCGATCGAGGCCGGCGATACCGAAAGCGGCGTGTGCCTGATGCAGATGGAGAAGGGCCTGGACACCGGCCCGGTGCTGCTGTCGCAGTCGCTGGAGATCGGCGCCAGCGACACCGGAGGACAACTGCACGACCGGCTGGCCGAACTCGGCGCGCGCGTGCTGTCCGATGGCCTGGGCCTGCTGCGCGCCGGCATCCGACCGGTGCCACGGCCGCAGCCCGCCGAAGGCGTCACCTACGCGCACAAGCTGGACAAGGCCGAGGCGCGGCTGGACTGGTCGCGGCCGGCCACCGAGCTGGCCAACCAGGTGCGCGCCTTCAACCCATGGCCCATGGCCGAAGCGGTGGTCGCCGGTGAGCGCCTGCGCCTGCACGGTGCGGTGGCCCTGGACGAAGCACACGTCACCGCGCCGGGTACCCTGCTGCGCGCCGGCCGCGAAGGACTGGACGTGGCCTGCGGCGAAGGCGCGCTGCGCATCCGCGTGCTGCAGCGTGATGGCGGCAAGGCCATCACCGCCGCTGATTACCTCAACGGGCGCCCGGACCTGAGGAGCGCATGAGCGGCGCCGCACCGCGCGCGCTTGCCGCCCGCATCCTCGATGCGGTGCTGCACCAGGGGCGCTCGCTGAAGGCCGAGCTGGGCGCGCACCTGCCCACGCTGCCCGACCCGCGCGACCGCGCACTGGTCGAGAGCATCTGCTTCGCCGTGCTGCGCCAGCCCGCGCGTTACCAGGCCGCGCTCGACGCGTGGATCCCGCGCCCGCTGGGCAAGCGCGACCAGCCGCTGCGCGCGCTGCTGTTCGTCGGCTTCGCCCAACTCGACCCGCTGGGCCTGCCCGCGCATGCGGCGGTGGCGGAAACGGTGGAAGCCGCACGCCTGATCGGCCGCCGCCACCAGGCGGGCCTGGTCAACGCCTTGCTGCGCCGCGCGCAACGCGAGGGCGTGCCGGTGGCGGAAATGCAGGCGCACTGGCCGCGCTGGCTGCGCGAGCGCATCGCTGCCGACTGGCCTGATGACGCGGAGGCGATCTTCCACGCAGGTGCGGTGACGCCGCCGATGTGGTTGCGGGTCAACCGCCGTGTGCAATCGCGCGATGCCTACCTCGCACGGCTGGACGAGGCCGGCATCGCCCACGCCATCGATCCCGGCCTGCCCGATGCGGTGCGCCTGGACGTGCCGGTGGCGGTCGCGGTGTTGCCGGGTTTCGCCGAAGGCGCGGTGTCCATCCAGGATGCCTCCGCGCAGCGCGTGGCCGATGCATTGGTGCTGCCGGCCGGCGCGCGCGTGGTCGATGCGTGTGCCGCGCCCGGCGGCAAGGCCGCGCACCTGCTGGAGCGCGAGCCGGGCCTGCGCCTGACCGCGCTGGACATCGATGCCGCGCGCCTGCAGCGCGTGCACGACAGCCTGCGCCGCGTGGGCCTGGCCGACCGCGCGCGGCTGGTCGCCGCCGATGCCAGCAGTGTGCAGGCATGGTGGGACGGCGAGCCGGTGGATGCGGTGCTGCTGGACGCGCCGTGCTCGGCCACCGGCATCGTGCGCCGCCAGCCGGACGTGCTGCTGCATCGTCGCGCCTCCGACCTGACCACGCTGACCGCGGTGCAGGCGCAGCTGCTCGACGCACTGTGGACCACGATCGCGCCCGGCGGCGTGCTGCTCTACGCGACCTGTTCGATCCTCCACGCGGAGAACGCCGAGCAGGTCGCCGCATTCCTCGCGCGCACCCCGGATGCGGTCTTGGACCCGCTGGACGCGCGCTTCGGTCGCCCGGTGCCCGTCGATGGCCGCTATGCCGGCCACCAGCGCCTGCCCGGCGAGGACGGCGGCGACGGTTTCTTCTACGCGCGGATTCGCAGAGCGGGCTGACCTGCAGGTTGACCGCCGTGTCGCCGCGTGACCGCGGGTGCGCTGGAAACGTGATGAATTCCGCCAGCTGGACCGGGTTTGGCACCGCTCGGATCCGGATGTCATGGGGTCCGTGCCCATGCACCAGTATCATCCACCGATGCGCACGCCCCTTGCCCTGAAGAACGACGAGTCCCGCGACACCTGGCTGTTCTGGCTCACGGCCACGGTGATCCTGTTTGCCGGCCTCGGCCTGCGCGACCCGTGGCCGGCCGACGAGCCGCGCTTCGCGCTGGTGGCGCGGCAGATGGTGGAGAGCGGCCAGTGGCTGTTTCCGATGCGCGGCGACGAGCTGTACCCGGACAAGCCGCCGTTGTTCATGTGGCTGCAGGCGGCGTTCTACGCGGTCACCGGCAACCTGCGGATCGCGTTCCTGCTGCCCTCGCTGCTCGCGTCGCTGGGCACGTTGTGGCTGGTGCGCGACCTTGGCCGCCGACTGTGGTCGGCGCAGGCCGGCCACTACGCCGCCTGGGCGCTGCTGCTGGCGTTGCAGTTCACCTGGCAGTCCAAGCGCGCACAGATCGACCCGACGGTCACCTTCTTCATCACCCTGTCGGTGTACTCGCTGCTGCGCCACCTGCTGCGCGGGCCGGACTGGCGTTTCTGGTCGCTGGGCTGGTTCGCCGCGGGCCTGGGCGTGATCACCAAGGGCGTGGGCGTGGTCGCGTTGCTGGTGCTGCTGCCCGCGGCGTGGGCGCAGTGGCGCGGCTGGAGCGGCATCGCCACGATGCGCAGCGCGAAGTTCTGGCTGGGGCCGGTGGCGTTGCTGTTGCCGCTGGCGCTGTGGCTGCTGCCGATGCTGCTGGCGGTCAACGCCAGCGACGACCCGGCGCTGCGCGCCTACGCCGACAACATCCTACTCAAGCAGACCGCCAAGCGCTATGCCGATCCGTGGCACCACCACCAGCCGGCCTGGTATTTCATCCAGGTGGCGCTGACCCAATGGCTGCCGACGGTGGCCGTGCTGCCGTGGATGCTGCGGCCGTGGCGCGATGCGCTGCGCGCGCGCGATGCGCGCATCCTGCTGCCGCTCGCGTGGGTGCTGCTGGTGATCGTGTTCTTCAGCCTCAGCAGCGGCAAGCGCGAGGTGTACATCATGCCCGCGCTGCCGATGCTGTGCCTGGCGATGGGCCCGTACCTGCACGATGTGCTGGCGAAGGCGTGGCCGCGGCGGATCGCCTTCGGCCTCGCCCTGGCGCTGTCGGCGCTGCTGGCCATCGCCGGCGCGATGGTGGTGTGGGGCGAGCCGGGCTTCGAGCGCACCCTGGAAGAGGCGCGCGGCGTCGCGCACGGGGCCGATCCGCTGGGCGCGATGCTGCTGGCGATCGGCGCGTTCGGGCTGGCGGCGGTGGCGTGGCTGCGTGCACGACGCGGCGTGGCGGCGCTGGTCTGGGTGCTGGCGGGACTGTGGGTGGGCGTCAGCCTCATCGGCTACCCGCTGCTCAACGACGCCAGTTCCGCGCGTGGCCTGATGCAGGCCACCGGCGCGCGCATCGGGCCGGACGCGGAGTTGGGGCTGGTGGGCTGGAAGGAGCAGAACCTGCTGATGGCCGACCGGCCGGCGAAGACCTTCGGCTTCCTGCGCCCGTTCGACGAGCAGTTGCGCGACGCCCGCGCCTGGCAGGCCCAGGCGCCGGCCACGCGCTGGCTGCAGGTGGAGGCTACCGCTCTCGATGACTGCATCGACCGCAGCCGCGCGATCAACCTGGGCATCTCCAACCGGCGCGAATGGTGGCTGGTGCCGGCCGCCGCGATGTGCGCGTCAGGCCAGCCGCAGGTCCGGTAACGGGCGCGCCGCGAACGCGGCCAGGTGCTGGTCGAGTCCGCGTTGGCAGCGGGTGCTGTGCGTGGCCCGGGTCTGGGCGAGGATGCCGTCGTTGGGGCTGGCCCCGTCCTGGTGGCGTTCCTGGTGGTGCAGGTGGTAGGCGAGTGCGACATAGCGCAGCGGCCTGCAATGCAGTCCCGCATGGTGCGCCCGCCACGCCAGCTCCACGTCCTCGCGGCCCCAGCCCTCCATCCGTTCGTCGAAACCGTTGACCTGCAGCAGGTCCTTGCGCCACCAGCCCTGGTTGCAGGTCTTGATCGCATGCGGCCGGCCGTCGCGGTGGAGTGCGAGCCAGGCCTTCGACAGCATGGGCAAGCGCAGTGCATTGCGCCGCCGCTGTATGCCGGCGGACCACCATCGCGGCTGCCAACCGGGGTGCGCCAGCATGCGTTCGCGCAACGCCGGACCGGTCAGCACGCGGGACCCCTGCACGAAGCCGCCCGGGCGGGCGGCCGCGAGGTGGTCGGCCACGAATAGCGGGTGCGGCACCATGTCGCCATCGAGCAGCAGCGCGTACTCGCCCGTGCATGCGGCGATCGCGCGGTTGCGCGCGCGCGCCACGCGGAAGCCGGCATCCTCCTGCCACGCGTGCCGCAGCGGCACGGGGAAGGTGCGGGCGACGTCGGCCAGCATCGCGGCGGTGTCCGGTCGCGAGCCGTCGTCGGCGACCACCACCTCGTCGGGCAGGCGCGTCTGTCGCGCGACGCCGGCAAGCACCGCGGCCAGCGCCTCCTTCCAGTTGTAGGTGGTGATGACGAGGCTGGTTTTCACGGCGGCATTCCCTGGCGGCGGCCCCGGCGTGGACACCCCCGCCTGGATGCTGCGTATCCTGCGGCATCCCGCGTAACCGGTCATGAATCGCGGTCACGAACGGGTGGCCGGATGGATCGGGTACCATGCGCCGATGCCCACGCTGCCGATTTCCCTGGTCATCATCACCTACAACGAGGCCGGGCACATCGCGCGCTGCCTCGACAGTGTCCCGTTCGCCGCCGAGAAGATCGTGGTCGACAGCGGCAGCACAGACGACACGGTGGCGATTGCCACCCGCCACGGGGCGAAGGTAGTGCAGCAGCCGTGGCTGGGATTCGGCCCGCAGCGCAATTTCGCGACCACCCAGGCCACGCACGACTGGATCCTGGTGCTCGACGCCGACGAATACCTGTCCCCCGAGCTGGCGGCCGAACTGGAACGTCGCCTGCCGACGGTGATGGCCGGCGCCGCCGCCGTCGGCATCCTGCGCCGCAGCACCTACTACATGGGCGCGCCGATGCGCTGGTACCGGCCGATGGTCGGCGAGCGGATGGCGCGGCTGTACCACCGCGGCCGCGCGCGCTGGGCCGACGTGCGTGTGCACGAATCGCTGCGCTGGGAGGGGTCGACGGTGGACTTCGCCGCGCCCTTCCACCACCTGCACAACCCGACCCTGGTGCACAAGCAGCTCAAGGTGCTGCGCTACGCCGAACTGAAGTGCCGCGACTGGCTGGAAAAGGGCAAGCCGGTGCGGATGTGGCAGTTGCCGCTGGTGTTCATCGCGGCCTTCCTCAAGGACTACCTGTTGCGGCTCGCCTTCCTCGACGGCTGGCGCGGCTTCGCCGTGGCGCACACCGCCGCGACCTACGCCGCCTACAAGCGGCTGCGCTATTTCGAGATGCGCCGCAACCCCGATTCCGTGGCCCTCGCCCAGGCCGAACTGATCCGCTATCGACTCGAACGCTGACCATGGCCAAGCATTACCTCCTCTACGGTTCCGAACGCTACGCACTGGCGATCCTGCGCCCGCTGCAGGCGGCCATCCGCGCGCGCGGCGACGAGGCCGCATGGTTCTTCGATGGCCCCGGCGCCGAGGATCTGGTGGAGGGCGAACGCCTGCTCAGCGTCGACGAAGTGCGCCGCTGGAACCCGCTGGCGGTGATCACCTCCAGCAACGCGGTGCCGCACTTCTTCCCCGGGGTGAAGGTGGAGACCTTCCACGGTTTCGACGCCGGCAAGCCGCGCCACATCTACATCCGCGGCTTCTTCGACCTGTACTGCACCACCGGCCCGCGCGACACCGCGCAGTTCCGTGCCATCGCCGACCGCGTCGGCCATTTCGCGGTGACCGAGACCGGCTGGCCCAAGCTCGACCCCTTCATGCGCGAGATCGCCGGTCCGTTGCCGGTGGTGCGCGAGCCGCCGGTGATCCTGTATCACTCCACGTTCTCGCCTTCGTGGAGCGCGGCGGAAACGCTGTACGAGGAGGTCAAGCGGCTGTCGCGCGACGGGCGCTGGCGCTGGATCGTGACCTTCCACCCGAAGATGACCCCGGAGACGGTGGCCAGGTACCGCGCGCTGGAGAACGAACACCTGCGCTTCGCCGACAACGACAACATCCTGGAGCTGTTCCCGCAGGTGGACATGATGTGCTCCGACACCTCGTCGGCGCTCAACGAGTTCCTGCTGACCGGCAAGCCGGTGGTGACGTTCAAGAACCGTCGCCCGGGGCCGCAGCTGATCGACATCGACGACCCGGCGCAGTTCGAACCGGCGATCGCGCGCGCGCTGTCGCGGCCGCCGGAACTGATGGCCGCGGTGCGCGCGTATGCCGACAGCATCCACCCGTATTACGACGGCCGCTCCAGCGAGCGGATCCTCGACGCCATCGATGCCTTCGTCGCCAATGGCGGGGTTGCGACGTTGCGGCGCAAGCCGCTCAACCTGTGGCGGAAGCTGAAGATCCGCCGCCGGATTGGCTACTGGGGTCCGGCGTAAGCGCCGCAGCGGCGGGCAGCACAACGGCAGCCAGCACAACCGCAATCAGTACAACGGTCACCAGTACAACCGTCACCAGCGCAGCGGCCGCCGTGACAGCGTCGCCGCCAGCGTGTCGTGCAGCGCCCGCGCCTCGTCGGTGGGCAGGAAGCGGATCCGCAACGATGGCCCCATCGGCGTCGCACCGGCCGTGTCCAGCCACAGCGTCGCCGTGCCGCAGCGGCGATCCAGCGGCGACACGCTGAGCGACACCGCCTGCAGCTTGTCGATCTCGGCGAAGCGCCACCAGCGGCTCCACCAGCCGCCGCGCACCGCCACCAGCTGGTCATTGACCGCGTACGCCGCACGCCGTGCATGCTGGCGCGCGGCGTAAGCGCTCCACGCCAGCCAGGGCACGGCCAGCAGGCCCCACGCGCCAAAGCGCCAGCCCGCCACACCGCCGACCACGAGGATCCACGGCATGCCGGGCAGGAACAGCCGCCACCAGTTGTGCACCGGGATCGGTCGCCACGCCTGTCCAGCCCAGTCCGCCTTCGGCAACAGGTGGGCGATGAGCCGGTCGCAGGCCTGCGGCGTGGCGATGGGCGCCAGTTCGCGCAGTGCGCGCTGCTGCTGTTGCTCCTCGGCCACGGCGGTGTCCACGTGCAGGCTGCGCCGCCGCAACAGGCGATGCGTCAGCCCTTCGTAAAGCGTCCACGCCTGGATGCGCCGGCGTGAGGCGCTGGTGCGCCAGCGCGCGAGCAGGCCGCGTTCCACGGTGAGCCGGCGACCGGATTCGCGCAGGGTGAACCCGTAGTACTGCAGCAGCGACAGCAGCACCGAAAGCAGGCGCAGCAGGGCCACCGCGAGCACCGCGAGGCTGGCCGCGGCCAGTGCATACCCGGCGATGCCGAAGTCGTGGCTGCCCGCATACCCGAACAGCACTTCGCCCCAGCGTTCGAACAGGTTGGGCAGCAGCCGCGGGCTGATCTGCGACAGGCCGGCGACGCCGGCACCGACCACGATCAGGCCGCGATTGGAGACCAGGCCATGGCGCACCACTTCGCCCAGCGGCAACTGCAGCAGCGTGGTGGCCTCGGGCACTGCGGGCGTCGATGGCGCGCCGACCTCATCGACCGCCGATGCCTGGCCGCGGTGGCGCACCAGCTGTTCCAGCGCCAAGGCATCGTCCAGCTTCAGCACGCGCATTTCCGCTTCCGGCTTCTTGCCGCCGGCCGATTCCAGCCGCACCTCGGCCACGCCGAACAACCGGTGCAGCAGCGATTGCTGCAGCGCCACGTTGTGGATGCGGGCGAAGGGGATGACGCGCACGCTGCGCTCCAGCAGGCCCTTGCGCACCAGCAGCGCGTCGCCGGCCACGCCGTAGCGGAAGGTGAAGTACTGCCACACGGCGGCCAGCACCAGCACGCCGACACCGATCAGCGGCCACAGTTCGTTGCGGTCGCCGCGGCCGAACACCAGCAGCGCCACCAGCGGCACCACGAACTGCCTGAGCTGGGCCAGCAGCACGAACAGCCACGACATCGGGTGCAGGCGGCGCTCCGCCGCGTGGACGGTGGGCGGAGCGCTGCCCGTCACCATCGGCTCAGGCGTCGTCGTCATGGTCGATCTGCCGGCCGAGGGCATCGCGCAGGCGCTCGGCGTCACCGGCATCGAGGTTGGCCAGCTTCAGCGTGCTGTGCTGGGTGCCGGCGGTGTGCACCACCAGGGTAGCCAGGTCGCGGCTGCGTTGCAGCGGGCCGCGGGTCACGTCCAGGTGCTGCACCCGGGTGGCCGGTACCCGCGTCTCCCGCCACCACAGCCGCCCCCGGCGCAGGGCGAGGCCTTGGGCGTCATGGCGCCAGTGCGTATGGCGATGGCGGCGCAACCCCAGCCACGCCCCCAGGCCGGCTGCCGCCAGCAGCGGCAGCACCACGCCGGTCACGCGCCCCGACCACGCCATCGGCAGATCCAGCCCACTGGCCAGCACGTTGCCCAGCACGAATCCGAGGACCGCGCCGGGGATCGCCAGCTGCAGGGCACCGTTCAGCGCCATCAACCCGCGGGCGCGCGGCGGCAGCGGCCGCCAATCGGGGTCGGCGCCTTCGGTGGAAGCGGTGGATTCGTGTGTGCCGCGCATGCGTGGGCCTTCAGTAGCAGTCGGGCCAATACGGATTGGCCGCGCCGTCGGGTCGGAGGGAAAAACGCTTGTAGGTCCACTGGTACTGTGCCGGGTCGCGCCGCGCGATGCGTTCGATGTCCGCGTTGAGCGCGGCGGCCGCCACCTGCGGATCCGGGTCGGACACCGCTGCCGCCGCCGGTTCGATGTGCAGCTCGAAGGCCGGCTCGTCGCCCGCATCGCCCACGCGTTCGCAATAGGCATACAGCACCGTGGCGCCGGTGCGCGCCGCCAGCCGCGGCAGCAGGGTCATGGTCAGCGCCGGCAGGCCGAAGAAGGGCGCGAATTCGCCGTCGCCACGCTTGGGCTGCTGGTCGGGGAGGATGCCGGTGACGCCGCCGTCCTTGAGCAGCTTCAACAGATGGCGCACGGCGGCCGGGCCATCGGCGCGCACCTGGGTGACGCGGCCCGCGTCGGCGCCGGGAGCGGCACGGACCAGGTTGAGGAAGGCCTCGCCCACCTTGGAATCGGGCGGCGCGTACAGCACCGCCAGCGGCGTCTTCGCCGCCAGCCACTGGTTGAGCAGTTCCCAGTTGCCGTAGTGCGGCGCGGCCACGATCAGCCCGCGGCCACTGGCCAGTGCCGCGTCGAACAGATCCACGCCGTGCTGCGCGCGCAACAGCTGCAGGTTGCGCGCATGCGGCCGCGTCCACAGGCGCAGGGTCTCCAGCAGCTGGCGCGCGGTGGTGCGCAGGATCGCATCGTGCAGCGCCTCGCGCTCGGGCGCCGGCAACGCCGGATAGGCCAGTTCGAGGTTGCGCCGGGTGACCCGGCTTTCGCGCCGGTTGCGCCGCACCAGCCAACGCGCCAGCGCATCGCCCAGTCGCACCAGCCAGCGCCAGGGCAGGCGGGCGAGGGCGGCAGCGAGCAGGTACAGCAGGCGGGCGGCGAATGCGGTCATCCGCCGAAGTGTAGCCGCTGGGCTCTGCTAGCTTTACCGGCACCGGCCTGCGCAACCGTCATGCCATCCACGTGCGGCGCGTCGTCGTCGCAATCGCTGCCATCCCGCGTGCATGCCACGCGCTACCTGGAACGCCCCCCATGCTCGCCCTCATCCAGCGTGTCACCCAAGCCAGTGTCAGTGTCGATGGCGAGGTCATCGGCCGCATCGGTCCCGGCCTGCTGGCGCTGGTCGGCGTCGAGCCCGGCGACGGCGATGCGCAGGTGGCGCGCATGGCCGAACGCCTGCTCGGCTACCGGGTCTTCGCCGACGCGCAGGGCCGGATGAACCTCGGCCTGGCCGACACCGGCGGCGGCCTGCTGCTGGTCAGCCAGTTCACCCTGGCGGCCGACACCGCCAGCGGCATGCGCCCGGGTTTCAGCACCGCCGCCGCACCCGCGCTGGCTGAACCCGTGTTCAACCGACTGCTGGCAACGTGCCGGCAAAAACACGCACCGGGGGTGGAAACCGGCCGGTTCGGTGCCCATATGGTGATCAGCCTGGTCAACGACGGCCCGGTGACCTTCCTGCTGCGGGCCTGAACCGCCGCCAGCGGGCGCGCCGGCCGGTTTTCCCGATGGAAGCCGTCCGCGCTGGTATAATGCTTGGTTCACCTTCCAACCACCGTGGTGGCGCAGCCCATGGCCAACGAACGTCAGGCCCCCCAGTCCGAACTCAAGCAGCTGATCAGCAAGGGCCTGGAGCAGGGTTATTTGACCTATGCCGAGGTCAATGACCACCTGCCCGACGACGTCGTCGATCCCGAACAGATCGAAGACATCATCGGCATGATTAACGGCCTGGGCATCCAGGTGCACGAAGTCGCGCCGGACGCCGAATCCCTGCTGCTGGCCGGCGAAGCCGCCAGCGGCCGCGAGGTGGACGAGACCGCCGCCGAGGAAGCCGCCGCCGCGCTGAGCGGGCTGGACGCCGAGGGTGGCCGCACCACCGACCCGGTGCGCATGTACATGCGTGAGATGGGCACGGTCGAGCTGCTGACCCGCGAGGGCGAAATCGCCATCGCCAAGCGCATCGAGGAGGGCCTGGGCCAGATGCAGGCCGCGCTGGCCTCGTTCCCGGGCACCATCGCCTCGATCCTCGAGGACTACGAGCAGCACAAGGCCGGCAAGAAGCGTCTGGCCGAAATCATTGTCGGCTTCAACGATCTGCTCGACGAGCCCACGCCCGAGCCGGTGGTCGAGGACGTGGCCGACAGCGACAGCGAGGCCGACGAGGACGAGGACGAGGACGACGGCGGCAGCGACACCGACGACACCCCGACCGGCCCGGACCCGGTCGAGGTCGCCAACCGCATGCAGGCGCTGGCCGACACCTACGCCAAGTTCGAGAAGGCGTACGCCAAGCACGGCCCCGCGCACAAGACCGTGCTCAAGCTGCGCGAGGAGATGGCCGAGGTGTTCGTCACCTTCAAGCTGCCGCTGCCGCTGACCGACGTGCTGGTCAAGAACCTGCGCGACGTGCAGGCCAAGGTGAAGGAGCACGAGCGCCGCATCCTGGACATGGCCACGCGCATCGCCAAGATGCCGCGCAAGGACTTCATCCGCGCCTGGGACGGCAACCAGACCAACCTGGAGTGGACCGACGAGCTGATCAAGCGCAAGCAGAAGTGGTCGTCGGGCCTGCGTGACGTCAAGGACCAGATCGTGGCCGAACAGCAGGCCACGCTGGACCTGGAGTCGGGCATGTTCGTGTCTCTGGCCGACCTCAAGGAGATCAGCCGCGCGCTGGCCTATGGCGAAGCCAAGGCACGCAAGGCCAAGAAGGAGATGGTCGAGGCCAACCTGCGCCTGGTGATCTCCATCGCCAAGAAGTACACCAACCGCGGCCTGCAGTTCCTCGACCTGATCCAGGAAGGCAACATCGGCCTGATGAAGGCGGTCGACAAGTTCGAGTACCGTCGCGGCTACAAGTTCTCCACGTATGCGACCTGGTGGATCCGCCAGGCCATCACCCGCTCGATCGCCGACCAGGCGCGCACCATCCGCATCCCGGTGCACATGATCGAGACGATCAACAAGCTCAACCGCATTTCCCGCCAGATGCTCCAGCAGTTCGGCCGCGAGGCCACGCCGGAGGAACTGGCCAAGGAAATGGACATGCCCGAGGACAAGATCCGCAAGGTCATGAAGATCGCCAAGGAGCCGATCTCCATGGAGACCCCGATCGGCGACGACGAGGACTCGCACCTGGGCGACTTCATCGAGGACACCAACGTGGAGTCCCCGATCGAGGCCACCACCAACATCAACCTCACCGAGACGGTGCGCGACGTGTTGGCCGGCCTGACCCCGAGGGAGGCGAAGGTGCTGCGCATGCGCTTCGGCATCGACATGAACACCGACCACACCCTCGAGGAAGTCGGCAAGCAGTTCGACGTCACCCGCGAGCGCATCCGCCAGATCGAGGCCAAGGCGCTGCGCAAGCTGCGCCACCCGAGCCGCTCGGAGCAGCTGCGGAGCTTCCTCGACATCGATTGACGGCGGGCCCGGCGTCCGGGGGGGCGGAATGGGAGACCATCGACGGGGGGTGGCGCAACGCCCTTGGGCGCGCGGCTGGTACGCGTGCCTGCTCCTGTTTCTGGCCGCGTGGGCGTGTTTGACGCCCTCGCAGGCCGCGACTCCGCAGCTGCACATGCTGCTCGGGTCCGACGACATTCCCGCGGAGCTGGCGTTGGCGGGCGCACCGGGCTTGCGCTGGAGCGAACCGCTACCGAACCAGATGATGTTCCCTGCGGGGGGGCGGGTGCGGTGGCTGCGGCTTGATCCTGGCCCACAAGCCGGCAGCCAGCGCTGGGTGACGCTGGCGCGTCTGCCGATGCGCTCCATCGATGTGTGGTTGCCGCAGGGGGCCACCGGATGGCACCACCACCACGACGGCTTCTTCCAGCCGAACCCGGACCACCGCGCGCTGCATGCCTTTGCGTGGCCGTTGGACCCGGCGGCGGATGGGCGCCCGGTATATCTGCGAATCGAGCATGGCGGCCGCCTGTTTCTGGACGTGGACGTGTCCTCGACCGAGGGCGTGATGGCGATGGAGTCGAAGTTCGTGGCGGTGCTCGCCACGTGCCTCACGGTGCTGGCGGTGATGCTGCTGGCCAACCTGATGTTCTGGCTCAACCTGCGCGATCGCATGTACCTGCTGTACGTGGGTGCGATGGCGGCATTGTCGAGCTGGCTGGTCTTCGCCACCGGCCTGGGATACCTGTGGGTCAGCGGTTTGGCCGATTGGCGCTGGCCCGGGAGTCCGAGCGGCCTGCTGCTGGCGCTGGGCAACGCGGCGCTGCTGGGGTTCATGCACGGCTTCCTGGGGCTCGCCACCGGCGACCGCCTCGCGGCACGGACCATCCGGGTGTTGGCCACGGCGTTGCTGGTGGTGGCGCTTTGTTTCGTGCTTCCCGGCTCAGGCGGTGCGCGCTGGCCGGGGTTGCTGGCCTCGTGGACGTTCTCGTTGGTGCCGCCACTGATGTTGTGGGTTCTGGTGCGCCAGCTGCAGCGCCGTGCACCGGGGACGTGGTTGTTCGCGTTGGCGTGGCTGCCCTATGGCACTTTGAGCGCGATCCGCACGGCAGTGACATGGGGCTGGGTCGATCCATCGCCCTGGACATTGTTCGGTGCCGCCCCGGCGATCGCCTTTCAGTCGCTGGTGCTGGGACTGGCGGCGGTGCAGCGCGCACTGGAACTGCGCCAGGAGCGCGACCTGGCCTTGCGCCTGGCTTCGCATGACCCGCTGACCGCCACCCTCAACCGTCGCGAGGGCGAGGCGCGCTTGGCCCACATGTGGCAGGCCTGGCACCAGCGCCATGTGCCCCTGTCGGTGCTTTTTGTCGACATGGACCGCTTCAAGCAGGTCAACGACCGGCATGGGCACGAGATTGGCGACCGTTGCCTGCGCGTGGTGACCGAGGCGGTGCGCGAACTGCTGCCACCGCGCGCGGTGTTCGTGCGCTGGGGCGGTGACGAGTTCATCGTGCTGCTGCCGGGGATCCGCGTTGATGAGGCGCTGCGCCTGGCCAACGACATCGTGTCGGCCGTCGACGTGATCCGCGTGTCGACCGAAGACGGCCATGTGGCATTGGGCGCCAGCGTGGGCATCGCGCAGGCGGGTGAGGCGGTCGACAGCGCGGCTTCGCTGGTGCGGCGCGCCGACCAGGCCTTGTACCGCGCCAAGCACGAGGGCGGTGCCAGGGTCGCATTGGCCTGACTTACAATGGGCTCGCCGCGACGGGCCTATAGCTCAATGGTTAGAGCAGGGGACTCATAATCCCTTGGTTCCAGGTTCGAGTCCTGGTGGGCCCATATCCCGCTTCACGCGGCGGAGCACCCCTCGTCGGCCGAGCGGAAGCGGTCCGCGCTCACGCGGCCCCGCGCTCCTCGACGTCCTCGTTGACCGCCTCGTCCGCGTCCCCGTTCTCCGTCCGGAAGCGCACCAGCAAGCCGCCCAGCGAGTCCGCCTGTTCGCGCAGCCGTGCAGCGGTGCCCGCGGCATCCTCGACCAGCCGTGAGTTCAACCGGGTGCCGTCATCCAGCACCTCGAGCACGCCGTTGACCGCGTTGACGTCGTCGTACTGCGTCTGCGCACTGGTGGCGATTTCGGTCATCAGGGCATTGACCCGGGCAGCGGCGACATCGATGGCGTGCATGGCATCGGTGGCGCTGCGTGCGCGCTGGGCGCCCTCGGTCGCCGCGGCATGGGCTTCGCGGACCAAGGCGGTGATCTCGCGTGCGGCCTCGGTGGTGCGGGTGGCCAGCGAGCGCACCTCGGCGGCGACTGCGGCAAAGCCGCGGCCGCGGGGGCCGGCATGCGCGGCTTCAATGGCCGCGTTGAGCGACACCAGTCGCGTCTGGAAGGCGATGGCGTCGACGGTGTCGACGAATCCCTCGATGCGCCGCGTGCCGGCCTGGATGGAGTCCATGGCCCGGGTCACGCCAGCCACTTCCTCGCCAGCGTGGCCGGAGGCCTGGTGGGCGCGCGCGGCCTGCTCGGAGGCATGCTGTGCGGCGTCGCTGCTTTGGCGCAGGCCCTGGGTGAGCGAGGTGGTGGCGGCCACCGCCTCGCGCAGGCCAACCGCGTGCTGGCCAGTGCGCCGCGACAGTTCCGCGTTGCCTGTGGCCAGGGTGGTCGACGCCGCGTTGATGGTGTCGCTGGCGTACTGCAGGTGGCCGACCAGGGCCGACAACCCGGAGAATGTCGCATTCGCCTGTGTCTGCAGCCGCCCGAAGACGCCGGCGAGCGGGGCGCCGCTGCGGGCGAGCAGGTCGCCGCGCGCCAACGCGTCCAGCAGCCGCTCCAGTTCGCCGTGGCTGCTGGCCGTGGCGTCCAGCAAGCGGTTCAGGGCGGCGCCGGCGTCCCGCAGGACGCCCTGGTGATGCTCGGTCGACACCCGGTGCGAAAGGTCGCCTTGCGCGGCGTGGGCGACGACGGCGGCGATTTCGCGCCCGGCCTCGATGTCGGTGGTCCGGTCGATCCAGTGCAGCACGCGTCCCGCGACGGCGCCGTTGGCATCCAGAACCGGGGCGCAGGACACCAGCAGGAAGCGTCCGGCCACGAGGACTTCATGGGTGTCCGCGTCCGCCGCGTCGAGGATCGCGCGTAACGGTCCCGGCCAGTCGGCCGTGGTGCCGGCGTCTTCGTCCATGTCGGGCGGCAAGTGGCTGGCAAAGCCGGCCAGCGCCAGCCGCATGCTGCGGTTGAGGAACAGCGGCTGCCCCGCCGCATCGAACACCGCCGTCGGGGCCGCCGCGTGGTCCAGCGCGTCGCGGATGGTGGCACTTTCGTTTGCCATTGCCTGCAGTTGCGCGCGCGTCGCGATGTCGGCGTCGCGTCGCTCCCGGAGCAGGGCCTGCATGTTGGCCAACTGGGCGAGCACGCTGCGCGGATGCCGCGTGTCCGCGGTGAGCGCCGTGTCCAGGTCCCCTGCCGATACCCGCAGCGCGATCGCAGCCGCTTCGCTCGGATCGCCCCCCAGCAGCCGGCGGGCGGTATGCAGCAGCGCCGCCCCCACGGCCAGCGCCAGCAGGAGCCCGGCGCCACCGGCAAGGGCCAGCGCCCAGCTCTGGTGCCGCGCCTCGCGCTGGGCGTCGAGGGCCGCCCATTGCACCTGTTGCTGGCGCTCGCCGACCTGGATCTCGAGCAGTTGGCGCCACGACGTCAGGGCGGGCTCGACCGCTTCGGCATAGCGCACCTGCGCGTACTCCCGGTCGCCTGCCGCCAGCGTGGCGGCCATCTGCTCGGCCGCCTTGTCGGCCTTCTGTTGCATGTCGGCGAGGGCCCGCAGGGAGGCGCGCTGCTCCTCGGTGACGACGACGCGCGCCAGGGCGGCCTGCGACGTCCGCGCGTCCAGCCAGCCGGGCAGGGCCTGCTCCATCCGGGCGGCGGCGTCCGCCGCGGCAGGTGCGGCGGCGGCAGCCTCCAACTCACGGGCGATGCGGGCCGCGGCCATGTCCAGCGCATGCAGGTGCTGCACCTGGGGCAGGGTCTGCCGGGCGATGTGGTCCAGGCGCAACTGCATGCGCGATGTCGCCAGCAGGGCGCCCGCGCACACCGTGGCCAGCAGCAGCGCCATCAGGCCAAGGCCAAGGGCGAGGCGCGCGCGGAACGACAACCGGTCCTTCATTACCATCTATCCGTTTTCGGGCCGGCCAGTAGCATCCCGGAGAATCATTCAGCCTGTATGACAGACTGGCGCGCCACTGGGGCGCCCGCCACAATGCGTGCCATGGACAGCCTCGCCTCTCATCTGCTGGAAACCGTTGAACGCGAAACCGGGCCCTCGCCGACGTGGTCGGTGATCTGGCTGCATGGACTGGGTGCGGACGGGAATGACTTCGAGCCGATCGTGCCCGAGTTGTTGCGGCAAGGGTGGCCGGCGATCCGCTTCGTGTTCCCGCACGCACCGGTGCGCGCGGTGACCATCAACAACGGCGCGCGCATGCGGGCCTGGTATGACATCAAGGACTTCGACCTGGTCAGCCGTGCCGACGAGGCAGGCGTGGCCGAATCGATCATGCAGGTGGAAGCGCTGGTCGCGCGCGAGGTCGAGCGCGGGATCCCGCGCGCCCGCATCGTGCTGGCCGGTTTTTCGCAGGGCGGCGCGATCACCCTCGCGTGGGGCCTGCGCACCACGCAGCCGCTGGCGGGACTGGTGGCGCTGTCGACCTACCTGCCTTCGGCGCAGAAAGCGGATGAGTTCATGCGCACCGAGGCGACCGCCCAGCCGGTATTCATGGCCCACGGCACGCAGGACCCCGTGGTGCCGGTGCAGGCGGGGCACTACAGCGCCGGGTTGTTGCAGCAGCGCGGCTTCGACATCGACTGGCACACCTACCCGATGGCGCACCAGGTCTGCGCCGAACAGATCCGCGACCTGGGCGACTGGCTCACGCGGCGGTTCGCAGGCGCCTGATCGGTGACCCGCCCCGGCAGCGAGTGCGAACCCTGGCTGCCGGACCTGTGCCGGCTGCCGCGGTTGGCGGTGATGCTGGGCGTGGCGGAGCTGGTGGTGGTGGTGGCGGCGTTGTCACCGGACGGTGGCGTGCGCTGGGACGTGGAACGTTTTGTCACCGCCAGTGGCTTCGCGTTATGGCTGGCGCTGACCGCGTCGGTACTTCTGTGCGTGTCGCGAAGCACGCTCTCGCGGCTGCCAAGGCCGTTGGGGGCAACGCTGGCGCTGCTGGGCGCCGGCGTGGTGGCCGCGGTCGGCGCTTCGATGGTGCACGTGATCGACAGCAGCCTGGGCTACGACCTGGTGCCGCCTGCGGTCACCCTGGCGCGCTTCGCCTGGGGCGCGGCCGCCATCACCATGCTGATCGCGGCGGTGGTGCTGCGCTACCTGTACGTCAACGATGGCTGGCAGGCGCAGGTGCGCGCCAGCGCGCGCGCCGAGGTCGAGGCGCTGCAGGCGCGGATCAAGCCGCACTTCCTGTTCAACAGCATGAACACCATCGCGGGGCTGGTGCGCAGCAACCCGGAGGTGGCCGAACGCGCGGTGCTGGACCTGTCGGACCTGTTCCGCGCGGCACTGGGCGCCAACCGCGGCGATTCCACGCTGGCCGAAGAGGTGGAACTGGCCGAGCGCTACCTGTCGATCGAGCAGCTGCGCCTGGGCGACCGCCTGCACGTGGACTGGTACCGCGACGAGCCGCTGCCGTGGGATTTCGCCATGCCGCGGCTGGTGCTGCAGCCATTGCTGGAGAACGCGGTGCTGCATGGCATCTCGCGGCTGCCGGAGGGCGGCGCGGTGGAGGTGGCCCTGTCGGTGGAAGGGCAGGAGCTGGTGCTGCGGGTGCGTAACCCGGCGCCATCGCCCCGCGAGCGTGACGGCAACGGCACGCAGCACGCGCAGGCCAACATCGGCCAGCGGCTGCGTTACCACCATGGCCCCCGGGCGCGGATGACCGCGCGCTGGGATGCGGACTACTATCTGTGCGAACTGCGCGTGCCGCTGGGGGGCGAGGCACGCACCGGATGAAGGGGATGCCGATGCGGGTGATCATCGCCGACGACGAACCACTGGCCCGCGAGCGCTTGCGCGGCCTGCTGGCGGACATGAGCGACATCGAAGTGGTGGCCGAGGCGGCCGACGGCCAGCAGGCGCTGCACGCCTGCGCCGAGCTCAATCCCGACCTGGTGCTGCTGGACATCGCCATGCCCGGCATCGACGGGCTGGAGGCCGCGCGCCACCTGGCGGCGTTCGAGCCGCGCCCGGCGGTGGTGTTCTGCACCGCATACGACGCACACGCCTTGTCAGCGTTCGAGGCCGAGGCCATCGACTACCTGGTCAAGCCGGTGCGGCCGGAGCGGCTGGCCGCGGCGCTGCAGCGCGTGCGCACGTTTGCCGCGGGCCGGCAGCAATCAGTGCCGTCGGGCGAGGGGCGCCGGCGCAGCCATCTGTGCGCGCGCCTGCGCGGCAGCCTGCGCCTGATCCCGATCGAGGACGTGCGCTACCTGCAGGCCGAGGAGAAGTACGTGGTGGTGCACCACGCCCGCGGCGAGGACCTGATCGAGGAGTCGCTGAAGTCGCTGGAGGAGGAGTTCGGCGAGCGCTTCGTGCGCATCCACCGCAACTGCCTGGTGGCCCGCCACGAGATCACCGAACTGCGCCGCGCGCCCGACGGCCACACCCAGGCCGTGCTGCGCCACGGCCGCCAGCCGCTGGAGGTCAGTCGCCGCTGCGTGGCCCAGCTGCGCGAGACGTTGAAGCACTTGTAACGGGCCTCGCGGGCCGGACGACCGGCAGCGAAGCCCATCGGGCGCGGAGCGTTGCCGCCCCGGTGCCGTTCTTCGCGCCGCGGTTGTCAGGATCGCCGATAATAGACGGATGAAGACCCTGCGCATCGCCACCCGCAAGAGCCCGCTCGCCCTGTGGCAGAGCGAGCATGTCGCCGCCCGCCTGCGCGCCGCCCACCCGGGCCTGGAGGTGGTGCTGGTGCCCATGAGCACCCGCGGCGACGAGGTGCTGGACCGCTCGCTGGCGGCCATTGGTGGCAAGGGCCTGTTCCTGAAGGAGTTGGAGTTGGCCATGCAGCGTGGCGAGGCCGACTGCGCGGTGCACTCGCTCAAGGACGTGCCGATGGAACTGGAGCCGGGCTTCGCCCTGCCCGCCATCCTGGAGCGCGCGGATCACGCCGACGCCTTCGTCAGCAACCACTTCGCCGATATCGCGGCGCTGCCGCACGGCGCGCGCGTGGGCACCTCGTCGCTGCGCCGCCAGGCCCAACTGCGGGCGCTGCGCCCGGACCTGCGGTTGCTTGACCTGCGCGGCAACGTCAACACGCGCCTGGCCAAACTCGATGCCGGTGACTACGACGCCATCGTGCTGGCCTGCGCCGGGCTGGCGCGACTGGGCTTCGAATCGCGCATCCGGACGCGGCTGGACGCACCGCAGTGGCTGCCCGCGCCCGCGCAGGGTGCCATCGCCATCGAGACCCGCGACGACGATGCCGCGGTGCAGGCGCTGTGCGCGGTGCTCGACCATGCGCCCACCCGGACCTGCGTGTCGGCCGAGCGGGCGATGAACCTGGCGCTGCACGGCAGTTGCCATGTGCCGGTGGCCGCGTTTGCCACGCTTGAGGGCGATCGTCTGGTGCTGGCGGGCGCGGTCGGCTCGGCGTCCGACGGCACCGTGGTGCGTGCACGCGGCGAAGGCGTCGCCGGTGCGCCGGCCCGGTTGGGTGACGAAGTGGCGCAGGCCTTGCTGGCACAGGGCGCGCGCGACCTGATCAACGCCGCGACCTGACGCGCGCTCAGAACCGCCGACGAATCCCCAGCCAGCCCTCGGCGGTCTGCATGGCGTCGCTGTCGGGCCGGTGGCGGATCACCGCATCGGTTTCCAGCGTCCACTCCGGCCACAGCGCCACGTCCAGTCCGATCGACTGTTTGACGAAGGTGTCCTCGCGACCGGCCTCGACCTGGATGCGCTGGGTCCACTGTGCACGCTCGCCCAGGCGCTGGCCGACATGCAGTTCGCCACGGAACACCGGGCCGGCGTGGCGAACGCCATCGTCGTGCAGCGCAGCCAGGCGGTAGCCAGCGCCGAAGTTCAGTCCTACCCGGGTATCGCCATCGCGGAGCGCGTCGTAGCCGTAGGTGGTGCCCACGCGGAAATGGCTGGCGTAGTGGCTGGAGGGGTGGCGGCGCGTGGCCGGGGGGCTCAGCGACGCGCGGCTGCGACTGCCCGGCAGGCTGGGCGGGCGCCGCAAGGCCGTTTCCAGCGGTACCGCGTGCGGGTCGCCCGCCCGCCGCCAACCACCGTCGCCGCACTGCGTGGAATAGCAGGGCAGGCGCAGATGCGCGGGGTTGCTGGCGAGCGCCATCAGCGCGGGCTCGCCGCCGTACACGGGCGTGGGGATGGATACGAACGGACCCAGCAACAGGGCCAGTCCAACGGCACCAGGCATGCTCGGGCAACGAGATGGAGGAATCTGGATTATGCCAAAACCGGGTCAGGGCGGCCTTCGCCACCGGTTCGCGGCAAGCGGCCTCGCGGGGCATTCACGACCGGAACGGGGCAAACGGCACCGCCCACACCCGGGTTTCAGTAATACAGGCTCACCACATGCCGGGCCTGGGCAAAGAACAGCCAGCGCTCGACTGCAACGCCCAGCAGCGCGGACAACGTGGCCAGCGCCAGGCCGACGGCCGTAGCGGCGGGCGCGGACTGCGCCAGCAGCAGGCACAGCACCGGCACTGCACCAAACAGCGCCACCGCCAGCACGCGCAGGCGGTGGCCGTGTTTGCGGGCCAGCACGAAGCCCATTTCACGGGTGACGTAGTTGGCCTCTGTGTGCGGGCGCTCGAATACGCTGGGCGCGCGCGCGGGCAGGCCGAGGGCGTCTCCGCGACTGACCGGCAGCGGCGTGGTGTCGATCGCGCGCCAGTAGGCCAGCTTCAGCCACGCCATGGCGACGGCCATCGCGAGCGCCGCCCAGCCGCCGGCAGCGGGCCGGCCGGACCACGCCAGCACGGTCTGGTCCAGCAGGCTGCCGGTGAGCAGCGCGAAGCCGAGGTAGCCGGGCAGGACCAGTGCCTGCCGCCAGGCGGGGATCGGCTTGAGCGAGGCGTAGATCATCGCCGTGCTGGCCACGGTGGCCAGGCTGCCGACGATCAGCAGCGCGGCGGTCAGCGACAGCCACCCACCGGGCACGTGGGCCAGTCCGTGGCCGGCAGGATCGAGTTGGCGCGCGCCCAGCAGCAGCAACAGCACGCCGGCCGGCACGAAGGTCGCCAAGGCGGCCACGCCTTCGCGCGAAAGCCACGAGCTGCGCCATTGCGACAGTGCGCGCCACGCCCGTCCGGGCTTGCCCAGGTGGCCGAGCGAGGCCAGCAGGCCGGCGCTGACCAGCACGCCGCCCAGCATCAGCGCGGCCAGCCAGGGGCCGGCGTCGGCCCGTGACACGCCGCCAAGCGCGAGCCGCAGCCCCAGCCAGACCCACAGGCCATAGCCGGCGCCGGACAACGTGGTGAAGAAGATGACGGAAAAGGCGGGATGCATGGATTCAGCAACGGTGTGGGAAGGGGCGGGTGCCGGTCGGCGCGACTGCGTGCAGGGCCGCGGGCGTCACCGCGACAGCACCCGGTCCAGCCAACGCAGCACACCAGGCAGCTGGGACGTGTCCAGGGTCTCCTGCGGTGGCGCCACGGCGGCGGTGCGGCGTGGGCGGGGTGGCAGGTACTTGTTGGTGGGCCGGTAGCCCAGTTCCGGCATCAGGTCCACGCCGCCGCGTTCGGCCACCAGTTTCGAGACACTGGACCCGGGATCGCCCAGGTCACCGAAGTGGCGCGCCCGGGTGGGGCAGGCCTGCACGCAGGCGGGCTGGCGCTCGGCTTCGTCCAGGTGCTCGTTGTAGATGCGGTCGATGCAGAGCGTGCATTTCTTCATCACGCCTTCGACCGGGCTGTACTCGCGCGCGCCGTAAGGGCACGCCCAGGAGCACAGCTTGCAGCCGATGCACTTGTCCTCGTCGACCAGCACGATGCCGTCCTCGGCGCGCTTGTAGCTGGCGCCGGTCGGGCATACGGTGACGCACGCCGGCTGTTCGCAATGCAGGCACGAACGCGGGAAGTGCAGGGTCATGGCCGGTTGCGCCGCTTCGCTGGCCAGCGAGGGCGAGGTCCCGCAGGGCGAAGTCGCCGCGAGCTCGTAACTGTGCACGCGGTTGAACCACACGCCGGAAGGGGCCTTGCCATAGGGCTGTTCGTCGGTGAGCGGCGCGGCAAAGCCGCCGGCGTTCCATTCCTTGCAGCTCACCGCGCAGGCGTGGCAGCCCACGCAGGTGTCCAGGTCGATCACCAGCCCCAGCTTCTTCTTCGACGGTGGTGGCAGCGCGGTCATCGCGAACCCCGCCGGCTGCCCTTGAGCAGCCACAGGCCCAGCACGAACAGCGCCAGCGCGCCCAGCACCGTGGGCAGCAGGCCGAACAGCATCGCCGCCAGTGAAGCGGGCGCGTCGGTGGTGGACACGGTGATGGGGCCGAGCACCCCATGGCCCACCAGCACGTTGACCGCAAATCCGAGTGCCACGCACAGCCAGCCGGCGAAGCGGCGTCCATCGTTCATCGTTTGTCTCCGGCCGCGGAGGCCTTGCGGAAGGCAGCGCCGTAGCGCAGCGGACGTTCGCTGGCCTCGCCGTAGGGCAGTGGCGCGAACTGGGGTGCGGTCTCGTCGGTCGGTGCCGCCCTGGCGATCCGCACGCGCAGATCGAACCATGCCGCCTGGCCGGTGACCGGGTCGGCGTTGGCGTAGTCGCCGCGCGGGGTGACGTCGCTGATCAGGTGGTTGAGCAGGAACCCCCGGCGCGACTCCGTCGCATCCTGCGCCAGCCGCCACGCCCCCTTGCGTTTGCCGATGGCGTTCCACGTCCATACCGTGTCGGGCTGCACGTTGCCCGCCAGCCTGGCCTGCACGGTGATGGTGCCGTGGTGCGAGGTCACCGTGATCCAGTCATCGTCGGCGATGCCGTGGCGCGCGCCGGTATCCGGGTGCAGATACAGCATGTTGCGCGTGGCGATCTGCCGCAGCCATGCGTTCTGCGAGCCCCAGGCGTGGTACATGAACATCGGTCGTTGGGTCACGGCGCTGAGCGGGAAGGGATGCGCCGTCGCGGCGTTGCCGCGCGCGATCTCGCCGCCCGCGATGTCGCCGCCCGTGCCGCTGCCGTCGTGCCCGTCGTTTGCGCCGTGCCCCGGTTGGCGCATGGCATCGACGCTGCTCGGGGAGCTGCTTCCTGTCTGCACGCCCTCGAACGGCTCGTACCAGATCGGCAGCGGATCGAAATAGGTGGCGACGCGCGCGCGATGCGCCTCTGGCGGCTGCGGCGTGCCGTGACCCTGCGCGGCCAGCCGGAACTTCTGCAGGGTCTCGGAGTACAGCTGCAACGCGATCGGCTCGGCGTGGCCGAGGAAGCCCATGCGCTGCGCCCACTCCAGGTAGCCGCGGTTGGCCATCTTGAAATAGCGCGCGTGCTCCGGGATCTCGCTGCGCCAGAAGCCGCCGTGCTCGATGTAGCGCTGCAACTGCTCGGGATTCGGGGCGCCCTTGGCCTGGAGCGTGCCATCGGCGCCGCGCCAGCCGGCGAGCAGGCCCACGCCCGGGGCGCGTTCGTGGCGCACGATGTAGTCGGCGTAGTCGCGGTACCTGGGTGAACCGTCCTCGTTGACCATGCCGGGTAGGCCAAGGCGCGCGCCAAGGTCGAGCAACACGCTCTGGAAACCACGGACGTCGCGTTGGCGGTGTGCCGCACCGTCCGTGGGTCGGCCGTCGCCATCGACGCCACTACCGGCTCCGCCCTTCCCGGCGCGAATGCCCCCGTTGCCCCCGCCGTTCGCGTCATCGGCATGCGCGCTTCCCCCCAGTGCCGGGTCCAGCACCGGGTGGCGGATCGCATCGGCTGCGCCATCGGCGTCGGAAATCGGGCGGTCGAGCAGGCTGATCGCGTCGAATCGCTCCAGGTAGGTGGTGTCGGGCAGTACCAGGTCGGCATAGGCCACCGTTTCGCTGGCGTAGGCATCGGCGTAGATGATGCGCGGGATGCGGTACTCGCCGCTTTCGTCCTTGTCGGTGAGCCAGCCGATGGTCTCGCTGGTGTTCATCGCCGAGTTCCAGCCCATGTTGGCCATGAACATCAGCAGCGTGTCGATGCGGTACGGGTCGCCCGCCCACGCGTTGCGGATCACCGTGTGCATCATCCCGTGCGAGGACAGCGGGTAGGCCCAGGAGAACGCGTGGTCGATGCGCCGCGGCGCGCCGTCGTCGTCCACGACCAGGTCCTCGGGCGCGTGCACGAAGCCCAGCGGCGCGGCATCCAGCGCGCCGTTGGCCTGGCGCGCCCGGCCCGGGCGGTTGGGCGGCGGGATGGGCTTGGGGTAGGGCGGCTGATAGCGGAACGAACCGGGCGTATCGACCGCACCCAGCAGCAGCTGCAGCAGGTGCAGCGCGCGGCAGGTGTGGAAACCGTTGCTGTGCGCGCTGATGCCGCGCATGGCATGCAGCGATACCGGCCGGCCGACCATCTCCGCGTGCTCGCGACCCCACGCGTCGGTCCAGGCGATGGGCAGGCGTACTTCGTGTTCGAAGGCGGCTTCGGCCAGTTCGCGCGCGATGCGGCGGATGGTGTCGGCGGGAATGCCGCAGCGTTCGCTCACCGCATCCGGCGCGTACTGCGGGTCGAGGTAGCGCTCGGCGACGAGGTGGAACACCGGCACGGCGCGGCGGCCGTCGGCCAGGGTCACCTCACCGACGACCTTGGGCTGGATGTCGATCCTGTCAGCAGGTACGGCGTACCCATCGCTCTCCATGCGGGACGCATGCGCGGCATCGCTTGTCGCGCCCGCCCGCTGCCAGCACAACGGACGGCCTTCGCCATCGCGCGCGAACAGGCCGTCGTCGGCCCCGCCCGGATTGCGCACCACCAGCCAGTGCGCGTTGGTGTAGCGCACCAGATATTCGAGGTCGATGCGGTCGGCCTTCAGCAGTTCATGGATCAGCGCGAAGGCGAACAGGCCGTCGGTGCCCGGGCGGATGCCCACCCACTCGTCGGCGATCGCACCGTAGCCGCTGCGCACCGGGTTGATCGCCACGATCTTCGCCCCGCGTGCCTTGAGCTTGCCCAGGCCGAGTTTGATCGGGTTGGAGTCGTGGTCCTCGGCCACGCCCCACAGCATCAGGTAGCGGCTGTGTTCCCAGTCGGGTTCGCCGAACTCCCAGAAACTGCCGCCCAGCGTGTACAGCCCGCCAGCAGCCATGTTGACCGAGCAGAAGCCGCCATGCGCGGCGTAGTTGACCGTGCCGAACTGCTGCGCCCACCAGCCGGTCAGTGCCTGCGACTGGTCGCGGCCGGTGAAGAACGCGAGTTCATCGGGATTGCGCTCGCGGATCGGTGCCAGCCATGAAGTGGCGATGGCCAGCGCCTCATCCCACTCGATCTCGCGGAACTCGCCGCTGCCGCGTTCGCCCACGCGCAGCAGCGGCTTGTCCAGCCGTGCCGGCGAGTAGTGCTGCATGATCCCGGCCGAGCCCTTGGCGCACAGCACGCCCTGGTTGACCGGGTGCTCGGGGTTGCCCTGGATGTAGCGCACGCGGCCGTCGCGCAGCCACACCTTGATGCCGCAGCGGCAGGCGCACATGTAGCAGGTGGTGGTCTTGACCTCGTCGCCGGGTGAAGGCGAGGTGTCGATGTCCGGTTGCTTGGGCAAATGCATGGCATGCATTGTGCCCGTGGTGTCCGGCCGACACCACGGTGGGTCAGGGTCGGCACCAGCGCCGTTCGAAATCCAGCTCCTGCTGCAGCCGTTCGCTGTTGCCGGCCGTGCCCAGGCCGGCGATGCGGGCGCGGTTGCTGCGGCACGGCTCGGCGGGATCGCTGCCACCGAACAGCATGCCGACCATCGCTACCGCGCGCGCCGGGCTCATTGGCGTGCGCATGCGGAAGCGGTTGGCGGCCTGGCCCGGGACCTGGGCAGGGCGATCTGCCAACGGATCGTGGAAATCAATTCCATTGCCTTCCGCATGCATGGCCTGGCGTAGCTGGGCGACGTACACCGCCGACAGTGGACGCACCGGGGTGGGCAGGGTCGGATCGGAATGCTTGGCCGGCGGCGGAGCCGGCAAGGGTTGTGTGCCGTGCGTTGGCGGGTGCTCCTGTGTCGGCCGTGCGCTGGCCAGCCGTTGCGGCGGCGCGGGTGCGTGGACGAGCGCTCCGGGTTCGCGTTGTCGCACCCATGCAACCTGCAACACCGCCGGCGCGGCTTCCGGTGCGGGCGTCGGCTGCATGGCGGTCGCCAGGGCCCAGACGGCCCAGCCATTCAAGGCCAATGCCAGCAGCGTGGCCATGCCGCGCTCCCAGCGCGTTTCGCGTGTCGAATGCATCCTTGCCCTCCAGGCCGGCCGGCAGTATCCGCGTGCCCGGGTTAAGCGCCGGTTACGCGATAGTGCGAGCCGTCGCGGCCGACTGTAGCCTGCCTGTGCCATCCTAGGCGCCTGCCATCCCGTCCGGCCCGTCATGGAACGCATCGAACGCATCCACGCCCTGCACCGCATCCTGTCCGCCGCGCGCTACCCGGTGACGGTGCAGCGGTTGCAGGACGAGCTGGAGTGCTCGCGCGCCACCGTGTACCGCGACCTGGCCTACCTGCGCGACAGCCTGATGGCGCCACTGGTGGGCAACGGCGAGGCCGGCTTCCGCTACGACCACAGCGACAACGACCGCTTCGAACTGCCCGGCCTGTGGCTGAGCTCGGAAGAACTGCATTCGCTTCTGGCCGCGCAGCAGCTCCTGGTGCGCAGCGGCGGTGGCGTGCTGTCGAATGCGCTGGCGCCGCTGCAGCACCGCATCGAGAAGCTGCTGGATGAACACGCCGGCGGCCGCCGCATTCCGGTCGAGCGTGTGCGCGTGATCCCGCACCGCACCCGCCGGCTGGACGAGCACGCCTTCCGCAACGTCGCCACCGCGGTGCTGGACCGCAAGCAGCTGACCTTCGAATACCGCGCGCGCTCCACCGACGAGACCACGCGCCGCACGGTGTCGCCGCAACGCCTGACCCACTATCGCGACAACTGGTACCTGGATGCCTGGGACCATGATCGCGAGGCCCTGCGCAGCTTCTCGGTCGACCGCATCGGCAACGCGCGGGTGGGCGATGCCGCCGCGCGCGACCTGCCCGAGGACGAGCTCAACCAGCACCTGGCATCCAGCTACGGGATTTTTTCCGGTACGCCCAAGGGCTGGGCCACGATCGTGTTCAGTGCCAAGGCCGCGCGCTGGGTGGCCGACGAGCACTGGCACTCGCAGCAGCAGGGCCGGTTCCTCGCCGATGGCCGCTACGAGCTGAAGGTGCCCTACAGCGCCGGCCGCGAGTTGCTGATGGACGTGATGCACTACGGCGCCGATGCGGAGATCGTGGAGCCGGCGGTGCTGCGCGAACAGGCGCATGCCCTGTTGCAGCTGGCGATCGGCAATTACACGGGCTGATCCGGCGATGGCGGTCGTGGGCGGCAACGGGAAGGGTCAGGCAGGCGGTAAGCGGGTGGCGCTCGTGCTGGGTTCAGGCGGTGCGCGCGGGCTAGCGCAGATCGGTGCGCTCGAAGTGATCCAGGCGCGCGGGCTGGAGATCGTCGCCATCGCCGGCACGTCGATCGGTGCGCTGGTCGGCGGCCTGCACGCTTCCGGCCGCCTTGCCGATTATCGCGACTGGTTGCTCAGCATGGATCGCAACACGATGCTGCGCCTGCTCGACCCGGGCTGGGGCCGTGCGGCGCTGTTCACCGGCGATCGGCTGATGGCGGCCCTGCGCGAAGTGTGCGGTTCGCCGCGGTTCGAGGATCTCACCATCGATTTCACCGCGGTGGCGGTCGACCTGGTCCGCCAGCGCGAAGTGTGGTTCCGCCAGGGCGACATGTGGGACGCGGTGCGCGCATCGTTCGCGATCCCCGGTGTGTTCACCCCGATGGTGATCAATGGCCGTGAAATGGTGGACGGTGGCCTGCTGGCGCCCTTGCCGATGACGGCGATGCGCATGGCCGATGCCGATACCATCATCGCGATCGACCTCAACGGCCCGCCTTCGGGCACCGCGCGGCAGGCCGCGGCCGATGCCGCCGGGGAGTCTGCGGAGCCGGTGTCGCGAAGCTGGTGGCCGCCGCGCCAGTTCCGGCAGGTGAAAGACACCGTCGGTGCCCACCCCAGGCTGGGCTTCACCGAATTGATGGCGCAGTCTTTCGACACCATGCAGGCGCAACTGGCGCGCGTGCAGCTGGCGTTGGACCCGCCGGGTGTGGAAATGCGGATCCCGCGCGATGCGTGCGAGATCTACGAGTTCTGGCGCGTGGCCGAGATGATCGAGATCGGCCGCACCGAGGCCACCAGGGCCCTCGACGCCGCGGGCTACTGAACGTCGCAACCGGTGAGATGGCGGCATCGCACCCTGTCGGCAACCCGCACCGGAGTGCCGCCATGACCCGTCCGATCGAAGCCGTTGCCGCCTCGTCCACCACCACCCCCGACCCGCGCCTGGACGAGGCGCTGAAGCTGCTGCTGGCCGTCGGCGCCGTGCTGGTGCTGCTGTTGCCGGCCGCACGCGGCTCGGTGGCAAGCGTCGGCTGGTTGCCGATGTGGCTGCTGGGCATGCCGCTGGTCGCCCTGTGGGCCACGCGTGGTTTCCGCCTGCCATGGGGCGGTCGTGAGCCGGCCGCCGCCATTGCACGACCGCGTCGTCGACGCAGTCTGCCCCAGGCCCGCCGCCGCGCCCGGCCGGCCGGGCGCGCCAGCGGCCCGTGCCCAGGCGGCCGTAGCCAAGCGGCCCGCGCACAGACGGCCTGAGCGATCCAGCCCGCCCATCGCACGTGATCCGGGCATGACTTTGGCCACGCGGACCGGGACGACCGGTGTGCTAGCGTCCAAGGTTTACCTCGCCCGTACCGGAGCACCCATGACGCCACTGTCGAAGGCTTGCCAGCACCTGGTCGCCGCCGCCGGCTTCGCTGCTGTCGCCACCGTGGGAGTCGCCCACGCCAAGGAGACCACGATGACCGACCCCTACGCCTGGCTGGAAGACGTCGAAGGCGAACGCGCCCTCACCTGGGTCAAGCAGCAGAACGCCAAGTCCGAGGCCGAACTGGCCAGCACGCCCGCCTTCAAACAGCTGGAATCCGACATCCGCGCCATCCTCGATTCCACTGCCAAGATCCCGGGCGTGGAGAAGATCGGGCCGTATTACTACAACTTCTGGAAGGACGCGCAGCATCAGCGCGGCCTGTGGCGCCGCACCACGCTGGACGAATACCGCAAGCCCGAGCCCCAGTGGGAAACCGTGCTCGACCTGGACGCCCTGAACAAGGCCGAAGGCGAGAACTGGGTGTGGCATGGCGCGCAGTGCCTCAAGCCCGCCTACGAGCGCTGCCTGGTTGCGCTGTCGCGCGGAGGCGCCGATGCCGACGTCACCCGCGAGTTCGACCTCACCAGCAAGACCTGGATCAAGGACGGTTTCTTCCGGCCCGAGGCCAAGGGCGGCCTCGGCTGGATCGACCAGGATAACGTCTACGTCTTCACCGACTTCGGTACCGGTTCGATGACCTCGTCGGGGTACCCGCGCGTGGTCAAGCAGTGGAAGCGCGGCACGCCGATGACCGCCGCGACCGTGGTGTACGAGGGCAAGGCCGATGACATGTACATCGCCGGCATGCACGACGACACCGTCGGCTTCGAGCGCGATTTCGTCAGCCGCACCCTGGCGTTCTACAACGACGAGCTCTACCTGCGCGGCAAGGACGGCAAGCTGACGAAGATCGACGCGCCCAACTCTGCCAACAAGGGCGTGCACAAGCAGTGGCTGCTGCTGGAGCTGCGCGAGCCCTACAACGCGGGCGGCCAGGCCTACGCCGCCGGCAGCTTGATCGCCACCAGGTTCGATGACTTCATGGCCGGCCAGCGCGTGTTCACCACGCTGTTCGCGCCGAACGAGCGCACTTCGCTGGCCAGCTACAGCTGGACCAAGGACCACCTCGTCGTCAACGTGCTCGAGGACGTGAAGAACCGCATCAGCGTGCTCACCCCGCCGGCTGCCGACGCCGTGCACGGCGCCGCGTGGAACAGCGCGCCGATGGTGGGCGCGCCGACCATCGGCACCGTGGCCGTCGGCGCTGTGGACGCCGATGAAAGCAACGCCGTGTGGATGACCGCCACCGACTACCTGACCCCGACCTCGCTGTCGCTGGCGCAGCTGGGCCAGCAGCCCGAGGTGCTGAAGACCAACCCGGTGTTCTTCGACGGCAGCAGGCACGTGGTCGAGCAGCACTTCGCCACCAGCAAGGACGGCACCAAGATCCCGTACTTCATGGTCAAGCCCAAGGGCCTGACGCTGGACGGCAAGACACCGACCCTGCTGTACGGCTACGGCGGTTTCGAGATCGCACTGACCCCGAGCTACAACGCCAATGCCGGCAAGGGCTGGCTGGAGAAGGGCGGCGTGTACGTGGTCGCCAACATCCGCGGCGGCGGCGAGTACGGCCCGCGCTGGCACCAGGCCGCGCTCAAGGCCAACCGTCACAAGGCCTACGAGGACTTCGCCGCGGTCGCCCGCGACCTGGTCGCCAAGAAGATCACCTCCGCCAAACACCTGGGCATCCAGGGCGGCAGCAACGGCGGCCTGCTTACCGGCAACATGCTGACCCAGTACCCCGAGCTGTTTGGCGCGGTGGTGGTACAGGTGCCGCTGCTGGACATGAAGCGCTACAGCCACCTGCTGGCCGGTGCGTCGTGGATGGCCGAGTACGGCAATCCCGACACCGCCGACTGGGAGTTCATCCAGACCTTCTCGCCGTACCACCTGTTCGACAAGAAGCGTGATTACCCGGCCACCCTGTTCACCACCTCCACCCGCGACGACCGCGTGCACCCGGGCCACGCGCGCAAGATGCACGCGCTGATGTCGGAAGCCGGCAAGGACGTGCGCTACTACGAGAACATCGAAGGCGGCCACGGCGGCGCGGCCAACAACGCGCAGGCCGCGCACATGAGCGCGCTGGCCTACACCTTCCTCTGGAACCAGCTGTCCGAGTGACCGCTGCCGTGAGGCCTTGACGTGACACCGCAGCGGGCGCTCCTCAGGGCGCCCGTTGCTTTTGACAAGGACGGACCCCATTCCATGAAATCCACTTCCCTGATCCTGGCGGCCACGCTGCTCATGACCACCACTCCCAGCCTCGCCGGCGCCGCCGGTCGTACCGATCTGCCCACCGCACCCGACGCCGCCAGGAAGCCGCATGTCGTCAAGGCCCCGCACGGCGCGCAGCGCAACGACGAGTACTACTGGCTGCGCGACGACAAGCGCAAGAACCCGGAGATGCTGGCGTACCTCAACGCCGAGAACGCCTACGTCGACACGGTGATGGCGCCGCTCAAGCCGCTGGAGAACGCGCTGTACGACGAGATCGTCGGCCGCATCAAGCAGGACGACAGTTCGGTGCCGTACCGCGAGCGTGGCTGGTGGTACTACAGCCGTTTCGCCACCGGCCAGGATTACCCGATCCACGCGCGCCGCAAGGACGCCGCCGGCGCCAACGCCGCCACCGTGCTCAAGGCCAGCGAGACCCCCGATGCCGACGAGCAGGTGCTGCTCGACGTCAACGCCATGGCCAAGGGCAAGGACTACTTCAGCGTCGGTGATTTCGAGGTCAGCCAGGACAACCGCCTGCTGGCCTGGGCCGAGGATGCCGTCGGTCGCCGCCAGTACACCATCCGAATCAAGAACCTCGACACCGGCGAGGTGTATGCCGACACCATCAGCGGCGTCTCGCCCAACCTGGTGTGGGCCGACGACAACAAGACCCTGTTCTATGTCGAGAATGACCCCGAGACCCTGCTGACCGTGTGGGTGAAGAAACACGTGCTCGGCACCCCGGCCGCGCAGGACGTGCTGGTGTACGAAGAGCACGACGACAGCTTCTACATGGGCATCGGCCGTACCCGCGACGACCAGTACATCTGCATCGGCGTGGAGAGCACCGTGTCCAGCGAGTCGCGCTGCGCACCGGCCGCCAACCCCGAGACCTTCGCCGTGCTCGCCCCGCGCCAGCGCGATGTGGAATACCAGGCCGAGCACCACGGTGGCCGTTGGGTGATCCGCACCAACGCGCCTGGCGCGGACGGCAAGCCGGCGTCCAACTTCAAGCTGATGACCGCGCCGAGCAACGCGACGTCGCGTGCGCAGTGGCAGGAGTGGATCGGCCACCGCGACGACGTGTTCATCGAAGGCTTTGAACTGTTCGACGGCTTCAGCGCCATCAGCGAGCGCAGCAACGGACTGGAGCGCCTGCGACTGCTCAAGCCCGGTGGCAAGGACGAATACGTGAGCGTGGACGAGCCGGCCTACAGCATGGGCCTGTCGACCAACGCCGAGCACGCCACCGACTGGCTGCGCTACACCTACACCTCGCTGACCACGCCGGCGACCACCTATGAGGTCAATACGAAGACCGGCGAGCGCCGCACGCTCAAGCAGCAGCCGGTGCTGGGTTACGACCCGGCCTGGTACACCACCGAGCGCGTGTGGGCCACGGCGAAGGACGGCACCCGGGTGCCGGTGTCGCTGGTGTACCGCAACGGCTTCCAGAAAAACGGTACGGCCGCGCTGCTGCAGTACGCCTACGGCAGCTACGGCAACTCCATCGACCCGGGCTTCAACCTGCCGGTGGTGAGCCTGCTCGACCGCGGCGTGGTCTACGCCATCGCCCACATCCGCGGTGGCCAGGAAATGGGCCGCAAGTGGTACGACGACGGCAAGCTGTTCCACAAGAAGAACACCTTCACCGACTTCATCGATGTCACCGACTTCCTGGTCAAGGAAGGCTATGCGGCGAAGGACCGGGTGGCGGCCTACGGCGGCAGCGCCGGCGGCCTGCTGATGGGCGCGATCAGCAACATGGCCCCGGACAGGTACCGGGTGATCCTGTCTCAGGTGCCGTTCGTGGACGTGGTGACGACCATGCTGGACGCGTCGATCCCGCTGACCACCAACGAGTACGACGAGTGGGGCAACCCGGAGAAGGCCGACTACTACGCCTACATGCTGTCGTACTCGCCGTACGACAACCTGAAGGCGCAGGCGTACCCGGCGATGTTCGTCGGTACCGGGCTGTGGGATTCGCAGGTGCAGTACTGGGAGCCGGCCAAGTACGTGGCGCGGCTGCGTGACCTGAACACGTCCAGGTTGCCGGTGCTGTTCCGCACCAACATGGATGCGGGGCATGGCGGCAAGTCGGGACGGTTCCGCCGCTATCGCGAACTGTCGGAGATGTATGCGTTCCTGCTTGACCAGCTGGGCGTGAAGCCGGCGGTGTCCGGGTCGCACTGACGGGGCCGCCATGGGGCAGGAGGCGGCGGCTTTCTTCGTGCTGCCGCATACTTCCCCCATGAGTGACCCACTGCCAAACGACGGGCACCTCGGCCGCTTCCGCTGGGCCTGGCTGGTGCTGGCCTACGGTGCCCTGGGCCTCGGGCTGGTCGGCATCGTGGTGCCGGGCCTGCCCACCGTGCCGTTCGTGCTGTTGTCCGCGTTCGCCGCCGCGCGGGGGTCGAAGCGCCTGCATGCCTGGCTGCACGCGCATCGCCAGTTCGGGCCGATGATCCGCGACTGGGAACGCAGCGGCGCGGTCAGCCGCCGCGCCAAGCGGCTGGCCATCGGCATGATGATCCTCGCGGCCCTGATCATGTTCGCCACCGCACCGGCGTGGTGGATGGCGGCGCTGGGCAGTGCGGTGATGGCCGTGGTGGCGCTCTGGCTGTGGATGCGGCCTGAACCCTGACCGCCGCGGCGGCGTTGAGCCGTGGCAGGGGCGCGCTACACTGCGCGGATGAAGCTCAAGACCGCCATCCTGATGATCGCGTTGTCGCTGCCGCTGGCCGGCTGTGGCAACAAGGGCCCGCTGGTGCTGCCGCAGGCACCGGTGCCGGACCAGACGGTGCCCGCGGAGCCGCCGGTGGAGGCGGGCGCACAGCCGGCCCCCGACGCGCCGCCGGCCGACCCGGTACCGGCCGAACCAGCGCCGGCCGAGCCGGTGCCTGGCACGCCCGCGCCCATTGCACCCAAGCGGGAAGGCGATGGCTGAAATGCCTGCCACCGGCCGGCGTTTCGCCAAGATGCACGGCGCCGGCAACGACTTCGTGGTGATCGACCTGCGTGACGGTACGCCCGCGCCGGATGCGGCGCTGTGCCGGCTGTTCGGTGACCGCCACCGCGGCGTGGGTTGCGACCAGATCCTCACCGTCGAACCACCACGCGCCGCCGGTTCGGTGGCGAGCTACCGCATCTGGAATTCCGATGCCAGCCCGTCGCAGCAATGCGGCAATGGTGCGCGCTGCATCGCCGCGTGGCTGGTGCGCGATGGCGCCGCACCCAAGGGAGGCCAGTTCCTGCTCGACAGCCCGGTGGGCACGCATGCCGTCACCGACCTGGGCGAAGGCCGCTTCGAAGTCGTGATGGGCGTGCCGGATTTCGAGCCGTCGCACGTGCCGCTGCGGGGCTTTGACCAGGCGCAGGAAACGTATGCGTTGGAAGTGGGTGGCGCATTGCAGTTCTTCGGTGCGGTGTCGATGGGAAATCCGCACGCGGTGCTGGAAGTGCCCGACACCGCTACCGCTGATGTGGCCACGCTCGGCCCCGCGCTGCAGGCGCAGCCGGCTTTCCCTGAATCGGCCAATATCGGCTTCGCCCAGGTCGAGGCCTTCGACCGAATCCGCCTGCGTGTGTACGAGCGCGGCGCTGGCGAAACGCTGGCGTGCGGCAGCGGGGCCTGTGCGGCCGCCGCGGTGCTGATGCGCCGTGGCCGCATCGCGCGCGACGTGGTCGTCGCGCTGCCCGGCGGTGAACTGCGCATCCGCTGGCCCGAGTATGACGCACCGCTGGCGATGGCCGGCCCCACCGCCTTCGTGTTCGAAGGCCAACTGACCGAGTACGCCACGCCATGACCGATACCGTTGAGAAGCTGGGTGCCCACGAAGTCGCGGCGTGGCTGCGACGCCATCCGGGCTTCCTGCGGCAGTTCCCCGACCTGGCGATCAGCCTGGTGGTGCCGCGTGACGAAGGTCCGGCCGCGTCGCTGGCCAGTTACCAGCTGGAAGTGCTGCGCGACAAGAACCGCGAGCTCACGCGGCGCCTGCACGAACTGTTCGGCAACGCGCAGGAGAACGAGCGCCTGAGCGTGCGCACGCACCAGCTGACGTTGGCGTTGATGCGCCAGGGCAACGCGGCCGACACGCTGCGCGCGATGGCCGCGTCTCTGGCGGAGGATTTCAACGGCGACCTGGTGCGCGTGGTGTTGTTCAAGCCCGTCGCCGGGTTGGAAGAAGCAGACTGGTTGCAGGTAGTGCCGGTGGAGGACGCGGGCCTGCACACGTTCCGCGACTGTCTGGTCACCGGTGAACCCCTGTGTGGCCGCCTGCAGCCCGAAAAGCACACCGTGCTCTACGGCATGCGCGCCGACGAAGTGCAGTCGACCGCGCTGCTGCCATTGCCGGGCGTGGGCCTGGTGGCGGTGGGCAGCCGCGATCCCAACCGGTTCTTTCCAGGAATGGGCACGCTGTTCCTGCGCATGATGGGCGAGTCGCTGACCACGGCGCTGGCGAGGTATGCAAGCTGACGTGAAATCCATGGCACGGCTCCGCGTAGCGGCCATGCGGGGCTGCTTGCAGCGTTGTCCGCGCAGTGACTGGGCGCTGGGCGGTAGTGGGGCGGGACCGACATGACGGTACCGGCGCCGATTGAAGCCTTCCTTGCGTACCTGACGGTGGAGCGGCGCATGTCCGCCCATACCACCGATGCCTATCGGCGCGACCTGGACGCGTTGGCGCAGTGGAGCGAAGCACAGGGCCTCGATGTGCTGGCCCTGGAGCCGGAGCAACTGCGTGCGTTCGTGGCCGCCGAGCACCGTCGCGGCCTGTCGGCCAAGAGCCTGCAGCGACGCCTGTCGGCGTGCCGCAGCTTCTACGGTTGGCACGTGCGCCAGGGGCGTCTTGCCGCCAGCCCGGCGGCCGCGATCCGCGCCCCGAAGGCGCCGCGCAAGCTACCGCAGGTGCTGGACCCGGACGAGGTGAAGGCGCTGGTCGAAGTGCCCACCGATGTGCCGCTGGGCCTGCGCGACCGTGCGTTGCTGGAGCTGTTCTACTCCTCCGGCTTGCGTTTGAGCGAACTGTGCGCATTGCGCTGGCGTGATCTCGACCTGGCCGACGGGTTGGTGACCGTGCTGGGCAAGGGCAGCAAGCAGCGCAGCGTGCCGCTGGGTTCGTTCGCGCGCAATGCATTGCACGAATGGCGCGCCTCCACGGGTGCGGGTAGCGACGCGCCGGTGTTCCCCGGTCGCGGTGGTGGCCCGATCACCCCACGTGCCGTGCAACTGCGCCTGCGTCAACTCGCGCAGCGCCAGGGGCTCTTCAAGCGCGTGCACCCGCATTTGCTGCGCCACAGCTTCGCCAGCCATATCCTCGAGTCTTCCGGCGACCTGCGCGGCGTGCAGGAGTTGCTTGGCCACGCCGACATCGCCACCACGCAGATCTATACGCACCTGGACTACCAGCACCTGGCCAAGGTGTATGACGCGGCGCATCCGCGGGCCAAGCGGAAGGGTTGAGGGCGCTGTTGCCTTCATTCGTGGCGTGGTAGGGCGGCGGATCGGTGATTCCGATTCAATTCGCTCCCCGATACTCGCTCGGTTGAATCGGAATCACCGATCCGCCTTGGATGGGGTGAGGGCGATGTGGCAACAACGACAAGTGCGGCGAGTGTGAATATCCCGGAAGCGCTTCTTCTTCGATCGCGGAAGCGTGCCGGGCGGGAGCAGGGCGCCCCGGTGTTTGCCATGGAAGGTGATCAACGACATCGCCCAGGCTGAATCCAACACGTGGCGCCTACCCTTGAGGGGAGCAGCCCCCATCCCCATCCATGGGATTCCCCCCCCCAAGGAAAGGTCCACATGGACCCGAGCCAGAATCCAAACGTCTTCCACGCCACCACGATTGTCTCGGTGCGCCGCAACGGTCGCGTGGCCGTGGCCGGCGACGGCCAGGTGACCCTCGGCGCCACCGTGATGAAGGGCAACGCGCGCAAGGTGCGTCGCCTCGGCCGCGACAGCCAGGTGATTGCCGGTTTCGCAGGCGCCGCCGCCGATGCCTTCACCCTGTTCGAACTGTTCGAGGCCAAGCTGGAGAAGCACGGCCAGCTGACCCGCGCCGCCGTCGAACTGGCCAAGGACTGGCGCACCGAGCGCCGCCTCGGCAAGCTCGAAGCGCTGCTCGCGGTGGCCGACCGCGAGACCTCGCTGATCATCAGCGGCACCGGCGACGTGATCGAACCCGAGGACGGCATCATCGCCATCGGCTCCGGTGGCATGTACGCGCTGTCCGCCGCGCGCGCGCTGATGGCGCACACCGAACTGGACGCCCGCACCATCGCCACCGAGGCGATCGGCATTGCCGGCGATGTCTGCATCTACACCAACCGCAACGTGGTGGTGGAGGAACTGTGAGCATGAAACCCGACACCACGAGCGCCACCATGACCCCGCGCGAGATCGTGCAGGAGCTCGACCGCCACATCGTGGGCCAGCAGCAGGCCAAGCGTGCGGTCGCCATCGCGCTGCGCAACCGCTGGCGCCGCATGCAGCTGGCGCCGGAACTGCGCAATGAAGTGATGCCGAAGAACATCCTGATGATCGGCCCCACCGGCGTGGGCAAGACCGAGATCGCGCGGCGCCTGGCCACGCTGGCCAACGCGCCGTTCGTGAAGGTGGAGGCCACGCGCTTCACCGAGGTCGGCTACGTCGGCAAGGACGTGGAGCAGATCGTGCGCGACCTGGCCGACACCGCGGTCAAGCTGTACCGCGAACAGGCCAAGGTACACGTGCGCACCCAGGCGGAAGAACGTGCCGAGGATCGCATCCTCGACGCGCTGCTGCCGCGCCGCAGTGCCGGCATCGGCTTCGACCCGCAGGCCGCGCAGGCCGAGCCGTCGGCGCAGGAGTCGGAGACGCGGATCAAGCTGCGCAAGCAGCTGCGCAGCGGCGCGCTGGACGAGCGCGAGATCGAGGTCGACGCCGCGGTCAACATCGGCGTGGACATCATGGCGCCGCCGGGCATGGAGGAAATGGGCCAGCAGCTGCGGCAGATGTTCTCGCAGGTGGCTGGCAACAAGACCAGCAGGAAGAAGCTGACGATCAAGGCTGCGCGTACCCTGTTGGTCGAAGAGGAGGCAGGCAAGCTGGTCAACGAGGACGATATCCGTGCCGCCGCCATCGAGGCCTGCGAGCAGCATGGCATCGTGTTCATCGACGAGATCGACAAGGTGGCCAAGCGCAGCCAGCCCGGCGCGACCGGCGGCGATGTCAGCCGCGAGGGCGTGCAACGCGACCTGCTGCCGCTGGTGGAAGGCTCCACGGTCAGCACCAAGTACGGGCCGGTGAAGACCGACCACATCCTGTTCATCGCCAGCGGTGCGTTCCACCTGGCCAAGCCCAGCGACCTGATCCCCGAGCTGCAGGGCCGCTTTCCGATCCGGGTGGAGCTGGGCGCGCTGAGCAAGGACGATTTCGTGCGCATCCTCACCGAGCCCAAGGCGGCGCTGACCACGCAGTACGTGGAGTTGCTGCGCACCGAAGGCGTGGACCTGGCGTTCACCGCCGACGCGGTCGAGCGCCTGGCCGAGATCGCGGCGCAGGTGAACGAGCGCCAGGAGAACATCGGCGCGCGCCGCCTGCACACCGTGCTCGAGCGCCTGCTCGATACGTTGAGCTACGAAGCCCCCGACCGGGATGGACAGAGCGTCACCATCGACCGCGCGTATGTCGATGCGCACCTGGGCGAACTGGTCCAGGACCCCGACCTGAGCCGTTACATTCTGTGACCCTCCAGGCATGTTGCGTCGCCATGGCGCGGCGCAACATGACCGCTGGCCGAGCTGTGTTACGTTTCGGCGTCGCGTCCGGCAGGAAGCTTTGGGCGCGCATCCAAAACCAACTACAGTTCTTCGGGGAAAACAGATGACTCATAGCAAGCTCGCGGCCGCCCTGGGCGCCGCGATGGTCCTGACCATGTCCGCTGCCGCCTTTGCCGCCAAGCCGGATCCCAATCGCGTGATGGTCAAGTTCAAGCCGGGCACCCAGGCGGTGGTCGAGCATGCATTGAAGGCCGCGGGCGGCCGCGTGCACATGAAGGTGGCCCAGGCCGACGTGTTCGCGGCCACGCTGCCGCCGCAGGCGCTCGAAGGCCTGCGCAACAGCCCGCACATCGAGTACATCGAGCAGGACGCGCCGCGCTACCTCAGCGGCCAGGTCACGCCGTACGGCATCGACAACGTGCAGGCGCCGCAGACCTGGGCCGCGGGTGCTGACGGCACCGGCATCAAGGTCTGCGTGATCGATTCGGGCATCAATGCCAACCATGAGGACTTCGCCGGCATCAGCATGACCGGCTATGCATCGCCGGGCCAGAGCTGGAACACCGACAGCTGCGGCCACGGCACGCACGTCGCGGGCACGATTGCCGCCGCCAACAACACCACCGGCGTGGTGGGCGTGAGCCCGGGCAAGGTGTCGCTGCACATCGTGAAGGTGTTCGATGGCGCCGCCTGCGGCTGGAGCTACGCTTCGTCGGTGGTGGACGCGGCCAACCGCTGCCAGGCCGCGGGCGCCAAGGTCATCAACATGAGCCTGGGCGGCAGCACCAAGAGCCGCACCGAGGAAACCGGCTTCAACAACCTCTACAACAAGGGCGTGCTGAGCATCGCCGCGGCGGGCAACGACGGCAACAACCGCCACAGCTACCCGGCTTCGTACAGCAGCGTGGTCTCGGTTGCCGCAGTGGACGCCAGCAACGTGCGCGCCTCGTTCTCGCAGTACACCAGCCAGGTGGAACTCGCCGCGCCGGGCGTCAGCGTGCTCAGCACCTATCCCTTCATCTCCGCGACCATGTCGGCCGTCGGCGAGAGCTTCATCGTCTCGGCGATCACCGGTTCCGGCCAGTTCGCGACCAGTGGCGCGATGGTGCACGGCGGCCGTTGCACCAGCCCAGGCAGCTGGGCGGGCAAGGTCGTGCTGTGCGAGCGTGGTGACATCAGCTTTATCGACAAGGTGAACAACGTCACCGCCGGTGGCGGCGTGGCGGCGGCGGTGTACAACAACGTGGCCGGCAGCTTCTCCGGCACGCTGGGCGATGGCGTGACCTCCACCATTCCGGCGATCAGCATGAGCCAGGAAGATGGCCTGGCCCTGGTCGGCGCCGCGCTGGGCCAGACTGCAAGCGTCAGCACCGTCCAGCAGAACAACGCCAGCGGCTATGCCTATCTGGATGGCACCTCGATGGCTACCCCGCATGTGTCCGGCGTGGCCGCGATCGTGTGGAGCGCCAACCCGGCGGCTACCAACCAGCAGGTGCGCAATGCCATGACCAGCACCGCGCTGGACCTGGGCGCGGCCGGTCGCGATGTGTACTACGGCTACGGCCTGGTCCGCGCGTTCAACGCGATGCAGGCGCTTCCCAAGTAAGTGCAGGGCGACATGCCCGGCCAGGTGCCGGGCTGGTCGTCTGGTCGAGGAGGGCCCGCTACGGCGGGCCCTCCTTGTTTTTCGGCGCGGGTTGCCAAACGCTTTACGGGGGATTAACACCGCCGGGTCTAGCTTCGGGCGTGCGTGCCGAAGGGGGAGGTGCGTGAACTGCGTGAACGTCCGTTCCACACTTTCGGGGACCACACATGAAGCAGCAGAAGCTTGTTGCGGCACTCGCCGCCGCCCTTGCGTTTACCCTGTCCGCCACCGCGCTTGCCGCCCAGCCCGATCCCAACCGGGTCTGGGTGAAGTACAAGCCCGGCACGGGCGCCGCCGCCGAGGCTGCGCTCAAGGCCGCGGGAGCACGCACCCACTACCGGTTCGACCGCCTGCGTGCGTTTGCCGCCACCGTGCCGCCACTGGCCCTGCAGGGCCTGCGCAACAATCCCAACATCGAATACATCGAGGCTGACGCGCCGCGGTATCCGTCGGCGCAGACCACGCCGTGGGGCATCACCCGCGTGCAGGCGCCCGAGACCGTGGCCACCGGCGCCGATGGCACCGGCATCAAGGTGTGCGTGATCGACTCGGGCATCAATGCCAACCACGAGGAATTCGCCGGCATCAGCATGACCGGCTACCCCAGCGGCTGGAACAACGATAGCTGCGGGCATGGCACGCATGTCGCGGGCACGATTGCCGCCGCCAACAACAGCGTCGGCGTGGTCGGGGTGAGCCCGGCCAAGGTCAGCCTGCATATCGTCAAGGTGTTCGATGGCGCGGCCTGCGACTGGAGCTACAGCTCCACGCTGGTGGACGCGGCCAACCGCTGCCAGTCGGCGGGCGCGAAGATCATCAGCATGAGCCTGGGCGGCCGCACCTCCAGCGCCACCGAGAACAACGCGTTCGCGAGCCTCAACAGCGCTGGCATCCTCAGCATCGCGGCGGCCGGCAATGACGGCAACTCCACCTTCAGCTACCCGGCCTCGTATGCCAGCGTGATGTCGGTGGCGGCCACCGACAGCACCAACGCCAAGGCCTCGTTCTCGCAGTACAACAACGCGGTCGACATTGCCGCGCCCGGTGTGTCGGTACTCAGCACCTATCCGTTCAAGAGTGCCGATGTCACCGTGGGTGCCAGCAGCTACCTGGTGGCGGCCATCGAAGGCACCGTGCAGGCCACTGCGGCCGGCGCGCTGGTCAACGGCGGCCTGTGCGACAGCGTGGGCAGCTGGGCCGGCAAAGTCGTGCTGTGCGAGCGCGGCGTGATCAGCTTCGCGCAGAAAGTGACCAACGTGACCAGCGGCGGCGGTGCGGCGGCGGTGGTCTACAACAACGCCCCCGGCGGCTTCTCCGGCACGCTCAGCGGCAGCTCCACGATTCCCGCGGTGAGCATGAGCCAGGAGGACGGACAGTCGCTGGTGACGGGCGCGCTGGGCCAGAACGCCAACGTCAGCACCGTGCCGGTGAGCAACACCAGCGGCTATGCCTACCTGGACGGCACCTCGATGGCGACCCCGCACGTTTCCGGCGTGGCGGCCCTGGTCTGGAGCGCCAAGCCGGCCGCCAGCAACGCCGACGTGCGCACGGCGCTGGAATCCACCGCGCTCGACCTGGGCGCGGCAGGCCGTGACAACAACTTCGGTTATGGCCTGGTACAGGCCTTCGACGCCACTGCAGCGTTGCTGGGCGGTGGCGCAGCGGCGCCGACCGGTCTGGCCGCAAGCAAGGGGCCGGTGGCCAGGAACAAGTCCACCATCACCCTGACCTGGAGCAGCGGCGGCAGCACGGTCGACGTGCGCCGCGATGGCAGCGTGGTGGCGGCGGGCATCGCCAACACCGGCACGTGGGCGCAGTCGGTGCGTGCGCGGGGCTCGTACACTTTCCAGGTGTGCAATGGCGGTTCGGCCAGCGCCTGCAGCGGCCAGGTGACCGTAAGCTTCTGAGTCCCTCGCGTGGTGTACGTACAAGGGCCCGCACGTCGGGCCCTTGTCGTGTCCGCCGGACGCCAGCGTGTGGTGGAAGGCGGCGGCCGGGGTAGGTGGGTAGGGGGGGCACGCGTCGGCGGCGTTGGATTCCAGGTGTCCAGTCACCTCCGGAAGCCAGAAATGACGCTACAACCGCTTGTCCAGGCGCTCGCCGCCACGCTTGTCCTGCTGTCATCCGCCGCCACCCATGCCGAACAGCCGGACCCGAACCGGGTGCTGGTCAAGTTCAAGCCGGGTGCCGCCGCGCACGCGGAAGCCGCGTTGCAGGGCGCGGGCGGCAAGGTGCACCGCCGCCTGGACAAGCACCGCGTGATCTCGGTGACCGTGCCGGCGCAGGCCCTGCAGGGGCTGCGCAACAACCCCAACATCGAATACGTGGAAGTCGATGCGCCGCGTTATGCGCTCGCACAGACCGTGCCCTACGGCATCGCCAAGGTGCAGGCGCCGGAGACCGTGGCGGTGGGCGCCGACGGTACCGGCATCAAGGTCTGCGTGATCGACTCGGGCATCAACGCCGCGCACGAGGATTTTGCCGGTGTCGCCCTGTCCGGCTATCCGGCCGGCTGGAACAACGACACCTGCGGCCACGGCACCCATGTGGCGGGCACCATTGCCGCCGCCAGCAACGACCGCGGCGTGGTCGGCGTCAGCCCCGGCAAGTTGTCGCTGCACATCGTCAAGTACTTCGACGGCCCCACCTGCAAGCGCTTCAGCTACGTCTCCAACCTGATCGCCGCCGCCGACGAGTGCCAGCGCGCCGGCGCCAGGGTGATCAACATGAGCCTGGGCGGCTCGCTGCCCAGCACCACGGAAAGCAATGCGTTCACCAACCTGTACAACCAGGGCGTACTGAGCGTTGCCGCCGCCGGCAATGACGGCAACACCACGATGAGCTACCCGGCGTCGTACGCGGCGGTGATGTCGGTGGCCGCGACGGACCAGAACGACGCGCACGCATCGTTCTCGCAGTACAACACGGCGGTGGAAGTGGCGGCCCCGGGTGTTGGCGTGTACAGCACCTACCCGACGCGTGACGCGGACCTGCTGGTCAACGGCGCGACATACGCGGTCAATGCCATCACCGGCACCGTGCAGGGCAGCGCCAGCGACGTGCTGGTCGATGGTGGTCGCTGCGCCGCTGCAGGCAGCTGGGCCGGCAAGGTGGTGCTGTGCGAGCGCGGCGACATCAGCTTCGCGGACAAGGTTGCCAACGTCACTGCCGGTGGCGGCCGCGCCGCGCTGATCTACAACAACGTCGACGGCGTGCTCGCGGCCACCCTGGGCACCGGCGTGACGTCGACCATCCCGGCGGTCACGCTGCTGCAGAGCGATGGCCTGGCACTGCGCGCCAACGCCCTCGGCCAGACCGCCAACGTGACCACGGTGCCGCAGACCAACGTCAGCGAATATGCCTATCTGGACGGCACGTCCATGGCGACGCCGCACGTGGCTGGCGTGGCCGCACTGGTGTGGAGCGCCAAGCCGGGCGCGACCAGCCAGCAAGTGCGTGATGCGCTGACCTCGACCGCACGCGACCTCGGCACGCCCGGTCGCGACGTCGAGTTCGGCTACGGCCTGGTGCAGGCGTTCGATGCCGCCGAGAAGTTGCTGGGTGGTGCCGGCGGTACGCCCCCCGCGGCACCCGCCGGGCTGACCGGCACCAGCAACGGCACGGTCAAGGGTCGTCTGCAGGTGGGCCTGGCGTGGAGCGGCGGCGGCGCGGCGGTCGACGTCTATCGCGATAACGCCAAGGTGGGTACGGGCGTGAACAACACCGGCAGTTACCTCGACGCGATCAAGATCAAGGGGCGCGGCACCCTGACGTACAAGGTCTGCAACGCCGGGACCGCCACCTGCTCGGGCAATGCGTCGGTCAGCTATTGAGTCGCTGCATCAACGGCAAGACAAAGGGCCCGCTCGCGGGCCCTTTGCTCATCATGGTGCACCCGACCCAGCCCGCGTGCGAAAGAGTGCTGGCCAGGCCTGCCAAGGGTGCGATAATCCCCGCATGAGCGACGCCCAGACCCCGCCCCGGACCCCGTCCACCGCCCCGCGCCCGGACACCACCCACTTCGGCTACCGCGACGTGCCCGTCGCCGAGAAGCAGAAGCTGGTGGCCGAGGTATTCTCCTCGGTGGCGGGCAAGTACGACCTGATGAACGACCTGATGTCGCTGGGCATCCACCGCATCTGGAAGCGCTACTTCGTCGGCACCGCGCAGGTGCGCCGCGGTGACCGCGTGCTGGACCTGGCCGGCGGCACCGGTGACATCGCCCTGCTGCTGCGCGACCGCGTGGGCGACAGCGGCAGCATCGTGCTGGGCGACATCAACGGCGCGATGCTGCGCGTGGGCCGCGACCGCATGACCGACCAGGGCAAGGTCGGCGGCTTCGAATACGTGCAGATGAATGCCGAGAAGTTGCCGTTCCCCGATGCCAGCTTCGACCTGGTCACGATTGCCTTCGGCCTGCGCAACGTCACCGACAAGGACGCGGCGCTGCGCGAGATGTTCCGCGTGCTCAAGCCTGGTGGGCAGGCACGCGTGCTGGAGTTCTCCGAGGTCAAGGCCGACTGGTTCAAGCCGATCTACGACTTCCACTCGTTCAACGTGCTGCCGCGGCTGGGCACGCTGTTTGCCGGTGACCGCGACAGCTACCAGTATCTGGCCGAGAGCATCCGCAAACATCCGCCGCAGGACGAGTTGAAGGCGATGATGCAGGCAGCGGGCTTCGCGCGATGCGACTACAGGAACCTCAGCGCCGGCATCGTGGCCATCCATACCGGCTACAAGGCCTGAGGGGGCGGCGCCTCCCGGGCGCGCTGGACGCGTGCGTATGGCGGGGCACGGACAGCCCCTGGCCAAAGGCGGTACCCGGGGCTTAGCCAGGTCTGGCGCGGGCGGCAGGCGCATCCATGCAGCCACCGGCGGTACACTCGGAGGCTTACCCGCAACCGTGGTCCCTTCATGCGTCCTTCGATCCTGACCCTGTGCCTGGCCGCCGTGCTCGCCGCCGGCTGCTCGCGCGAATCCACGCCGGCCTCCAGCGCCGATGCCCAGCCCGCCGCCGCCCAGCAGGCCGCCGTGAACGCTACCGCCGAAACCGACGAACAGTCCTACGCCGAGCCGGACAAGGTCCGCACCAAGGACCTCGCGCTGGAGCTGAAGGTCGACTTCGATGCGAAGACGCTGTCGGGCAGCGCCACCTACACCCTGGACTGGCTGGACAAGAACGCCACCCAACTGGTGCTGGACAGCCGTGCGATCACCGTCGAGAAGGTCGTGGGCGAGCGCGCCGACGGCAAGTGGGAGGACCTCAAGTTCAGTTTTGCACCGGCTGATGAGCTGCTCGGCAGCAAGCTGACCATCGAGGCGCCGCAGCGCAATCCGCGCATCCGCGTGACCTACACCACCTCGCCCGACGCGTCCGGCCTGCAGTGGCTGACCCCGGCGATGACCGAGGGCAAGAAGACGCCCTTCATGTTCAGCCAGTCGCAGCAGATCCACGCGCGTTCGTGGGTGCCGCTGCAGGACACGCCGCGCGTGCGCTTCACCTACACCGCGCACGTGACCGCGCCCAAGGACGTGATGGTGCTGATGAGCGCCGACAACGACCCCAAGGCCGCGCGTGACGGCGACTACAGCTTCACCATGCCGCAGCCGATCCCGTCGTACCTGCTGGCCATTGCCGCCGGCGACCTGGTGTTCAAGCCGATCACCGACACGGCCGGCGTGTGGGCCGAGCCGTCGATGGCGCCGAAGGCCGCCGCCGAGTTCGCCGACACCGGCCGCATGATCGACACCGCCGAACGCCTGTACGGCCCTTACCGCTGGGGCCGCTACGACATCCTGGTGCTGCCGCCGTCGTTCCCGTACGGCGGCATGGAGAACCCGCGCCTGACCTTCGCCACGCCCACCGTGATCACCGGCGACAAGACCCTGGTGTCGCTGATCGCGCACGAACTGGCGCACAGCTGGTCGGGCAACCTGGTCACCTTCTCCAGCTCCAAGGACGCGTGGCTCAACGAAGGCTTCACCAGCTACGTGGAGAACCGCATCATCGAGGACCTGTTCGGCAAGGAGCAGGCCGACATGGAGAGCGTGATCGCGCGCAACGAGCTGGCGGCGGAGTTCAAGGACGCCAAGCCGGAGACCACCGTGCTGGCGCTCAAGCCGGGCACGATCCAGAACCCGGACGACTCGCTGACCTCGCAGCAGTACACCAAGGGCGCGTGGTTCCTGCAGTTCCTGGAGCAGCGCTTCGGTCGCGACGTGTTCGATCCGTTCCTGAAGGGTTACTTCGACCACTTCGCCTTCCAGTCGATCCCGACCGCGAAGTTCGTCGACTACCTCAAGGCCAACCTGATCGAGAAGCACCCGGGCAAGGTGACGATGCAGGAAGTCGAGCAGTGGGTGTACGAGCCGGGCATCCCCGACTTCGCGCCGAAGACCGTGTCGCCGCGCTTTGACGCCGTCGATGCCGCGCGCAAGGCGTGGCTGGACAACGGCACGCTGCCGGACAAGGCGCTGACCGGCAAATGGATCACCCAGGAGTGGGTGCACTTCATCGAAGGCATGCCGGAAACGCTCAAGACCGGGCAGCTGGCCGCGCTGGATGCCGCCTACCACTTCACCGGCACGCCCAACGGCGAGATCGCGCAGCGCTGGTACCCGCTGGCGGTGCGCAGCGGCTACCACCAGGCCGATGCCGCGATCAGCGCATTCCTGCAGAAGATCGGCCGCCGCAAGCTGATCATGCCGACCTACAGCGCGCTGGTGAAGACGCCCGAAGGCCTGAAGCTGGCCGAGGAAACCTTCGCCAAGGCCAAGCCGGGCTACCACCCGATCACCACCGTCTCGGTGGAGTCGGTGATCGCCAAGGCCAAGCAGGCGCCGGCAAAGTAAGCCATGCGCTGGCGCAAGGCCCTCATCGCGGCTGCCCTGGTGGCGGCCGCGTTGTTGCTGGGCGGCGCGATCTGGGTCGCGCGTGATCCGGAGGTGGTGCTGCGCGCGGACTTCGCCCGCCAGCGCATTGGCGCCGGATTGCAGCAGGATTCGGTTGACGTTGCGGGCCATCGCTGGGTGTACGCGTTCAACGATGACGCACCGCCCGGCGCGGCTACCGTGGTGATGCTGCATGGCTTCACCGGCAGCAAGGAGAACTGGTACCCGCTGGCCGAACGTTTGCGTGGACACTACCGGCTGGTGATTCCCGACCTCGCGGGTTGGGGCGCCAGCAGTCGCCAGCCCGGTGCGGACTACGGGTTCGTGGCGGAGTCCGAACGCGTGGCCGCCTTCATCACGGCGGTCGCGCGCCAACCCGGTCGGCAGACCGTGCTGCTGGGCCACTCGATGGGTGGCGGCATCGCCGCCCTGGTCGCGGCGCGACATCCGGCGCTGGTCGATCGCGTCGGTCTGCTCAACGCCGCCGGCATCCGCTTCGCCGACAACCAGTTCGGCCGGGATGTGCTGGCGGGGCACAATCCGTTCGCGGTGCACGACGTGGCCACCATGCAGCGTTACCTCGACACCGTGTTCTTCGACGCGGCCGCCAGGCCCTGGATCCCGTGGCCGGCCGATGGCATCTATGTTGCCCGGCGCGTGCGCGAGGCGGCCTTCGAACAGCATGTGCTCGACAGGATCGGCCGCAGCGAGGAACGCTTCCTGCCGGGTGAGGAGGCCGCGCACATCCGCCAGCCGGCACTGCTGCTGTGGTGCCGCCAGGATGCGGTGATCGACCCCAGCGCACTCGACCTGTACGCCGCGCGCATGCCGCAGGCGCGCAAGGTGCTGCTGGACGGCTGCGGCCACATGTCGCTGATGGAACAACCCGATGCGGTCGCCGAAGCGGTGGTCGCTCTGATCGAACGAGGAACACCCCGATGAAATCCGCCAAGCTCCGCCTCGCCCTGCCGCTGGCCGTCGCGCTCGCGTTGGGCGCATGCAAGCCCGCCGAGGATCCGGCCGCCATCGCCGCGCGCCAGAAGGCCGCGATGGAGCAGGCCGCCGACGATGCGGCCAGGCAGTTCGACGCCGAATACGGTCGCCACAACTGGGAGCTGGCCAAGGCACATGGCGACGTGCTGATCGACAAGTACCCCGACAGCACCGCCGCCGCACGGATCAAGGAACGTCACGCCGACGCCATCACCAAGGCCACCGAAGCGCGCGAACAGCGTCGCCTGGCCTCGTTGTGGTCCTATGGCAACGAGCCGGTGGGCAAGGGCAGCCAGCTGTCCGCGTCGATCTACTCGCAGGAGCCGGTGGACACCGATGGCAGCGGCGCCAAGCCGGTGCGGCTGATCTTCCGCGACCACCCGGAGTGGGGCACCAGCAGCTACCTGGTACTGGAGACGGGTGACTTCAACTGCTACGCCGGTTGCAAGGTCAAGGTGAAGGCCGATGACGCCGCGCCCAAGGCGATGGCCGCCACGCGACCCAAGACCGACGAGGCCATCGCGATGTTCATCGAGGACGAGAGGACGCTGTGGAAGCTGGTGCGCGATGCGAAGGTGGTCGAGATCGAGTTTCCGGTGAAGGCTGGAGGCACGCGCACGGCGGTGTTTGAAGTGGCTGCGCTGGACACCACCTCACTGCCCAAGTGGCCGCAGTGATGGGGTGATGCGCGGTCGCGTGGAGCGTGCGCGCATGGGTATTGCTTCGACCCTCCGTCCGCGCAGTCCTGCGCGGACGGAGCGCTGGAGCAATGCCAGCGCCATCATCAGCCCGTCCCGCAGCAAAAAAACTACAGCGCGTACCCGAACTGCTGCTTGAACTGCTCGGCAAACTCCTCGTAATCGAAGCGCTGGTTCTGCGTCCCCGGATGCTCAACCTTCAGCGCGCCCATCAGGTTGCCGATGCGGCCGATGGTCATCCAGTCATAGCCCTTCTCGATGCCGAAGATCAGCCCCGCGCGGAACGCATCGCCGCAGCCGGTGGGATCGGTGACGCGACGCTCGTGCGCCGGCGGCACGTTGAACGTTTCCTGGGCGGTGTGGATCTCCGCACCCTGCGGCCCACGCGTGCAGATGTACGCCTTCACCCGCTGCACGATGTCCTTCTCGCTCCAGCCGGTGCGCTCCTGCAGCAGGTTGGACTCGTAGTCGTTGACGGTGACGTAGTCGGCCAGCTCGATGAAGTGGCGCAGCTCCCCGCCGTTGAACAGCGGCATCGCCTGGCCCGGATCGAAGATGAAGGGAATGCCCGCCTCGGCGAACTGCTTCGCGTTCTGCAGCATGCCTTCGTAGCCATCGGGGCTGACGATGCCGAAGGTCACGCCCGGCACGTCCTTCACGTGGTTCTCGTACGAGCGCATCATCGCGCCCGGGTGGAACGCGGTGATCTGGTTGTTGTCGTGGTCGGTGGTGATGAACGCCTGCGGGGTGAACAGCTCGTCGATCACCTTGACCCGGTCCAGGGTAATGCCCTGTTCGGTGAACCATTCGCGGTACGGACCGAAGTCCTGGCCCACGGTCGCCATCGGCACCGGATCGCCGCCCAGCAGCTTGAGGTTGTAGGCGATGTTGCCGGCGCAACCACCGAACTCGCGGCGCATCCGCGGCACCAGGAAGGACACGTTGAGGATGTGCACCTTGTCCGGGAGGATGTGGTTCTTGAACTGGTCGGGGAACACCATGATGGTGTCGTAGGCCAGCGAGCCGCAGATCAGTGCCGACATGGGCGGAAAGCTCCTGTTGAGGGGGCAGGCCGCCCGCCGGACGGACGGTTGCGGCGGGATGTTGGAAGGGACGGACGTCGCCGTACGGCGCGTAGGGTAGCCGGTGGCCCGCTGTCGGGCCAGTCGAAAGCGCGGCGTGGCAGCCGCCGGGATCGGGCGGAAGCCGCGCACGACCGCTTCGTGACCGGGGTCGCATCCCGGACGGTGGTTGAATGCCCGGCCAACGCGGGTTCCCCCACCAGCCACCAAAACGCCCGCAAACCCCTGATTTTCCTTGCCCGGCAGGGGGGCTGTTGCTAGTCTAGACCACTTGCCCCCGCACCCCCTCAAGACGGCCTGTTCCCCGATGTTCAAGAAGTTTCGCGGCATGTTCTCCAATGACCTGTCCATCGACCTGGGCACGGCCAACACCCTCATCTATGTCCGCGGACAGGGCATCGTCCTGAACGAACCCTCGGTGGTCGCCGTCCGCCAGGACCGCCTGATCGGCGGCACGCGCTCGGTGGCGGCGGTCGGCTCGGAGGCCAAGCAGATGCTCGGCCGCACCCCCGGCCACATCACCACCATCCGGCCGATGAAGGACGGCGTCATCGCCGACTTCACCTACACCGAGGAAATGCTCAAGTACTTCATCCGCAAGGTGCACAAGAGCCGCTTCCTGCGCCCCAGCCCGCGCGTGCTGGTGTGCGTGCCCTGCGGCAGCACCCAGGTGGAGCGTCGCGCGATCAAGGAATCGGCCGAGGAGGCCGGCGCGCGCGAGGTGTACCTGATCGAGGAACCGATGGCGGCCGCCATTGGCGCCGGCATGCCGGTGACCGAGGCCCGCGGCTCGATGGTCGTGGACATCGGCGGCGGCACCACCGAGGTGGCGGTGATCGCGCTCAACGGCATCGTGTACTCGGCGTCGGTGCGCATCGGTGGCGACCGTTTCGACGAGTCGATCATCAATTACGTGCGCCGCACCTACGGCACCCTGATCGGCGAGGCGACGTCGGAGCGGATCAAGCTGGAGCTGGGTTGCGCCTACCCGCAGAAGGAAAACCGCACGATGGAGGTCACCGGGCGCAACCTCGCCGAGGGCGTACCGAAGATGATCACCATCAGCAACAACGAGGTGCTGGAAGCTTTGCGCGAGCCGCTGGCCGGCATTGTCACCGCGATCAAGCTGGCGCTGGAGCAGACCCCGCCGGAACTGGGCGCGGACGTGGCCGAGCGCGGCATCGTGCTGACCGGCGGTGGTGCGCTGCTGCGCGACCTGGACCGCCTGATCAGCGAGGAAACCGGCCTGCACGTGCAGGTGGCGGACGATCCGCTGACCTGCGTGGCCCGTGGCGGCGGTCGCGCGCTGGAACTGGTGGACATGCATGGCAACGAGTTCTTCGCGCCGGACTGAGCCGCCCCGCGTTACCGCGCGCGTGGCGCGATCCTGTCGTTCCTCCCAACCCGTGACCTGATCCGCTGACGTGCCGCCCTACGCCGGTCCTCCCACGCCCCCACGCCCCGGTGATATCGCCGATTCGCTGCGGCTGATGATCTATCTGGGGCTGGCGGTGGCCCTGATCGTGCTCGACCACCGGGGCGGATGGTTGCACGAGGCCCGCCGGCAGTTTTCGGTGGTCGTGCAGCCGCTGTGGGCGGTGGCTGGTTGGCCCGGACAGGCCATGCGCCGGGTGCAGGATGATGCCGGCACGCTCGGCCAGCTGACCGAGGAAAACCAGCACCTGCGCCAGGAACTGCTGCTCAGCCAGGCGCGCATGGCGCGACTGCGCACCGTGGCCGCGGACAACGAGCGCCTGCGCGGCCTGCTGGACGCGGCCCAGACCAGCGGCGTCGACGTGCAGTTGGCCCCGATCCTGGACATCGACCTCGATCCCACCCGGCAGCGGCTCGTGGTGCGCGCCGGCAGCGCCGACGGCGTGCGCATCGGCCAGAGCGTGATCGACGCCGGGGGCCTGCTGGGCCAGGTCATCGAAACCAAACCCTACCAGTCGACCGTGTTGCTGATCACCGACCCGGCGCATGCGGTGCCGGTGGCGGTGGTGCGCAACGGCGTGCGGCTGGTCGCGTACGGCAGCGGCGAAGTCGGGCGCCTGCGCCTGGGCAACATTCCCACGTCCAGCGACGTGAAAACCGGTGACGAACTGATCACCTCGGGCCTGGGCGGACGCTTTCCGGCGGGGTTCCTGGTCGGCACCATCGTCGACCTGCGTCCGGACGAGAGCCGTGCCTACCTGCAGGGCGACGTGCGCCCGGCGGCGCAGCTCGACCGCGGCCGCGACGTGCTGCTGTTGCGTGCCGCGCCGCCGATTGCCGCGGCACCCGTTGCACCCGTTGCGCCGGAAGGCGGCGAGCGCGTGGGCGGGGCGACACCGACGGCCGCGCCTCCATCACCGACCGTGTCCGAACCGACGGCCGCGCAGGTGCGCTACCCCCGACGGCCGCCAGCTGCAGGCACGGTCACCGGCAATGCGGCCAACACGCCTGCGGCGATCCCGACGGCTTCGCCCACGCTTTCGAGCGCAAGGCCGCGCGCAACGCAGCCCGGAACACAACCCGAAGCGACACCCTCCACTACACCTTCCACTACACCTTCCACTACACCTTCCACTACACCTTCCACTACACCTTCCACTACACCTTCCACTACACCGCCGGCCACCGACGAGGCAGTCCGCCGATGAGCCGCACGCTGACCCATTGGGTGCTGCCGCTGAGCATCGTCGTCGCGTTGCTGCTGGGCCTGCTGCCGCTGCCGCCAGCGCTGCAGCCGCTGCGTCCGTACTGGCTGGCGCTGGTGCTGGCGTACTGGCTGATCGAGGAGCCCGACCGGGTCGGGCTGGGCGTGGTGTTCGGCGTGGGCCTGCTGGCCGATCTGGCGTTTGGCACGTTGCTTGGCGAGCAGGCCCTGCGGCTGGTGGTGATGGGGTTCATCCTCCAGCGCTTCCGCGCGCGGTTGCGCTTCTTTCCGATCTCGCAGCAGGCACTGGCGATTGGCGGCCTGCTGTTCAACGACCGCATCGTCGCCGCGGCCATCCACCTCATGCTGGGCCTGAAGGCGCTGCCGGCGATGTTCTGGCTTGCGCCCTTGGGGGGCATGCTGTTGTGGCCGATGGTGTTCCTGGTGCTGGACGCGGCGCGGTACGGCCGGTGGCGGAAGGGCTGAGCCATGGGCCCACGGCGCGGGCGCCGCATCATCAAGAACAGTGCGGCTGAAGCCGAGCAGTTCCGTCGGCGAGCGGCGCTGGCGTTCGCCTGCGTGGTGCTGGCGCTGGGCGGGCTGGCGATGTGGTACTTCCGCCTGCAGGTATGGCAGCACGACGAATACGCCACGCGCTCGGAGGCCAACCGCATCAAGCTGCAGCCAGTGGTGCCCGGGCGCGGACTGATCTACGACCGCAAGGGCCGCCTGCTGGCCGACAACGTGCCCGCCTTCCGCTTGGATGTCACCCCCCGCGAGGCCGGCGACGCGAAGCAGTGGCTGCCGGCGCTGGCCAAGGTGGTGGCGCTGAGCGAGGAGGACATCAAGCGTTACGAGGAAGGACGCAGCGCCGCCCGCGGCTTCAAGCCGGTGACGATCAAGCTGCGCCTGACCGAGGAAGAGGCCGCCGCGTTCTCGGTCGACCAGTGGCGTTTCCCGGGTGTGGAACTGGTCTCCTACCTCAACCGCCGCTACCTGCATGGCGACCTGTTCGGGCACGTGATCGGCTACGTCGCCCGCGTCGACGCCAAGGATGCGCAGGTACTGGGCGAGGCCAATGCCGCCTTCAGCCACATCGGCAAGACCGGGCTGGAGCGCTATTACGACGAAGCACTGCGTGGCCGCATCGGCTACGAGAAGATCGAGACCAACGTCGATGGCCGGCCGATGGGGCTGGTGGGGCGGGTACCGGCGGTGACCGGCACCGATCTGCGGCTGGGCGTGGACCTGGACCTGCAGCAGGCCATGGTGTACGCCTTCGGTGACATGGACGGTTCGGCGGTGGCGATCGAGCCGTCCACCGGCGAGGTGCTGGGCATGGTCAGCTTGCCGGGCTACGACCCCAACCTGTTCGTCAACGGCATCTCGCACGCCGACTACCGCGCGCTGATGGACAACCCCTCGCGCCCGCTGTTCAACCGCAACGTGCTGGGCGGTGGCCCGCCGGGCTCCACCATCAAGCCGATGGTGGCGCTGGCCGGGCTGGACAGCGGCCTGCGCACGCCGGAGGACAAGGTGTTCTCCACCGGCGAATTCCACATCCCCGGCCAGCGCCGCGGTTATCGCGACGCGCACGGTGGTGCAGGCTGGACCGACCTGCGCAAGTCGATCTCGGCGTCGGTGAATTACTACTACTACAAGCTTGCCTACGAAATGGGCATCCGCACCTTTGCCGACTACATGTACAAGTACGGCTTCGGGCAGCCCACCGGCATCGACCTGGCGGGTGAGAATGCGGGGGTGGTGCCTTCGCCGGAGTGGAAGGCGAAGCGTTCCAAGGAGAACTGGTACCCGGGCGAGACCGTGATCGCCGGCATCGGCCAGGGCTACTGGATCGCGACTGCGCTGCAACTGGCGCAGAGCACCGCGGCGATCGCCAATGGCGGCGACCTGCGCCGGCCGCACCTGGTGGCGCAGCGCCGCGACGGGTTCGAGGCGCCGTGGACCCCGTTGCCGCAGCCGACGCCGAAGCGCATCACCGACAATGCCGCACACCTGCGGGCGGTGCAGGAAGGCATGATCGCCACCATCCACGGCGGTGGCACGGGCGCGGCGATGGGTCGGGGTGCGCCGTACATGATGGCCGGCAAGACTGGCACTGCGCAGAAGATCAGCCGCAAGGGCAGCGCCAGCTTGAACCCGCACAACCTGCCGTACCACCTGCGCCACCAGGCGCTGTTCGTGGGCTACGCGCCGGCCGACAACCCGAAGATCGCGGTGGCGGTGGTGGTCGAGCATGGCGGCTACGGCGGCAGTACCGCCGCGCCGATCGCGCGCAAGATCTTCGATGCGTGGTTGCTGGGCAAGATGCCCGAGCCGCCTGCGCCCAGCGCGGCCAGCCGCCCGGGCGCCGCAGCCGCACCAGTGACGCCTGGATCGACGGCGACGCCGTCCCAAGCGCCGCCCGCGGCCGCTACCCCGACCCCGGAGCCTCGCCGATGAGCGCCATCCTGCGTTGGCTTTACGGCTTGGCCGTGCACTTCCTGCGTACCCTGGATGCACCGCTGATGGCCGCGCTGCTGGCGCTGATGGCCATTGGCCTGGCCGTGCTGTACAGCGCCGGCGGCGGTTCGACCACGCTGGTGGTGGCGCAGGGTGCGCGCTTCGCGGTAGGCCTGGTCGCGATGTGGGCGTTGTCGCGCGTGCCACCCAACCAGCTGCGCAACTGGACGCCCCCGGTATACGCGCTGACCCTGATCCCGCTGCTGCTGGTGCTGGTGGTGGGCGAGGGCAAGCACGGCAACCACTGGATCAACCTGGGCGTGTTCTATTTCCAGCCCGCCGAACTGCTCAAGCTGAGCCTGCCGATGATGGTGGCGTGGTACCTCAACAGCCAGCCGCTGCCGCCGCGGTTCAGCACGGTACTGGTCGCGGGCGTGATCATCGCCGTGCCCACGCTGCTGATCCTCAAGCAGCCTGACTTCGGTACCGCCATGCTGGTGGCCAGCAGCGGCGCCTTCGCCCTGTACCTGGCGGGGTTGCCGTGGTGGTGGTTCGGTCTGGCATTCGGCGGGGCCGCGGCGATCGCGCCGGTGGCGTGGTTCTGGTTGCTGCGCCCGTACCAGAAGGACCGGATCCTCACCTTCCTGGATCCTGAGTCCGACCCGCTGGGCACCGGCTGGAACATCATCCAGTCCAAGATCGCCATCGGCGGCGGCGGACTCACCGGCAAGGGCTGGGGCGAGGGCAGCCAGTCGCACCTGAACTACATCCCCGAGCACACCACCGACTTCATCTTCGCCGTGCTCAGCGAGGAGTTCGGCTGGGTCGGGGTGGCCACGGTGCTGGCGCTGTACCTGTTCGTGGTGGGGCGCTGCCTGTGGATTGCCGCCGACGCCCGTGACGGCTACTCGCGCCTGCTGGCGGGGTCGCTGGGGCTGGCGTTCTGCGTGTACGTGATCGTCAACGGCGGCATGATTTCCGGCCTGCTGCCCGTGGTGGGCGTGCCGATGCCGTTGCTCAGTTATGGCGGTACTTCAGCGGTGTCGTTGCTGGCCGGGCTGGGCGTGGTGATGGCGGTGCGCGCGCACCGGCCAGTGCACGGACGGTGAGGTGCGCCGCGACGCAGTCGGCCGCGAACCTGACTGGCGCATTCAGGAGCGTCAATTTTCGTGGTTTTTTGCCCCAACTTTCGCGTGTTACCCTCGCCGCGATGAGTAGAACCGACCTCACCCGGCGGACCGCGCTCTGCGTGCTCCCGCTCGTGCTGGCGGCCTGTGCCACGCAGGTGCCGTCGACCCCGGGCGCCACCCGGTCCGCCCCATCCGCGGTGCCCGCCACCGCAACCCCCGGCACCGACCCCCTGCCGCCTCCGCTGCCGGCGATGCCGCTGGCCGAGGCCAGGGCGGCGTTCGTGCGTGACACTGCCGCCAAGTACGGCGTGGATGCGGCGTACATCGAGTCGGTGCTGGCAAGCGCGCGGATCCGCGAGCCGATCATCGCCGCGATGTCGCGCCCGGCCGAGACCAAGCCCTGGCGCGACTACCGCCCCATCTTCATCACCCAGGCGCGCATCGACGGCGGCAAGGCGTTCCTCGCCACCCACGGTGACGCGCTGGCGCGGGTGCAGGCGCAGTACGGCGTGCCGGCCGAGATCATCGTCTCGATCATCGGCGTGGAAACCAGTTTCGGCGCCAACATGGGCAAGTACCCGGTGGTGGACGCGCTGTACACGCTGGCCTTCGCCTACCCGCGCAGCGGCGACCCGGCCAAGGCCGACCGCGAGAACCGCCGCGAGGCGTTCTTCCGCGGCGAACTGGCGCAGTTGTTCGCGCTGGGCAAGGAAACCGGGCTGGACATCACCACGCTGACCGGCAGCTACGCCGGCGCGATGGGCTGGGGCCAGTTCATGCCGTCCAGCTACCGCGAGTATGCGGTGGACGGCAATGGTGACGGCAAGCGCGACCTGTTCGGCAGCACAGACGACGTGTTTGCCTCCATCGCCAACTATTTCGTGAAGAAGGGCGGCTGGGTGCGCGGCGCACCGGTTACCGTGCGCGCCAACCGGGCCGGGAATGCCCGCGACATCGAGCCGGAATCGCTGGAGCCGGTGATTCCGATGGCCGAGCTGGCCGCACGCGGCTTCCGCCCGCTGGTGGACGTGCCGGGCGTGAAGGCCGCCACCGTGCTGAAGTTCGACGGCGTCAGCGGGCCGGAATACTGGTTCGGCTTCCGCAACTTCCACGCCATCACCCGCTACAACATCTCCAAGCACTACGCGATGGCGGTGTACCAGCTGTCCGAAGCGGTGGCCGGGCGTGAGAACCCGCTCGCCGTCGCGGTCGAAGGGCAACCGGGCGCATGAGGTGGCTGCTCGCCGTCGCGATGGCGTTGGGCCTGGTCGCCTGTGCCAGCGCACCGAAGAAGTCGTCGCCCCCGGTCGCTACCGCCACGGCACCTGCCGCGGGTCGTCACCACGCGCCGCCGAAGAAGGTCTCGCCCTACGCACCCGCCCAGGAAGACCCCGGCACGCGTGGCGATTACGTGGCCGGTGGCCTGTACAAGCCGGGGGTGGCCGACACCACCCCCGACCATGTGCCCGACGTGGATGCCATCCCCGAGCCGGATGTGGTGGATGAGCCGCGCTCGCGTGCCGGCAACCGTTCCACCTACACCGTGCTGGGCAAGCAGTACCGCGTGCTGGAAGAAGCCGGTGGTTACGTGGAGGAAGGTACCGCGTCGTACTACGGCCAGAAGTTCCATGGCCGCCGCACGTCCAACCTGGAGGTGTACGACATGTACGCCTTCACCGCCGCGCACAAGTCGCTGCCGCTGCCCAGCTTTGCCCGTGTCACCAACCTCGACAACGGCAAGTCGGTGGTGGTGCGCGTCAATGACCGCGGTCCGTTCCATGCCGGCCGCATCATCGACCTGAGCTATGCCGCGGCGGTCAAGCTGGGCATCACCCAGCGCGGCACCGGCCGGGTGGAAGTGCGTGCGCTGACCCCCGACGGCGACACCCGCCTGGCCAGCGCACCGTCCCGTGGAAACCGGTCCAGCGCGATGGACCGGCTGGTGGCGGCGGGCGGCACCGAGCAGCGCTTCGACATGCGCCAGGATGGCAAGCCGATGACGGCCAACGAGTTCGATGCGTGGATGACGTCGCGTCGCCTGACCGTGGCCACCGGCAAGCCGCGCGCCGTGACGACGAAATCCGACGGCGGCACTGGCACTGGCGCCGGCAAGGGCGGCACCGAAGCCGTCGCCGCCGTTTCCGATGTCGCCGCGCAAGCGACCCCGGCCGCAGCCACGCCGGCTGCGCCGTCACCGGCCCAGGTGGCCAAGGCGGTTGCCGCCGCCGCGCCATCGACCGGCACGGTGACATTGCAGGTGGCCAGCTTCGCCACGCGGGGCAACGCCGACCGCGCGCTGGACCTGCTGCGCGGTGCCGGCATCGCCGATGCCCGCCTGCATGACGGCAGCGCCAGCGGGCGCAACGTGTGGCGCCTGCGGGTGGGCCCGCTGGCGGCCAGCGCCGCCTCCGAGCTCAGCAGCCGCCTGGTCGGCCTGGGCTTTGGCCAGCCGCAGTTCGTGCACGACTAGAATTCCTGTTCACCTGGCCGGATGCCCCCGGCCCTCCGGAGCCGTTCAACGATGAAAGTCCGCTTCTCCCCCCGTGACCGCATGACCACTGGCGTGAACGCCCTGCGGGGGTTCGCGGTGGCGGCCCTCGCCACCTTCGCCGTCGGCCTGGCCGTGGCCCAGCAGGCACCGTCCACGCCCGGCCCGGCGCCGGCACGCGCGCTGAGCGGCGACCTGCCCGTGCCGCCGCCGCCGGCGATCACCGGCACGGCCTGGATCCTGGTCGATGCCGTCAGCGGCAACGTACTCGCGGGTGAGAACTACGACACCCCGCTCGAGCCGGCCAGCATCACCAAGGTGATGACCAGCTACGTCATCGCCGCCGAGATCGCCGGCGGCAAGGTCAAGGAAACCGACCAGGTGATGATGTCGGAGAACGCCTGGCGCCAGGGCGGCGCGGGCACCGACGGCAGCTACTCCGGCTTCGAGGTCAACAAGACCGCGCCGCTGGAGCAGATGGAGAAGGGCATGGTGGTGCAGTCGGGCAACGACGCCGCCATCGCGCTGGCCGAGCACGTGGCCGGCAGCACCGACGCCTTCGCCCAGCTGATGAACATGTATGCCAAGCGCATCGGCATGAAGGACAGCCACTTCGTGAACCCGCATGGCCTGCCGGCCGAGGGCCACGTGTCCACCGCCCGCGACCTGGCCATGCTCGGCCGCGCGCTGATCCACGACTTTCCCAAGGCGTACTCCTACAACAAGATCAAGGAGTTCACCGTTGGTCCGATCACCCAGCCCAACCGCAACCTGCTGCTGTGGCGCGACAGCACCGTCGACGGCATCAAGACCGGCCATACCTCGGGTGCCGGCTACTGCCTGATGGCCTCGGCCAAGCGCGGCGACCAGCGCCTGATCTCGGTGGTGATGGGCTCCACCTCCGAAGCACAGCGCGCCAGCGACAGCCTGGCCCTGCTCAACTGGGGCTTCCGTTTCTACGAGACCCACAAGCTGTACGACGCCGGCAAGCAGGTCGCCCAGCAGAAGGTCTGGAAGGGCCAGGTCAACGAAGTGCAGCTGGGCGTGGCCGAACCCATGCTGGTGACCATCCCGCGCGGCAAGTACGACCAGCTCAAGCCGACCATGGACGTGCCCAAGTCGCTGGTGGCCCCGATCAGGAAGGGCCAGGCCATCGGCACCGTGAAGGTCCTGCTGGACGGCAAGGTCGTGGCCCAGCGCCCGCTGGTGGCGCTCAACGCCGTCGAGCAGGCCGGCTTCTTCAAGCGCCTGTGGCACGAACTGCTGATGTGGTGGTACGCCGACTGAGGCACCGAACACCCGTTGCTCCAGACGAAGCCGGCGAAAGCCGGCTTTGTCGTTTCTGCCCCCGCCCTCCGCCTCCGTGCCGCACAGCCACCGCCCTTGCCTTGGGATTAACGCCCCCCGCACCCATAATCCCGCCATGGAAATCAAATCCGACAACCCCGACCACGGCTTCCAGTTCCCCGGCACCTTCGAAGTCAGCGCCATGGGCGCCGCCGAAAAGGACCTGGAGACCGTGCTGCCCAACCTGCTGATGGACGCCGGCGTGGACGTCGTGCAGGAAACCGTGACCTGGAAGCACTCCAGCAACGGCCGCTACGTCTCGGTGCGGATCAGCTTCACCGTGGACAGCCGCGAAGAGTACGACCGCGCCCACCAGTTGCTGCGCGACCACCCGGAAGTGAAGTGGACGCTGTGAACGAGGCGTCCGTCCCCGGGATGGTCGCCTGCGCGCTGGCCCTTCCGGTGGAAGCGGGCGAGGGCGCCATACCAGTCGCACGCCTGTGCGACCTCGGCCGCCAGCCCTACGAGCCGGTGTGGCGCGCCATGCAGGCCTTCACCGATGCCCGCACCGCCGACACCCCGGACGAGCTGTGGCTGGTCGAGCACGACCCGGTGTTCACCCTCGGCCAGGCCGGCAAGCCCGAGCACGTGCTGATGCCCGGCGACATCCCGGTGATCCACGTGGACCGCGGCGGCCAGGTCACCTACCACGGCCCCGGCCAGATCGTGCTGTACCCGCTGCTGGACCTGAAACGGCTCAAGGTCGGGGTGAAGGAGTACGTCTGCCGCATCGAGCAGGCCATCATCGACACCCTGGCCGACTGGAACATCGAGGCCCGCCGCCTGGACGGGGCCCCCGGCGTGTACGTGAACGGGGCCAAGATCGGCGCACTGGGCATCCGCGTGCGCAACGGTCGCACCTTCCACGGGCTGGCGTTCAACATCGCCATGGACCTGGAACCGTTCCGGCGGATCAACCCCTGCGGCTACGCGGGGATGGCGGTGACGTCAATGGTAGACTTGGGCGGCCCGTCCGGCTTGGACGCGGTCAAGCCGGTGCTGGTCGGCCACATCGCCCGATTGTTCGGGCTGACGGTCCAACCCGCCGCGCCGCCGTCGTTCGGCTGACCCCTTCGCGAGCGCGCCCCGACCGGCGGACGCGCCCGGCCCGGCCATGCCCCTCGTGGCCTCCGCCCCGGCCACGCCTTGCGCGGCCATCCGCCCCGGCCGCGCCTCGCGGCCATCCGCAGAGACACCGCAGCAGCAATGACCGACACCTCGCCCAAGTCCATCCCGCTCGCAGTCGTGGGCGGTGACGCCCCCGCATCGCTCGAACCGGGCGTGAAGCAGCTGGCCGGCGACAAGATCAACCGCTCGCCGGTGCAGTTCGCCGACGCGCCGGTGCTGCGCAAGCCCTCATGGATCCGCGTGCGCATTCCCTCGGGCAACTCGGTGCAGAAGCTCAAGGAAAAGCTGCGCGAGAACCGCCTGGTCACCGTGTGCGAGGAGGCCAGCTGCCCCAACATCCACGAGTGCTTCGGCCACGGCACCGCCACGTTCATGATCCTGGGCGAGGTCTGCACCCGCCGCTGCAGCTTCTGCGATGTGGCCCACGGCCGCCCGAAGCCGCCCGATGCCGCCGAGCCGCTGAAGCTGGCGCAGACGGTGAAGGACATGGGCCTGAAGTACGTGGTGGTCACCAGCGTGGACCGCGACGACCTGCGCGACGGCGGCGCCGGCCACTTCGTCGACTGCATCACCGCGATCCGCGAGTTCACCCCCAGCACCAAAATCGAGATCCTCACGCCCGACTTCCGCGGCAAGGGCCGCATGGAGCGCGCGCTGGAGATACTGGCCGTGAATCCGCCGGACGTGTTCAACCACAACATCGAGACCGTGCCCGACCTGTACCGCAACGTGCGCCCGGGCGCGGACTACCAGTGGTCGCTGACCCTGCTGCAGAAGTTCAAGGCGCAGCACCCGGACGTGACCACCAAGAGCGGCATCATGCTGGGCCTGGGCGAGACCATGGAGCAGGTGCAGGCCACGTTACGCGACCTGCGCGCGCACGATGTGGACATGGTCACCATCGGCCAGTACCTCCAGCCGTCGGCGCACCACCACCCCGTGCTGCGCTACTGGACCCCGGACGAGTACAAGGCGCTGGAGGTCTACGGCTACGAGCTGGGCTTCAGCCACGTGGCGTCCGGGCCGCTGGTGCGCTCGTCGTACCACGCGGACCGCTCGGCCAAGGAGGCGGGTGTCGCCACCGCATGATGGCCACCGCCGGGCAGTCCGCTGCAGGGGGCGTGACAGGGGGTATGCCGGGTGGATCGTTGCCGGCACCAACCTGAACCTCCACTCCCCACCGGCCGCCCCAAGCGTTCCGGGGCGTTGGTTTTTGAGGCAAGGTCGGATGACACCGATCGCAACTTTCGGCACTGTGGGGTGGTCACAGCGTGGACCATCCTAGACATGCCTTCCCCCACCCAGGTTCCGGCCGCCAGCGGCCATAGAAGCTTGCCGATGACTGCCAAGAAGACCCTGCTCGCATTGTTGCTGGCCACGCCCCTGGTGCTGGTGGCCCGTGCCGACAGCAGCACCGCGCTGCCGACCGCTCCCACCGCCGACCAGGCCACCGCCGCCAAGCTGGTGTACGGGCTGCTGTCCGACAGCCGCTACGCCTACCGGCCCAAGGCGCTGGACGACGCGCTGTCGGCCGACATGTACAAGCGCTACCTGGAAGCGCTGGACCCGGGCAAGCAGTTTTTCACCGCACAGGACATCGGCAAGTTCGATGCCTACAAGACCAGGCTGGATGATGGCTTCAAGCGTGGCGACATGGCGCCGGCCTATGCGATGTTCGCGGTGTATCGCCAGCGCGTCGACGCACGCGTGGCCCATGCGCGCGCGTTGTTGAAGCAGGACATCTTCGATTTCACCGGCAACGACAGCTTCGCCTACGACCGCGAGGATGCGCCGTGGGCCGCCGACAAGGCCGCGCTGGACGCGCTGTGGAAGCAGTCGGTGCGCAACGACTGGCTGCGGCTGAAGCTGGCCGGCAAGAAACCCGACGAGATCCGCAAGACGCTGGACAAGCGTTACGAGAACCTGGGCAAGGGCATCGCCGAGTTGAAGGGCGAGGACATCTTCCAGACCTACGTCAACAGCTACGCCAACTCGGTCGATCCGCACACCGATTACTTCACCCCGCGTTCGGCCGACAACTTCAACCTGTCGATGTCGTTGTCGCTGGAGGGCATCGGCGCGGTGCTGCAGAGGCAGGATGACGTGGTCGCGATCCGCGAGATCGTGGTCGGCGGCCCGGCCGGCAAGTCGGGCAAGCTCAAGGCCGGTGACCGCATCGTCGGCGTGGGCCAGGGCGATAGCGGGCCGATGGACGACGTGATCGGCTGGCGCATCGACGACGTGGTCGCCAAGATCCGCGGCAAGAAGGGCACCAAGGTGCGCCTGGACGTGATCCCGACCGAAGCCGACCTGGACAGCCAGCCGGTGCGCGTGGTGCTGGTGCGCGACAAGGTGCGGCTGGAAGACCAGGCCGCCAAGTCCGAGGTCATCACCATCCCCGCGGCGGGCCAGGCGCCGGCCAAGCGCGTCGGCGTGATCAAGCTGCCGGGCTTCTACCAGGACTTCGAAGGCCGTCGCCGCAACAATGGCGACTACGCCTCGGCCACCCGTGACGTGGCCAAGCTGCTGGTCAGGCTGAGGGGCGAGAAGGTCGATGGCGTGGTGCTGGATCTGCGCAACAACGGCGGCGGCTCGCTGACCGAGGCGATCGAGTTGACCGGCCTGTTCATCGACCGTGGACCGGTGGTGCAGGTGCGCGAATCTGGCGGCCGGGTGAGCGTGGAGTCCGACAGCGATGCCGGCATCGCGTGGGAAGGCCCGCTGGCGGTGCTGATCAACCGCGGCTCGGCGTCGGCGTCGGAGATCTTCGCAGGCGCGATGCAGGACTATGGGCGCGGCCTGGTCATCGGCGAGACCACCTTCGGCAAGGGCACCGTGCAGAACCTGGTGGACCTGGACCGCTGGCCGGCCAATGAGACCGCGCGCTTTGGCCAGGTCAAGCTGACGATCGCCCAGTTCTTCCGCGTCAACGGCAGCTCGACCCAGCACAAGGGCGTGGAGCCGGACATCGCGTTCCCGGCGTCGGTGGACGCCAGCGAGTTTGGCGAGAGTACCTACGACAACGCGCTGCCGTGGACGCGCATCGCCGCGGTGCCGCACACCCGTTACGGCAACTTCGAACCGCTGCTGCCCAAGCTGCGCGTGCTGCACGACAAGCGCGTGGCCGATAGCAAGGAGTACCAGTGGTGGTCCGAGGACGTGGCGCAGTTCAAGGCCGAGCGCGCCAGGAAAACCGTGTCGCTCAACGAGGCCGAGCGCCGCGCCGAGCGTGACCGCAACGAGGCCAAGCGCAAACAGCGCCAGGAGCAGCGCAAGGCCCTGGGCCTGGCACTGGATCCGCTGGCCGACGACGTGGCGGACGACGGTTTGGCTGCCAGCGAGCGCGACATCGCCAAGGATGCCGCGCGCGAGAAGCTGGCCGAAAGCCGCCCGGATCCGCTGCTGCGCGAGTCGGCGGCGATCCTGGCCGATGCGGTGCGGCTGCTCAACGGCGACGACAAGCTGTCGGCGGTGGTGCTGCCGACGGCGAACGTGCGGGGGCATTGGGCGGATTGAGCGAGCCTGTGGCTGGCGGCCTGGCCGAGCTTGGGTGAAGCTTGTCGGAAGAGAGATTGGCGGCCTTGGGGCCGCCTTTTTCATTTGGGGGTATGCGCTCCTCGAATTGGAACCGCACTTTCGCGAGGAGCTGTACCCTTCCGGCCCGCGCGCGGCGATGGTGCGGCATGCCGGCCGCACGCGTCGGCAGCCCCGGGCAACAAGTGACGCCAGGTCACCCAACCGGGGGATGCAGTCCGACCGTCACTGCAACGCGCGTTGTTAAGCGTGAGGGAACTCGCAGGCTCCGCCGGCCAGGTTCGGCAGCGCACATCCTTCCGCTTGGCTGACGTCGATTCCGGCGTTTGTCGTGTGGTTGGTTCGTGCACGCGCGCGGCTTCACCAGACGCAGCGCACAACAGGACAATGACGATGCATGCAGAACAGGAACGTGGCGTGTGGTCGGGCGAAGCCGCTAATTCGGTACCGTTCCATCCAGCAGAGTTCGCGGAGGCACCGGCATCGATCACGGTAATGATCGCCTTCGCGCACAAGGCCATGGCCTTGGCGTGGAGGTCTGGTTTGGAGAACGAGTTCGACATCGAGATCAAGGGTGAGGCGGTCGCCGACGCGACTCGCTTGTTGACCTGCCTGAAACAGCATCATCCCCAGGTGCTGCTGCTCGACAGGGCGTTGCTGGACCGTCTTGACGCCGTGTCGCTGCGATGGATGCACTGCAATCCTCATGTGCGCGTGCTGCTCGTGGTGGAGCACGCGTGTCATCACGCGGTCACCGGCGTGCTGCGCCACCGGTTCCACGGGCTCCTGCCGGCGACAAGTCCGCCAGCTATCCGCCTCAAGGCGGTCCATGCCGTCAGCAGGGGGGAACTGTGGCTGTCGCGCTGGTTGATGGCCAAGGTCATCAGCGATCCGAGCTGGCCCTTGGGGCTCGCTTGCGCGGACGAATCAGTCGTTCCAGCCAGTCCCAACGCCATGGCCACGCTGACGCGGAGGGAACTCCAGGTCGTTGCGCGATTGCGTCGGGGGTGCAGCAACAAGGAGATTGCGCGCGAGCTCGGGGTCATGGAAGACACGGTCAAGAAGCACCTGAAGAGCGTCTTCGCCAAGCTGGGCGTGCGCCGTCGTGCCCAGGTCATCCTCAAGTCGTCATTGTCTTCGCGATCCAGCCCAGTCGAGGGGGCCTGCCCTCGTCAGTAGTGGCAGGCCCCGCTCATTCAACCGCGGCCCGGTCAGTTGCCGGGTTCGGGTTCCTGCGTGGTCGTTTCCCGCGTCGCAAGGCAGTCAACATTGGATGCTTGATGCGGACCGATGACCGATGCCAGGTGCAACGGCGGATCGAAGAGCTCCTCGACCCAGCCATCGCCATGGGCGAGATGGGCGGCGGCGGCCGTGTCACTGGCGCCGATCACGATCCCAAGGAACTGGTTCGCGGTCAGGATGATTGAACCACCGCCTTCCAGGGCGACCGAGCAGTTGCCGGTGGCTTCACAGTTGGCGCCCAGGTCCCGTGGCCCGCCGATGTTATGGCACAGCAGCAGTTTTTCCGGTGGCGGCTTTGTCTCGCCGGCACAGACGACACCTGCCGCCAGTGCCCCGCTCAGACCCAGTGCAGCAATTGTCAGTGACTTCTTGGTCAGGCCAATCATTTCACTCTCCTTTCCTGGTTTTGTTGATCCGGCGTCGGATCCCGTTGGGCGCGCTTGCCATGACTCGATGCCCGTGTGTCTATCCGATCCCGGCCGCACGGTGCCACAGCCGGAATCGCCAAAGTGGTTGGTCTGCTACGGGGTGACCGTGAACGCGTTGGCCAGGACACCGCCGCCGCCGACACGCACGCTCCATACTGGACGCTTGCCGGGCTGTTTCTTGTACGGCACCGTCACAGTCGCCGTGATCAGATCTACCGTTTCAGTGTCCGAGGCCAGTTGCACGTTGCTGGCCACTGGCCGGGGACCGGTGCCGCCGTCAAAGGTGACGCCCATGCCCGGAGCGAATCCGTATCCGGTGATGGCGACCTGTACGGTGGTGCCCGTGCGCGTCGAACTCGGGGTGATCGATGCGACCGATGAGCATTGGCCACTGCTGTCGAGCACGGTGGCGGTGCTCGGCTTCCTGATGCTGAGCAGCACGCACGACACGTTGTCGTTTTCATTGGTCTCGAGCAGCACCTTCTTGGGATCCACTTCGATTTTCAGTTGGTAGATGCCGTCGGCATTGCCGGTGAAGTCGATCTCCTGTCCGGCGAGGTGGGCGCCGTAGGTATCGCCCCACCCGACCGAAATTCCTTGCAGGTCGCGCCCGCATTGCGTGTAGAACGCGCGCCCGGGAGCGCCTGGCAATCCCAGGTTGATCGGAGTCGTGTCCATCACGCAGAACGTCGTCTTGACGCCGGTTCGCGACGATCCGCCAGGGGCATTGACCGGCTGCAGCGTGTACAGCGCGAAGTCGTTGAAGTGCATGTGCTCGTGCGCGGGGTGGTACTCGAAGGCGCCCGCGAAGCGCAGGTCCGGAGGGCCGCTGGTCTGGTACACGACCTGGTACACCTGCAGTTTGCCCGAGCCGGTTTCAACGTCGCCGGCGGCAAGCTCCAGCGGTCCGACACCGGCGTTCCAGCTGGTGGTGCTGAATCGCAGCGTGGAACGGCTGCCGGAATCGGTCGTCAACGTGATGGCCCCGGCCCCACGTGGAACCAGGTTCGGGGGCATGGCCGTCTGCGCAGCGACGGCGCCGGCACCTGACGCCAGAGCGATGATGGCCGCTGCCCGCCAGGGTGCGCGCATGCGAAGAGGATGCGGGTTCATGGCAACACCTCCAACGACGACGGCAGGTTCCTGGCCACCGAAGTTGTCAGGGCTGGCCAACGCCGGCAATTCCTCAAAAGGGGAAGTTGCGGAATCCGCGGCGCGGCCGTCATGTATTCGTGTGCGACAACGCTGGAGCTCCTTCATCCTTCGACCAGCCACCCGCATCGGCAACTGCGACGCCGGGCGAAGTCCAGTTCCGCAATGACCTGGTCAACCAGGAAAGACCCCATGCACTTGATGTAACCGGCATAAGCCTATCCAATGCAGTCATGCCGTTCCGTCCCGTGCCAGGCCGCCGCCGTTTCATTACCCGCGCTGCTGAGCTTGGGGCATTGGGTGCGCTGCCTTGGGGCCGCGTGCTGGCGACACCCTGCAATACGGCGGAAAGCTCTTGGATCCCCGGTGACGAGTTCCTCGCCCAACTGCCTGGAATCATGCAGGCATTCGCCGTTCCCGGTATCGGCATCGCCGTGGTCGATGACGGAGTTGTGGCGTGGAGTCGCGGTTTCGGCGTAACCAACGCGCTGACCGGCACACCAGTGGATGAGCGGACGGTGTTCGAGGATGCCTCGCTGAGCAAGCCGGTGTTCGCCTATCTGGTCATGCAGTTGGCGGACCGGGGGTTGATCGACCTGGATCGCCCACTGGTGCAATACCGGCGCCCTGAGTACCTGGCCGACCATCCGTGGGTTGCGCTGGTCACTCCGCGCGATGTGCTGCGTCATACCAGCGGGCTGCCGAACTGGCGCACGTCACCGATGACGGAGAAGCTGGTGCCCAGGGTCAAGCCCGGTACCCGGATCGACTATTCCGGCGAGGCCTTTTTCTGGCTGCAGCTGGCGGTGGAAGCGGTCACCGGCCAGAGCCTGGACGAATCGATGCAGGCGCATCTGTTCGTTCCGGCTGGGATGGAGGACAGCAGCTACACCTGGAATCCGGACCTGGGCGCGCGATCGGTGTACGGCCATCGTGCACACGACCAGGCGGGTGCTGGCATGCTCCGGCAGATGTTCCGCGAGCAGTGGAGCGTCGCCCAACAGGTCGCCGACCGTTGGGGCAAGCCACTGTCTACGTGGAAATACGAGGATGCCGAGCGCGCGCTGCCCGAGGTGCTGGCGCTTGGTCCGGCCGGGCTGGTGACGTGGCCGGGCGATATCCTCGCCAATGCAGCAGCGAGCCTGCGTACCACCGCGCGGGACTACGCGACGTTCCTGGCCCTGATGATGACGCGCAGGCAGCGGGCAACGTGGGAGATCACCGAGGCCTCGCGCCAGGCCATGCTCACGGCACAGATCAAGCTCCCCGGTCGATGGACGGAGAAAGGCCTGGGCTGGAACATCGAGGAGACCCATTACGGCCCGGTGTTCCACCACGCGGGCAGCAACGGCGGCATCTTCAGGAATTTCACGATCGGCGATGCGCAACGAGGCCGCGGCATCGTGGTGCTGACCAATGGCGGCAGTGGGGCTTTCGTCCACCAGCGGGTGGTGCGGGCGACCACCGGACACGACTTGCTGTCCAACGACCTTTAGCCGGAACTTGCGGGCGGGTCGACAGGGGGCGGTGCCTCGACGCCCGGCGGACGTATCCTGCGCTCACCTGCGCCGCCGCCCCGCCACTCGCGTCGGCAACTGCAACCCCGCCTTGACCACGTCGAACACCATCCGCGTTTCGTAACGGCGGATGGTGCCTTCGTCCACGAACAGCCGCTCGGCCACCTCGCGGCAGTGCGCCAGGCTGGTGGTGGCCAGGATCACCAGGTAGTCCCAGTCGCCGGCCAGCACATAGCATTGCTGCACTTCGGGGGCGGCGCGCATGCGCGCGGTGAACGCGGCATGGCGCTTGGCGCCCTCGCGCTCCATCGCCACCAGCACCGAGGCCAGGGTGACGTGGGGCAGCTGGCGCGCGTCCAGCACGCCGACCTGCCGCAGCAGGCCGCTGGCACGATAGCGGGTGATGCGCCGCTGCACCGCACTGGCCGACAGGCCCACGGCCTCGCCGAGGGCGGTCAGGGTGGTGCTGGCGTCGCGCTGCAGCAGTTCGAGTAGACGATGGTCGAACTCGTCGAGCGGGGGCAGTGAGTCCATGCAAGATTTTTGCGCTGCAGCGCATTAATTTTCAACCGACGTGCGTGGGTACCGGCTACGCTGGCGGCACTCGTCGCCTGATTGGCGCCGGGGGACGGCTCGCAGGAGCGACCGCCCCGGCGCGTTTGGCGTGTGCGACATTCCGCTCCGGACCGGGGCCGCCTCCGCGGCTGACGGTCCGGCTACGACTTTCCCCCGAGTCCCCACTGCATGAGCAATGCCGCTTCCGCCCGCCCCGCGTCGCCCGCCGCCATCGCCTTCGCATTGGCGTCGGTGTATGTACTGTGGGGCTCCACCTACCTCGCGATCCGCTTCGCGCTGGAGAGCTACCCGCCGTTCCTGCTCGGCGCCATCCGCATGGCGCTGGCCGGCGCGATCATGTACGCGGTGCTCCGCGCGCGCGGCGAGGCGCGGCCCACCGGCAGGCAATGGCGCACGCTGTGGGTGCTGTCGATCTGGATGGTGCTGTTGTCCAACGGCCTGGTGAACCTGGCCGAGACCGAGGTCGGTTCCGGTCTGGCGGCGATCGCGGTGGCGTCGATGCCGCTGTTTGCCGGCGTGTTTTCCATGTTGCGCGGGCGCCATCCGTCGAGGATCGAGTGGGTGGGCCTGGTGGTCGGTTTCCTCGGCGTGTTGTGGCTCAATGCGGGCAGTGCGCTGTCGTCGTCGACGCTGGGGCTGGTGTGCCTGATCATCGCGCCGATCGCGTGGGCGTGGGGCTCCATCTGGAGCCGCGACCAGGACCTGCCCGGCCCCTTCATGTCGGCGGCGGGACAGATGCTCACCGGCAGCATCTGGATGCTGGCGGCGGCGGCGCTCACAGGCGAGCGCTTCGACGGCATGCCTTCGGGTGGCGCGACGGCAGCGATGCTGTACCTGGTGGTGGCCGGCTCCATCTTCGGCTTCACCGCCTACATCTGGTTGCTGCACCACGTGCGCCCCGCGCTGGCCACCAGCTACGCCTACGTCAATCCGCCCATCGCGGTGCTGTTCGGTGCGCTGCTGGCGGGCGAGCGCTTCACCGCGCATGACCTGGGCGCGATGGCGGTGATCCTCGTCGGCGTGGTGATCATCACCCTGGCCAAGGCGCGTGCCGGTAAACCGGTGGAAGCGCCCGCCGAATCCGAGCCGGCCGCATGAGCGCGGGCACCCGTATCGACCGCGCCGGACTATGGGGCGCGGTGGCCTCCTTCGTGCTGTGGGGGCTGATGCCGCTGTACTGGCACCTGCTCAAGGCGGTGCCGTCGCTGCAGATCGTGCTGCACCGGATCGTGTGGAGCGCGTTGCTGGTCGCGTTGTGGCTGGTGATCACGCAGGGCGGCGGCTGGTGGCGCAAGGTGAAGGCGCGTCCGCGCGCCGCGGCACTACTGGCCGTGACCAGCGTGCTGATCACCTTCAACTGGGGCCTGTACATCTGGGCGGTGAATGCCGGCCATGTGATCGAAGGCAGCCTGGGCTATTACATCAACCCGCTGGTCAACGTGGTGCTGGGCGTGCTGGTGCTGCGCGAGCGACTGAACGTGGCGCAGTGGGTGGCGGTGGGCCTGGCCGCTGCCGGCGTGCTGTGGCTGACGTTCGCGCTGGGGCAGGTACCGTGGATCGCGCTGGGCCTGGCGCTGTCGTTCGCCGTGTACGGGTTGCTGCGCAAGATCCTCGCGGTGGATGCGGTCATTGGACTGGGCGTGGAAGGCGCTTACCTGTTCCTGCCGGCGTTGGCCGCGCTGGTGTGGTTCGAGGTCACCGGCCAGGGACATTTCCTGTCCGGTTGGGGGCTGGGCATCGACCTGCTGCTGATATTCGGCGGTGCACTGACGGCGTTGCCGCTGATCGGTTTCGCCTTCGCCGTGCGCCGCGTGCCGTACACCATCGTCGGCATGCTGCAGTACATCTCGCCGACATTGCAGCTGCTGCTGGGCGTGCTGGTGCTGGGCGAGGCCTTCCCGCGCGAGCGCATGCTCGGTTTCGCGCTGATCTGGCTGGGACTGGTGGTGTTCGCCGTGGATGGGTGGCGGCAGTCGCGCCGGCGTGTTGCACCCGCGGCCACGCCACTGGAACAATGAAACAAGCGGCTGGGTGCAGGCGCATGCATGCCCATGCCGAAGGGCGTCTGCAGGGGCATGCGCGGATAAGGCGGTTGCGCGGCTGCACCGTTTAGCTGCGGGCAGCGAGCGCAATCAAGCGTGACGTTGAACCATCGCCAGTCAGTGCACTCACGTTGCGCGCAACGCCTCGGTCACCGGAATCCGCGCCGCGCGCAACGCCGGCATAAGCCCGCCGAGGAAACCGATCAGCAGCGCCCACGCCAGTCCCTGTGCCAGCAAGGCCGGCGTCACCGCGAAATTGAACGCCACCTGGGTGAACGAGCCGGGACTCAGCGTGGACACGCTGTAGCCGTTGAACATCAGGTACGCCAGCAGCGCGCCGAGCAGGCCGCCGGCCACCGCCAGCACCAGCGCCTCGGCCATCACCGAGGCGATCACCGGCAGGCGGCCAAAGCCGAGTGCGCGCAGCGTGCCGATCTCGCGCGTGCGTGCCGACACCGCCGAGTACATGGTGTTGAGCGCCCCAAACAATGCGCCGATGGCCATGATCACGGTGATCACGTTGGTCAGCAGGCCGATCAGGAAGGTCAGCGTCTCGGACTGCTTGCTGAAATATTCCAGCTCCGGTTCCACGTCCACGGTGAGCTGCGGGTCGTTCTTCAGGCGTTCGCGGAAGCCATCGAAGGCTGCCACGCTGGTCATCTGCGCCAGCACCGAGGAATAGCCGCTGCGGTCGAAGGCGTTCTGCACCGATTCGGTGTCGGCCCACAGTTCGGACTCGTGGCCATCGCCGTCGGATTCGAAGACACCGACGATGCGCCAGTCGGAGCCCTTGAAACGCAACGTGCGCCCCACCTCAAGCCCGGCGAACTGGCGCTGCGCGGCCACGCCCACCAGCAGTTCCTGCAGGCCGGGCCGGAAGCGGCGTCCCTGCACCAGCGTGAGTTCGGGCCGCAGCTCGAAGGCGTTGGGTTCCACGCCGCGCAGGGTGACGTTGGTGCCGCCGCTCTCGCCTTTGCGCGCGACCTCGGTGATGACGATGATCTCGCCCGAAGCCAGCGGCAGCCCGTCGCGGCCACGGGCGATCGCGGGGTCCTGCTTGATCAGGGTGACCAGCGCGCGGTCGAGGAAACTGGACAGCTCGGCATTGCTGCCGGCGCGCAGCACGATCGCGCGGTCCACGCGCCCGGTGGTGCCCAGCGTGCGGGTGAGGCCGGCGGACATCGACAGCATCGCCACCAGGACGGCGACCACGCCCGCGATGCCAACCACGATGACCAGCGATGCGCCCCACCGCTGCGGAATGCTTTGCAGGTTCATCCACACGATCTCGCGCACCTGGCGAAAGGCGTTGGGCAGTTCGATCATCGTGATCGCCCCGCTGGACTCATGCCATGGGGGTGCGCGCCACCTGCGTGCTGCTGGTCGCCGGGGTTCATCTCACCGCCCCGCCAATGCATCGACGATCTTCAGCCGCATCGCGCGCAGCGCGGGCGGCAGGCCCACCGCGGCGGTCAGCACCAGCACGGCCGCAGTCACGAACAGCCACACGCGCCGATCCGGCTGCAGCGGCGGAAACTCCGGTGGCAGGTTTGCGGTGATGACCGCGGCCAGCCCCATCCCCAGCGCCGCACCCAGTGCGCACAGCAGGAACGCCTCGGCCAGCACCAGCCACAGGACGGTGCGGTCGGTGAAACCCAGGCACTTGAGTACGGCCAGCTCCGGGATGCGCTCGCGCACCGCCTGGCTCATGGTGAAGCCGGTGAGGATCAGGATGGTGAAGAAAACGGCGCCGGAGATGGCGTTCATGATGAAACCGATATCGCCGAACTGGCGCAGGAAACCGAGCTGGAAATCCTGCTCGTTCTGGGTCTTGGTCTCGTCGGAGGAATTGGCGAAGCGGCGATCGATCTCCGCCGCAATGCGCGGTGAATCCAGCGGATCGGCCACGCGCACGATGAACACACCGGCCAGGCCTTTTGCGCCCTTGCTGCGCGCTTCGTCGAACTGGCCGTAGTTGAGGTACATGATGCTGGCCTGGTCCTGCCACTTGGCGTCGCGGCCGTCGAAGATGCCGACGATGCGCCACTCCCAGATCCGGCCGCCATCGGCGGTGGTCCAGATCCAGCTGTTGAGCGGCACGATGTCGCCCAGCTTCCAGCCGTATTTGTCCGCGAGTTGGCGACCGATGATGGCCCCGTCCTGGGTGGACACGAACGCGCGCCACTGGTCTTCGGGCATGACCCACTCGGGGTAGGTGTCGCGCAGTCGCTGCGGGAGCACGACGAACTGCGGGAAGCCCGCGCGCTCGTCGCGGTACTGGCCGCCAAAGAACTGCGAGGTGGCCACGCGCTCCACGCCGGGCACCGCTTCCAGCTGCGGCATCATCCGCATCGGCAACGGCTGGGTGAAGCTGGTCTTGGCCTGCACGATCAGCCGGTTGGCGCCAAGGAAATCCGCGCCGGAGTTGAACAGCGAGTTCACCGCCTGCAGCAGCCCCAGCAGCAGGAACGCCGCGGTCAGCGAGGCGAGGGTGAACCCGGTCCGCGTCTTCTTGCGGAACAGCGAACCCCACACCAGTGGCACGTATTTGCGCAGCATGGCTCAGTGCGCGCCATCCAGCGGTTCGGCGACCAAAGTGCCCTTGTCCAGGTGCACGGTGTGCTTGGCGTATTCGGCCGCCTTGGGGTCATGGGTGACCATGACGATGGTCTTGCCGAAGTCGCGGTTGAGCTGCTGCAGCAGGGTCAGCACCTCGTCGGCGGTCCTGCGGTCCAGGTCGCCGGTGGGTTCGTCGCAGATCAGCAGCAGCGGGTCGGACACCAGCGCGCGGGCGATGGCCACGCGCTGCTGCTGGCCGCCGGAGAGTTCGTTGGGTTTGTGCCTGGCGCGGTCGCCGAGGCCGACCAGTTGCAGCGCAATGCCGGCACGGTGCGCGCGTTCGGCCGCACCCATGTCGGTCAGCAGCAGCGGCAGCTCCACGTTCTTCTGCGCGGTCAGCACCGGCATCAGGTTGTAGCTCTGGAAGATGAAGCCGACGGTGTCGGCGCGCCATGCGGCCAGCGCGTCGCCGTCCAGGTCGTCGATGGCCACGCCGTCCACGCGCAGGTCGCCGTCGGTGGGCGAGTCCAACCCGCCGATCAGGTTGAGCAGGGTGGTCTTGCCCGAGCCGGACGGCCCCATCAGCGCGACGAAATCGCCGTGCGCGATGTCGAGGTTGATGTGGTGCAGCACCTCGATGCGTTCCTTGCCGCGTTCGTAGGTCTTGGTCAGGTCGCGGATCTGGACCAACGGGCGCGGGTCGCTGGCTTCCGTGCCCATTGCGGCGTGATCGGACGCGTGCATGGCGTCAACGCTTGTCAGCGGCGGTGGTCACGCGCTGGCCATCGCGCAGCTTGGCGGGCTCCAGCGCCACGGCTTCGTTCGGCTTCAGCCCGGCGATGACGTGGCGGTCGGCGTCACGCACTTCGGCCAGCTGCACCTCGCGTTGCGTGGCCTTGCCGTCCGCTACGACAAACACGTGGCCGGTCTTCGCGCGCGCGGCGGCCTTGTCATCGGTGCCTTCCGGCAACACGATGGCCTTCGACGGAATCCACACGCCCACCGGCTTGGGCGCATTGGTGCCGGCTTTCTCCAGGAAGCTCACGCGCACGCCCATGTCCGGCACGATGCGCGGGTCCTTCTGCGCCAGCGCGATGCGCACCTTCACCGTGGCCTTGGTGCGGTCGGCGGTGGGGATGATGGCGATGACCTCGCCGGGGATGCGCCAGTCGGGATAGGCATTGAGCACGGCGTCGATCGGCATGCCTGGCTGCACGCGGCCGATGTAGGCCTCGTTGACGTCCACCTGCACTTCCAGTGAATCCATGTCGACGATGGTGCCGATGCCGGTGCGGGTGAAGCCGCCGCCGGCGGAGATGGGCGACACGATCTCGCCCGGCTGCGCGGCCTTGGCGGTGACCACGCCGGCGAACGGCGCGCGCACCACGGTGTTGTCGACGCCGATCTCGGCCACCTGCAACTGGCGGCCGGCGACGGTGGCGTTGCGCTGCACGCTGGCCAGTTGCGCACGCAAGGCGTCACGCTGGGCGATGGCCTGGTCGTACTGCGCGCGGGAGACCAGCTTGTCGCGCACCAGCGCGTGCAGGCGCGTGGCCTGCGCCTCGGCTTCGCGCAGCTGCGCCTGCACCTGCGCGGCCTGGCTGCGGGTGGCAGCGAGTTGTGCGCCGGCGAGCTCGCGCTGGGCGTCGGCGTCCAACGGGTCCAGGCGGGCCAGCACCTGGCCTTCCTCCACCTTCTGGCCCTCTTCGATCAGCACCTCGCGCACCTTGCCGGTGATCTTGGACGAGACCGTGGCGATGCGCCGCGCGACGATGTAGCCGGAGGCGTCGAGCACCGAGGCGTTGGCGGGATCGGCGGCATCGCGCGCGGGGGCGGTTTCCACCGGCACCGGGCGGTTCATGCCCAGCGCCACGAACAGGCCGATCAGCGCGATGGTCGCGCCGACAACCCACGGCCACTTGCGGCGCCTGGCGCCCTTTGCGCCGGGACGGCGTTCGATGCGTAGCTGCTTCAGCATGTCTTGCGGGCGGTTCATGCGGTCGTCCATTACGGGCATGGTGCGCAGTGTGACGGTGATCGCGTGGCGTCGCCATCCTGCCGGAAGTCAGTCCTTTGCCGTCGCGGCTGCGAGGGCGTCATGCCATCGGCGTGCCGGTCGCCTGGGCGATGACGTGCTGCAGCGCCTGCAGGTGGCGCTCCAGCGCGGCGCGGCCGGCGTCGGTCAGCGAGTACCAGGTCACCGGCTTGCGGTCGGCGAAGTCGCGACGCAGCGCCAGGTAGCCCACGTCCTCCAGCTTGCGCAGCTGCGCGCCGAGGTTGCCGTCGGTGAGCTCCAGTTGCTGCTTGAAGCGGGCGAAGCTGATCTCGCCATGGCGCGCCAGCAGCACGGCGATGGCCAGCCGCACCCGGTGTTCCAGTGCGGCGTCCAGGCCTTCCAGCGCCTTCACTGCAGTGCCCCGGCCCTGCGCTGACGCTGCGCGGACAGGCCAGCCCACAACAGGGAGGCGGCAATCGCGATGCCGGTGAACGTCCAGGCATACGGCGGCTGGGCCACCACCATCACCCCGTAGGCGGCCAGCATCAGCAGTCCGCTCCAGAGGATCGGGCGATTGAGATGCAGCCCGGCGAACGCGTAACTGAGGCCGGCTACGAGCATGAACGTGCCCACCGCGGATTCGATCGGCGCGCGCCCCAGTGCCACCGGCAGCGCAGCAAGCAGGAAGCCGATGCCGCCGATCAGCCAGTGGTAGCCGTAGCGCTTGCCCAGTTCCGGATCGCTGACGCCGGTGACGCGCGCGTCGCGCGCGCCCAGCCACCAGCTGAGCAGGCCGCCGCCGATGCCGACGACGCACCAGTAGGCACCGGCGACCCGTGGGGCGAGGTCGGGCAGGGCGAACCCGACCAGCACGATCAGCGCCCAGAGAAAGTAGATCGCAGGGGTGCCGACCGGGCGCTCGCGGTGGCGCACGGTGCGGGAAAGGTAGTCCAGGTCCTGCTGCAGGCGGTCGGCGTGGGGCATGGCGGGCTCCTTGCGAATGGGTCGGTTGACGTAATGTAAAGTACTCTGAAATACAGAGTTGTCAACCTGTACCGTGACGACCACTGCCCTGTGGCCGCACGGGAGTCACCCGAAGTCATCCATGGGCTGCCGCTCAGCGGCGCGGGTGCTTCAGGCCTGCGCCTTCAACAGCGCATACGCCGCGCGCAGCCCCTGCGCCTCGCCACCGGCCGGGCGCCCGGGGCGGTCGGCATCGTTCCAGCTGTACACGTCCAGGTGCGCCCACTTCTGCCCGGCGGGCACGAAGCGCTCCAGGTACAGCGCGGCGGTGACGCTGCCGGCCATCTTCGACGGGCCGCCGTTGGCGATGTCGGCGATGCCGCTGCTGAGGTAGCGCCAGTACGGGCGCCACAGCGGCATGCGCCACAGCGGGTCGCGCAGTTGCACTCCGGCATCCAGCCACTGCTGCGCCAGTGCGTCGTCGTTGCTGTACAGCGCCGGCAAGTCCGGGCCCAGCGCAATGCGCGCCGCGCCGGTCAGGGTGGCGAAGTCGAGCAGCAGCGCCGGCTTCTGCTCGCCGGCGTAGGTCAGCGCATCGCACAGCACCACGCGGCCTTCGGCATCGGTGTTGTCGATCTCCACGCTGACGCCGGCCCGCGTGGCGATCACTTCGCCCGGGCGGTAGCTGTTGGGGCCGACGGCATTCTCGACGGCGGGCACCAGCAGGGTCATGCGCAGCGGCAGCTTGCGCGCCATCACCAGTTCGGCCAGCGCGATGGCGTGCGCGGCGCCGCCCATGTCTTTCTTCATGTTGCGCATGCCGTCGGCCGGCTTGAGATCCAGGCCGCCGGTGTCGAAGCACACGCCCTTGCCGACGATGGTGACGTGCGGGTGCGAAGCCTCGCCCCAGGTCAGCGCGACCAGGCGCGGCGCGCGGTGGCTGGCGCGGCCGACGGCGTGGATCGCGGGGAAGTTCTTCGCCAGCAGGTCATCTCCGCTGATGACTTCGATCTTCGCGCCGTGGCGCTCGGCGATCTCGCAGGCCACCTGCTCCAGCTGGTCGGGGCCCATGTGCTCGGTGGGGGTGTTGACCAGGTCGCGCACGCGGAGGCACGCGGCGAGCACGTCGCCCAGTTCGGCGGTGTCGCCGTCCAGCACCAGCTGCGCGGGCTGGCGCAGCGGCTGCTTGTAGCGGCTGAAGCGGTAGCTGCCCAGGCCCCAGCCCAGCTGCAGCGCGGCCCGCTGCTCGGGCACCAGCGCGGTGGTCAGCGCCCACGCGCGCACCGGCAGCGCGGCCGGTGCGTGACCGTAGGCGTAGGGGTCCAGCGCGTCGCCGACGCCGATCACCGCGGCGGCCAGTGCGCCGTCGGCGCCGGGCAGGGTCAGCGCGGTGCCGGCGCTGCCGTCAAAGCCCTGTGCCTGCGTCCACGCGGCCACGTGCGCGGGCTGCGCATCGCGCCAGGCGGCGAAGTCGGTGCGGCTTACCACGTGCAGCGGCAGGGCGGAGGCGGAAACGTCGGTGAAGCCGGTGGGCAGGGTCATGGGGTCAACTCGTGGGGTGCGTCGCGTCCAGCCAGTCGGCCAGCGCGGCAAGGTTGGTGAATTGCAGGTCAGGTTGCACGTCGCGGCGCGTCCAGCGGCGCGACTCGCGGTTGATCCAGCAGGTGCGCAGGCCGGCGCGATGGGCGCCGACCACGTCGGCGTCAGGGTCGTCGCCCACGTGCAGCACGTGCATCGGCGCGACATCCAACTGCGCGCAGGCGGCGTGGAAGATGCACGGCGACGGCTTGGCCTTGCCGTGCTCGCGTGCGCCCAGCTGGAAGCGGAACAGGTGCATCAGGCCGATACGTGCCAGGTCGGCGTTGCCGTTGCTGACCGCCGCCAGCGGCACGCGCGCGGCCATGCGGTCGAGCGCGGGCACGCTGTCGCCGTAGTGCTTCACGTCGCAGCGGCCGGCGAAGTACGCCTCGTAGGCAGCGGGCATCAGGGCAACGTCGTCGCCGGCCTCGGCCAGCATGCGCTCCAGCATCCACTGGCGCTGCACGGTCATGTCGTGGGCCAAGTGCGGGCGTTCGCGGTCGACCTGTTCACGCAGCTTGCGGCGCTTGGACTGCGGCCAGCAGGCGAAGCTGCGCGGGGCGTGCAGCTTCATCCACGTGTCGAGTTGCTCCTCGGCGCGGTTGATCGCCGGGCCGATGGGCCACAGCGTGTCGTCGAGATCGAAGGTGATGGCGTGGACGGGGAAGCTCACGCTGCCATTTTACCCTGCGGCGGCGGCCGCCATCGGGCCGGCCGGCATCAATCGGCGATTGGGGCTCACTCCAGCAACCGTGCCCAGCCCTCCAGGCCTTCGACCCGCTCCAGCACCAGCTTCACGCACACCAGCAATGGCACCGCCAGCAACAGGCCGATGAAGCCCCACAGCCAGCCGAACACCATCAGCGCCAGGATCAGCATCAGCGGCGAGATGGCCATGCGCCTGCCCAGCACGATGGGGGTGATGATCTGGCCTTCCAGCGTATGCAGCAGCAGGTAGATGCCGGCCGGCAGCAGCGACTGCCAGATGTCGTCGAAGGTGACGAAGCCCATCAGCAGCATCACGATGATGCCGATCAGCGGCCCCACGTACGGCGCGAAGTTGAGCAGCGCGGCCATCGTGCCCCACATCAGCGCTTCGGGCATGGGCACGCCCAGCAGCATCAACGCGCCGGCAAACACTAGGCCGACCACGCCATTGATCACGCTGATGGTCAGCACGTAGCGTGACATCTCGCGTTCGATGGACTGCAGGATCTCCACGGTCAGCCTCTGCTGCTGGCGGCCGGGCAGCAGTGCCAGCGCCTTCTTCTGCAGGTTCTCGCCGTACACCATGAAGAAGAACGTCAGCAGCACCACCGCCAGTACCGACGCGGCCATGCGCGGCGTGGTGGTCAGCGCCTTGTACGGGTCGTTGGCCTCGGTCTTGACCACCTGCACCGGCTTGGACGTGCTCTCGCCGCCGGCGGCGCGGGCGATGTTCTCCGCCGCCTTGTTGGCTTCCTGCACGGGCTTGACCATGCGTTGCAGCTTGGGCGCCACGCTGCGCATCTCGCGCGGCACCTCGCGCATCCAGTCGCCCACCGGTTCCACCAGCTGGCTGCCCAGCAGCACGGTGATGGCGATGCCGCCGATCAACACCACCAGTGCGGCAAGAAACCGGGGAAAGTACAGTCGCTGCAGCCCGCGGATGATCGGATTGCCGACCAGCGCGAAGAACATCGCCAGCAGGATCGGCAGCACCAGCCCCTGCGTGGCCCACAGGGTGAAGCCGATGGCGAGCGTGGCCAGCACCATCGCCGCCATGCTGGAGCGCGGCCGGGCCGGCAGTTCGGCTTGCGCAGCGGTGGGCGGGGCAGGGCGCTGGTCATCCTGCCCGGACGTGGGTAGGGCATCAGGGTTGGTGCCGGAGGAAGGCGGATTGGGCATGGCGGGCCGCGGTCGATCAGGCGTCGGGATGAACAGGGTCAGCGCCGGGGGATGAAGCGGATGTGGGCGATACGCGTGTGGCGCCGGCGATGGCTGCCTCCGGTGCCGCCGCCGCCGCGGCCTGGCTTGCCTCGGTCGCCGCTTCGTCGGCGCTCTGCGCGGCCACCTGCGCGCTGCCACTGGCCAGCAGGCCAGACAGCGCCGTAATCATCTGCAGCCACTGCCCGCCATCGCCCGCCGCGCGCAGCGGGCGCGCGCGGCCGACCAGGAAGCCGCTGGCCAGCCCCGCCACCACGATCCGTCCCGGCGTCCACGCCGACCGCCATGACGCCTTCACGTGCCGCACGTGCGCCACCACTGCCCGCTCGCGCGACTCCAGCGCGTCCTCGGCCTGGTGCACCTTTTCGATGAGCTGCTCGAATCCCATGCAGGGTCCTCAGGGCGGAGTGATGTCCACGCCGCGCTTGTCCTTCGCCGGCTCGCCCGCGGGGGTCTCCGGCGGCGCGGCTTCGGTTGCCTCGCGGGTGGACTCGGGCGAGCCCGGCGTGGGGGTGAATTCGGCCAGCTCGCCGATGCCCAGCCGCGCCAGCTGGCGCCGCGTGGCCTGCAGGCGGGTGTGTTCGAAATAGCGTATCGCGCTCCAGCCGCCAAACACGGTGATCGCCAGGCTGAGCAACGCGGTGAGCAGCAACGACAGTGTCCACGACCAGCCAAGCCCGTTGCTGAGGAACACGATCAGCGCGGCCATCAGCAGCAGCCACGCCGACGCGCCGAAGGCGATCGCCACGCCGGTGAAGGCCAGCGCGCGACCCAACGCGCTGCGCGCCAGCGAGATGTCCGCCAGCACCAGCGTGCGGAAGGCCTTGGCCGCATCCACCGAGGCCTTCAGCGTGGCCTTGCCGGTGTCGCCAATGTCGCGCAGCGCATCGTCCAAGCCGGGCGCGGGGCCCGTGCCAGGATCGTTGGGTGTGGCGCGGTCGTCCCCGGTCCCGCTGGCACCCATGGCTTACTTGTCGCCGCTGCGGGCCAGCTTGGCGATGATCCAGCCCGCGGCAAACGCCACGCCGAACGAGGCCAGCGGCCGCTCGCGGATCAGCTCCGCGGCGCTGTCGATCAGGTCGCGGCCCTTGTCCATCAGGGCGTCCACCTGCTCGCGGGCGGCGCCGCCGGCGTCTTCGGCCGCGGCAATGCCGGCCAGCGCGCTGTCGGCCAGGTCGGCCTTGACGTTGGCCTTGCCTACCCTGAGTTCGGCGCCGGCCGCGCTGGCGGCCTCCTTGATGGCGCTGCCGGCATCGGCCGCAGCCTGGCGCAGCTGGCCGCCGGCCTCGCCAAGGTTGGACTTCATCGAATCGGTGGCGTTCGGGCTCATCCTTACGGCTCCTTACGTGGTGTGGGGTCAGCGCATCGGCAGGTCGCCGCGTTGGTTGCCTCGCACGATGCGCAGCACCAACTGTGCCGGGGCGCGTGTGAAGCCGGCGCGGAAGCCCGGCAGATCCTCGAACTCGCCGGTGCTGGCCGCGACGATCCGGTCACCGGCCTGCAGGCCATTCTGCGCCGCGCGGCTGCCGCGGGCCACCGCCTCCACCAGCACCCCGCGCTCACCGGCCTGGCGCAGGCGCTCGGGCAGTTCGGCGAAGGTGGCGCCGGCCAGGCGCGTGTCCAGGTCGGCGCCCGCCAGCGCGCGCGGCTGCTCGTGCAGCGTCGCCGTCAGCTTGACCGGCTTGCCATCGCGCAGCACGTCCAGCGTGATGCGGCTGCCCACCGCCTGCAGGCCCTCGAAATTGCGCAGCGCATCGTGACCGTCAACGCGCTCGCCGTTGGCCGCGGTGATCACATCGCCGGGGCGCAGGCCAGCGGTGGCGGCCGCACTGCCGCCAAACACCCGGGTGACCACCGCGCCACGCGCATCGGCCGCGCCCAGCCCGGCGGCCAGGCGTGCATCCAGGTCCTGCGTCTCCAGTCCCAGCGTGCCGCGGCGCACCTCGCCGGTGGCCACCAGCTGGTCCATCACGTTGCGCACCAGGCTGGTGGGGATGGCGAAGCTGAGCCCGATGTTGCCCGCCATGCTGCCGCGCGGGTTGAAGCTGGCGGTGTTGATGCCGACCAGCTCGCCGTTGAGGTTGACCAGCGCGCCGCCGGAGTTGCCCGGATTGATGGATGCATCGGTCTGGATGAAGTTCTGGAAGCCCAGCCCGCGCAGGCCGCTGCGCCCGATGGCCGAGACGATGCCCGAGGTCACCGTCTGGCCGATGCCGAACGGATTGCCCACCGCCACCACGAAGTCACCCACGCGCAGCGCATTGGAATCACCCAGCGGCAGCGCCTGCAGCTTGTCGGCGGGAATGCGCATCACCGCGATGTCGGTATCGGCGTCGGAGCCGATGAAGTCGGCCTTGAGCGTGCGCCCGTCGGCCAGCGTCACCGACACCGCGTCGGCGCCTTCGATCACGTGGTGGTTGGTCAGCACCAGCCCGCGCTGCGCATCCACGATGACGCCCGAGCCCAGCGACTCGTTGATCCGCTCCTGGGTCAACTCGGGGAACATGCGGCGGAAGATCGGATCGCTGCCGAAGGGGCTGACTCGAACGCGTTGTTTGGTGTGCACGCTGACCACCGCCGGGGTGACCCGCGCCAGCATCGGCGCCAGCGTGGGCAGTGTCTGGTTGCCCACCGACGCCGGCAGGACGGCGGTCATCGGCGTCGAGGCGGCTGGAAGCGGTTCGGCTTCAGCCGGCGTGCGCAGGCCTTCGCGGATGGCGGTGGCGGCAAACCCGCCGAAGGTGGCGGCGAGGGACAGGGCGAGCAGCGTCTTGGTGGAGGTCTTCATCGGCGTTGCGTCGGTGGAGGACGGGGGCATGGGCGATGCGCCCACAATAAGCGGTTGTCATTCAGTTTCGAATCGGATGCTGCAATCGGGGCTGAAGGGGCCGGCCGTGACGCGATGCACTGCCTGCGCCAGCACCGGGAAAAATGCCCGTTCGCGCGCCAACCCCTGCTCCGTCTGCGCGACAGCAAAGTCAATACGCGACCGACATGAAAAAGCCGTTGACTTCCCTCGGGGTGGGGGGTAGTTTCGAATGCCGTCGCGGCCCACTACATCTTGTGGTCGGGTTGGCGGGGAATCCCAGTTTTAGGGGTTCGCTTGGATCGGTAAGGCAGCCATGGGGATTGGCGCATGAGCGAAGCAAGCATGGCCTTTGGCCCACAAAACCAGCAGTAGCCGCGGCGTGGATGACGCAGCCGCGGGCACGCGCGTCGACGGGTTTCTGTCGGGGCGACGAAAACAAGAAACCATGGTTGTGGATGCCCTCCACGACCACAATCACGGAGACAGGACAGGCATGAGCACCGTGCGCCTCGAGGCGGTAAAGATGGTCACCACAGCCAAAGACATCCCGATGCAACCCGCGTCCACGGACATCTGGGACAAGAAGTACCGGCTCAAGACCAAGACCGGCGAGGCCATTGATGCCGACATCGACGGCACCTACCAGCGCGTGGCCAAGGCGCTCGCCGAGGCCGAGCCGACCGCCGAGAAGCAGCAGTACTGGCAGGAGCGCTTCACCTGGGCGCTGCGCCGCGGTGCCATCCCCGCCGGCCGCATCACCTCCAACGCCGGCGCGCTGGAGCACAAGCCCGCCACCTCCACCATCAACTGCACCGTGTCCGGCACCATCGAGGACTCCATGGACGGCATCCTGGAGAAGGTGCACGAGGCCGGCCTGACCCTGAAGGCCGGCTGCGGCATCGGCTACGAGTTCAGCACGCTGCGTCCGCGCGGCGCGTTCGTCGCCGGCGCCGGCGCGTACACCTCCGGCCCGATGTCCTTCATGGATATCTTCGACAAGATGTGCTTCACCGTGTCGTCGGCCGGCGGTCGCCGCGGCGCGCAGATGGGCACGTTCGATGTGTCGCACCCGGACGTGAAGGACTTCATCCGCGCCAAGCGCGAGGACGGCCGCCTGCGCCAGTTCAACCTGTCGCTGCTGATCACCGACGGCTTCATGGACGCGGTACACGACGACGCCGACTGGCCGCTGGTGTTCCCGGTCAACATCAAGGAGCAGGGCGACATCGATCTCAACGATGCCGCGCAAGTGGTGTGGCGCGACTGGCCGGCGCACAAGAACTACATCACCCGCGACGACGGCCTGGTGGCCTGCAAGATCTACGGCCACATCCGCGCCCGCCACCTGTGGGACATGATCATGGTCTCGACGTACGACTACGCCGAGCCGGGCTTCATCCTGATCGACCGCGTCAACGAGATGAACAACAACTGGTGGTGCGAGAACATCCGCGCCACCAACCCGTGCGGCGAGCAGCCGCTGCCGCCGTACGGCGCGTGCCTGCTGGGCTCGGTCAACCTGACCAAGTTCGTGCGCAACGCGTTCACCGACCAGGCCGAGTTCGACTGGGAGGAGTACAAGGAAGTGGTGCGCGTGTTCACCCGCATGCTCGACAACGTGGTCGAGGTCAACGGCCTGCCGTTGCAGCAGCAGCGTGACGAGATCATGCGCAAGCGTCGCCACGGCATGGGCTTCCTGGGCCTGGGCAGCACCGTGACCATGCTGCAGATGAAGTACGGCTCCAGGGAGAGCTGCGAGTTCACCGAGCGCATCGCCCGCGAGATGGCCGTCGCCGGCTGGGAGATGGGCCTGGAGCTGGCGAAGGAGAAGGGCCCGGCGCCGATCATGGAAGAGCGCTTCGCCGTCACCGCCGAGATGCTGCGCAAGCGCCCGGAGATGGTGAAGGACGGCTGGAAGGTCGGGCAGGAAATCGAAGGCAAGGTGCTGCACGCCAAGTACAGCCGCTACATGCAGCGCGTGCACGAAGTGGCCCCGGAACTGGTGGACGAGCTGGCCGAGGTCGGCGCCCGCTTCACCCACCACAGCTCCATCGCCCCGACCGGCACCATCTCGCTGAGCCTGGCCAACAACGCCTCCAACGGCATCGAGCCCTCGTTCGCGCACCACTACAGCCGCAACGTGATCCGCGAAGGCAAGAAGTCGAAGGAGAAGGTGGACGTTTATTCGTTCGAGCTGCTGGCGTACCGCGAGCTGGTCAACCCGAAGGCCATGCCGTTCGCCGACGATGCCGCCGCCGCGCTGCCGGATTACTTCATCGCCGCCGACGACATCACGCCCAGGGAACACGTGGACGTGCAGGCCGCCGCGCAGAAGTGGGTGGACAGCTCCATCTCCAAGACCGCGAACGTCCCGACCGATTACCCGTACGAAGACTTCAAGGACATCTACACCTACGCCCACCAGCAGGGCCTGAAGGGCTGCACCACGTTCCGCTTCAACCCGGCCGCCTTCCAGGGCGTGCTGGTCAAGGAAGCGGACCTGGAGAACACCACCTACCGCTTCGAGCTGGAAGACGGCACGGTGCTGGAGGTCAAGGGCAACGAGCAGATCGAGTACGACGGCGAGATGCACACCGCCGCCAACCTGTTCGACGCGCTGAAGGAAGGTTATTACGGCAAGTTCTGACATCGGCAAACGCCGATGCCGGGCAAGTCTTGATCCTTGCGGATCACGGTGGGGGCGGACGCATCGCCCCGCGCGGAAACCGGGCCGGTTCCGCGGTCACGTTGTTGGCCCCGCAGGCGGCGCGCTTCACGGCGCGTTGCGCGCGCAGCAGGTATAGCATCGCTCCGGTAACACCCAACGTCTGTACGCATAGATGCCCGCAAGGAGGGCTGCATGAGCAACGGTAATGGAGTGACGGCGACCCTGAACCAGGCCGCCGAGAACGTGAAGGAAACCGCCAGCAACATCGGCACCGCGATCGCCAGCACCGCCGAAGATGCCGTGGCCAAGGTCAAGAAGACCGCGACCAAGGCGCGCAAGGCCGCCAAGAAGGCGGTCGGCACGGCGAAGAAGAAACTCGCCAGCGCCAGCGCCGCCGCCAAGAAGGAGGCCAAGGTGCTGAAGGCCAAGGCCACCGGCAAGAAGACCGCCGCCAAGAAGGCTGCGAAGAAGGCCGCCAAGAAGGCCACCGCCAAGAAGGTCGCGGTGAAGAAGGCCGCCAAGAAGGCGGTCAAGAAGGTGGCGAAGAAGGCCACTGCCAAGAAGGCCGCCGCCAAGAAGGCAGTGAAGAAGGCGGCCAGGAAGGCGACTGCAAAGAAGACCGCCGCCAGGAAGGCGGTGAAGAAGGTGGCGAAGAAGGCCGCCGCCAAGAAGGCCACCGCGCGCAAGGCAGTGGCCAAGAAAGTGGCCAAGAAGGCCCCAGCCAGGAAGGTTGCGAAGAAGGTCGCCAAGCGCCCCGCCAAGAAGGTCGCGAAGAAGGCTGCCAGGAAGTAAGCACGTCCCGGTACCGAACCTCCCCTGCCTGGCAGGGGAGGCCCGGACCACCCAACAATGCGACACCACCGCAATACCGCACCAGGAGCAGGGCCGATGGCCGTCAAGATCGACAAGAAAATCAAGGGCTACAGCGTCGTGACGCCGGAGGACAAGGCCAAGCAGCAGGCCCAGGCGGAGGCCGCCAAGAGCGCCGCGCCGGCCGCCGAGGCCCCGGCCGACAACGTCATCCAGATGCACGAGCGCATCGAGCGCCCGGAAATCCTGATCGGCAGCACCTACAAGATCAAATCGCCGCTGTTCGAGCACGCCCTGTACGTGACGATCAACGACATCGTGCTCAACGCCGGCACCGAGCACGAGCTGCGCCGCCCCTTCGAGATCTTCATCAACTCGAAGAACATGGACCACTTCCAGTGGATCGTGGCGCTGACCCGCATCATGAGCGCCGTGTTCCGCAAGGGCGGCGACGTGACCTTCGTGGTCGAGGAAATGAAGGCCGTGTTCGACCCGCGCGGTGGCTACTTCAAGGCCGGCGGCGTGTACATGCCGTCGCTGGTGGCCGAGCTGGGCGCGATTGTCGAGGATCACCTCAAGTCGATCGGCATGCTGCACGACCCGGAGATGAGTCCGGAGCAGCGCGCGCTGATCGCCGAGAAGCGCCGCGCGTACGAAGACCGCTCAAAAAAAAACTCTGATGTAACCGACCTGTTCCCTGAGCCGAGGGTGGCCGAGGCGCCGCGCAGCGAGGATGTTGAGGTCACCGGCGAAGGTGCCTCGTTCCCGCCGTCGGCCACCATGTGCCACAAGTGCAGTCAGAAGGCCGTGGTGATCATGGATGGGTGCGCGACCTGCCTCAACTGCGGCTACAGCAAGTGCGGGTGAGGACGGGCGGTTGAAGTTCGCAGGGAAGGGGCTTTCGCGGGCCCGGCTCCCAATCCACGCATGAACCTGCGACAGTCCAATGCCGTGAAGATCGGCCTCTCGATCGCGCTGGCGACGGGCCTGTACGGCCTCTCGTTCGGCGCGCTTGGCGTCGCGTCCGGACTCGACATCTGGCAGACCATGGCGCTGAGCCTGCTCATGTTCACCGGTGGGTCGCAGTTCGCCTTCATCGGGGTCATCGCGGGCGGTGGCACCGGCTCGGCGGCGTTTGGCGCCGCCACGCTGCTGGGCGTGCGCAACGCGGTCTACGGCATGCAGTTGAACCGGATGCTGAAGCCGCAAGGCTGGCGCAGGCTCGCGGCCGCGCACGTCACGATCGACGAATCCGCCGCCACCGCCGCCGGCCAGGTCGAGGCGGACGAGCAGCGACGCGGTTTCTGGACCGCCGGGTTGGGCGTGTTCGTGCTCTGGAACCTGTTCACGGCGGTCGGCGCGGTGCTGGGCGACGCGCTGGGCGATCCCAGGCAGTGGGGGCTGGATGGCGCTGCGGTCGCGGCGTTCCTCGGGCTGCTCTGGCCGCGCCTGCGTGCCCGCGAAGCGGCCGCCATCGCCGTGTGTTGCGCCGTGGTCACGATGCTGGCGGTGCCGCTGGCCCCGCCGGGGGTCCCGATCCTGGTGGCCGCCGTGGTCGCGGCGCTGTGGGGCTGGTTCAGCCGTGGCCCGGCGGACGAGGGGCTGGAGCCGGATGTCGACCCGGCGGACTACGAGCGCGTAGACGACAGCGCTGCACAAGACCCCGGTCGCGGGACTCCCAAGGGGAGCGCCTGATGTCGCTGTGGGGGTGGATCCTGCTCGCGAGCGCGGCCGCGTACGCCACCAAGTTGGCGGGGTACCTGGTGCCGCCGCAGTGGCTGCAGAACCCGCGCATGACGCGGGTGGCCGGCACGCTGACCATTGGGTTGCTGGCCTCGTTGACCGCGATGAATGCGTTCAGCGCCGGCCAGGCACTCGTTTTCGATGCGCGCACGCTCGCACTGGTGGCCGCCGGCGTCGCGCTCTGGTTGCGCGTGCCGTTCCTGGGGGTCGTGGTGGTGGGCGCTGCAGCGGCCGCGCTGGCCCGTGCCATGGGGATGGGCTGACCGGCTCGCCGTGGCGCCACCTAGGGAGGCGCCCAGTGTGGGACGTGTCCCTGCCAGCCCGGACCGGATCTGCCCCGCATGGGCGTCGGTGGACGTATGCGTCGCGGCGTTGCGTCCCCGTATTATTTCGATAATACTAAAAATATGGATATGAGTGCCGCTGTCACTGCCCTGGCCGCGCTGGCGAACCCGTCGCGACTGGGCATCTTCCGCCACCTCGTCGAGCTGGGGCCCGAGGGTGCCTGTCCGGGTGACTTGGTGCAGAAGTTCGATCTGCCCGGGGCGACGTTGTCGTTCCACCTCAAGAACCTCGCCCAGGCCGGGTTGATCGAGGCCGAGCGGAGCAGCCGCAACATCCTGTATCGCGCCAACTTCCAGGAAATGCAGGGGCTGGTCGATTTCCTGACCCGGAACTGCTGTGGCGGCGATCCGGGCAAGTGCGCACCCGAGGTGCGGGTGCCCGCCAGGAAGCGAACCGCATGAGTGCGCCGGCACCGACCAAGGTGTCCGGTCTGGTGCCGTTCCGGCGCGTAGCGCAGTTCAACCCACCAGGCTACGCCGGCGCAACCATGGTGGCCATCCAACTTCCATTTACCACCACCACGAGCAGAACATGAGCATCCGCGTTGGCATCAACGGCTTCGGCCGCATGGGTCGCCTCACCCTGCGCACCGCCTGGGGCAATCCCGACCTGCAGTGGGTGCACATCAATGACCCGGCCGGCGACGCCGCCACGTTGGCGCACCTGTTGAACTTCGATTCCGTGCACGGACGCTGGGACCGCGAGGCGCGCAGCGAGGGCGACACCTTGCTCATCGACGGCGTCCGCATCCCGGTCAGCCGCAACAGGGAACTCGCCGCCACCGACTGGTCGGGCTGCGACGTGGTGATCGAGGCCTCGGGCAAGTTCCGCAAGCCCGACGTGCTGCAGCCGTACCTCGACCAGGGCGTAAAGCGCGTGGTGGTGACCGCGCCGGTCAAGTCGCCCGGTACGCTGGACGTGGTCATGGGCGTGAACCACGCGCGGTTCGATCCCACGCAGCACCGCATCGTGTCCGCGGCGTCGTGCACGACCAACTGCCTCGCGCCGGTGGTCAAGGTCATCCACGAAGGCCTGGGCATCCGCCACGGCAGCCTGACCACGATCCACAGCCTGACCAACACGCAGGTCATCGTCGATGCCCCGCACAAGGACCTGCGCCGTGCCCGTGCCTGCGGCAGCGGCCTGATCCCGACCTCGACCGGCTCGGCCACGGCCATCGCCGAGATCTTCCCGGAACTGAAGGGACGCCTGAATGGCCACGCGGTGCGCGTGCCCCTGACCAACGCCTCGCTGACGGACTGCGTGTTCGAGGTGGAGAGCGCGACCACGGTCGAGGAGGTCAATCAACTGCTGAGCGATGCGGCCGAGGGCGAACTCAAGGGCGTCCTGGGATACGAGACGCGTCCGCTGGTGTCGATCGACTTCCAGACCGACCCGCGCTCGAGCATCGTCGATGCGCTGTCGACGATGGTCATCAACGGCACCCAGGTGAAGATCTACGCCTGGTACGACAACGAGTGGGGCTACGTGAACCGCACCGCCGAACTGGTGCAACTGGTCGGACGGGCGGGCTGAGCCGATGCTCGCGCGTTTGTCGCCAGACGTCCGCCAGTACCTGCTGATCACCGGCAACTACTGGGCGTTCACCCTGACCGACGGCGCGCTGCGCATGCTGGTGGTGCTGCACTTCCACCAGCTGGGCTATTCGCCGTTGCAGGTGGCGATGCTGTTCCTCTTCTACGAGATCTTCGGCGTCATCACCAACCTGTTCGGGGGCTGGCTGGGCGCGCGCGTTGGCCTCAACCGCACGATGAACCTCGGCCTGGCGATGCAGGTCGTCGCCTTGTCAATGCTGCTGGTGCCGGCGGCGCTGTTGACCGTGCCCTGGGTGATGGCGGCGCAGGCGCTGTCGGGCATCGCGAAGGACCTGAACAAGATGAGCGCCAAGAGCAGCATCAAGCTGCTCGTCCCGGGCGACCAGCAGGGCATGCTGTACCGGTGGGTGGCCGCGCTCACCGGCTCGAAGAACGCGCTGAAGGGCATCGGATTCTTCCTGGGCGGCGCGTTGCTGACCTTGATCGGTTTCAGGGCGACCATTGCCGCCATGGCGATCGCGCTGGCGGTGGTGTGGGTGCTCAGCCTGATGCTGCTCAAGCGGGATCTGGGCAAGGCCAGGAACAAGCCGAAGTTCCGCGACCTGTTCTCCAAGAGCCGCGCAATCAACCTGCTGTCGGCGGCCCGGTTGTTCCTGTTCAGTGCACGCGACGTCTGGTTCGTGGTCGCCTTGCCGGTGTTCCTGGCGCAATCACTGGGTTGGGATTTCTGGCAGGTGGGCGGGTTCCTGGCCGCGTGGGTGATCGGCTACGGCGTGGTGCAGTCACTGGCGCCGTATTTCACCGGGCGCGGCAGCGGCAGGCTGCCCGATGGTCGGACGGCATTCGCCTGGGCGGCCGTGCTCGCGGTCGTTCCGGCGGTGATGGCGGCGATGCTGGCACGGGAGCTCCCGGCCCAGACCGTGCTCATCGTGGGCCTGCTGGTGTTCGGGGTGCTCTTCGCGATCAACTCGTCGCTGCACAGCTATCTGATCGTCAGCCATGCCACTGAGGACGGGGTATCACTCGACGTGGGCTTCTACTACATGGCCAATGCGTTGGGCCGCCTGTTGGGCACGGTGCTGTCAGGTTGGGTGTTCCAGGTGGCGGGTCTTGAAGCCTGCCTGGCGCTATCGGCGGTGCTGGTGGGGATTGCCGCCCTGCTGCCGCTGGCGTTGCCCCGGCACACGAATGCGCTACCCGGCCTGGCGACCTGAGTGCTGCCGATGATGCGACCGTCGCCGCAGTGGTCAACGCCGACGGCGGGTGGCTACCAGACCAGGTCGTCCGGCACCTGGAACTGGGCGTAATACGCATCATCTTCGGATGTGGTGGGCGAAGGCTCCGAAGCCTGCCCGTGGTCGACCACGATCATGCCGGGATCGCGCTCGCGCACCTTGTCCGCGGCCACGCGCGGCAGCAACTCGAAGCGATCCCCCAGGCTGACGATCACCAGCGCGCCGGTCGACAACTGCCTGCGCAAGTCGTCATTGACCAGCAGCGTGCGGATGGCGCCATCGGCGGTGAAGCGGTACTCGCTTTCCCCCGAACGCGGCACCTTGCGGTCCTCGATGATCTGCCGCGCCTGCGCCCTTAGCTCCGCGGTGCGCGCCTGCACCTTGCGCTCCGCTTCCAGCGCACGGTCACGCTCGGCCTTCTCGGCCCGCGCGCGCTCGGCCTCAAGCTGGATCTCGTTGGGTGCGGCCGGCCCCTTGGCATGCCGGGCCTTGTTCTGCTCGCGCGCCACCTCGGCCACCTTGGACTTCTTGACCAGGCCAGCCTTGAGCAGTTGTTCCTGGAGCGGATTCGCCTTCGCCATGTCGCGGTTTCGTGTTCAGGGTTTCCGGCCCATGATACCCGTCGTCCCCACCACCCGCCGTCGCGCCCGCCGCCGATGCAGCCCCTGAAGTACCTCGCCGGTTACCCGCCGCACCTGCAGGCGCGCGTGCACGAGTTGATTGCGCAGGGCCGGCTGGGCGCGGTACTGGCCGACAAGTACCGGGACGACCACGCGGTGCGCAACGACGGCCAGTTGTACGCCTATGTCCAGGAGCTGAAAGATCGCCACCTGCGCAAGGCGGTGCCGCTGGGCAAGGTGCTCTACGACGGCAAGCTGCAGGTGATGAAGCACGCGCTCGGCACGCACACGGCCATCTCGCGGATGCATGGCGGCAAGCTCAAGGCCAGCCGCGAGATCCGCATCGCCAGCGTGTTCCGCGATGCGCCCGCGGCGTTCCTGCGGATGATCGTGGTGCACGAGCTGGCGCACCTGAAGGAAGCCGAGCACAACAAGGCGTTCTACCAGCTGTGCACGCACATGGAGCCGGACTACCACCAGTTGGAGTTTGATCTGCGGTTGTACCTGACGCAGCTGGAGGTTCAGTCCCTGGCCAGCCCCGGCCGCGCGGCAACCAATCCTGGGTAGTTAGTACCCCTGCCGATATGCACTCCAGCGCGGACCAGGGGCGTTGCTAGCATCCTCCGCCCGCCAAGGCCGCAGGGCCATCGGCAAGATTGAGGAAAGGAAAAGGAATGGATACGAAACCAGTAATCAGCTGCGTACTCGGCGTCGTCGCCCTGTTCGCCGGGCATGCCGCAGCCGCAGAAGCGACGTTCCTGCCGGGGCTGTACGAGTTCAAGGTGAGCTATCCCGACGAGGGCCCCGAGGTTGAGACGTCACGCGAATGCCTGACGGCAGCGGAGGCCAAGCAGGAATCGCTCGAGCAGCAACTGGCCGAGACCGTCAGCGATTCGAACTGCCGCTTCACCCAGCGCACCATCGGCGGCGGCCGGTTTGCCATTGCAGGCACATGCAACAACGGCGGGGTACGCTCAACCCTCAAGCAATCCGGTACCTACTCGCCGACGGCGATGGCGATGAACATGACCATGAGCATGGTGCCCGCGCCGGGTACTAAGCCTGTGGACGTACGCATGGTGATGTCGAGCAAGCGGATCGCCGCGGCCTGCCCGGCGGGCACCGACAAAAAGTGAGGGTTGCTCCGCCTCGGTGCCCTCGGAACGCTCAACCCTTGGCCAGCCCCAGCTGTTCGCTGACCGGATCGGCGTAGTTGGGCCCCACCGGCACCGAGGCCCCATCGCGCAGGGTGAGCACCATGCCGCCGTTGCCCTGACGCTGCACGGCGGTCACCAGGCCGAGCCTGACGAACGCCGAGCGGTGCACGCGCACCAGTCCAGCCGGATCAAGCTGGCGCTGCAGCGCGCTCATCGTGACGCGGTGGATGTAGCTACGCGTGGCGGTGTGCAGCATCACGTAATCGCGCGCTGCTTCGATCCAGTCGATGCTGTCCACCGGCACGCGCTGTGAGCCGTTGCGCACCTGTACCCAGATAGCCTGCTCGTACTGCCCCGCGGCTTCGACCTCGGCAGGCTTGGCGGCGGCGATGTCCTGCAGGGCGCGACGCCGCCGGGCGCGTTCCACGGCCTGGCGCAGCCGGTCGAAGCGCACCGGCTTGAGCAGGTAGTCGGTGGCGTCCACCTCGAAGGCGTCCGGCGCGAACTGCTCGAAGGCGGTGACGAAGACGATCTCCGGGCGCGGGCCGGTGGCCAGGTCGGCGGCCACGGCCAGCCCGCACTTTTCCGGCATCTGGATGTCGAGCAGCACCAGGTCTGGCTGCAGGGTGGCGATCTTCTCGCTGGCCTCCTGCCCGTCGCGTGCGGTGCCCACCACCTCCACGTCGGGCAGCTGCTGCAGCAGCGCCAACAGCCGGTCGAGCGCCAGCGGTTCGTCATCCACCAGCAGCACGCGCAGCCGGCTCATGGAGCCTCCAGCGTGATGGCATGGGCTTGTGCGAGCGGCAGGCGCAGCGTCGCGCGATAGCCGCGGAGGAGGGGCGCTGCGTGCAATGTGCCACGCTCGCCGTGCAGCACCGCCAGGCGCTGGCGGACGTTGGCCAAGCCCACGCCGGTACCGCCGCGCACGCCGGCGGCCTTGATGGGGGCGCCGTCGTCCTCGACGAAGATCGCCAGGTCGTCGCCCTCGCGTGCCACGGCAATGTGCAGGGTCACGGTGTCGCGCGTCGGCGCCACCGCGTACTTCACCGCGTTCTCCGCCAGCGGTTGCAGGATGAAGCTCGGCACCTGCGCGTCCTCCAGTTCGGGTGGGCAGTCCAGCACCACCCGCAGCCGCTCGCCAAAGCGCACGGTCTCGATGTCCAGGTACGTCTCGATGGTGGCCAGCTCCTGCGCCACGCTCACGGTGCTGGCCGGGTCGGTGACCAGCGTGGTTCGCAGGAACGCGGACAGCTTGGAGAGCAGTGCCTCGGCCTGCTCGTTGCGCCCGGTCACCACCAGCGACGAGGCCGCGTTGAGCGCGTTGAAGAGCAGGTGCGGGTTGAGCTGGTAGCGCAGCGCCGCGAGCCGTGCCGCGCTGGCGGCGGCTTCGGCCCTGGCTGCCAGCGCGCGTGCCTCGATCTCGGCTGCGCGCGCATCGGCCAGTTCGCGCTCGCGTTCGCGCACCGTGCGGTTGGCCTGGATGATCACGAGGATGGCGGCGATCAACCCGTACAGCCAGACGAAGCCGATGACGTTGTTGAGCGAACGGCCCAGCGTGGCGAACGGGTCGTCGCGCGCCCCCAGCCGCAGCCACCACGTGGCGAGGAAATCCGCGACGCCGAGCAGCGCGGCGGCGGCCAGCACGGCTGCGACCATGGCGATCATCTTGGTGGCCAGCGGGCATTGCCGCGCGCGTACGGCCGTCAGGTGCACCAGCGAGGTGAGGGCGATCCCGACCAGGTACAGCACGCCCACATGCTCGAGGAAGGCAGGTGGCAATTCGCCTGCGCTGAAGTAGGTGGGCAGCACGAACAGGACGCACGACAATGTCCAGACGCTGATGGCCAGCCAGGCCGCCTGCCGTGTGTCCGCGCTCAACCGTGCCATCAGGCCCCCCTGCTGCAATGGACCCACCTTAGCGAAATGGCGCTGTGGACGCGCGGATTTCGTCGCGCCATTCCCGGTTTTTGTCGATGCATCCGGTACCGGTCGACAGGCCGCGTGCTCTGGTCGAGTTCTGCTCGCCCGGCGCCAGGTGCACGCCTAGCATCCCCTCCATCGACGCGCCATGCGGCCCGCCGGGCCACCCGAGGAGACGAACCATGATGCCGAGCGTGCAGTGCCACCACGAGAACGCCATCGGGCCCCGCCCGATGAACGAGGCGGCGTTGATCAGCGCCCTGCTGGGCTTCGCCGCGCTGTTCACCGCGCATGCCGCGGCTGCGGAAGTGACGTTCCTGCCTGGTCTGTACGAGACCCAGGTGCGTTACCCGGAGGACGGCCCCGGCACCGAGACCTCACGCGAATGCGTGACGCCGGCCGAGGCGAAGCAGGAGTCGCTGGAGCGTCGTCTGGCCGAGATCATGGACGATGCGAACTGCCGCTTCACCCAGCGCAGCATCGGCGGCGGACGGTTTGCGATTGCCGGTACGTGCAACAACGACGGCATCCGCTCCAGCCTCAAGCAGAGCGGCAACTATTCGCCAACGGCGATGACGATGGACATGCGCATGAGCATGGTGGTCGCGCCCGGTGCCGGGCCGGTCGGTACGCACATGGTGCTGTCCAGTCGCCGGATCGCGGCCGCATGTCCGGCCGGCAGCGACAAGGACTGAGCGGGTCGCCGCAACGGCGTCGCCCGCGACGCATACGCCATCCATTGCCATCCATTGCCCGAGGAGGGCTCGACCATGCGCAACTGCATCCGCGGTATGGTGTTGGCCATATCGTTTCCGCTCGTCGCATGCCACCAGGTGGACCTGGCGCGGCTGTACCTGGCCAACAACGGTACCCAGGCCACGGTGACGCAGCCATTGCCGCTGACCCTGCCTTACAAGGACGTCGACGGCTGGGTGCTGCTGCCGGCACGCGTGAACGGCCATGCGCCGGTGGATTTCGTGCTCGATACAGGCGCCTCGGTGGTGGCGTTGCTGGCAGACCGGCGTACGGCGCACCTCGGGCTGGACATGCGCGAGGTGCGCCGCTTGGGCGCCGCCGACAACCTCGCCGCGCCGATCGGTGCGCGGCAGGATGGACTGTCCATCGATTTTGGCGGCGTCACGCTCACCGACCAGGCCGCGCTCGCCATCCCCGCCGAGACCATGGACTGCAAGGGCCAACGTCAGCCAGTGCCGTTCAACGGCGTGATCGGCCACGACCTGTTCCGCCGCTTCACCGTCGAGGTCAACCGTGACCGCGGCACGGTGACGCTGCACGACCCGGCGACCTACCGCTACACGGGCAGCGGCCGGGTGGTGCCGGCGCGGATCGAAGGCCGCCAGCCCTTCGTCGATGCGCAGGTGGCGCCACCAGGCGAAGCCGCCTACGCCGCGCGCCTGCACGTGGACAGTGGCGCCGGCATCGACATGACGCTGTTCCCGGGCAGCACTCCGGCGGTGAAGGCGCCGGTCGGTGGACGTGTGCGCGAGGCCTGCTTCGTCGGTGGACTGGCGCGCTACACGGTGGGGGTGCCGGTGCAGGTGGCGCTGGCCGGCGCCGCCACGACCACGCCAGTGGAATACGCCATGGGGCGGGAGGTGATCGCCAGTGGCCAGAATGGCCGTCTGGGGGCCCGTTTCCTGTCGCGCTTCAACGTTGTTTTCGACTATGCGCGCGGGCGGCTCATCCTGGAGCACCGGATACCCGGGCCCTAGGCTTGCCCGGCAGCCGGAAGCCGGTGGCACGCGGTACTGGGATGATGGGGGCGGCCGACTCAGTGTCACCCGGGGTGAACATGGCCGGGCGTAGCCTGCCCACTGGTCATCTACCGAGGAACGGGCATGAATCCGCTGACCGCCGCGCTGGAACCGGCCTTCGCGCAACTCGCGCCACGGCTTCTGGAGATCTACCAGGACCTGCACCAGCACCCGGAACTGTCGATGCAGGAGCACCGCACCGCCGGCATCGCCGCCGACTACCTCGACAAGCTGGGCTACTCGGTCACCCGCGGCGTCGGCGTCACCGGCGTGGTCGGCCTGCTGCGCAACGGCGACGGGCCCACGGTGATGCTGCGCGCCGACATGGACGCGCTGCCTATGGCCGAGGACACCGGCCTGCCGTATGCCAGTACCGTCACCGCCACCGATGCCGACGGGCAGACCGTGAGCGTGGCGCACTCCTGCGGCCATGACCTGCATGTGACGTGGGGGCTCGGCGCGGCGCAGGTGCTGGCGAACGCCCGCAACGCGTGGCGCGGCACCGTGATGATCGTGTTCCAGCCCGGCGAGGAAACCGCGGAGGGCGCCAGCGCGATGGTCGGCGACTGGGAGCGCACCGGCCTGCCGAAGGCCGACGTGGTGCTGGGCCAGCACGTGATGGTGGGCGCGGCCGGCACGGTCAGCTACCGGCCGGGGGTGATCCTGTCGGCGGCCGACAGCCTGAAGGTGAAGCTGTTCGGGCGCGGCTCGCACGGCTCGCAGCCGCAGACCTCGATCGACCCGGTGGTGATGGCCGCCGCCACGGTCATGCGCCTGCAGACGATTGTTTCCCGCGAGGTCGCGCCGCTGGACAGCGCGGTGCTGACCATCGGCTCGCTGCAGGCCGGCACCAAGGAAAACATCATCCCCGACGACGCCACCATCAAGCTCAACATGCGCACCTACGACGAGGGCGTGCGCACGCACATGCTGCAGGCGGTGAAGCGCATCTGCTGCGCCGAGTGCGACGCGTCCAACGCGCCGCGCCCGCCGGAGTTCACCACGCTCAGCAGCTACCCGATGACCGACAACGACCGCGACGCCACCGCGCGGGTGGCCGAAGCGTTCCACGCGCAGTTCGGCGACAACGCGCTCGAGAGCAAGCCGATGGCGGCCAGCGAGGACTTCAGCGTGTTCGGCCGCACCTGGGGCGTGCCGTACGTGTTCTGGTTCGTGGGCGGCACCGATCCGCAGGTGCACGCCAAGGCCAAGGCCGAGGGCACGCTCAACACGCTGCCGAGCAACCACTCGCCGCGCTTCGCGCCGGTGCTGGAGCCGACGTTGAAGGTGGGACTGCAGGCGATGCTCAGCGCCGCGTCGGCGTGGTTGTGCGCACCGGTGGCCGATGCACGTGGCGGTGCTGCATGAACGCGACGGCCAACCCCGCGAAAACCAGCGCCGGCTTCCAGGGCAACGACCGCCTGCTGTTCGGCATGATCCTGGGCGTGGTCACCTTCTGGCTGTTCGCGCAGACCACGCTCAACATCGCCCCGGACATGCAGCGCGATCTGGGCATCAGCGCGGGCACGATGAACAACGCGGTGGCGATGGCCGCGTTGTTCTCCGGCATCTTCGTCGTGGTGATGGGTGGCCTCGCCGATCGCCTGGGCCGCATGCGCATCCTGCGGCTGGGCTTCGTGCTCGGCATCGTCGGCTCGCTGCTGGTGGGGCTGGCGCCGGCCGGTGGTGCGGGCACGGCGATGCTGCTGGTGGGGCGAGCTATCCAGGGCCTGTCGGCGGCCTGCATCATGCCGTCCAGCCTGGCGCTGGTGAAGGCGTACTGGGATGGCCCCGCGCGCCAGCGCGCGGTGAGCCTGTGGTCGATCGGCTCGTGGGGCGGTTCGGGCTTGGCGGCGCTGTTCGGCGGCTACATGGCGCAGTCGCTGGGCTGGCGCTGGATCTTCTTCATCTCGGTGGCGGTGTCGCTGCTCGGCCTCTGGCTGGTGCGTGGCACGCCGGAGAGCAAGGCGGCGGCGGTGGAGGGCTACCGCTTCGACCTGCCTGGGGTCATCACGTTCATGGCAGCCATGCTGGCGCTGCAGGTGGTGGTGACCCAGGGCAGCACGCTGGGCTGGGGCAGCCCGACGATCATCGGCCTGGCCATCACCTTCGTCGTGGCCGCCATCGCGTTCTTTCGCATCGAGGCGGGCAATGCGCACGCCTTCATCGACTTCCGGCTGTTCCGCAACCCGATGTACACCGGCGCGACCATCTCCAACTTCCTGGTCAACGCCTCGGTCGGCATGCAGCTGGTGTCGCTGCAGCTGGTGCAGATGGGCGGCGGCCTGAGCGCGCAGCAGGCCGGCCTGCTGACCCTGGGTTACGCCATCGCGATCATCGCCTTCATCCGCGTGGGCGAGAAGTTGTTGCAGCGTTTCGGACCGCGCAAGCCGATGGTGTGGGGCTGCCTGATCACCGCCCTGGCCATCGCGCTGCTGATGCCGACCCAGGTGATGCTCGCTACCTATCGCGTGCTGGCGGTCGTCGCCTACACGCTGTTCGGCGTGGGGCTGGCGTTCTACGCCACGCCGTCCACCGACGCGGCGCTGTCGAGCCTGCCGATGGACCAGTCCGGCTCCGGTGCGGGCATCTACAAGATGGCCTCGTCGCTGGGCGCCGCGCTGGGCGTGGCGATCTCCGGTGCGATCTTCACCGCGCTGGGCCCGTCCGGGAGCGGCGTGCAGTGGCTGGAGGGCGTGATCACCTTCCAGGGGCGCAGCGACAACATGGCCATCCGCGAGGCGGCGATGGTCGCGCTGGGCTTCAACCTGCTGATGGTGGTGGGCGCGATCGTCTCGATCCTGCTGACGATTCCGGCGGGCAAGCGGGAGAAATAACGGCGCCGGGCTGATGCATCGCAAGGAGTGCGGCCGAGGCGTGGCCGTCACCTGGCGTGTTCGGCCAGCCAGCCGCTGACCAGCGCCAGCACCGCGTCCGCGCGCTCGCGGTGCGGCACGTGGCCGACGCCAGGCAGCAGGTGCACGCAGGCGGCATCGCCGAGCCGCGCACCGATGCGCTGTGGGTGCGCGGTCGACCCGTATTCGTCTTGGTCGCCATGCAGCACCAGCGCCGGGCAGCGCACCTGGCCCAATGCGTCGTCCAGTTGCCAGTCGGCAAAGTCGTCGGCCAACCAGGTGTCGATCCATGCGTGGAGCACCCATGCGGCCTTGTCGCCGTGGTATCGCGCCAGGCGTTCCAGCTGGCCCGGCGCGGCAAAAGCGGTGCGCGCGGCCAGGATGCCGGTGCGGGTGCGGTCCTCGACGAAGGCCTGCGCCGCCTCGGTGACCAGCGCGCGACAGGCGTCGGGGTGCGCGGCCGCGGTGGCGATGGCCATGCCGCCGCCGACGCTGTGGCCGAAGGCGACGAAACCATCCAGTCCGAGCTGTGCGTGCACCGCACCGAACCCACCGGTGGCTTCGTCATGCACGAAGCCGCGCTCGAGCCGGCCGGGGTGCGGGTCGGACTGGCCGAAGCCGAGGCGGTCGTAGGCGATCAGTTCGCGGCCGGTCACGTCGGCCAGCTGCTGTGGAAATTCCCGCCACAAGGCGACGCAGCCCAGCGAGTCGTGGAACAGCACCAGTGGCGCGCGAGCGCTCGGCGCCGGCAGGGCGGAATGCCAGCGACGGGCGAACAGGCGCCCGTCGGCGGTGTCGATCCAGAGGTCATCGTGAGCGCGGGACATGGCGGTCATCGTGCCGACGCGGCACCGGCCGGGATCGCCCCGTCCACCTTGCCGTTCGTGGTGGTTGCAGCCGCCGCGCTTCCTCCGCGGTTCACCGGGCCAGCGAGGCCGTGTCGATCACGAAGCGGTACTTCACGTCGCTCCTGACCATGCGGTCGTAGGCCTCGTCGATCTGCTGCGCGTTGATCATCTCGATCTCCGACACGATGCCGTGCTTGGCGCAGAAATCCAGCATCTCCTGCGTCTCGGCGATGCCGCCGATCAGCGAGCCGGCGAGCGCCTTGCGGCCGAAGATCAGCGCGGCCACGCTCGGGCTGGGGTGCGGGTGCTCGGGCACGCCGACCAGGCACAGCGTGCCGTCGCGCTTGAGCAGGCGGGTGAATGCATCCAGGTCGTGGCTGGCGGCGACGGTGTTGAGGATGAAATCGAAGCTGCCCGCGTGCGCCTTCATCTCGTCCTTGTTGCGCGACACCACCACTTCGTCCGCGCCCAGGTCGTGCGCGTCCTGGCGCTTGCTTTCGCTGGTGGTGAACGCCACCACGTGCGCGCCCAGCGCATGGGCGAGCTTGATGCCCATGTGGCCCAGCCCGCCGATGCCGACGATGCCGACCTTCTGGCCCGGGCCGACGTTCCAGTGGCGCAGCGGCGACCAGGTGGTGATGCCGGCGCACAGCAGCGGCGCGACCGCGGCCAGCTGGTCGGCAGAGTGGCGGATGCGCAGCACGAACTTCTCGTTGACCACGATGCGCTGCGCGTAACCGCCCAGGGTGTGGCCCGGCGCATCGGGCGTGGCGCTGTTGTAGGTGCCGGTGAAGCCGTTCTCGCAGTACTGCTCCAGGCCTTCGCCGCACGAATCGCAGTGCTGGCAGCTGTCGACCATGCAGCCCACGCCCACGGTGTCGCCCAGCTTGAAGCCGCTGACCGCACTGCCAACCGCGCTCACGTGGCCAACGATCTCGTGGCCCGGCACGCACGGGAATAGGGTGCCGCCCCATTCCGAACGCACGGTGTGCAGGTCGGAGTGGCACACGCCGCAGTAGGCGATGTCGATCTGCACGTCGTGCGCGCCCGGGGCGCGGCGCTGCACATCGAGCGGTTCGAGCGGTTGGTCGGCGGCGAGGGCGCCGTACGCCTTGGTGGTCATGCTGGGCTCCTGTGGGGGTGGGCGCGATGGCCGCCGCCGGGGCGGTGGCCAGACTGGATTATGCGGCCGGCACCGCGCCGCGTGAGCGCCCTGCACGTGCACGGCCATCGCCTGCATGCAGGGAACGATCACGCCCACAAAGAAAAACGGCCCGGGTCGAAGCCCGGGCCGTCCTTCGTGCTGCCGCGTGGCTCAGTTGAGCTGGCAGCTGGCCGGCTTGGTGGACGTGAACAGCGCCGAGCTCGCCCACTCCGGGTGGTCGATGAACGGGTTGCGGTTGCCCTGGAAGCTGTAGATCACCTCGTTGCGCTCGCGCTCGGCGGCGTCGACCGGGTCGGCCTGGTGCCAGGCCAGCAGGGTCGACAGCAGGCCCATGTACGCCGGCGAGGCGGAGGTGATGACGATCTTGCTGCGGTCGTCGGTCAGTTCCAGGTCGGGCTCACCCTGGCCGTTGGTCGGGTGCACGCCGCCTTCGTAGCGGATCGCCATGTACAGCACGGCGCGCGCGATGTCGCCCTTGCGGTGGCCCCACACCTCGAACGAACCGCTGTTGCCGTCCGGTCCCTTCACCCAGTTGGAGTTGCCCGGGTACACGCCGCTGCCGCCGCCGAAGCCGGCGTTGGCTTCGGTCACGCGCTCGCCGCAGCCGCCGGCCAGGGTGCAGCTGGCATACGGCTTGTTGCCGCGGTCCGAGTTGTAGACGGAGTCGGTGAGGTACAGCATGTGGGTGTCGGTGTACGGCGCGTAGGGCAGGCCCTTGTCACCGGTGGCGCTGCCGAAGCCCAGCGAGTTGGGCCAGGTGTGCTCGCGGTTGTAGACGATCCCGGTGCCGGTGCCCGCGCGCTCGCTGCCCTTGAGGTAGCTGCGGTTGCGGTAGGCGTCCAGGATGCGGCCGGCGTTGTTGGGGTCCTCGTCGGCGATCTCGAGGATGTCCCAGGTGTCGGTGGTGCTGGCGCTGTACGGGTAGGCGGTGTGGCCCTTGATGGTCGCGTGCAGCGAGCAGCGCAGCTGGCTGGCGCTGCTGGTGTTGACGCGCGAGTAGTAGCCGGTGCCGCCGCTGCTGGCCACGGTGAAGTTGGCCACCGTGTTCTGCGCCGGCGACGCGCCGCCGGCATCGAACACCTTGCTCTTGTCCACGGTGAAGGCGCACGTTTCACCGCCGGCCAGCGTGGCGCTGGTGGTGATGGTGAAGCTGGTGCCGCTGGCCGGATAGGTCAGGCCGACCGCGCCGCTGATGCTGCACTGCAGGGTGAAGGCGCCGCTGGTCAGGCCCACCGACTCGCTGAAGGTCACCGCCAGGTCGGTCGCCGGGGCGACGCCCGTGGCGCCGTTGGCCGGCGAGGTGGAGACCACGGTCGGCGCCGGGTTGGTCGAGGCGAAGCTCTGACCGTTGTTGCACGCGCCGAAGGTCTGCTTGGCCGAGGCCTTCCAGCTGAAGTTGGCGTAGGTGCTGCCGCTGCCGCCCAGCTGCAGCGAGGTGCCGGCCGCCGTGGAGCCGGTCTCGGACACCGGCAGGTTGGTGCTGGTGCGACCGGCGGCGGGGCCGCTGGAGGCGGTGACGGTGCCTTCGTAGCTGAGGAACTGCACCAGCTGGCCGCTGCCGTTGACCAGCGCGATCGCATCGGGCGCGCCGTTCTGGATGCCGTTGGTGGGGTAGCTGACCGTGGCAATGCGCACCGTGCCACCGCAGGTCACCAGGCTGCCGGTAGGCACCAGGTCGTTGTCGTAGCTGGTCGCGGCCGATGGCGTGGCGCCGTTGTACAGGTAGATGCGGTAGCCGCTGAGGCTTTCGCCGGCGGTGGCGACCACCTCGATCTTCTCGCCGACGTCGCCGGAGCTGGTGGCATCGTCGTAGTGCAGTTCATTGATGAAGACTTCGGCGGATGCGCTCAATGGCGCCGCCGCCAGCGTGAGGGCCAGCAGCCCGCACGCTCCCCGAAGCGGATGGATGGACATGTAAACGATTCCCTGTTGACGAATGAAGGTGCCGACTCTAGCCATCGAATATGACGACTTTGATGCCACGGCGTGACCCGGCGGTCGGGCCGCCGGCCAAGGCTAGACTAAGCGCAGCGGCCCGACAGTGGGTCGCTCGTAACAAGGGGATCGCCACGCCTGCATTACGCCGCTGACGGCGGCGGCACGCACGCCATCAGGCCGGGCGCATCGAGCGGCAGCGGTTTGGTGCTGGTGCGGGCGATCTCCGGTCCGGCCCCGGCCGACAACCCGGTCGCAACGCGGTAGCCGACTCCCGACACTGCCGAGGGCCGCCTCCATGGCCGCCGGCACGCGGCCAAGTGCCGGTACATGGCCGCCGCAGCGGGATCTGCTCGTTCCCTTCATCAGTGAGGGTATCGCCATGCTGCCTGTTGTCGAAGTCCAGTGTCCTTATTGCGGCGAGCGCATCGAACTGCGCGTGGAGAACTGCGCCGAGGAGCAGCGTTACACCGAGGACTGCCCGGTGTGCTGCAAGCCCATGTACGTGGTGGTCGACCTCGACGACGACGGCGAACCGCTGGTGACCGTCGAATCCGAAGCCGGGTCCTGAACCGGAGCCGGGCATGGACGCCGCCATTCGTGAAGGTTGTGTGGTGTTCAGCGATTGCCGCGGCTACTGAACAGGGGCCAAGCTGCCAACGCGTCACGTTTTCAGGGTGGCGCTAGCGCGTGGCCGCGGCTAACAGTGGTGTTGGCAAGCGGGCCGGCGGCGCGTCCAAGAAGTAAAAAGAGCAGGGACGCTGCAGGCCTGTGTTCGGGGGCGGCCCCCGCGCCGCCCCCTGTTTTTCCGCCGCCGGCCGTGATCGCGGCCACCCTAGGCACACCGGCCCGCGTCATACTGTACGGATGCGCGACGCCCCTTCTTCCATCCGCCTGGTCGGCTTCGATGCCGACGACACCCTCTGGCGCAGCCAGGACTACTTCGACGAGGCGCAACTCGAATTCGAGCGACTGGTCGGCCAGTACGTCGACCTGCAGGCGCGCGGTGCGCAGGACCACCTCTATGCCATCGAAACGCGCAACATCGCCGTGTTCGGCTACGGCGTGAAGGGCATGGTGCTGTCGATGATCGAGGCCGCGGTGGAGATCACCGGGCAGCGCATCAGCGCCGCCGACCTGCACCGCATCGTCGCCATGGGCAAGGATCTGCTGCGCCATCCTGTCGAATTGCTGCCCGGCATTCCCGAAGCGGTGGACACCATCGCCGGCGAGTTCGACGTGGTGCTGATCACCAAGGGCGACCTGTTCCACCAGGAGGCCAAGGTGAAGCAATGCGGACTCGCCGACCGCTTCCGTCGCATCGAGATCGTCAGCGAGAAGGACGCGGCCACCTACACCCGGCTGTTCGACGAGTTCGACGTGGCGCCCGCGCAGTTCATGATGATCGGCAACTCGTTGCGTTCGGATATCGCGCCGGTGCTGGCGCTGGGCGGATGGGGCGTGCACATGCCGTACCACACCACCTGGGCGCACGAGACCGAGGCCAGTGTGCCGGCGCGCGATGTCGCGCGCATGCGCCGCGTTGCCTCCGCCGCTGAGCTCCCGGACGCGGTGCGCACGCTGGCGGCGCTCGCCGCCGGGTGAACGCCGCGTATACCGTTTTGCGTGTTCAGCCGCGGCTGGGGCACGGTTAAAAAACCGGTTCACCGCCACTTCTGCATCGTCGGTTCCATGGCCACCCGCCACGGGTTGGCTCGACGAAGGAGAAGTCATCATGACCATGCTTTCCCGCTGGCTTGCCCCTGCATTCCTTGCCGTCGGCGTTTCCGCGTCCGCACGCATGGTTGCCTGTCATCGCGCCAGTGATAGCCTTGCCGCAGGCCGTTGCCGCGAGGGGTTGCATGGGTCGGTTCACGCCAGTATGGATGCTGGGAATGCTGCTGTTGGCACTGCTGTTGCCGGCCGCCGCGGCCAAGGGACCGCAGGCGTGCACGTTGCGCTACACGCTCAGCGGCTGGTCGGCGCTGTACAGCACCGCCAACGGCACCGGCACGGTGACCTGCGATGGCGGTGATAGCCTGACAGTGAAGATCCGCATGCGCGGCGGCGGGTTGAGCTTCGGCCGGCTGCGCACCATCGAGGGCCGTGGCCGCTTTACTGGTGTGTACCGCATCCGTGATGTGCTGGGCAGCTACGTGGCGGTGGACGCGCATGCCGGCGCACATCGCGCGGGCAGCGCCCACGCCATGACCAACGGCCCGGTGAGGTTGCGCATGAAGGGCAAGGGTCGCGGCTGGGACCTCGGTTTCGCGGTCAGCAGGGTCACGCTGAGCCAGTAGCGGCGTTGCCACGCGCTCACCTTGGGCAACGGGCCTTGAACGGCGCGCGGGATGGGGAGCGGTTCTCACCGCGCGTTCATTGGCCGGCGGCCAGTATCCGCCCCAAACCGGACCGGTCTCGGCAGGCGACGATCGGTCCATCCTGCCGGTGCCCGATGCCGGTGACTTTTCCAACTGGAGGAACCCGCTGATGCGTTCATTCAAGCCCATGCTCTTCGTGCTGGCCACCGCAGTGGCTGGATTCACCGGCAGCGCCAACGCGCAGGACTACAGCATCGGCTGGAACCCGCGCAGCGGCGACGTCTGGGTCGATACCTACCTGGGCGATGTCAACCGCTATGGCAGCCGCTACCGCGATCCGTTCGTCAACGAAATGGTGCGCTACTACGGCGCACCGCGTGACCTGGTCGTGGACCTGCTGACCACCCGCAACTGGGCGCCGGGCGACGTGTATTACGCCTGCGCCATCGCCCAGATACTGGGCCGTCCGTGCCGCTACGTGGCCGACTACTGGGACCAGCACCACGGCAAGGGTTGGGGCGTGGTCGCCAAGGAGCTGGGCATCAAGCCCGGTTCGGCCGAGTTCCACCGCCTGAAGAAGGGCTTCGTGCCCACCTATGACCGCTGGGGCCGCCCGATCTCGCTGTCGGAGGACCTGCGCGCCGACTTCCCGGGGCGCGGCAAGGGCCCCAACGGCAGCCATGTGCCGGGTCACAACGGCCAGGGCAAGGTGCCGACGGCCGGTGGCAAGCCGGCCCATGCGGGCGGGCCAGGCAAGACCCAGGGCCAGGCCAAGGGCCCGTCGGCGGGCAAGGCGGGGCAGGGCAATGCGGGCGGCGCGCGCGTCGACGACCGCGGCCCCGGCCAAGGCAACGCGCCCGGCAAGGGCAAGTCGCAAGGCAAGGGCCAGGGCGACGACAAGGGAAAAGGCAACGGCAAAGGTTAAGCTGCATGGGTGAAACCACCCGCGACCACCGCCCTTGTCACGCACCGCGGCGGCTGCCATTGCCGCCGCGTGCAGTTTGAAGTCGATGCCGCGGCCGTGTTGCCGGTGCTGGACTGCAACTGCTCCATCTGCCGCATGACCGGCTTCCTGCACCTGATCGTGCCCGCCGCGCGCTTCCGCCTGTTGCAGGGGGGCGACGCGCTGGCCGACTACACCTTCAACACCGGCGCCGCGCATCACCTGTTCTGTCGCCATTGCGGCATCAAGAGCTTCTACGTGCCGCGCAGCCACCCGGACGGCTACAGCGTCAACGCGCGCTGCCTGGAGGCGGGCACCGTCGAGGGCATGGACATCACCCCGTTCGACGATGCCAACCGCGAGGCCGAGACCGCCGCGCTCGCGCACCTGACCCACGTGGACGGGGCGGACGGCACCACCTGACGACCGAACGTCGGGGCCTCCCGGCCCGCATTGGCGCCAGCCCGTACAATGGCGCCCCCATGACCGCCTTGCCCGCCATCGATCCCGCGCAACTGCGTCTGTCCGTCGCCCCGATGATGGATTGGACCGATTCGCACTGCCGTGTCTTCCACCGTCTGCTCGCGCCACATGCGCGGTTGTACAGCGAAATGGTGCACGCCAACGCGGTCATCCACGGCGACCGCGCGCGCCTGCTGGCGATGGACCCGGTGGAGCACCCGGTCGCGTTGCAGTTGGGCGGCAGCGAGCCAAACCTGCTGGCACAGGCCGCGCGCATCGGTGCCGAGGCCGGCTTCGACGAGATCAACCTCAACTGCGGCTGCCCCTCCGACCGCGTGCAGGCCGGGCGTTTCGGCGCCTGCCTGATGCGCGAGCCGGAACTGGTGGCCGAGTCGGTGGCGGCGATGGTCGACGCCTGCGCCACGCTGGACCGGCATGTGCCGGTGACGGTGAAATGCCGCCTGGGCGTGGACGACGACCACGACTACGACCGCTTCCGCGCCTTCATCGACCGCATCGCCGACGCCGGCTGCGGCATGTTCATCGTGCACGCACGCAATGCGTGGCTGCAGGGCCTGTCGCCCAAGGAGAACCGCGAAGTGCCGCCGCTGCGCTACGACTGGGCCTACCGGCTCAAGCGCGAGCGCCCCGACCTGCAGATCATCGTCAACGGCGGCATTGCCGATGCCGACGAGGCCACCGCGCACCTGCAGCACACCGACGGCGCGATGCTCGGTCGCGCGGCGTACCACGATCCCTACCTGCTGCACCGGCTGGACATGGCGTGGTTCGGCGGCGAACTGCGCCCCCGCGCTGAACTGCTGCGTGCGCTGCGCCCGTACGTGGAGGCGCAACTGGCGGACGGCGTGTTCCTGAAGCACATCACCCGCCACCTGCTGGGCCTGTTCGCCGGTGAGCGCGGCGGCCGCGCATTCCGCCAGATCCTCAGTGAGGGCGCGCACAAGCCCGGCGCGGACTGGACGCTGGTGGAGCAGGCGATCATGGTCACCGAGTCGTTCGCCGCCGGCGGTCGCGACGAGGGTGCCGCCACGGCGGCCTGAGAGTCGCCTTCCCCCAAGCAAACGCCGACGCACTGGACCCACCATGCTGACCCGCGATCCCGCCGCCTTCCTCGCCTTCGCCCGCGCCACCGCGCCGGATTTCGGTCCCGCCACCGCGCGTGCCGCCTTCCTGGTCGCGCCCGACGGCTTCACCCTGGCCGAGCAGTCCGCGCAGGACAACCGCTACATGGCCGAGGCCGCCGCGTTCGACGCCGCGCGCGCCTCGGCCCAGCACCGCGACCTGCACCGCGCCTTCGCCGGCGTGCTGCCCACGGTGTGCTTCGCCGGCAATCCCGACACCCCCGACGCGCTGTTCCCCAACAACGTGTTCGCCACCGGCCGCCCGGATGCCGCCGTCGACCCGCACGGCGCGCCGCGCTACGTGGTCGGCCGCATGCGCCACGAGGTCCGCCAGCGCGAGGCCAACCGCCCCGACATCCGTGGCTTCTTCGCCACCATGGGCTATGTCGAAGTCGACCTGTCACGCCAGCCACACCCGGCCGAACTGACCGGCGCGCTGGTCATCGATCGTGCCCGCGGCCTCGGCTTTGCCGGCCTGTCCGAACGCTGCGATGCCGAAGGCGCGCGCCTGATGCACGAGGCGCTGGGCCTGCGCGCCACGCTGCTGTTCGACCTGGCCGAAGGCGAGTACCACACCAACGTGGTGCTGGCGGTGCTGGCCGGGCGTGCGGCCGTGGTCTGCCCCAAGGGCTTCGCCGATCCCGCGGTGGCCGACGCCATCGTCGCCCTGTACGCCCCGCACGCGGTGCTGTGCACGCCGGAGGAACACGCGGCCTTCGTCGGCAACTGCATCGCGCTGACCCCGGAGAAGCTGTGGATGAGCGCCAACGCCGGGCGCACACTCACGCCAGCACACCGCGCGCAACTGGCGGCAGCCGGGTTCGAGGTCGGTATCGTGGAAATCGACGCCATCGAAGCCGGCGGCGGCTCGCTGCGCTGCTGCGTGGGCGAGATCTTCTGATCCGGGGGGCTGGCGCTCGCGGCCAACGCAGGTCATCCTGAATGGAGGCTGCCGCGTGAAGGAAAAGTTCAGACCGGATTCACCGCCTCGTTCCAAGAATGGCGTCAACCCGGTCGATCCGGTTCTTCGCGTCACCTGCCCACAGGTTCTGGGAGTGCCATGACCCGCCCCGTCGTCCGCCTTGCCTTGATCGCCCTGTCCGTCGCTGCCCTGGTGGTTGCTGGCGATGCCGTGGCGCAGCGGCGTGACGGGCCGCCCGAGCGCGGGCCGCAGGCGCAGGACCACCGTGGCCCCGAGCGTGGCGACGACCGGCGCCATGACCGCCGCGGCGGCAACGACGCGTTGGCCGAAGCGGTGCGCAGTGTCGAGCGACGTACCGGCGGCCAGGTGCTCAGCGCCGAGCGCGTGCCGTACGATGGCCGCGACGTGAGTCGGGTCAAGGTCGTCGACTCCAGCGGGCGGGTCCGTGTCTACATGGAAGACCCGCCCGGCCGTGGACAGCGGCCGCGTACACGTGGCGACGACGACTGACACCACACAGTAGCGCCTTGGCCGGACCTGGCGCGCAGCACCGGGCCGCCGCAACCGACAGCCGGAAACAGGAGTTCCCATGCGCATTTTGCTGGTCGAAGACGAAGCCCCCCTCCGCGAAACCCTTGCCGCGCGCCTGAAGCGCGAAGGCTTCGCGGTCGATGCGGCCCAGGACGGCGAGGAGGGCCTGTACATGGGCCGCGAGGTGCCGTTCGACCTCGGCATCATCGACCTGGGCCTGCCCAAGATGTCGGGCATGGAACTGATCCAGGCCCTGCGCGCGGAAGGCAAGAAGTTCCCGGTGCTGATCCTCACCGCGCGTTCCAGCTGGCAGGACAAGGTCGAGGGCCTCAAGCAGGGTGCCGACGACTACCTGGTCAAGCCGTTCCACGTCGAGGAACTGCTGGCGCGCATCAACGCGCTGGTCCGCCGCGCCGCCGGCTGGAGCAAGCCGACACTGGAATGCGGCCCGGTGGTGCTCGACCTTGCCGCGCAGACGGTCACCGTCAGCGGCGCCAACGTCGACCTCACCAGCTACGAGTACAAGGTGCTGGAGTACCTGATGATGCACGCCGGCGAGCTGGTCTCGAAGGCAGACCTGACCGAGCACATCTACCAGCAGGATTTCGACCGCGATTCCAACGTACTGGAGGTCTTCATCGGCCGCCTGCGCAAGAAGCTGGATCCGGACGGCGCGATGAAGCCGATCGAGACCGTGCGCGGCCGCGGCTACCGCTTCGCGATCCCGCGGTCGGGTGACTGACGAAGGCGAAGCGCCGCGCCGGACCCGCCGCGACATCCGTCGCGGCCACGCCGGCCGGGGGACACGGGGTTCTGGGGGCACGGATTGAGCTGGAGGCAACCGCTATCCCTGCAGGCACGCCAGGTACTGGTGGCCAGTCTCGGACTGGTCGCCTTCCTGGCGTTGGCCGGCTATGCGCTGGACCGCGCGTTCCTCGAGACCGCCAAGGGCAACCTGCGCGAGCGCATGCGCAGCTACGCGCTGGCCTTCGCCGACAGCGACTTCGCCCGCGATGGCTCCTTCATCCCGCCGTATGACATGCCCGACCCGCGCTTCGAGCGCCCGGGCAGCGGGCTGTACGCCGAAGTCGTGTTCCCCAACGGCCACTGGGACTCGCCATCCTCGATCGGCCCGCTGTTGCCCGAGGGCCGGATGCTCCAGGCGCAGGAGGAAGTGTTCGAAGGCCCGCTGGAGATCACCGAGATCAGTGGCGCCAAGGGCGAGGCGTACCGGTATGGCCGCGGCCTGATCTGGAGCCTGGAAGGCGGCAAGGCGGCGGAATTCGCCTACACCGTGTACATCTTCGAGGACACCACCGCGCTGAGCCGCCAGGTGCAGGTGTTCCGCCAGGAGTTGTGGCGCTACCTGGGCGGCGCCGGCATCATCCTGGTGCTGCTGCAGACGGTGATCCTGCGCTGGAGCCTGCTGCCGCTGCGGCGCGTGATCCACGAGCTCAAGCGCGTGCAGCGCGGCGAAGCCTCGCGCATGAGCGAGCGCCATCCGCGCGAACTGGAGCCGCTGGCCGAAAGCATCAACGCCTTCATCGAAAGCGAGCGCGAGAACCTGGACCGGCAGCGCAACACGCTGGCCGACCTGGCCCACAGCCTGAAGACGCCGCTGGCGGTGTTGCGCGCACGCGTGGACAGCGATGCCACCCACGGCGAGCTGCGCGAGGAAGTGATCACCCAGGTGGGGCGCATGAGCGACCTGGTGTCGTACCAGCTGTCGCGTGCCGCGCGGTCGGGCCATGCGCTGTTCGCCGCGCCCATCGCCATCGAGCCGCACGCCGAGCAGATCGTGCGCGGGCTGGAGAAGGTGTATGCCAGCAAGGGCGTGATCTGCGAATTCGACATCGCCGAGGGCGTGCCGTTCCAGGGCGAGCCCGGCGACCTGCAGGAACTGCTGGGCAACCTGCTGGAAAACGCGTTCAAGTGGGCGCGCTCGCGCGTGCTGTTGACGGTGCACGTGGGCGAGACGGCGCCGGGCCGGCGTCCGGGCCTGTTGATCGCGGTGGACGATGATGGGCCGGGTATCCCCGAGGAGAAGATCGGGCTGGTGCTGCAGCGTGGGGTGCGTGGCGACGAGCGCGTGCAGGGGCATGGCATCGGCCTGTCGATCGTGCAGGACCTGGTGAAGGGCTATCGCGGGACGCTGGATGTGCGCAGGTCGACGGAACTGGGTGGGGCGCGGTTTGAGGTGGTGTTGCCGCCGGGGTTGTGAGCGTGCGGTACGGAGCGGAGCGGCGGGCGTGTTGCTGCAGCGCTCCGTCCGCGCAGTCCTGCGCGGAGTCGCGCCGCGCGCCATCCGTGGCGCGCTTTTCCGCAACACACCCGCCGCTCCACTCCTGACCAAACGTTATGGGTGGCAGAGGAAGCAATGGCAACGGCTACAGCCACGCCGCCGCCACTGCCAAGCCACCGCACGACGCGACGCGGCATCAAGGGCGATGTCGGAAAATTGTTTGCCGGTTGGCGCAACTGCGCGTTGCGTTTAATGCTGGTCTACCCGCAGCCAATTCGGCATTTCAAGCGAATGGCGCGGGACCGTAGAAGCGCGTCAGGTGGTCGGCGACGGCGGGCATCGCTGCGCGCAGTGTCGCGGGATCGCTGAAGTGGTATTCGGTGGCGACGGCGAAGAACTCTTCGGGCGATTCGCTGGCGTAGCCGTCGATCGTCGTGTCGTGGCCGGCGTCGACTTCGATACAGAAGGCGTCGTAGGCGGCCTGGAAATCACGGGCCCATTCGCGTTGCCAGCGGCGTGGCAATGCCGGCGTGCCGTCGAGCACACCATCCAATACGTCGAGTTTGTGCGCGATCTCGTGTACGGCCACGCAGTAGCCGGCGCGCGGTTCCTCGCAGTCGGCCATGATGTCGGCCCACGACAGGATCACCGGGCCGGCATCCCAGGCTTCGCCGATGAGTTCGTCGTCCCATTCGTGCATCACACCGGCGGCGTCGACGTGGCTGCGGTTCACGCGGAAGGCGTCGGGGTAGACGATCAACTGCGACCAGCCGTGCAGGCCTTCGGGGCCGAACTCCAGCAGCGGCAGGCAGCACAGGGCGGCGAGCATGCAGCGCTGGCGGTCGTCCAGCGTCAGCCCGTCAAGCGGGGTGATGGTCTTCTCGTGCAGGAAACGCGCCGCCAAGGTGGCCAGCGTTGCCTGGCGGGTGGCGGGCAGGGCCTGCACCCATGGCAGGGCAGTGGCGGTGGCTCGCCACAACTCGTCGGGGATGGGAGCGGGGGTGCCGCGCAGGCGGCGCAGGAAACCGATCACGCAGCTACCGCGGTGGGCGTGCCACGGACGTCGCCCACCCTGTCAGCGGAACATGCCCGGCAGGAAGCTGTGCCAGCGCGGCGACTGCAGTCGGGAGGGGGCATCGCCGTGCACGCTTGGACGCGGCTTGGATGGCTTGGCGGCCGCCGGGTTGCGCGCGTTGGCCTCGGCGGCGGCCGAACGTTCTCCATCCTGACCACCGCAGGCGCCATTGGCGTCGGCGTGCTTCATGTCGCGGGCAGCAACGGTCGCGCTGGCCAAGGCAAGCAGCAGGAGCAGGCTGGTGCGGAGCATGCGAGCGGATCTCGGCCGGTGGATGAGGTAACTCGTTGACTATAGCGTGAAATCCGCAAGGCTGCCGGGAGTCGCAGGTTGCTGCGACGCGGCATGGTCATGGCGGTCGGGCTGACGCTCCGCACGGTGCCGGCAGCTGCTCCCGCATAATCCCCCGCATGCCGACCCTCCCCCCGTTTGCGTTGCCCGCCACCGCCACCCTGCCGAAGGCGGCGGCATCCCGTTGATGGACGATCGCCTGCTGCTGGCCACGCTGATCGCCGGCCCGGCCACCGGCGATGCGCTTGCACGCCACGCCGGGCTGACCCGTGCCGCGGTATGGAAGCGCATCCAGTGGCTGCGCGAAGCCGGCGTGCCGATCGAGGCAAGCCCCGGGCGCGGCTACAGGCTGGCAGTGCCGATGCAGCTGCTGGCGACAGATGCCATCGAAGAGCGCCTGGCGCCGGCCACGCGGGCCCGCTTGGTCGCGCTGGACGTGGCGTGGTCGGTCGATTCCACCAATACCCGCTTGCTGGCCCGTGGTGTGCCCGGGGATGGCCTCGCGCTGGCGTTGCTGGCCGAATGCCAGGCGGCCGGGCGTGGCCGCAGGGGGCGGCGATGGACCTCGCCTCTGGGCGCAAATGTGTATCTGTCGGTGGCCCGCGGCTTCACGGGCGGCCTGGGGCGGCTGGGCGGCCTGAGCCTGGTCGCCGGCATTGCCGCCGCCGAAGCCCTGCATGCGCTGGGCGCCACGGCGGTGCGGCTGAAATGGCCCAACGATCTGGTGGTGGTCAGCGACGGTGGGCTGCGCAAACTGGGTGGCCTGCTGGTGGAGGGCGGCGGCGAACACGCCGGCCCCGCGCACGCGGTGGTCGGACTGGGCATCAATGTGCGCATGCCTGCGGCCCACGCAGCCATGATCGACCAGCCTTGGTGCGACCTGGCGGAACTGTCGGGCACGGTGGACCGCAACGTGGTGGCCGCGGCCGTGCTGGACCGGCTCGTCCCGGCGCTGGACCAGTTCGATGCCGCGGGGCTTGCGCCGTTCCTGCCCCGCTATGCGGCACTGGATGCGCTGGTCGGCCAGCACGTCACCCTCGTCGCGGCCGACGGCGGCACCCGCGAGGCGATTGCCGAGGGCCTGGCCGATGACGGTGCATTGCGCGTGCGCCTGCCCGATGGTGCGCAGGCATGCGTGCACTCGGGCGAGGTGAGCGTTCGCCGGGAGGCCGCGCCATGAGGAGACGCGCATGACCCGCTGGGCCTTCGACCTGGGCAATACCCGGCTCAAGTACGCACCGTTGCTGGACGACGGCGGGCTCGGGCGGGTGTTGGCCGTGGCCCACGCCGACGCCGATTTCGAGGCCCGCGTGGCCCAGTCGCTGCCGCCGCGCATCGACGTGGCGCACGTGGCCAATGTCGCTCCACCCGCGCTCGCCGCCCGCGTGCTGCAGTTGCTGTCACGGCACTGCACGCGCATTTCGTTGGCACGCACGCAACCCGCGCTGGCCGGCGTGCGCATTGCCTACGCCGACCCGCGGCGGCTGGGCGTGGACCGTTTCCTGGGCCTGTTGGCCACCCGCGCCGAAACGCAGGGCGCGACCCTGCTGGTGGGTGTGGGCACCGCCGTCACCGTCGACCTGCTGGATGCCAGCGGCAGGCACCATGGCGGGCGCATCGCCCCATCGCCCACCCTGATGCGCGAAGCCCTGCATGCGCGCGCACCGCACCTGCCCGCGCGCGGCGGCCACTACACCGCATTCGCCAGTGACACCGACGATGCGTTGGCCTCCGGTTGCGAAGGCGCCGCCATCGCCCTGGTGGAGCAGAGCCTGCGCGACGCGACGGCGCTGCTGGGCCAGCCGCCCCTGCTGTACGTGCACGGTGGTGGCGCGCCATCGCTGCTGCCGCACTGGCCACAGGCGCGGTTGGTGCCGAACCTGGTGCTGCGCGGCCTGGCGGTGTGGGCACGGACCGAGACCGGCGTCGACGCCTGATCGGCAGCGCCCGCATACAATCGCCGCATGTTCATCCGCGCCCTCATCGTCCTGCTGCTGGTATTGAACCTGGGGGTCGCGGCGTGGTGGCACTGGTCCACGCCGGCAGCGCCACAGGCCACCGGGACGGTGCCGCCCGGCGTCGGCCAACTGCAACTGCTGCGCGAACGCGACGAGGCCGTCGTGGCCACGCCTGCGACGGCGGCGCGGGCGCCATCGGCCACCGGGCCAGGGTCCCCCGCGGTGACGACCACCGAACCGACCGGCGGCGGCGACGCGACCACGGTTGCCGCGCCACAAGGGATTGGCGATGCCGGAAGCCCGGAACTGCCAACCGGTGCGTCGCGCTGCTACCGATTTGGGCCGTTCGACAGCGAGGACGCCCTCGTCGCCGCGCAGGCCACGCTCAAGCCGCTGACCCAGGCGCTGCTGGTGCAACGTCCGCCACTGCGCCCAGGCCGCGGCTGGCGGGTCTACCTGCCGCCATTGGCCAGCGCCGAGGAGGCGACCGCCATCGCCGGCCGTGTCTCGGCCGCGGGCTTCCGCGATTACTTCATCGTGCGCGAGGGCGCGGAAGCCAACTCGGTGGCGCTGGGCCGGTTCGGCAGCGAAACCGCCGCGCGCCGCCATGCCGACGCGCTCAACGCCGCAGGTTTCGCCGCTCGCGCCGAACCGTTGGGCGCAGGCGCTGGGGCCGCATGGGTCGACGTGCGCGCCGCGGCGGGGTTCGATGCCGAGGCCGTGCGCATCCAGGTCCGCGCCGCCCGGGCGCAGCCGGCCGACTGCGCCACGCTGCGCTGGGGCGTTGGCGTGCCACTCGGGTAAACTGTGGCCTGAGCTGCCGGCATAGCTCAGTTGGTAGAGCAACCGCCTTGTAAGCGGTAGGTCGTCCGTTCAAATCGGACTGTCGGCACCATCGAATGGAATCCCCCCGAATGCCCGCAGGAGCCGTTTCCGCATGAGCCGCCGTTATCCGCCCGTGTCCCTCGTCGGCGCGCCCACCGACGTTGGTGCCGGCCACCGCGGTGCCCGCCTGGGGCCGGAGGCGCTGCGCATCGCCGGACTGGGCGAGGCGCTGGTCGCCCGCGGCGTGGACGTGGAGGACCGCGGCAACCTGGACGGTCCGCGCAACCCGTGGCAGAAGCCGGTGGAAGGCTACCGCCACCTGCCCGAGGTGGTGGAGTGGAACCGCCTGGTGATGGAGGCCGTGCTGGCCGAACTGCGCGGCGGGCGCATGCCGATCATGCTCGGCGGCGACCACTGCCTGGGCCTGGGCTCGATCACCGCCGTCGCCCGCCACTGCCGCGAGACCGGCAAGCAGCTGCGCGTGCTGTGGCTGGATGCCCACGCCGACTTCAACACCAGCCAGGTCACCCCCTCGGGCAACATCCACGGCATGCCGGTGGCGTGCCTGTGCGGCATCGGCCCGCGCGAGCTGACCCACCTGGGCGGTGACGCCCCGGCCATCACCCCGGACGTGGTGCGGCAGATCGGCATCCGTTCGGTGGACGAAGGCGAGAAGCGCCTGGTCAAGGAATACGGCCTCGACGTCTACGACATGCGCTACATCGACGAAGTCGGCATGAAGCGGGTGATGGAGGAGGCGCTGGAAGGCGTGGACGACAACACCCACCTGCACGTCAGCTTCGACGTGGACTTCCTCGACCCCAGCATCGCGCCGGGCGTCGGCACCACCGTGCCCGGCGGCCCCAACTACCGCGAGGCGCAGCTGGTGATGGAAATGATCGCCGACACCGGGCGCATGGCCTCGCTGGACATCGTCGAGCTCAACCCGATCATCGACAAGCGCAACCGCACCGGCAGGCTGGCCGTGGCCCTGGTGGAAAGCCTGTTCGGCAAATCCACCCTGATGCGCGATTGAGCGGACGGCCTGGGGTGCGGGCGCATGCCGCGCCCCGCCACGTGGAATACGCCGCCGGTCGCGGTGAGCGGCGTGCCGCTGTGGTAGCGTGCACGCCAATCATCCTGTCGCCAGAATTCACCGGAGAGCCCATGAAGCGTTCCTTCCTCCTGCTGTTGCTCGCCCTGTTCGCGAGCACCGGCCTCACCGCCTGCAACACCGTCAAGGGCTTCGGCAAGGACCTGCAGAAGGTGGGCGAGCAGATGGAAGAAAAAGCGGACAAGTAAGCGCACGCGCCATGCGGGTCCCGCAAGGGCCGGAGCGATCCGGCCCTTGCTCGTTTCCGGAGGGGCAGGTGCGGCACGCCCGTTCATCGGCCACCGCCACGCTTGCACCGCGGCGCGTGGTGCCGGGTGAACAGGGCCTGGTCGCCAACGGCAGGCCCACACAAGGGTTTCACATGGCGGCGCGTTAGATGCGGATACGGGCGGCGCGGCGACGCGGCCTCCCCTGCGCAGTGCGACCCATCCAATGATCGAAGGAGATGACCCATGAAGCGTATTGTTGCCCTCATGCTGCTGGCCGCGTTCTCGACCGGCGTGCTCACCGCCTGCAACACCATGCAAGGCGTGGGCAAGGACGTGCAGAAGGTCGGCGAGAAGGTGGAAGACAAGGCTGGCGACTGCAAGGACGGCAAGTGCTGAGCAGGCGCTGATCCCCGCCGGGACGCGGCGCGAACAGGAAGGGCCGGATCCATGTCCGGTCCTTTTTTTTTTGCAAAGGTCCCGGAACTCCCGGTCAGGCATCTGAACACGCCGGGCTTCACCTCGCGCGAATGCGCGCGTAACGCACCGCTTACCGTATGCGAATGGGCACCTTGCGATGGTGTACATGCGGCATCGAAGCACCCGCCGCATTCTCCCGGAAGAACGAGGAACCATGCAATGAACAAAGACATCATCGCCGGCAAGTGGAACCAGTTGAAGGGTCAGGCCCAGACCAAGTGGGGCGACCTCACCGACGACGTATTCGATGTTCGCGAGGGCAACGCCGAATACCTCGCTGGCAAGCTGCAGGAACAGTACGGCTGGGACCGCGATCGCGCGCAACGCGAGGTCCGTGAGTTCGAGAAATCCCTGCACTGACCGAAACTACGCCGCGGCGTGGTGATCCAGCCACCCGTGGTGGATGCTGCACCGATAAGGACACGGGCCGGCATCGCCGGCCCGTGTACATTTGGCGTGGTGCCACGGCAAAGCGTCAGGCGCGACATGGGCGTGTCTCCGCCAGGGGGGGCACGGTGGGACGTGCGACCGCATCCGGCGGGGTTGGCCGCCGCCGGGTAAAATGCGGATTCGTTCACCCCACGGCTGCCTTCCCGATGTCCCGTACCCGCGTCCTCACCGGCATCACCACTTCCGGCACCCCACACCTGGGCAATTACGCCGGTGCGATCCGGCCGGCCGTGGCCGCCAGTCGCGCCGCCGACGTGGAGAGCTTCTACTTCCTCGCCGACTACCACGCGCTGATCAAGGTGCAGGACCCGGCGCGCGTGCAGCGCTCCACGTTGGAGATCGCCGCCACGTGGCTGGCCTGCGGGCTGGAGCCGGACAAGGTGTGGTTCTACCGCCAGAGCGACATCCCCGAGACCACCGAGCTGATGTGGCTGCTGACCTGCGTGGCCGGCAAGGGCATCCTCAACCGCGCGCACGCCTACAAGGCGGCGGTGGACAAGAACCGCGAAGCGGGCGAGGACGATGACGCGGCGGTGACCGCGGGTCTCTTCATGTACCCGGTGCTGATGGCCGCCGACATCCTGCTGTTCAACGCCAACAAGGTGCCGGTGGGCCGCGACCAGATCCAGCACATCGAGATGGCGCGCGACTTCGGCCAGCGCTTCAACCACCTCTACGGCGAGGCGACCGGCCGCGAATACTTCGTGCTGCCCGAGGCGCACATCGAGGAGCAGGTGGCCACGCTGCCCGGCCTGGACGGGCGCAAGATGAGCAAGAGCTACGACAACACCATCCCGCTGTTCGCGCCGCGCGAGCAGTTGCGCAAGCTGATCGCCGGCATCGTCACCGATTCGCGCGCGCCGGGCGAGGCCAAGGACGCCGATGGCTCGCACGTGTTCCAGCTGTACCAGGCGTTCTCCACCGACGCCGAGGCCGCGGCGATGCGCCAGGCGTTTGCCGATGGCATCGGCTGGGGCGATGCCAAGCAGGCGCTGTTCGAGCGCATCGATGCCGAGATCGCGCCGCAGCGCGAGCAGTACGAAGCGCTGATGGCGCGCCCGGCCGATATCGAGGCCATCCTGCGCGACGGTGCGCAGCGCCTGCGTACACGCTATGCCACGCCGCTGATGGCGGAACTGCGCGAGGCGGTGGGCCTGCGCGACCTGGGTCGCGTGCCGGTGGCCGCGGTCAAGGCCGTCGACAAGGCCACGTTGCCGGTGATCAAGCAGTACCGCGAGGTGGACGGCCGGTTCTACTTCAAGCTGGTCGATGGCGAACGCGTGCTGCTGCAGAGCACCGGTTTCGCCGCGCCGCGCGAGGTCGGCGAGCTGATCGGCGCGATGAAGGCCGGCACGCTCACGGTACACACCATCGGTCAGCACGCTTCGCTGGGCGATGGCGTGGCCGCCGACGAGGCGCAGACCGCGCTGGATGCCATCGTGCAGGCGGCCAAGGACAAGGAGGCGGCCAAGGCTTGATCTGGGCCGCGACCAAAGCCGAATCGTGACACTCGCTGGCGCTGCTTAGACTGCGTTGACGACCGACATAACGAGGCACGCATGGGCGCGACGCACGGCATCTTCACCATCGACACCGGTTTCCAGCGGCCGCACTTCGACGCCGCGTTCCTGGTGGTGGAGCAGGGCCGCGCCGCGTTCATCGATTGCGGCACCAACTACAGCGTCTCGGCGATGCTCGCCATGCTGGACGAGCAGGGCTTGGGGCCAGAGGCCGTGGACTGGCTGATCCTGACCCACGTCCACCTCGACCACGCCGGTGGCGCGGGCCTGCTGATGCAGCACCTGCCCAATGCCACGCTGGTGGTACACCCGCGCGGCGCGCCGCACATGATCGATCCTTCGCGGCTGGTCGCGGGCGCCACCGCGGTATACGGCGAGGCCGAGATCGCGCGCAGCTATGGCGTGATCCAAAGCGTGCCCGCCGCGCGCGTGCTCGAGGCTGCGGATGGCGACGTCATCGAGCTGGCCGGCCGGCCGCTGCTGTGCGTGGACACGCCCGGCCACGCGCGCCACCACTTCTGCGTGTGGGACGCACGTAGCCGCAGCTGGTTCACCGGCGATACTTTCGGTCTGTCGTACCGCGAGTTGGATGTGGATGGTCGCCCCTTCATCATCCCGACCACTTCGCCGGTGCAGTTCGAGCCGGAACCATTGAAGGCCTCGATCCGCACGTTGCTCGCCCGCCAGCCGGACGCCATGTACCTCACCCATTACGGGCGCGTCGAGGACGTGGCGAGGCTGGGCCACGATCTGCTTGAACAGGTCGATGCGATGGTCGCGCTGGGCCGCCACGCGCATGACGGCGCGGACGATGCCACCGGTCGCCACGTCGCCCTCGTTGACGGGTTAACCCGCTACTACATCGCGCGCGCAACGGCTCACGGGGTGGCCAACGCCGAGACCGCAGTGCCCGACGTGCTTGGCATGGACATCGAACTCAATGCGCAGGGGCTGGGCGTGTGGCTGGCGCGGCCGGCACCGGCGCCCGTTGCGGTGCCAGGGTGACGGGCGCAGACTCCTCTATGCCGCTTTCGAGCGGCAGGTGCGGCCTGCCGAGGCGTGGCCGCCGTCAACCGGCGCGGTGTGGCGTGGACGCGCGGCCGCGCGAACCCGAGGCACTGACATGCCCAAGTACCTGATCGAACGCAACCTCCCCGGCGCGGGCAAGCTTACCCTTGGCGAGTTGCAGGGCGTTGCACGCAAGTCCTGCGACGTGCTTGAAAACATGGGCCCGCACATCCAGTGGCAGGAGTCCTACGTCACCGCCGACAAGCTTTACTGCGTGTACATCGCCGACAACGAAGCCGCGGTGCGCCGCCATGCCGAATTGGGTGGCTTCCCGGTGGACCGGGTGTCGCAAGTGAGCGCGATGATGGATCCGACCACCGCTGAACTGCACTGACGGTTCCGCTCAGGGCCAGTGGTTTGGCGGTTCGCGCCGCGTGTCCTCGCGCATCGGCACCACGCAGAACCGCTGGCCGGTCGGCGCTTCCATCACCCACCAGCGCTCGCGCACGAAGGCGACCTTCTTCGCGCCCAGCGCTTCCAGCCGCGTGGCCTCGGCATTGACGTCGTCGGCCTCGATGTCCAGGTGCACGCGCGAGGGGTGCTCCACCTTCTGCACTTCCACGTGCAGGCCGCCGGGTGCGTCGCCGAATTCGGCGTAGAGCCCCAGGCCGCCGGAGTCCGGATCGGCCACGTGCAGTCCCAATGCCTGGCTCCAGAATGCGGCTGCGCGGTCGAGGTCGTCGGTCTGGCAGTCGATGATGAAGCCGGCCAAGCGGCTGCGGTGCGTCATGGTGCTGCCCTCAGCGTTGCGTGCGCGCCATCGCCTGCGAGCCGCGCAGGATCATTCGCACCATCTGGGTGAGCTGCTCGACCAGTTCCGCGTCGCGTTCGCGCGGCACGTCCATCGCGGTGGTGCCGATGGCGAACACCAGGCGGGTGATCGCCTTGGCCACCAGTGCCGGATCCTTCAGCGGCAGGTTGTCGGCGGCGGCCAGGCGCACCAGGTCCACGTGCAGTTCTTCCTCGAAGAAGTCGAGCTGGCGGTCGACCGCCTGCTTGAATGCATCCGAGCCCACGGTACCTTCGCGCAGCAGCACGTGCAGCAGTTTGTCGTCGGCGCGCACCTGCTCGACGAACGCGCTCACCGATCCGCGCACGATGCTGCGGCCGCTGGTGGCGCGGCGGCGCGCCTTGCCCACGATCTCGCGCAGCGACTGCCCGGCCAGTTCGATCAGCGCCACCGCAAGCTCGTCCACGTCGCGGAAGTGGCGGTAGAAGCTGTTGGGCGCGATGCCGGCCTCGCGCGCCACTTCACGCAGGCTCAGCGACGACACGCTGCGGTGTGGCCCGATCAGGCGCAACGCGGCCGCGGTCAGGTCCTCGCGCGAGATGGTGGCCTTGCGCCCGGTATGGAAGTCGGTGGCGAGGTCGGAAGGAAGGGTCACGGGGCGCGTCGCTGGGCTCGGAGCCCCATCATAGCCAAACGATTAATATACACGTGTATATACGTTTGTCTGTTCCTGTGTATAGTGGCGCCTCATGAGTGCTGTCCGTCTTCCCCCCGCCACCCGCCGCCCGGGCCGTCTTCGACGATGGGCCAAGGCGTGGGTTTCGCCGGCCTTCATCGACTTCTGGGCGTCGCACCTGGACCCCACGTGGTCGCTGGAGCGTCCGCTGGCGCGCATCGTGGGCCGCCGGCAGGAGTCGCACGACGCGGTCACCCTGCTGCTGGCCCCCAACCGCCATTGGCGCGGGTTTGCGCCCGGCCAGCACCTGAGCCTGGGTGCTGAAGTCGAGGGCGCGCGCATCAGCCGCAGCTACAGCCTGTCCGACCTGCTGCGCGCCGATGGCCGGCTGTCGGTCACCGTGCGCCACGTGCCCGGCGGCAAGCTCAGCACGCACCTGTGCCACCACGCCCGCGTCGGCGAGGTGCTGGAGCTGGGGCCCGCATTCGGCGAGATGACGCTGCCGTCCATGCCGACGGCGCCGCTGCTGTTCCTGGCGGCTGGCAGCGGGATCACGCCGCTGATGGCACACGTACGCGCGCAGGCCGCGCAGGGCATGCCGGTGCCCTTGACGCTGGTGTACTCCGCCCGCACCCGTGCCGACCTGTGCTTCGCGGGTGAGCTGCGTGGCCTTGCCGCTGCGCACCCGAACTTCAGCGTGCACTTCGCGTTGACCCGTGAAGTGGCCACCGCGACCAACTGCATCAATGCAACGCTCGCCAGCGACGAATCCCTCGGCCGCGTTGACGAAGCACTGCTGGCGGCGCGCGTACCCGCGCTGGCGGATCGCATCGTCTTCGCCTGCGGCCCCGGCGAGTTCGTCGCGCATGCACGCGCGCTGCTGGCCACGCAGGTCCGCGAGTTCCAGGCCGAAGCGTTCACTCCACCCCCGCGCGTGGTCGAGGAGGGCGGCCACGTGCAGCTCACCCTGGCGGCCAGCGGTCGTACGCTGGAAGTGCCGCGCGGAATGCCGCTGCTGGCGGCGCTGGAGGCCGAAGGGATCAAGCCCGCGGCCGGGTGCCGCATGGGCATCTGCAACACCTGCGCCTGCGGCAAGCGCAGCGGCACCAGCCGCGACCTGCACACCGGCGAAGCCACCACCGAACCCCTGTCCGCGCTGAAGCTCTGCGTCAGCAGTGCCGTCAGCGACCTCGTCATCGACCTCTGAGCCCGTCCCGCATGTCCCGCAATTCCCTCAATCGCGCCCTGGGTGCCGTCGAACTGGAACGCTTCGGCGCCGAACTGGACGCGCTGCGCAAGCGCATCCTGGATTCGCTGGGCCAACGCGACGCCCGTTATATCCGCCGTGTCGTCGCGGCGGTGCGCTACACCGGTCTGGCCGGCCGTGGCCTGCTGTTCCTTGGTGCGCTGGCGCTGGCCCTGGATGCAACCGGATGGATGTGGGCCGCGTGGGCCGGCGGCGTGCTGTTGCTGGCCCTGTCCAAGATCCTGGAGAACATGGAGCTGGGCCACAACGTGATGCACGGCCAGTACGACTGGATGCGCGACCCGCACCTCAACGGCCAGCGCTACGAGTGGGACATCGCCGGCACCAGCGACAACTGGCGCAAGTCGCACAACTTCCGCCACCACACCTACACCAACGTGCGCGGGCTGGACGAAGACCTGGGCTATGGCGTGCTGCGCATCTTCCCCGAGCAACGTTGGCGCCCGGCTTACCTGCTGCAGCCGCTGGCTGCGCTGGGGCTGGCGCTGATGTTCCAGTGGGGCGTGGCGATCCAGGAGCTGAAACTGGGCCGCTGGATGTTCGGCCGCACCACCACGCGCGCGATGTGGCGCAAGTTCCGGCCGGTGGGTCGCAAGTGGGTGAAGCAGCTGGGCAAGGACTACCTGGTGTTCCCGGCGCTGGCCGGACCGTTCTTCCTGCCGGTGCTGCTGGGCAACCTGGTGGCCAACGGCCTGCGCAACCTGTGGACGTTCGCGGTGATCTTCTGCGGCCACTTCACCACGCACGTGGAGACCTTCCCGCGTGACGTGGTGAAGGACGAGTCGCGCGGCCACTGGTACCTGCGCCAGTTGCGCGGCTCGTCCAACCTCAGCGGCGGACGCTGGCTGCACGTGCTGACCGGCAACCTGAGCCACCAGATCGAACACCATTTCTTCCCCGATGTGCCAGCCAATCGGTATGCGGAGATGGCGGTGGAAGTGCGGCGCATCTGCGCGCGTTACGGCCAGCACTACAACACGGGTTCGATGGCCAGGCAGTTCGGCCAGGTGGTGTGGCGCATCCTGCGCCATGCGCTGCCGAGCCGGCCGTGCGCGCTGCAGCCCGCGACCTGAAACTCCCGACGGTCGGGCAGGACTTTGGCCGTCTGATGCAAGACGGGCGACGCCATCTCGCGCCGCCCGTTCCCGTTCCAGGTCGGCTGCGCCAATGCGTGGCGCAGCCCGTGCCGCTTACTGCGGCAACGCCATGTCGTCCAGCAACGCCTTGAGGAAGCGCGCGGCCTCGCCGCCGGTGCAGGCGCGGTGGTCGAAGGTCAGCGAGATCGGCATGCGGCGGTGCACTTCGATGCCGCCGATCACCGCGACCACGTCGTGGCTGAGCTTGCCCGCGCCGACGATGGCCACGCACGGCGGCACCACCACCGGGGTGGCGTAGCGCCCGGCGAGCATGCCGAAGTTGGACAGCGAGATGGTGTAGCCGCTGAGTTCGCTGGCCGGCAGGCTGCGCGCCTCGACCTGCGCGCGCAGGCGGTTGATGCCCTCGCGGATGCCGCGTGCGTCGAGCATGTCGGCGTTACGCAGTGCCGGCACGAACAGCCCGTCGTCGGTGTCCACGGCGATGCCGATGTCGACGTTGGGGTGCATGGTGCGGCTCAGGGCATCACCGTCGAACCACGCGTTGAGTGCCGGCACGGTCTTGCAGGCCACGACAATCGCGCGCACCAGGCGCGCAGTGATGTCCTGCTTGCCGAGCCAGTCGTGCAGGTCGGCGTCGTCACACAGGGTGGTGGGCACCACCTTGGCGTGCGCATCGGCCATGACCCGCGCCATGTTGCGGCGAACGCCCTTGAGCTGTTCGGGCTGGCCGCTGGCGGCCACGCCCGGCGGCTGGGTGCGCATCGGCTTGCCCGACTGCGACAGGGTGCTGCGGGCGGCGACCGCGGGCGCGATGCCTGCGGCCTGCGGCTGGAACGAGGTGGCCTGCGCTGGCGCGGCGTAGGCCGCCGCGGCAGGCGCGCTGGCGCCGCCTGCTGCCCGCAGCGCTGCCGGATCGCCCGCTGCCGCGCGCTTCACGTCGTCCATGGTCACCACGCCATCGGCACCGCTCGCATTGACCCGGGCGATGTCCACACCCAGCTTGCGCGCCATCGCGCGCACGGCCGGCATGGCCTTCACGCCACCGACGGCGACCGCCTGCTCGCTGCGCACCGCATCGGAGCTCTGCATGGCGCCGACCACGGTGCCGGCATCCTCGCGCTTGGCCGGGGCGGCCGTTGGCGCGCTGATTGCGCCGCCATCGTCGGATGCGACTACCTTGTCACCGTCGCTGGGGGCATGACTGCCGACGCCATGGCTGGGACCGTGATGGTGGCCGGTGTCCTGGCCTTCGGCGCGCTGCGGCATCGAAGGGTCGATCTCGAACTCGGCCAGCATGGCGCCGGTGACGATCACGTCGCCCGCGGCGCCCGCCAGACGCAGCACCTTGCCCGACACCGGCGAGGGCACGTCCACCATCGCCTTCGCGGTTTCCATCGACACCAGGTTGTCGTCCAGGCGGATGACATCGCCCACCTTCACGTACCACTCGACGATGGTGGCGTCGGGCAGGCCTTCGCCCAGGTCGGGGAGCAGGAACGTCTTCTTGTCACTCATGCTGGATCCTCGTTGGACGCCGTGGCGTCCGCGGTCTATCGGGTGCGGCCCGCGTGCCCATGTGCGCGGGTCCGATGGGGTCGGCGTGCGTCAGCTCGCCGCCAGGGTGCGCCTGGCCGCGGTCACGATCCGGTCCACGCTGGGCAGGTACTTCATCTCCAGGCGGAACAGGGGGATGTGGGTGTCGTAGCCGGTCACGCGCTCCACCGGCGCGACGAGGTCGTACATCGACTCCTCGGCCAGGCGGGCGGCGATCTCGGCGCCGAAACCGGCGGTCTTGGGCGCTTCGTGCACGATCACGCAGCGGCCGGTGCGGCTGACCGATTCGGCGATGGTGTCGAAGTCCAGCGGGCGCAGCGTCGCCACGTCGATGACCTCGGCGCTGATGCCTTCGGCGGCCAGCCTGTCGGCGGCCTCCAGGCATTCCTTCACCTGCGCGCCCCACGTCACCAGCGTCACGTCGGTGCCGTCGCGCAGCACGTAGCACACGTCCAGCGGCAATGCCTCGCCGTCGTCGGGCACGATTTCCTTGTACGCGCGATAGATGCGCTTGGGCTCGAAGTAGATCACCGGGTCCGGGTCGCGGATCGCGGCCAGCAGCATGCCGTAGGCGCGCTGCGGCGACGACGGCATCACCACGCGCAGGCCCGGCACGTTGGTGAAGATCGCTTCGTTGGCCTCGCTGTGGTGCTCCGGCGCGCGGATGCCGCCGCCCCACGGCACGCGCAGCACCATCGGGCAGCTCAGGCGGCCGCGGGTGCGGTAACGCATGCGCGCGGCGTGGCAGACGATGTGGTCGACCATCGGGTACATGAAGCCGTCGAATTGCGCCTCGGCCACCGGGCGCATGCCCTGCGTGGCCAGGCCGACGGTCAGGCCGGCGATGGTGGTCTCGTCCAGCGGGGTGTCCAGCACGCGGCTGCTGCCGAACTGCGCATGCAGGCCGGCGGTGGCGCGGAACACGCCGCCGTTGACGCCCACGTCCTCGCCCAGCACCAGCACGCGGTCGTCGGCGCGCATCTCGTACGCAAGCGCCTGGGTGACGGCTTCGATCAGGGTGATGGCGGCGGGGGTGCTGGCGTTGGGATCGATCTTGGTCATGGTCTGGGCCTGGTTCACGCGCGTCCCTCCAGGGCAAGCGCGGCGGCGCGCTGCTTGCGCACGTCCTCGGGCATGTCGGCGTACAGGTAGTCGAACATCGCCTCCACCGGCTGCACCGGGGTGTTGAGGTAGGCGTTGATCTCCTCGTCGACGCGCTTGCCGCATTCCTCGATCCACGCGGCTTCCTCGGCCTCGCTCCACGCACCCTTGGCGGTGAGGTAGGTGCGCAGGCGGGTCATCGGGTCGCGCTTCCACGCGTCCTTGACCTCGGCCTCGTCGCGGTAGCGACGTGCGTCGTCGGCGGTGGTGTGGTCGTGCAGGCGGTAGGTCATGAATTCGATGACGCTGCCGCCTTCGCCGCTGCGCGCGCGCTCGCTGGCGCGACGCATGCCTTCCAGCACCGCGATCATGTCGTTGCCGTCCACTTGCAGGCAGTGCAGGCCGCCGGCCAGGCCCTTCTGCGCCAGCGTGGCGGCGCCGGTCTGCGCCGAGCGCGGCACCGAGATGGCCCAGCCGTTGTTGACCACGCACAGCACCAGCGGCAGCGAGTACGCACCGGCGGAGTTCACCGCGGCGTAGAAGTCGGTCTTGGACGAACCGCCGTCACCGCACACCGCCACCGCCATGTTCTTCTCGCCGCGCAGCTTGAACTTGAGCGCCGCGCCGGCCGAGTACAGCATCTGCGTGGAGATCGGCACGCACCACGGGTAGTCCTGCTTCGGCCCGGAGAAATCGTTGCCGCGCTCGTCGCCGCCCCAGTACAGCAGCACCTCGCGCGGCTTCACCCCGCGCATGAACTGCGCGCCGTATTCGCGGTAGCTGGGGGCGAAGGTGTCGTCGGGCTGCATCGAGGCGCCGATGCCCACATGGGTGGCCTCGTGGCCCAGGCAGGCGGCGTAGGTGCCCAGCTTGCCGGTGCGCTGCAGGGCGATGGCCTTGCTGTCGAAGGTGCGCACGAACAGCATCTGCTTGAACAGCGGCAGCAGCACCTTGGGGTCGGCCAGGTCGGCGGGCGGCTCGGCGACGAGGGCGCCTTCGGGCCCCAGGTATTGCAGGTACTCGATCTCGTAGCGAGCGGCGATCGTCATCGCGGGGTCTTCCTCCGGTGAATCATCGATCCGGACATGATAGGCGGGCGACCGTAAAGTGCCGTTGCGCGCTGCGGCATGACAAAACGAAAAAAGCGCGGCATGTGCCGCGCTTCCTTCGCTACCGGGTGATTGAAGCAGCCGTTGGTCGCGTTCAGGGTACGCCGACGATACGGTTGGCGTACTGCGCCGTATTGTCGATCGCGCGGCGTTCCGGCGTCGACATGCCGACCTCGGCCTGCAGATGCAGGAAGCCGGTGCTGTCCGGACGCGCCGGCACCAGCACGCGAGCGATGATCCGCGCCGCATCGGCGGCGGCGAGTGCGCCGGCGAAGGCGCACTGCGCGGTGAAGCGGACGTCGTCGCCGTCCACGGTGCAGGTCCAGCCCGCCGGTGCCTCCAGGGCGACGTTCGCGGCCGGCGCGTCGCCCTGCAGGCGCAGCGTCGGCTGCCACGCCGCGTCGGGGCCGGCATTGGCCACGGCGACAGCGAACGGCACCGTGTGGCCATAGTGCAGCTTCTTCGGCACGCGATAGGTGTTGCCGTCGTCGATGGTGACCGCGAGGTCGGCCAGCGCTTCCACCGCGACCGAGGCTTCCGCCTGGTTGTCGGCGTTGGCCGGATCGGTGATCTGCGAACGCACGGCCACGGCCAGGCGCAGCTGCTTGCCGCCCAGTGCATCGGGCGCGGTCACGCGCACCGTGAACGCCGCGGTGCCGCCGACGGCCAGCGCTGGCGTGGTGCAGCTCACGCTGGTGTTGCCGGCCTGCGCCACCGGCGCGTCGCAGGTCCAGCCCGCGGCCGGTGCGACCACCGGCATCGCATCGCCTTCGACCGCGAAAGCGATGGCGGCGAACTCGGCAGCACCGGGGCCCGCGTTGCCGACGGTCACGTTGAACACCGCGTCGTCACCCACGTGCACGCTCGACGCGGCTTGCGCCACGCTCACCGACAGGTCGGCGCTGCGGAACGACGGCACGCTGATCGCAACGCGCACCGGGTCGTGGTCGGACACGCGCAGCGGCACGCTGGCATCGCCGTAGTGGTGCACGCCGAAGTCGGCGTTGATGCGTGCGTGTTCCACGCGCAGGTTGCCCGCGCCCAGCAGCAGCGCCTCGTTGACCAGTACGTGGTCCAGCGACTGCGCATTGCCTTCGTACACGTACGAGTAGCGTGCGGCCGGGTCGGCCACCAGCTGCGAGCCGTCGATCAGCGGCGCGGTGACCGGGCTGGCCACGTACGAGATGACCTGGTCCTCGGCGGCGGCCTCGCCCTTGATCACGCCGAGCACGTCGACGTAGCCGTCGTTGAACTCGAAGGCGTTGAAATCACCCACCAGCACGATGTTGCGGTTGGGATCCTCCTGTTGCATCGACTGCACCAGCCCGGCCAGGTACGCCGCCTGGGCGCCGCGCTTGGCGCGCACGCGCGCGCCGCCGGTGCTCCAGCCGCCGCTGCCCGGCGTGGTGTCGTCGATGTCGTTGAGCGAGCGCAGGTGGTTGTTGATCACCGTCACGTCGAAGCGGGCGCCATTGTCTTGCTGCACGCGCGCGCGCAGCGCCAGCGGCGGCCGGTCATTGAGCAGGGCGCTGCTGCCGTCCGGATTGCTGAGCGTGGTGCCCTTGCCGAACTGGGTCAGCGATTCGACCACCACGCGCGGCTGACCGCCGACCAGGCGCTGGCTGACCAGGAAGCCGACGTTGATCCCGCCCACGTCATTGCCCGTTTCCAGCATCGGCACGTAGGCGGGCGCACGCGCGCAGCCGGTGTTGATGCGCTCGGCCAGCAGGCCCAGCACGCGCAGGTTCTCCACCTCGACCACGCCAAGGATGTCCGGCGCCTTGAGGTAATCGCAGATCGCACCGGCGGTCTTGGCCAAGCGCTTGTCCAGCGCAGCGGCGGTCAGGGTCGCCGCGCCGTTGTTGTCGGCGACCTCGTCGAAGAAGCGCAGCAGGTTGAAGCCGGCCACGGTGACCGCGTCATAGTCGGCGTCGTTGACCGCTTCGGGCATGCGACCACCGGCCACCGTCGGCGCCGGCACGGCTTCGCTCGCCGGGTCGGGCAGCAGCGTCCAGGTGCCGGACACGTAATCCAGCACGCCCACCAGTCCGCCGACCTTGGCGCCGACATCCACCGCCAGCAGGGTCGCATTGACCTGGCCGCGGCTGTTCACCCTCAGGCGCTCGGGGTTGGTGTCGAAGCGCGGCGGGTTCTTGCCGGCGGGGATCGGGATCACGTCCAGCGCGCCGATGCCCGGTTCGCGGAACGGTCGCGCCACGTCCGGCAGGGTCACGTGGAAGATGCCGTTGCTGGTGGAGGTGGCATTGCGTTCGTTGATGCTGCCATCGGCGGCACCGACCACCACGGCCTGGGCGACGCTGACGCGCATGCCTTCCAGGCGTTCCAGCGTGTCCGGCCGCGCCTGCGGCGCCAGGTCGGCGGCGGTCAGTGCCACCGCGGCCGGCAAGGCCATGCCGCTGGCCAGCAGCTCCACCTCGGGCGAAGTGATCTCGGTGATGCTCAGCTGGTTGGGATTGGACGGCGTGAACTCCTCGACCTTGCCCGTTACCCGCACCCGGTGGCCCACGCGCACGCTTGCCGGCGGCGCGCTTCGGGTGAACACGAACACCGCGTTGGAGGTGGTGGCATCACCGTCGTCATTGGCGCCTTGCAGGAAGAAGCCGTTGTTGAAGCGGATGCCGGTGACCACGCCCTCGGTCACCACGCGCTTGCCCGCGTGCGGCGATGCCAGGCCATTGCCCTGGATCTGCGCGATGCTCAGCGCGACCGCCGGTTCCGGCGGAGGTGGCGGCGTGCTGCCGCTGTTGCGCGGATCGGGTGCGCCCACCACGAAGTCGGCGGCGTTGTCGTTGCTGTTGGTCGCGCCGTCGCCCTTGCGCAGCGCGGCGGTGGTGTTGGACAGCGTGCCGGTGGGCGCCGCCCCCTTGAAGCAGTTCGCCGAGCTGCCGAAGCCGACGAAGTCCTCGAGGTTGGCATCGGCCAGCGGACAGCCGCCGGTGAGCGCGGTGGTGGACCGCACCAGCGCGACCTTGCCGCTGGCTGACGACATGGCGATGCCGCCGGTCGTGTCCGGAGTGGGCAGTGCGGCGGTGCCACCGCTGCCAGCCGCCTGCTGGACCAGGTAGTAACCGCCCGGCGCGATGCTGCCGGTCAGGTTGGTCCGGCCGCTCCAGGTGGTCCCGGCGGAGGAGGTGTACTGCACGCTCCAGCCGTTGAGGTTGACCGCCGCGGCGCCGAGGTTGCGCAGCTCGATGAAGTCGTTGCGGTAGGTGGCGCCGGCGTTGCCGCCCCCGCCGTAGATCTGGCTGATCACCACCTGTGCCTGTGCGCTTCCCGCGCAGGCGAGAATGGCGAGCGACAGCGCCACGGCCGCGTGACGGCTGATCTGGTTGTGCATGGTGTTCCCCTGGTGGCGGCCGGCGGTTGGCATGCATGCGCCGGGCATGAAGGTGCAGGCAGCCTGCCCGTGCGGTATGGCAGGAAGATGACGATTGCATGCCGCGCTGCGCCATCCCCGCGGTGCTGGGGTACGCTGATGGGCTATTCCGAGGCGTCCCCATGACCGTCGACAAGAACCAGCGCGAACTGGAAACCGGCATCCACACCGACCTTTCCGGGCGAATGACCTACGGTGGATACCTGCACCTGGAGCGCCTGCTGTCGGCGCAGGAGCCGCTGTCCAGCCCCCCGCACCACGACGAGATGCTCTTCATCATCCAGCACCAGACATCGGAGCTGTGGATGAAGCTGATGATCCATGAGTTGCGCGCCGCCATTGCCCACCTGGGCCGCGACGAGGTGTGGCAGACGCGCAAGGTGCTGGCGCGCTGCAAGCTGGTGATGCGCCAGCTGACCGAGCAGTGGTCCGTGCTGGAGACGCTGACGCCTTCGGAGTACATGGGCTTCCGCGCGATCCTCGGCCCGTCGTCGGGGTTCCAGTCGCTGCAGTACCGCACCATTGAGTTCCTGATGGGCAACAAGAACGCCGCCATGCTCAAGGTGTTTGCCCATGACGCCGGGCTGCAGGCCGGACTGGCCGAGGTGCTCAACGCCCCGAGCCTGTACGAACATTTCCTGCAGTATCTGTCGCGGTTCGGCCATACGATCCCCGCGCACCACCTGCAGCGTGACTGGAGCCAGCCGCACGTGTCCGACCCCGCGCTTCGCACGGTGTTCGAGCGGATCTACGAGGACACCGACACGTACTGGCGCGAGTACTCGCTATGCGAGGACCTGGTGGACCTGGAGAGCCAGTTCCAGCTGTGGCGCTTCCGCCACATGCGCACCGTGATGCGCATCATCGGCTTCAAGCGCGGTACCGGCGGCTCCAGCGGCGTGGGCTTCCTCAAGCAGGCGCTGGAGCTGACCTTCTTTCCGGAGTTGTTCGAAGTGCGGACCTCCATCGGCACGGGGAACGGCTACGGCGCCCCGGCGGGCTGAGATGCGCGGGATACCTTTTCCACGGCGCCTTTCGCACCCGGCGGGTGATGCGTCGTTGTGCAGGGTCGCGCGGGATGCTGCGGCGCAGCAATGCGCCGCCGGTTTGACGTAGCCGCCCACAGCCGGTAAATCTCCCGGGTCCCGCGCCCTCCGCGCGGGCTGCACCTTTCTTTTTTGAGCCATACAGGGGACCCCGCATGAGCGGAGCCGCAGCACCCAGCCAGGGCAACGAAGCGCCCATTCCTCAGTTCCCGCAGATCCTGGGCCATCCCAAGCCCCTGTGGATGCTGTTCATGTCGGAGTTCTGGGAGCGCTTTGCGTTCTACGGCATCCGCTGGGCACTCGTGCTGTACATCGTCGCCCAGTTCCATGGCGGTGACCCGTCCGGCCAGGCGTCGGCCAACCTGACCTACGGCTCCTATCTGGCGCTGGTTTACGCCGGCGCGATCTTCGGCGGTTACGTGGCCGACCGGGTCATCGGCTACCAGCGCTCGATCCTGCTCGGCGCGGTGTTCATGGCCGCGGGCCTGTTCATGATCTCGCTGCCCAGCCAGCAGATCTTCAACCTGGGCCTGGCCACCATTGTCGTGGGCAACGGCCTGTTCAAGCCGAACATCTCCACGATGGTCGGCAAGCTGTACACGACCGGTGACGAGCGCCGCGACTCGGGCTTCACCATCTTCTACATGGGCATCAACGCCGGTGCGTTCATCGCGCCGATCCTGACCCAGCTGCTGGCGCAGAAGGTGTTCGGCACCGACGCCATGCCGGCGTACAAGATCGTGTTCATCGCCTCGGCCATCGGCATGCTGATCAGCCTGGTGTGGTTCTGGTTCGGCCGCCGCCAGCTGCAGGGCATCGGCCGTCCCCCGGCGGAAGCGCCGGGCAAGCATCGCGTGGCCTATGTCGCGCTCGGTGCGCTGGCCGCGATCCCGCTGGTGTATTCGCTGCTGGCGATGGGTTCGGCCAAGCTGCAGATCATCCTGACCGTCCTGTTCATCGGCCTGGCCGGCATGCTGCTGGTCGAAGGCTTCCGCAACGGCGCGGTGGCCCGCGACAAGGTCATCGCCATGCTGGTGATCTTCGCCTTCAACATCCTGTTCTGGATGTTCTTCGAGCAGGCCGGCAGCTCGTTCACCTTCCTCGCCGACCAGATCGTGGACCGCAACCTGAACGGCTGGGAATTCCCGACGGCGTGGTTCCAGTCGGTCAACTCGGTGGCGATCATCACCCTGGCCCCGATCATCGCGTGGATCTGGGTGAAGCTGGGCAGCGCCAACCCGTCCATCCCGCGCAAGTTCGGCCTGGGCCTGATCTTCAACGGCCTGGCGTTCCTGCTGCTGATGTTCGCCCTGTCCAGCCTGCTGGACCCGGCCACCAACAAGATCCCGTTCTGGACGCTGTTCGCGGTGTACTGGATCCAGTCCATCGGTGAGCTGTGCCTGTCGCCGATCGGCCTGTCGATGGTGACCAAGCTGGCCCCGGTGCGCCTGGTCGGCCTGGGCATGGGTGGCTGGTTCCTGTCCACCGGCATCGGCAACAACCTGTCGGGCATGTTCGCCGGCCACGTCAGCGGCGAAGGCGGCATGACCACCGCGTCCGCGCTGGGCGGCTACACATTCGGTTTCTGGGCCCTGATGGGTGCCGGCGTGGTGCTGTTCCTGATCGCGCCGCTGATCCAGCGCCTGATGCATGGGGTGAAGTAAGCCCCAAGACCGCCCGCCATGCGCGGGCGGTCCACACCCCGGCGCCGTCGGGCGCAGGGACGGGAACGGCGGCCTCGGGCCGCCGTTTTTGTTGGTGCGGAGTCCCGCCGACGACCCCCGAGGCGCCGCGTCGGCGGACGTCAGCCGTGGATGGTCTTGGCCGCCTCGACCTTGAGTTCCAGCTCGTCCAGCCGGTCGAGCACGCGGAACAGCAGGGCGCGCTCTTCCTCGGTCATGTCGCCCAGCAACTGGCGCTCGAAATCCAGCGCCAGCGGCGCGATCTGGTCGTAGATGCGCATGCCTTCGGCCGACAGCCGCAGCACCGAACGACGGCGGTCGTCATCGTGCATCCCGCGGGTCAGGCGGCCGGCGTCGATCAGCCGTGCCACCGCGCGGCTGACCGCCACCTTGTCCATCGCCGAGCGCTGCGCCACCTCGTTGGCCGACAGGTCCGGGTAGCGGCCGAGGATGGCCATGACCCGCCACTCGGTGATGGTCAGCTGGAAGTGCTCGGAATATATCTCCGCCACCGAACTGCTGATCCGGTTGGACAGCACTGAAAGCCGGTAGGGCAGGAAGCGGTCCAGGTCGAGCTGGCGGTGGGGTGCCATGGGGTCGGTTGCCTTGATCTTTGTTTCAGATGAAACTATAAAGCCTCATCCCCTCACGCCGACCCGTACGGGCCGGCCGCGATTACGGAAGCATGCCATGAACGCCCAGCCCAACCTCGGAATGCAGGTCACCACCTTCGAGAATCCCCTTGGCATCAACGGCTTCGAGTTCGTCGAATTCGCCGCGCCGGCCGGGCAGGGCGGGCTGCTGCACGACTACTTCCGCCGCATGGGCTTCACCGCCGTGCTGCGCCACAAGGCACGTGCGATCACCGTGTACCGCCAGGGCGGGGTCAACTTCCTCGTCAACGAGGAACCGGACAGCTTCGCCGCCGACTTCGCCGCCAAGCACGGCCCCAGCGCCTGCGGCTTCGCCATCCGCTTCCGCGAGCCGGCGGCCAAGGTGTTCGACACCGTGGTCAACAACGGTGGCGAGGCGGTCACCGACAAGGCCGACACGAAGGCAGTGGACGCGCCGGTGGTGAAGGGCATCGGCGACTGCATGCTGTACCTGGTCGACCGCTACGGCGACAACGGCAGCGTGTACGGGGACTACGTGGTCATCGAAGGCGCCGACCAGGACCCGAAGGGCTTCGGGCTGACCTTCATCGACCACCTGACCCACAACCTGTACTTCGGCAACATGCAGCAGTGGTCGGACTACTACGAGCGCCTGTTCAACTTCCGCGAGATCCGCTACTTCGACATCAAGGGCGCCAAGACCGGCCTGGTGTCGAAGGCGATGACCGCGCCGGATGGCATCGTGCGCATCCCGCTGAACGAGTCCAGCGACCCGAAGAGCCAGATCAACGAGTACCTGGACGCGTACAAGGGCGAGGGCATCCAGCACATCGCCTGCTTCACCGACAACATCTATGACACCGTCGAGGCGATGCGCGCGCAGGACATCGAGTTCCTGGACACGCCGGACACCTACTTCGACGTGGTCGACCAGCGCATCCCCAACCACGGCGAGGACGTGCCGCGCCTGGCGCGCAACAAGATCCTGATCGACGCCGATCCGGAGACCAAGACCCGCAAGCTGCTGCAGATCTTCACCCAGAACGCGATCGGTCCGATCTTCTTCGAGATCATCCAGCGCAAGGGCAACGAGGGTTTCGGCGAGGGCAACTTCCAGGCGCTGTTCGAGAGCATCGAGCGCGACCAGATGAAGCGCGGCGTGATCTGACTACAAGGACGGGTGCGATGGCGATCAGCAGCAACGGCTACCAGACGGGTTTCGGCAACGAGTTCGCCACCGAGGCGATCGCCGGCACGCTGCCGGTGGGGCGCAATTCGCCGCAGCGCGTGGCGCACGGCCTGTATGCCGAACAGCTGACGGGTACGGCATTCACCGCGCCGCGCCATGCCAACCGCCGCAGCTGGCTGTACCGTATCCGTCCGTCGGCGGTGCATGGCGAGTTCAAGTCCTTTGAGCAGCCGCGCTTCCACAACGACTTTGGCACCGGACCGGTCACGCCGGAGCAACTGCGCTGGAACCCGCTGCCCGCGCCTTCGGCGCCCACCGATCTCATCGATGGGCTGTTCACCATGGCGGGCAATGGCGGGTCTGCCGCGCAGGCCGGCGTGGGCATCCACCTGTACGCCGCCAATCGCGACATGCAGGGGCGCTGGTTCTACGACGCCGACGGCGAGCTGCTGATCGTGCCGCAACACGGGCGCCTGCACATCGAGACCGAGATGGGCGTACTGGACGTGGAGCCGCAGGAAATCGCGTTGATCCCGCGCGGCGTGCGTTTCAGCGTGTCGCTGCCCGACGGCGAGGCGCGCGGCTACATGTGCGAGAACTTCGGTGCGATGCTCAAGCTGCCCGACCTGGGCGTGATCGGCAGCAACGGCCTGGCCAGCCCGCGCGATTTCCAGATCCCGAATGCGGCCTACGAGGACGTGGAAGGCGATTTCGAGCTGGTCGCCAAGTTCCAGGGCCACCTGTGGCGCGCCTATATCGGCCACTCACCGCTGGACGTGGTTGGCTGGCATGGCAACTACGCGCCGTGCAAGTACGACCTGCGCCGTTTCAACGCCATCGGCTCGATCAGCCACGACCACCCGGACCCGTCGATCTTCCTGGTGCTGCATTCGCCCAGCGACAGCGAGGGCGTGAGCAACATGGACTTCGTGATCTTCCCGCCGCGCGTGCTGGCGATGCAGGACACGTTCCGACCGCCCTGGTTCCACCGCAACATCGCCAGCGAGTTCATGGGCCTGGTGCACGGCGCCTACGACGCCAAGGCCGAGGGCTTCGTGCCGGGCGGCTGCTCGCTGCACAACAGCATGACTGGCCACGGCCCGGATGCGGCCACGTTCGAGAAGGCCAGCAGCGCCGACCTCAGCCAGCCCGATTACATCAGCGACACGATGGCCTTCATGTTCGAGACGCGCGCGGTGATCCGGCCGACGGCGCAGGCGATCGCGGCATCGCACCGCCAGCGCGAATACCAGGCATGCTGGGCGGGGCTGGTGAAACACTTCCGCGCGCCGGCCTGAACCCGTGGCGCCGGCGTTGTCGCCGGCTTCAGGCTGCGCTGGAGGCCGCCGTGTCCACCCGCATCGCAGCGGCGAGGTGCGGCACGAATTCCTCGGGGAGCACCTCGCCCAAGCGCATGGCGACGCGGTCGTAATAGGAGGCCGTGGCGACATCGCGCAGGTGGCGCAGGCTGTCGATGAGGCTGCCCAGGATCTCCTCGCCACTGCTGCTGGATTGGATCGCCAGCTTGAGCGAGGCAGCCTCGCTACTGCGCTGCAGTTGCAGCATGTCCAGCATGTACATCTTGGCCGCAGCCAGCGATCGTCGCGGGCCAACGCGCGGCGCGGCGGGTGGCGTGGGCAGCGTTGCCACGGGCTCGGCCGGGAATGACGTCGGCGGTGGCGCCGCTGCCGTGGTGGCAGCCTCGATGACGACGTGCGCGCGCTCCTGCACCTTGCTGGCAAGGTCGCGGGATGCCCGCAGCAGGGCATGCATCCCCTGGCTCGTCGAGGCCAAGCCGTCCACCGTGCGTTCCGCTGCGGCGGGCTGCAGGTAGCCGTCCCGCAGCAGCCGGTCGATGGACGCCAATATCGCCGGGCCGAGCATCGACACGATGTCGTTGAGGCTGCGCTGGCCGTTGCTGACGATCAGGATGTGGCGCTCTTGCGCGGTCAGGCCTGCATCGCGGTTCTGGATGGCCGTGCGGGCCTTGTCGGTCTTCGCCAGCAGCATCGAGTGGTCCTCCATGGTCAGGCCCACTGCACGATAGGCAGGCCGTATGAATGCGTGATGACATGCCCATTTCCGGAGCCGGGCCCGCGCCGGTCGTCAGGGGGGCGCATCCGCCACCGGCGCCGGCTTAGAATCCCCTGTCACCCTAGGGGAGGAAGGACAATGCTCACTGCCGTTGGCATGTTCCTGTTGGGCCTGGTGCTGCTCGCACTGGGCGGGGATTCCATCGTGAAGGGCGCCTCGGGGCTGGCGCAGCGCCTGGGACTGACGCCCTTCACCACCGGCCTGCTGCTGGTGGCCTTCGCCACGTCGCTGCCGGAGCTGGCGGTCAACGGGCAGGCCATCGTGCGCGGCCAGCAGTCGTTGGCCCTGGGCAATGCGGTGGGCAGCAACGTGGTCAACGTCGGCCTGACGCTGGGCGCGGCCGCGTTCGCCGCGCCGTTGCTGGTGCACTGGCGCGCCCTGTCGCCGCTGTTGCTGGTGCTGCTGCTGGGCACTCTGGCGGTCATGGGGTTGGGGCTCGATGGCGTGCTCTCGCGCGGCGATGGCCTGGTGCTGCTGGTCGCGTTCGTCGCCGTGGTGGCGTTCGCGCTGGTGCGCGGCCGCAACGAAACGCCGGATCTGCAGGCGGAAATCGAGGCGTTTGCCCGTACCCGCAGCGACCTGGCATTGAACATCGTGCGCTTCGTGCTTGCCGTGGTGCTGCTGTACTACGGATCGCGCCTGGTGGTGGCCCACGCGCCGGTGCTGGGCGCCGGCCTGGGCATGGGCCCGCTGCTCACCGGGCTGCTGCCGGTGGCTATCGGCACCGCCCTGCCCGAAATGGCCGCCGCGATCACCGCCGCACGCCGCGGACAGGGCGACCTGGTCGCCGGGCATGTCATCGGCTCCAGCCTGTGCAACGTGTTGCTGGTGTTGGGCGGCATGGCGGTGTTCAACCCGCTGCCGCTGCCCGCGTCGTTCGTGCGCTTCGAGCTGCCGTCGGCGCTGGTGTTTGCCCTGATGATGGTGCCGATGCTGCGTGGCGACCTGCGCGTGAGCAGGCGAGAGGGCGGCACGCTGATGGTGGCACTGTTGGGGTGGGTGGCGTTCGAGCTGGTGATGATCCAGCACTGAGCCCGGCCGATGAGGCGTGGCGCCGCATGCCAGGTCATGAGCCATGGCCCCTGCATGGTCGGGGGCCGTGCCTCGCGCCAACGGTAACAAAGTCAGCGGACAATGAGGCTTCTTCCAATAGGCGCTGCTGCTCGCGGCGTGCTACAAGGACCTGGCAGGTTCTGGCGGCGGCAAGAATTTCCAGCGGACCCGCCGATGAATGAGGAATGATCGCGGTGAAGAGGGCGTCAGGGGACGAGAGCGTTGGTGGGCTGCGCGCGCGCGCAGGAGCGTCTCCGGCAGTGACGACCGGCGCGGGAACCATCAACGCCTTCGTTGCCGTGACCAAACCGCTTGTCCGCGAGGGCCTGTTCCGTCTGTTGCGCGCAATGCCGGAAGTCGACCGTTGCTTGTCCGACCAGGATCCATGGAAGGTCATCGCGCAGTCCGGGAACAATGCCGTGGATTGCTTGCTTCTGGACCCGGACCTGGATCGGAGCGGTGCGTTCAGGGCGGCATTCGCGAGCAGCGAGACCCGGCCACGGGTCCTGCTCGTCACGCCAAGGCATCACGTGGGCGAGGGCGAACTGCCCGACCTTGTCTGTGCCTGCGGCATGTTGAGTGAGTCCGCCGGGGATCCCGAAGTCCGCCAGGCCCTCAGGCAGCTTGTCACCTGCAATCGGCGCCAACCGGATGCAGGGCCATGCGACCACTGTCCGCTCAAGGCGACGCTGCAAAAGCCCAAGCTGCCCTTGACCCCAAGGGAGTTGGATGTGTTCCTGCTGGTGGGCGAGGGCGTCGGCCCCAGCGAGATTGCGGCAAAGCTCGCTCTTTCCGTCAAGACGGTGGAGTACTACCGTAGCCGGATCAAGGAAAAGCTCGGGTTGGATAACACGGCTTCGCTGGCCTACGCGAGCATGCGCTGGCGGCAAGGGCATTGGCTGCCCACCATCGCCGCGCACTGAGGAATAGGCGTTCGGCATGCCGTCGCACGTGCAGCTCAGTGACCAGCAGCTGGCGCCGATTGCAGCCATCGGGCAGCGAATACTTCCGGAGGGCAAGCCCGGCCGTAGAGGAAACCCTGCGCGAGCTCGCAGCCTATCGACTTGAGTGCGACGGCCTGATCCGCTGTCTCGACGCCTTCGGCGACCAGTTGCAGTCCCAGGTTGCGGGCCATGGTCACGGTCGCCATCACGATCGCGTAGTCGCTCCGGTCGGTGAGCATTCCTTGGACGAAGCTTCCGTCCAACTTGATCTTGTCGAAGGGGAAGCCCTTGAGGTGCGACAGCGAGGAATAGCCCATCCCGAAGTCGTCAACCGAAAGCGAGAACCCGGCGGCCTTCAACAACTTCATGATGGCCAACGACCGGACGGGGTCGACCATGATGCCGCTTTCCGTCAGCTCAAGGTCGAATTCCGTGGGGCTCAGGCCTGCCCGCGTCACGGCCGTGATGAGGCGTTCGGAAAATGTGTCTGCGTCCAGCTGCATCGCCGATATGTTCAGCGCCAACCGGCCGGGAAGCAGAAGGCCTGCCCCCCGCCAGGCGCGAATCTGCGCGCAGGCCTGTCCCACGACGAAATCGCCCACGGCATCGATCATCCCGCGCTCCTCGGCAAGCGGAATGAACTCGTCGGGCCTGATCCAGCCAAGTTCAGTGTCGTGCCAGCGGAGAAGCGCCTCCATGCCGACGATCCCGCCGTCGTCGAGCCGAACCTGCGGTTGGTAATGAAGTTGCAGTTCGCCGTGCCTGAGCGCCTGGTCGAGGCGACTGGCCATGTCGATCCTCCGTTCAAGCCGACGGCTCATGTCCGCGCGATAGGCTTCGATCCCGCTGCGCGAGCGTTTCGCGGCGTACATCGCGGTGTCGGCGTTCCGGACGAGACGCTCGCTGTCCTCGCCGTCGAGCGGGTAGCTTGAAATCCCTATGCTTGCTTTCATGCGGAACGCTTCGCCGCGGACCCAGATCGCAGGCGTGAGGCATTCGACGATCGCCATTGCCAGTTTCCTCGCCGCGGCCGCGTCGGTCCTTTCCGCCAGTACCACAAACTCATCGCCGCCAAGTCGCGCGACCAGGTCCTGCGATCTCAGGTATCCCTTGATCCGTTTCGCTATCTCGACGAGGGCGAGGTCGCCAATGCCATGGCCCTTCGTGTCGTTGATGTCCTTGAAGTTGTCCAGGTCGATGAAGAGCAGCGAAAAAGAACCGCCGTTCTGCATGCAGGCGGAGATTGCCCGATCCAATGCGGCATAGAAGTGCGCGCGGTTGGGTAGCCCGGTAAGGTTGTCGAAGTGCGCAAGCTGTTCAATGCGGGACAGCTGGGCGGACTGCAACGAGATGTCCTGAATCACGCCGATCACCCGCAGCGTCCTGCCGTCCGGATCCCGCAAGGCGCGCCCCCGCTCACGCAGGGCATAACGCCGGCCATCGACGCATTCGACGCGATAGCGGATGTCGTACGTCGCGTCCGACGTCATTGCGCTTTCCAGCGCGTCGTCCACCATGCGCCGATCGTCGGGATGGATCCATTGGCGCAGCCGGTCCTGCGCCGGCAGGGCGCTTGTCGGATCCATGCATAGCAACTCCAGGGTGCGTGCGCAGGCACGCAATTCCCCGCTTTCAGGCACCAGCTCCCAGTGGGCCAGTTGCGCCAGTTCCTGCGATTCGGCCAGTCGACTCTGGCTGTCCCGGAGGGAAGCAACGGTGTCCGCCAAGGCCTTGCGGTCGGCGTGGACGTACGCGTCCATGGCAAATCCCACGTCGAGCATCAACACGCGGACCAGCGCGATCAGTGCCTCCGCACCCTTGGGTTGCCCCTCCTGGAAAAGGGAAGGCAATGACCGGGCGATGCCGGTGATCAGCCGGCCGCACGCGGCGAGGTAGAGATGGGGCGCAAGACCGATCCGATGGTGGACGAAGCCGACCTGCAGGCGGTTGCGCGCATAGTCCAGGTCGTAGTTCCCCGAGAGGAGCTCGACGGCATAGCGATGCTGGGCGCGTTTGAGCCGGGCGAGCGTTTCGTCCTCGCTGATGTGCTTGGCGGTTTCCTCGAACGTGGACAAGTGGTCATAGAAGTCGTCGACGAACATCTGGTGGTTGGCGCCCACGATTTCGCGCAGGGCTTCCAACGTCGTCGCATCGTCGCTCGACAAGCCCAGGAACCGCTTGCGAAGCTGCAACTCATGCTCGTCGATTGAGATCGAGGCCCATTCCGATCCGGGAAACTCCATGCTCCGTCGCCGATCAGGTGCGGAATTCGCCGGTTCGGGATAGCAACTGGGCCGCAAGTCCCTGCAGCGACCTTGCCGAAACCGCGGTCTGCTCCGCCAGAACCCCGTTCTGCCGGGTAATGGCGTCGATCTGTGCCGTTACCTCTCCAATATGCCTGGCCTTGGCCTGCTGCTCGATCCCATTGCGGGAAATTTCATGCAACGACGCGTCGAGCGCCTGCACTGAATCCACGATCTGCTCGATCCGGGCACTGGCCTCAGTCGACAGGCGGCGCCCCTGCGTCACCGTCCTGACCGAAGACTCGACGAACTGCCGGATATGGCGGGCCGACTCGGTGCAGCGCTGCGACAGTGCCCGTACCTCGCTGGCGACCACGGCAAACCCCTTGCCGTCGACTCCCGCCCTGGCTGCTTCAACGGCGGCGTTCAAGGACAGCAGGTTGGTCTGGAACGCGATTGCCTCGATCTGTGCCAGGAACTCGTTGACCTGGTTGTTCTCCGCGTGGATCTGCCGCATCGCCGTTGCCATGTCCCGGACCAGTGCGGCACCCGCCTGGGCATCCCGGGAGATCCCGGTGGCGCTGGTCGATGCGGCCGTGAGGCGTTCGGCGTTGACGTGCGAGATGGCGGTGACCTCGGCGACATCGGACACCGACTCCCTGACTGCCGCAGCTTGCCGCTCCGAACGTTCGCTGAGTTCGGCGCTTCCTTCGGAGATATCACCGGCGGCTTGATGCACCGAACGTGCGGCGGTCTGGATGCTGCCGACGATCCCGGCAAGCGATTCAATCGAGCGATTCAGACTGTCTTGCAGGTCCAGATAAGCGCCGTGCAGCACGCGGCCGTTGTCGCCCATCCTGGCCGTAAGGTCGCCGGTCGATAGCGCGCCGACCGTTCGAACCGCGTTGTCGATCGGTGCCGAAATGGTTTCCATCACCTGGTTCAGGAGTTCAGCAAGCCGCCGCATGCTGCCATCGAAGTGCTCGCTTTCAAGACGGGTCCCGAGTTCGCCGGCGGCCACATCACCCAGCAGCGAATGGACCGCGCTGATGTCGTCCCAGACCACGAAGGCGCCCTGGTAGGTCCCGTCGGCGTCGCGGATGGCCATCGCCTCCAGCTCAAGCCTGGTCCCGGCCACTTCGATGGTTGCCGGTATCCTGCCAACGCGCTCGCGGAGCGCTGCGCGCTGGTGTTCGGGGCGGCGGTGAAAGAGGTCGATGTTGCGACCGATGAGGTGGTCGGGATCGAAGCCGGGGAAGCGTTCCCGGAGTGCCCCGCCGCAGCGCCGGAACATCCTGAGCAATGCGTGATTGAGGTAGACGATCGCGCCGTCGGCGTCGGCGATCATCAGCTTCGTGCTCATGTTGTCCAGGGCGCAGCGGAACCGGGTTTCGCGTTGGCTGACCGCCAGCAGTGGCGTCAGGTCGGTCCATTCCACCGCGTAGCCGGTGGTGAGGCCTGCATCATCACGGAGCGGCGTGACGACCAGTTGGAAAGTGCGTGCCGCGATACGGATTCGCGCCACGTGACGGGCCGTGAGCGAGCGCAGCAGGTTGCATTGGTGCCCAGGATCGGCGTGAAAGACGTCGAACGATGTGCCGATCAGCTTCGCCGGGTCGAAGAACGGATATTGCTGGCGAATATCGTCCGCCGTCTCCAGGAACAGCGCTCGCAGCGCGGCGTTCATGGATACGATGATGCCGTCGGCGTCCGAGACCATGATGCAGGCACTGGCGTTCTCGACGATCTGCGACGACTGGTGGTTGGCCCTTCTTCTATCGCGGGCCAATCCAATCGCGGCAAGTGGGTCGACGAGCGACAGCAGCGACAAAGTCATTTCCATGGCCCTCGGACGAGGGCCTAGCGTACGGTTGCGGGTACCGGGCGGCTACCGGTGAAACACCGGGCCGATGCAGGTGGCCGGTATACTCCGCGAATGACCGATTCGACCGTGCATACCCCATCGGTGCCAGTGCGCGCGCTGCAGGCCCTCGGGGAGTTCTTCCGGCTCGAAGCCGCCGGCGGCATCATGCTCATTGGCGCGGCCCTGCTGGCGCTGATCTTCGCCAACTCGCCCCTGAATGAGGCCTACGACGCCTTCCGCGACATGCCGGTGGAGGTGCGGGTGGGCGCGCTGGACATCGCCAAGCCCGCGGTGCTGTGGATCAACGATGGCCTCATGGCCATCTTCTTCCTGCTGGTGGCGCTGGAGATCAAGCGCGAAACGCTCAGCGGACAACTGGCCGGGCGTGACCAGCTGGTGCTGCCGCTGGTGTGCGCCAGTGCGGGCGTGGCCGTCCCGGCGCTGCTGTTCACCGCGCTCAACCATGGCGATGCCCAGGCCATGCGTGGCTGGGCCGTGCCCACCGCCACCGACATCGCCTTCGCCCTGGGTGCGCTGGGGTTGCTGGGCTCGCGCGTGCCGGTGGGGATGAAGCTGCTGCTCTCCACCATCGCGGTGGTCGATGACCTCATCGCCATCCTGATCATCGCGTTGTTCTACTCGCACGGCCTGTCGCTGGCTGCGTTGGCGTGGGCCGGTGCCGCGCTGGCGGGCATGTGGTTGCTCAACCGTCGTGGCGTGACGCGGCTGGCTCCGTACCTGTTGCTGGGCGCGGTGCTGTGGGTGTGCGTGCTCAAGTCGGGCGTGCACGCCACCCTGGCGGGCGTGGCCACGGGCCTGATGATTCCCCACGTCAACAAGCACAACGACATCCCCGACGAAATCGAGCACTCGCCGCTGGAACACCTCGAGCACGCGCTGCATCCGTGGGTTGCCTACGTCATCCTGCCGGTGTTCGCCTTCGCCAACGCCGGTCTGTACCTGGGGGGGCTGAGCCTGGCCGATGCCCAGGCGGCGCTGCCGCTGGGCGTGGTGCTGGGGCTGGTGGTGGGCAAGCCGATCGGCATTGTCGGTGCCGCGGTGCTGATGCGCGCGCTCGGCTGGGCGCGCTTCCCCGCGGGCATGGACCTGCGCGCGATGCTGGGCCTGGGCATGATGTGCGGCATCGGCTTCACCATGAGCCTGTTCATTGCCTCACTCGCCTACCAGGACCCAAGGCTGTACGAGGAGGCGGTGCTCGGCATCCTGGGCGCGTCTGTGATTGCCGCCACGCTGGGTTTCCTGTGGTTGCGCGCGGTGCTGCCGCCCTCACCGCCCCGGGCCTGAACCATGCGGCATGCACTGGTGTTTGGCGCCTCCGGGCAGATCGGTCGTCCGTTGCTTGCCGGCTTGTCGCGGGCGGAGTGGCGGGTGACCGCGCTGTCGCGTGATCCACAGCCTGACCGGCCGGGCCTGGCGTGGCTGCGGGGCGATTTCGGCCGCATGCCCGCGTTGCCCGCGCAGGTCGACGCGATTTTCAGTTGTGGCCCGCTGGATGCGTTCGCGCGCTGGTACGCCACATCGGACCTGGCGTGCGGTCGCGTGGTCGCGTTCGGCTCCACCAGCGCGGACACCAAGCTGGGTTCCGCCGATGCCCACGAGCGTGACGTGGCGCGTCGCCTGCGCGACGGTGAGGCGGCGGTGTTCGACGCGGCCCGGCAGCGGCATGCGGGCGCCACGATCCTGCGGCCGACGCTGGTCTACGGCGCGGGGCGTGACGCCACCCTGACCCGGATCGCGGTGCTGGCCCGGCGCTGGGGGCGATTCCCGTTGCCACGCAATGCCGGTGGCCTGCGCCAGCCGGTGCACGTGGTAGACCTCGCGCAGGCGGCCCTGGATTGTGTCGCCACGGAAGTTGCGCGAGGGCGCGCCTACGCATTACCCGGCGGCGAAACGCTGCCCTATCGCGAGATGGTCGCGCGCGTGTTGGCCACGCTGCAGCCAGCGCCGCGGTTGGTCGAACTGCCATCGCCGCTGTTCACCACGGCGCTTTTCGTGGCCCAGCTCACCGGGAGCGCCACCGGCCTGGGCGAGGCCGCCGTGCGGCGCATGCGCAGCGACCTGGTGTTCGATGTCGCCCCCGCCGCGCGCGATTTCGGCTATGCGCCACGCGCGTTCCGCCCCACTGCGGAGATGTTCGAGCCGCGCGCGGGCGACGCCGCGGACTGAGCGCGCCGCCACGCCACGGCGTGGGCGTGGAAGCCGCTAGCGGGCCTCGCGTCCGGTGCGCGTGTTGGCCAACCGCGCCTTCGCCAGCGTGCGCAGCGCGATCACCAGCACGCCGCCCAGCACCATCGCGCCGCCGATGAACAACCGCGGCCCCGGGCGGTCGCCCCAGAACGCGATGCCGAGCCCCACCGCCAGCACCGGCACCAGCAGCAGCCACGGCGTCACCTGTGCCACTGGATGCCGCTGCACCAGCACGTAGTACAGGCCATGGCCCACCAGCGACGACAGGAAGGCGGCGTACAGCGCGCCGGCCCAGGCCACCCAGCTGGCCTCGGGCAGGCGGGCGATGGCGCCGGGTTCCAGCACTGCACTGGCCGCCAGCAACGGCACCACGCTTATCAGTGCGGTCCAGCCCTGCTGGCTGAAAGCATCCAGCCCGCGCAGGCCCTTCATCAACACCGTGCCCAGTGCCAGGAAGAACGCCGACACCAGCATCATCACCAGCGCGGCAGGACGGTCCAGCACCATCGGGTCCAGGCCCAGCACCAGCACGCCGACGAAGCTGATGCCGATCGCCAGCCCGGTGCGCCACGCAAAGCGCTCGCCCAGCACCAGCCACGCCAGCACCGCGGTCATCGGCACGTAGCTCTGCAGCACGATCGCGGGCGAGGACAGGTCGCCCGCCAGCTTCAGCGCGGTGAAGCTGGTCGCGAAATGCAGGACCCCCACCAGCAGGCACACGGCCACCAGTCGAGGCCACTGCCCCGGCGCCGGGCGCTTTAGGAAGAACAGCAGCGGCACCGCCAGCAGCACGAACCGCAGTGCGGTGAACAGCACTGGCGGAATCTCACGCAGCGCCAATGCGGAGGTCAGGAAGTTGCCTGCCCAGGTCAGGCAGACCAGCAGGATCAGGACAAGGTCGCGGGGGGGCATCGACGGTCCACCGGTGTCGGCGCCCTATTGTGCGCTCGCATGGGCACGCCGGAGCATGCGACTTCGGGCGGCTGCGCGCCGCGGCGGTGTTTCAATACGCCCAGCCCAGCCGCCGGTACAGCTTGGCCAGCACCCAGGCGGGCCCAATCAGCAGATAGGTCACGTCGGTAAGGAAGCTCGGCTTGCGCCCCTCGATCTTGTGGCCCACGAACTGGCCGATCCACGCTACCACGAACACGCTGATCGCAAGCCACGACAGGGTGTGTACGCCAAAGGTGTCGTAGAGCCAGCGCGTCAGCAGCCCCATCAGCACGAACACCGCCACCATGCCCAGCCCCAGCTTGCGCGTATGGCGGTAGTAGAACAGCGCCGTGACCACCATGGCCACGCCCGCCCAGAACCCCGGTTTGAACCACGTACCCGGTGCCGGGATGCACCACAGCAGCGCGATCACGCTCCACAGGATGGCCGGCACGCAGACCACGTGGATCACCTGGTTGGTCGGGTTGCGGTGGTCGCCGGAATAACGGGCGAACCAGCGGTCGATCGGTCGTTCGCTCGTACTCATGCCTGTCTCCTGGGCCGTTGCCCCGAGTATCGCGGTGCCGGTTGCCGATGTCATGCCAACAAGAAAGGCGCCCCTCGCAGGGCGCCTTCCGGTGCATCGCATCGCAGCCGATGGTCAGTCGACGCTGATGCCGGCCAGCTTCTGCAGCGCCTCGGCGTACTTGGCGCGGGTGCGCTCGATCACCTCGGCCGGCAGCGTGGGGCCCGGCGGGGTCTTGTCCCAGTCCAGCGTCTCCAGGTAGTCGCGCACGAACTGCTTGTCGTAGCTGGGCGGGCTGGTGCCCACTTCGTACTCGTCGGCCGGCCAGTAGCGCGAGGAGTCCGGCGTCAGCACTTCGTCCATCACGTACAGGCGGCCATCGGCGTCGGTGCCGAACTCGAACTTGGTGTCGGCCAGCAGGATGCCGCGCTCGGCCGCGTAGTCGCGCGCGAACGAGTACAGGCGCAGCGTGGCGTCGCGCACCTGCTCGGCCAGGTCCGGCCCGACCAGCTTGACCGCGGTATCGAAGTCGATGTTCTCGTCGTGGTCGCCCACGGCCGCCTTGGTGGACGGGGTGAAAATGGGTTCGGCCAGCTTCTGCGCCTGGCGCAGGCCATCGGGCAGGGTGATACCGCTGATGCGCCCGGTGCGCTGGTAGTCCTTCCAGCCGCTGCCGATGATGTAGCCGCGGGCGATGCATTCCACTGGCACCGGCTTCAGCCGCTTGGTGACCACCGCGCGCTTGGCGTACAGCGCCGGGTCCACGCCGGCTGGCAGCACGGAGGCCACGTCGATCCCGGTGAGGTGGTTGGGGATGATGTGCGCGGTCCTGGCGAACCAGAAGTTGCTGATCTGGCACAGCATCTCGCCCTTGCCCGGGATCGGGTCGGGCAGCACCACGTCGAACGCGCTGAGGCGGTCGGTGGCGACCATCAGCAGGTAATCACCCGGCGGCGTGCCCGGCGGCAGGCGGTCGGCGGGGATATCGAAGACGTCGCGGACCTTGCCGCGATGGCGGAGCGGCAGGCCAGGCAGGTCGGACTGAAGCAGGGTCGTGGACAACGTGAAGCCCCCAACAAGGTGTGCGCGGACCCCCGCCGCAGCACGCCTGGCATCGCCGCCGATCGCCGGCAGGTGTCGCCGGGAAGGGCCTTGACCCGCGCGCGGGCGCGACCGGGCCGGGCAGTGTACGACGGTCCGGGCCGCCGTTGCAGGTAAAATGCGCGGTGGCCCGCATCCGGGCCGGCCAGAGGCCCTCCGCATGACCGTCCGCATGACCGCAAGGCCCCCCGCATGAAGCGCTGGTACGGCAAGCTGCTCGGTTTCTTCGCCGGGGCCGCGCTGCTGCGCGGCAACCCGCCGCTGGGCGCGCTGATCGGCCTGCTGATCGGCCACGCCTTCGACGCGGACTGGTTCAAGCTCCGCCGCGACAACCCCTACGCCGCGCTCGGCCTGACCTCCGACGCCAGCGACGCCGAGGTCGACCAGGCCTACCGCCGGTTGATCTCGCAGTACCACCCCGACCGCATGGCCGGCGCCGCCCCCGAGTTGCGCGAGCAGGCCGAGGCCAAGGCGCGCGAGATCAACGCCGCCTACGACCGCATCAAGACGCTGCGCAAGCGGTGAACGGCCGCATTGCCTGCGCCGGCATCAGAAGCTGATTCGGCCACCGACACCCGACGACGCCCCAAGCCGCCGTCACCCACGACCCCGCCGCAACCATCCCACGAGCCGCCCATGCAACCCACCGTCATCGCCCCGTCCATCCTCTCGGCCAACTTCGCCAAGCTCGGCGAGGAGGTCGACAACGTGCTGAAGGCCGGCGCCGACTGGGTGCACTTCGACGTGATGGACAACCATTACGTGCCCAACCTGACCATCGGCCCGCTGGTGTGCGAGGCGCTGCGCAAACACGGCGTCACCGCGCCGATCGACGTGCACCTGATGGTGGAGCCGGTGGACACGCTGGTGCCGGACTTCGCCAAGGCCGGCGCGACCATGATCACCTTCCACCCGGAAGCCAGCCGCCACGCGCACCGCACCATCCAGCTGATCAAGTCGCACGGCTGCCAGGCCGGCCTGGTGCTGAACCCGGCGACGCCGCTGGAAGTGCTGGACTGGGCGCTGGGCGAGCTGGACATGGTGCTGCTGATGTCGGTCAACCCGGGCTTCGGCGGGCAGGCGTTCATTCCCACCACGCTCGACAAGCTTCGCCGCGTGCGCGAGATGATCGACCGCGTCGGCCGCCCCATCCGCCTGGAAATCGATGGCGGGGTGAAGGCCGACAACATCGCCGAGATCGCGGCCGCCGGTGCCGACACCTTCGTTTCTGGTTCGGCCATCTTCAACGCACCCGACTACGCTGACGTCATCGGCCGGATGAGGGCAGCGGTGGCCGGCGTGCGCGGCTGAGCCGATCGAGCCGGGTGTCGCAAAGTACAAGGCCGATGCCCATCACGGGCACCGGCCTTGTGTGTTCTGAGGGCAATCCCGCCCCCGCCTGTCGTCCCTGCTATGGCCTTCCATGCTCCGGGTCGACCGTGACGCGATGATGACAGGACGAGGCGTTCACGACGGCAGTCGCGTGCGGCTGCCGGGCTTCGTCGACATGCCGGACATGCCGGAACACGGCATCGTGATGCCGCCTGGCCCCGCGTTTGCGGCCGCAACGGTCGCGGACCCGGACGTCAACGGCTAGAGTATCCGCATGATCTCCCGGGCGGACCCGCATTCCCTTCTGGCCAACGTGGGTTGGCGATGGTGGCCCCGTGCCGCCGTTGCCGCCGCCCCGTCGCTCCTTGAGGAATTCCCGCGTGATGTCCCCCGTTTCCCTGCAGCCGCACGCCACTGAAGGCCACACCCATGTCCCCGTCGTGCGCGAGGTGCTGTCCGACCTCGACACGCCGTTGTCGGTGTACCTGAAGCTCGCCGACGGTCCGCACACCTACCTGTTTGAATCGGTCGAAGGCGGTGAGCGCTTCGGCCGCTATTCGATCATCGGCCTGCCGGCCAGGCGCGTGTACGCCTTCGCTGGCCACACGCTGTTCGTGACCGAGGATGGTGAGCTGGTCGAGAGCCGCACCGTCGACGACCCCTTCGCCGAGGTCGAGCGCCTGCGCGCCGCGTACTCCGTGCCACGCGTGCCGGGCCTGCCGGGCTTCACCGGCGGCCTGGTCGGCTGGTTCGGCTTCGAATGCATCCAGTACCTGGAGCCGCGCCTGGCTGCCGCGCACGAGCGTCGACCCTTGCCGGACGAACTGGGCACGCCCGATATCCTGCTGATGCAGAGCGAGGAGGTCGCGGTCTTCGACAGCCTCAAGGGCCGGCTGTACCTGATCGTGCATGCCGAAGCCAACAACCCGCGCGCGCTGGCCAAGGCCAACCGCCGCCTCGATGAACTGGTGCATCGCCTGCGCCAGGGCGGCTCCGGCTACCCCCGGTCGCTGGAAGGGCAGGTGCTGGACGAAGCGGATTTCGTCAGCGGATTCACCCGCGAGGGCTTCATCGACGCGGTGGAGAAGTCGAAGGAGTACATCCGTGCCGGCGACATCTTCCAGGTGGTGCTGAGCCAGCGCCTGAGCGTGCCGTTCAAGGCGCGCCCGGTGGACGTGTACCGCGCCCTGCGCGCGCTCAACCCGTCGCCGTACATGTACTTCCTCGACGTGGGCGACATGCAGGTGGTGGGCTCCTCGCCGGAGATCCTGGTGCGCCTGCAGCACGACGCGCAGGGCCGCGGCGAGGTGACCGTGCGCCCGATCGCCGGCACCCGCCCGCGCGGCGCCACGCCCGAACAGGATGACGCACTCGAGGCCGAACTGCTGGCCGACCCCAAGGAACGCGCCGAGCACCTGATGCTCATCGACCTGGGCCGCAACGACGTCGGCCGGGTCAGCAAGCCGGGCACGGTGGAAGTGGGCGAACAGTTCGTGATCGAACGCTACAGCCACGTCATGCACATCGTCAGCGAAGTCACCGGCGAGCTGCGTGACGGCCTGAGCTACGCCGACGTGCTGCGCGCCACCTTCCCCGCGGGCACGGTCAGCGGCGCGCCCAAGATCCGCGCGCTGGAGGTGATCCGCGAACTGGAGCCCACGCGCCGCAATGTCTATGCCGGCAGCATCGGCTACCTGGGCTGGAGCGAACCGGGTCGCAATGGCGATGCGGACACCGCCATCGCCATCCGCACCGCCGTGATCCAGGACGGCCGTCTGTACGTGCAGGCCGGTGCCGGCATTGTCTTCGACTCCGACCCGCAGAAGGAGTGGGAGGAGACGATGAACAAGGGCCGCGCGCTGTTCCGCGCCGTGGCCGAGGCCGCGCGCGGGCTCTGAGTGCCACAAGGGGGTCACGCGTGTCGCGGATGCGGATGCATGCGCGTCATGTCGCGCCTTGAGTGCCCTGCCGCCTCGAATCGCGCGGCGCGGCCGGTCAGCGCAGACCGATGGCCGGTGGCCCCGGGGTGCCCTTCACAACGTTTCCTTCACAGGAGCGGCCCTCCAATGGACCGGGGATCCGTGCGGCATCGGTGACGTGACCTTGAGGGGGCTGCCATGCAAGTCGTCCACGAGTCGAAAGTCCTGGCCCGATTTTCCAACGGCCATCCGCAACAGATAGAACTGGTGTGCCCGCATTGCCTGCGCGAGGCCACCTTCAGCCCGGTCGCCTGGCACCAGCATGCACGCCTGCTGGCCGTGGCCGAAGCGCCATGCCCGCGCTGCAGCGGCGATGTGATGTTCCTGCTCAAGTTCGACCGTCGCGACGATGAGGCGCCGCCCATCCTCTACATCGATCCGCCCGCCAGCGGTCGCGAACTGGTCGCGGGCATCGAACACCTGCGCACGCTGTCCGCGCCGCTGGGGCGTACCTACGAGTCGGCCATCAAGCTGTTCAACCACGCCGAGTGGGGCGCGTCGGCCATCACCATGCGCCACTTCCTGGACGGCTTGGCCAAGCGGCTGCTGGGGGCCGACAAGCGCGAACTGCCACTCTCGCGGGAGCTGGATGCCCTGATCAAGGAGGTCGATCTCGCCAGGCCGCTGCAGAACATCGCCCCGTTGCTGGCCCCCGCAGGTGCCATCGGCCACCGTTTCGAGGATGAAGCCACCATCGACCGCGAGGTGGCCGAGCAGCTGGTCGAACTGACCGAAGGGCTGGTCAGCTACCTGGTGGTGCTGCCGGCCATGCTGGCGGAAACCAAGGCCCGGATCGACAGCGCCCCGGTGCCGTTGCGTCGTGACGACGTCGTGGAGATCCGCTCGCGCGGGTAAGCCGGACGAGCGGTGGGTGGGCCGGATCGCGGCCGGCAGGCGCACACCGCTGGCGGCCGCGGCGCAATGGGCTGCCGACCGCGTTGCCGCACCCGTTCGGCGCGGCCGGTTGCAGAAGGAACCGACGGGATGCGGCACAATGGGCACCTGCCACCGCGGCAGGCGTGCGTGCAACGCGCGCGGGGTACGGGAGCGGGCAGCTGCTGCATGCCTGGGCCGGCCACGAAGTACGCGGGATCCCGGCCGGAGAAGCGCCATGCTGCTGATGATCGACAACTACGATTCCTTCACCTGGAACCTCGTCCAGTACCTGCAGTCGCTGGGCGCCGAGGTCAAGGTGGTGCGCAACGATGAACTGACCGTGCCGCAGATCCGGGCGCTGGCGCCGGACCGCATTGTCATTTCGCCGGGTCCGTGCACGCCCAATGAAGCCGGCGTGTCGGTCGACGTGATCCGCGAACTCGGCCCCACCACGCCGCTGCTCGGCGTGTGCCTGGGCCACCAGGGCATCGGTCAGGCCTACGGCGGCAACGTCATCCGCGCGAAGAACATCATGCACGGCAAGACGTCGCGCATCCGCCACGAAGGCAGCGGCGTCTTCGCGGGGTTGCCCGATGCCTACGAGGCCACCCGCTACCACTCGCTGGTGGTGGACCGCGACACGTTGCCCGACGGCCTTGAAGTCACCGCCTGGACCGAGAATCCCGACGGTTCCTTCGAGGAGATCATGGGCCTGCGCCACCGCGAACATCCGGTCGAAGGCGTGCAGTTCCATCCCGAGTCCATCCTCACCGAGCACGGCCACGCGCTGCTGCGCAATTTCCTCCAGCGCGCGTGAGTCGTCGCGCGCCACAGCCCGGAGCCCCCATGCCGATCACCCCGCAGGAAGCCCTGCAACGCACCATCGAGCACCGCGAGATCTTCCACGACGAGATGGTGGACCTGATGCGCATGGTCATGCGCGGCGAAGTCTCGCCGGTGATGACCGCGGCGATCTTCACCGGCCTGCGCGTCAAGAAGGAGACCATCGGCGAGATTACCGGCGCGGCCACGGTGATGCGCGAACTGTCGCGCAAGGTCGACATCGCCGACCGCACCCACCTGGTCGACATCGTCGGCACCGGTGGCGATGGCGGCAATACCTTCAACATTTCCACCGCCAGCACGTTCGTCATCGCCGCCGCGGGCGGCAAGGTCGCCAAGCACGGCGGGCGCAGCGTGTCGTCCAGCTCCGGCAGTGCCGACGCGCTGGAGGCGCTGGGCGCGACCATCGAGCTGCAGCCCGAGCAGGTCTCCAGGTGCCTGGATACCTGCGGCATCGGCTTCATGTACGCCCCGTTGCATCACCCGGCGATGAAGGTGGTCTCGCCCGTGCGCCGCGAGATGGGCGTGCGCACCCTGTTCAACATCCTCGGCCCGCTGACCAACCCCGCCGATGCGCCCAACATCCTGATGGGCGTGTTCCACCCCGACCTGGTCGGCATCCAGGTGCGCGTGCTGCAGCAACTGGGCGCGCAGCGCGCGCTGGTGGTCTGGGGTCGCGACGGCATGGACGAGATCTCGCTCGGCGCCGCCACCCTGGTCGGCGAATTGCGCGACGGCGTGGTCCGTGAGTACGAGATCCACCCCGAGGACTTCGGCATCGCCATGGCCGCCAGCCGCAACCTGCGCGTGGCCAACGCACAGGAATCGATCGCGATGGTCCGGGAAGCGCTGAACGACGCGCCCGGCCTGCCGCGCGAGATCGTCGCGCTCAACGCGGGTGCCGCGCTGTACGTGGCCGGCGTGGCGGACTCGATTGCCGATGGCATTGCCCGCGCGCGGCACGCCATGGCCTCCGGTGCGGCGCGTGCGCGCATGGAGACCTTCGTCCGCGTCACCCGCGAACTGGCGGCAGCCGGCTGACATGCCCCTCCGTGCATCCGCCGCCGCCCAGGTCCGCATCCCCACGCATTCCGGAAGAACCGCATGAGTGACATCCTCAATCGCATCCTCGCCCGCAAGGCCGAGGAGATCGAGCAGCGCAGCCGCGTGCGGCCGCTGGAAGAACTGCGCGCGCGTGCCGCGCAGCAGGCGCCGGCACGCGGCTTCGTGCGCGCCATCCAGCGCAAGCTCGACGCCGGCGATGCCGCGGTGATCGCCGAGGTCAAGAAGGCGAGTCCGTCCAAGGGCCTGATCCGCAAGGACTTCGACCCTGCGTCCATCGCCCGCAGCTACGAGGCCGGTGGCGCGGCCTGCCTGTCGGTGCTGACCGACGTGGACTTCTTCCAGGGCAGCAACGCCTACCTCGGCGAGGCGCGCGCGGCCTGCAGCCTGCCGGTGATCCGCAAGGACTTCATCGTTGACCCGTACCAGGTGTACGAGGCGCGCATGATCGGCGCCGACGCCATCCTGCTGATAGTGGCCGCGCTCGAGGATGGACCGATGATCGAGATGGCCAACCTGGCGCACGAGCTGGGCATGGACGTGTTGCTGGAAGTGCACGACATCGACGAACTGGAGCGCGCGCTGCAGACCGATTGCCAGCTGATCGGCGTCAACAACCGCAACCTGCGCACCTTCGAGGTCTCGCTCGACACGTCGCTGGAACTGAAGGCGGCGATGCCCGCCGACCGCATCATGGTCACCGAAAGCGGCATCGCCAATCGCGACGACGTGGCGCGCATGCGCGGCGCCGGCATCCACACGTTCCTGGTCGGTGAATCGTTCATGCGCCAGCCGGAGCCGGGCGTGGCGCTCAAGGCGATGTTCGGCGCATGAGCGGGCAGGGCGCCATGCAGGACGCAGCGCCGGATGCCCCCGCGCGCGTCGTCCCGTATCCGGGGGTGCGCATCGACGCCCCGCTGGTGGTGTTCGACTTCGACCACACCCTGTACGACGGCGACTCCGGCACCCACCTGTTCGCCTGGCTGGTGAAGCGCCACTGGTGGCGCCGCCTGCTGGCACTGGTGCTGGCGCCGGTGTTCGCCCCCTTGATCGCGTTCCTGCCGACACGACGGCATGGCATCTCGGCCTTCGTCTGGGCCGGGTCGCTGGGCATGCGGGGCGTGGGGGACTTCAACGCGGCCATCGACCGTTACGTGGCGCTGCACACGGACGAAATCCGCGAACGCCTGTTGCCGGTCGCGCTCGAGGTGTTTCACCGCCACCGCACCGCGGGGGACCGGGTGGTCGTCGCCACCGGCGCACCGCCTGAGCTGGCCCGGGCCATCCTGGCGTTCGTTGCCCACGAGGACGTGCCCGTGGTCGGCACCGAGGTCGTGCCCCGCCTGGGCGGCGTCGGCCCCCGCCGCCATTGCCACCATGCAATGAAGATGGTGATGCTGCGCGAAGCCGGCTTCACCGCGCCGGTCGCGGTGGCCTATACCGACAGCAGCGCCGACCTGCCGTTGTTGCAGGCCGCGGCCCGGCCGGTGGTGGTCAATCCCAAACCCTCGCGCGTGGCGATGTTCCGCCGGCTGCTGCCGGAGTGCACGCCAATCCTCAACTGGGGTTGCCCCGGCCGCGGCGGCGACCCCGTGGCCTGAATCACTCGCGCGCCGGCGCGTCCAGGTCGCGGAAGAACTCGGCGAAGGTGTGCTCGGCGAAGTCGCGGAACTCGCCTGCGTCATAAAAGCGCCCGTAGCAGCGCTTGCAGCTCTCGAACCAGATGTGCGGCTGCTGCGGGTCCACCATGCGGATCAGCGGGCTCGCCGGACAGCTGGGGCAACTGATCCGGTCAATCCGGTTGTACTCCTGGCCCACCTGCGCGTCGCCGGTGTCGATCGCCGCGGCGGCATCCTTCAGGTGCTCGTGTTCCATCATCTCGAACCACAGGCCGCCGCAACGCGTGCAACGGTCGGCATGGCCCGCCAGGCGTACGACCCGCTCCATCGGCGAGCCGCATTTCGGGCACGACAGTACCGCGCTCATCATGGTTCAGCGGGTGCCATACAGGACCACGGTCTTGCCGCGGGCGTGCAGTTTGCCGTCAGCCTGCAGCTTCTTCAGCACGCGGCCGGCCATCTCGCGCGAGCAGCCCACCAGGCGTGACAGCTCCTGGCGCGACACGCGGATCTGGGTGCCGTCCGGATGGCTCATCGCCTCCGGCTCCATGGCCAGGTCGTGCAGCGCGCGGACGATGCGGTCGGTCACGTCCAGGAAGGCCAGGCGGCCGGCCTTGCGGCTGGTGTCCAGCAGGCGGCGGGATATCTGCGCGCCGATGGCATACAGCAATTTCGGTGCGTCCGGGGCCAGGCGGGTCAGCAGCAGGTCGTAGAAGCGCTCGTGGCCGATCTCGGCCAGTTCGCACACACTGCGCGTCCGCAGGATGACCTCGCGCTGCGTGCTCTCGATGAACAGGCCCAGTTCGCCGACGAATTCCCCCGGGCCGAAATAGCCCAGCACCAGTTCGCGGCCGTCTTCCTCCTCGGCGATGATGCTGACCGAGCCGGAAACCACGTAGTACAGCGTGCTGGCCACGTCTCCAGGCCGGAACACGTCCGTACGCGACGGATACCGGCGACGGTGGCAGTGGGCAAGAAAGCGTTCAATGGTGGCCCCGTCAGGCAGGAGGGGGCTGGCATGGCGCTGGACTGTCACGGATTCGGCCGGTCTGGAGGGCATTGAGTCGATATTCAGCATTATCCACGGAGCTTAGGGCCAAGCGCGCAATGTCGCAAATGGTCAGGATCTGTCCTGCCGGGTCAGTGGTTCCCCGGGTGGAAGAATTGACGTCCGTTTCCCCGGGGGGGTGCAATATGCCCCATAATTGCCCCCCTTCCTCGCATCACCGGGACAAAGACCGTGGTCAAGCCGTTGCCGCGCTTGCGGCTGCAGGGTTTCAACAACCTCACCAAGGCCCTGTCGTTCAATATCTATGACGTGTGCTACGCCGCCTCCGAGGACGAGCGCCAGCGCTACATCGAGTACATCGACGAGGCTTACAACGCCGACCGCCTGACCCAGATCCTGACCGATGTGGCCGAGATCATTGGCGCCAACATCCTCAACATCGCGCGCCAGGACTACGACCCGCAGGGCGCATCGGTCACGATCCTGATCTCGGAAGAGCCGGTGATCGACAAGAAGGCCGCCGGCAAGGAGATCATCTCCGACGCCGTGGTCGCGCACATGGACAAGTCGCACATCACCGTGCACACCTATCCGGAAACCCACCCGGACAGCGGCATCGCGACCTTCCGCGCCGACATCGACGTGGCCACCTGCGGCGTGATCTCGCCGCTGAAGGCGCTGAACTACCTGATCGAGAGCCTCGAGTCCGACATCGTGATCATGGACTACCGCGTCCGTGGCTTCACCCGCGACATCAAGGGCAAGAAGCACTACATCGACCACAAGATCAACTCGATCCAGGACTACCTGGCCAAGAACGTGCGCTCGCGCTACGAGATGCTCGACGTGAACGTCTACCAGGAAAACATCTTCCACACCAAGATGCACCTGAAGGATTTCGACCTCGACACCTACCTGTTCGAGGAGAAGGCCAAGAACCTGTCGTTCAAGGAGCGCATGAAGATCGAAGCGCGCCTGCGCCGCGAGATCGAAGAGCTGTACCACGGCCGCAACCTGGTCGACTGATCACCCGCGCACCCGCTGCCCGGCTCCGGCCCCACACCCTAGATCCTGTAGGCGATCGCCTTCATCACCTTCGACGCCGCCGCCATCAACGCCGGCACCGGCGTCGGCAATGCCCGCGCCCCGGCCGCCTCCGCCTCGTCCGCATGCCGCGCCTCGTCGGCCTTCATTACCTCAAGGATGGCGCGACTGCGACCATCCTCCGGCGGCAGCGAGGCCAGGTGCTCGTCGATGTGCGCCTCCACCTGGCGTTCGGTCTCGACCACGAAGCCCAGGTTCCACCCGTCCCCGCGCAGCCCCGCGAGCGCGCCTATGGCGAAGCTGCCCGCGTACCACAGCGGGTTGAGCAGGCTTGGGCGGCTGTCCAGCTCGCGCAGGCGATCGGCGCACCAGGCCAGGTGGTCGGTCTCTTCCTGTGCGGCCTCCAGGAGATGCTCGCGCGTGCCGGCATCGCGGGCGACGGCCGCCTGGCCGCAGTACAGCGCCTGCGCGCAGACCTCGCCCACGTGGTTGATGCGCATCAGTCCGGCGGCATGGCGGCGTTTGCCATCGTCCAGCAGGACATCGGCCTGCCCGGCCGCCGGGTTGGCGCGGACCGCCGGCGGGCTGCCGAGCACGGTTTCCAGGGCGCGCTGGGCTTCCACGGCCAGGCGGTCGAATGGGGTGAGGGCGCGTGTATGCATGGGTGCAGTCTAGGACGCCGCCGGTGACGTGTTCTTGATCCGTGCCAAACCCAGCAGGAATTCCAGCGGGTGTTCGACGGTCACCGCGGTGCCCGTGCCCAGATGCAGGCGGCAACCCAGGTTGGCGCTCAGCAGGCGGTTGGCGCCGCTGGCGGCGAGCTGGTCCAGCAGCGGCTGGCGGTAGCCGGCGGCGCGTGCCGGGTCCTGCAGCATCGCCGTGCCCGCCGCGCCACAGCAGCCGGAACCGGCGCTCAACTCGGTGACCTTCAGGCCCGGGACCGCGGCAAGCAGGTGGCGCAATGCCGGAACGGTGCGGGTGATGTTGCGCTGGGTGCAGGGCAGGTGCACGGCCACATGGTCGCCGCAGCTGGCCCAGTCCAAGCGCTGCAGGTGCCGCCCGAGGAAGGCGATCGCGTCCTCGCTGCGGGTGCCAGCCGCCTCGGCCACGGCTTCATGGCAGCCCGACGCCAGGGTCAACACGTGGTCGACATCCCGTAGCGCGGTCGCGTTGCGGATTGCCAGCCGCGATGCCGCGTCCGCATCACCTGCATGGCGATGGAGCGTGCCGCAGCACGTCTGGCCCGGTGCATCGGTGACGCGGTAACCCAGGTCGCGGCACAGCGCTGCCAGTTGCGCGCGCACGGGGGCTTCGAAGACATGCCCCGCGCAGCCGGCGAACAGCGCCACCGTGGCAGCGGGTGCCGGCGCCACGGTCGGGCTCGTGCCGTTGCCGCGTGGCAGCGCGTCCGTGCCGGGTGCGCGGGATGGCAGCGCAGCCTCCAGGCGTGTGGCGTTGCCCCCCATGGGAGGCGCGGGAGGCCGCGGCAATCGACGCAGCCAGCCAGGCATCCAGGGAAAACCCCATCGATACAGCGCCAACAGGGTGGACAGCCATGCAGGGCGTGCGGCGAGCCACTCGATCGTCCGCTGCGACAGGCGGGCGCCGCGCCGGGCACGCTGCCGGGTGCGCTGCAGGCCCAGCAGCGCGCCATACTGCACGCCGGCCGGACAGACGGCCTCGCAGCTGCGACAGGCCAGGCAGTGGTCCAGGTGCGCGTCGCCCGTGTCGCTGGCGGCAATGGCGCCAAGCGCCAGGCCCCGCATGATCGCGATCCGGCCGCGCGGCGATTCCGCCTCCAGCCGGTCGCGGACGTAGGTGGGGCATACCGGCAGGCACAGGCCGCATTGCACGCAGCGGTCGGCCAGGGCCACCAGCGGGTCGGTGGGGGGCGGGGATGCGGCAGGCATGGGCGGATGCTACCATTGCCGGCTGCGGACTTGCGGTGGCGTGATCGCCCGGCTACAATCCCGCTTCTTTCGTTCCGCCCTTACATCGCGCGGTGAAGTTCCGGTGGCCCATGGCCCGCGGAACCAGCCCGACCATGTACCCATCAGTAGAGCAGTCATGAAGACTTTCAGCGCCAAGAATGAGACCGTCCAGCGTGACTGGTACGTGGTCGATGCCTCCGGCAAGACCCTCGGTCGCCTCGCTTCCGAGCTGGCCCGCCGCCTGCGCGGCAAGCACAAGCCGGTATACACCCCGCACGTCGATACCGGTGACTACCTCGTCGTGATCAACGCCGAGAAGATCGCCGTCACGGGCAACAAGCTGCTCGACAAGAAGTACCACCGCTTCACCGGGTACGTCGGCAACCTGAAGACCGAGAACCTGGCCCAGGCGCTTGAGCGCCACCCGGAGCGCGTGATCGAGATCGCCGTCAAGGGCATGCTGCCGAAGAATCCGCTCGGCCGTGCCATGTACCGCAAGCTCAAGGTCTACAAGGGTGCCGAGCACCCGCACGCCGCCCAGCAGCCGCAGCCGCTCGACATCTAAGGTACTGACACATGGCACTCCAGCAGAATTACGGCACCGGCCGCCGCAAGTCGTCCACCGCCCGCGTCTTCCTGCGCAAGGGCGACGGCAAGATCACCATCAACCAGCGTTCGATCGAAGACTTCTTCGGTCGTGAGACGGCCCGCATGATCGTGCGCCAGCCGCTCGAGCTGACCAAGCACACCGACACCTTCGACCTGACCATCACGGTCGCCGGCGGCGGCATCACCGGCCAGGCCGGCGCCATCCGCCTGGGCATCGCCCGCGCGCTGGTCGAGTACGACGAGTCGCTGAAGTCCGAGCTGCGCAAGGCCGGCTTCATGACCCGCGACGCCCGTGAAGTCGAGCGCAAGAAGGTCGGTCTGCACAAGGCACGTCGCGCTACGCAGTTCTCCAAGCGCTAATCCTTCTGCAACCACTTCGGTTACAATCTGTTCCATAGCCCCGTCGCCAAGCGGTAAGGCATCTGACTCTGACTCAGACATTCGGAGGTTCGAATCCTTCCGGGGCTGCCAGTACAAAACAAGGGACCCGCCGCAAGGCGGGTTTTTTGTTGCCTGCAGCGTGGCGTCCTTGGCGATCATTGCCATCCGCGGGCGGCCCGCGGATAGTGGTGGCTCAAAAAGGGGCTGGGGGGCCGCATGAAGCGTATGCAGGGCGTGACCGGTGCGATGATCCTGGTGGCGTGTGCGGCCGCACACGCGCAAGTGCAGCCTCGCATGGCCGATGCGGTGCAGCCGCGGTCGGCGGACGCGGTCCGCTCGCGTGCCGCGGACGTCCCATCGCGAACGGCGGACCCGATACAACCGCGCGTTGCGCCGGCGGTGGTGCAACGCGAAGCGACACCGGTGGCCGACACCGCAGTCGCGGCCGAGGCGCGGACGTGGCAGTGGCAACGCGTCGGCGATACCGCTGTTGCCGGTGAGGGTGTTGCGCACGGCATGCGGTTGGCCAACATCCGTTGCGCCGGCGTGGCGTGCCGGGCCTTCGAGGATTCTGCCGGTGGCTGGGTGATCCGTGCCGAGGGCGGCTTCCCGGGCGCGGCAGGGGCCGCGCTGCAGGTCCTCCTCGTCAACGCCGCCACCCGTCAGCCGCAGGTGCCGGAGCGTGCGCGCGGTGTCTTCTCCGACGGCCGCTTCTGGGACCAGGTGGAGACCTGGCGCCTGCCGGCCGGTACCTATGGCGTGTTCTACAACGACCGCGCCAGGGACCAGGTGCTGGCGTCCATCGTCTTCGACGTGGCCCGTTCCCCGGTTGCGGCCGCCAGTGGCGACCGACGCGGCACCGGCGGCAAGCAGGCCGCCGACACTGCCGCGGGCCGGCGCGCGGCGCAGGAAGCGGCACTCAAGCTGCAGCGCTGCCTGGCCATGGCGGCAAGCAACCCGGACGTGGTCTGCGTCCGCGAGTAGCCGGGTCGGCCGGCGTGGCGTGCCCGCAGAAGTTACAATTGTAACTTTCGCGCATCGCGCAGAAATAACGGTGGATCACTCCGATGAAACTTGGATCGTTGAAGGAAGGCGGCCGCGACGGCGCGCTGATTGTCGTTTCCCGCGACCTTTCCCGCGCCGTGCGCGCGACCGGCATCGCCGACACGCTGCAGCGCGCGCTGGAGGACTGGTCCAACACCGCTCCGCGACTCAATGCGCTCTATGACGCGCTCAATGCCGGCACCGCCGAAGGTGCATTCAACGTCGATATGAGTGCGCTGGCGGCACCGCTGCCGCGTGCCTACGAGTTCGTCGATGGCAGCGCCTACCTGCCGCACGTCGAGCGCGTGCGTCGCGCGCGCGGCGCCGAGGTGCCGGAAAGCTTCTACGTCGATCCGCTGATGTACCAGGCCGTCAGCGCCGGTTTCCATGGCCCGCGCGATCCGGTGAAGGTGGTCAGCGAGGACTACGGCATCGACCTGGAGGCCGAGGTGGTGATCGTCACCGACGACGTGCCGATGGCGGTGACCGCCGAGCAGGCCGCCGGCCATATCCAGCTGGTGGGTCTGGTCAACGATGTCTCGCTGCGCAACCTCATCCCGGCCGAACTGGCCAAGGGCTTCGGCTTCCTGCAATCCAAGCCGCGTTCGGCGCTCAGCCCGGTGTTCGTGACGCCCGACGAGCTGGGCCAGGCCTGGCAGGACAGCAAGGTGCACCTGCCGCTGCTCACCCACGTCAACGGCGAGTGGTTCGGCGCGCCGGAAGCCGGCGTGGACATGCAGTTCAACTTCGCGCAACTGGTGGCGCATGCGGCCAAGACCCGGCCGCTGTCGGCCGGCACCATCGTCGGCTCGGGCACGGTGGCCAACGAGGACACCTCGCTGGGCGCGTCGTGCTTTGCCGAGCGGCGCACGGTCGAGACCCTTGAGCAGGGCAAGCCGGTGACGCCGTTCATGAAATTCGGCGACCGCGTGCGCATCGAGATGCTCGACCACGACGGCACCAGCATCTTCGGCGCCATCGAACAGCGCATCGAAGGTCCCGCAGCCTGATCTGCATGGCCTGACCAGTGGCCTTGGGAGCCGACCGAAGGTCGGTCGGTTTCCGCTCGCGACGGTAACGTCGCGGAAGGAACTGGTAACGGGGAACCAGGACGCCCGCACGTGACCGACACGCTCAAGCTGTATTCCTACTGGCGCTCCAGCGCCGCCTACCGGGTGCGCATTGGTCTCAACCTCAAGGGGTTGGCCTACCAGATCGCCCCCGTCCACCTGCTCCGCGATGGCGGCGAGCAGCATGGGGCTGCTTTCCGCGCGGCCAATCCGCAGGGACTGGTGCCGGTGCTGCAGCATGGACAGCGCATGCTGCGCCAATCGGTGGCGATCCTGGAGTACCTGGACGAAACCTGGCCAGACCGGCCGCTGCTGCCTGCGGTCGCGCGCGACCGCCAGCGCGTGCGCGCGATCGCGCAGATGGTCGCGTGCGACATCCACCCGCTCAACAACCTGCGGGTGTTGCAGTACTTCGATCGTGAATGGAACGTGCCGCAGCCCGAGCGCGACGAATGGGTGCGGCACTGGATCGTCGAGGGCTTCACCGCGGTGGAGACGATGCTCAACGACAACCCCGCCACGGGCCGGTTCTGCGAAGGCGACCGCCCCACGCTGGCTGACTGCTGCCTGGTGCCGCAGGTCTACAACGCACGCCGCTTCGGTTTGGACCTCGGCGCGTTTCCGACCATTGCGCGGATTGACCAGGCGTGTCGCGAGCTGCCCGCGTTCGACGCGGCCCGCCCCGAACGCCAGCCCGACTGCCCGCCCGCTTGAGTCGCGGTGCGCGGCCTCAGTGCGAGGCCGCAGTGTCGAACACGTCCGCGTAGGGGTCGTGCTCGCCCGAGCCCCCCTCCGACAGACGGAATTTCAGCGCCAGGCCATCACGCGAGTCGGCGGCGCGCAACGCCTCCTCCATCTCGATCTTGCCTTCCTTGTGCAGGCGGAACAGGCACTGGTCGAAGGTCTCCATGCCGTCTTCCAGCGACTCCTCCATGGCCTGCTTGATCTCGTGCACCTGGCCGCGGCGCATCAGGTCGCGCACATGCGGGGTGTTGATCAGTACCTCGGCGGCCGGCAGGCGGCGGCCGTCGGTGCCGACCACCAGGCGCTGCGAGACCACCGCCTTGAGGTTCAGCGCCAGGTTCATCAGCACGTTCTTGTGCGCCGATTCGTGGAAGAAGTTGAGGATGCGCTCCAGCGTCTGGTCGGCATTGTTGGAGTGCAGCGTGGCCAGGCACAGGTGACCGGTTTCGGCGAAGGCAATCGCCGCTTCCATCGTGGTCGCATCCAGGATCTCGCCGATCAGGATCACGTCCGGCGCTTCGCGCATCGCGTTCTTCAGCGCGTTGTGGAAGGCGTGGGTGTCCAGGCCGACCTCGCGCTGGTTGACGATCGACTTCTTGTGCCGGTGCAGGTACTCGATCGGATCCTCGATGGTGAGGATGTGGCCGCTGGTATTGCTGTTGCGGTGGTCGATCATCGACGCCAGCGTGGTCGACTTGCCCGAACCGGTGGAGCCGACGATCAGCACCAGCCCGCGCGGGGCCATGATGATGTCCTTCAGCACCTGCGGCAGCTGCAGCTCCTCGATCGAGGGGATGGTGCTGCGGATGGCGCGGATCACCATGCCCACTTCGCCACGCTGCTTGAACACGTTGACGCGGAAACGGCCGGAGTCGGGCAGGCCGTAGGCCATGTTCAGCTCCAGGTCGCGCTCGAACTGCGGCACCTGGCCTTCGCCCATCAGCGAGTAGGCGATCTTCTTGACCATGCCGGCGGGCAGGCCGGTGCTGCCCAGCGGGTGCAGCTTGCCCTCGATCTTGATATACACCGGGGCGCCGGTGGTCAGGAACATGTCCGACGCGTTCTTGTCCGTCATCAGCTTCAGGAAATAGCCGATGTCCATGTGCGACTCCTCGGTGGCGATGGCGTACCGTTGCAAGGCAGCCACCCGCTTAAGACAATGGCCGCGCGAGCCCACTCAATCACGGCACCCCTTGATGAATCCTAGCTTCGCACACTTTCGATTTCCGCTGCTGGCCACGTTCGTGATCTGTGCACTCGGTGCGTGTGCGTCGCTGCCGCCGCCTACCCAGGAACTTTCCGGCGCGCAGCAGGCGGTGGCACGGGCCGACGGCGCGGACGCCGCGCAGCATGCGCCGGACCACCTGGAGACCGCCCGCGACGCACTGGTGCGCGCGCAGGCGGCCATGGCCGCAGGCAAGGAGGAGGACGCCCGCCGCATGGCGTTGGCCGCCGCCGCGGAGGCCGACCTGGCCCATGCCAAGAGCCGCGAAGCCGTGGCACGCGCCGAACTGGCCCAGCGCCAGGCCGAAGTGGCCCAACTGCGTGGCCGCCTGCAACTGGAGGAGGGGCCGTGATGACGCGTCCGGTGTTGATCGCAATGGCCCTCGGCCTGACCCTGGCCGCCGGCCAGGCGTTTGCCCAGGACAAGGCGGATGCCATGGCCCGCCTCAACGCACGACTCGTGGCCGTGGAGGCCGATGCCAGGTTCGCCGGGCTGGCCGCCTATGAGCGATTGCAGGCGCATCAGGCCCTGGACGCGCTGGCCAAGGCGCCCGGTCGCGAGCGCGAGGCGGCCCTGTTCGTGGCCGAGCGCCGGGTGGAGACGGCGGAGATCGCCGCCCGCACCCAGCTCATGCAGCGCGAGATCGACCGCCTGGATCGCGAACGTGGTGAACTCATGCTCGAAGCCTCGCGCCAGGATGCCGCCCGTGCCCGCGCCGAGGCCGAGCGGCTGCGCATGGAGGCCCAGCTGCAAGCGGAAGAGGCCGCCCGCCTGCGGGCCCAGGCCGAAGCCGATGCCCTGGTCCGCCAGGACGTGGAAACCGCGCTGGAAGGCGTGGCCGGTGCCCAGGAGGCCAAGCTGAATGCCGCCCGCGCGCGTGAGCTGCAACTGGCCCGCCAGGAGGCCGAACTCGTGGCCGGGGCCAAGCTGCCGCCGTCCCGGGTGGACGCCCGCGGCGAGGTCTTCACGCTGGCCGGTGAGTCCTTTGCCTCGGGCAAGGCCAGCCTGACCCCGGGCGCCACCAAAACGGTCAAGGCCCTGTCCGCGTACCTGCAGGCGGTCGCCGGCACGCGCGCCCGGGTCGAGGGCCACACCGACAGCCAGGGCAGCGCCGCGGCCAACCGCAGCCTGTCGCAACAGCGGGCCGACGCGGTGCGTGCATCGCTCGTTGCCGGCGGCGTAGCGGCAGGGCGGGTGCAGGCGGTGGGCCACGGTGCCGACCAGCCGGTGGGGGACAACCGCACCGCCGCCGGACGTGCCGCGAACCGCCGGGTGGATGTCGTCGTTTCGTCAAAATAGCGTTATTCATCAGCGGTTTAGTTCGCCAATCGCCTGCGGGGTCCATGTGGCGGGGCCCGGGCCTGCGCGACCGGTCGACCTTCCGTCGGTATTCAACCAAGGCCTATTGCCCACCCGGATTGGCAGGAGTAGGGTCAATCTTCCAAGCGGTCCATTTTCCGCTTGGCGATGAGCCAGGCCCATGCAGCAGGTGTCGAATTCAAAGGATCCCGCCGTCGGCAAGCCGGAGCCGGGGCCCTGTGATCCCGGCCCCCGGATGGATCTGGCCACCATGAAGACTTCCCGCGACGCCTCGACCGCCCGGTCGGGGCGTTTGCATTTGTGCTGAAGGAGGCACTCATGTTCGAAGGTCAACCGCAGCTGGAAATCGACGCGCTGATGAAGAGCAATCCGGAGTTCAAGCAGCTCTACCAACGCCATCAGCTCCTCCACAAGAAGGTGACGGACGCCGAGTTGGGCGTACTCCCGATTGACGACACCACCCTCCACCAGATGAAGCGCGAGAAGCTGGCTGCCAAGGACCGCCTGATCCGCATGTACGACACCCGGTCCCACTGATACCCGCCGACGGGCACCCCGGGCCATCCTCGTCGGCCTTGGGTGCCCGCGGCCGGTTACACTGCGTGGATTCGCCGCACGGTCGCGGCCGCAGGTTCCGAATGCCCATCCACGCCTCCGTACTCGAACTCATCGGCCAGACGCCGATCGTCAAGGCGCGCAACCTCGACACCGGGGTGTGCGAGCTCTACTTCAAGCTGGAATCGCAGAACCCGGGCGGATCGATCAAGGACCGCATCGGCCTGCAGATGATCGAAGCCGCCGAGGCGCGCGGCGACATCAAGCCCGGCGACACCCTGGTCGAAGGCACCGCCGGCAACACCGGCATCGGCCTGGCGCTGGTGGCCCAGCAGAAGGGCTACAAGCTGATCCTCGTGGTGCCGGACAAGATGAGCCGCGAGAAGATCTTCAACCTCAAGGCCATGGGCGCGCAGGTGGTGCTGACCCGGTCGGACGTGGCCAAGGGCCATCCGGACTACTACCAGGACATGGCCGAGCGCATCGCCCGCGAGACCCCGGACGCGTACTTCATCAACCAGTTCGGCAACCCCGACAACCCGGCCGCGCACGAGCACGGCACCGGCCCGGAAATCCTGGCGCAGATGGCCGAGGTGGGCGGGCTGGACGCGATCGTGTTCGGCTGCGGCAGTTCGGGCACCATGACCGGCCTGTCGCGCTGCTTCGCCACGCAGTCGCCGCAGACCGAGCTGATCCTGGCCGACCCGGTGGGCTCGATCCTGGAGGAATACATCAACCGCGGCACGCTGAGCGACAAGTCGGCCAGCTGGATGGTGGAGGGCATCGGCGAGGACTTCCTGCCGCCGATCTCCGATTTCACCCGGGTGAAGAAGGCGTATGCGATCAGCGACAAGGAGAGCTTCCTGAGCGCGCGCCTGCTGCTGGAGAAGGAGGGCATCCTCGGCGGCTCGTCCACCGGCACGCTGCTGGCGGCGGCGCTGAAGTACTGCCAGGAACAGACCCACGCAAAGAAGGTGCTGGTGCTGGTCTGCGATACCGGCAACAAGTACCTGTCGAAGATGTACAACGACTACTGGATGCTGGACAACGGCTTCCTGGCGCGTGAACCGTACAACGATCTGCGCGACCTGATCCTGCGCCCGTTCTCTCAGCGCGACACGGTGGTGGTGGGGTCGAACGACCTGCTGGTCACGGCATACCAGCGCATGAAGCTGTACGACGTCAGCCAGCTGCCGGTGATGGACGGCGACCGCCTCATCGGCATCGTCGACGAGAGCGACGTGCTGCTGCACGTGTACGGCGACGAGTCGCGGTTCCGTGATCCGGTGTCCACGGCGATGGTCAGCAAGCTGGACAAGGTGGACGTGCGCGCGCCGATCGAGGCGCTGCTGCCGGTGTTCGACCGCGGGCACGTGGCCATCGTCACCGAGGGCGAGAAGTTCCTGGGGCTGATTACCCGGATTGATCTGTTGAACTATTTGCGGCGCCGGGTGCAGTAAGTACCCCCGCGCTCCCGCCGAACGAAACGGAATCCATGCCATGACCGATACGCACGCACGCACGTATGCCTTGGGCACGCTCGCCATCCACGCCGGGCAATCTCCCGATCCGAGCACCGGTGCGGTGATGACGCCGATCTACGCGACATCGACCTACGTGCAGTCAAGCCCGGGCGTCCACCAGGGGTTTGAGTACTCGCGCAGCCACAACCCCACGCGCTTCGCCTACGAGCGTTGCGTCGCGGCATTGGAAGGTGGGACGCGCGGCTTCGCCTTTGCATCGGGTTTGGCTGCGACCTCCACAATCCTGGAGTTGCTGGACGCGGGCAGCCATGTCATCGCCATGGACGACGTGTACGGCGGCACCTACCGCCTGTTCGAGCGCGTGCGGCGTCGTTCGGCGGGGCTCGATTTCAGTTGGGTGGACCTGAGCGACGTGGCGGCCTTCGAGGCCGCGATCCGTCCCGACACCAGGATGGTCTGGATCGAGACGCCGACCAACCCGCTGCTGAAGCTGGTGGACATCGAGCAGATCGCGGCCGTCGCCCGCAGGCGCGGCTTGATCGTGGTGGTGGACAACACCTTCTGCTCGCCCGTTATCCAGCGGCCGCTGGAGCTGGGCGCGCACATCGTCATGCATTCAGCCACCAAGTACCTCAACGGCCACTCCGACATCGTCGGCGGCATGGCGGTCGTGGGGGACGATGCCGAGCTGGCGGAGAAGATGGCGTTCCTTCAGAACGCCGTCGGTGGCGTGCAGGGCCCGTTCGACAGCTTCCTGGCGCTGCGTGGGTTGAAGACGCTGCATCTGCGGATGAAGGCGCACTGTGAGAATGCAATGGCGTTGGCGGAATGGCTGCAAGCGCACCCGGCCATCGACAAAGTGGCCTACCCAGGCCTGAACTCGCACCCGCAACATGCACTGGCTGCCCGCCAGATGCACGGGTTCGGCGGGATGGTTTCGATCTGGCTAAAGGGCGGCCCAGATGCCGCCAGGCAGTTCTGCGAGCGTACCGAGCTGTTTGCCTTGGCGGAGTCGCTGGGTGGCGTCGAAAGCCTGGTGAATCACCCTGCCATCATGACCCATGCGTCCGTGCCGGCTGAGCGCCGGGCGGCGCTGGGGGTGACGGACAACCTGGTGCGGTTGAGTGTCGGCGTGGAGGATGTGGTCGACTTGCGTGGGGATGTGGGGCGGGCGCTCGCTTGAGCGTGATGATGGACGGCGACGATAGGCGCTTAGCCCAACGTCGCCAGCAGGATCACGCGAGATGACGTTCCGCGTGATCCCCAAGCCCGCACGCTCATCCGATATCTTATGAGCGTGCTTACTCGGCGGGTGCTTCCGACAATAGGGTGCACGGAATCTGCACGGTCTGCTTGCTGGCCGTTGCCACTGACTCCCAGTAGAACTTGCAGGCGAGGATGTTGTTCGGCGTAGCCTTCCTCGCTGATCGCACGTTCAACATGATCTGGGGCTGTCCGACAATAAGGTCGAGCTTGCTGCGATCGATGACGTCTTCCGCAAGAGTGACCGTGCCTGGACCTTTGAGTTCCTTGGTCGCCTTGCCGAGGTCAAGCAGGCCAAACTCGTTTGTCTGGGTGGAGGCTGCAGGGACCGGGTCGCCGGCGTAAACCGCTTCCACGACAATGCCCTCGGACAACTTCGAGAGCTCTGCCTGCGCCTTGGGTGACAACGTCACTTCGAGCTTGACTGGCGCCACGACCGGTGGGGGCAAGTGGGAGTAGTCTTCCTCGACGGGCGCCGTCGCAGTGGTGGTAGCGGGTGGCGGCACCACGTCCTCTTCCGATTCTTGGCGCGCGCAGCCGGAAACAAGAATCAGCAACATGGCTGCGGTTATCGGGGCGTATCGCACGGGTTTCCTCTCTCTAGCGTGATGGTGCGGACGAATGGCCGTCAGTGCGGCTGCTTGCTTGTGGGCATCCCCCGTGCGGGGGAGGTGTTCGGTATCGTTCCTGTGGCGGGCTGCAACTCCAGTAGTTCGAACTTGTCGACCACCGCTTGGCTGATTGCAGTCATCCGATCATCCGATTCGACGATATAGGGCACGATCATCAAAACAAGCTCAGTCTTGTTCTTGTTGCGTGACTGGCTCTTGAACAGGTTGCCGAGTATCGGCACGTCCTTGATCAGGGGGATGCCGCTGTCCGACTTGGTGTTGCGCTCGGACATCAGGCCGGCCATCACCACCGAGCCGCCATCCCGCAGGCTGAGGGAAGTGTTGAGCGACCGGTTGAAAATCGACGGTGAGCTGATGGCTGCATTGTCCCCGATCGGCAGGGCCTCGCTGACTTCCTGTGTGATGTCCAAGTCGATCCGATCGTCCGAGTAAACCGTTGGCTTGACCCGCAGAATGATGCCGGTCTTCCGGTACTGGATCGATTGCAGGAGGTTCGTATTGCCTTCCGTTTGCTGGTTGGAGGTCGTCGTCATCGTAATGGTTGGCACTTCAGTGCCGATGTCGATGTTCGCCTCGCTGCCGCTCTTCACCAGCAGTCGTGGCGTAGAGAGGATGCTGACGCGGTTGTCGTTGGCAAACGCCGTCAATGCAAGCCGATTCTGCCCCGCGACATCAAGCAGGTAAGTCAGGCCATTGCTCGAGGAACTTCCATTTCCGTTGCCGTTGCCTGACCCGGGGAGGCTGCCGAAGAGCGCGTTACCATCAAAACGCCCAAAGCCATTCTTGGCCAACCAGCTCACGCCAAACTGATCGCCGTCCTCGAGGGTGACTTCCGCAATGGTCACTTCAACCATCACTTGGCGGGGTGCACGATCCATCTGCCGAATCAGCGTCAGCAGTCGCTCCCACTGTGCCGGGTCACCTTGATAGATGAGGGCATTGCGCGGTTCGTCCACCAAAAGCCCTGCAACGCGACCGCTCGACGTTTGTGGTGCTGGCGCTGGCGCACCCCCTTGTGCGGCAGCTTGCGACGTGCCGCCTTGGTTGGCCTGTTGGGCGTTCGACAAGGACATGCTGCCACTCAATACTTGTGACAGCTCCGCTGCCTTGGTGTTCTTGACCTGGTAGTAGAACATCGACTGGGCGCCCGCGGCGGCGTTGGGCTTGTCGAGCTCCCGTGCCCAGGACACGGCGTAATCCAGAACATCCTGAGAAACCGCGAAGACCAAAATGGAGTTGACGGCCTGGATGGGCACGATCAATACGCTCGAAGGAGCGCCAAGCGAGCGGCTGGCGCCATATCCCTGGACGTTGAGCACTTCAACCAATCTGTCCGCCAACTGCTCCGCCGTCATGAAGGCCGGCTCCAGCCGCGTGCTTTTGCGCCCACGCATCAACGGTCGGTCAAAGACGCGCAGCGCGTCGATGGCCTGGCGGATCTGTGCTGGCTTGCCATTGATCAGGACCGCATTGCGAATCGAATCCTCGGTTACCTTTATTTCTTCCCCGAACAGCGTTGTCAGCCAACGTGCAGCGTCACCGCTGCGTACCACTTCCAGTTCAATCAACTGAAACACCGGACGGTGGCTGATCGGGACGGCCGGCAAGGCGCGTCCGCTGACCACCAGAGGTGGAATGGGTGACGCATCCTTGGCTCCCATTTTGATCCGGACGATGCGTCCTTCAATGCTGACCAGTACGCCATATTCTGCGAGTACCTGTCGGGCGATATGGAACAATTCGCGGGGAGGTTGACGTTCTGTTGTATGCAGCGTGACCAGTTCCTGCAACTGGGAAACGGCTGGGTCAATGCTCACATTGAGTCCGAGCATGTTCCCGAAAACCTCATCCGCAAATACCGGAATCGGCAAGTTCTGCACGTTGACGCTCACTGGTTCCGCGTTCATCGGAGGCAGTGAGTCGATGATGTTTTGTCCCGCCGCTACTGTCGCCGCAAGGTCCCGGGTTGGGGTCTGCGTTTGCCGCAATTCCCGCTGCTCCTGGGGCTGGCCTCCCGCTGGTCGTGCACTCTCATCTACGCCAACTCGTTCCGGAACCGCTAACCCTGCGGGAACCGTGAGTTTGGCGGGCGTGGTTGTGCACCCCGACAGGACGGTCAGGCCGAAGGCGATGATGGCGACCGCGTTGCGATGATGGGTCATGTACTACTCTCCCTTTTCTCCGCATCGCTGACGGGAGCGGTGGGCGTCGGACATCCAGTGGATGCACTGATGGGTTGCTGGTAGTGCAACTGGTAGGTGAGCTGGCAGTTGTCCTGCTGTACCTGAATCGTGTTTCCTTCGATCTTGATCAGGCTGCTGCCGTCAGGTAGCGCGCCCCCTGTGCGAATCCGCTCGATCGTCGAATTGTCGAGGCGCATGATCAGGGCAGTAGGCACCGGGGCGTACACCAAACCGGCAAGCCGCCAGGCCGCCTGAGGGTTGCTGCCACCACTGGCGTCTCCAGCCCAGCGCACGCCTTGCCGTGCCTGCTGGTAAGCCTCGCTGGAATAACGCTTGACCCGCTCTTGCGCAGGCACTGACCAGGAGGCTTCGTCCTTCTTCGCCCGCGGAATCGGGGGGGGCGGCCACGCTGCGCCCGCAAGGATCCCGCCCACGCCACAGGCAACCACCCATGGTTGCCATTTCATGGTGCTGGCGCCTGGTTGCGGTAGTACGCATTCATGGAAATGTTGAAATTGTTGTTCTGGTCACTACGAATTTGCGTTGTTTCGATCATGACCAGATTGGTGGCGCTTTCGATCTGGCGCATGAGATCCATTATCTGTCGTGCCGGCATTCCACCGCTGAGCGTGGCATGAACCCGGATGACGCCGGGAATCTCCTCTACTGCCGCGGCCGGGTCTACTGACACTTTGATTTCGTTGCCTTGCGGACTCTTGGCGGTCAAGGACCGCAGCCACGTCTGTAGGCCTGCCTGGGCCAGTCCAGGGGTGGCAACTTCGGGAAGCTCTGCCAGCAGTGCCTTGTGCAGGCGCTCGGTTTCCTGTTCACGTGACAGCCACACATTCTGACCCTGCAGTGACTTGATGCGGCGTAGCTTCACTTCTTCATCGATGGCGCGCTTTTGCAGGTGCACCCGCGCGCTTTCCAATTCCTGCACGACAAACACCAGCAGCAGCGCGACGATCAGGGCCGCTCCCCATTTCAGTCGAGGGTTGGCATCCAGTTGCTGGCGCAACGCATTCCAATGGGGCAGCAGCTTGTTCATGGCGCGGCCTTGTGGGGGTGCGTTACATTGGCCCGCAGGGTGATTTCGTTCTGCTGGCGAGACAATTCCGTGCTGACGTCACTGAACATGGGAGAAGCCTCCCATGCCGACACCAGCGACTGTGCATCGGGGTTCGACATGACCAGTGTTGCCTCCACTCGGTCGGGTGTGGGCTGCAGCCACATGCGGAGTTGCCATTCCTTGCCGGCCATCAGCCGTGAAACTTCGGCGAGCAAGCGGTGTTGCGGCAAACCAGCCCGAAGGGAAAGCAGCGATTCGATGGCGGCAATGTTGCGGTCCGCATTCGCTCGAGCGGAAAGGATCCGCTTCAGCGGTTCATCCAGGTCCTGTGCCGCGTGTTGTGCTCTCCAGATATCTGCAACTGAGCGCAGGATGCTTCCCAGTTGCGTGGATGCCACCAGCACGAACAAGAACCCTGCCGCCAAGGCCGCCTTGGGGAGGTAATGATCGAACCCGGTCAAGGTCGACCCAACTCTTCCGGCGCGTCCGGGGCTCCAGCGTTGCTGTTCTATGGGGGCATCGACGGCAGCGGGTAAGGAAAGACCTGGGTTTGACGGAACGCCTGCGCCACGCAGAAATCCATGCCATTGGTCAGGCGAGGGCATGTCCGGCCACCAGCGGCTCGCGATGAGTATGCCCTGCCTCCAGATTCGCCCTTCAATGCCGTTCGGCAGCCTCAGGATTTCTTCGCTGTCAGAGCCAGCCTTTCCCGTGAGCAGGGCTTCGGGAACGAAATCCACTCGGCGTGGTACCGGCCCGGCCAAGAGTGACCGCACGCGCGCCTGTGACCAGTACCAGACGCTGGCACGGCCCCCTGACCAAACAACCCCGAAGTCCGGATCGGAAAAAGGGGCGGCACGTCGTACGGCCATGCCGACAAAGGCATGACGCTGCTTCTCAGGGATTTTGCTTGCGTCAACCGGAAGGAAGAGGCAAAGCTCCCGGCCTACGATGCAGACCAGTCCGTCCCCTTCGCCCCCCGGCAAGGGCGCGTTGGCCTCACTTCCCAGCCGGATCCGGCTGGGCGAAAAGCGGCGTTTCAGGCGGCTCAGCCACGGCCGGATCGGATTCGTTGCCACGTGGCAGGGTTACCTCGTAATCAAGACGCCATGGTGGGCCGCCGTCATTGAACGGCGTGAGGGTCCAGTGAATCAGTCGCTTAACGCCAAAATGGCGACCCCATAGAGTAAGGTTGCCGGACTGACTTGAAAAGAGGGTCAAGAACTCCGACGCCACCGGAGAAATCGGAAACGTCTGCTCCACCTGCCTGACCGAGGTAAAGGGGACTTCGTTGCGGAGCGCAGCCAATCGCGCCGCCTGATCGACGTCCAGGCCTGGAATCAAGGCCAGGACTGAGGCGGGAGCTGTATTTAGGTTGATAGCGACACTCCTTCCAGTGGTGAGTGTTCCAACCAAGTCGCTGTCGTCTACGCTTTCCAACATGCCGTTCCAGCCAAGGATGCGCCTGAACTCAAGGGGGGTGGTGACGGCCCGGTTTATCGGGATGGGCATTTTTGCTTGTTGGTAATGCAGTTTCTCCGCGCCATTGAGCCGGTGAAGGTCATCCGGGTCCTGATAGTCCAGGCGTTTGGCGTCCAGTGCATTCCACTGGTCGGGAGGGACTTTCAGGCTCGAATAGAACCCATTGATGAGCGCAGGGGGTGACCAGTTCGGACTGATCAGGCCGCGGTCGTCCTGCAGCGAGAACACGATATCGCCCAGGCCTGCGTAGGCGGTTCCATCCAGCTTGATTTCGTTGCCCACGGGCATCACGGCCACTCCGTCCAGATCCTCATCCGCTGGAATCCGGGAGGCCTGCGCCTTGGCATCGTCCACGGTGAGGCCGGCAAGTGTGCGTGGCTGCGTGGACAGCATGAACAGCAGCGTGTCTCGGGTGGACACCGCCTCTAGTTCACGGTCGAACTGGTCGAGATTGGCCTGTGCCTCGCTTACGGCTTGACTGGCCGTGACCGCGACGGAGCTCGCCAACAGCGTCAGGACCACCAACAAGGCCAGCACGATTACCAGGACAAAGCCGCTGGCTTGCTGGGGGGGGCGGGGCGGCCTAATCACGGTCCGGCTCGTAGGGAAGGTCGGTTGGGTTGCGTGGTCCGAAAATCTCGGTGACCCAGATTCGGGAGGCGGCGCCCTCCGCGCCCACCCGAACCAGGGCAACCGCCGCCGGCAGCTGGTCGCCGACACCAAGGGCCGGTGGCCACTCGCGGTGATCGCGGCCGTCCTTGTCCAGATACGTGAAGTGCGCGGCTCGTGTGTCCGAGAGCGGCAGTCGCATCGTGGTGCCGTCCTCTTCCAGTACCAGCGCCGGGCCGGCGCGGGGGGATGTGTCCAGCTTCCAGCGAACCGCCGTCGCCCCGCCCTGACTGGCCAGGACCGGCGCAAGTGTCACACCGTGCAACTGCGTTGCGTCTCCGCTGAAGCTGACGGGGACTGTTGCGACGAGGCCGTGCAGGGACGCGCGAAGCCAGCTTTCGGTGAGTGCCGAATGCCGCGCGTCGCTGCCGAGGGTCGCAATGGCGGCATTGGCGCGCTGCCATTGGCTCAGTGACTGGAACCCCAAGGCCAAGGCCATGCTGGCAATCATCAGGACCACCATCATTTCCAGCAATGTCAGCCCCGACATGGATTTGCTCATGGCGCAATCAGTCCGCTTCGCCGCTCAAGTCCCTGACCGCTTCCCATCCCGCACGGCGCAAGCGGAATTGTTTGACCAGACGTCCTTCGCGCGTGACCTTGACGTCAACGTCAAACAGCGTGAAATCGAACAGCGTGGGCATACCTGCCCGGCTGATGCCGCTACGGCGCGCAAACGCTGGCGTCGCCTGCCAAGCGACGCTGATCGGCCCAATGGTTCGTTGTCCGCGTGGGTCCAGCATGGGATTGACGGTCTCCATGATGGCCAAGGCGGATCGCGCATCCTCAAGGGCCCGTGACTGAGCCTGTACGCGTGTCAGCGCCAATGTGCTGGACGAAAGCCACCCGTACAGCACCAACAGGGTCGACGCCATCACCACCATCGCGACGATGGCTTCCAGCAACGAGAAGCCTTGCGCGTGGCGGGTGCTTGGCGCGCGGATCACTTGGTGCCCGCCGGCAGGAGCCGCACCCGGCAAAAGGGGGCTTCGAGCTTGAACGGGAGCGTCTGGTAACCCGTCTGCAACGTGCCACTGGCCCCGTTGCACGCACCATTGGCCCGCACCACCAACGGGGTGTCAAGATTCAACCGCCACCCCTCTGGCATCGCTATCGCCTTCGAGAGCTCCTGGGCGTCATCCGGCTTCAAGCGCCACTCCCTGCCCTTGGCCCGTGCGGTGACTGGCAGAGTGGCGAGATCACGCAACACGCGCTCAACCTTGTCCGCTTCGCGCCAGGTCCGGATCATCCGATAGCTTGACGGAGCCACCATGGCGGTCGCCAAGGCCAGCAATGCCATCACGACCACCATTTCCAGCAGCGTGTAGCCGCGCAGGGGCGTCATTGGTCGGGGAGTTGGCCGATATCCGCGTCATTGCCCTCACCGCCGGGTTGACCATCGGCTCCGAGCGAAAACAGTGAAAATGCGTGGTTGCCCGAAGGCTTCGGGGCGTACTGGTAGGCATTGCCCCACGGGTCCTGAGGGACCCCATCTTCCAGGTACGGGCCCTGCCAGCGCTGGGCAAGCTGGGTATTCGATGGGCGCTCGGCCAGCAGTGCAAGCCCCTCTTCCTCGGTGGGCAGGCGCCCGATGTCCAGGCGCATCGTTTCCAGGGTTCCCCGCAGCATCCGGACTTGCGTCTCGGCCGTCTGTACCTTGGCCTTGTCGGCTTGGCTGAAGAGTCGCGGTCCCACCAGGCCCATGATCAACCCGATGATCACGAGCACCACGATCATTTCGAGCAGGGTGAAGCCGCGGGAGGCTTGCGCGGAGTGTCGGGCGGCAAGGCGAGAACGCATGGGCGGAAATCCGGTGGTAGGGGAACGCAGCTGCCGATTCTAGCGCCTTTGCTGTCACGCTTCCCTGTACGAAGCCCGGCAGGGGATTGGCTGTTACCCTTACGGCCTTTGCATCAAGGGCCCACTGCCCGCATGAGCCGCGTTCACTTTCAGCGACCGCTTGAACTGTTCACCCTCTGGCGCACCCTGGTTGCGCAGGATGTGGCGGTGCGCTACCGCGGCACCCTGCTGGGCCGGGCCTGGCCCGTCATCATGCCGCTGGTGATGCTGGCGGTATACGGTTTCGTGTTTGGGGCGGTTTTCCGGGCCCGCTGGCCAGGCTTGGCCGACGGCGACCATCTGGGGTTTGCGCTCAATCTTTTCACCGGGTTGCTGGTGCATGGCTTGTTCGCGGAAGCGGTGGGCCAGTCGCCGGGGCTGATGCAGCGGAACAGCAACTTCGTGCGCAAGATGGTGTTCCCCTTGCCCGTGCTGGTGGCGGTGCCGTTGGGCAGCGCCTTGGTCCACGCCGTGGTGGGGTTCGCACTGCTGGTGGTGGTCAACGGCACCTTGGGCGAGGGGTGGCACCTTTCGGCGCTGGCGGCGCCGTTGATCCTGCTTCCGTATCTTGCCCTGCTGTATGGATTGGCGCTCGTGTTCGCCGGCTTGGGCGTGTACCTGCGCGACCTGGGGCAAGTGGCCACGGTGCTGGTCATGATCGCCATGTTCACGGGCACGGTGTTCTTCCCGCGCAGCATGGTCCCGCCTGCGTTGGCGGGCGTGATCGACATCAACCCCATCAGTTGGCCGACCGAGGCGTTGCGCGACTGCATCCTGCGCGGCATTTGGCCGGATCCGTCAGCCCTTGGGCTGTATTTTTCCGCTGCAGCCGCCCTGCTTGCATTGGGGTGGCTGACATTTTCGGTGCTGCGGAGGGGGTTTGCGGATCTGCTGTGACCTGCGCGGGGGAAGACATCCCCCGGGCGATCCGGGACAATGCTTGCAACCGCGACCGTGCTTTCCATGGTGCCAATGAACGCCACTCCAGCCGAACTGCCCGCCCCGATGCTGCTGGGGGAGATCCTGTTGGAGCGTGGGGCAGTGCGACCTGCGGACCTGGAACGTGCGGTCGAACTGCAGCGGAGCGTGGGCGGGCGGCTGGGGAGCCTGTTGATTCGCATCGGCGCGCTGTCGGAGGATCAGCTACTGGATGCATTGTCGGCCCAGTTGGGGCTCCCCGTGGCCGGCCGCGATGTGGAATTGCCGGCCACCGTGGCCGAGTGGGTCGTTCCTGGGACCGACGCGGCGTCCACCGACTGGATGGTGGATCAGGGGGCGCTGCTTTGGGAGGACGGTGAGGGCCAGGCATGGTGTGCCAGTCGCGACCCATTGGATCTCCCCCTCCAGGAAGCACTGGCTTACTTGTACCCGCACCGTGAGATCAGGCCGGTGTTGGCCGCCTCGCAGACCATCGAGCGCACCCTGGACGCGTTGGCGCAGGCTTCGCGCGAAAGCGAACCCGGCGCGGACGATGTGCGTCATCTGCGGGAGCTGGCCGAGGAGGCGCCCGTCGTCGAGTTGGTCAACAGCTTGATGGCGCAAGCGGTCGAGCAGCGCGCGTCCGACATCCACCTGGAGCCCGATGAGCACCAGTTCACCGTGCGTTTCCGTATTGATGGCGTGCTGTACACCCGCCTGCAATTGCCGCGGGAGCGTTTCAATGCGGTGGCGTCGCGGCTCAAGCTGATCTCGGGCATGGATATCGCCGAGCGCCGGTTGCCGCAGGACGGGCGGTTGAGCGTGCGAGCCAGCGGCCAGGCCATGGACATCCGCGCCTCGGCGTTGCCGGGCGTGCATGGCGAGTCGATCGTGCTGCGCCTGCTGCCCAAGGAGCGCAAGGACCTGGGCCTGGACCTGCTGGGCATGGCGCCCGACCATCTGGAGATGCTCAGCGGGTGGACCCGTGAGGCGCACGGCATTGTGCTGGTCACCGGCCCTACCGGTTCAGGCAAATCGACCACACTGTATGCGGCGCTGGCGGCCAGCAATGACGGGTTGAAGAAAATCATCACCGTCGAGGACCCGGTGGAGTTTCAACTCCCTGGCATCACCCAGATCCAGACCCATGCGGATATCGGTTTGACGTTTGCCAGCGTGTTGCGCTCCATCCTGCGCCAGGACCCGGACGTGATCATGGTGGGTGAAATCCGTGACCGTGAAACCGCCGAAATCGCCATCCAAGCCGCGCTGACCGGGCATCTGGTCCTGTCCACGGTGCACACCAATGATGCGCTGGGCGCCTTCACCCGATTGATCGACATGGGGGTGGAGCCGTTCCTGGTGGCCACCCCGCTCAAGGGCGTGCAGGCCCAGCGCCTGGTGCGGCGCCTGTGCCCGCATTGCGCCAAGCCCGCCACGCATGTGCTGCCCGCCATCGCCGACGAAACCGCCCAGTGGGCCCGGCGCGTGCTGGGCGATGCGCCCGCACGCTGGCATGAGCCGGTCGGGTGCGCGCAGTGCCAACACACCGGCTATCGGGGGCGGGTGGGCATCTACGAGCTGGTGCCGGTGGATGAGACCATGCAGCAGGCGGTGGTCAGCGGTGCCAGCCAACAGCAGTTGCGGGCCATGGCGCGTGAACGCGGTCACCGCTTCCTGCGTGAGGACGGGCTGCTCAAGGCCTGGCAGGGCGTGACCTCGGTGGACGAGGTGCTGCGCGTGACGGCGGTCTGACGACATGCCGCTCTACCACTTCCAGGCGCTCAACGCCGACGGGGTCGCGCTCTCCGGCGAGCTGAGTGCGCAGTCCGAACGTGAAGCGGCCCGCCTGCTGGAGCGCCGTGGTCTGTCGGTGGTTGCGCTTCATGCCGGGGGCGGGCGGGCGCTGCCGCAAGGGCGCCGCCGCGAGCGACGCCTCCACACCGGCGATATCATCCTGGCGCTGCACGAACTGTCGACGCTGCTGAACTCGGGTGTTGGCCTGGCCGAGGCGGTGTCCGCCCAGGTACGTTCCGCGCACCACCCGCGCCTGCTCCAGGCCTTCGAGGGCATGTCCGCAGGGCTGCGCCAGGGGCAGCCATTCTCGCAGGTGCTGGGGGCCTCCGGGCTGCCGCTGCCCGAGTACGTCGGCACGCTGGTGCGCAGTGGAGAGAAGGCCGGTCTGCTGGGGCGGGCGCTGAGCGACGCAGTCGCGCAGATGGAATACGACCGCGCCGTGCGCGGCGAGGTGCGGCAGGCACTGACCTATCCGGCCATTCTGGTGCTGGCCGGGCTGGGCGCAGTGGTGATGATGTTTACCTTCGTGGTGCCCAAGTTTGCCGCGCTGCTGAAACGGGCCGATGACCTGCCATTCCTGGCGTGGGCGGTGCTCAACACGGGCATGCTCGCGCGCGAGTACTTCTGGCTGGTGCTGCTGCTCGTGGGAGTGGCAGCAGCAGGGCTGGTGCGTGCGTTGCGCAACCCCATTACCGTGGCGCGCTGGTACGAAAAGCTCGAGCGCGTCCCCGTGCTGGGCACGTGGCGGGTGGAGTCCGAGACCGCCGCGTGGGCGCGGATCCTGGCCACGCTGCTGGGCAACCGCGTGCCGCTGATGGAGGCCCTCGGGCTGGCCCAGGCGGGTGTGAGGGCCCCGGGCCGCCGGGCGCGGCTGGAGGAAGCGTCCCGTACGGTGCGCAATGGCGGCACGCTGGCCGATGCGCTGGAGGAACAGGGCACCTTGACCGCCACCGGCTACAACCTGGTGCGGGTGGGCGAGCGCTCGGGCGAGTTGCCGGCCATGCTGCAGTCGCTGGCGCGCATGTGCGAGGAGTCCGGGCGCACGCGCATGAAGCAGTTTCTGGCGCTTCTGGAGCCCATCGCCATCCTGCTGATCGGCTCGATGATTGGCGTGATCATGATCGGCATCATCCTGGCCATCACCAGTGCCAACGACATTGCCGTATGATCCGGTTCGTGACCGGGTGCACACCTGGTGCCCGTTGGTACACTATTTAGTGTGTCAAAATCGTGGCGCCCGGGGTGCCTGCGGCCTTGACAGGCTGAACAAACTCAAGAATCTTTCTCTGCTGACGCCCTTTTTGGGCGGCGAGCAGGGGCCGCAAAGGGGGGAGGGGACGCTGCCCGCTTTACGAACGCTTGACGGATGCAGTAACGCTTGGTTAACGTGCCCCCCGTAGCTTGCTGTCCGGGGACTCGAGGGGATGTTTCATTAAACCTCTTTGTCGGGTTCACGAAAGCGACCGGTTGCCAGAGGGCGTGCCCAACGGTACCGGGGTAAGCAGGTGGCCGGTAAAGAGCTACACGTAAGTTAACTTTCAAAACCTCATGGAGTTGATCGACATGTCGAAGTTCCACAAGAACACCGTCGCGCTCGCCGTTGCCGCAGCCCTGTCGCTGCCGGCCGTTGCGATGGCGGCCACGGCCGGTTACCCGGCCAACACGAATTCCACGTTCGCCAGCAACCTGTTCGGCAGCCAGAACGCCGCCATCTCGAACACGGCGGCGTACACCATTTCCACCGTCTCGACCGACAACATCATCGGCCGCACCACTGGCTTCGGCGTGCGCGTGACGCTGGGCAATGGCGTGCGTTTCGCCACCACGACGGTTGCTCCGACGCAGGGCGCTGCTCTTGTCGGCTACTCCGCGCCGGCACTTGCCGCTGCGATTCCGGCGGCCGGTTCGGCCACTGCCGTGTTCTCGGTCACCCCGGCCCCGGCCCCGGCCGTCCCGAACATCACCGTGGGTGCGCTCCTGAACTGGGCTGCGGGCGACATCGACCTGATCAACCTTGGCGCGCTGGCCAACGGTGGCTCGGTCCCGGTGACCATCGAGCTGTTCGACTCCAACACCGCGCAGGTGTTCCAGACCATCACCGGCGCCGCGCTGGCGACCTCGGTCGAGGGCACCACGGTGGTGGTCAACCCGCAGAACGGTGACACCCTGAAGCGCATCGACGTCGGCACCTGCACCAACCCGACCGTGGCCGCCAAGCTGCGCTTCTCGCCGAACGGCCAGATCGGCAACAGCTGTGGTAGCGCTGACACCGACCGTCTGCAGTTCAACGCCGGCTCGATCGCCCTGGGCATCACTCAGGTGGGTGCTCTGGGTGCCGTGCGCGCTGACGGCTTCACCGGTGCCAACAACTCCGGCACCCCGGGCGCGGGTGTGTTCCAGTACGACGCCGCTAACGACGCTATCGCCGTGACCGTGACCGGTACCGACTTCGGTGCGTTCAATGCCGCCACGGGCAATGACCGCGTGTACCTGAGCGCGGCCGCCAACTGCGATGCCGCCATCGGCGGTGGCAACGGCAACGGCATCATCAGCGGCGGCAACACGATCACCTTCGATACCGTCGCGGCTGACTGGGGTGGCGCCAACGGCGGCACGCTGTTCGTCTGCTTCGCCACCACCGCCGCGACCGCCATCGTGCCGCAGCTGGTGGATGCCAACGTCGAGATCGACTTCGCCAACGCCAACGTGATCGATCCGTCGGCCCGCCTCGGCGCCCTGCTGCCGCTGCGCTACAACGGCACCGTGCTGGAGTTCCAGAACGTCAACCCGGCCGCCAACAGCCGTGCCCAGTCGTTCCTGCGCTTCACCAACAACGGCCCGATCACCTGCCCGGTCACCCTGACCGCCCAGGACGACAACGGCGTCGCCGGTGACAGCACCATCAAGTTCAACATGGCCGTGGGCACCTCGGTCACGCTGAACTCGGAAGACCTGGAGAACGGTTCGGCCAAGGGCACCGGCAGCTTCGGCGACGGCGCTGGTCGCTGGTACGTGACCGCCGACGGCGAGTGCGCCGGCCTGGTGGGCTCGGCCCTGAACCGCAACCTGGAAACCGGCACCATCACCAACCTGACCCCGGACAAGCGTTAATCCTGGCTCAGTGAGGTAACCCGGGACGGGCGGCGCAAGCCGCCCGTCCTTTTTTGTTTTGGCTTATCCTTGTGGGCCTTACACACTCGTCGTGGCCTCGGTTCCAGGCCTCCCGACACAGGCCACCCCCGCTTGATTGCTTCCCCGATCCTACCGGCTGATGCAGCGGTGCAGCCGGCACTCTCGGTCCGCGACGTCAGCAAGACCTACCGGCTCTGGGCAACGCCCGCCAGTCGCTTGTGGGTGCCGCTGTTGTACCGGTTGTCGGTGTTGATTCCATTCCCGTTGCTCGCAGGGTGGCTGCGAAAGCAAGCCGCGGAACGCCTGCACTACCACCAGGCTTTGCGCGCACTCAGCTTCACGCTGGGCCGCGGTGAGGCGCTGGGCATCATCGGCCACAATGGCAGCGGCAAGAGCACCTTGCTGCAGATCGTCGCCGGGGTTTTGCCCCCCAGCGAAGGCACCGTTGTGGTCAACGGTCGGGTCGCCGCTCTGCTGGAGCTGGGTTCCGGCTTCAACCCCGAGCTCACCGGCCGCGAAAACGTCAAGGTCAACGCCGCCATCCTGGGCCTGACGCCCGCGCAGGTGCGCGAGCGCATGGACGACATCGTCGCCTTCGCCGACATCGGCGACTACATCGACGAACCGGTCAAGACCTACAGCTCGGGCATGGCATTGCGCCTGGCGTTCGCGGTGCAGGTGCATACCGACCCGGACATCCTGATCGTGGACGAGGCGCTGGCGGTGGGTGATGCGGCGTTCCAGGCCAAGGCGATGGCGCGGATCGACCAGATCCTGTCGCGCGGCACCACGCTGCTGTTCGTCGGCCACGACCTCAACGCGGTCAAGGCGTTCTGCCATCGCGCCATGCTGCTGGAGCGCGGGCGCATCGTGATGGAGGGGTTGCCGGATGAAGTCATCACCGAATACCTGCACCGTACCCACAAGCGCGCCCTGACGGCACTGCAGGACCAGCGTGCGGAGCAACTGGAGCGTATCGACGGTGGCTATGGGTTGGCCGATGCCTGCGTGGTGGGGGCCACGGTGAACGGCGGCGCGCGCCACGTGGCGCTGCGCCATGGCGACCGCTTGGACGCGCAACTGCAGGTGCGGCTGCACGCGGCGGTGGAGCATCCGCACCTGATTTTTGACGTGCTGGACGGGCGCGGCCTGCAGCTGACCGGGCGCCGGATCGCGCTGCCCCGGACCGAAGGCGTGGCTCGCCTGCGCGTGGCGATGGCGGCGTCCTTCCAGCAGGGCATCTACCGCATCCGCACCCGCGTGGTGGATTCGCCGGCGTTGGAACGGACCACGGTGTTGTCGCGCCAGGAAGGGTGGCTGTCGTTCGAGGTGGTGGATGACAGCCGCGACCGCTTTACCGGCCTGTTCCCGGTGCCGATGGAAATCGAGGTTGGGACCGGGGTCGAGTCCGGAGTCGGGTCCGGGGCATGAGCTGCGGACGCATGCTGTTCCATCGGGACTTCCGGGGATATACCGGGGGCCACGGCAAGGTCTGGGACTACTTCAACCACGCACTCGCACTGGGGTGGGATGCGCAGGTGTATCTGACAGCCGATTCCTTGTGCGATGCCAGCAATCCGTGGATGGAGACGCCCGAACGGATCGTGCGGGCGTGGCAGCCGGGTGAGGCGGACATCGTCTTCCTTGCAGGCATGGACTGGCAGGCGCTGCCAGCGGGCTCGGACTCGAGCCCGGGTGCTCCGTGCGTGATCAACCTGGTGCAGCATGTGCGGCATGCACGGCCGGATCCTGATCTGCCTTTACGCGACTTCCTGCGCCGCCGTGCGTGGCGGATCTGCGTAAGCACCGCCGTGGCCGATGCGATCCTGGCCACCGGTGAGGTCAATGGCCCGGTACGCACCATCCCGGCGGGCCTTGCACTGCCTGCGGTGGCGCAGGCCAGCGGGTCCCGCTCCGGTGTGTTCATCGGTGCACTCAAGCAGCCGGCGCTGGGTGCGGCATTGCAGGCGGCATTGCGCGAACGTGGCATTGCGTCGGAGTTGTCGGATGGGTGGTTGCCGCGCCCGCGCTTTCTGGCGGCGCTGGCCGGGGCCCGCGTGGCGGTGCTGCTGCCGCATGCGACCGAGGGCTTCTTCCTGCCGGGACTGGAGGCCATGGCCCTGGGGTGCCCGGTGGTGATGCCGCCCTGTGGTGGCAGCGGCGAGTACGCCCGGGACGGGGTCAATTGCCTGATGCCGCCCGCCGACGTGCCCGCGCTGGTCACTGCGGTGGAGCGCCTGTTGTCGGACCGGGACAGCCAGTCGCTGGTGGCGGCCGGCCGGGCCACGGCCGCGCGGCACTCGCTTGCGGCGGAACGCGAGGCCTTCGGCCACCTGCTCGACGAAGTGTGCACGCCGTGAATACTGGTGGACGCCGGATTGCGTTGACGGGTGTGCCGCGTTCGGGCACCACGCTGTGCTGCCGTCTGCTGGGTGAGGCGGACAACGCCGTCGCCCTGTTCGAGCCGATGGAGGTGGAGCGGCTTCCGCAGGATGACCCCGAGGCTGCACTGGACATGATCGACGCCTTTTTCGCGCAGTCGCGGGCATCGCTGCTGGCGCAGGGGCGCGCCATCTCCAACCACGTCGGGGGTGCGGTACCCGACAATCCGTTCGGCCATCAGCGTGGCACGGATGGGCAGCGCATCAGGCAGGCGCATCGCGGCGAGATCCGCATCGACAAGCCGCTTGGCCCGGCGTTCACACTGGTGATCAAGCACAACGCGGCCTTTACCGCGCTGCTGCCGCAGCTCGCGACGCGCTTTGAGACCTTTGCGGTGATCCGCAACCCGTTGGCGGTGTTGGCGTCGTGGCATTCGGTGGACCTGCCGGTGACACAGGGCCGGATGCCGGCGGGCGAGCGGTTGGACCCGTCGCTCAGGGCGCGGCTGGATGCGGAGCCGGATCGGGTGGGGCGCCAGTTGCTGTTGCTGGACTGGGTGTTCTCCCGGTATGCGGCGTACCTGCCGCCGGAGCGGATCCTGGCCTACGAGCAGGTGGTGGCCAGCGGTGGTGCGGTGCTGGCGCGCGCGACCGGGCTGGCGGTTCCGTGCCGGCCGCTGGAAGAACGCAATGCCAGTCGGCTGTACGACGCCGGACAGTGCCGTGGTCTGGCAGAACGCCTGTTGGCTGCGCCTGGCGCCTGGCGGGACTATTACCGCGAGACCGACATCGTGGATCTGGCGGATGGCCTCGCCGCTGGAGGGGGCGCATGAGCCCGCCGCGGGTCGAGTTTGTGGTGGGCGGCGTGCAGAAGGGGGGCACGACCGCGCTGGCAAAGTTTCTGGCCTGCCATCCCGGTTTGGCGCTGCCGCGGGACAAGGAGGCCCACGTGTTTGACGCCCCGGACTTTGATGAGGGCTGGTCGGCGGCAGACGTCGATGCGTGGTACGCGGCGCATTTTGGCGATGTCACCACGGCGGTGCCACGCATCCACGGAGATGCCACGCCCGTCTATGTGTTCTTGCCACGCATCGTGCGGCGCATTGCGGCCTACAACCCGCGCATGCGCTGGGTCCTGATCCTGCGCCATCCGGTGGAGCGGGCGTATTCCCACTACCGGATGGAGCGGCAGCGGGGCTGGGAGTCCTGGCCGTTCTGGCCCGCCATGCTGCTGGAGCGTTGGCGCTTGCGCGGTCACTTGGATGACCTGGCGCCCCGGTCGCCGCTGCGCCGGCACAGTTACCGCCGACGCGGGGATTATGCGGCGCAGTTATCCAACCTGTACGCACACTTTCCCCGCGAGCAAGTGCTGGTGTTGCGCAATGAGGAGTTGGCGGCAGCACCGGCGGAAACCTTGGCGCGTGTGTGCCGCTTTCTAGGGGTTGAGCCCGTGGCGGACATGACATTCCCGCGGGTGTTTGAAGGCGGGTACCCGCCCTTGCCGCGGCGCGGTTTGCGCTGGAGGGTGCTGAGTTGGCTGCTGCGGCGGGAAATGGCGACGGCGCGCACACAATTTGGGCTGGACTGGGCCTGACCGCGGCGGCGCGGGGAGCCGGGGCGCACCGGTATAATCGCCCGAATGTCTGCTTGTTATTTTCTTAAATGACCGCCGTTGCCAGCCCGGGGTACACCGGTGCGCCCGTGGCCGTGCTGGTGCTGGGGATGCATCGCAGCGGTACCTCTGCCGTGACGCGTGCGTTGAACCTGCTGGGTGCGGACCTCGGCTCTGAACTCATGGCCGCGGGGCGTGACAACCCGGGGGGCTTCTGGGAGCACCAGGCGGTCGTGGCCGTGCATGAGCGGTTGCTGGCGGACCTGGGCATGGCCTGGGATGACCCCAGGCCGCTGCCGGTCGATTGGTTGGGGTCGCAGGCCGCGCAGGTGGCCCGCGAGGCGCTGCAGCGCGTGGTGGATCGGGAGTTCGGCCAGGCCCCGTTCTGGGCGGTGAAGGACCCGCGCATGTGCCGCTTCGTGCCGCTGTGGCGGGACCTGCTGCAGGCGCGCGGCGTGGCCACCAAGGCGCTGCTGGTCACCCGCAGCCCGCTGGAGGTGGCGCAGTCGTTGCAGCGCCGCGACAACCTGCCCGAGGCGGTGGGGCAGTTGCTGTGGGCGCGCCATCTGCTGGAATCGGTTGCGGACACGCAGGGGCTGCCGCATACGGTGCTGTCCTATGACGCGATGCTGGAGAATTGGCGGGTAGAGATCGAGCGCGTGGCCGCGGCGTTGGAACTACCCGTGCGCCGTGACGCCGACGTGGACGCGGCCGTGGATGCCTGGTTGGCGCCGCCGTTGCGCCATCACCACGCTGCGCGCGCGCCAGACCCGGAATGCGCTCCGTTGGTGTATCCCCTGGCCGCCGCCGTAGGCGACCGTGATGTCGCCCTGCCCGCGCTGGAAGCGGCCGCGGCGACGTTCGATCGATTGCTTGCGCCCGCGCGGGGGGTGGTGGACGGGCTCTCGGCGATGTTGATGGTCAACCGCCACGACGCGACCGAGGCGAAAGCCGAGGTCGGGGCCGTACGTCGCGAGTTGGAGGAGCGTACCGGTTGGGCATTGGCGTTGGATGCACAACTGGCCGAAGTCCGTGAATGGCATGGCAAGGCCGTGCAGGAACATGCGGATGCGATCGCGTGGGCGCAGCGTCTGGATAGTGAGCTTGCGCGCGAGCGCGGTGCGTATGAGGCGCTTTCCCGTCAGCTTGGCGATGCGCGCGATGCACATCAAACCCTTTCTCGTCAGCTCGCCGACACACGAGGTGCCTTGGAGGCAGTCGTTCAGCGGGCTGACGTGTGGGCGGAGACGGCGCGCGCCTGGCAGGGCCACGCGATGACATTGACCGAGCACATGGACCAGGTGCTGGGGTCTACGTCGTGGCGGATGACCGCGCCGTTGCGGTGGTTGATGGCCCGGGTCAGGGGCACGCCAACGCAGGTGGACTTGCCGGCTGCGCCGTTGCTGCAGGCGCCATCCTTGAGCCCGCTCGCGTCGCCGATCGAACACGCGCTTGGCGATGCCGCCGGTTGGACAGACGGCCTGTCGTTTCCGCAGGTGGCTGACCCGGTCGTGACGGTGGTCGTGCCCACCTACGGCAAGCCCGACTACACCTCACGCTGCTTGCGCTCGCTGGCCCAGCTGGCGGACCGCACCACATTCGAAGTTCTCGTGTTGGAGGATCGTTCGGACGATCCGGCCATGAAGGCATTCCGTGGGGTGCCGGGCCTGCGCTACCACGAGAATGTGGAGAACCTCGGTTTCCTGCTGTCGTGCAACCAGGCGCTCGACTTGGCCCGCGGCCACTACGTCTGCTTCCTCAACAACGACACCGAGGTTCTGCCGGGCTGGCTGGACGAGCTGGTGCGGGTGATGGAGACGCATGCGGATGCCGGCATGGTCGGCTCCAAACTGGTGTATCCCGATGGCCGGCTGCAGGAGGCGGGCGGTATCGTGTGGCGCGACGCCTCGGCCTGGAATTGGGGTCGCCTCGGCGATCCGGAGGCCGCCGAGTTCAATTACGTGCGCCGGGTGGACTACTGCTCCGGTGCTTCATTGTTGCTGCCCACGGCGCTGTTCCGTGCGCTGGGGGGCTTCGATGTGCGCTATGTCCCCGCCTACAGTGAAGATTCCGACCTGGCCTTCCAGGTGCGGGCGCAAGGGCTGGAGGTGTACTACACGCCGTTCTCGGTGGTGGTGCACCATGAGGGAATTTCGCACGGCACCGATACCGGGGCCGGGATCAAGGCATACCAGGTGGCCAACCAGAAGACCTTCCTGCAGCGCTGGCGCGACGTGCTGGCCCGGCACTACCCGAACGGGATGGACCTGCTGCGCGCGCGCGACCGTGCCTGGGACCGGCCGGTGGTGCTGGTGGTCGATCACTACGTGCCGCAACCCGACCGCGACGCGGGCTCGCGCACGATGTTCGCCTTCCTGCAGCGGCTGGTGGAAGCGGGCTGCGTGGTCAAGTTCTGGCCCGAGAACCTGCACCGCGACCCCGAGTACTCGCCCGCGCTGCAGCGCATGGGCGTGGAGGTCTATTACGGCCGCGGCTGGAAGGGCGGCTTCGAACGCCTGATGCGCGAGCACGGTGGCTCCTTCGATGCGGTGCTGCTGTCGCGGCCGCATGTCGCCGCGCCGCTGGTCGATGTGGTGCGCCGGCATTGCCGCGGCCGGATCGTCTACTACGGCCACGACCTGCATTTCCGCCGCATGCAGGACGAAGCGCGGGTCCTGGGTACCGGGACGGCGCCGGACGCCGCCTGCGCCGCCATGGAGGCGATGGAACGTGGCCTCTGGCGTGCCAGCGACGTGGTCCTGTACCCCTCCGACGACGAGGCCATGCAGGTGAAGGCGCTGGAGCCCGGCGTGGATGCGCGTGGCATCAACGCCTATGCCTGGGATGACTTCGTCGGCGGTGCCGAGCCGGACGCGCGCGCTGGCGTGCTGTTCGTTGCCGGTTTCGGGCATCCGCCCAACGTCGACGCGGCGCAATGGCTGGTGGAAGCCATCATGCCGCACGTATGGGCCGTGCACCCCGACGTGCGCGTGGCGCTGGTCGGCTCCAATCCCACCGAACGGGTGCGTGCGCTCGCGGGTTCGCGGGTCGAAGTCACCGGGTTTGTCTCCGATGCCGAACTGGCGCGGCGTTATGGCAGCGCGCGGGTGGCGGCGGTGCCGCTGCGTTTTGGCGCAGGGGTGAAGAGCAAAGTGGTGGAGGCCCTGCAGCAGGGGTTGCCGCTGGTGACGACCACGGTCGGCGCCCAGGGGCTGCCTGGCCTGGCCAGCGTGGCCGATGTGCATGACGACGAGCAGGCCATCGCGCAGGCCATCGTGGCGCTGCTCGGCGACGATGCGCGTTGGCGCAAGGCGTCGCGCGCGGGAGCGGAATACGTGAGTGCGCGGTACTCGCGCCAGGCCATGGCCGCCGCGCTGCTGGATGCATGCGGCCTGCCCGCCGGTGCGCGGACGGAGGCGACGGCGTGATCGTGCGTGCGAGGGCGCCGCTGCGCCTGGGGCTGGCTGGCGGTGGCACCGATGTCGCGCCGTATTGCGACCTGCACGGTGGCGCAGTGATGAACGCGACCATCGACAAGTACGCCTATGCCACCGTGGATGACGCAGGCCATGGCGAGCTTGAGTTGCACGCGCAGGACCAGGGCGTGCACGCGCGTTGCGAGCCCGCTGACGCGGAGTCGGTGGATCCGGGGGTCAAGCTGCTGGCGGGCGCGTACCTGCGCATCTGTCGCGACTTCCTCAACGGCGAGCGACCGCCACTGCGGATCCGTACTTTTTCCGATGCGCCGCCGGGGTCCGGGCTTGGTTCGTCGTCCACCTTGGTGGTGGCGCTGGTCACGGCCCTGTCGGAGTACTTCTCGCTGCCGCTGGGCGAGTACGAGGTCGCGCACCTTGCGTACGCCATCGAGCGCGAGGACCTGGGGCTGGCCGGTGGCAAGCAGGACCAGTACGCGGCGGCGTTTGGCGGCTTCAACTTCATGGAGTTCCATGCGGGTGATCGCGTGATCGTCAATCCGCTGCGGATGAAGGATTGGCTGCTGGCGGAGCTGGAAGCCTCGTTGCTGCTGTACTTCACCGGGGTGTCGCGCGAGTCCGCGCGGATCATCGACGAGCAGGCGCGGAATGCAGCCGGTGGCGTCCAGCGGTCCGTGGACGCGATGCACGAGCTGAAGCTCGAGGCCGTGCAGATGAAGGAGTCGCTGCTGCGCGGTGACCTTGATGCGTTCGCGCGCACCTTCCAGCGCGGCTGGGAGGCGAAGAAGCGGATGGCGGCCAGCATCACCAACCCGATGATCGACGCGGCCGAGGCGACGGCCATGGCGCACGGCGCCGTGGCGACCAAGGTGTCCGGCGCCGGTGGCGGCGGCTTCATGATGTTCGTGTGCGATCCGGGAGACCGGGTGCGGCTTTCGGCCGCGCTGCGGATGCAGGGTGGCACCCTGCTCGATTTCCACTTCAATCCGCATGGCGCCGTCGCCTGGAGGGCCAACCGATGAAGGATTTCATTTCCGCCGAGTTCCGGAAGGCGCTGGCCAATTTCCAGCGGATGTCGGGCGACGCCACCATCGCCGATGACCTGGTGCGCGCCGTGGACGTGTGCGTGGGTGCGCTGCGTGCGGGTGGCAAGCTGATGTTCGCCGGCAACGGCGGCAGTGCCGCCGACGCCCAGCACTGGGCGGGTGAACTGGTGAGCCGCTTCTACTACGACCGTCCCGGCCTGGCGGCGGTCGCGCTGACGACGGACACCAGCATCCTCACCGCAGTCGGCAACGACTACGGTTACGACTACACATTTGCGAGGCAGGTGGAGGCGCTGGGACGAGGTGGTGACGTGCTGATCGCCATTTCGACGTCCGGTAATTCGCCCAACGTGTTGCGTGCGGCGCACGCCGCCCGCGAGCGCGGGATCGCGGTGATCGGCTTCACCGGCGAGGGCGGTGGCAAGTTGGCGCCCCTGTGCACGACCTGCTTCCAGGTGCCCTCCAGCGAGACCCCGCGCATCCAGGAGGGCCATGAGTTCCTGGGCCACCTGTTGTGCGCCCTTATCGAGTCGGAGATGCACCCGCGTGAAGCCCGCTGACGAAGCCATCGTGCTGGTCGGCGGGCTCGGCACGCGGCTGCGTGCCGTGGTGCCGGACCTGCCCAAACCGTTGGCGCCTGTGGCGGGACGGCCGTTCCTCGCTTGGGTGATGGACCAATTGGCCGACAACGGCATCCGCCACGTGGTGCTGGCCACGGGTTACATGTCCGATGTGGTGGAGGCGGCGATTGGCGCCTCATGGCGAGGCATGCAGGTGGAGTATTCGGTCGAGCAGCATGCGCTGGGGACTGGCGGAGCCGTGCGGCAGGCCTGCCAGCGACTGCGCGGCAACGCGGTGCATGTGCTCAACGGCGATACCTACCTCGACTACAGTGCGGCCGGGATTGCCGATGCGGTATCGGAATCCGGCGCGAACATCGGCGTGGCTCTCGCGCGGGTGGATGACGTTGCGCGTTATGGCGCCGTGGAGTGCGATTCCGGCAGGATCACGCGCTTCAGGGAGAAAGGAGGGAGTGGTCCGGGGTATGTCAATGCCGGGTGCTACTTTCTAGGCTCCAAGGCGATCGCCGCGCTGCCGCAGCTGGAGGCGTACTCCTTCGAGACGGAGGTGCTGGTCCCGATGACCGCGGCCGGCAGCGTCTGTGGCTATGCCGATACCCGGGGTTTCATCGATATCGGGGTACCGGACGATTATCTGCGCGCACAGACGATATTCGGCGGCTGATCGTGGCCGCCGTTGCGCACCATGTGTTGAACCCTGCGGTGCAAGCCTGGATGGAGCGGCTTCCAGCGCCGCACAAAGCGCTGTTCCTTGATCGGGATGGTGTGATCAATCTGGATCACGGTTACGTCCATACTCCCGCGGGAACGGATTGGGTGCCCGGGATTTTCGAACTGGTCCGCAGCGCCATGGCGGCGGGCTATATCCCAGTGGTGGTCACGAACCAGGCAGGGATCGCACGCGGCTTGTATGACGAGGCTGCGTTCGTCGCGTATACGCACTGGGTACACGAGGAGTTCGCCGCGCGCGGTGCGTGCATTGCGGCGACGTTCTTTTGCCCCCACCATCCCGAGGCCGGACGTGGTGACTACCTGCGCCAGTGCCTGTGCCGCAAACCCAAGCCGGGCATGATCCTGGCTGCGATCGAAAGTATGGGTATCGACCCTGTACGATCGGTATTGGTCGGTGACAAGAGCAGTGACATCGAAGCGGCGCGTGCGGCTGGGGTGGGGCGAAGCATTTTGGTCGCTCCCGGCGGGGTAGGGCTGGAAGCCATCAGGGCGATGTTCGACAGGGAGGCGGCATGAGTAGAAGCAACGTGGCATGTCCGGTCTGTGAAGCCGGGGCGAGTGCCCCTTACGCGGTTGTCGACGGCTATCCCTACTACCTGTGCGGGGGGTGCGGCAGCATTCACATTGCACCCGAGGTCATTGCGGACATGGATGCCGGTGTCGCCCTGGTGGGGGAGTACGCCAGCGAATACTGGGAGCAGGAGCGGGCGGGTGCGTTGGAGCGTGCCGCAGGCGCCTCGCTGTGCCGTGCGGGGGAGGCGATCCTCTATTGCCGCAGGCCGGTGCACCGCTTTCTTGATGTCGGCGCTGGCCCTGGCTTCCTGCTGTGCAAGCTGCAGGAGCTGTTGGATACCAATGGCGAGGTCTTTCATGGTGTTGAGAAGTTTCCGCCACCCTATGCCGTCCACGGCACCAACTTCCATGTGGGGAGCGTCGATGAATTGGAGGGGACCTTCGATGCGGGCGTCTGCATCGAGGTGGTCGAGCATCTCACGCCGAAAATGCTGGATGACCTGGTTTCGGGCATTGCCAGAGTGAGTGCGCCAGGTAGTTTCTGGCTGTTCAACACCGGGATGCCCGAGTATGTACGCAATGAGGATCCGGCCTACCTGGATCCGTTGCGACGCGGGCACATCATCAGCTACTCGCTGCGAGCAGTGTCGGCGATCTTCGCCCGCCATGGGCTGCGGGTGGGGGGGCTGCCGGGCAAGTCGTTCGCTTTTTGTGCCGAATACCAGCCGTCCGAATCGCCTACCTTTGACGAGCGGATATACCAGCCAGTTGCCGAAAACGAGGACCTGCTGAGGCGTAATGAACTATTTTACTATGCCGCCTTCGAAACGGCACGCTCCTACCTGTATTTCGCGGAATACCAGGAGCGCACCCGTTGGGCGCTTTCGCTGCAGGGGGCGCTGCAGGCCGCTAACCTCGGCTGCTGAGCATTCGCTTCCAAACAACGTCCCAGGATGACGAAATGACCATCAAATCTTTGACTCTGCTCGCCGCCGTCTCCGTTGCAGGCCTTGTCGCATGCTCGCGCAATACACCGCCGGTGGACTCGCTCCCGTTGCCTGCGGCTGCCGAGAGCCCGGTTCCCACCGCCGCGGGGACGGCCTCGGCGGTCAATTCCCCAGTGGACTTCGTGGTTGAGCCGGGTGCCGTCCATATGTGCGACGGCCAGGATAAAGTGGTTTCCACGGTCAAGTGGCGGGTCAACGACGCGGCGGTCAGCGCCGTCCGCATTGAAGTCGACAGTATCAAAACGCCGAAGCGCAAGACCTTTGCTGCCGGCGGCGCAACTGGCGAGGCGAAGACGGGTAAATGGGTGGTCGCGGGTGTTCGCTTCCACCTCTTGGATGCTGCCACGGGCAAGGAGCTGGCCAGCCATGAAGTTTCGGGTCTGCCCTGCCAGTAACCTGACCCTGTCGTTGCCCATCGGGTAGTTCGCCGGAGAATCCCGTGCAATCCGCGAGTGTGACGTTGCCTGCACTGACTTGGCGCGAGCGATGGATCGGCTGGCTACTGCTGCTGCCGTTAGGCGGTGTCGCGTTCGGGGTCTATCGCTATCAGCTGTTGGGCGAGGTGCGCGCCGACTACCTCGGGTTGTTGTTCAAGCTTTTTGCCGTATTGGCAGTGGTAGCGGCAATTGCCTGGGGAGTCACGCGGCGGTCGTGGTCGGTTACGGCCGCGGTCACCGCCATGGTGGCGGCGGTGGTGGCCGGAGTCGTCTACTACGCCGGTCCCATGACCGTATCGGCGGGGATTGTCCTGCTGCTGGTCAGCGCGGCCATCGGGGGCCTGCTGGATCGTGAGCGGGTGGTGTCGCCCTGGTCCAGCGGGTTGGCGGGAATGGCGGTAGTCGCGGCGATCGTGGGCTGGCTGCTGCCATTCCAGGTGCACGGACCGCGCGTGTATCTGCTGCTGTCATGCGCCGTCATCCTGCTGTGCCGACGCGACCTGACGGCACAGGTTCGACGGGCCGCAGGAGCTTGGCAGCACGCGACCCGCGAACATGGTGCCAGTGTCGCCATGGCAGTGGTCGCGGCCGCGGTGGCCGCGCTTGGATTGTGGCTGCCAACGCTCAATTACGACGACAACGCCGCGCATCTGCTGCTGCCCGATCAACTGCTGTCCGGCGGGTACTACCGACTGGACGTTTCCAGTCAGGTCTGGGCCGTGGCGCCGTGGGCGAGCAATGTCCTCCATGGTGTCACCGCCCTGCTCGCGGCGCAGGAAGCCCGAGCGGCGGTCGATGCGCTATGGCTACTGTTTGGCATGGCCGGCGCGTACCGACTGGCGATCGCCATCGGTGGTTCGGCACGGGTGGGCTGGGCGGCTGCCGCGTTGTTTGCCTCCCATCCACTGAGTGCGCATTTTGCGTCGACGATGCAGGTCGACGGTGCGTCCGCGGCCGTGTTGCTGCATCTGGCTGCGGACATGATTGCGGGCAAGGGCAAGCCGCGTTCTGTGTTGGTCACCGGTGCCATGCTGGGCCTGCTGGCGGGGCTGAAGACCGCAAACGCCATCTATGTGCTTCCGGTCTTGGTCTTGATGACTTGGAGGCTATTGCGGGAGCGCGCGGCAGGGAAACTGCTCGCGTTGGTGCTGGTGGCGGCGGTCATCGGCGGATCAAGTTACGCCTACGCGACGCTGGTAACCGGAAATCCGGTGTTTCCGCTATTCAATGCGGTGTTCAAGTCTCCCTACATGCCGGCAGTCAATTTTCAGGATGAACGCTGGAATGCCGGTATCGACTGGCGCACCCTTTGGGATCTCACGTTCGACACGAAGCGTTTCGCCGAGTCGTATGCCGGGGCAGCCGGCATTGCACTGTTGGCGACCTTGCCGGGCGTGGTGGCCGAAATTGTGCGTGGGCACGCCGGTCGCTGGGTCGCGCTGTGGTTCGCCGCAGCCGGCGTTTTGCTCTTCTGGCAGGTCCAGTACCTGCGGTATGTGTTTCCGGCTATCGCGGTCCTGTCCACGGTTGGGCTGGTCGGATTGGCGCGGTATTTGAAGCCAGCCGTGCTGTACGTGCTGACGCTGGTTATCGTGCTGGTGAACATCGTGTTGATGCCTACCACCAGCTGGATTGCACACGACAACCACTGGGCGCGATTGGCCCGCGATGGGGCGACTGCATCGGCCGTGATCGAGCGGATGGTTGTGCCGGAGCGTGCGCTGCTGGCGCGACTGACCCGCGACGCACCGGAGGCTTGCGTGCTGATGGCCGATCCTGAGGCACCATTTGTCGGTGGGTTTTATGGGCGTGCCAGTGCGATGGCCTGGTACGACCCGAGGCTCAATGAGGCCCGTGCCTGGGCTGATGCCGACCCCGAAGGTGGGCGTTGGGAACAACTGGTGCGAGCCATGGGGGTAACCCATGTCGTCGGGCGGCGCGCCCCAGGGTCGGCATTGAGCAAGGCACTGGAACGCATCGGCCTGACACGCATCGATTCCGCAGGGTCTGCGGAATTGTGGGGGCCGATTTCCGGCCCGGTGCGTTGCGATCGAGGCTTCCAGCGACGGCGCGACGAAGCGCATCGACTCATTCACCCTGGTGACCAGCATTGATTTCCGTGACTGAACCGACCGTTGCGGTCGTGATTCCCAGCTACAAGGTGGGGCGGCATATTCTGCAGGTCATCGAGGGCATGGGGCCGCAGGTATCGCACATCGTCGTGGTGGACGATGCGTGCCCGGAAGGCTCGGGACATCTGGTGGTGGAGCAATGTCGCGACCCGCGAGTGCGGGTCCTGTTTCATGAGCACAATCAGGGAGTAGGCGGGGCCGTGCTCACGGGGTATCGCCATGCGATCGACGAGGGCGTGGACGTCATTGTGAAAGTGGATGGCGACGGCCAGATGGACCCGGCGCTGATTCCGCGATTTGTTGCACCGATTCTCCGGGGTGAGGCCGATTACACCAAGGGCAATCGCTTCTACGATCTCCGGCATATTGCGCGCATGCCCGGGATCCGGCTGTTCGGCAACGCTGTGCTGTCGTTCATGGCGAAGTTCTCGACCGGGTACTGGGACATTTTCGATCCCACCAACGGCTATACCGCGATTTCGGCGCGGGTGGCTGCAGCACTGCCGCATGAGCGCCTCAGCAAGCGCTATTTTTTTGAAACTGACATGCTGTTCCGGCTGGGGACGTACCGTGCGGTTGTGATGGACGTGCCAATGGATGCCAAGTACGAGGACGAAGCCAGCAACTTGAGGATAGGCCAGGTATTGGGGGAGTTCCTGTCCAAACACCTGCGTAATCTTGCCAAACGGATCTTCTACAACTATTTCTTGCGTGACCTTTCCGTGGCCTCGCTTGAGTTGCTCTTCGGCGTCGCCATGTTGGCGTTCGGGACGGGCTTTGGTGCGTACCAGTGGTGGTTGTCAAATAGCACCGCGCAGTTCGCGTCGAGCGGGACGGTGATGCTGGCTGCCATGCCCATTTTGATAGGCCTGCAGTTGCTGCTCGCGTTTCTCTCCTACGACATCGCGTCGGTGCCACGGATGCCGATTGCTGGCCGCATTGCCGGTCCGCTCCTGAAGACGCACGACCAGCGATGAGCACCTTGCTGCTCCGTCAAAGCGTGGGTTATGGACTGGTCGGCGCGGCGCAGTTGCTGGTCGACTGGGGGATGTTCGTCGGTATCAGTGCGTTGGGCGTACCCGCGGTTCCGGCCAATATCGCTGGGCGGTTGTTCGGCGCTTGCCTTGGGTTCTACCTGAATGGCGTCTTCACCTTCCGCACCGAAACGGGGGGCCGCCTTGGATGGCCCCGATTCCGTCGTTACGCGGCGACTTGGGGGTTGCTTACATTGGTCAGTTCGGCGGCCATGTACGCCATCGACCGCTTAGTCGGGCTGGGTTGGGCGTGGGCGGCCAAACCGGTGGTCGACGTGGGGTTGGCAGCGGTTGCGTTCCTGCTGTCACGCGTCTGGATCTACCGTTAGTGTGCCGCGCGAAACAAGTTGCGTGCCGACGCTGACCTCAACTGGCAACAAGCGTGAGCGACGCATTGGAACTCGCGCCGGATGGCCAGCGGATGAGTTTATCCGCCACCCGCGCGATCTGGAGCGCGGTGGAACAGAGGTCGCATTGGATGCGCAGCCTCAAAGTGCCGAAAGATCCGCAGTTCAGATCTCGGGTTGTCGGGGAACGATTGCGCACGCCAGTGAATTCCGCCACTCTGCCTGCCTCTCAGGCGTTGCCAAGTGTTCTTGGCCATACGGAATGGATCTGGACCAGATAACAGAGTGGTACCGTCGACCCCGTCAGGCGCTACTTGACGATGGTGCCTTGCAGCAGCTCTATGCCATGCTGCATCCGCGAACCGCGTTCCTGAAAATGCTGGCTAGAGGCGCACGGGTTCTGGATTTGGGCGCAGGCGACGGCTCGCTTTCTGTGTTGCTGCGCTGGCCGGAGCCTGACCGTTCGGATCTGGAGTGCCACGCTTATGGGCTTGAGAAGGGCGAGCACTTCGATGCGTTCGCCAGTTGGGAGCTCGGCGACTGGAACCTGGCTCCGCCGGCCTTCAACGGACTGCAGTTCGATGCTGTGCTGTGCTCCCACTTCATCGAACACATCGCCGAGCCTGACACGCTGGCTGCATGGCTGGGTGAGCGTATGGCGCCCAAGGGGCGCGTCTATATCGAGTGGCCATCAGAGAATGCGCTGAACCAGGTGCGGCAACCTGAGGCGAAGGCGCAGGGCGTCGATCTCATGATCACGCATTTTCACGATGATGCGACTCATCGCGACCTGCCGTCCAGGGCCACCGTCGTGGAGGGGCTTGAGGCTGCGGGATTCGAAATCGAGAGCGGCGGCGTGATCCGCATGCCTTGGCTGGAAGATCAGTTCATGGCCGCCTTTCGCGATGCCGAAGATCCGTTTGGTCGTCAGGCGGCCTTCTGGCTTGCGACCGGCTGGTCGCAGTACCTTGTCGCGACAAAGCTTGGGCAGCGTTCAAACGCACCTGCGGGGTAGCGTCTTGCCGTCCTTGCTTGCGGTGAGCCATATCGGGTAACCGTCACCGGTGTCGGCGAGTGCAACGACCGCACCGATCTGCTTTTCGCCAGCGGTGATCACACCCGGGAACGACGTGGGTGGCGTTCAGCCGCCTGAATGGTTGGATGATGATGGACCGCGATTCAATCCCGCCCTGTCCGGTTGGAGTAAGGTAGGGGCGCGGCGACGGCCGGGCGTTGATACGGGTATTGGCAGTTGAGGGTTTCTTACGTGGGGAAGTTGCGTTCAGTATGTCTGGCGATCGGGTTATTGGCGGTTGCAGGCACCGCCGGGCATTACGGCGTCCAGGCGTTGGCGGCGGGAGATTCGGACGGGCAGGTGACCGGGCAGGCAACTGCCGGGTTGGCGGGTGGCGACCCGGTAATGTCCCGGACTGGGCGGCGCCAGGGCTCGGGCTCGATCGCGTCGCTGCCCGACCGGGGTGAGTTGCTGTTGCGGGCTGCGTCGCCGGCGCAGGTGCACGACGCCTATGCCTGGCACCCCGTCTCGCTGAGCGAAAGCCATGCACTGCGAGCCGTTGCCGAGGGCACGTTGCGGCTGACGGCCCCCGATGGCACCCCGCTGCAATTCAGCTACCAGCGCCATGTCGAGCATCCCGATGGCAACTGGACGTTCGTGGGGCGTGATGGCGACCGGGAGGTCATCCTCACGTTCGGCGAGAAGGCGGTGTTCGGCTCGATCGATGCGCCGGGGCAGCCGTCGATGCGTGTGTGGACCCAGGCAGGTCAGACCTGGCTGATCACCACCGACCCCGTGCAACTGGCGCAGGTCCGCAATTCGGCCACCCATCCGACCGGCCCCGACTATCTGCTGCCGCCGACACTGGCGGGCCAGGGCATGGCCGGTGACCAGGTGGAGCCGCTGGTGCGGCAGGTCACGACCGCGGCCGCCACCGCGGCCTCGGGCACCACGGTTGATGTGCTGCTCGGTTATACCGGCGGGTTCGCGACCGGTCTGGGCGGTGACTCCCAGGCATTGACCCGGTTGCATTATCTGGTGGACGTGGTGAACCAGTCCTACGTCAACAGCCAGGTGGGCGCCAACGTGCGCCTGGTCCACGCCATGCGCGTGGAATATCCGGACGCCACCGACAATGAGATTGCGCTGCAGGAGATGACGGGCTTCAAGGCGCCGTCCACGCGGACCACGCCGGCGCCCGCTTTCAATGAGTTGCGCGCAGCGCGCGATCGCTACGGTGCGGACCTGGTCTCGCTGGTGCGCAAGTTCCACACGCCAGAGAACGATGGCTGCGGCATCGCCTGGCTCATTGGCGGTGGCAAGGTCGCGATCGTTGCCGGACACGAGTACTTCGGCTACTCGGTGGTGTCCGATGGCACGGACCTGGGCGAGGACGGCAAGAACTACTTCTGCCGCGACGAAACCCTGGCCCATGAGCTGGGCCATAACATGGGCTCCCAGCATGACCGCGCCACGGCCACTGATAATGGTGATCTCAGTTACGGCGCCTTCGAATGGTCGTTCGGGTACAAGACCGACGCCACGCAGGGCAACTTCTACACCGTGATGGCGTATGGCGATAGCAGCCAGACGCGGTACCGGGTGTTCTCCAATCCCGCGATCACGATGTGTGGCGGCCGCCCCTGCGGCGTGGCCAACCAGGCCGACAATGCGCGCAGCCTGAACCAGACCATCCCGACCATCGCCGCATTCCGTGCCGACCAGGTGCCCGTGACGTCGCGCAAATCGACCATGGACGTCAATGGCGATGGCATGTCCGACCTGTTCTGGCACAAACAGGGCGACGCGGCGTTCTGGCTGAAGAACACCCTGGCCACGATCGGCTCCGGCTGGGTCGGCAAACCCGGCCCGGGGTACCGCGTGATCGCCGCAGGCGACTTCAACGGCGACGGCTTCGTGGACCTGGCCTGGACCACGGGCAACCAGTTGCTGATCTCGATGAACAACGGGCAGCAGACGTTCGTCCACACCAAGTCGTACTACTACGGCCCCGACTGGCAGCCGTTCGCGGCAATGGACATCGACGGCGACGGCAAGGCCGACTTGCTGTGGCGCAATGGCAGCGAGGTGGCCCACTGGTTCATGGATGGCGCCGACAAGCGCGACCAGGGATACACGGGCAATGCCGGCATGGGATACCGGCTGGTGGCGGCAGGCGATTTCAACGGCGACGGCCTGGCCGATACGGCGTTGGCCAATGGCTTCCATGTCAAGTTCTGGATCAACCAGGGTAACAGCCGGTTCGCGGAGTCCGGCCTCACCCCCTACTACAGCTCCGGTTGGCAGCCCTACGCATCGGCCGATTTCAATGGCGACGGCAAGTCCGACCTGATGTGGCGTTCGGGTTCGCAGATGGCCTATTGGCAGATGGACGGTGCGAGCGTCGTCTCGGGCATCTACGTTGGTAATGCGGGCACCAGTGATTTTGGCGAACCCTATTCGCTCGTGGCGGCGGGTGACTACAATGGCGACGGTCGCGGCGACCTGATGTTCGCCACCGGCAACCAGAGCAAGGTATGGCTGAACATCGCCGGCCAGGCGAAGTTCACGGCGCCGGAGTACTACGGCGACGGCTGGCGGCCGTTCGACCCCAGCCTGCCGCAGTACGACTGACCGGGTCGGGAAACAAGGAAGGGGCGGATCATTGATCCGCCCCTTCGCATTTTCCATTCGGCGTTCCGGCGCCCGTGGGCCCGGTATCGCCCGAGCGGCGCGGCGGTCCCTGGGCCACCCGGCCCCATCATCGCACGCTGCCGGTCGGACGCTCCGCCCGGCAGTGGTCTCAGCCCAGTTGCGCCTGCAACTCCGGCAGCAACTGGAACAGGTCGCCGACCAGCCCGATGTCCGCGATCTCGAAGATCGGTGCATCGCCGTCCTTGTTGATGGCGACGATGGTGCCGGCGTCCTTGATGCCGGTGAGGTGCTGGATCGCGCCCGAGATGCCGACGGCCACGTAGAGCTCCGGGGCGATGATCTTGCCGGTCTGGCCCACCTGCAGCTCGTTGGGCACGTACCCGGCATCCACCGCCGCGCGCGAGGCGCCGACCGCCGCGCCCAGCTTGTCGGCCAGGTCGTAGATGATCCTGAAATTCTCGGCCGAGCCCACGCCGCGGCCACCGGAGACCACGCGCTTGGCGCTCTGCAGGTCCGGACGGTCCGACTTGCCGGCGGCGAGCCCGACGTAGCGGGTGTGGGCGGGCAGCGACGCCTCGACCGACGTTGCCTCGACCGCGGCGCTGCCGCCCTTGCCGGCTTCCGGCCAGGACGCGGTACGCACGGTGGCCACCACCGGTGCGTTGGCCGGCGCCTCGACGGTGACGATGGCGTTGCCCGCGTAGATCGGGCGCTTGAACGTGTGGCTGCCTTCCACCGCCATCACGTCCGACACCTGCGACACGCCCAGCAGGGCGGCCACGCACGGCATCAGATCCTTGCCGAAGGTGGTGGAGGGGCCGAACACGTGGCTGTAGCCGGCCGCCAGCGCGGCCACCTGCGGGGCCTGCACCTGGGCGATGGCGTTGGCATTGGCGGCGTTGGCCACGGCCAGCACCTTGCGCACGCTGTCGATCGCGGCAGCCTCGGCGGCGATGGCGGCCGGGTCGGCGGCCAGCACCACGATGTCGATGGCCGCCGGGTTCAGCGCCTTGGCGGCGGACACGCACTTGGCGGTGGCGGGGTTGAGCTTGCCGTCGAGGTGCTCGGCGACGATCAGGACGTTGGACATGTCGTTAATTCCTCGAAGTCAGAGCAGGCCCTTGGCCTTCAGCGCCGCGACCAGTTCGGCCGCATCCTTCACCATCACGCCCTTGCTGCGCTTGGCCGGCGCGGCGTAGTGGGTGGTCTTCAGACCGGCGCCTTCCTGCACGCCCAGGTCGGCGAAGGCGATGGTCTCCAGCGGCTTGCTCTTGGCCTTCATGATGTCAGGCAGCTTGATGAAGCGCGGCTCGTTCAGGCGCAGGTCGGTGGTGACCACCGCCGGCAGGTCCACGTCCAGCGTTTCCAGGCCGGCATCGACCTCGCGGGTCACGGTGGCCTTGCCGTCGGCCACCTCCAGCTTGCTGGCGAAGGTGGCCTGCGGGCGACCCCACAGGGTGGCCAGCATCTGCCCGGTCTGGTTTGCGTCGTCGTCGATGGCCTGCTTGCCCAGGATCACCAGGTCCGGCTGCTCCTTCTCCACCAGCTTGAGCAGGGCGCGGGCGGCGGTCAGCGACTGCAGCGGGCCGTCGGCGACCACGTGGATGGCGCGGTTGGCGCCCATCGCCAGGCCATTGCGCAGGTGCGCCTGGGCGTCGGCCGGGGCGATCGTGGCGACCACGACCTCGGTGGCGATGCCCTTGTCGCGCAGGCGCAGGGCCTCTTCCAGGGCGATCTCGTCGAACGGGTTGGCCGACAGCTTCACGCCGTCGGTGACCACGCCGGTGCCGTCCGGCTTGACCTGGATGCGGACGTTGTAGTCCACCACGCGCTTGTAGCCAACGAGGATCTTCATCGTGCGGGAATTCCTGGTGGGAGAGGGCCCGGGAGCCATGAACCGCGCATTTTAACCGGTTGCGGCGGTTCCCGTGACTTGCCATACCATACCGCATGGTTGGGGAAAGTGTCGCCGGATCCGGCCACGTGCCCCCGCTACAATGAGCGGTCGTACCCATCGATTCCTGGAGCAGCATGGCAACGTGGCTAGTGACTGGCGGCGCCGGTTTCATCGGCGGCAACTTCGTCCTGGATGCCATCCGGGCGGGCGTGAAAGTGGTCAACCTGGATGCGCTGACCTACGCCGGCAATCTCGACACGCTGGCCGCGCTGGCCGGGGACCCGAACCACGTGTTCGTGCAGGGCGACATCGGCGATGCCGGACTGGTCGAGCGCCTGCTGCGCGAGCACCGGCCCGACGCGGTGGTCAACTTCGCTGCCGAGAGCCACGTCGACCGCTCCATCGATGGCCCTGCTGCCTTCGTCCAGACCAACGTGGTGGGCACCCTGGCCCTGCTGGAAAAGACACGCGATTACTGGAAGGCGCTGGACGCTGCGACGCGCGACGCGTTCCGCTTCCTGCACGTGTCCACCGACGAGGTGTACGGCACGCTGGGCGAGACCGGCCGGTTCACCGAGACCACGGCGTACGCGCCCAACTCGCCGTACTCGGCGTCGAAGGCGGCCTCGGACCACCTGGTGCGCGCGTTCCACCACACGTACGGTCTGCCGGTGCTGACCACCAACTGCAGCAACAACTACGGCCCGTACCAATTCCCTGAAAAGCTCATTCCGCTGGTAATCGCCAAGGCGCTGGCCGGAGAGCCGCTGCCGGTGTACGGCGATGGCCTGAACGTGCGCGACTGGCTGTACGTGGGCGACCACTGCGCCGCGATCCGTCGCGTGCTGGAGGCGGGTTGCGTGGGTGAGACCTACAACGTGGGTGGCGATGCCGAGCGCACCAACATCACCGTGGTCAAGGCGATCTGCGCGCTGCTGGATGCACGCCGACCGCTGGCCGACGGCCGCGCGCGCGAGTCGCTGATCACCTACGTCAAGGACCGCCCGGGTCATGACCGCCGCTATGCCATCGACGCCTCCAAACTGCAGTCCGAACTGGGCTGGGCGCCGTCGGTGACCTTCGAGGAGGGCATCGCCCGCACCGTGGACTGGTACCTGGACAACCAGCCGTGGGTGCAGCGCGTGCTGGACGGCAGCTACCGCCTGGAGCGCATCGGGGGCGTGGCATGACCGGCCATGTGCCGGTGGCGTCCACCAGCGGCCGCAAGGGCATCGTCCTGGCCGGCGGCTCGGGCACGCGGCTGTACCCGATCACCCAGGCCATCAGCAAGCAACTGCTGCCGGTGTACGACAAGCCGATGATCTACTACCCGCTCAGCGTGTTGATGCTGGCGGGCATCCGCGAAGTGCTGGTGATCAATACCCCGCACGAACAGGCGCTGTTCAAGGCGTTGCTGGGCGATGGCTCGCAGTGGGGGATGAAGATCGAGTACGCCGTGCAGCCGAGTCCCGACGGCCTGGCGCAGGCGTTCCTGATCGGGCGCGAGTTCCTGGCCGGCAGCCCGAGCTGCCTGGTGCTGGGCGACAACATCTTCCATGGCCCCGGCCTGAGCGCGATGCTGCGGCGCGCGGATGAACGCCTGGAAGGGGCCACCGTGTTCGGCTACTGGGTCAGGGACCCGGAGCGCTACGGCGTGGCCGAGTTCGACGCGGACGGGCGCGTGGTGGGGCTGGAGGAAAAGCCGGCGGCGCCGCGGTCCAGCTACGCCGTGACCGGACTGTACTTCTACGACGGGCGAGCCAGCGATTTCGCGGCGGGTCTCGCGCCTTCGCCGCGCGGCGAACTGGAGATCACCGACCTCAACAAGCGTTACCTGGACGAAGGCGGGCTGCATCTTGAGCGACTGGGCCGTGGCTACGCCTGGCTGGACACGGGTACGCACCAGTCGATGCTGGAGGCATCGAACTACATCGAGACCATCGAGGCGCGCCAGGGCCTGCGCGTGTGCTGCCCGGAAGAGATTGCATGGAACAACCGCTGGATCGGCAATGACGACCTGGTCCGCCTGGCCAAGCCGCTGAGCAAGAACGGTTACGGCCAGTACCTGCTCAGCCTGATCGACCGCGGCTACGTGCCCTGAGGCCCCATGAAAGTCATTGAAACCGACCTGCCGGGCTGCCTGGTGTTCGAGCCGCGCGTGTTCGGCGACGACCGCGGGTTTTTCTTCGAGTCGTTCAACCACGACAAGCTGGCGCCGCTGGGCCTGGCCCCGCGCTTCGTGCAGGGCAACGTCTCGCGATCGGCACGCGGCGTGCTGCGCGGACTGCACTACCAGTGGCCCAATCCGCAGGGCAAGTATGTGTCGGTGCTGGAAGGCGAGGTGTGGGACGTGGCGGTGGACATCCGCCGCGGCTCGCCCACGTTTGGCAAGTGGACCGCCGTACTGTTGAGCGCGGAGAACAAGCGCCATTTCTGGATCCCCGAAGGGTTCGCGCACGGTTTCGTGGCATTGAGCGAGCACGCGCTGTTCACCTACCTGTGCACGGCGACCTACGACGCGGCAGCCGATGCCAACCTGCGCTGGGACGACCCGGCGCTGGGGATCGACTGGCCGGTGGCCGAACCGCAACTGTCGACCAAGGATGCGGCCGCGCCGTTGCTGGCCGACATTCCACTCGATCGGCTGCCGGTCTATCAGGACGCGTGACATGCGGATCCTGCTGATCGGCGGCAACGGCCAGGTGGGGCACGCGCTGCGTCACAGGCTTGCGCCGCTGGGACAGGTGGTGGTGACCACCCGCAGCGGTGCCTTGCCCGATGGCTCGCGCTGCGACGTGCTGGACTTGTCTGTCCCCGGTGAAGCGGCGCGCGCCGTGCGCCGGCTGGCACCCGGAATCGTGGTGAATGCCGCGGCATGGACCGCGGTGGACAAGGCGGAGAACGAGCGCGATGCCGCATTCCGCGCCAACGCGGGCGCCGTGGGCGAGATCGCGCAGGCGTGCGCCGAACGCGACGTGCCGCTGGTGCATTACTCCACCGACTATGTCTTCGACGGCAGCGCGTCGCGCCCGTACCTGCCGCAGGACCCGACCGCGCCGCTGGGGGTGTACGGCGCCAGCAAGCTGGCCGGCGAACAGGCAATACGCGACAGCGGCGTGCGCCATCTCATCCTGCGCACCGCTTGGGTGTATGGCCTGCATGGCCACAACTTCCTGCGCACGATGCTGCGGCTGGGTGCCGAGCGCGAGGAACTGCGCGTGGTGGCCGACCAGGTGGGCGGGCCGACGCCCGCGTGGCTGATCGCGGATGTGACCACCTCTATCCTGCAGCAGGGGGTGCAGGAAGGCGGGACGCACCATCTGGTGGCGGATGGACAGACCAGCTGGCATGGCTTTGCCGAGGCGATCTTTGACGAAGCGCTGGCCTTGGGTCTGCTTTCCAGGCGGCCGCGCGTGGTACCGATCAGCACGGCCGACTACCCGACGCCGGCAGCGCGCCCTGCATGGTCGGTGCTCGACACCCGGTCGCTGCGTCAGCAATGGAAGGTCGTGCTGCCGGACTGGCGCGAGGCCTTGAACCGAACATTGCGGGTACGCGACGCGGCGTGAGGCTGGTGTTCGGGCGGTCTACGCCCGAAACGCATTCGAATGCCTGATGCAAAGGTGGGCCGGGCGGATTCCGGTGGGCGCTCCCTGATCCGTCGAGGGCCATCCATGCCCTCTCGTACAGTGTCGGGCGCGATGGCGCACCGGTAGACTTGGCGCTCTCCCGCATGGAGTTGTGCCCCCATGGCCGAAGCCACTGCCGTGTCCCCCACGGCCAAGAAGAGCAAGGTATTTCCCAGTGCCGCTGCCGCCCTCGACGGGCTGGTGGCCGACAACCAGACGTTTGCGGTTGGCGGTTTCGGCCTGTGTGGCATTCCCGAGGCGCTGATCGCCGCGCTGCGCGACTCCGGCGTGAAGGGCCTGACCGCGATCTCCAACAATGCTGGCGTCGACGGCTTTGGCCTCGGCCAGCTGCTGGGTACGCGGCAGATCCGCAAGATGATTTCGTCCTACGTGGGCGAGAACAAGGAGTTCGAGCGCCAGTACCTTTCGGGCGAGCTTGAACTGGAGTTCAACCCGCAGGGCACGCTGGCCGAGCGCCTGCGCGCGGGCGGCGCCGGTATCCCCGCGTTCTTCACCGCCACCGGCTACGGCACCATCGTGGCCGAAGGCAAGGAGACGCGCGAGATCGACGGCAAGCATTATGTGCTGGAAACCGCGCTGAAGGCCGACGTGTCGCTGGTCAAGGCGTGGAAGGCCGACAAGGCCGGCAACCTGGTATTCCGCAAGACCGCGCGCAACTTCAACCCGGCCTGCGCGATGGCCGGCAACGTGTGCGTGGTCGAAGTGGAGGAACTGGTGGAGATCGGCGACATCGATCCGGACCACGTGCACCTGCCGGGCATCTACGTCGATCGCATCGTGGTCAACGCCACGCCCGAGAAACGCATCGAACAGCGCACCGTGCGAGGAGCGAAGTAATGGCCTGGACCCGTGATGAGATGGCGCAGCGCGCCGCGCAGGAACTGGCCGACGGCGCCTACGTGAACCTGGGTATCGGCCTGCCGACCCTCGTGGCCAACTACATCCCCGAAGGGATGGACGTGTGGCTGCAGTCGGAGAACGGCCTGCTGGGCATCGGCCCGTTTCCGGCCGATGACGAAGTCGATGCCGACCTGATCAATGCCGGCAAGCAGACCGTGACCACGATGCCGGGCGCCAGCTTCTTCGGCAGCCATGATTCCTTCGCGATGATCCGCGGCGGCCACATCGACCTGGCCATCCTCGGCGCGATGCAGGTGACCGACAAGGGCGACCTGGCCAACTGGATGGTGCCCGGCAAGATGGTCAAGGGCATGGGCGGCGCGATGGACCTGGTGGCCGGCGTGAAGCGCGTGGTGGTGCTGATGGAGCACACCGCCAAGAACGGCGAGCACAAGATCCTGCCCGAATGCACGCTGCCGCTGACCGGCGTGGGCGTGGTCAACCGCATCATCACCGACCTGGCGGTGATGGACGTGACGGCGGACGGCCTGGTGTTGCGCGAACTGGCACCGGGCGTCAGCGAGGACGACCTGCGCGCCAGCACTGGCGTGGCGTTCCGGCGCGGCTGAGTCCTCGCGCCTGCCGCGCCTTTGGTGCACCTGCCTGCGGCGGTTGTCCGTCAGGCGGGTGCGCCTTCCTCAGAGGTTCTGGTAGTTCGGCCCCGACCCGCCTTCCGGCGTGACCCAATCAATGATCTGGTACGGATCCTTGATGTCGCAGGTCTTGCAGTGCACGCAGTTGGCGGCGTTGATCTGCAGGCGCTTGCCGGTGCCGGCGGGGCCATCGGGATCGGCCACGATCTCGTACACGCCGGCCGGGCAGAAGCGCGTGCAGGGATTGTCGTATTCCTCGGCGCAGCGGGTCACGCACACCGTGGTGTCGTGCACGCGCAGGTGCACGGGCTGGTCTTCGTCGTGTTCGGTGGCGGCGAAATAAACGCTCGCCAGACGGTCACGCGGGGCAAGGGTGCGTTCCAGGTAGTCCCGCTTCGGCTGTTCCTGCGCCCCCACCTTGTCCAGCGACGACCAGTCCGCCTTGTTCTTCAACGTCCACGGCGACAGACCACCGGTGACCGTTTCCCACGCCGCATTCAACATGCCGAACCACAGGCCACGCTTGAAGCCCGGCTTGACGTTGCGGACCTTCTTCAGCTCCGCCATCGCATCGGAGGCGCGCAGCTTGGCGTCGAAGCCCTCCGGCGCCAATTGCGACGCGACCAGGTGCTCCGCGGCCAGCATGCCGCTGCGGATGGCCTGGTGGGTGCCCTTCACCTTGGGCACGTTGAGCAGGCCGGCGGTGTCGCCGATCAACAGCGCGCCAGGCATCTCGCACTTGGGCAGCGACTGCCAGCCGCCGGTGACGATGGCGCGCGCGCCCGCCGACACAATACTGCCGCCTTCCAGCAGCGGCTTCACCATCGGGTGGTTCTTCCACTGCTGGAAGGCCTCCCACGGCTTGTACTCCGGGTCCTTGTAATCCAGGCCGCTGACGTAGCCCAGCGCGATGCGGCCCTTGTCCAGGTGGTACAGGAAGCTGCCGCCGTAGGTGTAGGTGTCCGCGGGCCAGCCGAAGCTGTGCACGATCTTGCCCGGCTGCACGCGGTCCTCGGGGACCTGCCACAGCTCCTTGATGCCGATCGAGTAGCCCTGCGGGTCGCTGTCCTTGTCCAGTTCGAAGCGCTTGACCAGGCGCTTGGTCAGGTGGCCGCGCGCGCCTTCGGCCAGCACGGTGACTTTGGCCCGGATATCTATGCCGGCGGTGTAGCCGGGTTTGTGCGACCCGTCCTTCGCCACGCCCATGTCGCCGATGCGCACGCCGATGACCTTGCCGTCTCCGTCGTGCAGCGTCTCAGCGGCAGCAAAGCCGGGGTAGATCTCCACACCCAGCGCCTCGGCCTGCGGCGCCAGCCATGCGCACATCGCGCCGAGGCTGACGATGACGTTGCCGTGGTTGTTCATGCCCGGCGGCATCGGCAGCTTGCGGCCGCCGTCCCTGCTCAGCAGCCAGAACTCGTCTTTGGTAGCGGGCACGCAGATCGGCGGCGGATTGTCGCGCCAGTTGGGGAGCAGGGCGTCCAGCGGCCCAGTCTCGATCACGGCACCGGACAGGATCTGCGCGCCGATGGTGCTGGCCTTCTCGATCACGCAGACCGAGATGTCGGGGTTCAGCTGCTTCAGCCGGATGGCGAACGACAGGCCGGCGGGGCCCGCGCCCACGGTCACGACGTCGTACTCCATCACGTCGCGTTCAATCTCGGCCTGGTCGGTCATGCTGGCGTCCCCGCTTGCGTCAATCCATCCATTGTCGCGGGTTTCGGCTGGAGCACCAAGTCAAACGGGCCGTGGCAGCGCCAGGTGTGCCCCGGCCAGGGGTGGATCAGCGGGACTTCGCGGCAGCGGTCGCCTCGTTGGAGGCACCGGTGGCCAGCGTCCAGCCCGCCAGGTCACGTGCCATGCCGGCCAGTGCGGTCCCGAAGGCGTCGACCACCGCTGGCACGGCGGTATCGCGCGCGGGCACGGCCTGCGTGAACGTGTGCGAGGCGACAACATCCGGCGCAGACCCTTGCAACAGTTTGGCGCGGACCTCGAGGGTCGCAGCGGGCTGGCCGCTGGCGTAGTCGGATTCGAAGCGGCGTACGTCCAGCACCAGCCGGTAGTCCGTGGTGATGCCGGCGCCCTGGCGGGTGACGACCCCAATCCGGCCGGAATCCTCCAGCGCGCGCAGCACCGCGTCCTCCAGCATCTCACTGGGGCGCTTGGCCCACTGTGCGCCCTTGTACACCTGCAGTTCCTGTGGGGTGGGGCGCACGGCGATGCGTGCGCCGTCGATGGCGCGTGCCGCGGTCGGCTGGGCGACGGTGAGCGACCAGCGCACCGTGGGCCAGCTTGCTTCGGGCTGCACCCGCGGATCGGGTGCGTACTGCACGACCCCGTCGCCGCGGCCGGTGGACAGCAGGGCGCAACCGCCCATGGCCAATGCCAGGCCCATCGTCAGCATCAGTCGAAACAGGGGCTGTGCGTGTTTGCCGGGGCGCTTGGCGCGCGTGGCTGCAAGTTGGACGGAGGCGACGGGCGAAGGCAGGGTCATTTCGGCTCAAACTCCTTGGGCGCGTCGCGTCCGAGCAGGTAATCCGCGGCGCCGCCGTCGAGGCGGTCGGTGATCCGGCGCAGGTCGCGCACCAGCACCCGCAACTCGGTCAGCGTCGGGCCGATCTGGCCCAGGCCGTCGTTGGTGAAACTGCGGATGGCGCCGCGGTTCTCGTTGATCAGGGTGTCGGCACCGCCTACCGCGCTGTCCAGCTTGGCCAGCGTGGTGTCCAGCTTGGCGATCAGCGGCGGCAGCTTGGACGCCAGCTCGCGGTCCAGGTTTTCCACCGCACCCTGCGTGGCCGCCAAGGTGGTGGTGAGTTGCTCGCTGGCCTTGCGGCCGTTGACGATCAGCAAGCGCACGTCCTCGCGTTGCTTGGCCACCGAGCCGGTCATCGCTTCCAGGTGCGCCAGCGTGTCGGAGATGCGTTTGACGTTCTCCTCGCTCAGCACCTGGTCCAGGCGCGCCACCAGCCGGTTGGCGGTATCGGCGATGTTCTGCAGCGCCGACGCTTCGGTCTGGATCACCGGCACCTCGCGGCGGTCGGTCTCGATCAGCGATGGACTGGTCGGACTGCCGCCGGTCAGCTGGATGAATGGCGTGCCGGTGATGCCGGTCATCGACAGCTTGGCGCGCGTGTCGGACTTGACCGGCGTGTCGGCCTGCACACGCAGGCTGGCGATTACCCGACGCGGGTCGTCCGGTGCAAGTCGCAGCGTCTTCACGGTGCCCACGGAAATGCCGTTGTACTGCACCGAGCTGCCTTCGCTGAGGCCGGTGACCGGCTCGTTGAAGATCACCAGGTAATCCTGCCAGCCGCGTTCGGACGAGTACTTCGCGGCCCATAGCGCGAACAGCAGGATGAACAGCGTCACCACGATGGAGAACGCACCGATGAGGACGTAGTTGGCCTTGGTTTCCATGGTCAATGGTCCTTGTTGGCGTCGTGGGCGTCGCGTGCGGCGCGTCCTCGCGGGCCGTGGAAGTACGACTGCACCCAGGGGTGATCCAGTCGTTCGACCTCGGCGACCGGCGCGCAGGCAATCACGCGGCGGTCGGCCAGCACGGCGACACGGTCGCAGATGGTGTACAGGGTATCCAGATCGTGGGTGATCAGGAACACGGTCAGGCCCAGCGCGCGCTGCAGGGTCATGATCAGCTGGTCGAAGGCGGCGGCGCCGATGGGGTCGAGGCCGGCGGTGGGTTCGTCGAGGAACAGCAGCGGCGGGTCCAGCGCCAGCGCCCGCGCCAGCCCCGCACGCTTGCGCATGCCGCCGGACAGTTGCGAGGGCAGCTTGTCCACCGCATCGGCCGGCAGGCCTGCAAGCTTGACCTTGAGCAGCGCCAGCTCGTAGCGCAGCGAATCGGTCAGGTCGCGGTGGTACTCCTTCAGCGGTACCTGCACGTTCTCGCCCACGGTCAGCGAGGAGAACAGCGCGCCGTCCTGGAACAGCACACCGGTCTGGCGTTCGATTTCGCGACGTTGCCGCGGATCGGTGCTGCGCGCGTCGATGCCGAACACCTCGATTTCGCCCGCCGAGGGCTCCTGCAGCCCGAGGATGGTGCGCATGAGCACGGACTTGCCGCTGCCTGAGCCGCCGACCACGCCCAGGATCTCGCCGGGGCGGACATCCAGGTCGACGCCATCGTGGACGACCTGCTCGCCGAAGCGGTTGACCGCGCCACGCACGCGGATGATGGGACGCGGATCCGGGGCAAGGACGGCGTTCAGAAGTTCATCTCCATGAACCAGATGGCGGCCAGCGCATCCAGCACGATCACCATCGAGATCGCCTGCACCACGCTGGAGGTGGTGCGCTCGCCCAGGGACTGCGCGGTGCCTTGCACCTGCAGGCCTTCCAGGCAGCCGATCAGCGCGATCACCACCGCGAACATCGGCGCCTTGGTCAGGCCCACGATGAAGTGGCGCACCTCCATGGTGTCCTGCATGCGTGACAGGTACTGCGGCGGCGGGATGTCCAGGCCGTAGGCGCCGACCGTGAGGCCGCCGAGCAGGCCGAACACCATTCCCACGAAGGTAAGCAGCGGCAGCATCACCACCAGCGCCAGCAGGCGTGGGATCACCAGCAGGTCGATCGGGTCCATGCCGAGGGTACGGATGGCGTCCACTTCCTCGCGGCTCTTCATCGTGCCGATCTGCGCGGTGAACGCGCTGGCGGTGCGGCCGGCGAGGATGATCGCGGTCAGCAGCACGCCGAATTCGCGCAGGAACGAGATGCTGACCAGTTCGACCACGTAGATGACCGCGCCGAAGTCGCGCAGCACGTTGGCGCCGAGGAAGGCGACCACCGCGCCGACCATGAAGCACAACAACGCCACCAGCGGCACCGCGTCCAGGCCCACCTGCTCCATGTGGTGCACGGTGGCGGTGGGGCGGAAGCGCGAGGGCTCGCGCACCATGCGCAGCAGTTTGAGCAGCACTTCGCCGAGGAAGCCGAGCAGCGCGGTGGAGTCCTTCAGGTTGTCCACCACCGAATGGCCCATGCGCTCCAGCGCGGCGTTGACGCCGTACTCGCGCTTGCGCTTGGGGCGGTCGTCGGCCACGTCCTCGATGGCGGCCACCAGCGCGCGGTGACGATCGTGGAAGGTGAAGCGACTGAAGTCGAGGTCGCGGCGGCGTGCGAAGCGCATCAGCTGCAGCACGCCCAGCGAGTCCAGCCTTTCGACGTCGCTGGCGTCGACGGAGGTGGCATCCGCCGGCGCGGCGGACAGCTGCCGGCCGATCGCTTCGGCATGATCCAGCGTCCAGCCGCCGCGGAGGCGGAGCTGCGACGGCTGTTGCGGATTGGCGGTGAGCTCGGGCAGTCGCACGGGAGGGGCGGGCGGCAGGTTCGGGCGCTGGGGCGAGCATACAGGCTCGATGCTGCTCCGTGTCCGCTTGGTGACGGATACAGGCGCCCGGCGCTATCGGTGTCATGGCCTGCATGCGATGCTTGCCGGCATGTCGACCCAAGCGCTGCCCAGTGCCGCCAGTTACGCGGACCGCATCAACTTCCTCATCGAACTGGCCGAGCGGCTGCACCTGTACGGCACCACCGCGCAACGCCTGGAAGGCGCCATCACCGCGACCGCGCAACGCCTGGGCGTGGAATGCGAGCCCTGGTCCAACCCCACGGGAATGATCCTGACCTTCAGCGATCCGACGCGCCCCCCGGGCGAGCGCGATACCACGCGCGTGATCCGATTGCCGCTGGGACAGAATGACCTGCACCGCCTCGCCGAGACCGACCGGATCGCCGAGGAGGTGATTGCCGGGCGCATGGGGCTGGCCGAGGCCCACGCGACGATGAGCGCCCTGGACCAGCCACCGGGGCGGCGAGCGCAGCTGATGGAGGTGCTGGCTTTTGGCCTGGCGGCCGCGGGCGTGGGTGGGCTGTTCCGTCTGCCATGGCTGGACATCGGCGTGGCCGGTATCAACGGGCTGTTGATCGGATGGCTGGTGCAGTACGCCGCCACCCGGCCACAACTGCGCGAAGCGCTGGATGCGGTGGCGGCGGTGATGGCGGCCATGGTGGCCATCCTGGTGGCCAGCCTGGTGGCGCCACTGAACCAGAACACGGTGATCATCGCTTCGCTGGTGGTCCTGTTGCCGGGCCTGGCGCTGACCAACGCGGTCAATGAACTCAGCAGCCAACACCTGATGTCGGGCACGGGGCGGTTTGCCGGGGCCGTCACCACGGTGATGCAACTGGCGGTGGGCGTGGTGATCGCGCTGTACGTGGCGGACCTGATTGGGCTGGAGCCACAGGTACGGGCACTGCGGCCGCAAAGCGACTGGGTGGAGTGGGGCGCGCTGGTGGTGGCGGCGTTCGCCTTCGCGGTGCTGTTCAAGGCGCACCGGCGGGATTACCCGCGGGTCATGCTGGCGGCGGCGTCGGGCTATCTCATCGCGCGGTTTGCCGGCCAGGCATTCGGCAGCCCGGCCGGCGTGTTCCTGGCCGCGCTGGCCATGACCGCGGCGGGGAACGCCTACGCGCGCTGGTGGCACCGCCCGGGCGCGATCATCCGGGTCCCGGGCATCATCATGCTGGTGCCCGGCAGCATCAGCCTGCGCGGCCTGCTGAGCCTGCTGCAGACCCAGGACGTGAGCGCGGGGCAGCAGGCGGTGCTGGCGGTGATCAATATCCTGCTCGCGCTGATCGCGGGGTTGCTGTTTGGCAATCTGCTGCTGTCGACGCGGCGCAATCTGTAGTGCCGCGCAGGCGCGGGGCGGCAGCCAGGAGTATTCCGCAAACCGCAAACCGCAAACCGCAAACCGCAAACCGGAACCAGCGGGCGGCGGTTGTGACAACGCCGGCGTGGAGCCGGCGTTGTGGTCATTAACCGTCAATGGAAACCCGGAAGGTCCGGGATTCCGCCATCGATCACTTGATCAGGAACTCATCCAGCTTGCGGCCGGTCCCGGTCAGCGCCGCCAGCCAGCGCGGCTGTTTGCCACGGCCGCTCCAGGTTTCGGCGGAATTGGCCGGGTTGCGGTACTTGGGGGCCACCTTGCTGCCCGCCGTCGATTTGCGCGCAGCGGCCTTGCGTGGCGCCGGGGCACGCGGCGTGCTGCCGCCGGCACCGAACAATTCGGCAACGGTGTAGCCTTCGGCCTTGATCAACGCCATCACCTTCTTGCGCACGGCCGCGACCGGCTTGCGCTTGGCCAGCGTGGTCTTGCGCTTCTTGGCCTGGGTGATCAGGGCCTGCAGTTCCCTGGCGGACAGGGTGTCGAGATTGATCGACATGGAACCTCCAGTATTGGGGGGGGATTATCTGGATACAGGTGCCGGGAATCCCGGCTTGCGAATGCGCTGCACCGGGCGATGGTAGTGCGGTTATTGATCGCGGTAAATGTTGGGCGCGAATGGCGTGATAATCCCGGCGCAACTTCCGGGGTGTCCCGCGTGGACCGTCGTGCGCCGGGGTGGATGTCGCGCGGCCGATTCCCAACGGCGGGAGCCGCCATGCGTACCAGCGCACGGACCGGAACGGACACGGTGGTTCGGGCAGGCGGAAAATGAAAAACCCGGCTGTATCAGCCGGGTTTTCCGTCGGGGTTTCGCGGGGGGTGTCCGCCCCGCGTGATCCGCCGCCGTTTTCAGCGTGCCAGGCCGAGCTTGACGCCCAGGCCCGCGCGATCGAGGTTCTCTGCCTCGTTGGCGCGCCGGTGGCGGTATTCGAAGGTGCCCGCCACCACGCCGCGCTCGGATACCACGATCCGGTGCGGAATGCCGATCAGCTCCATGTCCGCGAACATCGCGCCGGGGCGCAGGCCGCGATCATCGAGCACGGTTTCGATGCCGGCGGCGTTGAGTTCGCGGTACAGCGCCTCGGCGGCCTCGGCCACGGCGGCGTCCTTCTTCGGATTGATCACGCACACCGCGGCCTGCCACGGCGCCATCGCCTCGGGCCAGCACACGCCGTTGTCGTCGTGGTTCTGCTCGATGGCGGCGGCGACGATGCGCGACACGCCGATGCCGTAGCAGCCCATCAGTGGCACCGCGGCCTTGCCGGTCTCGTCCAGCACGGTGCACTTCATCGCCTCGGCATAGCGGCGGCCCAGCTGGAACACGTGGCCGACCTCGATGCCGCGGGCGATGCCCAGCGTGCCGTGGCCGTCGGGCGAGGGATCGCCTTCGACCACGTTGCGGATGTCGGCGACCTCGGGCTCGGGCAGGTCGCGACCCCAGTTGACGCCGGCCAGGTGGAAGCCGTTCTCGTTGGCGCCGACCACGAAGTCGGCCATCGCGGCCACGCTGCGGTCGGCGACCACGCGGATCGGGCGCAATGCGTTGACCGGGCCGAGGAAGCCGGGCTGCGCGCCCAGGTGCTCGACGATCTCCGCCTCGGTGGCCAGGCGGTACTCGCCCAGGCCGGCGAGCTTGGCCAGCTTGATCTCGTTGACCACGTGGTCGCCGCGCACCAGTGCCAGTACGAACTGCCCGCTCTCGCCAGCGTCGTTGCCTTCGCCGTCTTCGCCCATGATCGCCACCGACTTGGCGGTGCGTTCCAGTGCGATGCCCAGCAGCGCGGCCACGTCCTCGCAGGTCTTCTGCGTGGGCGTGTCGACCTTTCGCATCGCTTCGGCGGCAACCGGGCGCGGACCCGGGGCCACGGCTTCGGCCAGTTCCACGTTGGCGGCGTAATCCGAGCCGGTGGAGAAAGCGATGGCATCCTCGCCCGAGTCGGCCAGCACGTGGAATTCGTGCGACGCGTTGCCGCCGATCGCGCCGGTGTCGGCGAACACCGCGCGGAACTTCAGCCCGAGGCGGGTGAAGATGCGGCTGTAGGTGTCGTACATGTTGCGGTATTCGCGCGCCAGGTCGTCCTCGCTGATGTGGAACGAGTAGGCGTCCTTCATCAGGAACTCGCGTGCGCGCATCACGCCGAAGCGCGGGCGGATCTCGTCGCGGAACTTGGTCTGGATGTTGTAGAAGTTGACCGGCAGTTGCTTGTAGCTGGACAACTCGCTGCGCGCGAAGTCGGTGATGACCTCCTCGGCGGTGGGGCCGTAGCAGTAGCCGGCCTCCTTGCGATCCTTGATCTTCAGCAGCTGGCCGCCGAACTTCTCCCAGCGCCCGGTTTCCTCCCACAGCTCCTGCGGCTGGATGGTCGGCATCAGCAGCTCGATCGCGCCGGCGGCGTCCATCTCCTCGCGCACCGCACGCTCCACCTTGCGCAGCACGCGCAGGCCCAGCGGGGTCCAGGTGTACAGGCCGGCCGCCAGCTTGCGGATCATGCCGGCCTTCAGCATCAGCTTGTGGCTGATGATCTCGGCGTCGGCCGGGGTTTCCTTGGTGGTGTGGAGGTGGAACTGCGACAGGCGCATCGAGAGGGCTTCACGCGGAGGGAAGCGGCCATTTTGCCATGCGCGCGCCGTAGTCACCGACGAAGGCTGGAATGGCGGGCCGCGAGGCAACCGGCATCAGCCCGTGGAAAGCCTCGCGGGACGGCGGCGACGCCGGGCATGCGTCGCCCAGCCGGGGTGCGGGTGCGGGGGCTCAGCGCACGGGCGGGAGCGTACCGCCTTCGCAGTAGGTCTTCACCGCCGCCTCGGCCCGTGTGGTGCGTTCGGCGCGCTCGGCCGGGGTCAGTTCGCGCTCGTGCTTGCCGTCGCGGTCGGCGTCCAGGCCCACGGGGCCGCTGCCCTTGAGGACCGCGAGGTTGCTGCGGGCGTTGCTGCAGTCGGCGTTGACCACCGCTTTGGCTGGAGCAGCAGGTGCGCGCTGCTGGAGGCTGCGCTGCTCGGCCTTCTGGCCCGGCGGCGGGGCATCGGCATAGTGGGTCACGCCGCGGGCGTCCTTCCACTGGTAGACCTTGCTTGCAGCGGCCGGGAGCGCGAGCGCCACCAGCACGGCAGCGGCCAGGACAACGGGCACGGCGGAAATGCGGCTGGCGGGGCGGGGCATGCGGGGCTCCGGCTGGAATGGGTGGCCAGGCCGATTGCAACACCGTGCCGGGGGGCAGGCAAGCGCTAAACTGCCAGACATGGATCGACCGCACATGCCACGCCCCCGCCACCGGGGCATCTACCTGCTGCCCAACCTGTTCACCACCGGCGGCATGTTCGCGGGCTTCTACGCGATCATCGCGGCGACGCAGGGGCAGTTTGCCGACGCCTGCATCGCCGTGTTCATCGCCGCGGTGCTGGACGGTCTGGACGGCCGCGTGGCGCGCCTGACCAACACCCAGAGCGAATTCGGCGTGCAGTACGACTCGCTCGCCGACCTGATCAGCTTCGGGCTGGCACCGTCGATGGTGATGTACCACTGGGCGCTGGCGTCGTTGAAGCTGGACGGCGTGACTCCGGGCAAGATCGGCTGGATCGCGGCGTTCCTGTATGCCGCGTGCGCCGCATTGCGCCTGGCCCGGTTCAACTCGCAGGTGGGACAGGTGGACAAGCGCTGGTTCATCGGCCTGGCCAGTCCGGCGGCCGCGGGGCTGGTGGTGAGCTTCGTGTGGACGTTCGATGCGTTCGGTTTCACCGGCACGGAACTGCGCTACGCCGCGCTGGCGCTGACGGTGGTCGCCGCGTTGCTGATGGTCAGCCGCATGCGTTACTACAGCTTCAAGGGCGCCGGCCCCAGCCATGACCGCGTGCCGTTCCTGGTGCCGGTGCTGGTGGTCGCGGTGCTGGTGGCCATCGCCATCGATCCGCCCACGGTGTTGCTGGCGATCTGTTCGATCTATGCGCTGTTCGGGCCGGTATACGCGGCCTGGCGTCGCCTGCGTCGCCGTCCGGAGGACGTGGCGCCATGACCACGTTGTGGTCGCCCGAGCAGCAGGCGTGGCTGAAGGCCTTGGGACATCGCGTGCTGGTGCTGGCCGGCGATGGTTCCGGCGTGGATGCGTTCGCCGTGGAGTCGCCAGGCGAACCGGTCCGCGTGGCGATGCCGCCATCGGGTCAGGGCCCCCGTGACGTTCGTGAACGTGGGCCCGGCAATGGGCCGCCTGCCGTCGACGGAATGGCTCCGCGCCCGGCCAATCGCGATGCATCACCGCGCCAGACCGCACCCGCTGACGTGGCTCCGCAGCGGTCATCCGCCGCCATGCCATCCCGCGCGCCCGGCGACGCCCTCGAGCGCGCCCTGTTGCGCGCCACGGGCCAACGCACCCGTTCGGAGGCGCGTGCCGTGCTTGAGCGACTGGGTGTGGACGTGCCGGCGCTGCGAGGCAATCCGGCCGCCAAGCGCGCGTTGTGGCCACGGCTCCGGTCGTTGCAGCCGCGGTTCCGGCCATGAGCGCGCTCCCCAGCGAGATGTCCCCGGCGGCGTCCAACCTGCGGCCGATGCGCGAGGATGATCTGGTCGCCGTGCATGCCGTGGAGGCGCGCGCGTACGAGTTCCCCTGGACGCTGGGCATCTTCCGCGACTGCCTGCGTTCGGACTATGCGGCGTGGGTGCTGGAGGAGGCGGGCGTGGTCATCGGCTACGTGCTGATGAGCATCGCCGCGGGCGAGGCGCACATCCTCAATGTGTGCGTGGCCCCGGAACACCAGGGCCGCGGCCTGGGGCGCAGGCTGGTGCGCGCGGTCATGCATGTCGCGCGCGGGCGCGGTGCCGAGCGGGTGTTCCTGGAGGTCCGCCCCTCCAATGTGGGGGCGATCGCGTTGTACCACGACGAGGGCTTCAACGAGATCGGGCGGCGACCGCGCTACTATCCCGCACGGGACGGGCGTGAAGACGCCATCGTCATGGCAATGGAGATCTTCAGGGAGGAACGTTGATGGCCATGCGAGCGATGCTGGTGGTGGGAATGTTGCTGGTGGCGGTCCCCGCACACGCAGGGGAGGCTGCATCGGCGCAAACGGTCCCGGTGCTGGAGGCGGTCCCGGGGTGTGTCGAGGCGAAGATGGGGCGCGTATCGGTCTCGATCGGCTCGAAGGACACGCGCGGTGCGCGCGGCGTCAGTTACCAGCGGGCCTTCGACAAGCTCGCCCGCGCGGCGGCCGATCATGGCGGCAATGCCGTGGTGCTGCGCCAGCACGAAGCGGCCTATGTCACCCGCAGCAAGAAGTTGGACCCGCGACCCGGGTATATCGCGCTGGAGGGGCTGGTGATCCGCGTGCCGACCGATGCGGCGACGTGCGCGTTGGCCGCGATGGATGTCGATGCCTTCGCCGAGCGCTCGGCAGGCGCCGAGCGCGAACAGATCACCACCGAGAACAAGAGTTTCTGAAGCATCGCGGCGGGTTGCTCGAAACCCGCCGCGGCGTGCTTCAGCCCAGCTTGGCGCGCTGCGCCGCCAGTGCCTCGCGCTGCACGTTCCAGTCGACCAGGCGCTTGCGCTCCTGGTCCACCACCGCGGCCGGGGCGTTGGCGACGAACGTGTCGCTGGCCAGCTTGCCCTGGCACTTGGCGATCTCGACTTCCACGCGCTTGAGTTCCTTGTCCAGGCGCGCGCGTTCGGCGCCCAGGTCGACCAGGCCTTCCAGCGGCACAAGCAGTTTCAGTTCACCGACGACGGCGGCAGCGGCGGCCGGTGCCTGGTCGGCGCCGGCCAGCCATTCGATCCGCTCCACGCGGGTCAGGAACTTCAGCTGTGAATCGAAGCGCGATGTGCGCGTGCGATCCGCGTCCACGCCATCGGCCAGCAGCAGCGAAACGGCCTTGCCCGGCGCCACGTTGAGTTCGCTGCGGACCTTGCGCAGTGCGGAGACCATCGCCTTCAGCCACTCCACGTCGGCTTCGGCGGCGGCATGGTCGCCGCCAATGTCACCGGCCTGCGGATAGGGTTGGCGCATGATCGTGCCGGCAAGGCCCAGCTTGGGCGCCACGGCCTGCCACAGCTCCTCGGTCACGAACGGCACCAGCGGGTGCAGCAGGCACAGCAGGCGCTCGAGCACGTACAGCAGGGTGTGGCGGGTGCTTTCGGCGGCTGCTGCGTCATCACCGTTCAATGCCGGCTTGGCCAGCTCGACGAACCAGTCGCAGAACTGGTTCCACGCGAACTCGTACAGCGACTGCGACAACAGGTCGAAGCGGTAGTCGGTGAAGTGCTGCGCGGCCTCGGCGGCCGTGCGCTCCAGCTGCGCCAGGATCCAGCGCTCGGCGTCGGTCACCGGCTGCGGCACGGCGGGTGCGTGGCCTTCCGCCAGCGCGTCGCGCGCGGCGAAGCCTTCGGTGTTCATCAGCACGAAGCGCGTGGCGTTCCACAGCTTGTTGCAGAAGTTCTTGTAGCCCTCGGCGCGGTTGAGGTCGAACTTGATGTCGCGGCCGTGGCCGGCCAGCGCGGCCATGGTGAAGCGCAGCGCATCGGCGCCGAACGCCGGGATGCCCTCGGGGAATTCCTTGCGCGTGGCCTTGTCGATCTTCTCGGCCATCTTCGGCTGCATCAGGCCGGTGGTGCGCTTGGCGACCAGCGCGTCCAGGGTGATGCCGTCGATGATGTCCAGCGGGTCGAGGATGTTGCCCTTGGACTTGGACATCTTCTGCCCGTCCTTGTCGCGCACCAGGCCGGTCACGTAGACGTCGTGGAACGGCACCTCGCCGGTGAGGTGGTCGGTCATCATGATCATCCGGGCGACCCAGAAGAAGATGATGTCGAAACCGGTGACCAGCACCGAGGAGGGCAGGTAGCGCTCGTAACCGCGCTTGAACATCGCGTCCGGATCGGGCCAGCCCATGGTGCTGAACGGCCACAGCGCGGAGGAGAACCAGGTCTCCAGCACGTCGTTGTCCTGGGTCAGCGTGACGTCCGGGCCGAGGTTGTTGAGCGTGCGCACCTCGATCTCGCTGCGCCCGACGTAGGCCTTGCCCGCCGCGTCGTACCACGCCGGGATGCGGTGGCCCCACCACAGCTGGCGGCTGATGCACCAGTCCTGGATGTTCTCCATCCAGTGGCGGTAGGTGTTGATCCAGTTGCCGGGGACGAACTTGACCTTGCCGGGCTTGCCGTCGACGCCGCCCGCTAGTTCAAGCCCACGCGCACCGAGGGTGTCCATCTTCACGAACCACTGGTCGGTCAGGTACGGCTCGATCACCTGGCCGGTGCGGTCGCCGCGCGGCACCTGCAGCTTGTGCGGCTTGGTCTCGACCAGGCGGCCGGCGGCCTCCAGGTCGACGAGCATGGCCTTGCGCGCGTCGTAGCGGTCCAGGCCGTGGTAGGCGGCGGGGATGTTGATGAGCGCGTTGGCGTCGGCGAGGGCGCCTTCGTGCGACGCGTCGCCGTGTGCACGCCCGACGACCTTCGCATCCGGCGTGAAGATGTTGATCAAGCCGCGGTTGGGCAGCGCATCGAATACGCCGGTGCCGACGTGGCGGTTCCACACCTGGTAGTCGTTGAAGTCGTGCGCGGGCGTCACCTTGACCACGCCGGTGCCGAACTCGCGGTCGACGTAGTCATCGGCGATGACCGGGATCTCGCGGCCGGTCAGCGGCAGCGTCACCGAGCGGCCAATCAGGTGGGCGTAGCGTTCGTCCTCGGGGTGCACCATCACCGCGGCGTCGCCGAGCATGGTTTCCGGACGCGTGGTGGCCACGACCAGCGTGCCGCTGCCATCGGTCAGCGGGTACTCGATCGACCACAGGTGGCCTTCTTCCTCCTCGTTGACCACTTCCAGGTCGGAGATCGCGGTCTTCAGCACCGGGTCCCAGTTGACCAGACGCTGGCCGCGGTAGATCAGCCCATCCTCGTGCAGCTTCACGAAGGCCTCGGCCACGGCATCGGCGGCCATCGGGTCCATGGTGAACACGCGGCGCGACCAGTCACCCGAGGCGCCCATCCGGCGCATCTGCCGCTCGATGGTGTCGCCGGAGTGATGCTTCCACTCCCACACCTTGGCGATGAAGCCCTCGCGGCCCAGCGAGTCGCGGGTTTCGCCCTTGCCTTCCAGCGCGAGGTTGCGCGACACCACCATTTCGGTGGCGATGCCGGCGTGGTCCGTGCCCATCTGCCACAGTGCATCAAACCCGCGCATGCGGTGGTAGCGCACCAGTGCATCCTGCAGTGTGTGCTGGAACGCGTGGCCCATGTGCAGGGTGCCGGTCACGTTGGGCGGCGGCAGCAGGATGGTGTAGGGCTGGCCCTTGCCGCTGGGCTTGAACGCGCCGCTGCTCTCCCATTGCTGGTACAGGCGGGATTCGAATTGGGTCGGATCGTAGCTGGAGGAGAGCGAGGTCATGGGGATGTCGCGATCAGTAAGTTGGATGGACGCGCGACGTGGCCTGGTGCCGAAGGTGGCCTTGCCATGCGTCGCGTTGTCGCGGCTGCGCCCTCACCCGTGTGCGGGTCAGCCAGGATCTGCTTGGCCATCGAAGCGGGTTATGCCGCCTCGAAGGCCGGGATTACATGTCGTACTTCTTCAACTCCAGACCGCGGGCCTGGTACTGGCGCCAACGCTCGCGCAGGGGCCCGCGCGCGGATTCGTCGGCCGGCACCACTTCCAGCACTCGGTCGAAACTGCCTTCCACCGGGTTGTCGCGCAGGTTGATCACCAGCGGGCGCACCGCGGTGTCCACCGACGGCGGCGCGATCAGCACCGGCGCCAGGTGGTCGCCGTCTTCCTCGTCACCCTCGTCGGCCACGCCGGCGATCTGGTGCGGCACGAAGGCGTCGTCGTCGAACGACCACAACAGGTCGTCCAGCTCCTCGGCTTGGGCGGCGTCGCGCGTGAGCACCAGCGTCCACAGTCCGGCGTCATGCGCCTTCTGCGCCAGCTTGCACACCAGCAGCAGCGGCTCCTCGCGGAACCGCGGCTTCTGGATCAGGTAGAACTCGGCGCTGGCCATGCGGGCGCGGGTCCGGAGGTCAGGGGGACGAGAGGACGGGTGATCAGGCAGCCGGCGCCGCGGCGCGGTCGAGCAGCCACTGGCTCAGCAGGCCGACCGGGCGGCCGGTGGCCATGCCCTTCTTGCCCTCGTCGCTGGCCGAGCCGGCGATGTCCAGGTGCGCCCAGCGCTGGCCCTCGGTGAAACGCGACAGGAAGCAGCCCGCGGTGATGGCGCCGGCCCAGCGGCCGCCGATGTTGTAGACGTCGGCGAAGGTCGAATCCAGCATGCCCTGGTACTCGTCCCACAGCGGCAGGCGCCAGGCGCGGTCGAAGACGTTCTCGCCGGCGGCCAGCAGCTCGCCCGCCAGGTCATCGTGCTTGCTCATCAGGCCCGAGGCGTACTTGCCCAGCGCGACCATGCACGCACCGGTCAGGGTGGCCACGTCCACCAGCGCGGCCGGCTCGAACCTCGAAGCCCAGGTCAGCGCGTCGCACAGGATCAGGCGGCCTTCGGCGTCGGTGTTGCCCACTTCAATGGTCTTGCCGGACATGCTGGTCAGCACGTCGGACGGGCGGTAGCTGTCGGCGTCGGGCATGTTCTCCACCGCCGGCACCACCACCACCAGGTTGATCGGCAGGTTCATGCCCACCGCAGAGACGAACGTGCCCATCACCGTGGCGGCGCCGCACATGTCGTACTTCATCTCCTCGATCCCGCCCTGGGTCTTGAGGTTGATGCCGCCGGTGTCGAAGGTGATGCCCTTGCCGACCAGCACGTAGGGCTTGGCGTCGCCGCCGTTGCGGTACTGCAGCGCAATGAGCTTGGGTGCGTTGGCCGAGCCGCGGCCCACGGCCAGCAGCGAACCCATGCCCAGTGCCTCCATCTGCGCCACGTCCAGCACCTCGCACGAGGTGGTCGCGAACTTGCCGGCGAAGGTCTGCGCCTGCTCGGCCAGGTAGCCCGGGTTGCAGATGTTGGGCGGCAGGTTGCCCAGCTCGCGGGCGAACTTCACGCCATTGGCGATTGCCTTGCCCTGCGCCAGTGCGGTCTCGTCGCTGCCGCTGATGGCCAGCGTGCGCAGGCCCGGCTCGACCTTCTTCTTCGCCTTCTCGCCGAGGGTCGCGGTGTAGCGGTAGCAGGCGTGGTCGGCGGCGATCACGGCCTGGCGGATGTTCCAGGCGGCGTCGCGGCCGGCCACCGGCACTTCGGCGATGGTGAACACCGCGTCGGCCGCCGGGCCGCTCTTCAGAGCGCGGGCAGCATCGCCGACGGCCTTGAGGTACTGCGGCACGCCGAACTTGCCCACGTCGCCCAGCCCGATCACCAGCACGCGCGGAGCGGTCACGCCCGGCAGGTCGTGCAGCAGGACGGTCTTGCCGGTCTTGCCGCTGACGTCGCCGCGCTCCAGCAGGGTGTGCAGGCGGCCGCCGCTGGCCGTGTCCAGCGCCTGGCCGGCCGGGGTCAGGGTGTTGTCCGCAAAGGCACCCACCACGAGGCAGTCGGTGGTGGTGGAGGCGGGCGCGTCGCGGTTCAGGTCGAATTCGAGGGTCATGCGGCAGTTTCCAGAAGGTGCAGAGGCCATACGGCCGTTTCAGGCGTCATTCCGTACAATCCGGCGGCGCGAACGGTCGTTTCAGGCCAGAATGTGCAGCGGGCGGGGCCCTCGCGGGCCCGGCATCGCCGGACGAACCCCCAAGTCTAAAGCACCGTGCCGGATTCCCGAAAAACGGACCGGGGCGCCGCCAACCCACCGAGGCCCGATGCCCAAGCTCGACCGCTACCTGTTCAGCGAACTCGCCCAGTCCACCTTCGCGGTGCTGGTGGTGCTGCTGATCGTCAGCATGGGCGCGGTACTGGCCGACGTGCTGCGCGACATCAGCAGTGGCCGGGTGCCGGCGGGGCTGCTGCTGGCGCAGATCGGGCTGCAGTTCCTCAACTACCTGCCGATCATCCTGCCGCTCGCACTGCTGCTGGGGGTGATGCTCGGCTTCGGGAGGCTGTACCGCGATTCCGAAATGCCGGTCATCACCGCGGCCGGGGTGGGCCCGCGCCGCCTGCTGCGGCCGGTCATGATGCTGGTGGGGCCGGTGGTGGCCGTGATCGCGTTGAGTTCGCTGTGGCTGGGGCCGACGGCCCATCGCATTTCCAAGCAGATGATCAGCGATGCCAATCGCAGTCTGCTGATCGCAGGGCTGGAACCGGGGCGGTTCACTGAACTGCCGGGCGGTGGCGTGGTGTACGTGGGGGGCATGTCGGGCGACGGCACCCGCTTCCAGCGCATTTTCATCCACCGCCAGACCGACGAGCGGATGGACATCACCACGTCCAACAGCGGACACCTGACCGTGCATCCGGATGGCGAGCGCTTCTTTACCCTGGAGGACGGTTTCCAGGTGGAGGGGCCGCGCCACGACGGGCTGGGCTATCGCCTGCTGCGCTACGCCAGCAATGATGTGCGCTTGCCGCCGGGAGTGGGCAAGTTCGATCCCAAGGACCCGGAAGTGATGTCGACGTGGGCGCTGCTGGCCGATGACCGCCCCGAAGCCAACGCCCAGGTGCACGCACGACTGGCGCCGCCGCTGCTGGCGCTCGCGTTCGCGCTGCTGGCGGTGCCGTTGTCGCGTTCATCGCCACGGCAGGCGCGCTATGGCCACCTGCTCATGGGGTTCCTCGGGTTCGTGGTGGCGACCAGCCTGATGCTGATGGCGCGCGGCTGGCTGGAGGACGGCAAACTGCCTGCGGCCGTGGGCATGTGGTGGCTGGTGCTGCCGCTGCTTCTGCTGGGCATGTGGATGTACGTTCGCGATGGCCACCCGGGCGGCCTGTGGGGGCGTCGCTGATGGCGGTTTTCGGGCGGGCCTTCCCCAAAATCCATGACCTCTACCTGGGGCGCGCGGTGCTGGGTTCGGTGCTGCTGACCTGGGCCGTGCTGCTCGGCCTGGACCTGATGCTGGGCCTGGTCAGCGAGGTCGGCGACATCGGCAAGGGCAACTACGACTTTCCCAAGGCAGTGGCCTACATGGCCTTCGGCACGCCGTGGCGCGCCTACAACCTGTTTCCCACGGCCGCGGTGATTGGTGCGCTGATGGCCCTGGGCCAGCTGGCCGCAAGCTCGGAATTGACCGCGTTGCGCGCGGTGGGCCTGTCACGCCGGCGATTGAGCCTGACCGTGGCCGGCGCGTTGGCGGTGCTGACCCTGGCGATGGTGGTGAATGGCGAGACGCTGGCGCCCTGGGGCCAACGGCAGGCCGCCGCGCTCAAGGCATCGGCCAAGTCCAATGACCTGATCGTGGCGCGTTACTCCGGCCTGTGGGCGCGCGAAGGCGCGGTCATCCTGAACGCCGGCGGCGGCGACGAGCGGGACAACGGCCAGGACCGCTGGCTGGAACTGCGCGACGTCAGCCTGTACGAGTTCGAACCCGATGGGCGGCTCAAGTCGATGGCCGTGGCCAAGGTCGCCGAGCACCGCCCCGGCGGCTGGCTGCTGCGCGACGTGACCCGCACCGCCTTCGGCGAACGCTCGGTGTCGCGTCAGCAGGTGGCCCAGGAGCGGTGGGAGTCGCGGTTGGATACCGCCGCGTTGACCGCTGGCATGGCCAAGCCGCGCTACATGCCGTCGCCCGAGGTGAAGGCGGTGATCGATTACCGGCAGCGCAACGGCCTGGATGCGGGTGATTTCGAAGAGGTGTACTGGGGTCGCTGGTTCTACGCGCTCAATGCGCTGGCACTGGTGCTGGCGGCGATCCCGTTCGCCTTCGGCAGCTTGCGCAGCGGCGGGCTGGGCAAGCGGTTGTTCATCGGCATCGTGTTCGCGCTGGCGTTCTGGCTGCTGCAGACGCAGTTTGTCCGGCTGGCCCAGGTCTACAAGTTCGACTTCCGCCTGGCTTACCTGTTGCCCACGCTGATCATGGTGATGGTGTCGATGGCGCTGTTCCATCGGCGTTCCGGCTGATGCCGGGGGGCGGATTCAAGCCTTGGGCCGTCGCCGCAGTCGGGTGCCGCTGGCACGGTCGTGCCAGGTGAGGCGATCGCGGTCGATCCACGCCCACCAGAACCCCAGGCCCGCGGCCAGTAGCGACACGGTGCCCACCGCATAGCGGATGCGCAGCGCGTGCAGCGTCGCGGGAGCCCCGTCCTCGCCTGATACCTGCAACCGCCACGGGCGCATGCCCAGCGTCTGGCCGCCGCGGTGCCAACTGGCGATGGCATAGGCGCCGGTGAGCAGCCAGCACGCCAGCCACAGCAACCACTGCAGCAGGCTGAAAGGCGCGATGTTCTCGCGCGCGCCGTGACCGGACAGCTGGTGGCCGGCGGTGAACAGCGCGCTGGCGACCATCCACAGCGCCAGCACCGGGAACAGGTCGTACAACAGGGCCAGCAGGCGCCAGCCAATGAGCGCGCGTGGGGTGTCGGAGGGCAATGTCATCACGAAAGGATAGTCGCTAAGCTGCCGGCATGACGTCGCGCACCCCTGCCGAACGCCGCCAACGGGTGATGGCATTGCCGCCCGTGCCGGACGCGGACCAGTCACTCATCAGCCGGTTCCTCGAAGCCTTGTGGGCCGAGAGCGGGCTGTCGCGGCTGACGCTGGACAGCTACCGCCGCGACCTCGAAGGACTGGCCCGTTGGCGCGAAGGGCGAGGCGGCGGCCTGGCCGGCGCCGATCGTGCCGCGCTGTTCGACTACCTGGCCTGGCGCACCCGCGAAGGCTATTCGCCGCGCAGCAACGCGCGACTTCTGTCGGCCCTGCGCGCGCTGTATGCATGGCTGCTGCGCCGTGGTGACCGCAGCGATGACCCGACTGGACTGCTGGAGCCGCCGCGGTTGCCCCGTTCCCTGCCCAAGGCGCTGGCCGAAAGCGAGATCGACGCGCTGCTGGCGGCACCGGACACGGGCATGGCCATCGGCCTGCGCGACCGCGCCATGCTGGAGCTGATGTACGCCGCCGGCCTGCGCGTGAGCGAACTGGTCAACCTGCCGGCCACCGCGGTCAACCTGCGCCAAGGCGCGCTGCGCGTCACTGGCAAGGGCAGCAAGGAGCGGCTGGTGCCGCTGGGCGAAGAGGCGCAGCACTGGCTGGAACGCTACCTGGCGCACGCGCGCCCGCAACTGGCCGGCCGCCGCGCGCTGGCACCGCTGTTCCTGGAGCCCAGTGGCGAGGCGCCCACGCGCCAGCAGTTCTGGCACCTGGTCAAGCGGCACGCGGCAGCGGCCGGGATCGAGCCGCGACGGATCAGCCCGCACGGCCTGCGGCATAGTTTCGCGACCCACCTGCTCAACCGCGGCGCCGACCTGCGTGCGCTGCAGATGCTGCTGGGCCACGCCTCCTTGTCCACCACGCAGATCTACACCCTGGTCGCGCGCGAACAGCTCAAGCAGTTGCACGCCCGTCACCATCCGCGGGGGTGAGGCGAGGGTGCCGTGCATCGCGGTTTCACCACCGTCGGGTCCCATCCCGGCCGGGTACGCCGTTGGTCGTGACACAATCCGCTGGAACCCCGGTCCTGCGCCGCGGTCCAATCCTTGAATCACCATGGAACACATCCCCTTCATGAAGCGCATCCTCATCGCCGCGCTCGGCGCGATCAGCCTTTCCGCCTGCGCCCAGCAGGCTCCGCAGTCCGCCCAGGCGCCCGGCGCCCAGGCCAGCAGCGCCAATCCGGCGGCCGTGACCGCGGCCAAGCCGGCGGCCGGCACGCCGGAAGCGCGCGCGGTGGACGCGATCCGCCAGCTGAGCCCGCAGGTCACCGTGGACAAGGTCTCGGCCGCGCCCCTGCCCGGTTTCCGCGAGGCGATCGTCGGTGGCCAGGTCGTGTACATCAGCGATGACGGCAAGTACCTGTTCCTGCCGGGGTCGGGCGGGGCGCTGTTCGATGTCGCGGCCAGGAAGAACCTCAGCGAGGCCACCCTCGCCGGCATGCGCGTGGACCTGCTCAAGACCATCCCGGCCAGCGAGCGCATCGTGTTCTCGCCGCCCAACCCCAAGCACACCGTCACGGTATTCACCGACGTGGAATGCGGTTACTGCCGCAAGATGCACAGCGAGATCGCCGAGTACAACCGCCAGGGCATCGCCGTCGAATACCTCGCGTTCCCGCGCATGGGCATCGGCAGCGAGGACCACAAGAAGATGGTGTCCGTCTGGTGCGCGGCGGACCGCAAGAAGGCCCTGACCGATGCCAAGACCGACAAGGCGGTCAAGATGGTCGACTGCAAGAACACGGTGAGCATGCAGTACGACGTGGGCCAGCGCGCCGGCCTGACCGGCACGCCGATGATCCTGACCCGCGATGGCACCCAGGTCGGTGGCTACGTGCCGCCTGCCCAGTTGCGTGCAACGCTGGACCGTCTGTCGGGTGAGGATGCCAAGCCGGCGGCAGCCCCCGCCAAGCCCGCCACTGGCGCCTGACCGGGCACCAGGAACCCTGCGGGCAGCCTGCGGGGGTGCTTCCGCAGACGAGCCTGTCACGCCAGGCCGCCCCTTCGGGTGGCGGCCTGGATTGGGGCTCCCCGATCATGTGCGGCATGGGGTCAGCCACGGCCCGTGGTGGTAGGGACCACGGGTCAACCGGCGGCTGGGCAACGCCGTCGTGAGGCCTCGGTTACAATGGCGGGCCCGACGTAGCACGGTTCCCCGGACATGATCGTCCTCGAGGGCGCACCCGCCCTGTCTTCGTTCCGCCGCGAACGCCTGCAAGCCCGCCTTCAAGCCATCCATGCCGACCTGCGCCTGCTGGGCGCGTGGTGGGTCTATTGGGTCGATGCCGACCCGGGCCAGACGCCGGATGGCGCGGCGCTCGACCGCATCCTGCAGGCCAGCGCTGCTGCCGCGCCGCGCGAGTCCGGAGCGGTCTCCCGCTACGTCACCCCGCGCCTGGGCACGCTGTCGCCGTGGGCGTCGAAGGCCACCGAGCTGCTGCGCGGCGCCGGGCAGCCGGTGCACCGCGTGGAGCGCGGCATCCGCTACGACCTGGCCGGCTGGCCGGCCGACGCCGCCACCCAGGCCGCGCTGGCCAAGGTGCTGCACGACCCGATGACCCAGTCGGTGCTGGACAGCCGCGAGGCCGGCGAAGGCCTGTTCGCGGTGCCGGCGCGCGGCGAGGTGGAGCGCATCCCGCTGGACCAGCTGGAAGCCGCCAACACCCGCCTGGGCCTGGCCCTGGCCGACGACGAGATCGCCTACCTGCGCGAGCGCTACACCGCGCTGGGCCGCAACCCGGCCGACGTCGAGCTGATGATGTTCGCGCAGGCCAACTCCGAGCACTGCCGGCACAAGATCTTCAACGCGTCGTGGACCATCGACGGCCGCGACATGACCGTGAACGGCGGACCGACCTCGCTGTTCAAGATGATCAAGAACACCCACGCCCACACCCCGGAGCACACGCTGTCGGCCTACGCCGACAACGCCGCGGTGGTGGAGGGCTACGCCAGCCGCCGCTTCCGCCCGGACCCGGCGACCGGCGCCTACCGCAGCGAGGCCGAGGTCGACTCGGCGTTCTGCATCAAGGTCGAGACCCACAACCACCCGACCGCGATCGCGCCGTTCCCCGGTGCGAGCACCGGCAACGGTGGCGAGATCCGCGACGAAGGCGCAACCGGCCGTGGCGGCAAGCCCAAGGCCGGCCTGACCGGCTTCAGCGTCTCGCACCTGCGCATCCCGGGCCTGCCGCAACCGTGGGAGCGCGAACGCGCGCTCAACCCGCGCATGGCGCCAGCGCTGGAGATCATGCTCGACGGCCCGATCGGCGGCGCGGCGTTCAACAACGAATTCGGCCGCCCCAACCTGACCGGCTATTTCCGCAGCTTCGAATTGGACGAAGGCGCCCATGCGCGCGCCTACGACAAGCCGATCATGCTCGCCGGCGGCCTCGGTGCCATCGACCGCGTGCAGGTGACCAAGCTTGGCCTCAAGCCCGGTGATGCGGTCGTGGTGCTCGGCGGCCCGGCGATGCTGATCGGCCTGGGCGGCGGTGCCGCCAGCTCCGTGGCCTCCGGCGAAAGCGCCGAGGACCTGGACTTCGCCAGCGTGCAGCGCGACAACCCGGAGATGGAGCGCCGCTGCCAGGAGGTCCTCGACCGCTGCGTGGCGATGGGCGCCGACAACCCGATCGCCACCGCGCATGACGTCGGCGCAGGCGGCCTGTCCAACGCCATCCCCGAGCTGCTGCACGACTCCGACCTCGGTGGCGTGATCGACCTGGGCAAGGTGCCGAAGGACGATCCTTCGCTGTCGCCGATGCAGCTGTGGTGCAACGAGTCGCAGGAGCGTTACGTGCTCGGCGTGCCGGTGGACCGCATCGAAGAATTCACCGCCATCTGCGAGCGCGAGCGCTGCCCGTTCGCCGTCGTGGGCCACGCCACCACCGAAGAACACCTGGTGGTCGGCTACGGTGCCACCGTCGCCAACGCACGCGAGCCCGGCCGCGACTGGCCGATCGACATTCCGATGGACGTGCTGTTCGGCAAGCCGCCGAAGATGCACCGCGACACCGCGCACCCGGCCGACGCGCCGTGGCCGGCGCTGCAGTGGGCCGGCCTGGACCTGCGCGATGCCGCGCTGCGCGTGCTGGCGCACCCGACCGTCGCCTCCAAGAGCTTCCTGGTCACCATCGGTGACCGCAGCGTCGGCGGCCTGACCGCGCGCGACCAGATGGTCGGCCCGTGGCAGATGCCGGTGGCCGACTGCGCCATCACCTTCACCGGGTTCGAAGGCTTCGTCGGCGAGGCGATGGCCATCGGCGAGCGCACCCCGCTGGCGCTGCTCGACGCCGCCGCCGCCGCGCGCATGGCCGTGGGCGAGGCGATCACCAACCTGTGCGCCGCGCCGGTGGAGTCGCTCAACCGCATCAAGCTGTCCGCCAACTGGATGGCCGCTGCCGGCCACCCGGGCGAGGACGCGCTGCTGTTCGACGCCGTCAAGGCGGTGGGCATGGAGCTGTGCCCCGAGCTGGAGCTGAGCATCCCGGTGGGCAAGGACTCGCTGTCGATGCAGGCGCAGTGGCACGCCGACGGCGCGGCCCACAAGTCGGTGTCGCCGGTGTCGCTGATCGTCAGCGCGTTCGCGCCGGTGGTCGACGTGCGCCAGCAGCTGACTCCGCTGCTCTCGCGCGAGGACGAGTCCGAGTTGTGGCTGATCGGCCTGGGCGCCGGCAAGCAGCGCCTCGGCGGCTCGGTGCTGGCGCAGTGCCATCCCGACGCGGCCGATGGTAACGGCGCACTGCCCGCCTTCGCTGGACAGGGCGAAGAACGCGGCGACCTGGGCGTGCCGGATCTGGACGACCCGCAGCGCCTGCGCGACTTCTTCGAACTGATCCGCGAGGCGCGCGAGGCCGGCCTGCTGCTTGCCTATCACGATCGCTCCGACGGTGGCGCCTTTGCCGCGCTGGCGGAAATGGCGTTCTGCTCGCGCCGCGGCCTCGACATCGGCCTCGATGGCTGGGGCGAGGATCCGTTCCGCACCCTGTTCAACGAAGAGCTCGGCGCGGTGGTGCAGATCGCCGACGAGGACCGCGCCGCGTTTGCCGACCTGGTCGCGCGCCACGGCCTGATCGACTGCGCACAGCGCATCGCCAAGCCGACCAGCGCGCCGGTGGTGCGCGTGGTGCAGGACGGCGGCACGCTGGCCGAATGGCGCTGGGACGAGCTGTTCGATGCCTGGTGGGCCACCAGCCACGCGCTGCAGAAGCTGCGCGACAATCCCGAATGTGCCGACGAGGAACGGGCCATCGCGCGTGAGTTCAACGCGCCGGGGCTGAAGCCGAAGCTGGGTTTCGACCCGCAGGAGGACATCGCCGCGCCGTTCATCAACACCGGCCTGAAGCCCAAGGTCGCGATCCTGCGCGAGCAGGGCGTCAACAGCCAGATCGAGATGGGCTCGGCGTTCGACCGCACCGGTTTCGAGGCCTTCGACGTGCACATGAGCGACCTGATCAGCGGTCGCGTGCAGCTGGACGGCTTCACCGGCTTCGCCGCGTGCGGTGGCTTCAGCTACGGCGACGTGCTGGGCGCGGGCCGCGGCTGGGCGACCAGCATCCTCGAGCGCAGCGCGCTGCGTGACGCCTTCGCCGCGTTCTTCGCCCGCACCGACACCTTCGCGCTGGGCGTGTGCAACGGCTGCCAGATGCTGAGCCAGCTCAAGCCGATCATTCCCGGCGCCGAGCACTGGCCGGTGTTCCTGCGCAACCGCAGCGAGCAGTTCGAAGGCCGCCTGTCGCTGGTCGAGGTGGTGGAGTCGCCGTCGCTGTTCCTGCGCGGCATGGGCGGCTCGCGCCTGCCGATCGTGGTTTCACATGGCGAGGGCCGCGCCGAGTTCGACAACGGCATCGACCGCACTGCCGCCAACGTGTCGCTGCGCTACATCGACGGTAATGGCGCGGTCGCGACGCAGTACCCGCTCAACCCGAACGGGTCCGCTGATGCCATCGCCGGCCTGTCGACCCCCGACGGCCGCGTCACGATCATGATGCCGCACCCGGAACGCACCCCGCGCAGCGCCAACCTGAGCTGGGCGCCCAGGGACTGGGGCGACGATTCGCCGTGGCTGCGGATGTTCCGCAACGCGCGCGTGCACGTGGGCTGAGGGGACGCGCACCGCCCCCGGCTCGTGCGCGCGGCCGGGGGCTTTCGTGGCGCCCATGTTGCGGAGGGGCGAACCGAGTCGCCACTCCTTTGGCCGCTCATCCGTGGCACTCGCGTCACCTGCTAAAGTCAGGCCCCACGGTTTGCCGGAGGCGGTGTGAACGCGGTGGTCACGGAAACAGGAAGTATCCAGCCCGCTGAAGGCGGCGTGGAGACGCGCATTGTCGAGGCGTTGCTGGCCAAGGGGCGGCTGAAAGAGGCCGATCTCGGGCGTGCGCGACGCCTTCAGGAAGAGGCCGGGGGCCAACTGCTGGCGCTGCTCGCCCGACTGGGCCTGGTCTCGGAGCGGGACCACGCCGAGACCGTGGCCGAGGTCCTGGCCCTGCCGCTGGTCAGCGCCAAGGACCTGCCCGAGCTGCCGCCCGAGGGCAGCGCGCTCACCATCAAGTTCATGAAGCAGTTCCATGTCTGCCCGGTGGCCGAGACCGAGACCACCGTCGACGTGCTGGTCGCTGACCCGCAGGACACCTACATCCTCGATGCCGTGCGTCTGGCCACCGGTCGCGAGGTTCGCCCGCAGGTGGCGCTACGCTCGGAAATCGACGATCTGGTCGAGCGCTGGCACGGCCAGGGCCGCAGCGCGATGGGTGCGATCATCGAGACCGCCGAAGGCGAGGGTGGTGGCGACCTGGAAGACGTGGAGCACCTGCGTGACCTCGCCTCCGAGGCGCCGGTCATCCGCCTGGTCAACCTCATCATCCAGCGCGCGGTGGAACTGCGCGCCTCCGACATCCACATCGAGCCGTTCGAGAACCGGTTGAAGGTGCGCTACCGCGTGGATGGTGTGCTGATCGACGGCGAAAGCCCGCCGGTCAACCTCACCGCCGCGGTGATCAGCCGCATCAAGATCATGGCCAAGCTCAACATCGCCGAGCGCCGCCTGCCGCAGGACGGCCGGATCATGCTGCGCGTGCAGGGCAAGGAGCTGGACCTGCGCGTGAGCACCGTGCCCACCGCGCACGGCGAGAGCGTGGTGATGCGCCTGCTCGACCGCGAGACGGTGGTGTTCGACTTCAAGCGGCTGGGCTTCACCGACCACTTCCTGCCGCAGTTCCAGAAGGTGCTGGAGCAGCCGCACGGCATCCTGCTGGTCACCGGTCCCACCGGCTCGGGCAAGACCACCACGCTGTACACCGCGCTGAGCAAGCTCAACACCCCCGACGTGAAGATCATCACCGTCGAGGACCCGATCGAATACCAGATCGAAGGCATCAACCAGATCCAGGCCAAGCCGCAGATCGGGCTGGACTTCGCCCATGCGCTGCGCAGCATTGTCCGCCAGGATCCCGACATCATCATGATCGGCGAAATGCGCGACCTGGAGACCTGTCGCATCGCGATCCAGTCCGCGCTCACCGGCCACCTGGTGTTGAGCACGCTGCATACCAACAACGCCGCCGGCGGCATCACCCGCCTGCTGGACATGGGCGTGGAGGACTACCTGCTGACCTCCACCATCAACGGCATCCTCGCCCAGCGGCTGGTGCGCCGGTTGGAGCCGACGCATGCGGAGAAGTATCCGGCGTCGCCAGAGGAAATCGAGAAATTCAGCCTGCGCCGTTACCAGCCCGAGGGCGAGATCTTCCTCTACCACCCGCGCGCTTCGGCGCTGGCGCCGACCGGTTACCTCGGCCGCACCACCATCATGGAATTCCTGGTGATGAACGACGAACTGCGCCGCGCGGTGATGCGCCACGCCGGCATGGGCGAGGTCGAGCAGATCGCGCGGCAGGCCGGCATGCGCACCATGTACGAGGATGGCATCGCCAAGGCGCTGGCCGGGCAGACCACCATCGAGGAAGTGCTGCGCGTCACCGAGGACGCCTGAGCCCATGCCGCTGTTCCGCTACAAGGCGTTGAACGCGCGCGGCGAGATGCTCGACGGGCAGATGGAAGCCGCGAGCGACGCCGAGGTGGTGCTGCGCCTGCAGGAGCAGGGCCATCTGCCGGTGGAGGCGCGACTGGCCAGCGAAGGCGGTGGCGCGCCGTTCTGGGCCGGGTTGTTCAAGCCCAGGGCGTTCGCGGGTGCGCGGCTGGTGCAGTTCACCCAGCAGTTGGCCACGCTGCTAGGTGCCGGCCAGCCGCTGGACCGCGCGCTGTCGATCCTGCTGGAGTTGCCCGAGGACGAGGCGGCCAGGCGCACCATTGCCGACGTGCGCGACGCGGTGCGCGGTGGCACCTCTTTGTCCACCGCGCTGGAGCGCCAGCACGGCACCTTTTCGCGACTCTACGTGAACATGGTCCGTGCCGGCGAGGCCGGCGGCAGCCTGCACGAGACGCTGGCGCGGCTGGCCGACTACCTGGAGCGCAGCCGCGCGCTGCAGGGGCGGGTGGTCAATGCGTTGATCTATCCGGCCATCCTGCTGGTGATGGTGGGCCTGAGCCTGCTGTTCCTGCTGGGTTACGTGGTGCCGCAGTTCGCGCAGATGTACGAAAGCCTGGATGCCGAGTTGCCGCTGTTCACCAAGATCGTGCTCGGTATCGGGCTGTTCGTGCGCGACTGGTGGATCGTGCTGGTCGCCGTGCCGGCGCTGGCGTTGTGGTGGTTTGATCGCAAGCGACGCGATCCGGCCTTCCGCGAGGCGCTGGATGCCTGGCTGCTGCGCCGCCGGTTCGCCGGCGCGCTGGTGGCCAAGGTCGAGACCGCGCGGCTGGCGCGCACCCTGGGCACCCTGCTGCGCAACGGCGTGCCGCTGATGGCGGCGCTGGGCATTGGCCGCAACGTCTTGGGCAACCGCGTGTTGGCCGCCGACGTCGGAGCCGCCGCCGAAGAGGTGAAGAACGGCATCGCCCTGTCCACCGCGCTGGGCAAGGGCAAACGCTTCCCGCGGCTGGCCCTGCAGATGGTGCAGGTGGGCGAGGAATCCGGCGCGCTGGACACGATGCTGGTCAAGACCGCCGAGACCTTCGAACAGGAAACCGCACTGGCATTGGACCGCATGCTGGCGGCGCTGGTGCCGGTGGTGACGGTCGTGCTGGCCGGCGTGGTGGCGCTGGTCGTGCTGGCCGTGCTCACCCCGCTGTACGACCTCACCAATGCGATCGGCTGAATCAACGCCGACTCGCCGGTGGGGAGCAGGCATGCGATGCTCGTTGACACTGGAATCACCCCGTTACGGATGGATGCAATGCGAATCAACCACACCCTGACCCGATCGCCGGCCGCCGGCACGCAACGCGGCATGAGCCTGATCGAGATCATCATCGTGATTGTGCTGATCGGCGCCGTGCTGACCTTCGTCGGCAGCCGCGTGCTGGGCGGTGCTGACCGCGCCAAGGCCAACCTGGCCAAGTCGCAGGTGGCGACGCTGGCGCAGAAGGTCGAGTCGTTCCAGATGGACACCGGCCGGCTGCCGAATGCACTGGAGGAACTGGTCACCCAGCCGGGGGATGCCAGCGGCTGGCTGGGCCCGTACGCCAAGCCCGCCGAGCTCAAGGATCCGTGGGGCCATGCCATCGACTACCGCACGCCTGGTGAAGGCCGTGACTTCGACCTGGTGATCCTGGGCAAGGACGGCAAGCCAGGCGGCAGCAGCTACGACACCGACATCAAGTACGAGTGACGGGGCACCACGCCCACGCGTGGACCGCGCGGCAGGAGCCAACGCAGGAGCGGGACCGAGCGGATGAAGCGCGCGCAGACAGGCGTGTCATTGCTGGAGATGCTGCTGGTGATCGCGCTGATTGCCGGCATTTCCGTGCTGGCCGCGGCCACGTTGGGCGGCGGCTGGCGCGGCATGCAGTTGCGCTCCAGTGCCAAGCAGATCGCCGCGCAGTTGCGCTATACCCGCACCCTGGCGTTGTCCACCGGGCAACCGCAGCGCTTCGTGATCGACCCGCAGGGTCACCGCTGGCAGGCGCCCAACAACCGTAGCGGCGAGATTCCGGCCGCTTTGGGCGTGCGTTTCATCGGCGCCCGTGAAGTCCAGCCCACCCAAGGCGAGGGTGCCATCCAGTTCTTCAACGATGGCGCGGCCACTGGCGGGCGCATCGAGCTCAGTGACGAGCGCGCCGCGTGGCGCATCGACGTGGCGTGGATGACCGGCGAGGTGCGCCTGAAGCGCGTGGAGGCGGCGCCGTGAGCCGTGACCAGTACCACCGCCACCTCCTCATGCCAGCCGGCCGCCCGCACGCACTGCCTCGCCGCTACGGCATGCCGCAGCGCGGTTACACCCTCATCGAGGTCATCGTTGCCTTCGCCCTGCTGGCGCTCGGCCTGACCTTGCTGCTGGGCACGCTGTCCGGCGCCACACGCCAGGTGCGCATCGCCGCCGACGGCGGGCGGGCCGCGTTGCACGCCCGATCGCTGCTGGATGAAGTGGACATGGAAGCCCCGTTGCGGCCGCAGCAGCGCGAGGGTGAGTTCGAGGACGGTGCCTACCGCTGGCGGCTCGACGTGCAGTCTTGGCGCGACACATCGCGGGACGCGACGCCGGTGCCCGTTCCCCAGCAGGCTCCGCGGTTGCTGGAAGTGCTGCTGGAAGTGGAATGGGGCGACGGGCGATCGGGCCAGCGGCTGGTCGTGCGCAGCCTGCGCCTGGTCGCCGATACCGGCGAGGGTGTGCCATGAAAATGCATGGCTTCGACCCCGCCATCACGCATGGCGCCCGGACGTTCAGCCGGTGTGGCGGCGGTGCCGCCAGAACGGCCGGCTTCACCCTGATCGAGGTGCTGCTGGCCACCGCGCTGCTGGCCACGGCCCTGGCGCTGGCCTTCGCCACGCTCAGCGCCGCGACCCGCACCGCGGGGCGGGGCGAGGCCCTGGCGCAACGCAGCGAACGCGAACGCGCGGTGGCCGGCTTCCTGCGCAAGCGGCTGGCGGCGGCGCGCCCCGTGGCGTTCGGCATGGACGAGGAAACCGGCGAATCGGCCCGTTTCAGCGGAGAGCCCGACCGGCTGCGCTTCGTCGCCGACCTGCCCGATTATCTTGGACGTGGCGGGCCTTACCTGCACGAACTGGCCGTGGCCGACGCCGAAGGCCAGACCGCGCTGACCCTGGACCTGCAACTGGTGCTGGCCGGGCAGGCGATCGCGGAGGATCCGCCGCGCCCGCCCGAGGTGCTGGTCGAAGGCCTGCGCGAGGCCACCTTCCGCTACCGTGGCCTGGGCGCGGAAGGTGGCCTCGGGGAATGGCAGGAGCGTTGGACGTCCGTAGCCCAGTTGCCCCTGCTGGTGGAGGTGTCGCTGACCGATGCCGATGGCCGCAAATGGGCGCCGCTGGTGGTCGCGCTGCCCATGGCCAGCAACGTCGCGTCGCCGGCCGTCGGCGAGTCCGAGATGGTGACCCGATGAAGGCCTGTCCTCCGCGTCACGCGGGCCCGGCGCGCGGCGCCGCGTTGCTGCTGGTGCTGTGGTTGCTGCTGCTGCTGGCCGGCCTGATCGGCGGCTTCGCGCTGTCGGCCCGCGTGGAGTCGATGCAGGGCCAGGCGCTGGTGCGCGGCGTGGCCGCCAACGCCATCGCGCGCGCGGGGCTGGAATACGCGCTCACCCGCGTCGACGACACTGATCCCCGTCGGCGCTGGACGCCGGATGGCCGACCCTTCGAGTGGGCCTATGGCGGCGCAACGCTCACGGTGAAGCTGGTGGACGAGAACAGCAAGATCGACCTCAACCAGTCCGACCTCAACCTGTTGGCCGGCCTGTTCAGCGCCGCGGGTGAACCTGCGGATCGGTCGATGCAGCTGGCGGCGGCGGTGCTCGACTGGCGCGATCCCGACCAGCTGACCCAGCCTGGTGGGGGCGCAGAGGACCCGGAATACGCCGCCGCGGGCCTGCCTTACGGCGCCAAGGACGCCGAACTGGAAAGCGTCGCCGAACTGGAGCAGGTGCTGGGCATGACCCCGGCGCTGTACGCCAAGATCGAGCCCTACCTCACCGTGCACAGTGGCCGCGCCGCCCCGGATCCCGCATTCGCCCCGGCATTGGTGCTGGACGCGATGGGGCAGGACGGCAGCGCCGTGATCGCCGCCCGTGGCGCATCGGCTGCACGCACGGATGCCGCCACGGAGGGCGGGGCTGTCGTGGCCGCCGGGAGTGGCACGTATAGTATTGAGAGCCGCGCGCGGCTGGTCGATGGCCGCGAGTCGGTGTTGCGGGCCGTTGTTCGCGTAGGAGCCAATGCGGTGCCAGGCATGGCCTACACCGCGTTGCGTTGGGAGGAAGGAGCTTCATCGCGATGAATCGGTTGCGTGACCGACTGGGACATGCCGGAACGCTGGTGCCTGCGGGGGCCGGTGGCTTCCTGGCTTGGTGGAAGGAGGCGCTGGTTGCGTGGCTGCCGCCCGGCTGGCGGCGCGTGCTTGGGTTGGGCGCGGGACGGTTGCTGATGCAGCCTGGTGACGACGATGTGCTGCTGCGCCTGCAGCAGGGCACCGACCTGCGCGACCTGGCTCGGTTGCCCGCGATCTCCGACGACCAGGGCACCGGCCCGCGGTCCGCCGCAGCGGCGGGTGACCCATTGGCCCAGGTGCTCTCCTCGCATGCCGCCGAACTGCCGCGCGCCCTGTTGCTGCCCACGGCCGTGGCGCTGCGCCGCGAACTCACTCTTCCCGCCGCCGCAGCCGAACGCCTGCGCGATGTGGTTGGCTTCGAGATCGACCGCCAGACCCCGTTCAGCGCCGACGCCGTGGTGTTCGATGTGCGGGTCGTGGGTCGCCGGGCGACCCAGCTGGATGCCGAACTGGTGGCCGTGCCCCGCCAGGCCATGGAGGCCCAGTTGACGCGGTTGGGCCCGATTGCCGGCACGCTGGCTGGCGTGGACGTGGCCGGTGCCGACGGGGCGCCGCTGGGCGTGAACCTGCTTCCGCCGGAACGGCGCCACCGCCGCCCCGATCCCTGGCAGGCATGGAACTGGGCGCTGCTGGCCGTCGCCATCGTCGGCCTGGGATTGTCACTGTGGCTGGTGCTGGGCAACCGCACGCAGGCGGCCGAAGCATTGGAACGGCGGCTGGAGCGCGATGCGGCGCCGGCCCGCCGGGCCGCCGCACAGCGCCAGCAGCTGGTGTCGCTGATCGAAGGCCAGGCCTTCCTCGACAACGCGCGCCGCGAACGCCCCGCGGCGGTCGAGGTGATCGATGAGCTGGCGCGCCGGCTGCCCGATGGCACGTACCTTGAAAAGCTGGCGATCGAAGGAGAGCGCCTGACCCTGATCGGTCTCAGCAACGAAGCCCCCGCGCTGATCGGGCGTCTGCAGGGCTCGCCGTTGTGGCGCTCGCCGGCGCTGACCGGTGCCCTGCAGCCGGACCCCTCGTCCGGGCGTGACCGATTCACCCTCAGCGCGGAAATCGGACCGGTCGCGCCAGCCACCAAGGAGGCCCCGCGTGGCAATGCCGGTACCAACCGCTGAACGCGACCGCTGGCTGGCTCTTGGCCTGCTGCTGGCGGTACTGCTGGTGGCTTATGCCCTGCTGGTACACCCATGGTGGACGGCGCCGATGCTGCAGCTCAACGAGCGGATCATCGCCCTGCGCGAACGGGAGCAGCGCATCCAGGCCGAACTCGGGCAGGCGCCCGAAGTGGCGCGGCGCCTGGCGGAAGTCACCCGTCGCCAGGCGGCCACCCCGGGTTTCCTGCCGGAAGGCAACGCCGAGTTGGCGACCGCCGGTTTGATCCAGCGACTGGAGCGCGTGGTGGCGGAGGCCAGCCCGGGCAACCGCAGCTGCGCGATCACCAACCGCTCGCCACTGGCCGGGCAGCCCAAGCGCGAGCGTTTCGACCGCGTGGTGGTGCAGGTGCGCCTGCGTTGCGGCAACCCGGAGTTGGCGCAGGTCCTGCATTCGCTGGAGAGCGGCGCGCCGCGGCTGTTCGTGGACAACCTCAACATCCTGGCCCAGCGCATGTATTTCGCTCCCGGCGCACGCAATCCGGGCGATGGCGGCCTGGACGTGGCGTTCGACCTGTACGGCTACCTGTCGCCTTCCGCGGAGGCCGCCCGTGCGCGTTGAAACCGCCCGTCCGTTGACCTGGTTGCTGGCCGGCGCCGCAGGCTGGGGCCTGCTGGCGGTGACCCTGGCCCTGGCGGGGATGGGGCGGCGCCTGCCGGCATTGGCGGACGCGGCTGCCATCGCCAAGCCGCTGCCGCCGCTGCGCAACCCCGTGCCCGGACGCATTGGCGCGCTCACCCGGTATGACGAGATCGCGCAACGCCCGCTGTTCGCGACCGACCGCCGGCCCAAGCCGTTCTACCTGCAGGGGCAGGGCGACCCGAATGCCGCCAGTGCCTTCGACTACGTGCTGACCAGCGTGCTGATCACCCCGCGCCTGCAACTGGCGATCCTGCAGCCGCCCGACGGCAGCCAGTCCCTGCGTGTCAAGCTGGGCGACGCGCCGGAGCCCCAGCCGGCATGGCGACTGGTTTCGCTCAATCCGCGCAGCGCAGTGTTCGAAGGGCCCGAGGGCCAGAAGACGCTGGAACTGCGCGTGTTCGATGGCACGGGCGGGCCAAAGCCCACCGCCGGTGGCGCAGCCGCCATCACGCCGCAGGCACCGTCCGCCACGCCATCCCCGTCAGGGGCCGACTCGAACGAGCGACCGGGACCGCAAGGGCCCGCAGTGGTCGATTCGAGCCCCGCCACGCCGTCCCCGGGCGCGCGACCCGCGACGTCCGCGCCAGGCACCACCACCGCACCCGTTACCCCGGAGGCCCAGATGGAGGCCATCCGCAAACGCATCCAGGCCCGTCGTGAACAGTTGCGTCGCGAAGCCAACCAGCAGCCGCCGGCCAAGTAACCTTCAAGAGTGCATGTCATGACTTCTTCCCATCCATTGCGCGCGAGTACCGGCCCGTCTGCGACCGCCGCCATTCCTTCGATGGCATCACCGCTCACGCGCGCCTTGTGGCTCGGCTGCAGCATGGCCTTCGCCACCTCCTGTGCCAGCGTGCCGCAGGCCGACGTGCGCCGCGACGCCGATCCGGCCTCGTTGCAGCGCACCGCGGGTATCGCCGCCACGTCCACCCAAGCGGTGGGGGGCGCGGTCACGCGCCAGCCGCTCGCGGCCAGCGATGCCGAGCCCAAGCCGCAGATCCGCCGCGGCACCGGCGAGGTCATCAACCGTCGCGCCGCGTCCGCGCCACCACCCAGTTTCGGCGGCAGCGGCGGGCAGGCCACGTTCAACTTCGAGGGCGAGTCACTGCATGCGGTGGTCAAGGCCATCCTCGGCGACATGCTGGGACAGAACTACGTCATCGCCCCGGGCGTGCAGGGCACGGTGACGCTGGCGACTCCCAAGCCGGTCAGTCCGGCCGATGCGATGAACCTGCTGGAGATGGTGCTGGGCTGGAACAACGCGCGCCTGGTCTACAGCGGCGGCCGCTACAACGTCGTGGCTGCCGACCAGGCGTTGGCCGGCAACGTCGCCGCGCGCGCTGGCTCGGCGGCGACCGCGCGCGGCTTCGAGGTGCGCACCGTGCCGTTGCGCTACGTGTCCGCCAGCGAGATGGAGAAGATCCTCAAGCCGTACGCGCGACCCAATGCGGTGGTGGGCGTGGACGGCGCGCGCAACGTGATCACGGTGGGCGGCAGCCGCGCCGAACTGGAGAACTACCTGCGCACGATCGAGGTGTTCGACGTGGACTGGCTGTCGGGCATGTCGGTGGGGGTGTTTCCGCTGAAGTCGGGCAAGGCCACCAAAGTGGTGTCCGACCTGGAAAAGGTGTTCGGCGAGCAGAGCAAGACCCCGGTGGCGGGCATGTTCCGCTTCCTGCCGCTGGAGGGTGCCAACGCGGTGCTGGTGATCACCCCGCAGGCCGCGTACCTGGACGACATCCGCAGCTGGCTGGAGCGTATCGATGGCGCCGGTGGCGAGTCGCAGTTGTTCACCTACGAGTTGAAGTACATCAAGGCCAAGGACCTGGCCGACCGGTTGGCCGAGGTGTTCGGCGGCAGCGGCAGCGGCGGCTCGGCCAGTGATGGCGCGCCGTCGCTCATGCCGGGCCTGGAGTCGGTGGAGCTCAAGGACGGCGGCAACGGCAGCGTTGCGCAGATGACCGGCGAAGGCGGCAGCACCAACAGCGGCGGCCTCGGAGAAGGCATGGCGCTGAGCCCGCGCAGTGGCGGCGGCAACGGAGCGGTGACGCTGGACGTGGAGGGCAGCCGCGTGGGCGTGTCGGCGGTGGAGGAGACCAACTCGCTGCTGGTCCGCGCCAACCCGGCGGCGTGGCGCTCCATCCTGGAAGTCATCGAACGCCTGGACGTGATACCGATGCAGGTGCACATCGAGGCGCAGGTGGTGGAGGTCTCGCTGACCGGCGACCTGAGCTACGGCGTCAACTGGTATTTCGAGAACGCGGTCAATGCCTCGGTCGAGAACGGCGGTGCAGGCCTGGCCAGCGCGCTGGGCCGGCAGATCTGGGGCGATGTCTCCGGGGTGGTGGGTTCGACCGGGCTGGGCTGGACCTTCCTGGGCAAGAACGCCGCAGCCGTGATCACCGCCCTGGACGAAGTCACGGACCTGAAGCTGTTGCAGACCCCCTCGGTGGTGGTCCGCAACAACGCCGAGGCCATGCTCAACGTCGGCACGCGCATCCCCATCGAGTCGGTCACCGTCAACCCCGGTACCAGCGTCAACACCTCCTATGGCCAGGTGCAGTACCTGGATACCGGCGTGATCCTCAAGGTGCGGCCGCGGGTGAGCAAGGACGGGATGGTGTTCCTGGACCTGGTGCAGGAAGTCAGCTCGCCGGGCCCGCTGCCGTCGCGCTGCAACCGCGTGGATTTCGAGGGCACCTGCAATCCGCCGGTCAACACCCGCAAACTCAAGACCGAAGCCGCCGTGCAGAGCGGCGACACGGTCATGCTGGCCGGTCTGATCAGCGATGGCATGAGCAAGGGCTCGTCGGGCGTGCCGGGCCTGAGCCGCATCCCGCTGATCGGCGGCTTGTTCGGCACGCGTTCCACCAACACCACGCGCAGCGAAGTGGTGGTGCTGCTGACCCCGTCCATCATCCGCAACCCGCAGGAAGCGCGTGACCTTACCGACGAGTACGGCCAGCGCTTCCGTGCGCTGAAGCCGTTGCCGGCCAAGCGGGCGTACTGATGGCCGAAGCGGGGCGTGCGCATGGGTGATGCGAAGGGCCAGTTGCCCATCGTGGTCCTGCCGGTGGGTACCGACGACGAAGCCCTCGACGCTTGCCTCGCCGCGCTGGACGCCAGCACGCCGGCGGGCACGCGCGTGTGGCTGGCCGACGATGCTTGCGCCGGCCCGCGCGGCTACGCCGTCATCGAACGCTGGATGGCGCGCACGCGGTTGAAGGCCGACTACACCCGTCGCCAGCGTGGCGTGGGTGAAAGCGCCCATCTGGGCCAGGTGCTGGCCGCCTGTGATGGCATGGACGTGGCGGTGCTGGCACCCGATGCGGTGCCGCTTCCGGGCTGGCTGGAACGGATGGCCAGTTGCCTGCACGCCGATGGCGCGATCGCCACCGTCACCCCGTGGTCGAACGCTGGCGAAACGGCGGCTTGGCCGCGTATCGGCGAGATCGGGCCCATGCCGGCCGAACCCCGGCGCCTGTCGCACGCTGCCGCGCACATGCCGGCGCTGATGCCCGAACTGCCCACCGCCGTCGGCCACGCAGTGCTGTTGCGCGGCGTGGCGCGCGCCGGAGGGCTGGATGTGGACAGCTACGGCTCATGGTATGCCGCCTTGATCGACCTGTGCCTGCGCCTGGCGGGCCTGGGCTGGCGCAACGTGCTTTGCGACTCCGCGTTCGTGGCGCGCCCCGGCGAGGGCATGCCTGCGGAAGGGGACATGGATCGCCTGGCGGTCCGCTGGCCCGACTGGCATTCGCGCCTCGCGCAGTTCCTCATGCACGACCCGCTCCACGGGGAGCGACAGCAGCTGGCCCGGCTGCTGGCCACGCTGGGGCCGCCGGAGTTGCAGGGCGATCTGTTTGTATCGTCGGCCCAGGCCGTGGCGCCCGGGGCCGAGACGCCCGTTACCGACATCTTCGAAGTCGCCACGTCCGAATCTGCCACCCACGTCGATCCGGTCCCGGATCGTGGCGTGAATGCGGTGGCGGCGGACAGTGCTCACGCGGTCGCGACGGGCGGCCAGGATTCGCCGGAATGAGCCTTGCCCCAGAGGGCGCAGGCGTCGGCGCCGTGGTCGTGACCTACCAGAGCGCCAGCACCATCGACGACTGCCTGGCGCGCCTGCGGCAGGCCGAGGGCATCACGGCCATCCGCGTGGTCGACAACCAGTCGGCGGACGACACGCTGGAGGTCGTGCAACGCCACGCACTGGCCGATCCGCGCGTGCGCTTCATCGCCAACCCTGATAACCCCGGATTCTCCGTGGCCTGCAACCAGGGCGCGCGCGACCTGGACACGCCGTGGCTGGTGTTCGTCAATCCCGACTGCCTGGTCGAGCGTGATTCCGTGCGCCGGATGCTCGCGCTGGCACCCACGACGCCGCCGACGCTGGTCGGTGCGGACCTGGTGGATGAGGCGGGGCGCCGCGACCCGGCGGCGCGCCGCCGCGATCCCGACTTCGCCGGAATGCTGCAGGGGGTCATGCGCAACCCCACCGGCAAGGCGATGCTGGCGGTGGCCATCGATGACGCGCAGCCGCTGCAACCGGTCGATGCGGTTTCGGGCGCGCTGATGCTGGTGCCACGCGAGCTGTACGAACGCGTCGGCGGTTTCGACGAGGGCTACCGCCTGCATGCCGAGGACCTGGACCTGTGTCGGCGCGTGCGCGCGGCAGGTGGCGCGGTGGCGGTGGCCAATGCCGTGCGCGTGCTGCACGTGCGCGGCGTCTCCAGCCGCTCCCGCCCCGTGTTCGTGGAGTGGCACAAGCACCGCGGCCTTTGGCGCTACTTCCGCAAGTTCGAGGCGCCGCGGCGCGGCACCCTGGTGGGTGCGGCGGTGTTTCTCGCCATCTGGTTGCGGTTCCCGCTTTCGGTGCTCCGCGCCGCGCTGAAACGCTGAGCGCAGCGCGGACCAATCACGCACCTCAGCGGTGCTGGTTGATCTCGTCGCGCAACGCCTTGGCCGCCGCCGCCGCCGCTTCGGCGTAGTCCTCACCGCGCGAGGCATACAGCACCGCGCGCGAACTGCTGATCATCAGCCCGGTGCCATCGGCGGTGCGTGCGTTGCGCACCACTGCGCCGGCATCACCACCCTGCGCGCCCACGCCCGGTACCAGGAACGGCACGTCGCCGACAATCGCGCGCACTTCGCGCAGCTGCTCCGGCCATGTCGCGCCGACCACCAGCGCACAGTTGCCGTTGCCGTTCCATTCGCGCGCCACTTTCCCGGCCACGTGCTGGTACAGCGGACGGCCATCGACCAGCAGGTCCTGCAGGTCGCCGGCACCGGGGTTGGAGGTGCGGCACAGGACCACCACGCCGCGGTCGGCGCGGTCCAGGAACGGCTGCATCGAGTCGCGGCCCAGGTACGGGTTGGCGGTGACCGCATCGGCGGCATAGCGGTCGAAGGCTTCGGTGGCGTAATGCTGCGCGGTGCTGCCGATGTCGCCGCGCTTGCTGTCCAGGATCACCGGGATGCCAGGGTGGCGCGCGTGGATGTGCGCGATCACGCGCTGCAGCGCGCCCTCCTCGCCCAGCGCGGCGAAGTGCGCGATCTGCGGCTTGAACGCGCAGGCGAACTCGGCGGTGGCATCGACGATGTCGGTGCAGAAGTGCAGCACCGCGTCCGGGTCGCCCGCGAACTTCGCCGGGAACTTCGCCGGTTCCGGGTCCAGGCCGACGCAGACCAGCGAGTCGGCCTGTTGCCAGCGGTTGCGCAGTTGCTGCATGAAATCCATCGTCGACTCCTGTTGCCCGGGCGCCCAGGCGCCTATGGCTAGCGTACCCAGCGGTGCAGTGACTGCCCCATCAACCCTCTGCGCGCAGGCCGTATGAGCTGGCTGCGCCGTATGCCATGCAAAGACGCCCACTCGGCGTGGGCGTCTTCGGCACGGCTTACTTCAGCGCCTTGAAGCGCAGGCGGTGCGGCTGCGCGCCTTCCGCGCCCAGGCGGCGCTTCTTGTCTTCCTCGTACTCGCGGTAGTTGCCCTGGAAGAACTCCACGTGCGAGTCGCCTTCGAAGGCGAGGATGTGCGTGGCGATGCGGTCCAGGAACCAGCGGTCATGCGAGATCACGAACGCGTTGCCCGGGAATTCCAGCAACGCGTCTTCCAGCGCACGCAGGGTTTCGATGTCCAGGTCGTTGGACGGCTCGTCCAGCAGCAGCACGTTGCCGCCCTGCAGCAGGGTCTTGGCCATGTGCAGGCGGCCGCGTTCACCGCCCGACAGCGAGCCCACCAGCTTCTGCTGGTCCTGGCCCTTGAAGTTGAATCGGCCGATGTACGCGCGCGACTGGATCTCCACGCCGTTGATGTTGAGGATGTCCAGGCCGCCGGAGACTTCCTGGAACACGTTGTGGTTGCCTTCCAGCTTGTCGCGGCTCTGGTCCACGTAGGCCAGCTTCACGGTCGGGCCGATGTCGATCTCGCCCGAGTCCGGCTTCTCCTGCCCGGTGATCATCTTGAACAGGGTCGACTTGCCGGCGCCGTTGGGGCCGATGATGCCGACGATGGCGCCCGGCGGCACCTGGAAGCTCAGGTTGTCGATCAGCAGGCGGTCGCCGAACTTCTTGCTGACGTTCTTGAACTCGATGACCTTGTTGCCCAGGCGCTCGCCCGGCGGAATGAAGATTTCATTCGTCTCCTGGCGCTTCTGGTAGTCCACCGACTGCAGTTCCTCAATGCGCGCCAGGCGCGCCTTGCCCTTGCTGCGTCCGCCCTTGGCGTTCTGCCGCGCCCACTCCAGTTCCTTGGCGATGGCCTTCTGCCGCGCCTTCTCCTGGTTCTCTTCCTGCTTCAGGCGCTCTTCCTTCTGCACCAGCCAGTCGGTGTAGTTGCCCTTCCACGGGATGCCGCGGCCGCGGTCGAGCTCGAGGATCCACTCGGCGGCGTTGTCGAGGAAGTAGCGGTCGTGGGTGACCGCCACCACGGTGCCGGTGTAGCGCGCGAGGAACTGCTCCAGCCATTCCACCGATTCGGCGTCGAGGTGGTTGGTCGGTTCGTCCAGCAGCAGCATGTCCGGCTTCTGCAGCAGCAGCTGGCACAGCGCCACGCGGCGCTTTTCACCACCGGACAGGTTGCCGATCACCGCATCCCACGGCGGCAGGCGCAGCGCGTCGGCGGCCACTTCCAACTGGTGTTCCAGGGTGTGGGAATCGCCGGACGCCAGGATGGCTTCCAGGCGCTGCTGCTCGGCGGCCAGCTTGTCGAAGTCGGCGCCTTCCTCGGCGTAGGCCTCGTACACGCGATCGAGCGCGGCCTGCGCGTTGATGATCTCGCCCAGGCCCACTTCCACCGCCTGTCGCACGGTGTGGGTCGGGTCCAGCTGCGGCTCCTGCGGCAGGTAGCCGACCTTGATGCCGGGCTGCGGACGCGCCTCGCCGGTGAAGTCCTTGTCCACGCCGGCCATGATCTTGAGCACGGTCGACTTGCCCGCGCCGTTCAAGCCCAGCAGGCCGATCTTCGCGCCGGGGAAGAAGGACAGCGAGATGTCCTTGATGATCTGGCGCTTGGGCGGAACGGTCTTGCTGACACCGTTCATGGTGTAGATGAATTGCGACATGGGGGCTCCGGTCGGGCGCGGCGCCTCGAGGGCGTCGCTGGGCATGCGTCGGCACCCTGCGCGGGGCAGGGCCGGGGGCACTGGGGATCGCACCATTATCGCGGATGGCGGGCGTTGGCGCCAATTTGCTGGGGGTGGTTGGCGGTTCTTGTTCAGGGGGACTGTTTTGGCTTCGGGTGGGGGTCGCCGGCCAGCGTGGGGGTGGCTGCGCCCCTCCGTCGGGGCATCCTGCCCCGACGGAGGGGCCGCGGACCATCCCGGCCCGGCGCCCAGACGCTAGACAGTCGCCCCACGAAGCCACCCATTAGCCCCAGCCTTCACGGCCCGTTAAACTGGGCAACCCCCCCCAGTCCCCAAACCCGTCGGAGTGGCAATGTTCCAGCGCAATGCCCGCATCGAAGCTTTTGACCCCGAACTCGCCAAGGCCATTGCCGACGAGACCCGCCGCCAGGAAGACCACGTCGAGCTGATCGCCTCGGAAAACTACGCCAGCCCGCTGGTGATGGAAGCCCAGGGCAGCCAGCTGACCAACAAGTACGCCGAAGGCTATCCGGGCAAGCGCTACTACGGTGGCTGCGAATACGTGGACGTGGCCGAGAACCTGGCCATCGAGCGCCTGAAGCAGCTGTTCGGTGCCGATTACGCCAACGTGCAGCCGCACTCCGGCTCGCAGGCCAACCAGGCCGTGTACTTCGCCCTGCTCAACCCGGGCGACACCATCCTCGGCATGTCGCTGGCCCACGGCGGCCACCTGACCCACGGCGCCAAGGTCAACATCTCCGGCAAGCTGCTCAACGCCGTGCAGTACGGCGTCAACGACCAGGGCCTGATCGACTACGACGAAGTCGAGCGCCTGGCGCTGGAGCACAAGCCGAAGATGGTCGTGGCCGGCTTCTCCGCGTACTCGCAGAAGATCGACTGGGCGCGCTTCCGCGCCATTGCCGACAAGGTCGGCGCCTACCTGTTCGTCGACATGGCGCACGTCGCCGGTCTGGTCGCCGCGGGCGTGTACCCGAACCCGCTGCCGCACGCGCACGTGGTCACCTCGACCACGCACAAGACCCTGCGCGGCCCGCGTGGCGGCATCATCGTCGCCAGCCGTGCGGCGATGGGCGAGCAGGCCGAGGAGATCGAGAAGAAGCTGCAGTCGATCGTCTTCCCGGGCATCCAGGGTGGCCCGCTGATGCACGTGATCGCGGCCAAGGCGGTGGCGTTCAAGGAAGCGCTGGATCCGGCTTTCACCGAGTACCAGCAGCAGGTGGTGAAGAACGCACAGGCGATGGCGAAGGTGATCATTGCCCGTGGCTACAAGATCGTCTCCGGCGGTACCGAAAACCACCTGATGCTGGTCGACATGATCGGCAAGGACGTGTCCGGCAAGCAGGCGGAAGAGGCGCTGGGCAAGGCCCATATCACCGTCAACAAAAACTCGGTGCCCAACGACCCGCGCAAGCCTTTCGTCACCTCGGGCCTGCGTATCGGCACCCCGGCCGTCACCACCCGCGGCTACAAGGAAGCCGACTGCGTGGCGCTGGCCGAGTGGATCTGCGACGTGCTGGACAACCCGAATGACGAGAACGTCATCGCCGGGGTGCGCGAGAACGTCAGCAAGCAGTGCAAGCAGTTCCCGGTCTACGGTTGATGCACGCGACGCCCCGCTCCTGCGGGGCGTCTGCTTTTGCACCCGCTTGATCCCTTAGTCGTCAACGGCCACCCTAGACGCATGCATTGCCCTTTCTGCCAGCACCTGGACACCCGCGTGATCGACTCGCGCGTGTCCGATGACGGTGCCACCATCCGTCGCCGTCGCGTGTGCGAGGCGTGTGGCGAACGTTTCTCCACCCTGGAAACCATCGAGCTGAAGCTGCCGGCCATCGTGAAGAGCGATGGCCGCCGCGAGGCCTTCGATGCGCGCAAGCTGCGCAGCGGCTTCGACCGCGCGTTGCAGAAGCGCCCGGTGTCGGAGGAACAGATCGAGGCGGCGGTACGCGCCGTGGTGCACCGCGCACGAATGACCGCCGAGCGCGAGCTGGCTTCGCGCCGGCTGGGCGAGTTCGTCATGGCCGAGCTGCGCAAGCTGGACCACGTCGGCTACGTGCGCTTTGCCTCGGTGTACCGCGACTTCCAGGACGTGGCTGATTTCCGCGAGGAACTCGACCGGCTGGAAAGCGACCACGGCGGAGAAGGACAGTTGTCGCTGCTGGAAGGCGAGGCCGAGCCCGTCGCCAAGGGTCGCAAACGCTGACGGCGTTGCCCGACGTCAGTGCCTGGCCATGCCGGCAGTGACCGCATCCGCTTCTGGAGGACAGATGGACCATTTTTCCGCCACCGACCACGCCATGATGGCCCGTGCCATCCGCCTGGCCGGGCGCGGCGCCTACACCACGCGCCCCAACCCGATGGTCGGTTGCGTCATCGCCCACGGTGATGAAGTGGTGGGCGAGGGCTGGCACGTGCGCGCCGGTGAGGCGCACGCCGAGGTGCATGCGCTGCAGCAGGCCGGCGAGCGTGCCAAGGGCGCCACCGTGTACGTGTCGCTGGAGCCGTGCGCGCACACCGGTCGCACCGGTCCGTGCGCGGACGCGCTGGTGGCCGCGGGCGTGTCGCGCGTGGTCGCGGCGATGCGCGACCCGTTCCCGCAGGTCGACGGTGCCGGCTTCGACAAGCTGCAGGCCGCCGGCATCGCCGTCGAAAGCGGGCTGATGGTGGGTGATGCGCGCGGGCTCAACCGCGGTTACCTGTCGCGTCAGGAGCGCGGGCGCCCGTGGGTGCGGATCAAGCTGGCCACCAGCCTGGACGGCCGCACCGCGCTTGAGAACGGCGAGTCCAAATGGATCAGCGGCGAGGCTTCGCGCCACGACGTGCAGCATTGGCGCGCCCGCGCCGGCGCCATCCTGACCGGCGCCGGCACCGTGCTGGCCGATGATCCGTCACTCACCGTGCGGCTGGGCGATGACACTCCGTTCCTGCCGCCGCTGCGCGTGGTGCTCGACCCGGGCCTGGCCACGGTCACCCGCGGCCGCGTGCGCGAGGGCGATGCGCCGACGCTGTACATCCACGCTCCCGACGCGAAACGGCCGCGCGGCATGACCGCGCAGGCGGCGACCGCGCCGGTGAAGGGCGGGCTGTTCGACCTGGAGGCCGTGCTCAAGCTGCTCGCCGAACGCGAGATCAACGAAGTGCAGATCGAGGCCGGTGCCACCCTGGCCGGCGCCTTCATGGCCGCCGGGCTGGTGGACGAGATCCTGCTCTACGTGGCGCCGGTGCTGCTGGGCGAGAACGCACGGCCGATGTTCGATGGCCTCGGCATCACCACCATGGCCGAGCGCCACCACCTGCGCATCGTCGAAACGCGCTACATCGGCCACGATGTGCGGCTGCTGCTGCAGCCCATGCACACCGGATAGGGACACCCCCCGCAGGGCGGAACGAGGAGCCATTGATGGGTACGAGCAGTTTCAAGGACCACTTCTCCGGCGTCGCCGACGCCTACGCCGCCGCGCGACCCGAGTATCCCGACGCGCTGTTCGATGCGCTGGCTGCCCACGTGCCGGCCAGCGCGCACGTATGGGAGCCGGGCTGCGGCAGCGGCCAGGCCACGCGTGGGCTGGCTGCGCGCTTCGCCCACGTCCACGCCACCGATCCGAGTGCCCAGCAGTTGTCGTCGCATTGGGCGCACGCTGAAGCTGCGGCCAACGTGTCGCTGGCGGTCGAGCCCGGCGAGCGCACCACCCTGGCCGAGGGGTCAGTGCAACTGGTCGCCGTGGCCCAGGCGCTGCACTGGTTCGACCGGCCGGCGTTCTTCGCCGAATGCCAGCGTGTACTTGCGCCCGGCGGCGTGCTGGCGGCATGGGGCTACCCCGACTTCCTCGCTCCCGAGGGCATGACCGAGGCCGTGGCGGCCTTCCGTGCCCGCATCGAACCGCACTGGCCGCCGGAACGCGAGCAGGTCGATGCGCGCTACGCCGGTTACGACTGGCCGTTTCCCGCGGTGCCGGCGCCGTCGCTGTGGCTGGAAGCGGAATGGTCGTTGCCGCATTTCCTGCGCTACTTGTCCAGCATGTCGGCCAGTGCCCGCTGCCTGGCGGTCACCGGCATCGATCCGGTGGCCCACCACGCGCCGGCCTTGGCGGCGGCGTGGGGCGATGCTGCGGATGTACGCACCATCACCTGGCCGCTGTTCCTGCACCTGCGGCGCAAGCCCTGAGTCCACCAGGCTTGCGGGCGCCATCACTCCGGCCCGCCAGAGGACGTGCGCCCTGCCACCGTCGGATCGTCGACCGTCGGTCCTGCGTCGCCAACACAGCGTTCCACGCAGGATGCGCCCCCGCGCACGGGCCTTGCGGCCGGCCGGTGGTAGAATGCCGATGCCGCTTCGGCGGCAACCACGCGACGTCTTCAGGGCGGGGTGCAACTCCCCACCGGCGGTAGGTCGCCCGGCCCCGTGCCGAGCAACGAGCCCGCGAGCGCTTTCCATCGGTTCTTCCGCGGAAAGGTCAGCAGATCCGGTCCAATGCCGGAGCCGACGGTCATAGTCCGGATGAAAGAAGACGGCGTGCGCAACCGCTGCGACGCCCGTGCGCGCGGCGGGGCATTCCCGGTTCGCAGGGTCGGGGAGCGCCGCGCATGCCATTGCCTTGGGACGTTTTTCGCTCGCCCTCCACGCGGGAAACGTGCCATGTCCCATCCGTTGTTCGCCCATGTCTCCTTCCGTCCCGCGCATCGGCGCGTGCTTGCGGGAGGCGCCTGATGTTCACCGGCATCATCGAAGGCGTCGGCCGCCTGGCCACGCGTGAACTGCGCGGCGGCGACGCCCGCCTGCGCATCGAGGTGGGCAGCCTGCCGTTCGACGATGTGCGCCTGGGCGAGAGCATCGCGGTCAACGGCACCTGCCTGACCGTCATCGCCTTCGACGCCACCGCGTTCGAGGCCGACGCCTCCACCGAGACCCTGGCGCTGACCACCCTCGGTGCATTGCCCGAAGGCGCGCTGGTCAACCTCGAACGCGCCATGCGCCCCACCGACCGCCTCGGCGGCCACATCGTCAGCGGCCACGTCGACGGCGTGGGCCGCGTCGAGCGCATCACCGAGGATGCGCGAGCGCTGCGCTGGCGCTTCACCGCACCGACTGCACTGCTGCGCTACATCGCCAAGAAGGGCTCGATCTGCGTCGACGGCGTCAGCCTCACCGTCAACGAGGTCGATGACGCCGGCTTCGAAGTCGCGCTGATCCCGCACACCGTGGCGCACACCGCCTTCCAGCAGACCAAGGTCGGCGATGCGGTCAACCTCGAGGTGGACCTGGTCGCGCGCTACGCCGAGCGCCTGTTTGCCCATCGCAGCCCCGCCACCGACGACCATTTCGCAAGCGGCACCACCCCCGGAGAACCCGCATGAGCTTCGCCCCCATCCCCGAGATCCTCGAGGAAATCCGCGCCGGCCGCATGGTCGTGATCGTCGATGACGAAGACCGCGAGAACGAAGGCGACCTGATCATGGCCGCCGAGCTGGTGCGGCCGCAGGACATCAACTTCATGGTCACCCACGCGCGCGGCCTGGTGTGCCTGTCGCTCACCCGCGAACGCTGCCGCCAGCTGGGCCTGCCGCCGATGGTGCGCGACAACACCTCGCCGCACCACACCAACTTCACCGTCAGCATCGAGGCGGCCGAGGGCGTGACCACCGGCATCAGCGCCTACGACCGCGCCCACACCGTGCGCACCGCGGTGCGCCCCGACGCCGGTCCCGAGGACCTCAGCCAGCCGGGCCACATCTTCCCGCTGCAGGCGCAGCCGGGCGGCGTGCTCAACCGCGCCGGCCACACCGAGGCCGCCACCGACCTGGCGCTGCTGGCCGGGCTGGAGCCGTCGGGCGTGCTGGTGGAGATCCTCAACGCCGACGGCAGCATGGCGCGCCGCCCGCAGCTGGAGGCCTTCGCCAAGGAGCACGGGCTGAAGATCGGCTCCATCGAGGAACTGATCCGCTACCGCCTGGCCACCGAGCACACGGTCGAGCGCGTGGACAGCCGCGAGATCGACACCGGCCACGGCCCGTTCCAGCTGACCACCTACCGCGACCGCCTCAGCCATGCGCTGCACTTCGCGCTGCTGCGCGGCACGCCGGACAAGGCCGTGCCCACGCTGGTGCGTGTGCACGTGCAGAACCCGCTGGCCGATGCGCTGCACTGGCGCCGGCCGGACTTCGGTCCGGCGGTGGGCGACGTGCTGGCGACCATCGCCCGCGAAGGCTGTGGCGCGCTGGTGGTGCTGGCCGACACCGCCACCCCGGACGCGCTGCTGGCGCGCCTGCGCGAACCGGCCCAGCAGGAGGAGCTGACCCCCGGCGCCGGCCACGCCCTGACCGAATGGCGCCGCACGGGTGCGGGCGCGCAGATCCTGGCCGATCTGGGCCTGAGCCGGTTGCGCGTGCTGGGCACCGCGCGCAAGCAGATCGGTCTGGCGGGCTTTGGCCTGGAGGTCGTGGAGTACGTGGATCCGCACGGGCTTTGAGTCCAGCGGCTAAACTAACCCTCTTACCCCACGACCGGCCCCCGACATGCCCCACATCGAAGGCGACCTGCGCAGCCCCACCGGCGCGCGCTACGCCATCATCGCCAGCCGCTGGAACCCGCGCATCACCGACACGCTGGTGGCCGGTGCGCGCAAGACCTTCACCGAGAACGGCGTGGCCGAGGACGCGGTGGACGTGATCCGCGTGCCCGGCGCGTGGGAGATCCCGCTGACCGCCGCGCGCATCGCCGCCGCTGGACAGCACGCCGCCGTGGTGGCGCTGGGCTGCGTGGTGCGCGGCGATACCCGCCACTACGAGCAGGTGGCCGATGGCTGTTCCGAAGGCCTGATGCGCGTGGCGCTGGATTACGGCCTGCCGGTGGCCAACGGCGTGCTCGCCGTGGACCGTTTCGAGGATGCCCAGGCTCGCGCTGGCGGCAGCCATGGCAACAAGGGCGAGGAGGCCGCGCTGGTGGTGATCGAGATGTGCCACTTGCTGGACCAGTTGCCCGCCGCGCAGGACCTGCTGGAGGTGCTGGAATGAACAACCGTCGCCGCCCCGATGGCGTGGATCCTGTTGCCCGCTCGCGTGCGCGCCGCCGCGCGCTGCAGGCCGTGTACGCCTGGCAACTGTCCGGTGCCAAGGTCAACGACGTGATTGCCCAGTTCGCCCACGAGCAGGCCAAGGAGCCCGCCGACCTCGTCTACTTCGAGGACCTGGTGCGCGGTGTGGACGAGCACGTCAAGGCGCTGGACGAGGCCCTCGCCCCGTTCCTCGACCGCGAGGTCGAACAGGTGGACCCGGTGGAGCGCGCCGCGCTGCGCATTGCCGCCTACGAACTACGGCTGCGTCCGGACGTGCCGTACCGCGTGGTCATCAACGAGGCCATCGAAACGGTCAAGCGCTTCGGCGCCGAGCACGGCCACACCTACGTCAACGGCGTGCTGGACCATGCCGCCGCCGCATGGCGTGCGGTGGAAGTGGGCGCCGGCCGCTCGCGCTGAGTCTGTGGGCAGCACCGCCGAATTCGACCTGATCGAGCGTATCCGCCGGCGCGCGGCCACGCGTGACGACGTGGTGCTGGGCATCGGCGACGACGCCGCCATCCTGCAACCGCCACCCGGCCAGCAGCTGGTGGTGGCGATGGACACGCTCAACACGGGCGTGCATTTCCCCGAGGAAACCGCGCCGGCCGACATCGGCTGGAAGGCGCTCGCCGTCAACCTTTCCGACCTCGCCGCGATGGGCGCCATGCCCGCGTGGTGCACGCTGTCGCTGTCCCTGCCGCACAGCGATGCCGCGTGGGTGGATGCATTCCTCGATGGCTTCCTTGGCCTGGCGCAGATGCATGGCGTCGCCCTGGTCGGCGGTGACACCACGCGCGGGCCGTTGTCGGTATCGGTGACCGTGCATGGTTTCGTGGCGCCGGGGCTTGCATTGCGTCGCGATGCCGCGCGTGTCGGCGACGAGGTCTGGGTCTCCGGCACCGTGGGCGATGCCGCGGGTGCGTTGGCTCAATGGACGTCTGGCCAACCTGTGGCCTCTGGCCTGCGAGATCGACTTGATCGGCCAACGCCGCGCGTGGCGCTGGGGCGCGCACTGGTGGGATTGGTCCACGCCTGCATCGACATCTCCGATGGATTGGCTGCAGACCTCGCGCATGTGGCGCAGGCCAGTGGCGTGAGCATTGACGTGCATGCCCCGGCGCTACCGGCATCCGAAGCGCTGGTGAAGGCCTTCGACGTACCGCGGCGCATGCATCTGCAGGCCACCGGCGGCGATGATTACGAATTGTGCTTCACCGCACCCGGCGCATCGCGGGCCGCGCTGGTGCGCATCGCGAGTGAGATGGCGATTCCGCTCACCAGTATCGGTACCGTGACCGCAGCGACTGCACAGCTTCGCTTGCTTGACGCGGCAGGTCGACCGTGGGTGCCGTCGCGAGCCGGTTACGAACATTTTTCCGGCTGAGACTCAGCCCAGTACGGCGTGCACGCGTTCGCGCAGGTCCGGCACCGTTTCCGCCTCGAACCACGGATTGGCCTTGAACCAGCCCACATTGCGCGGGCTGGGGTGTGGCAGCGGCAGGTACTGCGGCGCGTACTCGCGCCATGCGCGCACCGTGTCGGTGAGCGAGCCCTTGCGCCGCGCACCGAGGAAATAGGCGTGCGCGTACTGGCCGATCAGCAGGGTCAGGCGAACCTCGGGCATCAGCGGCACCAGCTTCGGATGCCACGTCGCCCGACATTCGGGCCGCGGCGGCAGGTCGCCGGACGGCCCCTTGCCGGGGTAGCAGAAGCCCATCGGCACGATGGCCACGCGGCGCTCGTCGTAGAACGTGTCCGCATCCATGTCCAGCCATGCGCGCAGGCGCTGGCCGCTCGCGTCGTTCCAGGGGATGCCGGTGGCGTGCACCTTGGTGCCCGGCGCCTGGCCCACCACCAGCAGGCGTGCGGTGGCGCTGGCGCGCAGCACGGGATTGGGACCCAGCGGCAGGTGCGCCTCGCAGATGCGGCAGGCGCGGATGTCGCGCAGCAAGTGGTCCAGTTCGCGGCTCATGGAAGCAGCGACCCGCAAGCAAAGAAGCCAGGCGCAGGGCAAACGGTGCAGGCGATAGCCAGCGTTGTAAACCGCCGCGCCCTCGCACGAGATTCGTTCACGGCGGCAGCAGCTTGCCCGGGTTGAGGATGCCGTCGGGGTCGAACACCACCTTCAACTGCCGCATCAGCGCCAGCGTCGGCGGCGTCACTGCCTGCGGCATGAAGTCGCGCTTGGCCAGCCCGATGCCATGTTCGCCCGAGAGCGTGCCGCCCAGCGACACCGCCAGCGCGAACACCCGCGCCATCGCGGCGCGTGCGCGCTCCGATTGCGCCGCATCGGCCGGGTCGTACATCAGGTTGACGTGCAGGTTGCCGTTGCCGGCATGGCCAAAACAGACGATGGGCAAGTCGAACTCGCGCGCCAACGCCTGCACGCCATCGACCAGCGCGGGAATGCGCGACACCGGCACCACCACGTCCTCGTTGATCTTGCCCGGCGCCAGCGTACGCAACGAGGGCGACAGCGCCTTGCGCGCGGCCCAGAGCTTCGCGCGGGCCGCATCGTCGGCGGCATCGTCGAGCGAGACCAGGCCATCGCCTTCGGCCGCGCGGGCCAGTGCCTCGATGTCGTGCGGCAATGTCTCCGCATCGCCATCGGCTTCGATCATCAGCAACGCACCGGCATCGGCCGGCAGGTCGGCGCCGCCCACGTCGCGCGCCAGCCGCACCGCATGCGCATCCATGAATTCCAGCATCGACGGCGTCACCGGTTGCGCCATCAGCCGCGCCACCGCCTGCGCCGCGCTGGACACGTCGCGGTAGATCGCACGCAGCGCGCGTCGCGAAGCAGGCGCGGGCGTCAGTCGCAGGCTGGCCTCCACGATCAGCGCCAGCGTGCCCTCGCTGCCCACCAGCAGGCGGTGCAGGTCGTAGCCGGTGGCGCCCTTGGTGGTGGCAGTGCCGCACTCGATCAGCTCGCCCGCGCCGGTGACCGCGGTGAGCGCGAGCACGTTGTCGCGGCTGGCGCCGTACTTCACCGCGCGCGGGCCACCGGCGTTGCAGGCCAGGTTGCCGCCGACCGTGCTGAATGCCGCGCTGGTCGGGTCCGGTGGCCAGAACAGCGCATGCGGCTGCAGCACCGCCTGCAGGTCGCCGTTGAGCACGCCCGGTTCCACCACCGCGCAGCGGTCGCCCGGACGGATGTCGAGGATGCGGTTCATGCGTTCGAACGACACCACCACGCCGCCGGCCACCGGCACCGTGGCACCGGTGGTGTTGGTGCCGCGACCGCGGGCCACCAGCGGCACGCGGTGGGCGCGGCAGGCACGGATCAGCGCGATCACCTGCTCGCGCGTGGTGGGCAGTGCGACCGCGTCGGGCAGGCTCTCGCGCCGTGAATTGTCGAAGGCGTAGGCCAGCCGCTCACTCGGGTCGGTGCACCAGGCGTCGCCGAGCAGGGCCGCGAGTTCGACGTGCAGCGACTGGGGCAGGGCGCTCATGGGCGCACGCCCGCCAGCGACCCAGGCGAATTTCGCCGGAAGTGCAGCGCACTCCGCTGCGGCCTCCTCATCGAATGTCATCCACGCGAAAGGCGTCGCGCAGCCACGTCAGAGTGGGTGCCGCGGCATCGCCTTCAGCGTCAATGACGTCGAAGCGGCAGGGCACATCCGCCCAGCGTGGGTGGTGCAGCAGGAACAACTGCGCGGCGCGGACGATCTTGCGGCATTTGCGCCAGTCCACGGAGGCCGCGCCACCGCCGAACCGGTCGTCGCGGCGGTAACGGACTTCGACGAAGACCAGGCTGTCGCCATCGCGCATCACCAGGTCCAGTTCGCCCAGGCGGTAGCCGACATTGGCCGCGATCGGGATCATTCCCTGGGTCATCAGGTGGTCGCGCGCGGCCGCCTCGACCGAAGCGCCCACGGCGCGCCGGTCACGCGGCGCGGCCGCGTCAGAGCGGAACGACGATGCCGCCACGGAAGGTGGACCACGCAGGCGTGCGCTGCACGTTGCCAAATCCGTCAATGCGCAGCGTGCCCGTGGCGCCCTGGATGCGACCGTCGGCCGATGACGCCAATCGTTCGAGGTAGGCAGTCAGCTGCCATGCGTCATGACCGAAGGCGAACAGGCGCGCCGCCGGACCTTGCGCGCTGGGCAGCAATGCCGCGGCGGCAGTTGCACTCGGCAGTCCGTGGATTCCCTGCGTCGACCAGGTCTCGGCGGGGAAGGCGATGCCATCAAGTGCAGCGTCCTCCGCGGCGTTGCCCGTGCCGGAGAGGAGTTGCGACGTCGCCACCACCGGCTTGCCAGTCAATCCAGCCAGGCTGAATCGCGCCATGACCGCGCGTGCGGCAGGGCCACGGATTGCCAGGAACATGCCATCGACGCCCTTTTGTGCGTGGGACGCGTAATCCGTTGTGGCGCTGCCGACGACGTCGACGACCACGGCGCCACGCTCGCCCAGGCGTTCACGCAACGCGAGCGTGGCCCGCCGCTGGCTGTCGTCCTCGCCGCCGACCACCAGGACCCGGGTCGCCTTGCGCGCGAGCAGCCATTCCGCCGCGGCGACGCCCTCGTCTTCGGGCGTCAGCGAGAAGCTGGCGTTGCCGGCGGGCGGCGGCACGTCGCCCCGGTTGAGCGCCAACACCGGTACCGGCAGCGACGGTCGGGAAAAGACGGTGGTCACCTCATCGCGCCCCAAGGGGCCGATGACAAAATCATTCCCTTCGGCCACGGCACGCTCGTAGGCAGCGGTTACGCCCGTGGCGGTGTCGTAGAACTGCACTTCAGGCTTGGCCCGCGTCTCGGCGAAGTAGCCGGCCAGCAACCCGTCGCGCACTGGCGCCGCGGCGGTAGCCAAGCTGCCGGACAGCGGAAGCAGCACGGCCAGCCTCACCGGCGGCCGGTAGCCGTCCCGGTCGGCGGCGGGGCGGTTGCCTGCATCGAACTTCCACGCGCTGCGGTCGAACGGACGAGGCAACGGCAGGCCGCGCAACAGCAGCGCGCGCCCCGCGTGGTTGTACAGGGGGTCGCCCTGCGGCAGGGCCGCGGTGTCGCGCGCCAGCGTGGCATTGTCGAGCTGCGCCAGCAGCCGGTCGATCTGTTCATCCTGCGCCTTGCGGGCGGGGCCGGCCTGCGCGGCGGCGCCCACTGCCAGCGCCTGCGCCTGCTGCATCTGCGGCGAACGGCTGGCCTGCGTGGTGCGAGGGCCTCCGTTCGGCGTGGTGACGCAGCCTCCGGCCAGCGCCGCCAACAGCACCGGCGCGAACATCCACTTCCTCGACACAGTCATCATCGACATGCAGCCGCCGCCATGCGGCGTTCCTGGGGGACCGGGTTAGGATTCTACCCGTCCCCCCTGTGGAAGCACGATGCACACCCCCGGCACCCTCCATGTCGTCGCCACGCCCATCGGCAACCTCGGCGACCTGTCCCCGCGCGCGCTGGAAACGCTGCGCACGGTCGCCGCGGTCTGCGCCGAGGACACCCGCCACACGCGGCAACTGCTGTCGCACTTCGGCCTGGAGCGGCCGCTGGTGGCCCTGCACCAGCACAACGAGGACGCGCAGGCGGCGCAGCTGGTGGCGCGCCTGCAGGCCGGCGAGTCGCTCGCGCTGGTCTCCGATGCCGGCACCCCGCTGGTCAGCGACCCCGGTTACCGCGTGGTCCGCGCCGCGCGTGCGGCCGGCATCAGGGTCTCGCCGGTGCCCGGTGCCTGTGCGGCCATCGCCGCGCTGAGCGTGGCCGGCCTGCCGTCGGACCGTTTCGCCTTCGAAGGCTTCCTGCCGGCCAAGGGCGCCGCGCGCCGCGAGCGCCTGTCGCGGCTGGCCGCGGAGTCGCGCACGCTGCTGTTCTACGAATCCGCGCACCGCATCGACGAGGCGCTGGAAGACATGGCCGCCGCTTTTGGCCCGCAGCGCCCGGCGGTGCTGGCGCGCGAGTTGACCAAGCTGTTCGAGACCGTGCTCGATGGCACGCTCGCCGGGCTGCTGGCCAAGGTCCAGGCCGACCCCAACCAGCGCAAGGGCGAGTTCGTGGTCGTGGTCGAAGGCGCGGGCGATGACGCGGATGCGCGCCTGGCCGAGGGCAAGCGCCTGTACGCCAAGCTGGCCGAGCACCTGCCGCCGTCCACCGCGGCCAAGCTGGCCGCCGAATTGAGCGGCGCGCCGCGGAAGGCGCTGTACGGCCAATAACCACGCCATCCGGCAACCGTTGGAACCATGCGACAATACGCACGGCGGAGCCGGCCAGACAGTCGCGTCATTCGCAAGAATGCCGAGGAAAGTCCGGGCTCCATAGGGCACGGTGCCAGGTAACGCCTGGGCGGCGCGAGCCGACGGAAAGTGCAACAGAGAGCAGACCGCCGAACGGTCCTTCGGGATGCGTGGCAAGGGTGAAACGGTGCGGTAAGAGCGCACCGCGAGTCTGGCAACAGACCGGCACGGCAAACCCCACCGGGAGCAAGACCAAATAGGGAGGCAATGCCGCGGCCCGCGGTGTCTCCGGGTAGGTTGCTTGAGCGCAGCGGTGACGCTGCGCCTAGAGGAATGACTGTCCACGACAGAACCCGGCTTACCGGCCGGCTCCGCCACTTCACTCCATCGCCCAGGCTCCGGTGCCGCTCGGATGGCGCGTCCGACCGCGGAGCGACCAGCGGCTACCGGATTCTTGCGCACCGCACCATCGCCATCCCCGGCTGCGGAGGGGATGGAAGGACCACGTGCAAGTGATTGTTATCCGGTGGTGAAGACCCGCCGAATCTCAAAATATGAGACGAAACAAGACTTAGTGGATAAGTCTTGAATAAGAGTGTGAAGTTTGCCTTAAACCCTTGATGCGCCAAGTGAAATTCCCACTGGAAAGTTGTTGACAACCCTATAGGGCCTGCCTAAGGTGGGCATCAGAGGGAAAACCGGGTTTTTTGTGGTTTTCCAGTGGCGAAGCTACCCGCCTAGAGGTGGCACGCACAAGGTGCTCAATGTTCCAGGGCGAAACCGCCATCACGATCGACGAGAAGGGCCGGCTGGCGGTGCCCACCGCCTACCGCGACCTTGTCGCGCGCGATTGCGGCAACAAACTGGTGATCACCTACAACCCGTTCGAATCCGGGTCCCTCTACATCTATCCGCTGCACGTGTGGGAGCGCGTCCGCGACGACGTCAACAAGCTCCCGCGGGTGAAGAAGTTCAGCCGGGTGATGCAGCTCAAGCTGGTGGGCGCGGCCCACATGGTCGAGCTGGACGGCAACTGCCGCATCACCATTCCCCCCAGCCACCGCAGCGCCGTCGGCATCGAGAAGAAAGCCGTGTTGCTGGGCATGGGCGACAAGTTCGAGTTGTGGAGCGAGCACGCGCATCACGAGCAGATCCGTCAGGTCATCACTGACGACGATCTGAGCGACGAGCTGCTCGATCTGCAGTTGTGACGGGCGGTGGCATGGACCGCGCGCATGCGGCATCCGGCCACCTCCCGGTCATGTACACGCAGGTGCTGGCAGGCCTGCGCGTGATGGGTGATGGCACCTACCTGGATGGCACGTTCGGCCGGGGCGGACACGCCCGCGGCGTGCTGGCGCAGTTGGGGCCCAAGGGGAAGTTGCTGGTGATGGACAAGGATCCCGAGGCGATCGCCGTGGCCGAACGTGAGTTCGGCGCGGACGCGCGCGTCGCGATTTACCGCGGCAGCTTCGCCGAGCTGGCGCAGTGGTCCGCCACCGCCGAAGGGCTGGACGGCGTGCTGTTCGACCTCGGTGTGTCCTCGCCGCAGCTGGACGTGGCCGAGCGCGGCTTCTCGTTCGGCAAGGACGGGCCGCTGGACATGCGCATGGACCCCGAATCCGGCGAAAGCGCCGCGCAGTGGCTGGCCCGTGCCGACGAGCGTGAGATCGCCGACGTGCTGTGGACCTACGGCGAGGAGCGCCAAAGCCGCAAGATCGCGCGCACGATTGTTGCCCGCCGCGACGCGCAGCCGCTGCTCCGCACCGCGCAGTTGGCCGAGCTGATCGCCTCCGTGATGCCGCGAGGCGACAGCAAGATCCACCCGGCCACGCGCAGCTTCCAGGCCATCCGCATCTTCATCAACCGCGAGCTGGCCGATCTCGAGGCCGGCCTGGACGCGGCCATGGCGCGGCTCAAACCCGGCGGTCGGCTGGCGGTAATCAGCTTCCACTCGCTGGAAGACCGCATCGTCAAGCAGTTCATCGCCAGGTATTCGAAGGCGCCGCCGGCCAACCGCCGCATGCCGGTCGAGCAGGCGTTCACGCCCACGCTGCTGGCCATCGACGGCGCGCAGAAAGCAACCGACGAGGAAACCGCTGCCAACCCGCGCGCCCGCAGCGCCGTGCTGCGCGTGGCCGAGAAGCTGGGGGTGGCCGCGTGACGCTGCGCATCGCCCTGGTAGCGCTGATCGTGGCCAACATCGTGTCCGCGCTGATGGTGGTGCAGGCGCGCCACCAGCACCGTCGCCTGTTCATCCAGCTCAGCCAACTGGAAAAGGCCCGCGACGACCTCAATATCGAATTCGGAAGGCTCCAGTTGGAGCAGGCGACCTGGGCGGAGAGCAACCGCATCGACCAGGTGGCCCGTGACCGCCTCGGCATGAAGTTTCCCGAAGGCGCCGAAACCGTGGTGATCCGGCCATGACCCGCCGCGACGCACAGCCCCACGCCACGCCCGGCCAGCGCCTGCTGGCCGCGATCCGCTCGCGCCTGCAGGCGCTGCGTGGCGACGGCGGCCGTGGGCGTGGCCGCAGCCGCGGGGGTTTCGACCTGCGCGGTCGCCTGGTGATGGTCGGTGGTGCGCTGGGCCTGTGCTCGGTGGTTCTGGTCGGCCGCGCGTTCGACCTGCAGGTGGTGCACAACGAGTTCTACCGCCAGCAGGGCGAGGCGCGCTTCAAGCGCGAACTGCCCATTCCGACCTCGCGCGGCATGATCACCGACCGCAACGGCGAGCCGCTGGCGGTGTCCACGCCGGTGGAGTCGATCTGGGCCAATCCGCAAGAGTTGTTGAAGAACCCGGCGCGCATCCCCGAGCTGGCCAAGGCGCTGGGTGTGCCCGCCGACTACCTGGCGCGCAAGGTCGGGCAGAAGGCAGGCAAGGAATTCGTCTACCTCAAGCGCCGCATCAATCCCGACGAGGCGCGGCGCATCCTGGCCCTGCAGATCCCAGGCGTGGCCTCGCAGCGCGAATACCGCCGCTTCTACCCGCAGGGTGAGGCGATGGCGCACGTGTTGGGGTTCACCAACGTCGACGACCGCGGCCAGGAAGGGCTGGAACTGGCCTTCGAGGACTGGCTGCGCGGCACACCCGGCAGCAAGCGCGTGATCCGCGATCGCCGGGGCAACATCGTGGAGAGTGTGGATCTGGTCACGCCGGCCGAGCCGGGCAAGGACCTCACGCTGACCATTGATCGCCGCATCCAGTACCTGGCGCACCGCGAACTGCGCAGCGCGCTGCTGCGCACCGGTGCCAGCGCCGGGTCGGTGGTGGTGCTGGACGTGGCCAGCGGCGAGGTGCTGGCGATGGCCAACCTGCCCAGCTACAACCCCAACGCCGGTGGCGGCACCAACATCGACGCACACCGCAACCGCGCGGTGACCGACGTGGTCGAGCCGGGCTCGACGATGAAGCCGCTGACCGTGGCCGCGGGGCTGAAAGCCGGCGTGATTACGCCCAGCACGGTGTTCGATCTCAACCCCGGCTACATGGCGCTGGATCGCCGCTACACCATCCGCGACCATCGCAATTACGGCCTCCAGACCACCACTGGCATCATCACCAAGAGCTCCAACCTGGGCGCGGCCAAGATCTCGGCCAAGCTCGACGATCAGTTCTTCTACGAGTTCATCCGTGGCTTCGGCTACGGCCAGGTGCCGCAGAGCGGCTTCCCGGGCGAGTCGCCGGGGCTGTTGCCGCAGCCTTCCAAGTGGTTCGGCACCACCAAGGCCACCATGTCCTACGGCTATGGCCTGTCGGCCACGCCGTTGCAGATCGCGGTGGCGTACGCGGCGCTGGGCAACGGCGGCATGCTGACCCGCCCGACGTTCGTCAAGGGCGAGGAGCGCGAATCGCGCCAGGTGCTGGATCCGGCCATCGCCAACGAAGTGCTGCACATGATGCAGACCGTGACCGAGACCGGCGGTACCGCCACGCAGGCGGCGATCCTGGGCTACCACGTGGCGGGCAAGACCGGCACCGCGCGCAAGTTCAACAGCACCGGCGGCTATTCGCGCCGCTATGTTTCGTTCTTTGCCGGGCTGGTGCCGGTCGAGCGCCCGCGGTTCTCGATGGTGGTGGTGGTTGACGACCCGGACCCGGGCAAAGGCTATTTCGGCGGCCTGGTGTCGGCCCCGGTGTTCAAGAACGTGATGGAGGGCGCGCTGCGGCTGATGGACGTGGCGCCCGACGACATCGATACCTGGCTGGCCGCGCAGGCCGAAACCGAGGCAAAGCGGATCAGGGCCAACGGTGGCAAGCCGGTGAAGGATGGCCCGGTGCTGCCCAGTGCTGCCCCAAGCATCGCCGGCCTGCCGGCGCCGGTGATGGGGGGCGCGCCATGAGTAGCGGCAAGCGCCTCGCCGACCTGCTGCCCGACGTCGCCGGTATCCCCGGCGATCTGCGCATCTCCGCACTGGTCATGGACAGCCGCGAGGCCACGCCCGGCTGCGCGTTCGTCGCCATCGCCGGGTTCGGTGCCCACGGCCTGCAGTTCGCGCAGCAGGCGCAGGCGGCGGGCGCGGTGGCGGTGCTGTTCGAGCCACCCGCACCGTCGCATCTGCCGCCGCCGGACGGTGCCATCGCGGTGCCGAACCTGCGTGCACGCCTGGGTGAGATCGCCGACGACTTCCACGACCGCGTCACCGACGCAATGACCCTGGTCGGCGTGACCGGCACCAACGGCAAGACCACTACCGTGCAGTTGCTGGCCCAGGCCTGGACGTTGCAGGGCATCACCGCCGGCACCGTCGGCACGCTCGGTGCCGGCCTGTATGGCCAAGTGGTGCCGACCGGCTTCACCACGCCGCTGGTGTTGCGCACCCACGGCCTGCTGGCCGAGCTGCACGCGGCCGGCGCTCAGGCGGTGGCCATGGAAGTCAGCTCGCATGCCCTCGACCAGGGGCGTGTGGCTGGCCTGCACTACGACGTGGCCGTATTCACCAACCTCACCCGCGACCACCTCGACTATCACGGCGACATGGACACCTACGGCGCGGCCAAGGCGCGCCTGTTCCAGTGGCCGGGACTGAAGGGTGCGGCGATCAACCTCGACGACGCGTACGGCGCCACGTTGCCGGCGCTGCTGGCCGAGGGCGTGCGCTGCGTCGGCTTCAGCTCGCGTGGCCATGCCGATGCGGTGGTGCGCGCACAGTCGCTGCGCCTGGACGCAGGCGGCATCCACTTCGAGCTGGCCATCAATGGCGAGGTGCACCCGGTGCGTTCGCCGCTGCTGGGCCGGTTCAACGTCGACAACCTGCTGGCCGTCGCCGCCACCCTGCATGCGCAGGGCCAGGCGCCGGCCGCGATTGCCGCGACGCTGGGCCAGTTGCAGCCGATCCACGGCCGCATGAACCGCCTCGGTGGCGACGAAGCCCCAACGGGCCGCCGTCCGCTGGTGGTGATCGACTACGCGCACACGCCCGACGCGCTGGAGCAGGCGCTGGCCTCGCTGCGCGGCCATGCCGGCGCACGGCTGCTGTGCGTGTTCGGCTGCGGCGGCGAGCGCGACCGCGGCAAGCGTCCGCAGATGGCGGCGATCGCCGAGCGTCTGGCGGACGTGGTCGTGGTCACCGACGACAACCCGCGCGCCGAGGACGGCGACCGGATCGTGCAGGACATCATGGCCGGCTTCGCCGCGCCGCAGGCCGTCCACGTGCTGCGCGACCGTGCGAAGGCCATCGCCTTCGCCGTGGCCGCCGCCGCCGCGGACGACATCGTGCTCGTCGCCGGCAAGGGCCACGAGCCGTACCAGGAGATCAACGGCGTGCAGCATCCCTTCGACGACACGGACGTGGCGCGCGCCGCGCTGGAGGCCCGCGCATGAAGACGCTGTGGCTTTCCGCGATCGCGCGCATGGTCGGTGGGCGCCTGGAAGGCGAGGACCGCCAGGTCTTCGCCGTGTCCACCGACACGCGCACCCTGTTCAACGGCGAGGGGGTGCTGTTCATCGCGCTGAAGGGCGAACGCTTCGACGGCCACGAGCACGTGCAGGACGCGGCCGAGGCCGGCGCGACCGCGGCGCTGGTGTCGCAGCACATGCCGGCGCGCGTGGCCGGTTGGGACCTGCCACAGGTCGTGGTGCACGACACCGAGCGCGCGCTGGCCGACCTGGCCGCGACGCTGCAGCACGAGCGCGTGGGCGGCAAGGTCGTGGCCATCACCGGCAGCAACGGCAAGACCAGCGTCAAGACGCTGGTGCTGTCGATCCTCGAGCGCGCCGGCAAGACCTACGCCAATCCCGGCAACCGCAACAACGAGATCGGCCTGCCGCTGGCGGTGATCGACGCGCCGGACGATGCGCGTTTCTCCGTGTACGAAATGGGCGCCGGCAAGCCGGGCGACATTGCCTACCTGACCCGCATCGCGCGGCCGGACGTGGCACTGGTCAACAACATCGCCCCCGCGCACCTGGAGCGCATGGGCAGCCTGCTGGCGGTGGCCGACACCAAGGCCGCGATCTACGATGCACTGCCCGCCGACGGCACGGCGGTGATCAACGCCGACGACGCCTTCGCCCCGTATTTCGCCGAGCGCGCGCACGGTCGCTCGCTGGTGTACTTCGGCCTGGACAACAGTGCCGATGTCATGGCCACGGACATCACGCTGGATGCCGATGGCTCGCACTTCACGCTGGTCACGCCCGTGGGCGAGGCGCCGGTGCGTCTGGCCATGCCCGGACGCCACAACGTCCGCAATGCGCTGGCGGCCGCCGCGATGGCCGGCGCGCTGGGCGTGCCGCTGGACGTCATTGCCGAAGGGCTGACCGCGGCGCCACAGGTGGCCGGCCGGCTGATCGCGCACACCCTGGCCAACGGTGCGGTGCTGGTCGACGACAGCTACAACGCCAACCCGGGCTCGCTCGCCGCCGCCATCGACACCCTGGCCGCCAGCGGCGGCGAGGGCTGGCTGGTGCTGGGCGACATGCGCGAGCTCGGTGACGACGCCGAAGCCATGCACGCCGAAGCCGGGCGCCGCGCCAAGGCCGCGGGCCTGCGCCGCCTGTTCGCGCTGGGGCCGCTGAGTGCAGCTGCGGCCAGCGCCTTTGGCGAAGGTGCGACGCAATACGACAGCCACGATGCGCTGGCCGCGGCGCTGCGCGCCGAACTGCACGAGGGCGTGCGCGTGCTGGTCAAGGGTTCGCGCGGAAGCGCGATGGACAGGATCGTGACCGCGCTGGTGGGCGCGGACAAGGGGGGCACCCATGCTGCTTGAACTCGCGCGCTGGCTGGAGCAGCTGCAGAGCCTGTTCGGCCTGTTCAACTACCTGACCATCCGCGGCATCCTCAGTGCATTGACCGCACTGGCGCTGTCGCTGTGGTGGGGTCCGGCGGTGATCCGCCGCCTGGGCCAGCTCAAGGGTGGCCAGCCGATCCGCAAGGATGGCCCACAGTCGCATTTTTCCAAGGCAGGTACGCCCACCATGGGTGGCGCGCTGATCCTGCTCACGGTGCTCGCATCCGTGTTGTTGTGGGGCGACCTGCGCAACAAGTACGTGTGGGTGGTGCTGGCGGTGATGGTCGCCTTCGGCTGGATCGGCTGGTGGGATGACTGGATCAAGATCGTCAAGCGCGATCCCAACGGCATGAAGTCGCGCACCAAGTACGCGCTGCAGTCGCTGTTCGGTCTGGCCGCCGGGTTGTACCTGTACCTGTATGCCGACGTGCCGGCCGCCACCACGTTCTACGTGCCGCTCTTCAAGTCGGTGGCGCTGCCGCTGGGGGGCGTTGGCTTCGTCGCCATCGCCTACCTGTGGATCGTCGGCTTCTCCAATGCGGTCAACCTGACCGACGGCCTGGACGGCCTTGCGATCATGCCGACGGTGCTGGTCGCCACCGCGCTGGGCGTGTTCGCCTACGCCGCGGGCCATGCCGAGTTCGCCAGGTACCTGCAGATCCCCGCGGTGCCGGGCGCGGGCGAACTGGTGGTGATCTGTGCGGCCATTGCCGGTGCGGGCCTGGGTTTCCTGTGGTTCAACACCTACCCGGCGATGGTGTTCATGGGTGACATCGGCGCGCTGGCGCTGGGCGCCGTGCTGGGCACCATCGCGGTGATCGTGCGCCAGGAACTGGTGCTGGTGATCATGGGCGGCATCTTCGTCATCGAGACGCTGTCGGTGATGATCCAGGTGGCCAGCTTCAAGCTGACCGGCAAGCGCGTGTTCCGCATGGCCCCCATCCACCACCACTTCGAGCTCAAGGGCTGGCCGGAGCCGCGCGTGATCGTGCGCTTCTGGATCATCTCGGTGGTGCTCGTGCTGGTCGGCCTCGCCACCCTGAAGGTGCGCTGACATGGACACCGCCGCCCGCCAGGCCACCCGCTTCGACGCCATCCAGGGCCGATTCGACCCCTGGCTGCTGGGCATTGCCCTGGCCCTGGTGTGCCTGGGCGTGGTGATGGTCGGTTCGGCGTCGGTGGCCATCGCCGAGGACGAAGGCAACAGCCCCTACTACTACCTGCTGCGCCACAGCGTGTTCATTGGCGGCGGACTGGTGCTGGCCGCATGGATCGCGCGCACCGACCTCAAGACGGTCGAGCAGCACAGCTGGTGGCTGCTGCTGGCGTGCTTCGTGCTGTTGCTGCTGGTGTTCCTGCCCGGCATCGGCAGGACCGTCAACGGCGCTCGCCGCTGGCTCAACCTGGGCATCGCCGGCTTCCAGGCGGTGGAGGCGGTCAAGCTGTTCTTCATCATCTGGCTGGCCAGCTACCTCAAGCGCTTCAGCGAAGCGGTCAATGCCACCTGGCCGGCCATGCTCAAGCCGCTGGGCGTGGCGGTGGTGCTGGTGGCCATCCTGCTCATGCAGCCGGACTTCGGCTCGTCGTCGCTGCTGCTGGCCATCACCGCGGGCATGCTGGTGCTGGGCGGCGTCAACATGCCGCGGATGTTCGCGCCGGTGATGGTCGGACTGCCGGTGCTGGCGGTGATCGCCATCGCCGAGCCCTACCGCATGCGCCGCATCACCTCGTTCACCGACCCGTTCGCCGATCCGTTCGGCGCCGGCTACCAGCTGGCCAACGCGCTGATGGCCGTGGGGCGCGGCGAATGGCTGGGCGTCGGCCTCGGGGCTTCGGTGCAGAAGCTGTCCTACCTGCCCGAAGCGCACACCGACTTCATCATGGCGGTGATCGCCGAAGAGTTCGGTTTCCTCGGCGTGCTGGTGGTGGTGGGCCTGTTCACCGCCTTCGTCGGCCGCGCGTTCTGGGTGGGCTACCGCTGCGTGGAGATGGGCCGTCATTTCCCCGGCTACTGCGCCTTCGGCATCGGCCTGTGGATCGGCCTGCAGGCGCTGGTGTCCATCGGCGTGAACCTGGGCCTGCTGCCCACCAAGGGCCTGACCCTGCCGCTGATTTCCTACGGCGGTTCGAGCGTGATGATGACCTGCATCGCGGTGGGCCTGCTGCTGCGCGTGTCCTACGAGCTTGACCGCGCCCAGCGCCAGGTGGCGTTGCGACGTGGCGAAAGCGCCGCGGCCACCTCCGGCACGCCCGCCTACATTCCGCCCACCGCGCAGCCGCTGCCGGGCATGGCCACCGCGGCCCGCGCCAGCGCCGCCAAGACCGCGGACGCGGCACGCGGCACCAGCCGCCTGCGCCAGCGCATCGAACCGATCTTCGGGAGGGGCGCATGAAGCCCGCAGCCACCGATACCGACCTGCACCCGGTGATGATCCTCGCCGGTGGCACCGGTGGCCACATTTTCCCCGGCCTTGCGGTCGCGCGCGCGCTGCGCGAGCGTGGCCAGCCGGTGCTGTGGCTGGGCGCCGAAGGCGGCATGGAAACCCGGCTGGTGCCGCAGCACGGCATCGCCATCGACACCATCGCGGTGCGCGGCGTGCGCGGCAAGGGCATCACCACGCTGCTGGCTGCGCCGTTCAAACTGCTGTCGACCGTGCGCGCAGCCGGGCAGATCCTGCGCCAGCGCCAGCCGCGCGCGGTGATCAGTTTTGGTGGCTACGCGGCGGGCCCGGGTGGGCTGGCCGCACGACTGGCCGGCATCCCGCTGGTGGTGCACGAGCAGAACCGTGCCCCCGGCATGACCAATCGCGTGCTGTCGCGCCTGGCGCGCCACGTGCTGACCGGTTTCCCGGACACCTTCCACACCGTGCAGGAAGAAGTGGTGGGCAACCCGGTGCGTGCGGAGATTTCCGCCGTGGCACCGCCCGAACAGCGCTTCGCCGACCGCCAGGGACCGCTGCGGGTGCTGGTGCTGGGTGGCAGCCAGGGCGCACGCGCGCTCAATGCCGCGGTGCCCAAGGCCATCGCCGGCCTGCGCGGCAACCTGGCGTTCGAAGTCCGCCACCAGTGCGGCGAGAAGATGCGCGCCGAAGCCGAGCAGGCCTACGCCGATGCCGGCGTGGCGGCCTCGATCGAACCCTTCATCGCCGACATGGCCGCCGCCTATGCCTGGGCCGACGTGGTGGTGTGCCGCGCCGGCGCACTGACCCTGGCCGAACTGTGCGCGGTGGGCGTGCCCAGCCTGCTGGTGCCGTTCCCGCAGGCGGTGGACGACCACCAGACCAAGAACGCGCAGTACCTGGTCGAGCGCGGCGCCGCGCAGCTGCTGCCGCAGGGCGACGACCTGGCCGAGCGCCTGGGCGCCAGCCTCGCAACCCTCAGCCAGCGCGAAGCACTGCTGCGCATGGCCCAGGCCGCGCGCGCGCTCGCCAAACCCGACGCGGCCGACCGCGTCGCCGACATCGTATTGGAGCACACCGCATGAGTTCGGCCCTTCGCCGCCGCCTGCAACACAATGGCGACCTCGCCAAGGCCTTCCCGCGCGTGCACTTCGTCGGCATCGGCGGCGTGGGCATGAGCGGCATCGCCGAGGTGATGTGCACCCTGGGCTACCAGGTCTCCGGCTCGGACAATGCCGACAATGCCGTGACCCGCCGCCTGGCGTCACTCGGCATCAGCGTGCAGAAGGGCCATGCCGCGGCCAACGTGCTCGGCACCGACTGCGTGGTGGTGTCCAGCGCGATCAAGGCCGACAACCCCGAACTGATGGAAGCGCGCGCGCAGCGCATCCCGGTGGTGCCGCGCGCGGAGATGCTGGCCGAGCTGATGCGCTTCAAGCGCGGCATCGCGGTGGCCGGCACCCACGGCAAGACCACCACCACCTCGCTGACCGCCAGCGTGCTGGCCGAGGGCGGCATCGACCCCACCTTCGTCATCGGCGGGCAACTGCTTGCCGCCGGCGCCAACGCGCGCCTGGGCAAGGGCGAATGGCTGGTGGCCGAGGCCGACGAGAGCGATGGCAGCTTCCTGCGCCTGAACCCGCAGATCGCCGTGGTCACCAACATCGATGCCGACCATCTGGAAAACTACGGCGGCGACTTCGCCAAGGTGCAGGCCGCGTTCGACGAATTCCTGCACCGCCTGCCGTTCTACGGCCTGGCCGTGCTGTGCGTCGAGGATCCGGAAGTGGCGGCACTGGCCGCGCGCACCTCGCGCCACGTGATGACCTACGGGTTTGGCGACCACGCCGATGTCCACGCCGTCGACGTCGAGCAGGCCGGTCCGCACATGCGCTTCACGCTGTGCCTGCCGGACGGCTCGCGCACGCCGGTGACGCTGGCGCTGCCGGGTCGCCACAACGTGCTCAACGCGCTGGCCGCCGCCTCGGTCGCCTGGCAACTGGGCGTCACCGCTGAGGCCATCGCCCGCGCGCTGGAGAAGTTCGCCGGCATCGGCCGACGCTTCAACCTGCTGGCCGAGCCCACCACGGCCAGGGGCGCCAAGGTCATGCTGGTCGACGACTACGGCCACCACCCCAGGGAACTGGAGGCGGTGTTCGCCGCCGCGCGCGGCGGCTGGCCGGAGCGTCGCCTGGTCGTCGCCTTCCAGCCGCACCGCTACAGCCGCACCCGCGACCAGTTCGACGACTTCGCCGCGGTGCTGTCGACGGTGGACGCACTGGTGCTGACCGAGGTGTATCCCGCGGGCGAAGCGCCCATTGCCGGCGCCGATGCCAAGTCGCTGGCGCGCGCCATCCGCGCGCGTGGCCGCATCGATCCGGTGGTGGTGAATGCCGCCAGCGAACTGGCGGGCGTGCTTCCCGACATCCTCGCCGATGGCGACCTGCTGCTGATGATGGGCGCGGGCGACATCGGCCACGCCGCGCAATCCATCGCCCGTGCCGGCTTCCCCGACGCGGCTTCGCAAGGAGAAACCCCGTGAGCATGCCGGCCAGCGACCTGTCCTTCGCCGCTCCCCGCGTCAGCGACCCGTCCGTGTTCGGCCGCGTGGCCGTGCTGATGGGGGGCACCAGTTCCGAGCGCGAGGTGTCGCTCGACTCGGGCCGCAACGTGCTGGATGCACTGCGTGCCACCGGCGTCGACGCGTTCGCGGTGGACGGCATCCCCGCGCTGGTCGACGCCATTCGCGCGGGCAAGGTCGACCGCGTGTTCAACATCCTCCACGGCAACAAGGGCGGCGGCGAGGACGGCGTGCTGCAGGGCCTGCTGACCGCGCTGGGCGTGCCGTTCACCGGCTCGGACGTGCTCGGCTCGGCGCTGGCGATGGACAAGATCCGCACCAAGCAGGTGTGGCTGAGCGTCGGCCTGCCCACCCCGCGCTACGTGCGCCTGGCGCGCAGTGAGCAGGGCGTGCGTGACGACGTGCAGGCGGCGGCCCGCCAGATCGGCATGCCGCTGATCATCAAGCCCTCGTGCGAAGGCTCCAGCGTGGGCGTCTCGCGCGTGCACGACGAAGCCGGCCTGGTCGACGCCGTCGCGCTGGCCGCCCGCTACCCCGGCGAAATGCTGATGGAGCAGCTGGTGGTCGGCGACGAACTGACCGTCGGCATCCTGGCCAACGGCGACGGCCACACCGCGCTGCCCTCGATCCGCATCGTGCCCAAGGGCGAGTGGTACGACTACAACGCCAAGTACATCGCCGAGGACACCCAGTACCTGTGCCCGGGCCTGGAAGGCGACGCCGAAGCGGAGATCCGCCGCATCGCGCTGGCCGCGTTCCTGGCCGCCGGCTGCAGCGGCTGGGGCCGCGTGGACGTGATGCGCGACCGCGGCACTGGCCAGTTCTACCTGCTCGAAGTGAACACCGCGCCGGGCATGACCAGCCACTCGCTGGTGCCCAAGGCCGCGCGCCAGGTCGGCATCGGTTTCGAAGCGCTGTGCTGGCGCGTGCTGGAGTCCAGCGTGCAAGGGGGTGCGGCGGCGTGAGTGCGATCCTGCGACTCGCCGGCTGGTTGCTTGCGGTGGCCCTCGTGGCGCTGCCGGTGGTGGCCGTGGTCAACGGTTGGGTGGGGGCCTCGCAATGGCCGCTGTCCAAGCTGCGCGTGACCGGCGAGTTCCAGCGCGTGGACGGCGCGCTGCTGCAGAAGACGCTGATGCCCTACGCGCAGCGCGGCTTCTTTGCCGTGGATCTGGAAGGCGCGCGCACTGCGGTCGCGCGGCTGCCGTGGGTGGAGTCGGCTGACGTGCGCAAACGCTGGCCCGACGTGCTGGAAGTGCGCGTGACCGAACATCGCCCCTTCGCCCGCTGGGGCGATGACCGCCTGCTCTCGCAGCAGGGCCGCCTGTTCCCCGCCAAGGGCGTGCAGGTGCCCCCGGGCCTGCCCCGACTGGGCGGCGCCGAATCGCGCGTGCCCGAAGTGGTCGCGCTGTACAACGAATCGCGCGAACTGTTCACGCCCATCGGCTTCGATGTGGACGTGTTGCAGATCGACGCGCGCGGCAGCTGGAGCCTGGTGCTGCATTCGCGTGCGCGTAGCGGCGAGCTGGCCGCGGCCGGCTCCGAAGTGATCGTGGGCCGCAGCGGGGCCCGCGCCAGGCTCAAGCGCTTCGTGCGACTGATGCCGCAATTGCTGGCGCAGCAGGAGAAAGTGCTGACCCGCGCCGACCTGCGCTACACCAACGGCTTTGCCCTGTCCTGGGCGCCCGCGCCCGCGCCGGCCAGGCCGGAGGCTCCCGTTTCTCCGTCCGCACCGGCACAGCCGGGCGGCAGCACCACGCAGCAAGGACAGACATGAACCGCAAGGGTGACAAATCCCTGATCGTCGGCCTGGACATCGGCACCTCCAAGGTGGTGGCGCTGGTCGGCGAGTACACGCCCGACCACAACGGCCCGGGCAACCCGATCGAGGTCATCGGCATCGGCTCGCACGAATCGCGCGGCATGCGCCGCGGCGTGGTGGTCGACATCGACTCCACCGTGCAGTCCATCCAGCGCGCCATCGAGGAAGCCGAGCTGATGGCCGGCTGCGAGATCCGCTCGGTGTACGCGTCGATCTCCGGCAGCCACATCCAGTGCCGCAACTCGCAGGGCGTGGCGCCGATCCGCGATGGCGAAGTCACCCTGGCCGACTTGGACCGCGTGCTGGAAGCGGCCAAGGCCGTCGCCATCCCGGCCGACCAGAAGATCCTGCACGCCATTCCGCGCGACTACGTGCTCGACGGGTCGCAGGAAGGCATCCGCAACCCGGTTGGCATGACCGGCGTGCGCCTGGAGGTGCACGCACACCTGGTCACCTGCGCCGCCGCCGCCGCCGCCAACATCACCAAGTGCGTGCAGAAGTGCGGCCTGCAGGTCGATGACCTGATCCTGGGCGTGCTGGCCTCCAGCAACGCCGTGCTGACCAGCGACGAGCGCGAACTGGGCGTGGCGCTGGTCGACATGGGCGCGGGCACCACCGACATCGCGGTATTCGTCGGCGGCGCGATCGCGCACTCGGCCAGCCTGCCGATCGCTGGCGACAAGGTCACCGAGGACATCGCGCACATGCTGCGCACGCCCACGCCCGAGGCCGAGCAGATCAAGGTGCGCTACGCCTGCGCGCTGGCGCAGATGGCCACCGCGGAAGAGTCGATCCAGGTGCCGTCGGTGGGCGACCGCCCGCCGCGCCGCATGCCGCGCGCCTCGCTGGCGCAGGCCGTGCAGGCGCGCTACGAGGAAATCTTCGAAATGGTGCAGGCCGAGCTGCGTCGCAGCGGCTTCGAACAGCACGTGCGCGCGGGCATGGTGCTGACCGGCGGCGCAGCAAAGATGGAAGGCGTGGTCGAACTGGCCGAAGAGATGCTGCAGATGCCTGTGCGCGTGGGCATCCCGCAGCACGTCACCGGCCTGGGCGAAGTGGTCGGCAACCCGGTGCACGCCACCGGCGTGGGCCTGCTGCTGATGGGCAGTCAGATCGAGAATCCGCGCCGACCGGTGCTGCCCACCGGGCGCGCGGGTGGCTTCCTGAGCAAGTTGAAAACCTGGTACCGCGGCGAGTTCTGACGGCGCGACACGTTACGCGGCGGTCGCGAAGGCGCGGCCACCGGCAGGCAGGCGAGGCGACGAGACACAAAGTGGACGCGTTGTCGAAAGACAGTTCGCAAGGACGCGCATCCCCGAGTGGCAAGACAGCAACACGACACCCACAACAAGCAGCACACATAATTAGACAATCGAGGACACGGACATGGCGCACTTTGAACTGGTTGAACAGATGGCCCCGAATGCGGTGATCAAGGTCGTGGGCGTGGGCGGCGGCGGCGGCAACGCGGTCGCGCACATGGTCAATGGCAACGTCGACGGCGTGGAGTTCATCACCGCCAACACCGATTCGCAGGCGATCAAGAACTGCGGCGCCAAGCTGCAGCTGCAGCTGGGCAGCAACGTCACCAAGGGCCTGGGCGCGGGCGCCAACCCCGAAGTCGGCCGCCAGGCCGCGCTGGAAGACCGCGAGCGCCTGATGGACGCGCTGCAGGGCGCCGACATGGTGTTCATCACCGCCGGCATGGGCGGCGGCACCGGCACCGGCGCCGCGCCGGTGGTGGCGCAGCTGGCCAAGGAGATGGGCATCCTGACCGTGGCCGTGGTCACCAAGCCGTTCCCGTTCGAAGGCCGCCGCCGCATGCAGGTCGCGCTCAAGGGCATCGAGGAACTGAGCCACCACTGCGACTCGCTGATCACCATCCCCAATGAAAAGCTGATCACCGTCCTTGGCCGCAACGCCACCATGATCCAGGCGTTCCGCGCCGCCAACGACGTGCTGCTGGGCGCCGTGCAGGGCATCGCCGACCTGATCGTGCGCCCGGGCCTGATCAACGTCGACTTCGCCGACGTGCGTACCGTGATGAGCGAGATGGGCCTGGCCATGATGGGCACCGGCAGCGCCCGCGGCGACGACCGCGCGCAGGCCGCCGCCGAGTCCGCCATCCAGAACCCGCTGCTGGACGACGTCAACCTGGCCGGCGCCAACGGCATCCTGGTCAACATCACCGCCGGCCCGGACTTCACCATGGCCGAGTTCGACGAAGTGGGCCGCACCATCGAAGGCTTCGCCTCCGAGGACGCCACCGTGGTCATCGGCACCGTGCTCGACCCGGACATGCAGGACGAGGTCAAGGTGACCGTGGTCGCCACCGGCCTGAACCGCGCCACCGCCCGCCAGTCCGTGCGCGACACCGGCCGCGACAACGGCTTCCAGACCCACCGCCGCCCGCAGGTCGAACTGGTGCGCAACACCGCCCGCCTGGACGGCACCACAGGCCTGCCGATCGATGACGTCACCGACGCCTTCGCCCCCGGTGCCTCGTTCAACCCGGCCGGCCCGGCCATCCCCAGCTTCGGTGGCAGCCTGCGCAGCAACGCGGCGCGTCCGGCCGCCGAGCCGGCCTCGTCCACCGGTGCCGCCGACTTCGACAGCTACCTCGACATCCCGGCCTTCCTCCGCCGCCAGGCGGACTGACCGGCGCGGCACCCGGGCGCCGTCGCCAGCGGCGTCCGGCGGTCCCCTCCGCGGGGCCGTGTCCTGTCCATGTACCCGGCGATGCCGCAGGGCGTTGTCCGGGCGTGGAACACTTTGCCCCAGCCCTTCCGGGCAGGGGATTGGGCCGGTCGGCGTGCTGCAGCCAATGCGGCGCCGACCGGCCAGTCTTGCCGGCAACGATGACAATGGCGGGACGCTGTGTCCCCGGTTTTCGCCGGGATTCAGGTTCGGCCGTGCTAACCTTCCGCGACTGAACGTGGGATTGGTTCTCATCCGCCCCAGCCGGCCAACGCAACCAGACCCAAGGCCTCCCCCGCCTATGCCCCGTCAACGCACCCTCAAGAACGTGATCCGCGCCACCGGCGTGGGCCTGCACAGCGGTGAAAAGGTTTTCCTCACCCTGCGTCCGGCCGCCGTGGACACCGGGCTCGTGTTCCGTCGCGTTGACCTTGAGCCGGTGGTGGAGATCCCCGCACGCGCCGACCTGGTCACCGAAACCACCCTGTGTACGGGGCTGAGCCGCGGCCCGGCCAAGATCCAGACCGTGGAACATCTGCTGTCGGCCATGGCCGGCCTGGGCATCGACAATGCCTACATCGACCTGTCCGCGCCGGAAGTGCCGATCATGGACGGCTCCGCAGGCCCGTTCGTGTTCCTGCTGCAGTCCGCCGGCATCACCGAGCAGGACGCGCCCAAGCGCTTCATCCGCATCACCCGCCCGGTGGAAGTGCGCGACGGCGACAAGATCGCCCGCTTCGAGCCGCATGACGGCTTCCGCATCGGCTTCACGGTGCGGTTCGACCACCCGGCCATCCCGGCTTCGCAATCGCGCGCCGAGATCGAGTTCTCCACCGCCTCGTACGTGAAGGAAGTGAGCCGCGCCCGCACCTTCGGCTTCATGCGCGACCTGGAGTACATGCGCGAGCGCAACCTGGGCCTGGGCGGCTCGATGGACAACGCCATCGTCCTGGACGAGTTCCGCGTGCTCAACGACGACGGTCTGCGCTACGCCGACGAGTTCGTGCGCCACAAGATCCTGGACGCGGTGGGCGACCTGTACCTGGCCGGTCACCCGATCATCGGCGCCTACGAGGGCTACAAGTCGGGCCACGCCCTCAACAACAAGCTGGTCCGCGCCCTGCTGGCCGAGCAGTCGGCCTGGGAAGAAGTGACCTTCGCCGACGAGGCCCACGCGCCCGTCACCTACGGCATTCCCGTCCCGGTCTGACGGCCGCAGGCGGATCGGCCCTGGCGTGAAGGCCGGGCCCGGGGGCCAGTTTGGTCCGGTCCGGTCCGGTCCGACCGGGCCGCACGTTTTCGGCCCCCCGGCCATTCCGCGCCGGCCTACGCATTCCAACTGCCGAACCGGTCACGGACGTGAATGTCGCGTGACGTATTAACGTAATTTTAACGATATATTACCGAAACGCTTCCGGCGACTTAACAAAAAGGGAAGTGGCGGCCGTTAGGATGCCCCGTCCTCCCGGAAAAGGACGGCCGGCACGCAGGTTGCGCGCCACGCCATCCGGCCCCGGTCGGCGTCAGTCAGACCCTGTGGGGTCAGGGTTCTTGAGTGACGCCAATGCCGCCTGCAGGTCTTTCAGTGCAGCCGCGGACATGGGGATGGCCTTCCGCGTTGTCTGCCCAGGCGGTGCAACGGGGGGAGTTGTCTTGACGACGACTTCGGCCACGTCGAGTCCGATGGATCGGGCCGCGTCGAGGATCACCGGAGCCGCAAGCCGCAGCTTGGCGTGCCACACCGGGGCATCGACGACAAACACGAGTCTGCCGCGTTCAAGGTTGGCCAGGCGCGCATGCGCCGCCAATGAAGGGGGCAGATGGGGACGTAACCGACGGTCCACGCTGTCGAGCCACAAGGCGCGACGCAACGTGTTTCCGGCCGGCGCCGCCATGAGCACGTCAAGTGCGTCCTGGGGCGAAGGCGGGGAGGGCGGGGATCGGGAATCAGACATCGGACATATGACCTATCACACCATCCTAAACAAATCGCACGGGCCGTTCCTGCGCTTCGTGCACCAACTGGCCCACAAGGGCGCGCGCCGGCCGTTGCTGGCCATCGCAGTCCTGCTGGGCGCCGGTGCCGTCCTCGGCGGCGGCACCAGCCTGGCGGTCACCGCCGCCCTGCGCGCCGACGTGCAGCAGCAACAGGCCGAAACCAACAAGATCCGCCGCGAGGCCCAGCGCGAGGTCAACGCATTGGCCGCCCGCCTGGGCGAGCTGCAGGCCGAGGCCAACCGCCTCAACGCCCTGGGCGAGCGCCTGACCCGCATGGGGCAGCTGCAGGACGGCGAGTTCGACTTTGACCAGCCGGTCGGCGTGGGCGGCGGCGATGCCGTCGAGGACATGCCGGTGGGCGAACTGGTCGACGGCATGGACGATCTCAAGCGCAAGTTCGCCGCCTCCGGCGACCAGTTGTCCGTGCTGGAGTCGCTGCTGTTCAACACCCAGCTGGCGATGAACGCCGTGCCCGGCCGCGAGCCGATCCAGGGCAAGTACATCACCTCCTCGTTTGGTACCCGCGCCGACCCGATCAAGGGCGGCCGCCAGTTCCACAAGGGCATCGATTTCGAGGCCAACGTGGGCGACCCGGTGCTGGCCGCCGCCGACGGCGTGGTCAGCTTTTCCGGCGACCGCTCCGGCTACGGCCACACCGTCGAGGTGGACCACGGCAACGGTTTTGTCACCCGCTATGCGCACAATTCACGCCTGACCCGCCGGGTGGGCGAACTGGTCCGTGCCGGCACCGAGATCGCCAAGGCCGGCTCGTCGGGCCGCTCCACCGGCGCCCACGTGCATTTCGAAGTGTGGCAGAACGGCGCCGTGGTCAACCCGCGCAAGTTCCTGAGCCAGCAGTCGCCGCTGCAGGTGAAAGTCCGCGGCTGAGGCCGGTGGCGAGCGCTTGAAAGCGCGTTGACCCGCCACCACGCTAGAATGAACGACCGCCAAGACAGGGCGCCCAGCGCCCTGTTTTCATTTCCGCTTCGGAACCGTCCATGCTCAACAGCCTGCTTACCCGCGTTTTTGGCAGCCGCAACGACCGCCTGCTGCGCCAACTGCAACGCACCGTCAACAAGATCAACGCGCTCGAGCCGGAGATCCAGAAGCTCAGCGACAGCGAGCTGCAGGCCAAGACCCCCGAGTTCCAGCAGCGCATCGCCAACGGTGAAGCGCTCGACAAGATCCTGCCCGAAGCCTTTGCCGTGTGCCGCGAGGCCGCCAAGCGCGTACTTGGCATGCGCCACTACGACGTGCAGCTGATCGGCGGCATGGTGCTGCACCTGGGCAAGATCGCCGAGATGCGCACCGGCGAAGGCAAGACCCTGGTCGGCACGCTGCCGGTGTACCTCAACGCGCTCGAAGGCAAGGGCGTGCACGTGGTCACCGTCAACGACTACCTGGCGCGCCGCGACTCGGCGTGGATGGGCAAGCTGTACAACTGGCTGGGCCTGAGCGTGGGCGTGGTGTACCCGGGCATGCCGCACGGCGACAAGGCCGCCGCCTACGCAAGCGACATCACCTACGGCACCAACAACGAATTCGGCTTCGACTACCTGCGCGACAACATGGCGCTGGCCAAGGAAGACCGTTTCCAGCGCGGCCTGCACTACGCCATCGTCGACGAGGTGGACTCCATCCTGATCGACGAAGCGCGCACCCCGCTGATCATCTCCGGCCCGGCCGACGAGTCGCCGGAGCTGTACATCAAGGTCAACCGCATCGTCCCGCAGCTCAGCCGCCAGGAAAAGGAAGACAGCGAAGGCGACTTCTGGGTGGACGAGAAGGGCAAGCAGGTGCACCTGTCCGAGTCCGGCCAGGAGCACGCCGAATCGCTGCTGCGCGGCGCCGGCATCCTCAGCGACGACGACGAGCTGTACGACCCGCGCAACCTGACCGTGGTCCACCACCTCAACGCCGCCATGCGTGCGCATGCCATCTACCAGCGCGACGTGGACTACATCGTGCGCGATGGCGAAGTGATCATCGTCGACGAGTTCACCGGCCGCACCCTGGCCGGCCGCCGCTGGTCCGACGGCCTGCACCAGGCGGTGGAGGCCAAGGAAGGCGTGCCGGTGCAGCGCGAGAACCAGACGCTGGCCAGCATCACATTCCAGAACCTGTTCCGCATGTACAAGAAGCTGGCCGGCATGACCGGCACGGCGGACACCGAGGCCTACGAGTTCCAGAGCATCTACGGCCTGGAAGTGATCGTAATCCCCACCAACAAGCCCGTGCAGCGCAAGGACTACCCGGATGCGGTGTTCCTCAATCGCGCCGGCAAGTACCGCGCCGTGGCCAACGAGATCAAGGCCGCCAACGCCAAGGGCCAGCCGGTGCTGGTGGGCACCACGTCGATCGAGGTGTCGGAGCTGCTGAGCCAGCAACTGACCGAAGCGGGCATCGCCCACGAAGTGCTCAACGCCAAGCAGCACGAGCGCGAAGCGCACATCGTGGCGCAGGCCGGCCGCCCGGGCGCCATCACCATCGCCACCAACATGGCCGGTCGCGGCACCGACATCGTGCTGGGCGGCTCGTGGGAGTCCGAACTGGCCGCGCTGGAAGCCGAAGGCGAAGTGGACGACGCCACCAAGACGCGCCTGAAGGCCGAGTGGCAGCAGCGCCATGAGGAAGTGAAGGCCGCTGGCGGCCTGCACATCGTCGGCACCGAGCGCCACGAAAGCCGCCGCATCGACAACCAGTTGCGCGGCCGCGCCGGCCGCCAGGGCGACCCGGGCTCGTCCCGCTTCTACCTGTCGCTGGAAGACAACCTGATGCGCATCTTCGCCGCCGACTGGGTGCAGAAGGTCATGGCGCGCATGGGCCTGAAGGAAGACGACGTCATCGAGAGCGGCCTGGTCACCAAGCAGATCGCCAACGCGCAGCGCAAGGTCGAGGCCCACAACTTCGACATCCGCAAGAACCTGCTCGACTTCGACGACGTCAACAACGACCAGCGCAAGGTCATCTACGGCCAGCGCAACGAGCTGCTGGACGCCGAGGACATCCAGGAGAACATCCTGGGCATCCGCGACGACGTGGTGGGCGACATCGTGCAGCGCTACGTGCCGATGAACTCGGTGGACGAGCAGTGGGACCTGCCGGGCCTGCAGGCCACCCTGGCCGAGGATCTGGGCGTGCAGGTGGACCTGCAGGGCCTGGTCAAGCAGCACGAGGAGCTGGATGCCGAAGGCATCGCCGAACACGTGCGCAAGGCCGTGGACGAATACTTCGGCACGCGTGAGCAGGCGCTGGGCGCCGAGACCATGCGCATGCTGGAGCGCCACATCATGCTCAACGTGGTGGACCAGAACTGGAAGGAACACCTGGCCCGCATGGACTACCTGCGCCAGGGCATCCACCTGCGCGGCTACGCGCAGAAGCAGCCCAAGCAGGAATACAAGAAGGAAGCCTTCGAGCTGTTCAGCGACATGCTGGAGAAGGTCAAGCGCGAAGTGACCACCTTCCTGGCGCGCGTGCGCATCCAGACCGAGGACGAGATCGCGGCGTTGGAAGCACAGGAGCGCGCCCAGGCCGAAGCGCAGTCCCGGCAGATGCAGTTCCAGCACGCCGACGCCGGCGGCTATGGCGCCGACGAGGAAGCCGCGCAGGTCAACGAGGCCGCCTTCGCCAACATCGGCCGCAACGACCCCTGCCCATGCGGCAGCGGCAAGAAGTACAAGCACTGCCATGGACAGCTCGCCTGACCGAGGCGTCCGCGATGTCCGCGCCGGTGGCTGAGCCGGCGCGGCGGTCGATCGAGGTTGTAGCGGGCGTCATCCGCGACGCCCGCGGCCGCATCCTGCTGGCCCGTCGTACCGAGGGCCGGGACCTGGCCGGCCGCTGGGAATTCCCCGGCGGCAAACGCGAGCCCGGCGAGTCGCCCGAAGGCGCGCTCGTGCGTGAGCTGCGTGAGGAGCTGGGCATCGAAGCGGAGATCGGCGATCACGTCATCACCGTTCCCCAGCAGTACCCCGACAAGCACTTGAGCCTGGACGTGCGCGAAGTGCGCGCGTTCAGCGGCACGGCGCGCGGCCGCGAGGGCCAGGCGCTGGTGTGGGTGCCCCCGCACAAGCTGGCCGCCTACGAGATGCCCCCCGCGGATGTTCCGGTGGTGGCTGCACTGGGACAGCCGGACCGCTACCTGGTCACGCCGGAGCCCGGTGCGACGGGCGTCCTGTCGGCGGTGGACCGGGTGGTGGGCAACCTCGGCCAGATCGGGCAACGCCTGCGTCGCGATCCGCAGCCGCTGTCGCCTGCGGAGCAGCGATGGCTGCAGGCGTTGGACCGCGCGCTCGCCAGTGGCATCCGCCGCGTGCAATTGCGTGCCCATGGCCACGACCCCGCCCGTTGGCCCCTGCTGGCAGCCGTAGCCGCGGAACGCTGCCGCGCCGCGCGCGCCGAGGTGTTGGTCAACGGCGACGCCACCTTGGCGGCCCAGCTGAGCGTGGGCCTGCACCTGCGTGCGGCGCAACTGGTCGAGCCCGCGCGCCGACCCATGCCCGACGGCGTGCCCGTCGGCGCCTCGTGCCACACGCTTGAAGACCTGCGCCGCGCCCAGGACCTGGGCTGCGATTTCGCCGTGCTCGGCACACTCAAGCCCACCCCCAGCCACCCCGGCGAACCCGGCATCGGCTGGGACGCCTTCGCCCGCCTGCGCGAGGCGGTCTCGCTGCCCATCTACGCCATCGGCGGCCTTGGCGCCGCCGATCTGCCGGAGGCGCGCCGTCACGGCGCACAGGGCATCGCCGCCATCCGTGCGTGGTGGGGCTGAGTCCATCCCTTGAATTCCAGCAAGGGATACTTTAGTGTCACTTTTATGCGCATCGAACTCGTCACCACGCTCAAGCGCCAAGCCACGGAGCTGATTGCGGGCCTGACCAAGGATCGCGAGCCGATTCTGATCACCCAACATGGCCTGCCCAGCGCCTACCTCGTCGATGTGGACACGTTCGAGTCCATGCAGCGCCGGGTCCAGATTCTCGAAGGGATCGCCCGCGGCGAACAAGCCGTCCAGGACGGACGCACCCTGACCCACGCCGACGCGAAGGATCGCCTGGCACGATGGCTGAAATAGTCTGGACGGAACCGGCCGTAACCGATCTGGATGCGATTGCCGACTACATCGCGATTGAAAGCCCGTTCGCCGCGGCGGTGCTTGTGCAGCGCGTGTTGCAGCGCGTCGAGCAACTGGGCCGTCATCCCGAGAGCGGTCCCGGCGTTCCAGAGTTGCCAGACGGGCGGTACCGGCAACTGGTCGAACCGCCGTGCCGCATCCTGTACCGTCACGATTTGATGGCCGGCACCGTGTACATCCTGCACGTCGTGCGCACCGAGCGCCTTGTGACGGGCCTGCGTGGGGGCAGCGAATGAGCGACTACATCGTGGCCGTCACTGGCGGCATTGCCTCAGGCAAGAGCGAGGTCACCCGCCGGTTCGAGGCGCTGGGTGTGACCGTGGCGGATGCCGACATTGCCGCCCGCGACGCCGTAGCGCCCGGCTCATCGGGGCTGGCCGAAGTGGTCGCCAGCTTCGGCGAAGGCATCCTGGCGCCGGATGGCTCGCTGGACCGCGCCGCCATGCGCCAGCACGTGTTCGGCGACGAAGCCGCGCGACGCCGGCTGGAAGCCATCATCCACCCCCGCGTGCGCGCCCAATTGCGCGCCACCTGCGAGGCCGCGCCCGGCGCCTATGCCATTGCGGCCATCCCCCTGCTGGCCGAGGGCGGCGGCCGCGAGGCCTATGCCTGGCTGGACCGCATTCTGGTGGTGGATGTCCCCGCGGAAGTGCAGCAGGCCCGCCTGATGGCCCGCGACGGCAGTGATGCCGCCCTGGCGCAGCGCATGATTGCCGCGCAGGCAACCCGGGAGCAGCGGCTGGCCGTGGCCGACGACGTGATCGTCAATGACGGGCCGTTGGCGGCCCTGCAGGCGCATGTGGAGGCGCTGGACCGCCTGTACCGACGCCTCGCCGTGGAAGCGCGCGTCGGGGCCTGAGATCGCCCCCGTGACGGCGGTCGGTCAGGCCAACCCGGCCAGCTTCAAATAGCCGTCCACCAGCTGTTCGCCCCAAAAGAACGTGATCCACCCGGCAATTGCCAGGTAAGGGCCGAACGGGATCGGCGTAGCCCGGTCGCGGCCCTTGGCCGCGAGCCAGATCGACCCAATGATCGCGCCCACCAGCGACGAGAGCAGGACGGTGGGCAGGATGCCCTTGAGCCCGACCCAGGCGCCAAGGGCCGCCAGCAGCTTGAAGTCGCCGTGGCCCATGCCCTCCTTGCCGGTGAGCTGCTTGAACACCCACCACACGCTCCACAGGCTGACGTAGCCGGCCACCGCGCCCAGCAGTGCAGGCTTGGCGGGCATGTAGAGGTTATCCGCGGCCGCGATCAGCCCCAGCCACATCAATGGCAGGGTCAGCTGGTCCGGCAGCAGTTGGGTGCGCAGGTCGATGCCCGACATGGCAATTAGGAAGCCGGTGAACACCATGGCCCCGAAGCCCTGCCAGCCAAAACCAAAGCGCCACACGCACGCCAGGAACAGCAGCGTCGTCAGTAGTTCCACCAGCGGGTACTGCGCGGAGATGGGGGCCTTGCAGCTGCGGCACTTGCCGCCCAGCGCCAGCCAGCTGACCACCGGGATGTTCTCGTACCAGCTCAGCTGATGCTTGCAGTGCGGGCAGTGCGAACGTTCCACCACGATGCCGGGCGGCGGCGGGTCGTAGGTATCGGGCTCGCCGAGGATCTCGCGGCTGTCGCGCTTCCACTGCCACTCCATGCGGCGAGGCAGCCGCAGGATGACCACGTTCAGGAAGCTGCCGACAAGCAGGCCGAGGCCGGCCGCCAGCGGAAAACCGATGGCGGGGTTCTGGTCTAGGAAGGCCATTGCGGGGTGCGGTCCTGCGGTTTAGATCGCGGCGGCGAGCTTGAAGATGGGGAGGTACATGCCGATGACCATGCCGCCTACCACCACGCCCAACACAATCATAATCAGCGGTTCCATCAAGCTTGACAAGGCATCTACGGCATTGTTCACCTCTTGCTCGTAGAATTCGGCGACCTTGAACAACATCGTATCGAGGGCACCTGCTTCCTCGCCAATAGCCACCATCTGCACAACCATGTGGGGGAACAGGTTGACCTGCTTCATGGCCATATTCACTTGGTAGCCAACCGCGACGTCGTCGCGTATTCGGTACACGGCGTTTTCATACACTTGGTTGCCCGTGGCACCTGCTACGGTGTCCAGCGCCTCCACCAAGGGTACGCCTGCTTTGAACGTCACCGCCAGGGTCCGGGCGAAGCGTGCGATAGACGATTCATGCAGAATCTTGCCCACGATTGGGAGCTTCAACATCATTCGGTCTATGAAGTTTGCAAACGCGGGTGACCGGTTCTTCAACATGACTAACCCTGTGATCGCGCCACCTACAAGCAGTAGCACTGCCCACCAATAGGCGATCATGAAGTCGCTGGCCGTGATGATCAATTTTGTGAAGGCTGGCAGATCAGCGCCAAAACTGGAAAAGACGGCTTGAAACTGGGGAACCACGAAGATCAGCAGGATCGCACTCACCAAAATTGCAACGGCGACGACCGTCGCCGGATAGAACAGCGCCTTTTTGATCTTGCCCTTTAGGGCCTCGAGGTTTTCTTTGTAGCTGGCTACTGTGTCCAGCACAGTTTCCAGTACACCTGCAGACTCGCCAGCTTTGACAAGGTTGCGATAGAGCTGGTCGAACTGAACCGGATACTTGGCCAATGCCTCGCTGAAAGCCGAGCCCCCTTCAATATCCGCCCGAATTCCGTTCAGCATCTCCTTCATCTTGGGGTTCTTCTGCCCCCCCGCCATAATCTCGAGGGAAGTAACGATGGGCACACCAGATTTCATCATGGTGGCGATCTGACGGCTGAAAATCGCGATCTCGCCTTGGGTGATCCGTTTGCCGGCGGACCCGAATAGCGGCTTGGGCTTGGGCTTGACCACCGTGGGAACAATGCCCTGGCGGCGAAGTTCAGCGCGGATGATGTTGGCGTTCTTGCCCACCTGCTCACCCTTCATGACGATGCCGCGCTTGTCCTTGCCCTCCCAGACAAAGACGGGCAGCGCATCCTTGCGGCGCACCTCGGGGGTCTGCTTGGCTGCGGATCGCGACACGGCCATGGTTTAGTCCTTGGTCACACGGTTGATTTCGGTGAGGCTCGTGACGCCTGCCTTGACCTTGCGCAGGGCGGACCGACGCAGGTCACTGACACCAGAGCGCTCGGCTGCCTGGGCAATCTGCATGGCATTCCCCCCTGCGAGGATGATCTCTTGGATCTCCTCGGTCATGGGCATCACTTGGTAGATGCCCGTCCGTCCTTTATACCCTTCCGTGCAGTCAGGGCAACCCACGGCCTCGAAAAGCGTGAGTCCGGCCGCGATTTCTTCGGGGGTGAACCCCTCGGCCAGTAGGGCATGCTCGGGCAGGTCCACCCTGCGCTTGCAGTCATGCAGCCGGCGGGCCAGGCGCTGGGCAATGACCAGCGTGACCGAACTGGTGATGTTGAACGGCGCCACACCCATGTTCATCAGGCGGGCGATGGTCTGGGGGGCGTCGTTGGTGTGCAGGGTAGACAGCACCATGTGACCGGTCTGAGCCGCCTTGATGCCAATCTCGGCGGTTTCGAGGTCGCGGATTTCGCCGACCATGATCACGTCCGGGTCCTGGCGCAGGAAGCTGCGCAGGGCGGCGGCAAAGGTCATGCCGCGCTTGATGTTCATCTGCACCTGGTTGATACCCGGCACCCGGATTTCCACGGGGTCTTCTACCGTGGAAATGTTGCGGTGCTCGTCATTCAGGATGTTCAGGGCGGTATACAGCGACACCGTCTTACCCGAACCCGTGGGGCCGGTAACCAGCACCATGCCATAGGGCTTGTGGATGGCCTCAAGAAAGGCGGCCTTCTGCTCCTCCTCGTAGCCCAGCTTGTCGATGCCCAGCTTGGCGGCGCCCCCGTCCAGAATACGCAGCACCACCTTTTCGCCAAACAGGGTGGGCAGGGTGCTGACACGGAAGTCGATCTGCTTGCTCTTGCTCAGATTCAGCTTGATGCGACCATCCTGGGGTACCCGCTTCTCGGCGATGTCCAGTTGGGCCATTACCTTGAGGCGGGCCGCGATGCGGGGGGAGAGCTTGGGTGGCACCTTGGCCACCTGCTTGAGCAGGCCATCAATACGCAGGCGTACGCGGTAGTCCGTCTCGTAGGGCTCGAAATGGATATCCGAGGCGCCACGGCGGATAGCGTCGACCAGCACCTTGTTGACGAATTTGACGACCGGGGTGTCGTCGCCCTTCGCGTCTACGCCAGCGTCACCGGCGGCAATGTCATCCTCGCCGCCCGATACCTCCAGCTTTTCGAGACCTTCACCGTCGTCCATATCACCGGCCAGAGCGTCCGCTGCCGCCAACCACTGGTCTAGCGTTCGGCGAATACGGTCCTCGTCCACCAGCACGGCGTCCACGACCAGGTTGGTCTGAAATTTGATGGCATCCAGAGCGGCAGTGTTGGTGGGATCAGAAACGCCCAGGTACACGCGGTTACCGCGCTTAAGTAACGGAAGGACGTTGTGCTTACGCAGCAGCTCTTCGTCGACCAACTTGATGGCCGAGAGGGCTGGATCCAGAGCGCCTACGTCAAACAGGGGCGTGCCGAACTCGACAGAATTAGCAGCCGCTAATTGCGCGGGGGTGACCCAGCGTTGCTCGGCAAGCCAAAGGCCCAATGGCTTGCGGTCCGCCGTGGCGGTTGCCATTGCTTCACGCGCGCGTTGTTCATCCAGCGCGCCATCTAAGACCAAGCGCCGTGCAATACCAGTAACTCCCACCAGATTGGCGTTTGCAGTCGCGCTCATATAGGTGTCCTTCAGGAAGAGATGCTTACGCAGGCCTTTGTCAGACATCGAACGAGTTCATGGCGAGTTCGTTCTTAGCTGGACAGCTGCCCTCTTATAAAATAGCCATCGCCCTTCCGTCTTGTCCAGATTGTAGTCCGTAAGAAGTGCTTGATGTTTATCTGCCTCGTCCCGGGGAACGGCGACTATCAACTTCGGGTTCGACAAAAACTCCGAGCGAAAACTAGCGGTCTCTTCATAACTGCCAAGATAGTCGTATCGATTCAGGGTGAAGGGGGTTGGGTTGTCGAGAAAGTAAACGTAAGGGGCGGAAGTGTGCAGAATTACATAGGGAGTGTCCGGGGTGTATGCGTTGCGAAGTACTTCAATGTCCGTTTTGAAGAAGCTGGCGGCTCTTGCGTCAAGCTTTACCGAGCATCTGTCAACTGGACATGTCGCGACCTCAATACCTGACTTGTTGGTCATCCACCCAAAGCTACCCGGGAATAATCCTCTGGGGGAAATGAAAAGAAAAACTCCGCACAGTAAGAGGAGGGTAATTCCGGAGCGCTTGCGCTGCTCAAAGCATTGGTAAATGGTAAGCGCTGTAAATGGGATGACATAGCAAGCGTAGAGAAGCCGAGGCAAGGAAAGTATCCCCACTGCCGAGAATGCCGCAAGAATCCACATTGAGGATGGGTGTGGGCTTTGGTTCGTTCTGCGCAGCGCGAGGACTGTGATGGCGGGGCTCGCTACGAATAGGAGAAACACTATCAGGTTCATCGACGTGATGCCGGATAAGTTCCCGTCGATTATTTCTAGGAATTGCGAGATGAGATCTTTGATGCCATTTGGGTGGTAGGGGTCCACACCCTTGCTTATCCTAAGAGGTATTTCATAAATGTCAGTCAATATTTCGCGTGTGGCGTTATTGACAATGGCCCACGCAATTATCGGCGATATTGACAACAAGAAGCCGAGCGCTAGCTGGACTAGCGTGATGATTTGGGTTTTAAGTTTCCCTCGCAGGGCCGCTGCTGTCGCTAGCCCGCAAGCTAGCACTGCTGGGGTTGCGAGGTAGATCTTTTCAATGTCGCCCGCCAGCGCGAAAATCACGAGTCCCGCCAGGGCGAAACACATTCCAAGCCCCACGTCTAATGCTGAGGCGGGCCGTAGCGAAGAATTCGCTTCGACTTGCGCGATTATCATGCAGCTGGCAACCAAGGCTGCTACCCCGTTTGGGCCGCGAAAGCCAAATGCCAGTCCAGCGAACGAGCCCGCTGTGACAATTAGGATAGTGCGGCTTGCTCCTGAGGTGCTACGGGAGTTGTGTGCCGCTGCAACGCTCCCCGCCATGCACGCGACCGCAAACCAACTCGCGCTGTAGGTGGCGAATTGAACAAACCCAAGAGCGGAAATAGTGATGCCACAAAGTGCGCCCGTCGAAGCAGAAGGGTTGCGGAAGAGTGTGGTCACACATGCGCTTGTAAAGGCCGCGAGCCACGGCAGGGGCGCGCGGTAATTCGCAATGTCCTGCTCCAGAAAACGCTCAAAGGGCAGGAGGATCCACAGTACGTAACCGGGGTGGGGCCAAGGCACGTCCCGATGAAGTACCTTGCCAGAGAAAAGCTCTTCCATTGCCCAGGCATAGGCGCCGTCGTCAAAAGCTGAAAACCCGCTTTTCAGCCAAACGAGCGTGATTGTGAACGCAATAATGGCCGAAATAGCTACAGGTTTGGCTTTCGCGAAAAAAAGACCCCGGGCGATGCCGGGGTCCTTTGGGTCCATCACGGTCAGCATTGCGCTTTTAGCTAGAGGATGCCGAAGAGCTGGCCGTCGTGTTGCGGCAGGTGGCGGGGACGTACTTGTAGTTGGTGTTCGAGGCGATTGAGCAAGACCAATCGACGCGAGTTGCACCCGTGGTCCAATTCGGGGTGAACGTTAGAGTTTGGCCGGACATGCCGGCGAGGTCAGCAGACGTGGCCAACGTGACAGTAATCACGCCGTTGGCAATGGCAATGCCCGAAACGTACTTCGAAGACGCGCTGGTGTAGCCAGCGGCGGCGGAGTCAGTCGGGAGTGAGCCCTTGTCTTGGGTGTATTCGGCCACAGAAAGCTTGGCGGGCGCGACGAGGTTAACCGCCTCGCTGACTCGGGCACGAACGGTGTAGTCCTGATACGCGGGAATCGCGATCGCCATCAGAATAGCGATGATCGCCACAACGATCATCAGTTCGATCAGGGTGAAGCCTTGCATGTTCTTCTTCATGGTATTTCCCCTAGGAGTGATTTAGAGCTCACGTGCCTGCAGGTCCGGCTTCCCCGGTCCGTCGGCTTGCCGTGCTGGTGCACGTGCACCAAGAGCATACGCATAAACAATGCCAAGTGCGGACACGGCGCCTTGGGTTGCCGAAAGTGTTGCCGCAGTCACGCCGGATGCAATGAATTGACCTGACTGTGTGACCAATGACGTCACCTTGCGGGTCGACAAAGTGACGTAAAGGGTCACATCATTCGGTGATCAGCGAGACAACCGCGCCCGCGCTGGGCTACGCTGTCGCCGTTGTCACGGAGAGACACATGAACAGCGGAGTTTCTGTTCCCGGCCGTCTGGCCGATTGGCTGCGCCTGTCCGGCGCAGCCCGCCCCCATAGCCTAGAGGTGCCGGCCCTGGCGCCCGCCCATGCCGCGTGGGTGGTGACCTGCTGGCACGGCCGCGAGGCGCTGGGCCCGCATCCCGTAACCCCCGATCTGGTACTCGCCGAGTACTGGGTGGACCTGCTGGCCACCTCGCCCGACCTCACCGCGGCCATCGGGCAGCCCGCCACGCTGGCCACGCGGGCCGCCGACGGCAGTGGCGTGTCGCGGAGCGGACTGGTCGCCTCCGTCCAGCAGCGGGGTGGGGACCTGCGGGCGTTTCGGCACCGGCTGCAACTGGTGCCTTGGCCGTGGCTGCTGACCCAGAGTCGGCACAGTCGCGTCTTCCAGCAAGCCGGCCTGCTGGCCATTGTGCAAACGGTGCTGGCCGACTACTCGCCGTGGGCGGATTGGCGCGTCGCGGACGATGTCGGGCCTTTCCTAGCCCATCGGCCACTCCGCAGCTACTGCGTGCAGTACCGGGAATCCGACGCCCACTTCCTGGCTCGGCTGCTCGCGGAAGAGGGCCTGGGGGTGCGGTTGGAAGAGGCACCCGACGCGCCTGCCGGACATCGCCTGGTGATCTTTTCGGATAGCACGGTCCTGCCGGATGTGTCGACGGCATCAACCGGTATCCGGTTGCACCGCGCCGACGCGGCGGAAGAATACGATGCCATCACCGCGATCGGGGTGATGCAAACACTGGGTGCCACGTCCCTCACGGTGCTCGGGACGGACTACCGCACCATGACCACGGTGACGGCGGCTGCACCGCTGCATCGGCCATCCGGTCTTGATGTGGGGCTGGAGCACTATGCGCCGTTGGGTGCCTATCCCTTTGCCAGCCGCACCCATGCCGAACACGCGGTGGGCCTGATGGCGTGCGCGATGGAGGCACAGCAGGCGCAATGGGTGGGGACAGGGACGGCTCGTGGCCTGCGCGCGGGTGTTGGCTTCAGGCTATTGGCGGCGCCACAGGAGGGTGGTGCCACGCCGCCGTCCGACTTGGCCGTGCTGGGCGTCTGGCATGCGGGCACCAATCCGCTGCCCGAAGGCCTGCAGGTTTTCGGGGACGGGCTGCCGGATGCGGTGCCCGATGTCGACGCCACCACGTGGGCCGCGGTGCGAACCACCGCGCATCGGGTCGGGTACGCGAACGCCTTCATCGCCCAGCCGCGCGCCAAGAGCTGGCGTCCGATGCGGGTGGAGAAGGCGCGTGTCGGCTACCAGACCGCCCGTGTGGTTGGGCCTGACGGTGCGCTACACGCCAACGGTGCCCACGAACTGAACTGTGATGCAATGGGGCGCATCCGGGTGCGCTTCCATTGGCAGGACGGCGATGTGGCGGGGCCGCGCAGCGATGGCAATGAAGCCGCCACCGCCCTGGACTCGTGCTGGTTGCGGGTCGCCCAGCGCTATGCGGGGCCCGGGTTCGGCATGCAGTTCCTGCCGCGCATTGGCCAGGAGGTCCTGGTGGCCTTCCTGGAGGGCGACGTCGACCGGCCGGTGGTGGTGGGCACGGTCTACAACGGTCGCGGTGATCCGGCCCCGGGCGGCAAGGGCAATCTGTCTGGCGGTGCCGCCCCGCCGTGGCACGGGGCCAGTCCGGGGCCCGAGGGCGACCGCAATGCGGCGGCCATGGTGGGCTTCAAATCGAAGGAGTTCGGCGGTGCCGGCCACAACCGGTTGGTGCTGGATGACAGCGACGGCGAGCTGCGCCTGCAACTGGCGACCACCCATGCCGCAAGCGAACTCACCCTGGGCTACCTGATCCACCAGGACGACAACCACCGGGGTGCTGCGCGCGGGGGTGGCTTCGAGCTGCGCACCGACTTGTGGGGCGCGCTGCGTGCCGAGCGGGGGTTGTGGATCAGTGCCTACGGCGCCAATGAAGACGCGCCCGCGGGTGAGCACGTGTCGGCCGTAGCCCTGCTCAAACAGGCGGCCGAACTTGCCGCATCGATGTCAGGCATAGCCATCACCCATACGACCTGCCGCCTGTCCGCACACGCGGGCGTGAACGCACCCGGACAGTCCGCGCTGGCCGCCGATGCGCCACCGCTGCGCGCGTTGCATGCCAGTGCGCGGGCGTTGGTGCCGGGCGCGGATTGGCTCAGCGCGTCGACTGCGCCAGGGGTGAGTGGCACACCTGCGCGGGCGGCCGGGAAAGACGCTGGAAAAACTGGCGGGGCCGATGTGCCGCACATGGCCGACGCCCTACTGGGCTTGGCCGCGCCGGCTGGCATCGGCCTCGTCGCCGGTCAGAGCTTGCACTGGAGCACAGGTAAGACCCTGACCCTGGCCAGCGGCCAAGCCAGCAACCTGGCCGTAGCCGGCGACCTGCGCCTGCACGCAGGCCAGGCCATCGGCTGGCTGGCGGGCACTGTGGAGGGGGCGCTGGAAGAAGACGTGGCCTTGAGCCTCGTCACTGCGGAAGGCGACCTGGATCTGCAGGCCCAGAACGACTCAATCAAGCTTCAGGCCCGCGAAGGCCTGCGCGTTGTAAGTGCCCACGCGGAAGTGGAATTGGCAGCAGGCAAGGCGGTGCATCTGGCGACCAGCGGCGGTGCGAGCATCACGATTGAAGGCGGGAACATCGCCATCGCGTGCCCGGGGCAGATCACGGTGCATGCGGGGAGGAAGGAGTTCGTGGGGCCGGCGCACCTCAGTCGAGAAATGAACAACTGGCCCCAGAGTCGGTTCGATCAACGCTACGTGGTCCGCGATCGCGTCCGGGGCACGCCGATGGCAAATATGCGTGTGGAGGTCAGCCGGCAAGATGGGGCCATCCTGCGGCTGGTCACTGACGGTGAGGGTCGATTGCCCATCCAGAAGGGACTGGGGCCGGAGCAAGTAAGGATTCGAGTGTTAGGCAAGGAATGAGCCGTGTACGAGACAAGGATTGATCAGCCCTACATTGTTCCGCTGCAAGCCAGACATGGAGAGTGCCCTACCGCGACCACTGTTCTGACGCCCGAGGCAGATGCAACGGAATGCGTCATCTTGGCGGGTCCCTCCGCGGTTATACCTATCGTGTTTCTTCCGGGGATCATGGGCACCAACCTGCAGTCTGCCGGCAAGAACAAGAGCGGTGCAGAGAAGGGGGAAGCTGTATGGCGGCCGCCCAACATGGATGGCGTCGGTCCAATCCTCAGTGCCGTCGGTCAGCTGTTCAGCTATTGGTTTCGTGGTGCTGCGACACGTCAGCGCCGGCTGGATCCCAGCAATGTACTGATCGATCCCCGCGGTCCCATCGATACAGAGGGAACGCTGGACAAAGAAACCGCGAAAAAGCGAGGCTGGGGAACGGTTATGCGTTCCGCCTACCAGCCAGTGATGTGTCAGATGGAGCGGACACTCAACAACATCATGGAGTCGGGCGAGCTCCTGCGATGGTGGAGCGAAGAGGGGCTGCGAAATCCAACCGACTATGGGGATGAGATGCAAGGCGCGCCGTTGACCATGGATGACCTGCAACATGCCGCCCAATACCGATACGACGTTTGGGCTGGTGGATACAACTGGCTGCAGTCCAATAAAGACTCAGGTGCGGACATCATCCGTTACATCGACGACGTCGTACTTGCTCACTACAAGCGCACCGGCGAAGCCGCGGAGAAGGTCATCCTGGTGACCCATTCCATGGGCGGGCTGGTGGGGCGCGCAGTTGCGTGCCTCCATGACTACGGGAAGTTACTGGGAGTAGTTCATGGCGTGATGCCGGCGACCGGCGCACCCGCCACCTATCATCATTGCCGCTGCGGATATGACGGTGTCGCCCAAGTCATCCTTGGTAGCAACGCCGCGGAAGTCACGGCCGTGATGGCCAACTCTCCTGGTGCGTTGGAGCTGGTACCCACCAGCGATTACAACGGGGGAAAGCCATGGTTGAAGCTCGGCGGCATGGTTGACAACGATGCGCAATGGCTCCCGGAGAAGGATCCGTACGAGGAGATCTACAAGAGTCGGGAGTGGTATGGGTTGGTGCCAGCGCATAACGAAAAGCACTTGGATCCGGCTGGAGTAGCTCCTTCAAAGCGCGGAGCGAGCAGGTTTGACAAATTTGACGTGCGCATCGAGGCGGTAAAAGCGTTTCAAGACGCCATTTCGGAACGGTTTCCTACCCCGGCCTATATTCACTACGGCGACGACTTGCGTCATCGAAGTTGGGCGGCAATTCATTGGAAGGGCAGGCCCGTGGTCCGATTGAGCGGTGTTGCGCTAGTTGAGGACGACGGCGAGGGAGATCTAAAGATGTCCGCCGAAGGATTCGCGCCCTTCAAGCTCTCGTTTGCGGACGCGGTTGACGCAGGCGACGGGACCGTCCCCGCAACATCTGGGTCTGCTCCGGCAGGCAGTTCCGTAGCTGCCCGCTTTCGTCACGGGAGCGAAGGGCGAGGAGAGTTTGCGCGGGTGAACGCCAAAGGGCGAACGGAGGGCTACGAGCATCAAGCCAGCTACGAGGATCTTCGAACACAGTGGGCGACTCTATATAGCTTGGTGAGAATTGCAGGGAACGCAAACTGGGCATGAATACTTGTCGAAATATTTGCTTCGTGGCCATTGCGGCAATCTTCATTGCCCTGCCAATTTCAGGATCGGAAAGGAACAGAAGCCTTATGCAAGCGAAAGCCAAGGAGAAGGTTTGTTTAGGTCGCTATCTCTTGGAGGTGCCATCTGGGACGGAGGTTGTTGGTCGATTCAAGTACATGGATAACGACATTGAGGTCGTGCGCGGTGAGAGTACTTCGGTCTACTTGAAGCGCCTCCAGTCAAAGGAAGATGAGCTGAAAAAAGCCCTTCATAGTCGTGGCGGAACCATGTTCGTAGAGTCGCGAAACTTCGGGCCGGGACAGACCGAATTGGTGTCGTGGACAAGTGACGCCAGTCGGATCCTTCATCACTACGAACTGTTCAGTCATTTCGAGCAGCCGGCGATCACCTTGACCATGTCGACCGATGGCAGTGCCAGCCGTTTCGAAGAGATCAAGGCATACAGCCGCGAACTTGCCGGGTCGATTCGGTATCGCGGCGATAAGGAGATGCCTGCAGCGCCGGGGTTCTGTATCGAGGCAGGCTTTTTGAAGGGCGCGGAACTGAACGCTGAGGAGGTGGCCGTGGGCCTTGACGTCCCTGGTTACCCCACGGTCACACTCTCCTACGACAGCTACGTCACCGGTAACCCCGACAGGCCTCTGCTGTCCCGGGTCCCTTTGGTGCCCGCGATGCTCGTTTCGTTGCTGGACGGCACGAGTACCTTGAGGCGACGCGACCGGAACATTGGTCCCATCAAGGGACAGGAACTGCTTGTCCGGGCCAATGAAAACGGAAAGCGGTCGTACGAGTTCCTATGGGAGTCGCAAGGTCAGGCGGATTCGATCGAGTTTCCCTTCATGTCCCTGCAACTGAGCACCAGCGCCGAATCAGACGACAACGGCGAGGTCATCGACGCTCCTTTCGCGAACGACGAGGAGGCCTTGGCGTTCTGGGACGCGATTCTCGGCTCGATTCGCCTCCGCCCGGGGGCCGTTGGGTCAACCTCAAACTAACGGAAGCCGCCGACCGGCATGAAGGCCGCCGTCAGCTCAATCAATCCCCAGCTTCTTCAGCTTGTACCGCAGCGCCCGGAACGTAATGCCCAGCGACGCGGCCGTCTTGGTCTTGTTGTACCGGTTTTCCTTGAGGGCGTGCTCGATGGCGGCACGCTCCACTTCCTCGATGTACGAGGGCAGGGCGCTGGTGGCGGTGTCGCGCGGGTCCAGCGTGCGCGGGTCGATGCCCGCCGCGGCGGCGCCGGAATGCGAGTGGGACGGCGGCCCGAAGGTGGCGTTGAACGAGCTGCTGCTGTAGCCGCCCTCTGCCGCGACAGCCACCGGAGCGGACGTGGCAGGCACGGCCGGTCGCAAGGTGCCGGCCGCAAGGCCCGCCGTCGCCGGAGCGGACGCGACGCTCGGCAGGCACAGGTCATCGGCGGTGAGGGTCTCGCCGTCGGCCAGCGCCATCGCGCGTTCCAGCACGTTTTCCAGCTCGCGCACGTTGCCGGGGAACGGGTGGGCGCGCAGGGCAGCGAGCGCGTCGCTGCCGAGGCGGGCCGGTTCGCGGCCCTGGTGGTTCGACAGCCGCTGCAGGATCTTGTCGGCCAGGCCCGGCAGGTCGTCCAGGCGTTCGCGCAGCGGCGGCACGCGCAGTTCGATGACGTTGATGCGGTAGTACAGGTCCTGGCGGAAGCGGCCTTCGGCCACCATCCGCGCGAGGTCCTTGTGCGTGGCCGACAGGATGCGCACGTCCACCGGGATCTCGATGTTGGCGCCCACCGGCTTGACCGACTTCTCCTGGATGGCGCGCAGCAGCTTGACCTGCATGTGCATCGGCAGCTCGGCCACTTCGTCCAGGAACAGGGTGCCGCCATCGGCGGCCTGGAACAGGCCGGGCTTGTCGGCATGGGCGCCGGTGAAGCTGCCCTTCTTGTGGCCGAAGAATTCGCTTTCCATCAGCTCGGCGGGGATGGCGCCGCAGTTGACGGGGACGAAGGGGCCGTCGGAGCGGCTGCCTTCGGAATGGATGGTGCGGGCGACCAGTTCCTTGCCCACGCCCGACTCGCCGGCGATGTACACCGGGGCCTGGCTGCGGGAGACCTTGGCCAGCGTGGCCCGCAGGGTGGTCATGGCGGGAGAGTCGCCGTACAGACGCGCGGCCACGGTATCCACGACCGTGGCCGGGGGAGGGGCCTTCTCGTGCAGGTCGAGGGCGTGGCGGACCATGTCGCGCAGCACGCCCAGCTCCACCGGCTTGGCGACGAAATCGAAGGCGCCGGCCTTGAGGGCCTCCACGGCCGCTTCGACATTGCCGAAGGCGGTGATCATGGCGACCGGGGTCTCGGGGTGCTTCTGGCTGATCTCGGCGACGAGGTCCATGCCCGAGCCGTCCGGCAGGCGCATGTCGGTCAGGCACAGGTCAAAGCGTTGCCGCGCGAGCTGGTTGCGCGCGTCGGCAAGACTGGAGGCAGTGTCGCAGCGCAAACCCATGCGGCCCAAGGCCATGACCAGGAGCTCGCGGATGTCGCGTTCGTCGTCGACTACCAATGCACTGCGGGTTTCTGCCATCCGATCCTCCGGCGCCGACGATAACTGATGGGGCCCGGGCGGCCAAGCGCGGGATTGCAGGGTTGTGCGCTCCGTCGGATTCAGGTACGCCGTGCCGTGGTCGGCCCCTGCAGGCGCAGGCGGAAGCAGGCGCCCCCACCCGGGACGGGCACATAGTCCAGGCTGGCCTGGTTGGCGCGGCACAGCTCCCGGGCGATGTACAGGCCAAGGCCCGTGCCGTGGCTGGAGGTGGTGAAGAACGGGCGGAACAGCTGGCTCTGCACCCGTTCGGGGATGCCGGGGCCGCGGTCGAGCACCTCGATCATGGGCTGGCCGCTGCCGTCGGCCGTCACGCGCACCGTCACCCGCGCGGGCTGGCCGGGCATCCGGCCATAGGTCAGGGCGTTGTAGACCAGGGCCGTGAGCACCTGGTGCAGCTGGCGGGGGTCGACCAGTGCGGGCACCGGCGCCTTGGGCGTGGTGGCCTGGACGGTGTCGTCCTCCAGCGGGTGGCCCTGGCGGTAGTCATCGACGAACTGGCGGACCTGCTCGCCCAGATCGACGTGCTCGGGTTTGGCGTGATCGCGCCGCGCCAGGCCAAGGACGTTCTCGACAATGCCGTTCATCCGGGTGCCTTGCTGGCGGATGATCTCCAGCAGGCGGCGGTCAGCGGTGGGGATGTCGGGCGACTCCTCCAGCAACTGCACCGCGTAGTTGATGGCGGCCAGCGGGTTGCGGATCTCGTGGGCCAGGCTGGCCGAGAAGCGGCCCAGTGTGGCCAGGGTCAGCGACTCCGCGCGCCGGGCGGCCAACGCGGTGTCGTCGAGGAAGATCAGCACCTGGTCACTGTTGGCCAACAGCCGGGTGAAGCGCGGGACCACCTCGGGCTGGTCGGGGCTGATCTGCATGGGACTAGCTTCGGTTTCCCCGGCGCGCCAGCGCTGCAGGCGGCGGGCCAGCTCCGGCAGGGCCACGCCCAGGTGCCGGATGCCCTGGGCGTCCGCGTCGCCGGCTTCGCCCATCAGCAGCGAGGCGGCTTCGTTGGCCAGCCGGATGTTGTCTTGGCCATCGACCAGCAGCACGCCGGTGCGCATGCGTCGAATGATCAGCTCGTTGACCTCCGACAGCTGCGCGGCTTCGGCGCCACGGGCCTCGGCCAGGTTGTAGCCCTCGCGCAGCTGCCGGCCCAGGGTGCTGGTGAGGCCGGCCAGTGTCAGGTACGCGGCGGAGGTCAGCAGTACCTGTCCCAGGGTCATGCCGGCGCCGCCTTCCACGAGGTGGCTCCAGGTGTACTCGCCGATGAGGGCCGTGGTCGCCAGGCCGGCAATCGCGATGCCGTAGCGCGTGCGCAGCAAGAGCGCGCCTGCGCCGACGTTGAAAGCCAGCATCAGGGCAATGCTGGCGCCGCTGGCGGGCAGGGCGTGGATGGCAAGGGTGCCCAGCAGCAGGTCGACGGCCACGCCGACCACGGTGTGGATGCGGACGTCGCCCCGGCCGCCGACCAGGAACAGCACCACGGACACGACCAGGTAGGCCAGCGACAGGCCGCGTGCGAACACCGGGTGACGCGCATCGCCCGCGAGGTCAGGGAGTGGGCCGAACAGCACGAAGACCAGCAGCACCGCCTCGAACACCCGGTACAGGGTGAAGAAGTAGAGCTCCCGGCGCAGGGCGCGGTCGGCGTCAGAGGCGTCCGGGGTGGGGCGGAAAAAGAGCAAAGAGGGGCGTCCTGCGGGGTTCCGGGCGAGTATAGGCCGAGGTCACCGGCTGCCGCGGGGCGATGATGGGCGGCATGTCCAGCGTCCCGCGCGCTCGTGGCGCGGCCGCTCCCGCCGGGGCGGCGGGTTCTTGGCCCAAGGTCGATTTTGCCCGCGGGGGCCCGATCGGCGACAATGGCCGGCCCCATTGCCCGCGCGCCGGCCTGCCGGATGCCCCGCATGGGATGACTCCAACTCCCCTCGGTGACGCATGAACTTTCACGAATACCAGGCAAAGCAGCTCTTTGCCGATTACGGCATCGCGGTGCCGGTCGGTGTGGTTGCCCGCACTCCCGACGAGGCTGTCGCAGCCGCCAAGACCATCCCCGGCGACCTGTGGGTGGTCAAGGCGCAGATCCACGCCGGTGGCCGCGGCAAGGCCGGTGGCGTCAAGCTGGCGCGCTCGTATGACGACGTGAAGCAGTACGCCTCGGCGCTGCTGGGCACGAAGATGGCGACCTACCAGACCGCCGGCGTCGAGCTGCCGATCGACTCGGTGCTGGTGTGCGAAGGCACCGACATCGCCAAGGAGCTGTACCTGTCGGTGCTGGTGGACCGCTCCACCCGTTCGGTCACCTTCATCGCCTCGGCCGAAGGCGGCATGGACATCGAGCAGGTGGCCGCCGAGAAGCCGGAAGCCATCCACACGCTCAACGTGAACTACGTGCAGGGCCTGCAGCCGTTCGAGTGCCGCAACATCGGCTTCGCGATGGGCCTGAACGCCAAGCAGGTCGGCCAGCTGACCAGGATCATGCTGGGCCTGTTCAAGCTGTTCCACGAGAAGGACCTGGCGCTGGTCGAGCTGAACCCGCTGGCCATCCTCACCAACGGTGACCTGGCCGTGCTGGACGGCAAGATCAACTCCGACGACAACGCCTCGTTCCGCCACCCGGAACTGGTGGCGATGCGCGACATCCGCCAGGAAGACGAGACCGAGGTGCTGGCCAGCCAGCATGACCTCAACTACGTCACCATGGACGGCAACATCGGCTGCATGGTCAACGGCGCCGGCCTGGCGATGGCGACCATGGACGTGATCTCGCTCAACGGCGGTTCGCCGGCCAACTTCCTCGACGTGGGCGGCGGCGCGACCAAGGCGCGCGTGACCGAGGCGTTCAAGCTGATCCTGTCCAGCGACAAGGTGAAGGCGATCTTCGTCAACATCTTCGGCGGCATCGTGCGCTGCGACATGATCGCCGAGGGCATCATCGCCGCGGTGAAGGAAGTGGACGTCAAGGTGCCGGTGATCGTGCGCCTGGAAGGCACGAACGTGGAACAGGGCAAGGAGCTGCTGAAGAACTCCGGCCTGGCCATCACCCCGGCCGACGACATCAACGACGGCGCTAAGAAGGCGGTTGCGGCCGTCGCCGGCAAGTAAGGACAACGACACCATGAGCGTTTTGATCAACAAGAACACCAAGGTGATCGTGCAGGGCTTCACCGGCTCGCAGGGCACCTTCCACGCCGAGCAGATGCTCGAGTACGGCACCAAGGTCGTCGGCGGCGTGACCCCCGGCAAGGGCGGCACCACCCACCTGGGCCTGCCGGTCTTCAACACCGTGGCCGACGCCGTCGCCGAGACCGGCGCCGATGCCTCGGTCATCTACGTGCCGCCGCCGTTCGCGGCCGACGCGATCATGGAAGCGGCCGACGCCGGCATCAAGGTGATCGTGTGCATCACCGAGGGCATCCCGGTGCTGGACATGCTGCGCGTGAAGAACGTGCTCAACGGCTACGACGACGTGGTGCTGATCGGGCCGAACTGCCCGGGCGTCATCACCCCGGGCGAGTGCAAGATCGGCATCATGCCGGGCCACATCCACTCGGTGGGCAAGATCGGCATCGTCTCGCGCTCCGGCACGCTGACGTATGAAGCCGTGAAGCAGACCACCGCGGCGGGCCTGGGCCAGTCGACGGTGATCGGCATCGGCGGCGACCCGATCAACGGCCTGAACTTCATCGACTGCCTGAAGCTGTTCCAGGACGATGCGCAGACCGAAGGCATCATCATGGTCGGCGAGATCGGCGGTTCGGCCGAGGAAGAAGCGGCGGAGTTCATCAGCCAGTACGTGACCAAGCCGGTGGTTGGTTTCATCGCCGGTGCCTCGGCGCCGAAGGGCAAGCGCATGGGCCACGCCGGTGCGATCGCTTCGGGCGGTTCGGGCACGGCCGAGGGCAAGTTCGCCGCGATGGAGAAGGCGGGCGTGACCACGGTGAAGTCGCCGGGCGACCTGGGTGCGGCTATTGCGAAGCTTTTGGCCAAGTAAGCGGTTGCGCTTTGTGTGTTGGGGAAGGCCGCCTTCGGGTGGCCTTTCTCTTTTGTGGTGCGGTGTGTGTTGCGGTACGGGGGGAGGCGGAGCATGGGGGCATTGCTGCGCCCCTCCGTCGGGGCATCCTGCCCCGAGTCGGGGCCGTCGGCCATCCATGGCCGACTCTCCGCAATACCCCCATGCTCCGCCTCCCGCCAACCGATAAGAGGTCTTGGGGGAGGAGCGAAGCTTGGTCTCCCACGCGGTGAGGCGGCCCACGGCACACGGCCCACGGCCGATTTCTCCTCGATTCTCCACAAGCCTGCTCTGTTTCAGGCTGTGTGGGGGCTGTTGACGTGCAGGTCCGGTATGCGCATTATAAATGCGCATCGTTGAGGGTGGATTCATGCGCATTCGTGAGGACTACGCCGGTTACGGCAAGCGGGCTACCAACGTGAGCATCAACCAGGGGTTGCTGGAAGAGGCCCGGGCGTTGGACATCAACCTGTCCGCCACGCTGGAGCGGGCGCTGGAGGCCGAGGTGCGGGCGCGCAAGCGCGAGCGTTGGCTGGCCGAGAACCGCGAGGCGATCAAGGGCTACAACGCGTGGGTGGCCGAGCACGGGGTGTTCAGTCCGATGTTCCGCAAGCCCTGATGCGCCAGTTCTGCGTCTACCGCAACCGCAATGCGGCTACGCATTCGGCATACCCCTTGCTGCTGAACGTGCAGAGCGACCTGATTTCGGAAACGGGGACTCGGGTGGTGGTGCCGATGGTGCCGGTGGTACGCGGCCGACATCCGCCCCCGATTTCGTCACTGGCCCCTATGCTGGAGGTCAACGGAAAGTCGCATGTGCTGGTGGTGCCATTGTTGGCCGCCACCGAGGTGGCGGACCTTGGCGTGATCGAGGCTGACCTTTCCCATGAACGTGCGGCCATACTGGCGGCGCTCGATTTGCTGATATCAGGGATCTGACATGACCACGCTACGCGTCGCGATGGCGCAATTCGACTTCCCGGTGGGGGCCGTGCAGGCCAACGCCGAGCGCATCGCGGAGATGATCGCCTTCGCGCGCGATGAGTACAGTGCCGACATCGTGCTGTTCCCGGAGTTGGCGATCAGCGGTTATCCGCCGGAAGACCTGTTGCTGCGGCCGTCGTTCCTGGTTGAATGCGAGGCGGCGGTGCAGCGGGTGGCGGGCGCCGCCAAGGGCATCGTGGCGGTGGTGGGGTGGCCGCAGTCGGCGGGCAGCGTGGTGTACAACGCGGCCAGCGTGTTGCGCGAGGGCCGGGTGGAGCACACCTACCGCAAGCGCGAGCTACCCAATTACGCGGTGTTCGACGAGCGCCGTTATTTCGACGTGGATCCGGATGGCGGCGATTGCGTGTTCGCGGTCAATGGCGTGAACGTGGGCCTGGTCATCTGCGAGGACCTCTGGTTCGACGAGCCCGTTACTTCGACCGTGCGCGCGGGCGCGCAGCTGCTGCTGGTGCCCAATGCCTCGCCGTTCGAACGCGACAAGCACCTGCAGCGCGATGCGTTGATCGAGGAGCGTTCGCGCGACCATGGCGTGGGCATCGCCTACCTCAACGTGGTGGGCGGGCAGGATGCGCTGGTGTTCGACGGTGCATCGGTGGTGGCCGACGGTGATGGCGCGGTGCATCCGGCCGCAGCGGCGTTCACCGATCAGTGGCTGGTGGTGGACTATGACGCGAAGGAACGCCGGTTCGCCGCCTGCCAGTGGACGGGCGATGGCGACGAGAGCCGCGAGGCGCTGGCGTGGCGCGCGGTGGTGCGCGGCACGCGCGACTACTGCCACAAGAACGGTTTCACCAAGGCATGGCTGGGGTTGTCGGGCGGCATCGATTCCGCACTGGTGCTGGCCATTGCCGTGGACGCGCTGGGCGCGGACAACGTGACCGCGGTGCGCATGCCGTCGCGCTACACGGCCGACCTGTCCAATGACCTGGCGCTGGAGCAATGCCGTGAGCAGGGCGTGCGCCTGCTGGAGGTGCCTATCGAGCAACCGTTCCAGGGTTTCCTGGGCGCGTTGTCGGAGGTGTTCGAAGGCCGCGACGTGGACGTGACCGAGGAGAACCTGCAGTCACGCTGCCGCGGCGCGATCATGATGGCGCTGACCAACAAGTTTGGCGGATTGCTGCTGACGACCGGCAACAAGAGCGAATACGCGGTCGGCTACGCCACCATCTACGGCGACATGTGCGGCGGCTACGGACCGATCAAGGACCTGTACAAGACCGAGGTGTTCGCGTTGGCGCGCTGGCGCAACACGGTGGGCGACCCGGTCATCCCGATGGGCGTGATCACCCGTGCGCCCAGCGCCGAGCTGCGCGAGAACCAGAAGGACCAGGACTCGCTGCCGCCGTATGACGTGCTGGACGCGATCCTGCTGCGCCATGTTGACCAGGAGCAATCGCGCGACGAGATCGTGGCGGCAGGATTTGCCGCCGAGACGGTGGACCGGGTGTTGAACCTGGTGCGCACCGGTGAGTGGAAGCGGCACCAGGCGGCGCCGGGACCGAAGGTCTCGCACCGGGCATTCGGGCGCGAACGGCGCTATCCGATCACTAACGGGTATCGGGCCTGAGGCGCGGCGCGCGTGCCGGACGACGGATGGGATTTGCCAAGGTGTAGCCAGTGGGATACACTTACGCCATGGAGATCAGGCGCACCCTCGAGTTCAGGGATTGGATGGAGGGGCTGAAGGATCTGGTGGGCCGTGCCCGCATCCAGGCGCGTATCGAGCGCTTGGCGATGGGTAATCCGGGCGATCACCGTCATCTGGACGGTGGGGTGTCCGAGTTGCGCGTCGATGTTGGCCCCGGTTACCGCGTCTATTACACGCAACGAGGCAATGCGTTGGTGGTTCTACTGGTGGGGGGCGACAAGGGCTCCCAGCAGCGGGATATCCGCAAGGCGCACGAACTCGCCCGCAATCTCTAAGTCGTGCCGCGCCAGTCTAGTTGTGGCGTGGGCGTATCTGAAGAGGCGCAAAGGTACCGTCATGAGCAAGAAGACCACCACCGAAACTTACGATGTTGCCGAGCACCTGCGGACGGCAGAGGAAATGGCGCTGTACCTGGATGCCTGCATTGCCGAGGCAGATGGCGACGCAGCGTTCATTGCCAAGGCGCTTGGCGACATTGCGCGCGCGAAGGGCATGAGTCAGGTGGCCCGCGACGCCGGCCTCTCACGCGAGAGCCTGTACAAGGCTTTATCCGGTGACCGCAGCCCGGACTTCGCCACCGTGCTGAAGGTAACCAAGGCGCTTGGCGTGCAGTTGCACGCTACCGCGGCCTGAGGCGGCAACACCGCCCCCCACCGAAGCCACAACTCCCCTCAATCCATATCCAGCGCCGACTTCTCACCCGCAAACGGATTGAGCTTGCGCCAGTTGCCCGGGTAGTCCGGCCACTTGCCGGCCAAGTACGGATGGTTGGGCGCCTTCTCCTGCAGCACGCGCTTGGCCTCGCTGGCCAGCGCCTCGTTGCCCAGCCCGGTGTACGCGGCGGCCAGCGTGGCCATCGCGTCGTTCTCGTAGGTGCTCTGCGGATAGGTGTCCAGCAGATACTTGGCCCGGGTGGCCGAAGCGACGTACGCAGTGCGACGCAGGTAGTACAGCGCCACGTCCAGCTCGTGCCGCGCGAACAGGTCGCTCAGCTCGTTCATGCGCTTGCGCGCGTCTTCGGCGTAACGGCTGTTGGGGTACCGGTCGACGACGATGGAGAAATCGTTGTGGGCCTGGTGCGGCGTAGCCATGTCGCGGCGGCTGGCGTCCAGGCGCCACACGCGTTGCAGGAACACGGTGTCCCGGTTGGAGTTCGCCAACCCGCGCAGGTAGTACAGGTACGCGATGTTGCGGTGCGTGGGGTAGGTGCGGATGAAGCGGTCGATGCTGCTGATCGCGTCGTCGTGCTTGCCGGACTTGAACTGCGCGTACGCAGTCTCGATCAGCGCCTGCTCGGTGTATTCGCCATACGGATACTGGGCGACCAGGCGCTTGTAGGTCTGCTCGGCCGAGGCCCAGTTGCCGTTCTTCATCGAGGTGTGGCCCTTGTCGTACAACTGCTCGACGGGCTGGCCCTCGTTGGCGTTCTCGTCCTTGAACATCTTGCCCATGCGGGCGCAGCCGGAACCGGCGACGGTGATGGCCAGCAGCAGGGCGGTGGTGCGCAACAGGGCGGAGCGTTGGGTCATGGTCGGCATCGACGGGCGCTTGGGGCGTGAAGGGCCGATAATAGCAGCCCCCGCCCACCAGCCCCTTAACCGGGTGCGAGAGCCAGCCCAGATGACCGAGGCCCCCCAGACCCTGACCGCCACCGTCCCGGACGAGGCCGCCGGCCGCCGCTTCGATGCGGTGCTGGCCGACCTGTTCCCCGACTATTCCCGCTCCAAGTTGTCGGCGTGGATCAAGAGCGGGGACGCGCGCCTGGACGGCCAGGTGGCCCGCCCACGCGATCCCGTTCGCGGGGGGGAGACCGTCACCGTGACGGTCGTGCTGGAGGTGCAGACGCACTCCGAGCCGGAGGACATCGCGCTTGATGTGCTGTACGAGGACGAGCACGTCATCGTCATCAACAAGCCCGCCGGGCTGGTGGTGCACCCGGGTGCGGGCAACCCGGCGGGCACGCTGGTCAATGCGCTGCTGCACCGTGACCCGGCGCTGGCCAACCTGCCGCGCGCGGGCATCGTGCACCGCCTGGACAAGGACACCTCGGGGGTGATGGTGGTGGCACGCACGCTGCCGGCGCACACCGCGCTGATCGAACAGCTGTCCGGGCGCCAGGTGCACCGACAGTACCTGGCGGTGGTGGTGGGCGCGCTGGTCTCCGGTGGCACCGCCAACGCGCCAGTCGACCGCCACCCGCGCGACCGCATCCGCATGGCCGTGCGCGAGGACGGCAAGGACGCGGTGACCCACTTCCGCCTGCGCGAGCGCTTCCGCGCGCACACGCTGCTGGAATGCCGGCTGGAGACGGGACGCACGCACCAGATCCGCGTGCACATGGCGCACCTCAAGCACCCCATCGTGGGCGATCCGCTCTACGGCGGGTCGCTGAAGCTGCCCAAGGGCGCGTCGCCGGAGCTGATCGAGGCGTTGCGCGGTTTCCGTCGCCAGGCGCTGCACGCGGAGACACTGGAATTTTCCCACCCGGTGACCGGCGAGCCGGTGCGCTGCAGCGCACCGATGCCGGCCGACATGCAGGCACTGGTGAAGGTGCTGCACGACGATGCCGAGGCCGCGGCGGCCTCCAGCCGCTGAGGCGCGGCCGGCGTTTGACGCCAGGCGACCGACACCCTGTGGAGAGCAGCGCGCCATGACCGATCCCCTTGACCTTGATGGCATGCCCTGGCTGCGTGCGGGCTGGCCGGCGCCGCGGGGCGTGCATGGCCTGACCACGCTGCGCCATGGCGCGGGCGTGTCGCAGGCGCCGTTCGATACCTTCAACATGGGCAACTGCACGGCCGCGGAGGGCGATGATCCCGCCGATGTGGCGCGCAATCGCGACTTGCTGGTGGCCCACGCGCGCCTGCCGTCGGAGCCGCGCTGGTTGCGGCAGGTTCATGGGGTTGGCGTGGTGCGCTTCGGGCTGGATGTGCCGCCCATGCTGTTGCCGGAAGCCGACGCCTCGGTCACCTCCGAGCCCGGCGTGGTGCTCGCCATCCTCACGGCGGACTGCCTGCCGGTGCTGTTCTGCGTCGACGACGGCAGTGAGGTCGCCGCCGCGCATGCGGGCTGGCGCGGCCTGGCCGATGGCGTGCTGGAGGCCACGGTGGCCGCGATGCGCACGCCACCGGACCGCGTGCGTGCCTGGCTGGGGCCGGCCGCGGGGCCGCAGCGCTACGAGGTCGGCGTGGACGTGTACGACGCCTTCGTCTCGCGCGACTGGGCCGCCGGCAGCGCCTTCACCAGCACCCGCGAGCACCATTGGCATGTGGACCTGTACGCGCTGGCGCGGCGTCGGCTGGCGGCGGCAGGCATTGCGCCCGACCGCGTGAGCGGCGGCGACCTGTGCACGCTGTCCGCACCGGACCGCTTCTACTCGCACCGCCGCGATCGCCGCACCGGGCGGATGGTCTCGCTGGTCTGGATGGAGCCGGGGCGATGAGCACGTCCACTTCCACTTCCACACCGCGCCGCTGGTTCGTCGCGGGCGACCTCAACGGGTTCTTCGGCCTGGTGGTCGACAACCTGTCGATCCTGGGCTTCATCGCCATGGCGCTGGTGGGCCTGTTCGGCATGCCGGCGGAGGTCGTGTACGGGCGCATGTTTCCCGGCACCGCGCTGGGCGTGCTGGTCGGCAACCTGATCTACACGGTGATGGCGCGGCGGTTGGCTGCGCGCACCGGCCGCGATGATGTCACCGCGATGCCGCTGGGGTTGGACGCGCCCACCAGCATCGGCATGGCGCTGCTGGTGCTGGGGCCGGCGTTCGCGGGCTTCAAGCAGGCGGGCATGGACGAGGCCGCGGCGGCCAATGCCACCTGGCAGCTGGGCATGGCCTCGCTGATGGTGATGGGCGCGCTGAAGTTCGTGCTGTCGTTTGCCGGCGAGGCAGTGACGCGGCTGGTGCCGCGCGCCGGCCTGCTGGGATCCATCGCCGGCATCGCGCTGGTGCTGATGGGCTTCCTGCCGCTGGTCGAGGCGCTGCGCTCGCCGGTGGTGGGTTTCGTGACGCTGGGCCTGCTGCTGTACGTGCTGGTGGCGAAGGGGCGGCTGCCGGTCAAGCTGCCGGGCGTGTTTGTCGCGTTCGTGTTCGGCACCGCGCTGTATTACGCATTGGGTGCACTGGGCCTGGGCGCGCCGGGCTTCCAGTGGCCGCAGGCTACCGCGCTGACCGTGGCCTTCCCGTGGCCGACCTTGGGCTTTGTCGATGGACTGCCCTACACCGTGCCGTACCTGCCGCTGCTGCTGCCGTTTGGTTTGCTGATGGTGGTGGGCGGCATCAACGTCAGCGAGAGCGCCCGCGCGGCGGGTGACGACTACCGCACCCGTGACATCCTGCTGACCGAGGCGCTGTCCACGCTGGTCGCCGGCCTGTGCGGCGGCGTGGCGCAGACCACCCCGTACATCGGCCAGCCGGCGTACAAGCACATGGGCGCGCGCAGCGGCTACACCCTGCTCACCGGCCTGTTCATCGGCATCGGCGGCATGCTCGGACTGGTCTCGGGGCTGGTGCAGTGGCTGCCGCTGGCGGTGCTGGCGCCGATCATCGTGTACGTGGCGCTGGACATCACCACGCAGGCCTTCCACGCCACCCCGCCCAGGCACACCACCGCGATGGTGCTCGGCTTCCTGCCATCGGTGGCCTACATGCTGTCGATCAAGGCCGGCAACCCCGCGTGGATCGCCCCGGACCACTTCGCCCGACTGATGCAGGCTGGCGACAGCCACGGCCTGCCCGAGATGGCGGTGATCGTGACCCTCGGCAACGGCTTCATCATCACCGCGATGATCTGGATCTCGGCGGTCGCCGCCATGATCGACGGCCGCCTGCTGCGCGCCTCCGCCTTCCTGCTGGCGGGCGCCGCGCTGGCCCTGTTCGGCATCATCCACTCCGTGCACCCGCAGGGCGGCATCTACCTGCCGTGGAACCTTGAGGGCCTGCCGCGACAGATCTCGGGGCAGTTTGTGGGCGCATATCTGGCGCTGGCCGCGTTGCTGGCGGCCCTGTCCCTGCAGCGTGATCCGGTGCGTCTGGACACTACGGCCTGACGCCAACGACCGTGGTCTAGTCCGGCTGCAACTAGGTGAGCGGCGCGCCGATGACTGTGCCGTACGTGGCAGGGTTCCTGCCTGCGGTAGAGCAGCCTCCCTCGTGGGTATTTCGACGCAAGCACCGCGACGCCCCACGTCGCGTAGCGGTGGCGGATGGGTGGGGTATTGCGTAGAGCCCGCCATGGATGGCGGGCGGCCGCGACTCGGCACAGGATGTGCCGACGGAGCGGAGGAGCAATGCCCCGCCCGTCCGCCGCCGCCCCCCCCCCGAAGCCGACGCTCTTCCTCAGACCAACACCTCCGCCCAAGCCGACACTACAAAATGCGCCCGATTTGAGCCCGATCAAGTCCCCCCAACCCCAACCCTCCACACTCCCTGAACAAGCCTTGAAACACGCTTGATTCCCGCGGCCCCCAGCCGCATCTGCAAAGCATTGCGGCCTACTGGCCGCCCATGACTTGAAGGGGAAACCCCATGCGGATGGACAAGCTCACCTCGCGCTTCCAGCAGGCACTCGCCGACGCCCAGTCGTTGGCCGTCGGGCGCGACCACAACTTCATCGAACCGGCACACCTGCTGGCCGCCCTCATCGACCAGCAGGGCGGCAGCACCCGCCCGCTGCTGGCACAGGCTGGCGTCAACGTGCCGCTGCTGCGCGAGCGCCTGGGCGAAGCACTGGAAAAACTGCCCAAGGTCACCGGCCAGGCCGGCAACGTGCAGGTCGGCAACGACCTCGGCCGCCTGCTCAACGTGACCGACAAACTGGCCCAGCAGCGCGGCGATGCCTTCATCGCCAGCGAACTGTTCGTGCTGGCCGCGCTGGACGAGGGCGGTGACGTGGGCAAGGCGCTCAAGGCCGCCGGCGCCAACAAACAGACACTGGAAGCGGCCATCGACAAGATCCGCGGAGGCGAGAGCGTGCAATCCGAAAATGCCGAAGACCAGCGCCAGGCGCTGGAGAAATACTGCATCGACCTGACCGCGCGCGCCGAGAGCGGCAAGCTGGACCCGGTGGTGGGCCGTGACGAGGAGATCCGTCGCACCATCCAGGTGCTGCAGCGCCGGACCAAGAACAACCCGGTGCTGATCGGCGAGCCGGGCGTGGGCAAGACCGCGATTGTCGAAGGCCTGGCCCAGCGCATCATCAACAACGAAGTGCCCGAAGGCCTGCGCGGCAAGCGCGTGCTGAGCCTGGACATGGGCGCGCTGATCGCCGGCGCCAAGTTCCGCGGCGAGTTCGAGGAACGCCTCAAGGCCGTGCTCAACGACCTGGCCAAGAACGAAGGCCAGGTGATCCTGTTCATCGACGAACTGCACACCATGGTCGGTGCCGGCAAGGCCGAAGGCAGCATGGACGCGGGCAACATGCTCAAGCCCGCGCTTGCCCGCGGCGAGCTGCACTGCATCGGCGCGACCACGCTGGACGAATACCGCAAGTACGTCGAGAAGGACGCGGCGTTGGAGCGCCGCTTCCAGAAGGTGTTCGTCGGCGAGCCGTCGGTGGAAGACACCATCGCCATCCTGCGCGGCCTGAAGGAGAAGTACGCCGTGCACCACGGCGTGGAGATCACCGACCCGGCCATCGTCGCCGCGGCCACGCTGTCGAACCGCTACATCGCCGACCGCCAGTTGCCGGACAAGGCCATCGATCTGATGGACGAGGCTGCGTCGCGCATCCGCATGGAGATCGACTCCAAGCCGGAGGAGCTGGACCGCAAGGAGCGCCGGCTGATCCAGTTGAAGATCCAGCGTGAGGCGCTGAAGAAGGAGAAGGACGAGGCGTCGAAGCAACGCCTGGCCGATCTTGAAGCCGAGATTGCCACGCTGGAGCGCGAGTTCAACGACCTGGAAGAGGTGTGGAAGGCGGAGAAGGCCACGCTGCAGGGCGCAACCAAGATCAAGGAACAGATCGAAGCGGCCAAGCTGGAACTCGAGGCCGCGCAGCGCAAGCAGGACTTCGCGCGCATGAGTGAGATCCAGTACGGCACGCTGCCGACGCTGGAGAAGCAGCTGCACGCCGCGCAGGAAGCCGAGACCAAGGGTTTCACCCTGCTGCAGGACAAGGTCACCGCCGAGGAGATCGCCGAGGTGGTCAGCCGCTGGACCGGCATCCCGGTCAGCAAGATGCTGGAAGGCGAGCGCGAGAAGCTGCTGAAGATGGAGGAGGTGCTGCACGGCCGCGTGGTCGGGCAGGACGAGGCGATCAAGGTGGTGTCCGATGCGGTGCGCCGCTCGCGTGCGGGCCTGAGCGATCCCAACCGGCCGTCGGGCTCGTTCCTGTTCCTCGGCCCCACCGGTGTGGGCAAGACCGAGTTGTGCAAGGCGCTGGCCGAGTTCCTGTTCGACAGCAGCGACGCGATGGTGCGCATCGACATGAGCGAATTCATGGAGAAGCACTCAGTCAGCCGTTTGGTCGGCGCGCCTCCGGGCTACGTGGGCTATGAGGAAGGCGGCTACCTGACCGAAGCGGTGCGCCGTCGCCCGTATAGCGTGATCCTGCTGGACGAGGTGGAGAAGGCGCATCCGGACGTGTTCAACATCCTGCTGCAGGTGCTGGACGACGGTCGCCTGACCGATGGGCAGGGCCGCACGGTGGACTTCCGCAACACCGTCATCGTGATGACCAGCAACCTGGGCAGCCAGATGATCCAGGACATGGCCACGGACGACACGGCGGAGGGCTACACGAAGATGAAGGCCGCGGTGATGGGCGTGGTGCAGAGCCATTTCCGCCCGGAGTTCATCAATCGCCTCGACGACATTGTCGTGTTCCACCCGTTGGACAAAACGCAAATTCGCGAGATTGCCAAGATCCAGCTCAAGGGCCTGGAGAAGCGCCTGGCCGAGCGCGGATTGAAGTTGGCGTTGTCGGCCAACGCGCTCAACCTGCTGGGCAACGTCGGCTTCGATCCGGTGTATGGCGCGCGGCCGCTGAAGCGGGCGATCCAGCAGCAACTGGAGAATCCGCTGGCGCAGCGCATCCTGGCCGGCGAGTTCGCCAACGGCGACACGGTGCAGGTGGAGGCCGAGGGCGGGGCGCTGGTGTTCCGCAAAGGCTGAGGCCGGGCGTGCGCATCAGGTTGGCAGTGCGCGCGCTGCTTTGCGCCGAGCCGTGTCAGCATGCACCGCACTGCCAAGCGGAAGGCGACAGATATGACCATCCGACCTGGCTTTAAACGGAAGCAAAACGGCCCGGGATTTCCCGGGCCGTTTGCGTTTTCCTTGCGGTTTGCGGGACATGCCACCATCGGCGGCATGTGCCTCGATCAGGCGACCCGATCAGGCGATGGTGTTGATCACCACTTGTACGCCACCCGCCCGTACACGAATGCGCCATTGAAGCCGAACGGCGACAGGTTGCTGTAGGGGAACTGCCCGTTGGTCGAGTTGGGGAACGTGTTCTCGTCCGGGTACTCGTTGAGCAGGTTGTCCGCACCGAGGGTGAAGGCCCAGCGGTCGAGCTTGTAGGTGGCCGAGGCATCCAGCAGCCACTTGGCATCGAAGGTCTGGTCGTTGGCCGCGCTGGACGGACGCGTGGTCACGCTGCCGTAGCGGGTGGCGCCCACGTTGAAGCCCCAGCTGGCGAAGTCCCACGTGGCCGACGCGAGGAACTTGGTGTGCGGGAAGCCATCTTCGATGCGACCGCGCTCGGTGCGGTCGATGCGCTCCAGGTTGAGGCCGTTGGCGGCCAGTTCCGGCGGGTTGGGCGCCACGCGGGTGATCTCGGTCTCGGTGTAGTTGTAGCCACCGGTCAGGTCGAGCGTGCCGCCATCCAGTGCGAAGCGGTAGCTGCCCACCACGTCCACGCCGCGGGTGCGGGTGTCGATGGCGTTGGTGAAGTAGCGGCCGCCGTTGATGCCGAAGATGCCCTGTGATTCCAGCAGCGTGCGCACCGCGGTACCGGTCAGGTTGGACGACAGCACGATGCGGTCATCCACGTCGATCTGGTAGGCGTCGATGGTCACGTACAACGCATCCAGCGGCTGCAGCACCAGGCCCAGGCTGTAGGACAGCGACTCCTCCGCCTTCAGTGGCTCGGCGCCGAACGCCTGCGCAGTCGGGCTGCTGGCCGGGAACGTGCGCACCTCGAACGGATCGGAAATGCCGGCCAGGAACAGCGTGCTCACTGTCTGGAAGTTCTGCTGCGCCAGCGACGGCGCGCGGAACCCGCTGGACACCGTGCCGCGCAGCGCCACCGCATCGTTGAACGCATAGCGCGCCGACAGCTTGCCCGAGGTCTGGCTACCGAAGTCGTCGTAGTCTTCGTAGCGCACCGCCGCGCCCGCGGAGAACTGATCCGTGATATCGGCCTCCAGGTCGGCATAGACCGCCCAGCTGTCGCGGTCGTAGTGGCCCGACACACTGGGCGCGAAGCCGCCGAAGCCCTGCGCGCCACCTGGCAGCCTGCCGACCTGGGCATAGGAGCCGAATTCACCCGGCGACTGGTTCCACTTCTCGTTGCGCAGCTCCGCGCCGAACGCCAGCGTCACCGGGTAGGCCAGGCCCCAGTCCAGCGCCTTGCTGAAATCGGCGTTGAGGATGTTCTGCGTGGTCTCCAGCGCGCCGTCGTAGAACGAGGTCGGCGAGGTCGGGCCGAGGCTGGCGTTGAGCGTGTTGCGGGTGAAGAACTCGAGGTTGTTGTAGCCGTGGTTGTAGCTCACGTCCCACTTGAACTCGTTGGCGGTCTCGCCGCGCAGGCCCGCCACGATGGAACGGTCGCGCGAGACGTTGTTGATCTCCGGCAGGTAGCCGTCGGGGTAGATCGACCGGATGTTCTGCGTGGGGTTGTTGGGCGCGCGGAAGAACGCGAACGAGGTGATGTCGCGGTTGCTGATCGCACTGAACGCGTACGCGGTGATGCTGTCGGTCAGGTCGTACTCGGCGTTGAACGAGACCGCGCCGAAATCCACTTCCGGGTCGCCGATCACGAACGCCTTCTGCCCCAGCGCCGGTTGGGTCGGGCCCGGCGTACCCGCGAACGGCCGCGCGCGGTTGGTGAGGTCCTGTGTGCCCATCTGCGCGGCCACGTTGAGGAAGCCGCGGCCACCGAGGTCGAAGGTGTTGTCGCCGGCCACTTGCGCCTGCTCGCCATCGCCCGCGGAGTACTGGCCCACGGTGGCGGCGAGGCTTCCGCCCGATTCGGCGCCCTTGAGCACCACGTTGACCACGCCGGCAATCGCATCGGAGCCGTATTGCGCCGAGGCGCCGTCGCGCAGCACTTCCACGCGGGCAATGGCCGAGACCGGGATGGTGTTGAGGTCCACCGGCGCCGAACCGCGGCCGATGGTGCCGTTGAGGTTGAGCAGCGAGGAGGCATGGCGGCGCTTGCCGTTGACCAGCACCAGCACCTGGTCGGGCGAGAGGCCGCGCAGCTGCGCCGGGCGGATCGCACTGGTGCCGTCGGTCAGCGCGGGGCGCGGGAAGTTGAGCGAGGGCAGCGCGCGCGCGAGCGCGGTGGCCAGCTCGGTGGTGCCGGTGGCGTTCAGTGCTTCCGGCGTGATGATGTCGATCGGTGACAGCGACTCGGCCACGGTGCGGTCGGAGACGCGGGTGCCGGTGACGATTACCTGGTCGAGGGTCTTGGCATCGCTTTCGGTGGTCGGCGCGGTCTGGGCGAAGGCCGCCGGGGCGGCGAGGGCCAGCGCAATGGCGGCGGTCAGGGGCAGGCGGGTCATGGGCGTTCCGGGTAGGGGGTCGACCAATGATTAACCGGATATTCACAAGCCTGCAATATTCATCCGGATGAAAAGATATATTCTTTGGTCATATGCGACCCACGCAAAGGGCATAAGGCCGGAACGGGCCGGGGGTGCTAGAATGCCCGCTGCCTGAGGTGACCGCCGGCCAAGCCGGTGGTTGAAACGGGAATCCGGTGCGCCCGCCGTCTGGTCGATGGTCGTGGCAATTCCGGAGCTGCCCCCGCAACGGTAGGCGAGGTGACCCAGGACGGGTCGGGACCGGCGAATGCCACTGTGCCATCGGCACGGGAAGGCGCCGTCCCCGGACGCATGAAAGCGCCCACCCGCGAGCCCGGAGACCGGCCACTGGCATGACCTGACATGCGGTGGGCGATGTCACGGGGGCCATGCACGCGCGTGGCGTCTGCGTCCTTTCTTGCCGCCTGTCCATTCCCAACGTTTTCCGCGCGGGCAGGCGCGGCCAAGGAGCAGTACCCGATGGTTTCCCGTAATTCCCGTACCCGCCGCAACGTGCTGGCGGTTTCGTTGGCGCTGGCCGCCACCCTGAGTGCCGTCCCCGCCTTCGCCGAAGGCCAGGCCACCGACCTGGACGGCGTGGTCGTCACCGCCACCCGCACCGCGCGTACCCAGGACGCCACGCTGGCCGCGATGACCGTGATCGACCGCGAGGAGATCCAGCGGCTGCAACCGGCCTCGCTGCCGGAGTTGCTGCGCAAGGTGCCGGGCGCGTCCATCGCCAACAATGGTGGCGCGGGCAAGGAGAGCTCGCTGTTCCTGCGCGGCACCGAGTCCGACCACGTGCTGGTGCTGGTGGATGGCCTCAAGGTGGGGTCGGCCACGTCGGGCAAGGCGGCGTTGCAGGACATCCCGGTCGAGCAGATCGAACGCATCGAAGTGGTGCGCGGGCCATTCTCCAGTCTGTACGGCTCCGAGGCGATCGGTGGCGTGATCCAGATCTTCACCCGGCGCCCGCAGGTGGCGTTCTCGCCCAGTTTCAGCGTGGGCGCGGGTACCGAATCGACGTACAAAGCCACCGCAGGCGTCGAAGGCCGCGGCGACAAGGGCTGGTACGCGCTCAACGTGGCCCACGACACCACCGATGGCATCAATGCCTGCGTCAGCCCCACCGGCTGTTTCGGCTACGACCCGGACCGTGATGGCTACACCAACAACTCGGTGTCGGCTCAGGGCGGTTATGCCTTCGGCGACGCGTGGAACGTGGACCTGCGTGCGCTGCGCGCCGAGGGCGAGAACGAGTACGACGGCAGCATCTATGCCGGCAACGAGGCCAGGACGGTGCAGCAGACGGGCGGTGCGCGCGTGCGCTACCGGGCGGGCGACCTCGCCACGTTCACGCTGAACCTCGGCCAGAGCGAGGACAAGAGCCGGCAGTTCAACGACGGTGTGTACCTCAGTCTGTTCCGCACCGACCGCGACCAGGGCGGCCTGCAGGCTGATTTCAATTTCGGCGGCGGTACGCTGACCACCGGTTTTGACTGGGTGCGCGATGAGGTGGACAGCGACACGCTGTACGCGGTGACCGAACGCATCAACCGCGCCGGGTTTGCGCAGTGGCAGCAGGGCTTCGGGGGGCATTCGCTGCAGGCCAGCGTGCGCCGCGACGACAACAGCCAGTTCGGCGGCAAGACCACCGGCAGCGCGCTGTGGGGCTGGGACTTCACCGAAGCGTTGCGCCTGACCGCCAGCTACGGCACCGCGTTCAAGGCGCCGACCTTCAACGAGCTGTATTTCCCGTTCTACGGCAACCCGGCGCTGACCCCGGAAACCTCGCGCAGCGCCGAACTGGGCCTGCGTGGCAAGCACGGTTGGGGCGAATGGTCGCTCAACGCGTTCCAGACCGATGTCGACGACCTGATTGGCACCTACTGCACGCCCACCTGGGAGTGCTACGCGATCAACATCGACGAGGCCCGCATCGAGGGCGCGGAGCTGGGCGTCAGCACGCAGCTGGCCGGCTGGGACCTGCGTGGCAGCGCGGCCTGGATCGATCCGCGCAACCGTTCGACCGGCAGCAACCACGACAACATCCTGCCGCGTCGCGCCCGCGAGACCGCGCGTCTGGACGCGGACCGCAGCTTCGGTGCATTCAACGTCGGCGCCAGCGTCACCGCCGCCGGCGAGCGTTACGACAACCTGGCCAACACCCATCGCTTGGGCGGCTACGCCACCACCGATCTGCGCGCCGGCTATGCGTTCAACCCGGCGTGGCGGGTGAACCTGAGCGTCAACAACGTCTTCGACAAGCAGTACGAGACGGCGGCGTTCTACGCCCAGCCCGGCCGCACCTGGATGCTGACCCTGCGCTACGCGGCGCAGTAAGCCAGTCCTTCGTCACAAGGAGATCGGTTCGATGAAGCCTTTGAATACCCGCAACACCGTCGTGATGGTGGCCGCCTTGGCGGTACTGATGTGCATGACCCGTTTCAGCCACTTCGGCACGGCCATCCACCTTCCGGATGCATCGATGGCGGTGTTCTTCCTCGGTGGCCTGTACGTGCGCCGGCACCTGGCGTTCCTTGGCTTCGTCGCCCTGGCGGGCGCACTCGACTTCGTGTCGGTGCGCTACGCCGGCACCAGCGACTTCTGCATCACCCCGGCGTATTCGTTCCTGCTGCCGGCATATGCGGTGCTGTGGTACGCGGGGCGGGTGTTCGCAGGCCGTTTGCAGGCCTCGGCCGGTTCGCTGGCAATGGCGGCTGGCGTGGCGCTGCTGGCCAACACGTTGTCGTTCGTGATCTCCAATGGCGCGTTCTACTGGCTCGGGGGGCGCTACGCCGAGCCGCACTTCGCCGAGTACGTGGCGCGACTGATGCACTGGGCGCCGATGTTCGTGCGCACCTCGATGGCCTATGTGGTCGTCGCGCTGGTGGTGCATGCGGTGGTCGCGCGGGCACTGGGCCAGCGTGATGCCGGCCGCATGGCCGGGGCCTGAGCATGCGTGAGGACGTGCTGACGCCCGAGGAGCGCTACCGCGAACGGGCGCAGCGCAAGAAGGAACTGGTGGACCGCCGGATCGCGCGGGCCACCATCGACCGTGGCGTGGTGGTGGTCAACACCGGCAACGGCAAGGGCAAGAGCTCGTCGGGCTTCGGCATGCTGGCGCGCTCGCTGGGGCACGGCTTCAGTTGCGGCGTAGTGCAGTTCATCAAGGGCAGCTTCTCCACCGGCGAAGATGCCTTCTTCCGCACCATGGGCGACGCGTTTGCCGATCGCCTCGACTACCACGTGATGGGCGAGGGCTTCACCTGGGAAACCCAGGATCGCGATCGCGATGTCGCCGCGGCGCAGGCCGCGTGGGCGGTGGCGGCGTCGATGCTGGCCGACGAGACCTACGACTTCGTATTGCTGGACGAACTGAACATCGCACTGGTGAAGGAGTACATCGCGGTGGAGCAGGTGCTGGCCGCGCTGGCCGCGCGCCCGCCGCGCCAGCACGTGGTGATCACTGGCCGTGGCGCGCCGGATGCGCTGGTGGAAGCCGCCGATACCGTGACCGAGATGCGCCTGGTCAAGCACGCGTTCAAGGCGGGCATCAAGGCGCAGCTGGGCATCGAGCTCTGAGGCCATGAACACACACCATTGCCCTGCCTTGCTGGTGTCCGCGCCCGCGTCGGGGCAGGGCAAGACCAGCGTCACCGCCGCGCTGGCGCGCTGGCACGCGCGCCAGGGGCGGCGGGTGCGGGTGTTCAAGACCGGTCCGGACTTCCTCGACCCGATGGTGCTGGAGCGCGCCAGTGGCGCACCGGTGTACCAGCTCGACCTGTGGATGAACGGCGAGGCCGACGTGCGTGCGCGCCTGCACGCGGCCGCGTCCGAGGCCGACCTGATCCTGGTCGAAGGAGTGATGGGACTGTTCGACGGCGCGCCTTCAAGCGCTGACCTGGCGGTGCGTTTCGACCTGCCGGTACTCGCGGTGATCGACGGCTCGGCCATGGCGCAGACCTTTGGTGCGCTGGCGCTGGGTCTGGCGCGCTACCGCGACGACCTGCGCGTGCACGGCGTGGCGGCCAACCGCGTGGGCAGTGACTACCACGCCTCGTTGCTGGCCCAGAGCCTGCCCGTAGGGCTGCGGTGGATGGGCGCACTGCCGCGCGATCCGGCGTTGGCGATGCCCGAGCGCCACCTCGGACTGGTGCCGGCGGACGAGGTGGGCAGTGTCGATCGCACGCTCGATGCACTGGCCGATGCGTGGGCGCGGCATGCGAGTACCGAGTTGCCTCCGGCGGTGGCGTTCGCGCCGTGGACGGGCGCGACAGCGGAGGCCGCCTCCGTGGCCGGCGCACTGGCCGGCGTGCGTATCGCCATCGCCCGTGACGATGCATTCTGTTTTCTCTATCCGGCCAACCTCGAGTTGCTGCGCGAGGCAGGCGCGGAACTGCGGTTCTTCTCGCCGCTGGCGGGTGAGCCGTTGCCGCCGGCCGATGCGGCGTGGTTGCCCGGGGGGTATCCCGAACTGCACCTGGATGCGCTGTCCGCCAACGTGGACCTGCATGCCGCGTTGCGCGCGCACCGCGACGCCGGCAAGCCGTTGCTGGCCGAATGCGGTGGCCTGCTGTTTGGGCTGGACGCCCTGGCCGATCGCGAGGGCGACATGCGGCCCATGGCCGGACTCCTGGCAGGCAGCGCGCGCCTGCAGCCGCGACTGGCCGGGTTGGGGCTGCAGCAGGTCACGTTGCCCGAGGGCACGTTGCGCGGCCACACGTTCCATTATGCGCAGGCCGATATTGCCGCACCCGCGCTCGCCACCGCGACCAACCCCAATGGTGGCCCCAGCCGCGAGGCGGTGTACCGCGACCGGCGCCTGACCGCCAGCTTCGTGCACTTCTATTTTCCCTCCAACCCCGCCGCCGCGGTGCGGCTGCTACGGCCTTGAGCGTGGCCATTGCCACCACGGCGGCGCTGCTGCTGGATGCCGCATGGGGTGAGCCGCGGCGCCTGCACCCGCTGGTCGGTTTCGGACGCTGGGCCGGAATGATCGAGCGGGTGTTGCATGCCGACCGGCGCACCGCGGGCGTGCTGGCGTGGTGCGTGGTGGTGGCGCCCCTCGTGGCGCTGGTGGCCTGGGCGGTGCAGGCGGCGCAAGCGTACTCAGCTGGGCTGGGCATGGCCTTGTCGGCAGTGCTGCTGTACCTGACGGTGGGTCACCGCAGCCTGTGGGACCACGCACGGCCCATTGCCGACGCACTCGAGGAGGGCGATCTGCCCCGGGCACGCACCGCGGTCGCGCAGGTCGTCAGCCGCGATACCAGTGCACTGGATGCCACGCAGGTCGCCGGCGCCGCCAGCGAGTCGGTGCTGGAAAACGGGTGCGATGCGGTGTTTGGCGCATTGTTCTGGTTCGTGCTGCTGGGCGCACCCGGCGCGGTGGCGTACCGGCTGGCCAACACGCTGGATGCGATGTGGGGCTATCGGACCCCGCGATACGCGCGTTTCGGCTGGGCCGCGGCACGCATCGACGATGGACTGAACCTGGTGCCGGCGCGGCTGACCGCGGCCACCTACGCGCTGTGCGGCGACACGCGCCGCGCATGGCGAAGCTGGAAGACGCAGGCGCGTGCATGGAAGAGCCCCAACGCGGGTCCAGTGATGGCGGCCGGCGCCGGTGCCATCGGCGTGCGGCTGGGCGGTGCAGCGCCTTACCACGGCACCTGGACGCAGCGCCCGGCATTGGGTGAGGGCGCCCCGCCCGATGCGTCGACCATCCGTTCGGCGCTGAGACTGGTTCGTCACGGCGTGTTCGCGTGGTTGGCCGCGCTGTGGCTGGCCACCGCGCTCAGTGCAGTGCTGGAGGCCTGGCATGCTTGAACACGGCGGCCGCCTGCTGCGCGCGGCACGGCATTACGGCATCGCACCGGATCATTGGCTGGACCTGTCCACCGGCGTGAACCCCGAGGCGTGGCCGGTGCCGCCGATTCCCGCGCGTGCCTGGCACCGTCTGCCCGAGGATGACGACGGGTTGGTCGAGGCGGCGATGCGCTATTACCGTGCGCCGCACGTGTTGCCGGTGGCCGGTTCGCAGGCGGCGATCCAGGCACTGCCGCTGCTGCGGCCGCATTCGCGCGTAGGCGTGCTTGCGCCCGGGTATGCCGAGCATGCGCATGCGTGGGAGCGGGCGGGCCACCGGGTCGAACGCCTGTCGGCCGACGCGTTGCTGGACGAGCACGCGCGACTCGACGTGGTCGTGCTGATCCATCCCAACAACCCGGGCGGTGATGTCTTCGACCGGTCCGCGCTGCTCCGCCTGCATGAACGCCTGCACGCGCGCGGGGCCTGGCTGGTGGTGGACGAAGCCTTCATGGATGCGACGCCGGACGACAGCCTGTGTGCGGACAGTGGCGGCGAAGGCCTGGTCGTGATGCGTTCGGTGGGCAAGTTCTTCGGGCTTGCCGGTGCGCGCGCGGGGTTCGTGTGTGCGGCACCGGCGTTGTTGCAGTCCCTGCGCGAGCGTCTGGGTCCGTGGACGCTGGCCGGTCCTGCGCGCCATGCCGTGCAACAGGCGCTTGCCGATCGCGATTGGCAGGCCGGGGCACGCGCGCGACTCCGGCAACGCACTGCGCAGCTGGACGCCATACTGCGGGCCAACGGCCTGTCGCCGACCGGCGGTACGGCGTTCTTCCAGTGGTGTCGCGATGCGCGGGCCGCGGAACTGCATGACGCGCTCGCGCGCCGGGCGATCCTGGTCCGGCTGTTCGAACACCCGGCCAGCCTGCGCTTTGGGCTGCCGTTGCACGAGGCCGACTTCCAGCGCCTGGACCACGCGTTGGCCGAGGTATCGCGATGACCGCGCGCGTGCTGATGGTGCAGGGCTGCACGTCCGATGCCGGCAAGAGCGCGCTGGTCACGGCGCTGTGCCGCTGGGCGCGGCGACGCGGCGCACGCGTGGCGCCGTTCAAGCCGCAGAACATGGCGCTGAACTCGGCGGTCACCGTCGATGGCGGCGAGATCGGCCGGGCGCAGGCAGTGCAGGCCCAGGCCTGTGGCTTGCCGCCGCACACCGACTTCAACCCGGTGCTGCTCAAGCCCAACACGGATACCGGCGCGCAGGTGATCGTGCACGGGCACGCGGTGGGCAACATGGATGCGGTGGGCTACCACGACTACAAGCGCGTCGCGATGGAGGCGGTGCTGGCGTCGCATGCGCGGCTGTCGGCCGCACACGAACTGGTGGTGGTCGAAGGCGCCGGCAGCCCCGCCGAGATCAACCTGCGCGACCGCGACATCGCCAACATGGGCTATGCCGAGGCGGTGGATTGCCCGGTGGTGCTGGTGGCGGACATCGACCGCGGCGGCGTGTTCGCGCACCTGGTGGGCACGCTGGCGCTGCTGTCGCCCAGCGAGCGGGCGCGCGTGGCGGGCTTCGTCATCAACCGGTTCCGGGGCGACATCGCGCTGCTGCAACCGGGCCTGGACTGGCTGGAACGCGAGACCGGCAAGCCGGTGCTCGGGGTGTTGCCGTACCTGCATGGCCTGCACCTGGAGGCGGAGGATGCATTGCCACGCGCCGTCACCGCGCAGGGCGATGGCCAACTGCGCGTGGTGGTGCCGGCGCTGCCGCGCATCAGCAACCACACCGACTTCGACGCGTTGCGCGCGCATCCGCAGGTGCACCTGTGCGTCATGGGGCCGGGTGAGTTGCCACCACCGGCGGACCTGATCGTGCTGCCGGGCTCCAAGTCCACCCGCGCCGACCTCGCATGGCTGCGCGCGCAGGGTTGGGAAAAGGCGATCGCGCGGCACCTGCGGTATGGCGGCAAGGTGATCGGCATCTGCGGCGGATTCCAGATGCTGGGCCGCGTCGTGCGTGATCCGCTCGGCCTGGAAGGACCGGCGGGCGTCAGCGAGGGACTCGGCTGGCTGGACGTGGAGACGACGCTGGCGCCGAAAAAACAGTTGCGCATGGTTGAAGGGCAGCTGTTCCTGCCTGAACCCACGTCATACGCTCGATCGTCAACGTCAACGTCAACGTCAACGTCAACGTCAACGTCAACGTCATCGACGTCGACATCGACATCGCGTGTCTTGTCCGTGGAACGCCCGCGTGCTGGAAGTGAATCGCCCCGGACGCATGGCGCCTCCATTCGCGGCTACGAAATCCATTGCGGCATCACCGAGGGCGTGGGCCTCGCGCAAGCCCTCGTGCAGCTGCGAGACGGCCGTGTGGACGGAGCCTGCTCCAGCGATGGGCAAGTGATCGGAACCTACCTGCACGGCCTGTTCGACGACTCCGAGGCGCTGGCGCACTGGCTTCGCTGGGCGGGTCTGGACGATGCCGCGAGCCTCGACCTGCACGCCCTGCGCGAAGCCAGCATCGAACGCCTGGCCGACGCGGTGGAGCAGCACCTGGACACCACCCGAATCGCAGCATTGATGGGCCTTGCATGAACACCCTGATCCTCGGTGGTGCCCGCTCCGGCAAGAGCGCGCTGGCCGAACGCCTCGCCGCCGCCTCCGGACGCGAGGTCATCTACATCGCCACCTCGCAGCCGGCCGACGCCGAAATGGCCGAACGCATCGCCCACCATCGCGAGCATCGCCCTGCGCACTGGGGATGCGTCGAGGAGCCGCTCGCGCTGGCCAACACGCTGCGTGAGCACGCGCGCGCCGACCGCGTGCTGCTGGTCGACTGCCTCACGCTGTGGCTGAGCAACCTGCTGGGCCATCCCGATCCTGCGTGCGTGGTCGCCGAACGCGATGCGCTGCTCGCCGCGCTGCCCACGTTGCCCGGCGATGTGCTGCTGGTCAGCAACGAAGTCGGCCTCGGCATCGTGCCGATGGGCGAACTGACCCGCCGCTTCGTCGACGAGGCTGGGCGCCTGCTCCAGTCACTGGCCGTACGGTGCGACCGCGTCGTGTTCGTCGCGGCGGGCCTGCCGCTTACCCTGAAAGGATCTCCCGAATGACCCTGCACTGGCTGGAAGCCGCTTGCGCCACACCTGATTCCACCTTCATCGACGCTGCGCGCGCCCGACAAGGCCAGTTGACCAAACCACTGGGATCACTGGGTGGCCTGGAAACCATCGCCATCCAGCTGGCCGGCCTGCAGCGCAGCCAAGCACCGAACCTGGACCGGGTGTGGATCAGCGTGTTTGCCGGCGACCACGGCGTCGCGGCGGAAGGCATTTCCGCCTTTCCGCAGGCAGTGACCGGCGAGATGGTGCGCAACTTCGCCAACGGCGGCGCGGCGATCAGCGTGCTGGCGCGCGAACTCGGCGCCACCCTGGACGTGGTCACGCTGGGTACGGTCAACGATCCCGGCGAGATCGCCGGTGTCACCCGCCGCATCATCGCGCCCGCCACTGGCAACGTCTGCGAAGGCCCGGCCATGACCGCGGCGCAACTGGACGCGGCGCTCGCCGTCGGCGCGGCCAGCGTCGCGCAGGCCGCCGCGACCGGCGCGCAGTTGTTCATAGGCGGCGAGATGGGGATCGGCAACACCACGGCGGCCACGGCATTGGCCTGTGCGCTGTTGGATGCCGGCCCGGACGAACTGGCGGGAGCGGGCACGGGGCTGGGCAGTGCGGGCATCGCGCACAAGGCGGCCGTGGTCACACGGGCCTTGGCCCTGCACCGTGGCCCCGACGTTGAAGTCGACGCTGATGTCGTTGCCGACACCCGGATCAATGCCGATGCCGTCGTGGCGCGGGAATACCTGCGGCGGCTGGGCGGCTTCGAGATCGCCGCCCTCACCGGCGCGTTCGTCGCGGCCGCGCAGGCAGGGGTGCCGGTGCTGGTTGACGGCTTCATCACCACTGCCGCGGCACTGGCTGCGGTGCGGATCAACCCCGGCGTGCGCCCGTGGCTGCTGTTCGGCCATCGATCGCACGAACGGGGCCACGCGCGCCTGCTGCAGGCGTTGGACGCGCGCCCATTGCTCGACCTGGGCCTGCGCCTGGGCGAGGCCAGCGGTGCCGCTGCCGCAGTGCCGTTGCTGCGGCTGGCGTGCGCGCTGCACAACCGCATGGCCACGTTCGATCAGGCCGGGGTGTCGAAGCCGTGACTGCTGCCGGATTCGACCTGTTGCGCCATGGGGACACCGGGCAACGCAGCTACCGCGGCCAGCTGGATGACGCGTTGACCGCGCAGGGCTGGGCACAACTGCGCGCTGCCGTGGCGGGCCGGCAGTGGGATAGCATCGTGAGCTCATCGCTGCGGCGCTGTGCCGATTTCGCCAGCGAGTTGGCCAGCCAGCGTGGGCTCCCGCTGCGGATCGACCAGCGCCTGGCCGAATACCACTTCGGCCAGTGGCAGGGCATGCCGCTGGAAATCCTGGGCGAGGAACAGCCCGAGGCGCTGGGACGCTTCTGGGCCGATCCAGTGGCGCATCCACCGCCGGGCGCGGAAACGTTCCACGCCTTCGCGGGGCGTCTGTCGCAAGCATTGGACGAAGCGGTCGGCGAGCCAGGCGAGCGCGTGCTGGTGATCACCCACGGCGGCGCCATCCGACTGCTGCGCTGCATGGTGGAGCGCCGCGGCTTTGGCGACATGGCCGGCATCGATGTGGCGCACGCGTCGATCCATCGCCTGCCGTGGCCATCGCGCGCCCGCGCAGGTGACGTTGTCGCCGCCAACCAGCAGACCGTTGTGGGTGCCCGATGCTGAAACCACTGCTGTTTGCATTTGGTTTCCTGACCCGCGTGCCGGTTCCGGCCGGTGTGTTTGCCGACACCAGCGCGCAGGCGCGATCCTTGGCGTGTTACCCGCTGGTGGGCGCAGCCCTCGGTGCGATGCTGGTGGGCGTTGCGTGGTCGCTGCGCGATGCGCCGCCGTTGCTCGCCGCGGCGGTGATGCTGGCGGTCTGGGTGGCCAGCACCGGCGCGATGCACCTGGACGGCCTGGCCGACTCGGCCGATGCCTGGGTCGGTGGCCTGGGCGACCGCGAACGCACGCTCGCCATCATGAAGGACCCGCGCAGTGGCCCCATGGCGGTCAGTGCGGTGGTGTTGCTCCTGCTGCTCAAGTTCGCCGCGCTGGCCAGCCTGCCGCCACATGCGTGGGGCGGATTGCTGCTGGCACCCCTGCTGGGCCGGGCCACGTTGACCCTGGCCTTCCTCACCACGCCCTACGCGCGTGTGCTGGGCATGGGCACCGGCCTGCTGCACGCACGGCGTGGCCTGTGCATGACCGCAGTGCTCGCCACCGCCGTCGTGCCATTCGCGTTCGGCATGGCCGGTGCGCTGGTGTTGGCGGTGACCGCGCTGGTATTCGTGCTGTGGCGTCGTGCATGCCTGCAACGACTGGGCGGATTTACCGGTGACACCGCGGGTGCGTTGGCCGAACTCGTGGAAGCTGCAGCGATGGTCGCCTGGGTGCTCGCGATCAATTGAGGCGCCCACCCAGGGCGCCCATACCGTCAAGCCACGGCAGGCGGCAGGTGGTGGTCGCCGCGATAGGGCGGCGTGGCCATCACCATCTCGGCCAGGCTGTGCGCCAGCTCGCGCTCGGCCATCACCGCGCCATCGGCACCATGTTCCAGCAGGTGCTTGACCTCGCCATCGCTGTGCGCGCGCGCCACGATGGTCAGCGCCGGGTTGATCAGCCGCAGCTTGGCGATGATCTCACCGGCCTCCAGCACGTTGGGGATGGCCAGCATCACCGTGGTCGCGCGCTCCGGCGCCGCCTCGCGCAGCACCAGCTCGTTGGCGGCGTTGCCGCGGATGGCGGGGATGCCGTTCGCACGCGCACGCGCGATCAGGTCCTCATCGGTATCGATCACCACCACTGGCACGTCGCGCGCGCTCAGCAGCCGGCCCAGTTCGCTGCCCACGCGGCCGTAGCCGATGGAGATGACGTGGCCTGACAACGCCTCGGTGACACCGGGGGCAAGGTGGTCGGCCGCACGCTGGGCTGCCGTCGCCTCGTCGCTGGCCTGCGTCTTTTCGCGATTGCGCAAGCGATCCACCCAGGCAAACATCAGCGGGTTGGTCATGATCGACAGCAGGGCGCCGGCCAGCACCAGGTCATGGCCTTCCTGCGGCAGGATCTCCAGTTGCAAACCCAGTGCCGCCAGGATGAACGAGAACTCGCCGATCTGCGCCAGGCTGGCCGAGATCAGCAGTGCGGTGCCGTGGTCCTTGCCGAAGGCCCGGACCAGCACGTAAGCGGCCGCCGACTTGCCGAAAACAATGATCATCCAGACCGCCAGCACCTGCAGCGGGCGCTCCAGCAGGATGGACGGGTCGAACAGCATGCCGACCGACACGAAGAACAGCACCGCGAATGCATCGCGCAGCGGCAGTGTCTCGTTGGCGGCCTGGTGGCTGAATTCCGACTCGTTGAGCAGCATGCCGGCGAAGAACGCGCCCAGCGCGAACGACACCCCGAACAGTTCCGATGACGCAAACGCCACGCCCAGTGCGATCGCCAGCACGCACAGCGTGAACAGCTCGCGCGAGCCGGTGCCGGCCACGCGCTCCAGCACCCACGGGATCACCCGGCGGCCGACCAGCAGGATGACCAGCAGGAACGCGCCGACCTTGATGATGGTCGAGAAGATGGCCTTCCACACGGAAACGGCATCCGCCGCCTCGCCGCTCAACAGGCCCGACAGCGCGGGCAGCAGCACCAGCGCCAGCACGCACGCCAGGTCCTCCACGATCAGCCAGCCGACCGCGATCTTGCCCTTGCTGGTATCCAGCAGGCGGCGCTCCTCCAAGGCGCGCAGCAGCACCACCGTGCTGGCGCATGACAGCGAGATGCCGAAGACGATGCCGGCGCCATGCGACCAGCCCAGCATTCGCGCCAGGCCCCAGCCCAGCACCGTGGCCACCGCGATCTGCGCGATCGCACCGGGCACGGCGATGGCCTTCACCGACATCAGGTCGCGCAGCGAGAAGTGCAGGCCCACGCCGAACATCAGCAGGATCACGCCGATCTCGGCCAGCTGCGGCGCCAGCGTCTGGTCGCCCACGAAGCCCGGGGTAAACGGCCCCGCCACGATACCCGCAATCAGGTAGCCCACCAGCGGCGACAGCCGTAGCCGTTGCGCCAGTGCGCCAAAGATGAAGGCCAGCACGAAGCCGGCGACGAGGATCGCGATCAGGGACGTGTGGTGCATCGGCTCTCCCAAGGCCAAGACATACAGGTATAAGGGCTGGTTTCGGCCTTCACAACCGGAACCCGATCCAAAGGCCCCGATCCGGCAAGGCCTTCCGGCCTAGATCCCTGCCGCCTATCGTGGCCACGTACAATGTCGCCATGATTGCCTTCCGAGATTTCGCCCTGCGGCGCGGCGAACGCCTGCTGCTGTCCAACGTCGACCTTGCCCTGCACGCCGGCTGGCGCGTGGGCGTCATCGGCCGCAACGGCACCGGCAAGTCGTCGCTGTTCGCCGCCATCCAGGGCGAGGTCGAAGCCGACCGTGGCGACATCGACGTGCCTGCCCGCGTGCGCATCGCCAGCGTGGCGCAGGAAACCCCGGCGCTGGACGAGCCCGCGCTGGAGTTCGTGCTCTCCGGCGATGCCGAGGTGCACAAGGTCATCCTCGCCGAACGCGCCGCCGCGGAGCGTGAAGACTGGGAAGCGGTGGCCAACGCCCACCTGCGCCTGGCCGAGCTCAACGGCTACGACGCCACCGCGCGCGCCGGCAAGCTGCTGCACGGCCTGGGCTTCTCGCCCGACACCCACGAGCGCGCCGTGAAGGAGTTCTCCGGTGGCTGGCGCGTGCGCCTGAACCTGGCGCGCGCGCTGATGACCCCGTCCGACCTGCTGCTGCTGGACGAACCCACCAACCACCTCGACCTGGACGCGGTGCTGTGGCTGGAGCAGTGGCTGCTCAAGTACCCCGGCACCCTGCTGATGATCTCGCACGACCGCGAGTTCCTCGACGGCGTGTCCACCCACACCATCCACCTCAACGAGGGCAAGGCCAAGCTGTACGTGGGCGATTACACCGCCTTCGAGCGCCAGCGCGCCGAGCAGTTGCGCCAGCAGCAGATCGCGCACGAGAAGGAGCAGGCCGAGCGCGAGCACCTGCAGAAGTTCATCGACCGCTTCAAGGCCAAGGCCAGCAAGGCCAAGCAGGCGCAGAGCCGCATGAAGCGCCTGGAAAAGCTGGCCGGCACCGAGGCGGTGCGCGCCGAGCGTTCGCTGCACATCGATTTCCCGGCACCGGCCAAGCTGCCGCACGCGCTGCTGCGCCTGGTCGATGCGGATTGCGGTTATGGCGACCACGTGGTCCTGGAGGACGTCGGCTTCATCCTCGAGGCCGGCGACCGCGTTGCGCTGCTCGGCCCCAACGGCGCCGGCAAGTCCACGCTGGTCAAGTCACTGGTCGGCGACATCCCGCTGCTCACCGGGGAGCGCGGCGGCCATCCGGACCTGCGCATCGGCTACTTCGCCCAGCACACCGTGGAGTCGCTGCAGGAGGGCCGCAGCCCCATCGACCACCTGGGCGACATCGCACCGGGCGTGGCCACGCAGGCGCTGCGCGACTTCCTCGGCAAGTGGCAGTTCCCCGGCAATCGCGCCTTCGAATCGGTCGACGGCTTCAGCGGCGGCGAGCGCGCGCGACTGGCGCTGGCGATGATCGCCTGGACCCAGCCCAACGTGCTGCTGCTGGACGAGCCGACCAACCACCTCGACCTGGAAATGCGCGAGGCGCTGGCCGAGGCGCTCAGTGACTTCGATGGCGCCATCGTCATGGTCAGCCACGACCGCCACCTGATCGGCCTGGTCTGCGACACCTTCTGGCGCGTGGCCGATGGCGTGGCGCAGCCGTTCGACGGCGACCTGGACGCCTACGCCAGCTGGCTGCGCAGCCGCGACAACAGCAACGACGGCAAGTCGGTGAAGCAGGTGAAGGCGGCGAAGGCCGGCAAGGGCGGGGACGATTTGGACGCGATCAGCGCGGCGATGCCCGGCGTGGCCGAAACCGCCGCGGTCGCCAGCACGCGCACCGCCGCCGCGGCGCCAGCCCCGGCTGCCAGATCGCGCAAGGCCAACCCGGTCAAGCTCGCGCAGGCAGAGGCCCGCGTGGCCGAACTGGAGTCGAAGCTGCACGCCATCGACATGGACCTGGCCGATCCCACGCGTTATGCCGACGTGCCCGGGCTGTCACAGCAGCGCGTCACGCTGGCGGCGCAATTGGCCGAGGCGGAAGAGGCGTACTTGTCGCTGTACGACGCGGCCTGACTGCCTCGGCTCGTGGCGCCCGGCCTGCAAGAGGCACGGTCCGCAGCGATCGGACCTGCAGCGACCCCGCTTGAAGCGACCGGGCTCGAAGCGACCTCGCCTGAGCGGCCTGGCAGTCGCGGTGTGACGCACGCACGGGCTTAACCGCAGTGGGGACAGACTTGCGTTGTCCACAGGAGCGGGGCCATGCCCGTTGCCCGATCCGTACCCAGTGCCGCACTGGCCCTCGCAAGCCTCCTCGCGAGCGGGTACGGCGGTGCCAAGGAGCCGACCATGCCGCTGCAGCTGACGTCCACGGCGTTCCCACACGAGGCGTCGATGCCCGCGCGCCTGACGTGCGACGGCGGCGACGCCTCGCCGGCGCTGCACTGGTCGGGGATGCCCGCAGGCACCAGAAGCCTGGCGCTGGTGGTCGACGACCCCGACGCACCCGATCCCGCCGCACCGCGCATGACCTGGGTGCACTGGGTGCTCTACAACCTGCCGCCTGACGCGGATGGCCTGCCCGAGGGCGTGGCGGCGAGCCAGTTGCCCGCCGGCACCCGGCCGGGCACCAATGACTGGGGACGCACGGGCTATGGCGGGCCCTGTCCGCCAGTCGGGCGCCACCGCTACTTCCACAAGCTCTACGCGCTGGACGTGGTGCTGCCCGACCTCAGGCAGCCGGACAAGGCGCACCTGATGAAGGCGATGGAGGGGCGCATCCTGGCCCACACCGCGCTGGTCGGTACCTACCAACGCCAACGCTGAGAGCTGTCTGCCGCGCGTTTCGATGCGGTCGGCCCGCGACAAGTACAACTAGTCGCGGAGGAAATACTCCACCGTGGTCACCACCCGCACAGTCTTGACCTGCGGGCTGCCCTGGTCGCGGTCATTGATCGAGACCACGCCCTGGTTGGCGCTGCGGATGCCGGCCAGCCGCGCCCCCGAGTCCTTGGCGAACTGTTCTGCAGACTTGCGCGCGGCCGCCGTGGCCTCGGCGATCAGCGCCGGCTTGATCGCGTTGAGCTGGGTGTAGTCGAAGGTGGGCGCGCTGCCGCCGCCGTCCTGGCCGCCGATCAGGATGCCGCGGCTGACCAGCTCCCCGGTGCGGCGCACCGCGGCGATGGCATCGGCCACCCGGCTGGTGCGCAGCGTGACGGTGGTGGAGTACCGGTAGCGTTCCGGCGGCCGGTTCTCGCCATAGGCCCAGGCCCAGCGGTCTTCCAGCCGTGGCGGTGAGACCACGATCTCGTCGGCCTTGAACCCGGCCTTGGTGAAGAACTCGTGGATCGTCGCGGTGTTGGCGTCCAGCTGCCGCTGCACCTGCGGCAGGTCGTTGCCGGCCACGGTGTGCGACAGCGGCCACACCACCAGGTCGGCATCGACGATCTTCTCCGCCGAGCCTTTGACCGTGACGTAGCGGTCCTGGGTCTTGAGGCGGGCCATGCCCTGCGAGGCGAACCAGCCGGCGCCGGCCAGGCCCGCGGCTACCACCACCGCGGCCAGAAGTGAGCGGGATTGGGCCATGACGCGTCTCCTTGCGAATGAACCCGCAGCATAGCCTCCCAACCTGAACCCGGTCTTGCGCGATGGCCCGCGCACGGGCAGCTTTCGACGGGCTGCACGGCCTGCCGCAGTCGCTGTCCGCGGGCGCCGCTGGCCGGGGCGTCCGACGCATCCCGCATGCGACCGAGACGCACGCGCTGTATCGTGGCGTGCACGGGCGGCGGCTTGATTCTGTCCGCCCGAGCCCGCATCCATGCCCCGAATCCCGGTCCGGGCGCGCCCTCGCGCGCGGCCGGGTGCCTCCGCCCTTTCCTGCCGAAACCCCACACGCACCACGCCATGCCGATCTACGCCTTCGAATGCGCCGCCTGCGGCCACAGCTTCGACCGTCTACAGAAGATGTCCGACGCCGACCCCACCGACTGCCCGTCCTGCGGGGCGCCCCAGGTGCGCCGCCAGCTGACTGCCCCGCAATTCCGCCTGGCCGGCGGCGGCTGGTACGAGACCGACTTCAAGAAGGACGGCGACAAGAAGCGCAACCTGGCCGGGGAGGGCACCAGCGGCGCCCCCAAGGCCGAGGCGAAGGCGGAGCCCAAGCCCGAAGCCAAGCCGGCTGCCAGCAAGCCCGCTACAGGGACCTGACTCAGCCGCTAAACTAGGCGGCTCGCCGGCCCCACGCCGGTCCGTATCGACCCGGAGTCTCCATGCGTACCCACTTCTGCGGCCTCGTCGACGAGGCGCTGATCGGCCAGACCGTCACCCTGTGCGGCTGGGCCGACGTCGCCCGCGACCTGGGCGGCCTGTGCTTCATCGACCTGCGCGACCACGAAGGCATCGTCCAGATCGTCGCCGAGCCCGATGCGGCCACCGCCGGCAACGCCGAAGTGCTCGCTGCCGCCGCGGCCGTGGGCTACGAGGACTGCCTGCGCATCACCGGCGTGGTGCGCGCGCGCCATGCGGTGAACGACAAGATCCGCACCGGCAAGGTCGAAGTGGTCGCCACGAAGATCGAGCTGCTGAACAAGGCCGAGCCGCTGCCGTTCCACGCCCACGAGAACCCGGGCGAGGACATCCGCCTCAAGTACCGCTACCTCGATCTGCGCACCCCGGCGATGCAGCGCAAGATGCGCACCCGCACAAAGCTGGTGTCCGCGCTGCGCCATTACCTCGATGCACGAGGTTTCCAGGACATCGAGACACCGATCCTGACCAAGGCCACGCCGGAAGGCGCACGCGACTTCCTGGTGCCGGCGCGCATGCACCCGGGCGAGTTCTACGCGTTGCCGCAGTCGCCGCAGCTGTTCAAGCAGATCCTGATGATGGCGGGCTTCGACCGCTACTACCAGATCGCACGCTGCTTCCGCGACGAGGCCCTGCGCGCCGACCGCCAGTTGGAGTTCACCCAGCTCGACATGGAGTTCGCGTGGGTCGCCGAGCGCGACGTGCAGGACCTCACCGAGGACATGATCCGCCACGTCTTCCGCGAAGTGATGGGCGTGGAGCTCGCCAGCGAGTTCCCGCGCATGACCTATGCCGAGGCCATGCGCCGCTACGGTTCGGACAAGCCGGACCTGCGCATCGCGCTGGAGTTCGTGGACGTCGCCGAACTCGTCAAGGGCTGCGAGTTCAAGGTCTTCACCGATGCGGCCAACGATGAGGATGGCCGCGTGGTCGCCCTGCGCATCCCGGGCGGCGCGTCGCTGTCGCGCAAGCAGATCGACGAATATGCCGCGCACGCCGCCAAGTACGGCGCCAAGGGCCTGGCCTACGTCAAGCTGGACGAGGCCGGCGCGGTCAACTCGCCGATCGCCAAGTTCTTCGCCGACGATGCTTTCAAGGCACTGCTGGAGGCCATCGGCCTGCAGAACGGCGACATCGCCTTCTTCGGCGCCGGCAAGTACAAGACCGTCAGCGACTTCATGGGCGCGCTGCGCCTGAAGGCCGGCAAGGACTTCCACCTGGTCGCCGACGGCTGGGCCCCGCTGTGGGTCACCGACTTCCCGATGTTCGAGTGGGATGACGAGGAAGGCCGCTACGTGGCGCTGCACCACCCGTTCACCGCGCCGGCCGTGGACTCCATCGACGACCTGCGCGCCAATGCCAAAACCGCGGTCAGCCGTGGCTACGACATGGTGCTCAACGGCAACGAGATCGGCGGCGGCTCCATCCGCATCCACAGTTCGGCGATGCAGTCGGCGGTGTTCGAGCTGCTCGGCATCGGCGCGGAGGAAGCGCAGGGCAAGTTCGGCTTCCTGCTGGACGCGCTGAAGTACGGCGCGCCGCCGCACGGTGGCATCGCCTTCGGCATCGACCGCATCGCCGCGCTGATGGCCGGCAGCGAGTCGATCCGCGACGTCATCGCCTTCCCCAAGACCACCTCAGCGCAGTGCCTGATGACCGACGCGCCGTCGCCGATCCCCGACGCGCAGCTGGCCGAGGTGCACGTGCAGGTGCGCGAACCTGCCGCGAAGTCGGGCTGATTGGGCCGAGCCAGTAGGTTTCGCAGGTCTGCCAATGATGTTCCCGTTCTTTTTGCCGCGGCGCACGCCGCACCCGATTGCTGCCCCGTTCCTGGAGTCCTCGCAATGAACGAAACCGCATTTGCCCTGCAGTGGGAAAAGCTGGCCAATGAAGGCGCCGACACCGCCCTGGTGACCGAGCGCGCCCGCGTGTTCGGCGGCTGGCTGGTGCGCGTGGGCACCGCGCCCAACGCCATGTCGTTGGCCTTCGTGCCGGATGGCGAAGGCCGCTGGGACGGCGAGGACTTCGGCGAAGACGATTACGAGTACGAAGAGGACGAGGAAGAAGAGGACGACGAGGAAGAGGATGAAGAAGAGGACGAAGAAGAGGGCGACGAGGAAGAGGACGACGCCTGAGTCTTCACTGCGCCCACTGGCCGGCGTCGAAACAAGTGTCCTCCCGATGCACCATGGAAATGCCTGAGATAGGCGCCACCGTGGCTGCTGCGCGTTCCGTCCTTTGCAGGCCTCGCCAGTGCTTCCCCCGGTAAACGTGATGCCAACCCTCCGCCGCGCCACCGTCGACGACGCGCCGGTCCTCTCGGATCTGGCGCGCCGCACCTTCATCGAAACCTTCGACCACCTGTACCCGCCCGAGGACCTCGCCGCGTTCCTCGACGAGGCCTACGACGTCGACAGGCAACGCGTCATCCTCGCCCACCCTGATTACGCCGTGTGGCTGCTGGAAGATGATGGCGTGGCCATCGGCCACGCGGCCGCTGGCCCATGCGGGCTGCCGCACCCGGATGTCCAACCCGGCGACGGCGAACTCAAACGCCTGTACGTGCTGCAGTCGCACCAGGGCGGTGGCTGGGGCGGTCGCATGTTCAAGGCCGCGCTTGACTGGCTGGAGCGCGACGGTCCGCGCCCGCTGTGGATCGGCGTGTGGTCGGAGAACTTCGGCGCGCAGCGTTTCTACGCCCGCGCCGGTTTCGAGCACGTGGGCGATTACGAGTTTCCGGTCGGTCGCGTCCGCGACCACGAATTCATCCTGCGCCGCCTGCCGCCGCGTTAACCGGTTTGGGTGCACAATCCCGTCATCCCCCCAACGAGGAGCAGGGCGATGGGACGGCATCTTTCCATCAGGCACTGGTCGGGACTGGCGCTGGTCGCCGCGCTGGTGACCGCTGGCTGCGCGAGTACCCGACAGGCCATCGGCGCAGGTGCGTTGGCCGGGCCGAGCCCCGTGGCGGTCTCCTGGCAGGACCCGCAAGGGTTCTCGGAACCCACGTGGGGCGCCATGCCCGTGGACCGGGGCCAGTGGATCCGCCCGCTGGCCGAGCACCTGCGCCGGCAAGCCGAACCAATGCTGGCGCCCGGCGAGCGACTTGAAGTGGAACTGATGGACGTGAACCGGGCGGGCGAATACGAGCCGGGTCGCAGCGCAGCCGTTGGCCATGACTTCCGTGTGGTGCGTGACATCTACCCGCCGCGCATCCACCTCCGTTTCCGCCACCTGGCGGGCAGCGGTGCGGTGATCGCCGAGGGCGAGCGCAGGCTGGTCGACGTCGGCTTCATGCAGCGGCAGTCGATCATGGATTCCGATCCGCTGCGGTACGAGAAGCGGCTGCTCGACGACTGGCTCCGTCGCGAGCTGGGTGGGCGCTGAGCATGCACCGCGGTCCGGCGGCTGACGGTGGCGGTCGTCGGGTCCTGTTGCTCCCCGGCCTGTGGATGCCGCGTGCCTCGATGCGCTGGCATGCGCATCGCCTGCGCAAGGCCGGGTACGTGCCGCACCTGTTTGGTTACGCGCCGGTGACGCGCGGCCCCGACGCGGTCATTCCCGCCCTGGCCGAAGCCATGCGCGCACCCGGGGACGTGGTAGCGCACAGCCTGGGCGGACTGCTGGCGTTGCGCACGCTGCAGCACCATCCCGACCTGCCCGTCGGGCGGGTGGTCTGCCTCGGCTCGCCCCTGGCCGGCAGCGCCGCGGCCACGGGGCTGGCCAGTCGTGCCCTGGGGGCGGCATGCCTGGGCCGGTCCGCGGACCTGTTGCGCACGGGTTGTCCGGCGTGGCGCGGACAGGCCCAGGTGGGCGTGGTCGCGGGCGAGCAGCCGCTGGGCCTGGGGCAGTTCTTCGGCCGCTTTCCCGGCCCCAACGACGGCACCGTCGCGGTCGCGGAAACCTGCCTGCCCGGCTTGGCCGACCACGCCGTGATTCCCACCAGCCACTCCGGACTGCTGTTCTCCGAGGTGGCGGCGCAACTGGCGTTGAGCTTCCTGGGCGGGGGGCGGTTCGCCGCCTCCGGGCCGTCCGTCGGCGAAGACCGCGCCGGCCGGGGCGTCGCGGACAGCGCGCGGCCGCCGGCCGGCCTATAATTCCGCGCCGCAACATCTCCATCCAGGACCGCAGAACCCTATGGCCGGCCATTCCAAGTGGGCCAACATCCAGCACCGCAAGGGCGCACAAGACGCCAAGCGCGGCAAGATGTTCACCAAGATCATCCGTGAAATCTCCGTGGCCGCCCGCAGCAGCGGTGGTGACCCGGGCAACAACCCGCGCCTGCGCGTGGCCATCGACAAGGCGCTGGACGCCAACATGTCCAAGGACGTGGTCGAGCGCGCCATCAAGAAAGCCACCGGCGAGCTGGAAGGCATCAGCTACGAGGAAATCCGCTACGAGGGCTACGCCCCGGGCGGCGTGGCCGTCATCGTCGACTGCCTGACCGACAACAAGGTCCGCACGGTGGCCGACGTGCGCCACGCCTTCGGCAAGTTCGGCGGCAACCTGGGCACCGATGGTTCGGTCGCCTTCATGTTCAAGAAGACCGGCGTGCTCAGCTTCGCACCCGGCGCCAACGAGGAGCAGGTCACCGAGGCCGCGATCGAGGCTGGCGCCGATGACATCGTGGTGTATCCGGAGGATGGCTCGATCGACGTGCTGACCGCGCCCGACGCGTTCGCCAGCGTGAAGGAGGCGATGGACGCCGCGGGCCTGAAGGCCGACCAGTCCGAAGTCACCTACCGCGCCGACAACGACATCGCCGTCGCGGGCGAGACCGCGCAGCAGGTGGCCAAGCTGCTCGACTGGCTGGAAGATCTGGACGACGTGCAGAACGTCTACTCCAACGCCGACCTGGGCGAGGACGCCTACGCCTGACGGCGCAGGCCAATCCCGTGACCCGCATCCTCGGCATCGACCCGGGTTCGCAGCGCACCGGCGTGGGCATCATCGATGTCGCGCCCGGCGGCCGCTGCACCTACGTGCACTGCGAGGCGCTGGTGCTGCTCGACGCCGAGGATTTCCCGTCGCGGCTGGGCCTGTTGTGCGAAGGCCTGGAGCGCGTGCTGGACGAGTGGCAGCCGCAGGAAGTGGCCATCGAAAGCGTGTTCATGGACAAGTCCGCGACCTCGGCGCTGAAGCTGGGCCACGCCCGCGGCGCCGCGCTGGCCACGGTGGTGCGGCGCAAAGTGCCGATCGCCGAATACGGCCCGCGCGTGGTCAAGCAGTCGCTGGTCGGCCGCGGCGCCGCCGACAAGGAGCAGGTGCAGCACATGGTGCGCCTGCTGCTGAACCTGCCCGCGATGAAGCTGCAGGCCGACGCGGCCGACGCGCTGGCCATCGCCCTGACCCACGCGCACATGCGCGAAACCGCCGCGCGCACCGGCGTGGCCACCGCGCTGCTGCGCCGCAAGGGAGCATGACCGCATGATCGGACGCCTCAAGGGCACCCTGGTCCACAAGCAGCCGCCATGGCTGGTGGTGGACGTGCACGGCGTGGGTTACGAGCTGGAGGCGCCGATGAGTACCTTCTACGACCTGCCCGACCTCGGCCGCGAGGTGGCGCTGTTCACCCACTACGCGCAGAAGGAGGACAGCGTGTCGCTGTACGGCTTCCTGCGCGAGGCCGAGCGGCGCCTGTTCCGCGACGTGCAGAAGGTCACCGGCATTGGCGCGAAGATCGCGCTGGCCGTGCTGTCCGGCGTGTCCGTCGACGAGTTCGCGCGGCTGGTGCAGGCCGGCGACATCACCGCGCTGACCCGCATCCCCGGCATCGGCAAGAAGACCGCCGAGCGCATGGTGGTGGAACTGCGCGACCGCGCCGCCGACCTGGCCGGCGCCGGCACCACGCTCAATGCACCCGGCGCCCCCGCCGACGCCCAGTCCGAGGCGGTCATCGCCCTGCAGCAGCTGGGCTACAAGCCGGCCGAAGCCGCCCGCATGGCGCGCGACGCCACCGAAGCCGGCGACGATGCCGCCACCATCATCCGTAAAGCGCTAAAGTCCGCCCTTCGCTGACCTGTCGGCGGCCCGAATGGCCGCCCTCCAAGCAGACCCTTCCATGGCCTCCACCGTTCCCGCCACCCCGGCATCGCACGACACCTCCAACGGTCACGGCAAGCAGGGGCTGGCCGGTCTCGTCGTCGGCGCCATCGGCGTCGTCTTTGGTGACATCGGTACCAGCCCGCTGTACACGTTGAAGGAGGCGTTCTCGCCGCACTTCGGCCTGGTGGGCAACCACGACACCGTGCTGGGCATCCTGTCGCTGGTGTTCTGGGCGCTGATGATCGTGGTGACGCTCAAGTACGTCAGCATCATCATGCGCGCCGACAACGACGGCGAGGGCGGCATCATGGCGCTGATGACGCTGGCGCAGCGCACGCTGCCCAAGGGCGGCAAGGCGGCCTACGTCATCGGCATCCTCGGCATTTTCGGCGCCTCGCTGTTCTTCGGCGACAGCGTCATCACCCCGGCCATCACCGTGCTCGGCGCGGTCGAAGGCCTGGAGGTGGCCGCTCCCGGGCTGCACCGGTTCATCGTGCCGGCTTCACTGGTGATCCTGCTGGCGGTGTTCATCGCGCAGCGCTATGGCACCGAGAAGGTCGGGCGCGTCTTCGGCCCCATCACCTGCGTGTGGTTCCTGGCGCTGGCAGCCATCGGCATCCACAACATCATGCAGGGACCGGAGGTGCTCAAGGCGTTGAATCCGATGTGGGGCGCTCGCTTCTTCTGGGAACATGGTTCGCACTCGGTGCTGATCCTGGGCGTGGTGGTGCTGGCCGTCACCGGCGGCGAGGCGCTTTATGCCGACATGGGCCATTTCGGCGCGCGACCGATCCGCTATGGCTGGTACATCCTTGTCCTGCCCAGCCTGATGCTGAACTACCTGGGGCAGGGGGCGTTCGTCCTCGGTCACCCGGAGGCGGTGATCAACCCGTTCTACGAGTCGGTGCCCCGCTGGGCGCTTTACCCGATGATCGTGCTGGCCACCGCGGCGGCGGTCATTGCGTCGCAGGCAGTGATTACCGGCGCGTACTCGGTAGCGCGACAGGCCATGCAGCTGGGGTATATCCCGCGCATGGGCATCAAGCACACCTCCAGTGCCACGATCGGCCAGATCTACATCCCCTACATCAACTGGATGCTGATGATCGCCGTGTTCGCGGTGGTGCTGATGTTCCGCAGTTCCACCGCACTGGCCTCGGCCTATGGCATTTCGGTATCGGCGACGATGCTGATCGACACCCTGCTGCTGGCCCTGGTCGCGTATGCACTGTGGCCGCGCTGGCGCATGTGGGTGCTGCCGCTTTGCGTGGTGTTCTTCATCGTCGACGTGGGTTTCGTGATCGCCAACGGCGCCAAGTTCTTTGATGGGGCCTGGTTCCCGGTGATGCTGGGCCTGATCGTGTTCACCCTGCTGCGCACCTGGCGCCGAGGCCGCGAGCTGCTGCACGCCGAGATCCAGAAGGAAGGCATCCAGCTGGATACGTTCCTGCCCGGCCTGATGCTGGCGCCGCCGGTGCGCGTACCGGGCACGGCGGTATTCATGACCGCGCAGACCGGGGTGGTGCCGCATGCGTTGCTGCACAACCTCAAGCACAACAAGGTGCTGCACGAGCGCAACGTGTTCCTGACCGTGGAGACGCTGACGGTGCCGTACGCGCCGAAGGACAAGCGGTTGAAGATCGATGCCATCGGCGAGGACTTCCATCGCGTGCTGGTCCGGTTCGGCTTCATGGAAACCCCGGATGTGCCGCTGGCGCTGATGCGCTCGTGCGACCAGGACGGCATTTATTTCGACCCGATGGACACCACCTATTTCGCCAGCCGCGAGACGGTGGTGGCCAGTGCCCATCGCGGCATGCCGGTGTGGCGCGACCGGCTGTTCGCTTTCATGCACCGCAACGCGGCACCGGCGACCGGATTCTTCCGGATTCCCGGCAACCGGCTGGTGGAGCTGGGGGCGCAGGTCGAGATCTGAGGCCGGCGCGATGCCATCGCGTGGTAGCGCGGCCCGGCCTTGAATCCCGCCGCCGCCGCCGGCATCTGGGTGGGATGACCACGATCCCGTACTCCCTGCTCGACCTGGCCCCGGTTACCGAGGGCGGCACGCCCGCGCAGGCGTTCGCCAATGCGCTGGACCTGGCCCGGCACGCCGAATCGCTGGGCTACACGCGTTACTGGCTGGCCGAGCACCACAACATGCCGGGCATCGCCAGCGCCGCCACGGCGGTGTTGATCGGCCACGTCGCTGGCGGCACGTCCAGCATCCGGGTCGGTGCCGGTGGGGTGATGCTGCCCAACCACGCGCCGCTGCAGGTGGCCGAGCAGTTCGGCACCCTGGCCTCGCTGTATCCCGGCCGCATCGACCTGGGCCTGGGGCGCGCCCCAGGCACCGACCATGCCACCGCGCGTGCCCTGCGGCGCTATCACGACAGCGCCGATGCGTTCCCCCAGGACGTGCAGGAGGTGCTGCACTACTTCGGGCCGGTGCAGCCCGGACAGGCGGTGCAGGCCGTGCCCGGTGCGGGTCTGGAGGTGCCGGTGTGGATCCTTGGCTCCAGCCTGTTCGGCGCGCGCCTGGCAGCGGCGCTGGGCCTGCCGTACTCGTTCGCCTCGCATTTCGCGCCGGCGGCGATGGAGGAGGCGATGGCCCTGTACCACCGCGATTTCCGCCCGTCGGCGCGCCTGAAGCAACCGCATGCGATGCTGGCCATGAACGTGATCGGCGCCGACACCCGTGCCGAGGCGACGCGCCTGTTCACTACCCTGCAGCAGACATTCGTGCGCCTGCGGCGCGGGGAGCAGGGACTGGTCCCGCCGCCCATCGACGATATCGATGCGATCTGCACGCCTGCGGAAAAGGCGACGGCCATGCAGGCGCTGGCATGCAGCGTGGTCGGCGACGCCCGGGACCTGCGCGAGGGTATCGCCGATTTCGTCCAGCGCCATCGCCCCGACGAATTGATGCTGACCGGCAACATCTTCGACCATGAGGCGCGCAAGCACTCCTTCCGGCTGGCCAGCGAGGCGTTCACCGGCGTCGCATGAGTGGCGGGCCTCGCCCGCCGCCGTTCCCGGGCTTCGCTGCGGCCCACCCAGGGCGGTGCGGGCGGTGCCGGTCGGCGGCGGGGCATGCGAACATAGCCCGATGAACGACCCCCGCATCATCGCCCCCGGCGCCACCCGCGAAGACGAAGCGATCGAAGCCTCCATCCGTCCCAAGCGGCTGGACGAGTACCTCGGCCAGGTACCGGTCCGCGAGCAGATGAAGATCTACATCGAGGCCGCCAAGGGCCGTGGCGAGGCGCTCGACCACGTGCTGATCTTCGGCCCGCCGGGCCTGGGCAAGACCACCCTCAGCCACGTCATCGCCAACGAACTGGGCGTCAACCTGCGCCAGACCTCCGGCCCGGTGATCGAGAAGGCCGGTGACCTCGCGGCGCTGCTGACCAACCTGCAGCCGCACGACGTGCTGTTCGTCGATGAGATCCACCGCCTTTCGCCCGCGATCGAGGAGGTGCTGTACCCGGCGATGGAGGACTTCCAGATCGACATCATGATCGGCGAAGGCCCGGCCGCGCGCTCGATCAAGCTGGACCTGCCGCCGTTCACCCTGATCGGCGCCACCACCCGCGCCGGCCTGCTGACCGCGCCGCTGCGCGACCGCTTCGGCATCGTGCAGCGCCTGGAGTTCTACGACGCCGAGGAACTGACCCGCATCGTGCGCCGTTCGGCGCAGATCCTCGGCATCGCCTGCGAACCCGAGGGCGCGGCGGAGATCGCCAAGCGCTCGCGTGGCACTCCGCGCATCGCCAACCGCCTGCTGCGCCGCGTGCGCGACTACGCCCAGGTCAAGACCGGTGGCGGCATCACCCGTGACGCCGCCGATGCGGCCATGGCCATGCTCAAGGTCGACCCGCAGGGCTTCGATGACCTCGATCGCCGCCTGGTCCGTACCATCATCGAGTCGTTCGACGGTGGCCCGGTCGGCGTGGAGTCGCTGGCCGCCGCCCTCAGCGAGGAGCGCGGCACGCTGGAGGACGTGATCGAGCCGTACCTGATCCAGCAGGGCTACCTGATCCGCACCGCGCGTGGCCGCATGGCCACCGCCAAGGCATACCGCCACATCGGGCTGAAGCCGAAAACGGGAACGGGTGGGCTTTTCGAAGGTGACGGCGATGGCGGTTGAGCCTTTGTTCAGTTGGCCTGCACGCGTTTACTGGGAAGATACCGACGCAGGAGGCGTGGTCTACCACGCGCAGTACCTGGCCTTCATGGAACGCGCGCGCACCGAATGGATGCGCGCGCAGGGCTATGGGCAGGAACTGTTGCGCAACGAATACGGTCTGGTGTTCGTGGTGCGTGCGATGGAGATCGACTTCCTGAAGCCGGCGCGGTTGGACGATGCACTGTCCATCACCGCGGCGGTGCAGGAGTGCCGCAAGGCCAGCATGGTGTTCGCGCAGTCCATCCGCCGTGGCGATGAACTGCTGGTCACCGCGCAGGTCCGGATCGCCGCGCTGCATGCCGACAGCTTCCGGCCACGGGGCATCCCGCAGCCGCTACTGGGTCAGCTGCAGGCGCATCTGCCGGAACAACAGCCGGACGATCCGCTGCAGACCAACCCGTAGTGCAGGCCGCAAGGCCGCATGCAACACACAACCCGGAACCACCGTCGGCGCGCACCGCACCGCGCCTGTCAGGCCCCACGGGGCACGGAGAATCGAGCAATGACGTATCTGTTGACCGCGCTGCAGGCCACCGCCGAAGCTCTGCCTGAGGAGGCCCCTGCCAGCACGGTGGCGGATGTCGCCAGTACCGTGGGTGCCGCCGCCGCGGGCGACAATGGCCTCAACCTGCTGCAGCTGATCCTGCACGCCAGCCTGCCGGTGCAGCTGGTGATGGCGATCCTGCTTCTGGCGTCCATCGCCTCGTGGGCGATCATCTTCCGCAAGAAGTCGGTGCTCGATCGCGCCGCCAAGGAAGCCGAGCACTTCGAGGAACGCTTCTGGTCGGGCGCCGAGCTGTCCAAGCTGTACGCCGGCGCGACCGAGCGCAGCCGCGACGTCGGCGGCATGGAGGCGATCTTCGAAGCCGGTTTCCGCGAGTTCAACCGCGTGCGCCAGCGCAAGGGCGCCGACCCGCGCATCCAGCTGGAAGGCGCGCAGCGCGCCATGCGCGCCACCACCTCGCGCGAGATCGATGGGTTGGAGCACAACCTGGAGTTCCTCGCCAACGTCGGCTCCATCAGCCCGTACATCGGCCTGTTCGGCACGGTGTGGGGCATCATGATCTCGTTCCAGGGCCTGGCGCAGCTGAAGGAAGCGACCATCGCCACCGTGGCGCCGGGTATTTCCGAAGCGCTGGTGGCCACCGCGATGGGCCTGTTCGCCGCGATCCCGGCGGTGTGGGCGTACAACCGCTTCGCCACCAAGGTCGAGCGCATCGCCGTGCGTTATGACGCGTTCTCCGAGGAGTTCTCCTCGATCCTGCAGCGCCAGTCGCAACTCGACGAGGCCTGATCGATGGCGGGTACAACCGGGCGTCGCCGCAAGCGCAAGCTCAAGGCCGAGATCAACGTCGTTCCCTACATCGACGTGATGCTGGTGCTGCTGATCATCTTCATGGTCACCGCGCCGCTGCTCAACCTGGGCGTGGACATCGACCTGCCGCAATCGGACGCCAAGTCGATCCAGGAGAAGAAGGACCCGATCGTGGTCAGCGTGGACCGCGACGGCAACCTGTTCCTGGCGGTGGAGGCGGGCAGCAACGAAGCCGTCACTGCGCAGGCGCTGGAAGCCAAGCTGCGCGCCATCGTCAACCAGGACCCCAAGGCCGCGGTATACGTGGCCGGTGACGCCACCGCCAACTACCAGCGGGTGATGGATGCGATGGTGCTGCTGCAGCGCGCCGGCGTGGAGAAGGTGGGCCTGATGAGCCAGCCCAAGCAGGGCGCCGCGCAATGAGGGAAACCCGCGCCGATACCTCGCGCGCGATCGGACTGGCGGTGCTGTTGCATGCGCTGGTGCTCCTGGTGATGTTCGCGGGCCTGTGGTGGACCAAGGCGCAGCGACCGCCGTCCGCGGCGGGGTCGCCGGTGTCGGCCGAGCTGGTGGACGCCAGCGACCTGTCGCGGGCGATGCAACGCACGCTGGCCAATCGCCCCGAGCCGGTCGCCGAGTCCCAGCCGCTGCCCGAACCGGTCGAGGAGGAGGAGGCGCCCGTGCCACAACCCTTGCCCGAGCCGGTGCCGCAGGAAGAGGTGGCGCCGCGGCAGAGCGCGCCGCAGGAGCTGCTGGTCAATCCCGACGAGCGCAACCAGGACGCGGTGGTGGACCGTCCGACGCCAACGCCCGCCACCGAGACCAGGGTGCAGGAAGCCAAGCGCCGCCAGGAGCAGGTGGACCTGACCGAACAGAAGCGCCAGGAAGAGGCCGAGCGCAGGCAGCGCCTGGCCCGGCAGGAGCAGGAACGCCAGAAGCAGTTGGCCGAAATCAAACGCCTGAAGGCGCTCGCGGCCCGTGACGCCAAGGTGGCCCAGGCCGAGTTGCAGCGCATCGCCGACGCGCGCGCGGCAGCGGCCTCGGAGCAGGCCGCGCGCGCGGATGCCAGCGCCAGCGGGGCACGTGCGGGCAGCGGGGGCGTGGACCAGGGGCTGCTTGCCCAGTACATCGCAGCGCTGCAGGCCGCCATCAACGCCAAGTGGACCCGCCCGGAATCGGTGCCGGCAGGCGCGCCTTGCCGCCTCGTCATCCGCCAGTTGCCAGGCGGCAACGTCATGGACGTGCAGGTCACTTCACCCTGCGCCTACGACGAGGCCGGCCAGGAGTCGATCAAGCGTGCGGTGCTGAAGGCCGATCCGTTGCCGTATGCCGGCTTCGAGACGGTCTTCAACCGTAACCTGACCATCAATTTCCGCGCCCAGGACCGTTGACCGCACCCGCGCTCCTGGCACCCGGAGCGGCCGTGTTCGGTATCCGTTCAGCTTTGAGGCCGCGTTCACAGCCAAGCTGTTAAGACTGTTCAGGTTCCCCCCGATGGACTTGCCGATGAATCGAAACACCCCCTGGTGGGCCGCGTTGCTCGCCCTCCTGCTGCCCTTCGCCGCCACTGCGCAGCAGCAGGGTCTGGAAATCGACGTGATCGGCGGCAATGCCGCCGCACTGCCGATCGCCGTGGTCCCCATGCCTTACCAGGGCAGCGCGGGGACGCCGGAGACCGATGTCGCGCAGGTGGTGCGGGCCGACCTGGAGCGCTCGGGTCAGTTCCGTGGCCTGCCGGACCGCGACCTGGTGGAGCGGCCCACCCGCGGCAGCGAGGTCAATTACCCCACCTGGCGGGCCCTCAACCAGGACTTCCTGCTGGTCGGCCGGGTGCTTGACGGCGGCATGGGCAGCTACCGGGTGGAATACGAACTGTTCGACGTGGCCAAGCAGCAGCGGCTGCTCGGTTTTGCGATGACCGCGCGCGGCAGCGCCCTGCGCGACGTGGCCCACCAGATCGCCGATGCGGTGTACGAGAAGATCCTCGGCGTGCGCGGCGCGTTCTTCACCCGCATCGCGTACGTGACTGCTTCGGGCGTGGGCGCCGGGGCACGTTATGCGTTGCTGGTCGCCGACAGCGATGGCTACAACCCGCAGGCCGTGGTCAACTCGTCCGAGCCGATCCTGTCGCCCTCGTGGAGCCCGGACGGCAACCGCCTGGCCTACGTCACCTTCGAGAACGGAAGCTCCACGATCTTCGTGCAGGACATCAACACCGGACAGCGCGAATCGATTGCCCGCTACCGCGGGATCAACGGTGCGCCCGCGTTCTCGCCCGACGGCCGGCGCATGGCGATGACGCTGTCGCGCAGCGGCAATCCGGAGATCTACGTGATGGACCTGGGCAGCCGAGCGCTGACCCAGCTGACCAACCACTTCGGCATCGACACCGAACCGGTGTGGAACGCGGACGGCGGCAGCGTGTACTTCACTTCCGACCGGGGTGGCCGCCCGCAGATCTACCAGGTCTCCGCCAGCGGCGGCAGCGCCAGCCGGGTGACCTTCCAGGGCAGCTACAACGCCAGCGCCACGGTGTCGGCCGACGGCAAGAAGATCGCGACCGCGCAGGGTGCGGGCAACAACTACCGCGTGGCGCTGATGGATGCCAGCTTTGGCACGCCGCGTTGGAGTACGCTGTCGCCCGGTTCGCTGGACGAGTCGCCCAGCTTCGCGCCCAATGCCTCGATGGTGCTGTACGCGGCACGCGAGGGGCGCCGCGGCGTACTGTACGCCGTGTCGGCTGATGCCCGCGTCCGGCAGCGTCTGGTCCTGTCGGGCGGCGACGTCCGGGAACCGGCCTGGGGTCCGTTCCGGGCCCAGGCGGCGCAATGAGGGGCATGGACGCCTGAGACACCCCGTTTCTACCGGTTGGGCCAGAGGGCCCGGCCCAATCCACCCGCACCATGTTCTGACCAGGAGTCATCATGAACAGCACCGCCCGTATCGTCCTCGCCGCCGTGCTCTGCACGGCCGCCGTTGCCTGCTCGAAGAAGGTGAAGGAGGCCCCGCCGGCCGACACCACCCCGGTCGAGACCGCGCCGGTCACCCAGCCCGCGACGACCCCGGGCCTGTACGGTCCGGCCGACCTGGACAGCGACGCCTGCCTGCGCCAGCGCGTGATCTACTTCGACTTCGACCAAGACGTGCTGCGTCCGGAGTTCCAGGCCGCCGTGGGCTGCCACGCCAAGTACCTGCGTGACCGTCCGAGCTCGCGCATGACCCTGCAGGGCCACGCCGACGAGCGCGGCAGCCGCGAGTACAACCTGGGCCTGGGCGAGCGCCGTGGCAATGCCGTGTCGTCGGCGCTGCAGGCCAACGGTGGTTCGGCCAGCCAGCAGATGGTGAACAGCTCCGGTGAGGAAATGCCGGTGTGCACCGAGTCCAACGAGGACTGCTGGGCCAAGAACCGCCGTGTCGAGATCATCTACACCACCAAGTGATGATCGGCATGCGCGGACTTCTGGTCGGTGCAACCCTGGTGGCGGCCCTCGTGGCCGCCACCCCGGTGTTGGCGCAGCGTGCCAGCCTGGCCGACCGGGTGGCGATCCTGGAGCAGCGGGCGGGTGACAACCAGGCCAACATCGCCCTGCTCAACGAAGTGAACCAGCTCAAGTCGGAAGTGCAGGCGCTGCGCGCGCAGGTCGAGGAGCTGCAGCAACTGACCCGGCAGCTGCAGGAGTCGGGCAAGCGGCAGTACCTGGACCTGGACGACCGCTTGAACCGGCTGGAAGGCGGCGCGGCTCCCGCGGCGCCCGTCCGGGAGGGCGGCGCTGCGGCCACCACCGCATCGCCGGGTGCCGCGTCGGCCACCAGGCCGGCACAGATCGAGGCCGCTCCGGCGGTCTACGGCGACGCCGGCAAGCTGCGCGAAGGTGCGGGCGAGCGCGCGGCCTACGATGCCGCCTTCGCCACGCTCAAGGACGGCCGCTACGCGGACGCCTCGAGCCAGTTCCTCGCCTTCCTGCAGCAGTTCCCCAATGGCGTCTACGCACCCAACGCCCTGTACTGGCTGGGGGAAAGCTATTACGTCACGCAGAACTACGCGCCGGCACTGGAGCAGTTCCGGGCGCTGGTGGAGCGCTACCCGACCCACGACAAGGCCCCGGGCGGGCTGCTCAAGCAGGGCCTGGCCCAGCAGGGCCTGAAACAGCTCGATGCCGCCGAGCGCACGTTCGCGGCGGTGGTGGCCCGGTACCCGGGGACGGACGGCGCGCGCGTCGCCCAGGACCGGCTGCGCGCGATCGAGCTCGGCCGGCTCGGCAGCTCGCGCTAAAATACCCGCATGAGCACCGTTTCCCCCGAGGCGGCCGCGGCGTCGCCCGAGCGGCTGCGGTTGACCGAAATCTTCCTGTCGCTGCAGGGCGAGTCGCGCAGCATCGGCTGGCCGACCGTGTTCGTGCGGCTGACCGGCTGCCCGCTGCGCTGCCAGTACTGCGATACCGCCTACGCCTTCCATGGCGGCCAGTGGTGGGACTTCGACGCGATCCTGGACGAAGTGGCCCGGTACGGCGCGCGCCATGTATGCGTGACCGGCGGCGAGCCGCTGGCGCAGAAGCGTTGCGTGGAACTGCTGCGGCGCCTGTGCGACGAGGGTTACGAGGTGTCGCTGGAGACCTCCGGCGCCATCGACATCGGTGCGGTGGACCTGCGCGTGTCGCGCGTGCTGGACATCAAGACCCCGGGCTCGGGCGAGGTGGAACGCAACCTGTGGTCCAACCTGCCGCTGCTGACCGCGCACGACCAGGTCAAGTTCGTGATCTGCAGCCGCGAGGACTACGAGTGGGCCAAGGGCGTCGTGGCCTCACAGCGGCTGGCGGAGACCTGCGACGTGCTGTTCTCGCCCAGCTTCAGCCAGGTGGATCCCAGCGCGCTGGCCGACTGGATCGTGGCCGACCGGGTGCCGGTGCGCTTCCAGCTGCAGTTGCACAAGATCCTGTGGAATGACGAGCCGGGGCGTTGAGCCCGGTCGTTGTGATGCTGTTCCGCACGGTCCGGGGCCGTGAATTCTGGTCGATGCGAAGAGTCGGCCGTTAGGGAGTGTCGAATGAAGAAGGCCGTCGTCCTGGTGTCCGGAGGCATGGACTCCGCCGTGGTCATCGCCATCGCGCGCGAGCAGGGCTTTGCCGTGCACGCGTTGAGCGTCAGCTACGGCCAGCGCCACACCTCCGAACTGGATGCCGCCGGCCGTGTGTCGAAGTCATTGGGCGCGGTGGCGCACAAGACGGTCAACGTGGACCTGCGCAGCATCGGCGGTTCGGCGCTGACCGACGACATCGAGGTGCCGCTGGACACCGACGGCCACCCGGTGGGGCAGGCCGCGGCCAAGGACGCCATTCCGGTGACCTACGTGCCGGCGCGCAACACCATCATGCTGTCGATCGCGCTGGGCTGGGCCGAGGTGCTGGGCGCGAACGACATCTTCTGCGGCGTCAACGCGGTGGACTATTCGGGCTACCCCGATTGCCGCCCGGAGTTCGTGTCCGCCTTCGAGCGGTTGGCCAACCTGGCCACCAAGGCCGGCGTGGAAGGCGCGGGCCTGCGCGTGCATGCCCCGCTGCAGTTCATGAGCAAGGCCGACATCGTGCGCGAAGGCGAGCGCCTGGGCGTGGATTTCGCGCAGACGGTGTCGTGCTACAAGGCCGACGAGGCCGGACGCGCGTGCGGGCACTGCGATGCGTGCCGGTTGCGGGCGGAGGGTTTCGCCGCGGCGGGCGTGGCTGATCCGACACGGTACGCTTGATCCGTTCGGCTGTCGCCTGCATGGTCCTCGGGGCCTGTTGCGACTGCATCCCGCACGCTGCTGCGCTAGAATGCACGACCCGGCGCAAGGCCGGGTCGTGATGGGTCGTTAGCTCAGTCGGTAGAGCATCGGACTTTTAATCCGCTGGTCGACGGTTCGAATCCGTCACGACCCACCATCTGCCTCACTCCAGGATCACCGACGCACTGCCGGAGAAGCTTTCCACGGCGATGCGGCCATCGCCCGTGCCATAGCGGTGGCTGACGCTGGAGCCCGGGCCATGCTTCGGGCGCTGCACCTGGGCACCCTCCACGCGCAGGTCGCCGCTGAAACTTTCGCCGGTCACCGTGGCCGATACATTGCGCGGCAGGCTGAGCCGCAGGTCGCCGCTGAGCGTGTCCACCTCGATCTCCCCGCCGCTGGCGAGCGAGGTGGACAGGGTCAGGTCGCCGGACACCGAGGAGCCGCTCAGCTTGCGCACCGGGTTCTCGCGGTTGTTGGTGATGGTGACGTTGCCGGACACGCTGTTGAACTCCACCTCGCCGTCGAAACGGCCGCGCAGCGCCACATCGCCGCTGACGGTGTCGACGGAGGCATCGCGGGTATTGATGGTCAGCTGCTGGTCGCCGCTGACGGTGTTGATCTCGGCCTTGCGCGGGGCGCCGATCACGAGCACGTCACCGCTGACCGCATCGGCCGACAGCTTGTCGGCTGCCGTGCCCTGCACGTCGATGTCGGCCGAGACGGAATCGATATCCAGGCTGGCCCGGCGCGGCACCGTCAGTAGCAACTGGGTGGGTTCGCTGTTGTTGCCGTTCATGCCGGAACGCCTGGGATACTTCACGCGCACCGCCAGCTTGTCGCGACCGCCTTCGATGGCCAGCCGTTCGACGCCTTCGCCGAGGCTGCCTTCGATCTTGACTTCGGCGCGGTCCCAGACGCGCACCTCGATACGGCCCTTGAGGTTCTCGATCTCGACCTCGCCCGTGGGCGACAGCGCGCGGGTTTCGTTGATGGGGGTGGCCGCAAGCGCCGGCAGGGCGAGCGTCAGGGCCATGGCAAGGGCGGGGATGGCAAGGCGGGACATGGGTGTTCCTCCGTCAGGCGAGGGGGAGCCGCATCAGTTCGATGCGGCGTTGGTAGGTGCGACGCAGTTGTTCGAGCAGGTGCGTCGAATCAGGGGCCTGGCGTAGTGCGGCGAGGATCAGCTCCGCGCTCTGGTCCAGGGTGCGGAGGACCGCATCGGCCGCGTTGCTGCCGGGGCGGGTTTCCAGTTCGCGGATGGCGCCTTCGTACTGCCGGCGCAAGCCTTCCGCTTCGGCGAGGGCCAGCGGCGTGTCGGCGGTAATGGGGCGTTGAATCGCGCCCTGGTCGCGGGCGGATGTCATCGCAAGCGTCGTCGCGTCCATCGCACGGGCGGCCAATGCGGCCTGCTGGTCGACCGAGGGGCTGCCGTAACGGAGCAGCCCCAGTGTGCCCACCGCCACCAGGACGCTGGCGGCAAGGGCCACGGGCACGCGCCAGCGCGGCGAGACCGGTACGGCCGGCGACCGAACTTCGACGGCGCGTGCATCCGTGCGCGCCACCAGCCGCGGCGCGATGCCGGTCCACAGGTCGTGGGTGGGGACCTGGCCCTGGCGCAGCGCGCGTAGCTGCCAGCGCAGTGCGTCGGGCAGTTCGTGGGTGTCGTCGTGGCTGTGGTCGGCGTCGTGTGTCATGCGGGTTCTCCCAATCGCGCGCGGAGCAGTCCGCGCGCGCGGTGCAACTGGGCCTTGGAGCTGCCGATGGCCATGCCCAGTTCGGCGGCGATTTCCTCGTGCTTCCAGCCTTCGATGTCGTACAGGACCAGCACCGCCCGGGCACGCGGCGGCAGGCTGGCGACGGCGCGGCCCAGATCCATGGACAGCGCAGTGGCATGACCGGCCGAGTCCGGATGGCCGATGGTGTCCAGCGCGTCTTCGTCATCCTCCAGCGGACGGCTTCGACGGCTGCGCAGTTCCATCAGCGCGGTGTTGACCGCCAGCCGGTGCAGCCAGGTGGTGAACGCCGCTTCGAAACGGAATGCGGGCAGGGCCTGCCAGGCGCGGACGAAGGCCTCCTGGGTCAGGTCCTCGGCGCGGGCGCAGTGGCCACCCACCAGGCGGGCGATGACGCCGTGCACCCGGCCCACGTGGCGGCGGTACAGCGCTTCGAAGGCGACCATGTCGCCCCCGGCCGCCGCGGCGACCTGGCGACGATCGTCGTCCGTCCCGGTGGCGGGCGCGGGGTCAGCATCGGGCAGGGCGGTGCTCACGTTTGTCAGCATGCCAGCTTGGATGCGGTCGGGTCCGTGCGGGTTTAAACGGCTGCATCCAGCCGTGACCGGCCCCCGGCCCCCGGTCCCCGCGCTATGCCGCGTCGAACAACTGCTGCAGGACGGCTTCGCCGTAGCGGTCGAGCTTGCTGGTGCCCACGCCGGCAATGGTGGACAGCTCGTCCAGGTCGCCCGGGTCGGCTTCGGCAATCGCGCGAAGCGTACTGTCGTGGAAGATCACGTAGGCCGGCACGTTCTGCTCGCGTGCGGTACTCGCGCGCCATTCGCGCAGGGAGTTGAAGCGCACCAGAGCCTCCGGCGCCAGGTCGGCCAGCGAGGCGGCCACGGTGTCGCCGGTGCGCTTGCGCCGGTTGGGGCGTGGCGGTTCGGTGCGCAGCCGCACCTCGCGTTCGCCCTTGAGCACCGGGCCGCTGGCGGCGGTAAAGCGCAGTGCGCCGAAGCGCTCGACGTCGGCTTCGAGGATGCCATGCGCCACCAGCTGGCGGAACACGCTGCGCCAGGTGCGCTCGTCCAGGTCCGAGCCGATGCCGAACACGCTGAGCCGCTCGTGCCCGTACTGCCCCACCTTGTCCGACGCCTCGCCGCGCAGCACGTCGATCAGGTGCGCCACCCCGAAGCGCTGGCCGGTGCGGTACACGCACGACAGCGCCTTGCGCGCGGCCTCGGTGCCATCCCAGCTCTGCGGTGGATTCAGGCAGTTGTCGCAATTGCCGCACTGGCCCGGGTGTTCCTCGCCGAACCAGCCGACCAGCGCCTGGTGGCGGCAGGCGGTGGACTCGCAATAGCCCAGCAACGCATCCAGCTTGCCCAGCTCCAGCCGCTTGCGCTCCTCGCTGGCCTCGGACTGCACGATCAGCTGGCGCAGGCTGACCATGTCGCCCAGGCCGTAGCACAGCCACGCCTCCGACGGCCCGCCGTCGCGGCCGGCGCGGCCGGTTTCCTGGTAATAGCCCTCGATCGATTTGGGCAGGTCCACGTGCGCCACGAAGCGCACGTCCGGCTTGTCGATGCCCATGCCGAAGGCGATGGTGGCCACCATCACGATGCCGTCTTCCTGCAGGAACCGCCGCTGGTTGCCCGCGCGCGTGGCCGCGTCCATGCCGGCGTGGTAGGGCAGGGCGTTGAACCCGGCCAGCACCAGTTGCTCGGCCACCTGCTCCACCCGCTTGCGCGAGAAGGCGTAGACCACGCCGCTCTCGCCGCGATGCTCGGCCAGGAAATCCTGCAGCTGGCGACGGCCGTCGTCCTTGGTCACCACCCGGTAGCGGATGTTGGGCCGGTCGAAGGAACTGACGAAGGTGCGCGCGTCCTCCAGCGCCAGCCGCTCGACGATCTCGCGCCGGGTGGGGGCATCGGCGGTGGCGGTCAGCGCGATGCGCGGCACGTCCGGCCAGCGCTCGTGCAGCACGGTGAGTTGGCGGTACTCGGGGCGGAAGTCGTGGCCCCACTGCGACACACAGTGCGCCTCGTCGATGGCGAACAGGGCGATCTTCGCCCGGTCCAGCAACGACTGGCAGCGCGCGGTCAGCAGCCGCTCCGGCGCCACGTAGAGCATGTCCAATTCACCGGCCAGCAACTGGCGCTCGACCTCGGCCGAGGTGGCCGCATCGAGGGTGGAATTGAGCACCGCGGCCCGCACCCCCAGCTGCCGCAGCGACTCCACCTGGTCCTGCATCAGCGCGATCAGCGGCGACACCACGATGCCGCAGCCCTCGCGCAGCAGTGACGGGATCTGGTAGCACAACGACTTGCCGCCGCCGGTGGGCATCAGCACCAGCGCATCGCCGCCCCCGCCCACGTGGCGGACGATCTCCCCCTGCTCCCCACGGAACGCAGGGTAGCCAAACACGGTGTTGAGGATCTGCAGGGCACGGTCGTCGGTCATGCCGTACAGGGTACCAAGCGGGTCAAGCGCGCCTATCGGCGCGGCCCTCGCTGTCACGTAGGAATTTGCCGCGTTCTCAAAAAAAACCAGCAGTGGCGTTGAGTCAGGAGGGTGGCGTGGCACGGGTTGCGGAAAGCGGGCCATGGGTGAGTACAGACCGCATACGCGGCACTGCCGCGTGGTCTGGGCGAACGCCCGGCGCGCTGCGCCGGGCCGGACTGGCCCGCGGCCCCGACGCCGCGCAGGATGCGCGGACGGAGGGGAGTAGCAACCTGTGCCTCGCCACCCTCCGTCCCAGACTCAAATCACTGCAACAACGACCTCAACATCCACGCATACTTCTCATGCGTCTGCAGCCGCTGCGTCATCAGGTCCACCGTCGGGTCATCGCCCGCATCGTCGGCCCCCTTGAGCACCTTGCGCGCCGTCCGGCACACCGCCTCGTTGCCCACGACCAGCTGCCGCACCATCTCGCGCCAGTCGGCGGCATCACTCAGACCCGGTTCCTCCGGGATCGAGCTCAGGCGGATGAATTCCTGGTACGAGCCCGGCGCATTGAAGCCCAACGCCCTGATGCGCTCGGCCACGCCGTCCAGCGCGGTCCACTGTTCGGTGTACTGCGTCTCGAACATCACGTGCAGGGTGTTGAACATCGGCCCGGTCACGTTCCAGTGGAAGTTGTGGGTCTTCAGGTACAACGTGAACGCATCCGACAGGAACGCCGACAGGCCCTCGGCGATCTTCTTGCGATCGCCCGCGCTGATCCCGATATCGATGGCCGGCGCGCTCGAGCCCGGCGTCGGCGAAGCGGCGGGCGTGGCCTTGGACTTGGCCGGCTTGGTCTTGGTCTTGGACATCGCGGTTCTCCTTTCCAGGGGGTTACGGTGACAATAGGCGCTGGGTTACGCGCCGTGAAATGCTTCTTTCCTCTTGCACTGATCAATGAATCCTATCGACCCGAATGCTAGCGCCGCGTTACGCCAGGCCCGGCACGCCATCGACGGCGCGCTGAGCCGCGACCGCGGCCGCCTGCATGGCCTCTGGTCGCGCTGGAGCGGCAAGCCCACCGATGCCAAGGCGCGGGAGGCTTTTTCGCTGGCACTGGGGGCTTCGGTGGCGCAGCGCGAGGCGCGTGCCGCTGCGTTGCCGCTGGCGCCAGTGGACCCTGGCCTGCCGATTGCGGGCGAGGCCGAGCGGATTGTCGCGCTGATCCGTGAACATCCCGTGGTGGTCATCGCCGGCGAGACCGGCTCGGGCAAGACCACGCAGTTGCCGAAGCTGTGCCTGGCGGCTGGTCGTGGGCAGGCGGGCATGATCGGTTGCACCCAGCCGCGCCGCATCGCCGCGCGTGCGGTGGCGCGGCGCGTGGCCGAGGAACTGCAGACCCCGCTGGGGGGCGCCGTGGGCTACCAGGTGCGGTTCAACGAGAACGTGGGCGAGAACACCGCGGTCAAGTTCATGACCGACGGCATCCTGCTGGCCGAGATCCAGTCCGACCGCTGGCTCTCCCGGTACGACACCCTGCTCATCGACGAGGCGCACGAGCGCAGCCTCAACATCGACTTCCTGCTGGGCTACCTCAAGCAGCTGCTGCTCAAGCGCCGTGACCTGAAGGTCATCGTCACCTCCGCGACCATCGATACCGAGCGTTTTTCCGCGCATTTCGGCAACGCGCCGGTGGTGAACGTGGAGGGCCGCGGGTATCCGGTGTCGGTGCGCTACCGGCCGCTGGATGGCGACATGGCGGCCAGTGCCGGCGCGCGCGCGGAAGGCGGGGCGGAGAGGGGGCGCGGCGCTACCCGGGGCGGGGCACCCGCCGGTGCCCGCGGCAAAACCGTCGGCGACGGCCGTGACGACGACGGTCCGTTGACCGTCACCGACGGCATCGTCGCCGCCTGCGACGAGATCACCCGCGAGGACCCGCGCGGCGACGTGCTGGTGTTCCTGGCCGGCGAGCGCGAGATCCGCGATGCGCACCAGGCGCTGGAGCGGCGCAAATACCGCGAAACCGAGGTGCTGCCGCTGTATGCGCGGCTGTCCGTGCGTGACCAGGACCGGGTGTTCAATCCGGGGGTGAAACGGCGCATCGTGCTGGCCACCAACGTGGCCGAAACCTCGCTGACCGTGCCGCGCATCCGCTACGTGGTCGATCCGGGCCTGGCCCGGGTCAAACGCTACAGCCCGCGCGGCAAACTGGACCGCCTGCATATCGAGGACATCAGCCAGGCCGCCGCGGACCAGCGCAAGGGCCGGTGTGGCCGCATCGCCGAGGGCACCTGCTACCGCCTGTACTCCGAAGCGGACTTCCTGGCGCGGCCGCGCTATACCGATCCGGAGATCCACCGCGCCGCACTGGCCGGCGTGATCCTGCGCATGCTGTCGCTGGGCCTGGGCCGGATCGAGGAGTTCCCGTTCCTGGAGCCGCCCGACGGGCGCGCGGTGGCCGATGGCTGGCAGCAGTTGTCGGAACTGGGCGCGGTGGACGAGGCGCGCAAGCTGACCTCCATCGGCAAGCTGATGGCGCGCCTGCCGGTGGACGTGAAACTGTCGCGCATGCTGGTGGCGGCCAACGCCCACGGCTGCCTGCGCGAAATGCTGGCGATCGCCTCGTTCCTCGGCATCCAGGATCCGCGCGAGCGTCCGGCCGACCAGCGCGCGGCGGCGGACAACGCGCATGCGGGGTTCGCCGACCCGCGATCGGAATTCGTCGGCATCCTCAAGCTGTGGGACGCCTACCAGGTCGCGCACGAGGACCTGACCCAGTCGAAGTTGCGTGCGTGGTGCGACAAGCACTTCCTCGGCTTCCTGCGCATGCGCGAGTGGCGGGAGCTGCACCGCCAGCTCAAGTTGATGTGCGAGGAGTTGTGGTCGGGAAGCGCGTCTGCATTGCCAGCGGCCGGCGACCGGCGGCGCGCGCACGACACGTCGATGGCCGTGGACGCGGTGCAGACGCTGGACGCCGCCGGTTATGCCACGCTGCACCGGGCGGTGATCGCCGGCCTGCCCACGCAGATCGGCCAGCGCGGCGACAAGGGCGTGTACGACGGTCCGCGTGGCCGCAAGTTCCAGCTGTTCCCGGGCTCGCCGCTGGCGCGCAAGCCACCGCCGTGGGTGCTGTCGGCCACGTTGCTGGACACCGAACGCGTCTGGGCGCTGACCAATGCCGCCATCGAGCCCGATTGGGCCATCCTCGAATTGCCGCACCTGCTCTCGCGCCGCCACCACGATCCGCGCTGGGCGCGTTCGCAGGGACGCGTGGTGGGCAGCGAGCAGATCAGCCTGTTCGGGCTGGTGCTCGCCCCCAAACGACCGGTGCATTACGGTGCGCTGTACCCGGAAGAGAGTCGCGAGATCTTTGCCCGCGATGCGCTGGTGGCCGGCGAGATCAACACCCGCTGCGCCTTCCTGGCACGCAACCTCGCGGTGCTGGCCAAGGCGCAGGAGGAAGAGGCCAAGCAGCGCCGCACCGGGCTGGTGGTCGACGACGAGTGGATGGTGCGCTGGTACCTGGACCGGCTGCCGGCGCACGTGCACAACGCGCAGGCGCTGGATGCGTGGTACGGCAAGCTGGCGCCGGCCGAAAAGGCCGCGCTGGAGTGGTCGCGCGCGGACCTGCTGGTGGGCGACGAAAGCGAAGCCTCGCGCTTCCCGCCGTACCTGCCGCTCGGCGGCGCGCGGCTGGCGGTCACCTATCGTTTCGAACCCGGCGCGCCGGACGACGGCATGACCGTGGCCGTGCCCCTGCACCTGCTCAACGCGCTGGATGCGGCGCGGTTGTCGTGGCTGGCGCCGGGTTTCGTCGCCGACAAGGCCGCGGCGCTGATCCGCTCGCTGCCCAAGGCGCTGCGGCGCAATTTCGTGCCCTCACCGGATTTCGCCAAGGCGTTCCACGAGGCCCACGCGGACTGGAAGCAGGGACTGCCGCCGGACCCCGATGCGATGCCGGGTGCACTGGCCCGCTTCCTGAAGCGCCTGGTTGGCGTGGACGTGGCTGCGCTGGACTTTGACGAGGCTTCACTGGAGCCGCACCTGCTCGCGAACCTGAGGTTGCTGGACCGCGATGGCCGCACCGTGCTGGCCGAGTCGCGCGACCTGGCGGAACTGCGGCATCGCCATGGCGAACGCGCGGCGGCCGCCTTTGCCGCGCGCGCGGCCGAAGGACTTGCGCGCCAGGGCCTCACCACGTTCCCGGATGCGCCGATTCCCGAATCCGTGCCCGGTGCGGGCGGCGTGCCCGCGTACCCAGCGCTGCAGGACGATGGCGAGACGGTGTCGTTGCGGGTCCATGCCGAGCAGGCCGTGGCGCGCCGCCTGCATCCGGCCGGCGTGTGCCGCCTGCTGGCGATCGCACTGGCGGACAAGGTCAAGCAGGCCCGCAAGCAGCTGCCCGTGTCACCCAAGACCGGGTTGCTCTATGCAGCGATCGAGGCATCCGGCAGCAAGCCCGGCGGCGATGCCAGGCGCGAGGGCGATCGCCTGCGGGCGGACCTGGTCGATGGTGCGCTGGCGTCGCTGATGGCCGAGGGCGCCGATGATGTGCGCGACGCGGCCGCGTTTGCCGCCATGGTCGAACGCGTCGGCCGGCAACTGTTCCCGGAAGCGATGGAGCGCCTGCGGCAGGCCGAAGCGATCCTGTCCGCCGTGGCGGAGGCCCGGTCCAACCTGGAGTCGCCGCTCATGGGCTGGGCCAGCGGCAACCTCGACGACATGCGCGCGCACCTGGCCACCCTGACGCCGCCGGGCTTCCTGCGCGATGTGCCCGCCGCGGCCTTGCGCGAGTATCCGCGTTACCTCAAGGCGCTTGCATTGCGCGGCGAGCGTGCCCTGCGCGATCCGACACGTGACCAGTCGCGGATGCTGGAGCTCAAGCCATTTGCGGATGCGTTGGCCACCGCCACCGCACGGGGTCGCGCGGGTGAGACCGGCTGGCAGGCCCTGCGCTGGGACCTTGAGGAACTGCGTGTGTCGCTGTTTGCCCAGGAACTGGGGACCAAGGGCGGCGTGTCGCCGAAGAGGCTGGCGACACGGTTGGCACAACTGTCCGCCTGAGCGTGCCGCGGGGTCAATCCGCCCGTCGCACCTTGGCCTTCACCGAATGGCCCTCGACTTCCATGTACCAGCCGCTGATCATGCCGGGCCGGATCGTGACGGCCGGCCGGGTGACCGGGCGCACGGTGTAGCTGCCTTCGGTGACCCGCCACTTTTCGCCATTGGCGAGGGTGAATACCGTGCCGGTGCTCCACCCGCGGAACTCGCCCGCGATGCTGGATCGCACCGGCTCCTGCTCGCGGGTGGGCGCCGTGGCGCGGCGCAGGACCCGGGCCTGGTCTTCCTGCAGCAGGCGGTTGAGCGTCGCGAGTTCGTCCGCACTGAGGCGATGCAGGCCCGCGGCCTGGAACTGCTCGGCGCTGAAGCGCTTTTCGACGGGCACGGCGGCAACCTGCGCGCTGGCCGGCTGCAGGGTGGAAAGTGCTGCCAGCAGCAGGATGGCGGGAAGGCGGGAAAGGTTCATGTCGTTGTCGGCTCGGGTGAAGTGTTCGGATGGGTTACTTGATGCGTTGCACCTTGGCGCGGGTACCGTACTTGCCCACCTGCATGTACCAGACATTGCCCATCACGCTGGGCGTGATCCTCACCTCGGGGTCGGTCAGGCGCACGCCGGCGAGCGACGCATCATCGATCTGCTCCCACGTCTGGTCATTGGCGAGCACGTAGCGTCGCCCCCGCGCGAAGCCGCGGAATTCGCCGTTGAACCGGCTCACGATCGGTTCGCTGGAACCGAAGCTCAGGAAACCCCGGCTTTCATCCTCGACCTTCTTCCGCGCCTGCGTGGCCGCCTTCTGCGTTTCCACCACCAGCGTGCGGTTGAGCCAGGCGTTGAGGTTGGCCAGCTGCTCCGGCGTCAGCCGGTCCAGGCCGGCGGCGCGGAACTGTTCGGGCGTCATCTGTTGTTCGATGCGCGGCGGCCCCGCTGCGTCCTGGGCGCTTGCGGCCAACGGCAACGCCAGGCCCAGGGCGAGCGCGGTGGCCAGTATGCGGGCGCGGGTGAGCGGGGCGATCATCAAGGGCATCGGCTGTTCCTCCGGTCGGTTGCGGGCTAGTGTAGTCAAGCTTGCAATCGAAGTTTGAACCGCGCCGCGATGAATGCCGCCCCCCCCACGCTTGACCAGCTGATCGCTTCCGGAGCGGCGTCGGCGCTGACGCCCGCGTTGCGGACCGCCCTGCTCGAGGCTGCCCGGCAACCCGGGGCAGGGGTCGATGCGCGCGACCCTGCGGACACCGTCGCGGCCATGCTGGATGCCCTGGCCAAGCTGGATGCGGACAGCGACACAGTGGCCGCAGCCCTGCTGCGCAACTACCCCGGCCTGCTGGCGGCACTGGGACCCGGCTTCGAGGCTTCGCATCCCGCGATCAGCGTGTTGCTGGAAGGACAGGCCGCCGCCACGCATGTCCGCACCCTGCATGCCGAGCGCGCCAGCGGTGGTGGCAGCGAGGGCATGCGGCGCCTGCTGTTGGCCATCGTGCGCGACCTGCGGGTGGTCTCCATCCTGCTCGCACGCCAGCTGGCGCGCATGCGCTTCGCCGACCGCCTGCCGCCTGACGAACGCACGGCGCTGGCCGCGCTCACGCGTGACATCCATGCACCGCTGGCCAACCGGTTGGGCATCTGGCAGCTCAAATGGGAGCTGGAGGACCTGGCATTCCGCCACCTCGAACCGCAGACCTACCAGCAGATCGCGCGCCTGCTGGACGAGAAGCGCGTCGATCGCGAACGCTACATCGAAGACGTGATCGCCACCCTGCGCGATGCGATGGCCGCCCAGGGCGTGCGCGCGGACGTCGCCGGCCGCCCCAAGCACATCTACAGCATCTGGAAGAAGATGAAGCGCAAGGACGTGCCCATCGGCGAAATCTACGACCTGCGCGCGGTGCGCGTGCTGGTCGATGACCTCGCGGCCTGCTATGCGGCACTGGGTGTCGTGCATGCCACCTGGACCCCGATCCCCAGCGAGTTCGACGACTACATCGCCCGGCCCAAGAGCAACGACTACCGCTCGCTGCACACCGCGGTGATCGGTCCGGAGGGCAAGACGCTGGAGGTGCAGATCCGCACCTTCGACATGCACCGCCAGGCCGAACTGGGCGTGGCCGCGCACTGGAAGTACAAGGAGGCGGGCAGCCAGGCCGCCGACGCGGCGTTCGACCGCAAGATCGCCTGGATGCGGCGGCTGCTGGATGCCTCCGGCGAGAATGGCCGCGAAGGCGATGACGCGCAGCTGGCCGGGGCGCTCGATACCGAACTGGTCGAGGACCGGGTCTACGTGATCACGCCCAAGGGCGAGGTGATCGACCTGCCGTCGGGCGCCACGCCGCTGGATTTCGCCTACCACGTGCACACCGAAGTGGGGCACCGCTGCCGCGGGGCGAAGGTCGACGGCCGCATCGTGCCGCTGGACCACGTGCTGCGCAGCGGCGACCGCGTGGAGATCCTCACCGGCAAGGTGGCCGAGCCGCGACGCGACTGGCTGGTCGCCTCCAACGGCTTCCTGGCCAGTGCGCGCTCGCGGGAAAAGGTGCGCAACTGGTTCCACCGGCTCGACAAGGCCAGGAACGAGGTGGCCGGGCGCGAGCTGCTGGACAAGGAGCTGCGCCGACTGGGGCTGCTGGGCGCCGACCTGGCGCCGGCGCGCGAGCGCTTCAACCTTGCCAGCGATGGCGAACTGCTGGTGCAGGTGGCGTTGGGCGACCTGGGGCCGCACCAGGTGGGGCGGGTGCTGCTGGAGCACGAACGCGCCCTGACCCAGCCGGCCGAGCCGCCCGCGACCACGATGACGGTGGCACGCCGCAGGGTCGTGCCCAACACCAGCGACTTCACCGTGGAAGGCGTGGGCAACCTGCTCGTGCAGTTGGCGCGTTGCTGCCAGCCGGTGCCGGGCGAGCCGATCAAGGGCTACCTGACCCGGGGGCGCGGCGTGAGTGTGCATCGCCCGGACTGCGCCGCGTTCCGGCGTCTGGCCAGCCGCGAGCCGCAGCGCGTGTTGCCGGTGGAATGGGGCCGCGCGGGCAGCCAGTACGAGGTGGATGTCGAGGTCGTCGCCGTGGACCGCAAATGGCTGCTGAAGGAAGTCAGCAACGTCATCGCCCAGGAGGACGCGCACGTCACCAGCATCCGCAGCGATCACGAGCGCAACGGCGCCCGCATGCGCCTGCAACTCCGGTTGCGCGTGCGCGACTACGGCCAGCTGACCACGGTGCTGGGCAAACTGGGCGCGCTGCCCGGCGTGGAGCATGCGCGGCGTGCGTGAGCAGTCCTTCCGGCAGGGGTGGAAAGTGTTGCGTGCGCGCCTGGCGCGCCCCGCGCTACAAGCGGGACTGGCGGGCGCCGCGCTTCTCGTCGTCCTGCTGGCGGTCCGCCAACCCCTTTCCGATCGGCTGTGGCCGGAGACGCGCATCCAGGCGCTGCGCACCAGTGCGGAGCAGGCCCTGGCCGAGGGCCGCCTGACGGCAACGGACGGCAGCGGCGCGCGTGAGCTGTACGAGGCGGCGCTGGCGTTGGACCCTGACCGCACCGGGGCGCGGGATGGCCTGGTCCGCGTGGGGGCTGCCGCCCTGGCCCGCGCCGACGCCGCCATACGCGCCGGCCAGTATGCCGAGGCCCGTGAGCATCTTGCCCTGGCGCGAAGCCTGGGCATGCCCAAGCCGAAGGTGGACGCGGTCGAGCGGGCCCTGCGCGAACGCGAGACCGCCGACGCGGACATTGCCCCACGGCTGGTAGCAGCCCGCGCCGCGCGCGAGGCAGGGCGCTGGTTGGGCGGACCGGACGCGGCGCTTGCCCATTATGCCGCCGTGCTGGAACTCCAGCCGGGCAATACCGAAGCGCTTGAGGGGCGGGACGACCTGATCGCCGACGTGCTGGCCGACGCGCAGCGTCGTCTGGCAGCCGGGGATCTGGAGGCGGCCGCGGCGCTGGTCCGGGAGGCGCGCGGATTCAACCCGTCCCATGCCGAACTTCCGGGCGCGCTGGCGGCGCTGAACCGCGCCCTGGAGTCGACCCGCGCACGCGCGGAACGGGATTTGCGGAACGACCGCCTGACGCATGCCCTGACCGGGTTCGACCGGGTCCTGTCGTTGCAGCCCGACGACGAGGCGGCACGCGCCGGACGGCGGACGGTGGGTGAGCGCCTGCTGCAATGCAGCGTGCGATTCGCGGGCGATTTCCGCTTCACCGAGGCAGATGCGGCATTGGCGGTCGCGGCCGACGTGCTGGGCAATGGCCCGGAGGTGGACGAGGCGCGTGCGCGGATCGCCCGGGCGCGCCGCTCCCAGGCGCAGTTGGCGACCGGTTCGCCAAGCCCGCAGGGGCAGCGCCGGCTGACGCAATTGCTGGAAGAGGCGGCGACCGCCGAAGCGCGCGGCAACCTGTTGCTTCCCCCGGGTGACAGCGCGTTCGACAAGGTGCGGGCCGCGCGTGCGATCGCGCCCAACGACCGTCGGGTGAAGGCGGCCTCGGCGCGGCTGCTGCCCGCGGCCCGTCGGTGTTTCGATAACGCCATGCGCGACAACCGCCTTTCCAGCGCCACGGCGTGCCTGGACGCGGTCCGCGTTCTCGAGCCTACCGACCGGACGCTGCCTGCGGCGCGCGGCCGCCTGGCGCAACGCTGGGTCGCGGTAGGCAACGAACGGGTCGGGGCGGGCGAGTTGGACGCGGCACGTCGCGCGCTCGATGCCGCCATCGGACTGGACCCCGGCGTGGCCGGGGCGGCGGAACTCGCCGCTCGACTGCGTCAGGCGTCCGCGGCCGGGCCCTGACCCGGCAGCAGGCGACGGACCACGGCCCGGGCCGCCTCCAGCGAAAAATGGCGGGCCACGTTCTCGCGCCCGCCTGCCGCCATGCGCGACCACAAGTCCGGGTCGCGGTAGGCCCGCAACACGGCCTGGGCGAACGGCTCCGGCGTGTCGGCCACCAGCACATCCTCGCCGTCCCGCAGGTGCATGCCCTCGACGGCGCACGACGTCGCCACCACCGGCTGCCCGTGCGCCATGCCCAGGTTGACCTTGCCCTTGACCCCCGCGCCGAAGCGCAATGGCGCCACCGACAGCCGCACACCCGACAGGAACGGACCGATATCCGGCACGTGCCCATGCACCCGGATACCCGGCTGCGCCGACAACGCGCTGATCTCGGGGGGCACGTCGCCGCCAATGCAGTGGAAGACGATGCCGGGTTCGGCCGCGTGGATCCGCGGCCACACCTGCGTCGCGAACCACAGGACCCCGTCGACGTTGGGTGGATGGCGGAAGCCACCGACGAACATGATGTCCCTGCGCTGCTCGAATGGCGCCCCGGGATCGGCAAGTTCGTGCAGGTTGGACAGCACCTCCACCCGCGCATGCGGGGCATCCTGCGCCAGCAGCGCGCGCTCGACCTCGCTGACCACCAGCGTCACGTCACTGCGGTTGATCAGGTCCAGTTCGCTGCGGCGGGTGCGCTCGGCCGCCTTCAGCAGTGCCGCGCTGCCCTGCATGCGGGCACCGCGCAGTTCGCGCAGGTAGTGCAGGTCCACGGTGTCGAACACCACCCTGGCCTGCGGGGCGAAGCGACGCAGCAGCGGCAGCACTTCGCCCAGCACGTAATGCCGGCTCACGATCACCGTCCCGAAGCGCGGTCCGTGGGTGCGCAACCAGTCCGGCAGGCTGCGCGCGAAGGGCGAATACCATGCCTCCACCCCGAGTTGTTGCAGCGCGCGGGTGTAATCCCCGTCCCATCCGAGGCTGGCGGGAACGAACACCACCCCCATGTTCTCCTGCAGCAGCATGCGCATCAGGTTGATGCAACGCAGCGAGCCCGAGTCGCGGTCCGGTTGCGGCGTCAATGCATCGATCACCAGCACCATCCCGTCGTAGCGATGGTCGGACAGGCTGGCTGGCAACGCATCGGCCGGGGGGTGCGCGGACAACGCGTCCTGCCAGCGTTCCGCAAACCGGGACTGGTTGCGTACCTGGTACTGCTTGATCCCGGTGCGGGTATCCACGCCGGTGGTAACGCCTTCCACGTGGACCACGCGCGCGGCCGGCTGTACCCGTACCTGCCGGCCCGCGCGCCGCACCTGCATGCCCAGGTCGGTATCTTCGTAGAAGGCCGGTGCGTAGTGGGGATCGAAGCCGCCCACCGTGTGGAACAGCCCGGCGGGAATCGCGATGGCGGCCGCCGAGCAATAGTCGACGCGCTTGACGAAGGCATGCAGGGGCGAGTCGACGTGCTCGTTGCGCCCCAGCTTCTCGGCGGAACCATCGGCACGGATCGCGGCTCCGGCTTCCTGCAGGCGACCATCGGGATACAGCAGTTGCGCCCCCACCAGCCCGCTGTCCGGATGCGTGTCGAAGGTGTCCAGCAGCGCATCCAGCCAACCCGGTTGCGGCACGGTGTCGTTGTTGAGGAACACCAGCATCTCGCCTCGCGCCACGGCGGCGCCGGTGTTGCAGGCGGCTATGAAGCCGCCATTGGCATCGCGGCGGTGGAAGCGCAGCCCGTCCAGTTGCGGCAGCAGGCGCGTCGTGTCATCGCTGGAGCCGTCGTCCACCACGATGACTTCGACGCAGGCGGCCGGCGGATGTTCGGCCAGTGCGCGCAGGCACACCAGGGTGTGTTCGGCCTGGTTGAACACCGGAATGATGATGCTGGCCCGCGGCGCATTGCTGTGCGGTACGGCGAAGGGCGCGAACGGCCGGGAGTCCGGAAGGTACAGCGCCGGCCGTGCCGACGCCGGCACCCGGTGGAACTGCTTGAGCACCCGATGCCAGGACGCACGCAAACCCCGCGTCCGAAGACTGGCCAGGCCGCGGTGGAACAGGCCCGTCGTCCGGTTGATCAGGAACCGGAGTTCGGCCGGCGACATCGGCATGCTGAAGGGACTCCCACCGTACGGTTGCCGCCTCCGCCATGCCGCATGGGGCGGGACGGAGGCTGGGTTAGACTCGACGCCACCAGGGCGACGCCCTGCCATTCTCCCATGCCGTGGCCCAGATCGATTACGACGAAGACGACACTCCCGACGATTCCGCCTCACCGCAGTGGCGCCGCCGCATCGTCATCTGGATCCTGGCGGCGATTGGCCTGGGCCTGGGCTTCCTGATCCCCTACTCGCTGTACCTCAACCACGAGGTGGGGCAGCGCTTTGGCCAGTTGCGCTGGCAGATCCCGACGCGCGTGTACGCCCGTCCGCTGGAACTGGCGCCAGGCCTGGCGATGGACGCCGGCACGCTGAAGACCGAACTGGACGCCGCGGCGTACCGGCAGGGCGATGGCGTGCGCGAAGGCAGCTACAGTCGCGAAGGCGGCCGGTGGCGGATTTCCAGTCGCGGCTTCAACGACGTGGATGGTTCCGTGCCCAAGCGTCGGGTGGAAGTAGTGCTTTCCGGCGGGCGCGTAGCCAGCGTCCGCGACGCGGCCAGCAGGAAGGCCCTGCGTGGTGCGCGACTGGACCCCGCGCGGATCGCCACGCTCTACGGCCAGAAGCAGGAAGAACGCCGCCTGGTCCGCATCGACGAGGTGCCCGAGCTGCTGGTCACCGGTCTGCAGGCCGTGGAAGACCGCGACTTCAACCACCACATCGGCATCGATTTCACCGGCATGCTGCGCGCCGCGTTCAAGACCGCCACCGGCAGCCGGCAGGGCGCCAGCACCCTGACCCAGCAGCTGGCGCGCAGTGGCCTGCTCGGCATCGGCAAGGAACAGACCCTGCAACGCAAGGGCAAGGAGATTCTGTACGCCCTGCTGATCGAGGCGCGCTACGACAAGCGCACCATCCTCGAGGCCTACCTCAACCAGGTCTATCTCGGCCAACGGGGCAACCAGGCCATCCATGGCGTGGCGGCGGGTGCCGAGTTCTGGTTTGGCCGCGACCTGCGCGACCTGACCACCGAGCAGATCGCGCTGCTGGTGGGCATCGTCCGCGGCCCGTCGTGGTACGACCCGCGGCGCAATCCCGAGCGCGCACTGGAGCGCCGCAACTTCGCCCTGGGCGAGTTCCACGAAACCGGCCTGATCGACGATGCCGAATACCAGCGGGCGCTGAAGGCGCCGCTGGGCGTCACCGACAGTCCGCGCGCCATCGCGGCCAACCGGTTCCCGGCGTATGTCGACCTGGTGCGCCGGCAACTGGCCCGCGATTATCCCGAGGACGAACTGGCGGGCGCGGGCCTGAGCGTCATGACCGGCATGTCGCCCGCCGCCCAGGCCAACGCCGAAGGTTCGGTCGCGCGCACGCTGAAGTCGTTGTCGCACCGCACCCGCCCGGAGCTGCAGGCCGGCGTGGTGGTGACCGACGTGCACAACGGCGAAGTCGTGGCCGTGGTCGGCGCGCGCGAATTCACCGAGCACGGTTTCAACCGCGCGGTCGAGGCGCAGCGCCCGGTCGGGTCGCTGCTCAAGCCCTTCGTGTACCTGCTGGCGCTGGCGCAGCCGGAGCGGTTCTCGCTGGCCAGTTGGGTCGACGATTCACCGGTCACGGTCAACCTGGGCAAAGGCAAGAACTGGAACCCCGGCAATTCCGACGGCCGCAGCCACGGCACCGTGCGCCTGATCGACGCACTGGCGCAGTCCTACAACCAGGCCACGGTGCGCGTGGGCATGCAGGTCGCCCCCGAGCGTATCGCCGACCTGATCCGCACGCTGGCGGGTATCGAGGCCGCGCCGAACCCGGCATTGATCCTCGGCTCGGTGGACCAGAGCCCGTACGCGATGGCGCAGCTGTACCAGTTCCTCGCGTCCGGTGGCGAGATCCAGCCGCTGCACGCGGTGCGCGGTGTGCTCGATGCCAACGGCAAGGCGCTCAAGCGCTACGACAAGGAGCCGGCGCCGGCACAGGAGGGCGATGCCATCGCCGCGCGCCTGATCACCATCGCGCTGCAGCAGGCCGTGTCCAGCGGCACCGGGCGCCAGTTGATGAGCGATGGCCTCGGCCGTCTGTCGCCCGCAGGCAAGACCGGCACCAGCAACGACGGCCGCGACAGCTGGTTCGCCGGCTGGACCGGCGACCACCTGGCGGTGATCTGGGTGGGCAACGACCAGAACAAGACCACCGGCCTGTACGGTGCCACGGGTGCGATGCGGGTGTGGTCGGCGCTGTTCGCACGGTTGCCGACCGCGCCGTTGCAGGTAGGCGACAAGGGCCTCGACTGGCAGTGGGTGATCGGCTCCAACACCACCGACGCCGGTTGCGCGGGGGCCCGCCGCTTCGCCTTCGTCGCCGGCTTCGCCCCCGCATACACGCCGTGCCCGGCCCCCGAGCCCACGCTGCCGGAGGAGGGTGCCGAAGGCGAGGACACCGGCGGCGGCTGGCGCGAATGGTTCGGCATCGGTGAGCGCCGCGAGGAGCCCGACCCGGCCAAACGCGTGCCCGAGGCGCCCGTCGACGGACAATGAGGCACACGTTAGGCAACCGCACCACCGGGGCGGGCGAGTCTCGCCCCGCCCGCATGACGCCAAGGACCCGGCAACGATGAACAGCAGTCGATTGGGCGTGGCCAGCCGCGCCGCCCTCAGCGAGGGCGGTGACCTCGCGCGTGCGTTGCCGGCGTTCGCGCCACGCCCCGCGCAGCAGGACCTGTCGGCGGCGATCGCCGATGCGTTCGAGACCCGTGGCGTGCTGCTGGCGGAGGCCGGCACCGGCACCGGCAAGACCTTCGCCTACCTGGTGCCGGCGATCCTGTCGGGCCTCAAGACCATCATCTCCACCGGCACCCGCGCCCTGCAGGACCAGCTGTACCACCGCGATCTTCCGCGCGTGCGCGATGCGCTGGGCAAGGGGATGAAGACCGCGCTGCTCAAGGGCCGCGCCAACTACCTGTGCCACTACCGGCTGCAGCAGGCCAAGGGCGAAGGCCGCTTCCCGAGCCGCGAACACGCCGCGCAGTTCCAGCGCATCGTCGCGTGGGCCGGGCGCACCCGCATGGGCGACCTGGCCGAGATGGACGGCATCGCCGAAGATTCACCATTGTGGCCGATGGTCACCAGCACCGCCGAGAACTGCCTGGGCAGCGAATGCCCGTTCTTCTCCGAGTGTTTCGTGGTGCAGGCGCGCCAGCGCGCGCAGGCGGCCGACATCGTGGTGGTCAACCACCACCTGCTGCTGGCCGACCTTGCGCTCAAACAGGAAGGCTTCGGCGAAATCCTGCCCGGCGCGCAGGCCTTCGTGGTCGACGAAGCACACCAGTTGCCGGATCTCGCCGCGCAGTTCTTCGGCGAATCGATCAGCGCGCGGCCGCTGGTTGAACTGGCGCGCGATGCCGTCAGCGAATGCAAGACCTCGCCCGGTGCGTTGGCGGTCGTGCAGGAGCCCGCGCGCGCGCTGGAGCATGCCGTGCGTGGCCTGCGCGCGGCCATGGACGACCTGCCGGTGCGGGCCACCCGGCTCCGCGCGGCCGAGTTGCCCGCCGCCGAGGAAGCGCTGCTGGCCCTGGAGCAGGCCCTGGCTGACCTGCACGCCGCGCTGCTGCCGGTGCGCGAATCCGCGCCGGGCCTGGACAGCTGCACCGCCCGCGCCAAGGAGTTCGAACTGCGCCTGCGGCGCTGGCGTGAGCTGGCACCCCGCACTGACGAGGAAACCGATCCGTTCGCCGGGGATTTCGCCGACTTCGATGCTGTGCCTGCCTTGGCGTCCGGGGCGCTCGACGAGGCGCGCGATGGCCGAGCGGCGACGTCCGTGGTCGCGCCCGTGCCTGTGGGCGCCGGCCCCGGGCAGATTGCCGGTGGCGAGGATGAAAACAACGCGCAGGCGGACTCGGACGCCGACAGCGTCCGCTGGTACGAGCTGACCGCGAAAGGATTCCGGCTCACCCGCACGCCGCTGGACGTGGCGGGTCCCTTGGCCCGGCATCGCGTGCAATCGCAGGCGGCCTGGGTGTTCACCTCGGCGACGCTGGCCGTGGGCGGTCGCTTCGAGCATTTCGCCATCAAGCTGGGCCTGAGTGCCGCACGCACGCCCACGCTGCTGGCACCCAGTCCGTTCGACTGGCCGCAACAGGCGCTGTGCTACCTGCCGCGCGACCTGCCCGACCCGATGGCGCGCAACTACACCGAGGCCGTCGTCGCCGCGATCCGGCCGGTGCTGGAGGCGTCCAATGGCCGCGCCTTCGTGCTGTTCGCCTCGCACCGCGCCCTGCGCGAGGTCGCCGAACTGCTGCGGGGCGGTCCCTGGCCGCTGTTCGTGCAGGGCGAGGCCCCGCGTGGCGTGCTGCTGGAGCGCTTCCGCGAATCCGGCAATGGCGTGCTGCTGGGTGCGGCCAGTTTCCGCGAAGGCGTGGACGTGGCCGGCGATGCGCTCAGCGTCGTGGTGATCGACAAGCTGCCCTTTGGCGCCCCCGACGATCCCGTGTTCGAAGCACGGCTGGATGCAGTGCGCCGGCGCGGCGGCAACCCGTTCCGCGACGAGCAGTTGCCACAGGCGGTGATCGCGCTCAAGCAGGGTGCAGGCCGCCTGATCCGCAGCGAGTCGGATCGCGGCGTGCTGGTGTTGTGCGATCCGCGGATCCTCGGCCGCAGCTATGGCCGGTTGTTCCTCGATTCGTTGCCACCCTTGCCCAGGACCCGTCGTGTCGAGGACGTGGGGGCGTTCTTCGCCCAGGTCCCGCCCTCGCTGGAGTCCGGCGCCTAGCACCCGCGCGCTGCGGCCCGCTCCGCCGAAGCGCACGGGTAGAATGCCTCCATGACCGGCACCCGCCCACACCACCACGCTCCGCGGCCTGGTACCGCGCCCGCCGCATGAAGCTGCTCGCCTTTGAACTGGCCACCGAGGCCTGCTCGGTGGCGCTGTGGGTGGACGGCGAGCTGCGCGAGCGCTTCGAGATCGCCCCGCGCCGTCATGCCGAGTTGGCTCTGCCGTGGGCTGGCACGCTGCTGGCCGATGCCGGGCTGGCCCGCACCCAGCTCGATGCCGTCGCATTGGGGCGTGGCCCCGGCGCATTCACCGGTGTGCGGCTGGCGATCGCGCTGGCGCAGGGCGTGGCGCTGGCCCTGGACCGGCCGCTGGTGCCGGTTTCAACATTGGCGGCATTGGCCCTGCAGATGCCCGGGCCACGTGTGCTGGCGGCCATCGACGCCCGCATGGGCGAGGTCTACACCGGCGCGTTCGAGCGTCGCGACGGCGATGCGGTCGCGTGCTCGCCCGAGCAGGTCGGAAGTCCCTCCGTCTTCGATCTCGTCGGCGATGCGCGCGATTGGCAGGGCGTGGGTACCGGTTTTGCCGCCGTCGACGGCGCCCTGCGCCAGCGGCTGGAGGGCCGCCTGGCCTCGATCGATGCGGCGGCATTGCCGCATGCCGGCGACATCGCGCGCCTGGCGGTGCTGGCCTGCGCGCGTGGCGAGGCCATCGCCCCGGAACGCGTGGAGCCCGCCTATCTGCGCAACAATGTCGCGTTGACCCTCGTCGAACAACAAGCACTGCGAGCGGCCAAGCGCTGAGGCCCCCCGAAGCCTCCAGCCGGAGGCGGCCGACGCCCGTGTCACGCGCGGTCAGGCCTGCGCTGCCCATGGCATCGGGTTCGCGCCGGCACCGGCGGATCAATCGTCGATCAGTTCACCGCCCGGCAGGAACAGCCAGGTGCGGGTCACGTGCAGGATGTCCGGGTCTTCCTCGGTCCTGGGCAGTGGCGGGTAAGGTTCGGCCAGGCGCGCGATGCGCAGCGCCGAGGCATCCAGCAGCGGGACGCCGCTGCTCTGCACGATCTCCGCGCGTTCCACCGTGCCATTGCGACGGATGGCCACGCTGATCACCACCTGCCCGGACAACCGGCGGCGGCGCGCCTCGTCGGGGTAGTTCAGGTTGCCCACGCGCTCAACGCGTTTGACCCATTCGTTGAGGTAGCCCGCCCACGCGTATTCCTGCGTGCTCGCGGACACGAACTTGCGTTTGGGACGCTTGGCGTAGCGCTCCGAGCGCAGGTGTATTTCCGCCGCCAGACGTGCCATCGCCATGTCGCGTTCCACCTTCTCCGCGCCGCGCGGCAACGGGGTGGCGGTGGGCGTGGGGGTGGCGCGCGGGGTTGGGGCTGCGGTCTCGCTGGCGCTGCTGCTGACTACCCGTTCGCGTGGCTCGGGCCGAGGCGTGGGCGCCTGCGCGCGCATGGGGCGGGGGGCCACGCCGGGTTGCTCCTGCGCCATCGGCCCGGTCTGGTTGTCGCGCGGCCTGCTGGCCTTGTCGTGCTCACCGCCGCCCTGGTTGCTGGCCTGGGCCAGGAAGTCCGCCTGCTCGGGCGTCAGTGCCGAGGTGGTCTGGGTCAGGATCACGTCCAGCGTAGGCACCACGGGCGCCGCGCTTTCCAATGCGAAGCCGAAGCCCAGCACCACCAGGCCGTGCACCAGCAGCGACAGCACCATCGTCGCGCTCAGGCGCTGGCTTTCGCCCACGCCCGGGCCGCCCAGGCCGGGCGCAGGCATCACGGCCGCCATGCCCACCTCCGCGGCGGACTGACCGTACCCACCTGCCTCATGCCAGCCGCGACTCGATGGCGTCGAACAGCTGGCCGGCAATGTTCAGCCCGAACTGGGCGTCCAGCTCGCGGATGCAGGTCGGGCTGGTGACGTTGACCTCGGTCAGGTAGTCACCGATCACGTCCAGGCCCACGAACAGCATGCCGCGGCGCTTCATCTCCGGGCCCACCTGCGCGGCGATCCAGCGGTCGCGATCGGTCAGCGGGCGGCCTTCGCCACGGCCGCCGGCGGCCAGGTTGCCGCGGAACTCGTCGCCCTGCGGGATGCGCGCCAGGCAGTAGTCCACCGCCACGCCATCGACCAGCAGGATGCGCTTGTCGCCTGCGGTGATCTCGGGGATGTAGCGCTGGGCCATGGCGAGGTGGCGGCCGCCCTCGGTCAAGGTTTCCAGGATCACGTTGGTGTTGGGGTCGCCGGCCCGGGCGCGGAAGATCGAGCGCCCGCCCATGCCGTCCAGGGTCTTGAGCACCGCATCGCCATGTTCGGCGATGAAGGCCTTGATTGCGGCGGCGTCGCGGCTGACCAGGGTGGGCGGGCAGCACTGCGGGAACTCCAATGCTGTCAGTTTCTCGTTCATGTCGCGCAGGCCCTGCGGGTCGTTGACCACCAGCGCGCCGGCACGCTGCGCCAGCCCCAGGATCTGGGTGTCGTGCAGGTAGGAGGCATCCACCGGCGGGTCCGTGCGCATCAGCACCACGTGGCCGCGGCCCAGCTCGATATGTGACGCGCGTCCCAATTCGAACCATCCGCGCGGATCATCCTGCACGGTCAGCGCCGCGGCATGGGCATGGGCCACCCCGTCACGCAGGAACAGCCCGCCTGGAACCACGTAATGCAGCCGATGGCCACGCCGCTGGGCCTCCAGGAGCATGGCGAAGGTGGAATCCTTGACGATCTTGATGGAGCCGATCGGGTCCATCACCACAACGATGTCGAGCGGCATGGCGGGCGCGCAGGAGGAGGTGGCTGCGATGGTAGCAGGCGAGGGGGTGGTAACCGTGCCGCAGTTCGGCATTCGGCCAAATCCCCGGAAAACGCGCTTGACAGTGCGTGTCCGGCTTGGAATAAAGGGAGTCTGGTGAGGTGCCCGACGAATCAACGGCGCCCACGTCCGGGGAACTTAGAATGCAAGACGAGGAGCGCAACGGCAGCCTCGGTGGTTTGAGGGTCATGGTGATCGATGACTCCAAGACCATCCGGCGCACGGCCGAGACTTTGCTCAAGCGTGAAGGCTGCGAGGTGGTCACCGCCACCGACGGCTTCGAGGCGCTGGCCAAGATCGCCGACCAGCAGCCACAGATCATCTTCGTGGACATCATGATGCCGCGGCTGGACGGCTACCAGACCTGCGCGCTGATCAAGAACAACCAGTTGTTCAAGGCCACGCCGGTGATCATGTTGTCGTCCAAGGACGGCCTGTTCGACAAGGCCCGTGGCCGGATCGTCGGTTCCGAGCAGTACCTGACCAAGCCATTCACGCGCGAGGAACTCCTCGGCGCGATCCGCACGCACGTCAACGCCTGACCGGGGGGGGAAGGCAACCAATGGCACGAATTCTTCTGATCGAGGACTCGCCGACCGATACGGCCGTCCTCACCCAGCTGCTGGAGCGCAATGGCCATGATGTGCTGGCCTCCGGCAGCGCCGAGGACGGCATCGAGGTATGCCGCCGCGAAAAGCCCGACCTGGTGCTGATGGACGTGGTCCTGCCGGGCATGAACGGCTTCCAGGCCACCCGGGCGCTGTCGCGCGACGCTGACACCAAGGCCATCCCCGTGCTCATCGTCAGCACCAAGGGCATGGAAACGGACAAGGCGTGGGGCCTGCGCCAGGGTGCGAAGGACTACATCGTCAAGCCGCCGCGCGAAGACGAACTGGTGGCCCGGATCAACGCCCTGCTCGGGGGGTGACATGGCCCTTGTTCCCTTCGATGTCCTTGCGGATTACGAGCAGCGCAGCCTGGCCCACGTGGTCGGTCTGCCGGAACAGCTCGACGCGCCGGGCCTGTGGCGCGGCGTGGGTTTCCGCATCGGCTCGCGCAGGCTGGCCGCAGGCTTCGATGAGGTGCGCGAGATCCTGCCGCTGCCGCAGGTGACGCCGGTGCCGGGAGCGCAACCGTGGATGCTGGGCGTGGCCAACGTGCGCGGCAACCTGCTGCCGATCGTCGACCTCAAGCAGTTCCTGGAGGGCGAGCGCACGGTACTGCACGAGAGCCAGCGCATCCTGCTGGTCCGCCAGGCCGGCGGCGACGTGGCCGTACTGATCGACGAACTGTATGGACAGCGCAGCTTCGTCGAGGAGCAGGAGCTGCCCGGCGACGACGTGGTCGCGGTGCAGCTGGCGGAAGGCCGTTACGGCCACTTCGTCGATCGCGCCTACCGGTTGGACCAACACGCATGGGGCGTCTTCAGCCTGGACCGGCTGACGCGCACGCCCGAATTCAGACAAGCCGCGGCCTGACCGCACCCGCGACACTTCGAGGTTGAACCATGAGCACTAACATGAACACCGTCGCCGGCAAGGCCCGCAGCCTGGGCGTCAATACCTGGCTGACCGTGCTGGGCGTATCGCTGCTCGTCTTTGGCGCGAACACCGGTTACGCGACCTGGAAGGCCGCCCGCCTCGGTGGCGCAAGCTCCGCGGCTTCCAACCTGCAGGTGCTGTCGCAGCAGCTGGCCAACCAGGGCCGCGAGGCGGTGGGCGGTGACTCGACCGCGTTCGCCGCCTTCAAGGGCACCAAGGCGAAGATCGACGAGGACATCCAGCAGCTCAATACCAACTTCGGCACCACCGCCGGGGTGTCGGGTCCGATCAGGACCGTGACCGACAGCTGGGCGCCGCTGGGCAAGAGCGCCGACCAGGTGATCGCCTCGGAGAAGGCGCTGCTGGGCCTGGCGGGCAACGCCAACAGCTTCGCCAGCGAAGTCTCGTCGCTGCAGGCCGAGCTGGACGAGCTGGTGCGCGCGATGTCGGCCAGTGGTTCGCCCTCGTCGCAGGTGTACCTGGCGCTGCGCCAGGTGGTGTTGTCCTCGGCGATGGCCGGCTCGATCACCGAAATCCGCGCCGGTGGCACCAGCGCGGCGCGCGCGGGTGACGCGCTGGGCCGCAACGCGACCGTGTTCGACAACGTGCTCACCGGCCTTCGCAAGGGCGACCAGGCCGCTGGCGTGACCGCGCTGTCCAATGGCGGTGCACTCGCTGCGCTGGCCCGCACCGAGACGCGCTGGAAGAAGATGAAGACCGACGTCGACGCGATCCTCGGCAATTCCAGGAACCTGTTCGCCGCGCAGTCGTCCGCCGCCGCGCTGACCGCCGGTTCGGACAAGCTGCTCAACGACAGCCGCAACCTGTTCTCCGCCTTCACCGCTTTCGGCTCGCTGAAGGACACCAGCATCCTCGGCAACTTCTGGTTGTCGGTCCTGTCGGGCCTGGCCGCGCTGATCGCCATTGCCGGCTTGCTGTGGTCGCTCAACAGCGCGCAGAAGCAGCGCTACGAATCCACCAAGGAACTCAACGACCGCAACCAGGAGGCGATCATGCGCCTGCTGGACGAAATGGGTTCGCTCGCCGAAGGCGACCTGACCGTGAAGGCGACCGTGACCGAGGACATGACCGGCGCGATCGCGGACTCGATCAACTTCGCCGTGGAGCAGCTGCGCAGCCTGGTGCAGACGATTACCGACACCTCGGTGCAGGTGGCGTCCAGCGCGCAGGAAACGCAGGCCACGGCGCTGCACCTGGCCGAAGCGGCCGAGCACCAGGCGCAGGAAATCAACTCCGCTTCCGACCGAATCAGCGAAATCGCGGCCAGCATCGACCAGGTGTCGCGCAACTCCACCGAATCCGCGGAAGTGGCGCAACGCTCGGTGCAGATCGCGACCAAGGGCGCGGGCGTGGTGCGGCAGACGATCGCCGGCATGGACAGCATCCGCGACCAGATCCAGGAAACCTCGAAGCGCATCAAGCGGCTGGGTGAGTCGTCGCAGGAAATCGGCTCGATCGTGGAACTGATCAACGACATCTCGGAACAGACCAACATCCTGGCGCTGAACGCCGCCATCCAGGCGGCCTCGGCGGGCGAGGCGGGTCGCGGGTTCGCGGTGGTGGCCGACGAAGTGCAGCGACTCGCCGAGCGCTCCTCCAATGCGACCAAGCGAATCGAAACGCTGGTGCAGACCATCCAGAGCGATACCAACGAAGCAGTGTCTTCGATGGAACAGACGACCTCGGAAGTGGTCGCCGGTGCGCGACTGGCCGAGGATGCGGGTACCGCGCTGGGCGAGATCGAAAAGGTGTCGTCCGACCTGTCGGGCCTGATTCAAGGGATTTCCAGTGCGGCGCAGCAGCAGTCCAGCGCGGCATCGAACATCACCGCGACGATGAACACGATCCAGTCGATCACCGCGCAGACCTCGCAGGGTGCGAGCCAGACCGCGCAGTCGATTGGAAACCTGGCACAGCTCGCCGCCGACCTGCGCCGCTCGGTCGCCGACTTCAAGCTGCCGGCCTGACGTAAGCAAGGCAGCAGTCGCCATGTCGAGGCCGAGGAAGATTAGTCCGGTTTGCCGTTGCCCTTCGAGGCACGGTGCCGGCCGCACGTTGGGGGTGCGATGACCGTGATGCGTGACGCGATCGACACCACCACGCTGGGCTGGATCAAGCCGGAGCTGGACGAAACCATGCGCCACGCGCGCGAGGCCATCGAGGCTTTCGCCGAGTCGTCGGGGGACGCCAGCCGGATGAAGGAATGCGCCGCGCACCTGCACCAGGTGCACGGCACGCTGAGGATGGTCGAACTCTACGCCCCGGCGATGGTCGCCGAGGAAATGGAACGCCTGTCGTTGGCGCTGATGCGCGGCGACGTGGTGGACCGCGACGAAGCGTGCGCCGTTCTGATGCGCGGCGCGGTCCAGTTGCCTGACTACCTGGAGCGCCTGCAGGGCGGCCATCGGGACATCCCGATCGTGCTGCTGCCGCTGTTGAATGAACTGCGCGCCACGCGCGGCGAGCCCGGCCTCAACGAGAGCGTGCTGTTCTCGCCGGACCTGGACCGGCCGTTGCCCGAGGGCATATCGGCGCCCAACCCGGGAATGCCGTCCACCCAGGCCGGGCGCCAGCAACTGGGTGCGCTGCGCGAAGCCTTGGCACGCTGGCCCGAGGACGGTTTGCCGGCCGACGCAGGCCAGTTGGCGCGTGCGGTCGAAGACCTGCTTGCCGAGGTGGTCGTCGAGCCCCTGCGCCGCATGTTGTGGGTGGCGTCATCGGTCGCGCAGGCCGTCCGCGACGGTGCGCTGCAGCCGAGCAGGGCGCTGCGCCAGGCATTCGCAGGCGTGGAGCGTGAAGTGCGCTTCATGCTGGAGGGCGATGGTTTCAGCGGTCCCCGTGACGAAGCGGCGACCGAGCCCACCCGGCAGTTGCTGTACCACGTGGCGCACCACGGTGCTACCCATCCGGCGCTGGATGACCTGCGCCGTACCTTCGATCTGAACGCCCAGCTGCCCAGCGAGACCGAGATCGAGCACGCGCGAGGCAGCCTCAGCGGGCGCAACCGCGCGCTGCTGGACACGGTGTCCGCGGCGATCAAGGAGGACCTGATGCGGGTCAAGGATGCCCTTGACCTGTACCTGCGCACCGGCAAGACCGACATCAGCGAACTGCGGCCGCAGGTAGAAGCCCTGGGCCGGGTCAGCGACACGCTGGGCATGATGGGCCTGGGCGTGGCCCGCAGCGTCGTGCAGCAACAGCGCGATGCGATGCACGAGATCGTTTCCGGCCAGCGCGCCGCGGACGAGTCCGCGCTGCTGGACGTCGCGGGCGCACTCCTGTACGTGGACGCGTCGCTGGACGATCAGGTCAGCCGACTGGGCATGGCCGACAGCCACAGCGACGAAGACCTGCTGGCCAACGAAGCCCGTCGCGTGCTGGAAGTGGTGGTGCGCGAGGCGATCGCCAACTTCGGTGATGCCCGCCAGGCCTTCGTGGCATTCGTGGAGACCAATTGGGACCACGCCGAACTGGTCGACGTGCCGCGCCTGCTGGATGAGGTGGGCGGTGCCGTGCGCATGCTCGACCTGCAACAACCGGCCGAGTACCTGCAGGCCATCCGCGCCTACACCCAGACCGAGCTTCTCGGTCACCGCAAGGTGCCCAATGGACAGCAGCTCGACACGTTTGCCGACGCCTTGGCCAGCGTCGAGTACTACCTGGAGGCACTGCGCGAGCAGCGCCCCAATCGCGAGCGCATCCTCGACATCGCGCGCCTGAGCCTGGAGGCCCTGGGGTACTGGCCGTTGCCGCTCGCCGCAACGCCGTCCGAGTCCGAGTCCGTGCTGGCCGAAGCGGAGATGCCCGGACCTGCGCTGACCCTGGCCGACATCGCACCGGACGCCGTCGTGACCCCCACCGTGTCCGACACGTTGGCATCGACGGTCCAGGATTTCGTCGCGCCTGTAACGGAACCGGTCGCCTCCGCGCCTGTGGCGAACGTGGGCGGCTTCGAACACAGCGACGACATCGACGACGACATCCGCGAAGTGTTCCTCGAGGAACTCGGCGAGGAAATCGCCAATCTCGATGCATTGTTGCCCGCATGGCGGGCCATGCCGGACGACGCCGAGCAATTGCGTCCGATCCGCCGCGTGTTCCACACCCTCAAGGGCAGCGGGCGCCTGGTGGGCGCCAAGACCCTGGGTGAGTTCAGCTGGAAGATCGAGAACATGCTCAACCGCGTGCTGGACGGCACGCGACCGGCCACTCCTCCGGTGATCGACTTGGCCATGCGTGCGCACGCGGCCTTGCCGCAGTTGCACGCGGCGCTGGCAGGTGCCGGCGTCATCACCGCGGACCTGGCCGGCATGCAGGCACATGCCGACCTGCTGGCCAGCGGCGAGGAAGCGTTCTACGTCGAGCGAGAACCGGTGTCCGCGACCGGATTGCCGCCGGAGGATGCCGCGCCCGCAGTCGAGCCTGCGTCTGCAACGGTTGTCGATGCGATTGATGCTGCGGTTCCGGCTGACATCGCCGGGCCCGAGGCGGTCGTCGAGCCGAGCGTGCCCGCATCGGTGGATGCGGTATTGCTGGAGATCCTCGGGGTCGAAGTCGATGGCCACCTGGCCACCATCCGCAACTGGCTGGCGGCGCAGGTGCCCGAGCGGGCCACCGCCGACGACGCATTGCAACGTGCGATCCACACGCTGAACGGCGCGTTCGCGATGACCGAAGTGCCCGTCATCACTGGCGTCACTGGTCCCGCCGAGATGTACGTCAAGCGTCTGCTGGCCGCACGCCTGTTGCCCACCGATGAGGGCGTGGCGGCCATGGGCGAGGTGGCCGATGCCATCGAGCGCACCATGGCGTCGCTGCAGGCAGACGTACCGCGTGTCCCGTTGTTCGAAGGCCTGGCCGTGCGTGTAGCCGCATTGCGCGACAGCCTGCCGGAAGCGCGCTTCACGCTGGCCGACGAGGAGTTGGCGGCGGAATACGAAGCCGGGGATGTGGCCGAGTCCGGGATCCCGGTCGCGCCGATGGATCTGTCCGACTTCATCGGTGACAGTGCATTGATCGACGTCGAGCGCCTCGAAGCCGAACGCCTCGAAGCCGAGCGTCTCGAAGCCGAGCGTCTCGAAGCCGAGCGTCTCGAAGCCGAGCGCCTCGAAGCCGAGCGTCTCGAAGCCGAACGCCTCGAAGCCGAGCGCCTCGAAGCCGATCGTCTCGAAGCCGAACGCCTCGAAGCCGAGCGTCTCGAAGCCGAACGCCTCGAAGCCGAACGCCTCGAAGCCGATCGTCTCGAAGCCGAACGCCTCGAAGCCGAGCGTCTCGAAGCCGAACGCCTCGAAGGCGAGCGCCTCGAAGCCGAACGCCTCGAAGCCGGACGCCTCGAAGCCGGACGCCTCGAAGCCGAACGTCTCGCAGCGGAACGCCTCGAAGCCGAGCGCCTCGAAGCCGAGCGCCTCGAGATGGAACGCTGGGAATGGGCGGAACTGGATCGCCTGACCGCGCCTCAAGGTACAGCCGAGATCGGCGAGTCGGGTGGCGACGTCGAGCTGGAATCCGACGTCACGCTGGCCGATGCCGCCTTGTCCGAAGCGGAAGGCCGCACCGAAGTCGCCGACGGCGACCTGGTCTCCGCGGACTCCGTATCGGACGCGGAGCCAAGCCCGGAAGTGGCGGCGATGCTGGCCGCCGCAATGGGGGACATCGCGGATCCGGACGAGCCCCTCGACCTTGGCGATCTGGACACTGAACTCGTCGACATCTTCGTCGAGGAAGGTGTCGATCTGCTCGACCATTCCGATAGCCTGCTTGCCCAGTTGCGCGAAACGCCGACCGAGCGCGAAGCCTTGGCCGGCCTGCAGCGCGACCTGCACACCCTCAAGGGTGGCGCGCGCATGGCGGGCATCATGGCCGTCGGTGACCTCGGCCACGTCATGGAGTCGCTGCTGGAGGCAGTGGTCGAGAACCGCCGGGAACTCGGACGCGATGGCGTGCCACTGCTCGAGCGTGGTTTCGACCGACTGCACACGATGGTGACCCGTGTCGGCGAACGCCGCGCGATCGCCATGCCGAGCGTGCTCATCGCCGAGTTCGAGGCCCGTGCCTGGGGCGAGGCGCCGATCGGTGCGACCGCCGCCGACATCCCGTGGACAGACACTGTCGTTCCGGCCGAAGTCGAGGAAGAGGCGGCGAACGTTGGGACGCCCGCCCTTACCCACCTGCCGCCGCAAGCGGCCGCGCCGCTCAAGCCGCTTTCGGCGCCCATTGGCGATGCAACCGCGGTGGACGAGGACGATATCGGCGTCCGCGCACCACAGGAGCAGGTACGCATCCGCGCCGACCTGCTGGACCGGCTGGTCAACTACGCGGGCGAGGTGGCAATCTACCGTGCCCGCCTGGAGCAGCAGTTGGGTGCATTCCGCTCCTCGATCGCGGAAATGGAACAGACCAACCTGCGCGTGCGCGACCTGTTGCGTCGCCTGGAGATCGAGACAGAGGCGCAGATCGTCGCGCGCTACCAGCGCGAGGAGACCGTCGATGCCACGTTCGATCCGCTGGAACTGGACCGCTTCTCCACCCTGCAGCAGCTGTCGCGCGCGCTGGCCGAGTCGGCTGCCGACCAGACCAGCCTGCAGGGCACGCTCGACGACCTGACCCGCCAGTACGAAACCCTGCTGCTGCAACAGTCGCGCGTCAGTTCGGAGTTGCAGGAAGGCCTGATGCGCACCCGCATGGTGCCATTCGACGGCCTCCTGCCCCGCCTGCGCCGCGTGGTTCGCCAGGCAGCGGCTGAGCTGGGCAAGCAGGTGCAGCTCAAGCTGGAAGGCACCCACGGCGAACTCGACCGCAACGTGCTTGAGCGCATGACCGCGCCGCTGGAGCACATGCTCCGCAACTCGGTCGCGCACGGCCTTGAAAAGCCCGGCGAACGCCGCAAGGCGGGCAAGCCCGATGAAGGCGTGATCCGCATCGCCTTGCATCGTGAAGGCTCGGAAGTGGTGATCGAGGTGGTCGACGACGGCCGCGGCCTCGACCGCACCGCCATCCGCCGACGTGGCGAGGAGCGTGGCCTGGTGCGTCCGGATGCGATGCTCTCCGACGTCCTGCTCGACCAGCTGATCCTCGAGCCCGGTTTTTCAACCGCGACCGAGGTCAGCAAGCTGGCCGGGCGTGGCGTGGGCATGGACGTGGTGGCCAGCGAAGTCCGCCAACTCGGCGGCACGCTGGACATCCACTCCACCCCCGGACAGGGCGTCAACTTCACCCTGCGCCTGCCGCAAACCCTGGCCGTCACCCAGGCGGTGTTCGTCAAGATTGGCGAAACCACGTTTGCCGTACCGATTGCCTCCGTAAGCGGCGTCGGTCGCATCGCCCGCGATCAACTGCAGGACGAAGGCGCGAGCTACCGCTACGGTGGCGAGGATTACGCCATCCACGACCTGGGTCGCCTGGTGGGCCACGCGCCGGCCAAGGCCGAAGGCCATATGCAGATGCCGGTGCTGCTGGTCCGCTCCGGCGACCTGCGTGCCGCGGTGACCATCGACCAGATCGTCGGCAACCGCGAAATCGTGGTGAAGCCGGTGGGGCCACAGGTTGCATCCGTGCCAGGCATCTTCGGCGCCACGATCATGGGTGATGGCAGCGTGGTCGTGATCCTCGACGTCGCGCCGCTGGTCCGCCGCCAGGTTGTCCTGCCGCGCGAGGCCGAGCCGCTGGCTCCGGGATTCGAGCAGCGTGGCGTGCCGCTGGTCATGGTGGTCGACGACTCGATCACCATGCGCAAGGTCACCGGTCGCGTGCTGGAGCGCGCCAACTTCGAGGTCGCCACCGCGAAGGATGGCCTCGACGCGCTGGAGCGGATGGCGGAAATCGTTCCCGACCTGATGTTGCTCGACATCGAGATGCCGCGCATGGACGGTTACGAGCTCGCGACGGCGATGAAGGCCGACCCGCGCCTGCGCAACGTGCCGATCATCATGATCACGTCGCGTACCGGCGAGAAGCATCGTGAGCGCGCGTTCGAAATCGGCGTCAACCGCTACCTTGGCAAGCCGTACCAGGAGCCGGAACTCCTGCGTAACGTGCACGATCTGCTGGGGGGACGGCCCGCGTCATGAGCAGCAAGTCCAAACGCGTCGTCCTGCTGTCGCGACCTGGAGCCGCCGGCGAGCGGCTGGCGGAGGTGCTGGGCGAAGCCGGCGTCGAGCTGGTGTTGCATGCCGACCCGACCCAGGTGGATGCGGGCACGGTGCTGGACGCCAAGCCAGATGCGTTGGTGGTGGCGTTGGACGTTCCGACCGAGGATGCGCTCGATCGGCTCGAAACCGCACTGCATGCGCCTGCCCTTGACGTGATCTACGAAGAAGCCGCGCTGGTGGTCTCCCGCGAGGGATGGGACGCCGCGAGGTGGCGGCGCCATCTGGTGGCCAAGGTGCAGGGGCACGGCGACGTGCTGCCACCGGCGCTGGCGACGCCAGCGGGGACCGCGTCCGAAGCGGTCGTGGACGACATCGCGGAGGCGGACGTCGCCCGCACCGACCGCGCTGATCTGGTGCAGGAGGCCGGCGGGGTCGTGGTCCAGTCATCTCCTGCCGATCTCGACGTGGCGACCCCGGTCGAACCGGTTGAAGTCGCCGAAGCGACCGAAGCAGTCGCGCTCAAGCCTTCACTTGACTGGACGCTGGACCCTGGCCCGGGCGCCGCCGACGATTTCGCTGCGCTGGAACTCACGGTCGGCGAACCGTCCCTGGGCGGTGTGCAGCCTGAATTGCGATCCGAAGCCGCGGTGCCGGCGTCCAACGCGTTCGATCCGGTGGCCGCCGAACTCGAGGAGGCATCCAATTCGCCGGCGATTGCCGCGCGGTGGGCCGAGCAGGCCTCCGGGGCCGAGCCTGACGCGACCACGGTTTCGGACGAAGGCGGTTTCAACGGCGACCTTGCCTCGCTGGAGCTGCGGATCGCGGCAATGAGCCTGGTCGACGACAGCCCGGCACGAGGTCCCCAGAAGGTACGGGGCGCGGTCCTGGTGATGGCTGGCATTGGTGGGCCCGACGCGGTCCGACAGTTGCTGGGCAGCCTGCCCGCCGATTTCGTCCGGCCCGTGCTTGTGCAGCAGCGGCTGGACGGTGCCCGCTACGACCGCCTCGTGGCACAGATGCAGCGGGCCACCACGTTGCCGGTGGTGCTGGCCGAGGCCGGACAACGGGTGGAGCAGGGCACGATCTACATCGTTCCCGACAATATCGGCGTCAGCGATACCGGCAATGGACTGTCCTTCCAGGAGGGAGCCAACGACATCCTGGCCGCGATTCCCGCCGCCGACAGCGCGGTGCTGATGCTCAGCGGCAGCGAGCCGGCACGCGTTGACGCCGTGCTCAGCTTCGGCTGGAACGGTGGCCTCGTCGTCGGCCAGAACGTGGATGGCTGCTACGACGCGGCGGCGGTGACCGATCTGGCCGCGCGTGGCGGGGCCGTGGCCAAGCCGGCCGAGATGGGTCGCCACATGGTCACCCACTGGCAACAACAGGGAGGCTGATCGTGGCTCCCGTCATCCACTTCATCCGGCGGACGAACGCAGTCCGCGCCACTCGCCGCGCGGCGCCTGCCGCGCGTGGCGGAGCCTGACATGAGCCAAGCCCAGACCAGCCAGCAGGACGACATCCGCGGCGTGTTGATCCAGACCGCCGGGGGCCGGCTCCTGCTGCCCAACGCCACCATCGCCGAAGTGCTGTCCTATGCGCAGCCCGATCCGGTGGAGGGCGCGCCCGACTGGCTGCTGGGCCGCATTCGCTGGCGCGGATGGCAATTGCCGCTGGTCGCGTTTGCCGACATGGCCGGCGTCGCCCGCGAGAACGCCGAACTGGGTGCCAAGATGGTGGTGCTCAAGGCCATGGGTGGCAATCCGCGCGCACCGTATTTCGCGCTGCTCACCCAGGGGTTCCCGCGGCTGGTGACTGTCTCGCCTGCCGCACTCGGCGTCGATCCCGACCAGGATGGGCTGCCGGCCGGCGCCCGGGCGCGCGTGCTGCTCAACGACGAGCCTGCATTGCTGCCAGACCTGGAGGGCATCGAGCACCTGATCAACCAGGCGCTCGCCGCCGCGGCCTGAGTCGCGGCGTTCCTGGCCGCGTCAGGCGAGGTCGCCGAAGCGTGCCTGCAGGGCGGCGATGGCCGCCAGTCCCGCGGTTTCGGTGCGCAGGATCCGCGGGCCCAGCCGTACACCGCTGAAACCGCCTTCCACCAGTTGGTCCCGGTCCTGTGGCGACCAGCCCCCTTCCGGCCCGACCGCCAGCACCACGGGCGTGCCCGGCGCGTACCCGAGCGTGCTGAAGGCCTCGCTGCCGTCGGGATCCAGGATCAACCGCAAGCCCCCGGGCGGCAGTCCGCGGATCGCGGCCTGCAGCGGTTCCGGTGGCGCCACGCACGGCACCACCGCGCGGCCGCTCTGTTCGCACGCCGAAGTCACGACCGACTGCCAGTGCGCCAGCCGCTTAGCCGCGCGCGCATCGTCCAGCCTGACCTCGCTGCGTTGCGAATGCAGCGGGCGGATCGCGGAGACCCCCAGTTCGGTGGCCTTCTGCAGGATCAGGTCCATCTTCTCGCCGCGGGCGATGCCCTGCAGCAGGGTGATCGACAGCGGCGACTCGTTGGCCACCGCCCTTGCGCTGCCCACCTCCACGCGCATGCCACGCTTGCCGACCGCGGCCACGCGGGCGTCATAGTCCCGGCCGTCGCCATTGAACAGCACGCAAGCGTCGCCCACGCCCAGGCGCAGGACCCGGCCCAGGTGGCCGGCGGGGCCTTCGGGCAGGTCGAACGGCTGGTCTTCGGCCAGCGGCAGGTCGACATGGACACGGGTCAGGCGCATGCGCGGGAGTCCTCGATGGCACGGTCGATGGCCGTGCGGGTGGTGGTGGCCAGGTGCGCCAGCGCATCCTCGTCGATGCAATAAGGCGGCATCCAGTACAGCACGTCGCCCAGCGGGCGCAGCAGCACGCCCTGCTCGAGTGCGGTGCGGTACGCGTGCAGGCCCACCCGCGCGGCCGGCGCGAAGGGCGTGCCCCGGTTGCCGCCACGGGCGAGTTCGAAAGCCACCACCATGCCGGCCTGGCGCACCTCGGCCACGTGGGGGTGGTCGGACAGCGCCTGGGCATGCCGCGCCATTGTCGCGGCGGTCGCGCGGTTGCGCTCGATGATGTCGTCCTGTTCGAAGATATCCAGCGACGCCAGCGCTGCGGCGCAGGCCAGCGGATTGCCGGTGTAGCTGTGCGAATGCAGGAACGCGCGCTCGCGCGAGTCGTCGAGGAAGCCGTTGTACACCGCATCCGTGGTCAACACCGCCGCCAGTGGCAGCGCACCGCCGGTCAGCCCCTTTGACAGGCACAGGAAATCCGGCTGGATGCCCGCGGTGGCGACCGGCGCGGCGCTGCCGGCCCCGGTGGGCGTGCTGGCGGTGCCGGCGACCGCGGCCCCCGCCTCGTTGAGTACCGGCGCCTGCTCGCATGCGAACAACGTGCCGGTGCGGCCGAATCCCACCGCGATCTCGTCGGCGATCAGGAACACCCCGAACTCGTCGCACAACGCGCGCGCCAGCGTCAGGTACAGCGGATCATGCATGCGCATGCCGCCCGCACACTGCAGGCGCGGCTCCAGGATCAGCGCGCAGACTTCGCCGTCGTGGCGTTCCAGGATGACGCGCAACGCCGCGGCGGCGCGGCGGGCGCGCTCTGCCGGGGTTTCGCCGGGCTCGCACAGGTAGGCATCGGGCGAGGGCGCGAACAGCGCTTCCATCAGCAACGGGGCGTACACGCGGCGGTACAGCGGGATGTCGCCCACCGACAACGCGCCGATGGTTTCGCCGTGGTAGCCGTTCTCCAGCGCGATGAAGCGCGTGCGCCGCTGTTCACCGCGGTTGCGGAACCAGTGGAAGGCCATCTTCAGCGCCACCTCGACGCCGGCCGAGCCGTTGTCGGCGTAGAAGACCTTGGCCAGCGGCGACCGTCCGGCCTGGCGCGGCGCCACGGCCAGCAACCGCTCGGCCAGTTCCACCGCCGGGGCATGCGAGCAGCCGGCCAGGATCACGTGTTCCAGGGTCCGGGCCTGTTGCGCGATGGCGTCGGCCAGGCGCGGCTCCGCGTGGCCGAACAGGTTGGTCCACCAGCTGGAAATGGCGTCCAGGTAGCGACGGCCGTCGCGCCCGACCAGCCATGCACCCTCGCCGCGGGCGATGGGCAGCAGCGGCAGCGTGCCCGGATGTTCGCGCATCTGCGTGCACGGGTGCCACAGCACCGCCAGGTCGCGTTCGCGCCAGCGTGCGGCATCGGCCTCCAGCGCGGCGGCCTGGACCGGGTCTGCTAGCATCTGCGTATCGTGATTGGTCTTGCCCATCCCCACATTATCGGCCTTCAGGCCGTGGCGCGCCGCGCCGCGATCCGCAGACGCGCGCCATGGGTCGGCACGCCATGACCCGTCGCCTGCCCACCATCCATGGCATCACCGAAGTCGATGCGGGCCCGTACCGGCTGGAGCGCATGGACCTGGAGTTCAGCAACGGCGAGCGCCGGCAGTTCCAGCGCCTGCACGGCCGCGGGCACGGCGCGGTGGTGGTCGTGCCGATGCTCGACGACGACACCGTGCTGCTGGTGCGCGAGTACGCCGCGGGCATGCACCGCTATGAGCTGGGCCTGGTCAAGGGGCGCATCGACGAAGGCGAAACGCCCGTGCAGGCCGCCGACCGCGAGCTCAAGGAGGAGGTCGGCTTCGGCGCGCGCACGCTGGTGCACCTGCGCTCATTGACCCTGGCGCCCACCTACATGAGCCACGAGGCGCACCTGGTGCTGGCCCGCGACCTGTACCCCGAGCGCCTGCCCGGCGACGAGCCGGAGGAGCTGGAACAGGTGCCGTGGAAGCTCGATCGCCTGCACGAGCTGATCCTGCGCGAGGATTTTTCCGAAGGCCGCAGCATCGCGGCGCTGTTCATCGCCCGCGAGTGGCTGAGGCATCACCAATGAACACATCCATCGCGGGTGGGATTCCCCCCGATCTGCGCGAAGGCGTGATCGCGATCGCGCGCGAGGCCGCGACGGCCATCCTCGCGGTCTATGACAGCGAGTTCGCGATCCAGCACAAGGATGACCGCTCGCCGCTGACCGCCGCCGACCTGGCCGCACACCGCTGCATCGTCGCGGGTTTGGCGGCATTGACCCCGGACATCCCCGTGCTGTCGGAAGAATCGGCGCATGAGGTGGCCACCGCCACGCGCCGTGGCTGGTCGAGGCTGTGGGTGGTGGACCCGCTGGACGGCACCCGCGAGTTCATCAAGCGCAACGGCGAGTTCACCGTGAACATCGCGCTGGTGGATGCGGGCGAGGCGGTGTTCGGCGTCGTGCAGGCGCCGGTGACCGGCGACCTGTGGCACGGCAGCGCATCGTCCGGCGCATTCCGCCGCGACGGCGACCGTGATACCGCGCTGCGGGTGCGTGCGCCGGCCCAGGCGCCGCTGCGCGTGGCCGCAAGCCGCTCCCATCGCGACGCGCGCACCGAGGCCTTCATGGCGCGCCTTGCCGCCAGCGTGGATGGCGCGGTGGAGCCGGTCAGCCTGGGGTCGTCGCTCAAGTTCTGCCGCGTGGCCGAGGGCCGCCTGGACATCTACCCCCGCTTCGGGCCGACCAGCGAGTGGGATACGGCCGCCGCCCAGTGCGTGCTGGAAGGCGCCGGTGGTGCGGTGCTCGACCCTCGGGGACGCCCCTTCCGCTACAACCAGCGGGAAACGCTGCTCAACGGCGACTTCGTGGCCATCGGCGACACTGCGCTGCCCTGGCGGGAGTGGCTGGATGGCTGAGCAGGAGCAGGACGCGCAGGCCGATGCCATGGCCGCAGCCGGCTTGCCGACCGGCATCGAAGGTCTGTTGGCGGTCATGGCGCGACTGCGCGACCCCGTGCGCGGCTGCCCGTGGGATGTGAAGCAGACGTTCGCCTCCATCGCCCCCTACACGGTGGAAGAGGCATACGAAGTCGCCGATGCCATCGACCGCGACGACCTGGCCGACCTGCGTGACGAACTGGGCGACCTGCTGCTGCAGGTGGTGTTCCATGCACGCATGGCCGAGGAGCAGGGTGCCTTCGACTTTGCCGGCGTGGTCGATGCGATCAACGACAAGATGGTGCGTCGCCATCCGCACGTGTTTGCCGGTGCCAGTGTCGAGGACGCCGAGGCGCAGACCGCCGCGTGGGAGGCCCAGAAGCGGCAGGAGCGCGCGGCGCGCGGTGACACCGATGACTCCGCGCTCGCGGGCATCGCCCGCGGCCTGCCCGAATGGCAGCGCGCGGTGAAACTGCAGAAGCGCGCCGCCGCTGTCGGCTTCGACTGGCCCGGGATCGACCCGGTGCTGGCCAAGCTGCATGAGGAGGCCGACGAAGTCCGCGCCGAGTTCGCGGCCGTCGCCGCCGGCGAGGCCGATGCGCACCAACGGCTGGAAGAGGAGATCGGCGACCTGCTGTTCGTCGCCGCCAACGTGGCCCGCCACGGCAAGGTGGACGTGGGTGCCGCGCTTCGCCGTGCCAACCAGAAGTTCGAGCGCCGCTTCCGGGCGATGGAGGCGCTGGCCGCCGACGAACGGGGTGGACTGGCCGGACTGTCGCTGGCGGAGCAGGACGTCTACTGGGAGCGGATCAAGCGCGGGGAATGAACGCCACCGCCGGGCCGAAACCGGGCGCGGGCACGCTCAGTCCAGGAAGATCAGCCATGCCGCCACCACGATCAGGCCGAAGCCGGCCCAGTGGTTCCACTTCAGCGGCTGCTCCAGGTACCACGATGAGAACCCGGCGAACACCAGCAGGGTGATCACTTCCTGCATGCCCTTGAGCTGTGGCGCCGAGTACACCATCGAGCCCATGCGGTTGGCAGGCACCATCAGGCAGTATTCGAACAAAGCGATGCCCCAGCTGGCGAGGATGGCCAGCATCAGCGGCGAGGACTTGTAGCGCAGGTGCCCGTACCACGCGAAGGTCATGAACACGTTGGAGCCGAGCAGCAGCAGGATGGGCAGGAATCGCTCGAGCATGGCAGGTATCGGAAGGGCGGTGCCCGAGTTTAATTGGCGGTCAGGTTTGGCGTGGGGCTTCACGTCGTCTCAACACGCCGGGCGGCACCCTTCACAAACCTGAAGAACCTGGGGTGACCCATGCAGAACATCAAGGACGGCGGCCTGGTGCTGATCGTCGAGGACAACCGCAACATCTCCGAGATGGTGGGGGAGTACCTCGAGGGACGCGGTTTCGAGGTCGACTACGCGCAGGACGGGCTGGACGGCTATCGTCTTGCGTCGGAAAACAGCTACGACGTCATCGTCCTGGACCTCATGCTGCCGCGCCTGGACGGCGTCGAGGTGTGCAAGCGCCTGCGCGAGGAGGCACGCAAGTCCACCCCAGTGCTGATGCTGACCTCGCGCGACACGCTGGAGGAAAAGCTTGCCGGCCTTTCCGTCGGTGCCGACGACTACCTGACCAAGCCGTTCGCGGTGCAGGAACTGGAGGCGCGGCTGCGCGCGCTGATCCGCCGCGAGCGTCGCCAAGTGGGCGGCGAAGTACTGAAGGTCGGTGACCTGGTGCTCGACCCGACCTCGTTGCGGGTGACCCGCGGCGGGATCGAGCTGCAGCTATCGCCCATCGGCCTCAAGCTGCTGACGATCCTGATGCGCGAGTCGCCGCGGGTGGTCAGCCGCCAGGAAATCGAACGCGAGATCTGGGGCAACAGCCTGCCGGATTCGGACACCCTGCGCAGCCACCTCTACAACCTGCGCAAGACCATCGACAAGCCGTTCGACAATCCGCTGCTGCATACCGTGCAGTCGGCCGGGTACCGCGTCGCGGACGTGTCGCAGCCCACCTGAACCGGGAACGCGTGACCACACAGGGGCTGCCGCGCAGGATCAAGCGGGCCTTCATCGCGCAGGCGGTGCTGGGCAGCGTCGTGCTGTTCGCGGTCATCGTGGTGGCCAGCCTGTGGGGTGCTCAGCGCCTGCAGCAACAACGCATTGCCGAAGAGTCCCAGTGGTTCTGGCACGAGCTGGCGCGCGATCCCGACACGGCGCGCACGCCACACACGTCCACCCTGAAGGGCTATTTCGTCCCCGCCTCGGGCGCACCCGACGTGCCCGTGCCTGAGGCGTTGAGGCGGCTTCCACCCGGAATGCATGTGCTCGCGGAGGGGCGAGCGTACGTGGAGCAGCGGCCGGAAGGCACGTTGTATGTCAGCTTCAGTCCGCGCTTCTTCAACCATGCGATTCTGGCGGTGACGCTACCCGCGCTGGTGCTGGCGCTGCTGAGCCTGTGGCTGATGTCCTGGCTCACCTACCGCATCTCCAAGCGCCTGGTGGTGCCGGTGGCGTGGCTGGCCGAACGGGTACGGACCTGGGACCCGCGCAACTCCGATGCATTCAAGGTCGACACGGATGAACTGCCCGCCGACTCGGGGGTGGAAGTGCGGCGCCTGTCGCGGGCGCTCGTGGGCCTGAACCGGCGCGTGCATGACTTCGTCCGGCGCGAGCGTGACTTCACCCGTGATGCCAGCCATGAACTGCGCACGCCATTGACCGTAGTGCGCCTGTCGACCGACATGATGCTGGCCCGCGAAGACCTTGATCCGCCGCTGCGTCGCTCGCTGACACGGGTGCAGGCCGCCGGGCGCGAGATGGAAGCGGTGATCGATGCCTTCATGCTGCTGGCGCGCGAGGCGGAGATCGAAGCGCAGAGCGAGGATTTCGACGTGGCTGACGTGGTTGCGCGGGAAGTCGCCATGCTGCAGCCGTTGCTGGCGGATCGGCCGGTCACCATGGCCGTCGAGGACCGGGGCGGTCCGCGCCTGCACGCGCCGGCCGGTGTGCTGGCGCTGATGCTGCGCAACCTGCTGAGCAACGCCGTGCAATTCACCACCGCGGGGACCATTCGCGTGATCATCGCCCCGGATCACATCCAGATTGCCGACACCGGCATCGGCATGACCCCCGACGTGCTCGCCAAGGTGTTCGACCCTTTCTACAAGGCCGACCTGCAGGCGGGCGAGGGCAAGGGCGTGGGCATGTCGATCGTGCACCGGCTGGGGGAGCGGGTGGGTTGGCCGGTATCGTTGGCGAGCGAGCCGGGCAAGGGCACCACGGCCACCATCCAGCTGGTACGGCGAGCGGGTTCCTGACCAGCTGTTCGCTGGTGCAGCGCCGGCCTGTCAACGCGTCGCCATCCGGTGCGTTCACCCTTCAACTCCCGTCGAACTCCGGATTCTCCGTGGCCCAGTCCAAGTCGTCCCGTATTCCGTCGTCCCCCTGGTTCCGGCGCGGCCTTGTCCTGGTGCTCGGCCTGGCGATCGCTGGCGCCGCCATCCTGGCCTGGAAGGGGCGCGGGGCGGAGGACGTGTCCGCCTGGCGAACGGCCAAGGTGGACAAAGGCGACATCCGTGTGGCCATTTCCGCCACCGGAACGCTGGGGGCCATTTCCACCGTCGACGTGGGCAGCCAGATCTCCGGCCAGGTCACCGATGTGCTGGTCGATTACAACGACCGGGTGACCGAAGGCCAGGTCATCGCCCGCATCGACCCCAGCACCTACGAGGCGCAGATCGCACAGGGCGATGCGGCCGCCAACAGTGCGCGTGCCGGCCTGGCCACCGCACAGGCCGCGCTGCGCAATGCCGAGCTGGACTACCAGCGCAAGGCCAGCCTGGGGCAGCAGCAGCTGGTGTCGCGCGGCGACGTGGACCTGGCACGCGCCACCCTGGACCAGGCCCGCGCACAGGTCGCGCAGGCGCAGGCGCAGATCCACCAGCAGGTGGCGTCCACCCAGACCGCGCGACTGAACGTGCAGCGTTCGGTGATCCGCTCGCCGGTCGACGGCGTGGTGCTGACCCGTTCGATCGAGCCCGGCCAGACCGTGGCCGCCAGCCTGCAGGCGCCGGTGCTGTTCCAGATCGCCGAAGACCTGTCGAAGATGGAGATCGTGCTGGCCATCGACGAGGCCGACATCGGCCAGGTCAAGCCGGGGCTGGACGTCGGGTTCACCGTCGACGCGTTCCCCGACCGCCAGTTCCGCGGCAAGGTGCAGCAGGTGCGGCTGTCGGCCACCAACACCAGCAGCGTGATCAGCTACCCGGTGGTGGTGGCGGTGGACAACGCCGACCAGGCGTTGCTGCCCGGCATGACCGCCAACGCCGAAATCGAGGTCAGCCGCCGCAACGACGTACTGCGCGTGCCCAATGCGGCGCTGCGCTTCAAGCCGGCCGATGAGGACGTGGCTGCGGCCGCGCAGGCACCGGGCGCGGGCGGTCGCGGCGGTGCGACCAATGACCTGCCGCGCGTGGCCGCCGCGCTGAAGCTGGATGCGGCGCAGCAGCAGGCGTTCGACGAGGCGCTGGCACAGATGCGCGAACGCATGGCGTCGCGTGCGGCCGCCCCGCCGCAGTCCAGCGGCGGTGGCAGCCCGCTGTTCGGCGGTGGCATGCGCACGGGCGGCGGTGGCGGTGCCGCCGCTGGTGGCAACAACGGGCAGATGCGCCAGCGCATGCTGGAGCGGTTCCGCCAGCAGTTCGCCACGTTCCGCGGCACGCTGACGCCGGAACAACAGGCGCAGTGGGATGCGGAGATCAACGCATTGGTGTCGGCGCGCCGCGCGCCGCTGTATCGCCTGGCGGGTGGCAAGCTGGAGCCGGTCACCGTGCGCGTGGGCGCCAGCGATGGCAGCTTCACCGAGGTGTCGGGTGCGGTCGCCGAAGGCGACACGGTGGTCACCGGCAGCGGGCGGTCGAGCAAGTGATGGCCGCCGCCGCGCCGGCCGATGACGTCGTCATCCGCACCCATGACCTGCGCAAGGTCTATGCGGCGGGCACCGAGGCCGAGGTGGTCGCGCTCGCCGATGCCGACATGACCATCCGCCGCGGCGAGTTCGTCGCCATCATCGGCCCGTCGGGCTCGGGCAAGTCGACGCTGATGAACCTGATCGGCTGCCTGGACAAGCCCACCAGCGGCACCTACCTGTGCGATGGCGTGGATGTGTCCACGCTCGATGCCGAGGAGCGCGCGCTCCTGCGCCGCGACAAGATCGGCTTCGTGTTCCAGGGCTTCAACCTGCTGCCGCGGCTGACCGCGCTGGAAAACGTGGCCATGCCGATGAGCTATGCCAACGTACCGCGCGCCGAGCGACTGCAACGCGCGCATGCGGCGCTGGAGGCGGTGGGCCTGGGCGGCCGCACCGGCCACCGGCCAAGCGAGCTCTCGGGTGGCCAGCAGCAGCGCGTGGCCATTGCGCGTGCATTGATCAACCGTCCACCGATCCTGCTTGCCGACGAGCCGACCGGCGCACTGGACACCCACACCGGTGAGGAGATCCTGCGGCTGTTCAAGCAACTGCAGGTCGATGGCCACACCGTGATACTGATCACCCACGATCCCGATGTTGCCGCAGCGGCCAACCACACCTTCGTCATCCGCGATGGCGTGCTGACCGAAGGAGGTTCGCTGTGAGTCCGATGGAAGTGGTGCGCACGGCGGTTCACGCACTGCGCGGCAACTGGATGCGCAGTGCGCTCACCTCGCTGGGCGTGATCATCGGTATCGCCGCGGTGATCGTGATGGTCTCGGTGGGGCAAGGCACCCAACGCGAGATCGACAAGCTGGTGTCGGGGCTGGGCTCCAACCGGCTGGACGTGTTCGGCGCCGGCAGCTTTGGCGGGGGCGGCGCGCGCATGGCCGCCGGCAGCCGCTTCACCCTGAGCGAGGCGGACGCCAAGGCGATCCGCGAGGAAGTCCCCGAAGTGCAGCATGTGGCGGCTTCGCTGCGCGGCGGCACGCAGGTCGTGTACGCCGAGAGCAACTGGTCCACGCAATGGCTGGGCGTGCAGGCCGACTACTTCGCGATCAATGGCTGGACGCTGGCGGGCGGCGATGGCTTCGAGCAGCGCGACTACAACGGCGGCAAGTCGGTGATCATCGGCGAGACCGTGCGCCGCGAACTGTTCGGCGACGAGGATGCGCTGGGCCAGACCGTGCGCCTGGGGCGCGTGCCGTTCACCGTGGTCGGCACGTTGGCACCGAAGGGGCAGGGCGGCTTCGGCCAGGACCAGGACGACGTGATCCTGGTGCCGTTGGAAACCGCGCGCCGCCGGTTGATGGGCGCCAGCGGCACGCCGGCGGGTGCGGTGCGCGACATCGCCATCGGCGTCGAACGGGCCGAGGACGTGACCTACGCGCAGGGTGAGGTTGAAGCGCTGCTGCGCCAGCGCCACCGCATCCAGCCCGGTGAAGACGACGATTTCAGCGTGCGCAACATCGCCGAGGTGGTGGCCACGCGCACGCAGACCACGCGACTGATGTCGCTGTTGCTCGGCGCGGTGGCGACCATCTCGCTGATCGTGGGTGGCATCGGCATCATGAACATCATGCTGGTCTCGGTCACCGAACGCATCCGTGAGATCGGCCTGCGCATGGCGGTCGGCGCGGGCCCGCGCGACATCCGGGCACAGTTCCTGGCCGAGGCAATGCTGATTTCGCTGATTGGCGGCGCGCTCGGCATCGTGATCGGCGTCGGCGGTGCGTTGCTGGTCGGCAAGTTCGGTGCATTGCCGGTGGCGTTGAATGCGCAGGTCATCGGGCTGGCGGCCGGGTTTTCCATCGCCACCGGCCTGTTCTTCGGCTATTACCCGGCGCGCAAGGCGTCGCTGCTGGACCCGATCGAGGCGCTACGACAGCAGTAAGGGTAAGGGCCGCGAGGGTGGGGTATTGCTCCTCCCTCCATTGCGGCAGCGTGAGGGAAGAGCACTGCACCGGTTTGCCCGAGGGAAACCGGTTAGAGTCAGCTTGAGTTCCGCCTCGTATACAAACATGCGCCTGTTGACCACCCTTGCCTTGACCCTCGCCGCCGTGACCGCACAAGCCGCCGAGCCCACCCCTGCCGCAGCCAGGCCAAAGACAGCCCTGGTCATCCATGGCGGTGCCGGTTTCGTGCCCAAGGAATCGCTCAGCGCCGCAGACCTGAAGGATGTCCACGCCACCCTCAACCAGGCACTGGATGCGGGCAACAAGGTCCTGGCCGCGGGCGGCAGCGCACTGGACGCGGTCGAGGCCGCGGTGCGGGTGCTGGAGGAGTCGCCGCGCTTCAACGCCGGCAAGGGCGCGGTATTCAACGCCGTCGGCGGCCACGAGCTCGACGCCTCCATCATGGAGGGGCACACCCGCCGTGCGGGCGCAGTGGCCGGCGTGACCACCGTGCGCAGTCCGATCAAGCTGGCGCGCGCGGTGATGGAGCACAGCCCACACGTCATGCTGGCCGGCGCCGGTGCCGAGGCTTTCGCCGATACCCGCCCGGAGATCGAGCGCGTGCCCAATACCTGGTTCGACACCGAGCATCGCCGCCGCGCACTGGAAAAGGCGCAGCGCGAGGAAGCGGAAAACGCGCACAAGGCCCGGGACGCGCAGGCGTACCGCCCGCTGGAGGACGACGCCCCCAAGTACTTCGGCACCGTCGGTGCGGTGGCTCTGGATGTGCACGGTCACATCGCCGCCGCCACCAGCACCGGCGGCATGACCAACAAGCGCTACGGCCGCGTGGGCGATTCACCGATCATCGGGGCTGGCACCTGGGCCGACGATCGTTGCGGCGTGTCGGGCACCGGCTGGGGCGAGTACTACATCCGTGCCGCGGTCGCCCACGACATCTGCGTGCGCGTGGCGTACCGCGGCGATACCTTGCAGGCCGCAGCCGACGATGTGGTGAACCGCGTCGTGCCGGCCATGGGCGGCGACGGCGGGGCCATCGCGCTGGACCGCGAAGGCAACATCGCCATGCCCTTCAACAGCGGTTCGATGTTCCGTGGCTGGATCCGCCCGGATGGCAGCCGCGGGACGGCGGTCCACGAAGACTGAACAGGCCGGACAAACCGGGGTTTGGGACGGCGGCGTGGGGCACCCGTCCCGTCGTTATGGCAAAATCAGGGGCTTGCGCCCCAGCGCCCATGACTACCAGACGAGCCGATGGCTGACGAGTTCGGACACCTTCCCCGCCGCCCGGACCGCATCCTGAAGGCGACCAAATGGTCCATGCAGGGCCTGGCCGCGGCCTGGCTGCATGAGTCCTCGTTCCGCCTCGAGGTCTACCTGTTCGTGATCCTCGCCCCCCTGGGACTCTGGCTTGGCCAGACCCCGGTGGAAAAGGTGCTGCTGATCGGCTCGATGCTGCTGGTATTGAGCGTGGAGTTGCTCAATTCGGCGGTCGAGGCGGTGATCGAACGCTACGGCGCGGAGTTCCACGAGTTGGCCGGACGGGCCAAGGACATGGGCTCCGCCGCGGTGTTCGTGGTGATGATGAACGTGCTGTTCACCTGGGGCGCGCTGTTGTTGCCGCGCCTGCTCTGATGACCTGATTCTTGTTTGGCTGGAATTTTCCCCGTGATTGAACTGCTTTCCGATCCGCAGACCTGGATCACCCTGATCACCCTGAGCGCGATCGAGATCGTGCTGGGTATCGACAACCTGGTCTTCATCTCCATCGCGGTCAGCAAGCTGCCGCCGCACCAACGCGAGAAGGCCCGCAAGTTCGGCATCGCGGTGGCGTGCGTCACCCGCATCGGGCTGCTGCTGACGCTGGCCTGGCTGGCCGGGCTGACCAACGACCTGTTCCGGCTGTTCGGGCAGGGCATCTCGATGCGCGACCTGGTGCTGATCGTCGGCGGCGGGTTCCTGCTGGTGAAGGGCAGCATGGAAATCAAGGACCTGATCATCGGCGAGGAGGAGTCCGAGGACATCCACACCAAGCCGCTGGCTTCCTTCGGCATGGTGATCGCGCAGATCGCGGTGATCGACATCGTGTTCTCGCTCGACTCGGTCATCGCCGCGGTGGGCATGGCCAACCAGACGGTGGTGATGGTGGCGGCGATCCTCGCGGCGGTGGCGGTGATGCTGCTGGCCGCCAAGCCGCTGGGCCACTTCATCGACAACAACCCGACCATCAAGATGCTCGCGCTGGCCTTCATCGTGCTGGTGGGTGCGTACCTGGTGCTGGATGGCTTCGAAGTCCACGTCGGCAAGGGCTACATCTACGGCGCGATGGGCTTCTCGGCCGCGGTCGAGGTGCTCAACCTGTGGGCGAAGCGCCGCGCGCAGCGGCGCCTGCTGCCGGAGTAACCCACGGCCCGCGCCGCTGCCCCGCCACGGCGGCAGGGGGGCCGGCGCATGCGCGGGAGGCATGGAAGGGGTTGGCCTGGCGCCGACCCCTTTTCCATTGGGCGGACCTTCATTGCATGCCAACACAAGCAGTGATGGAATGCGCTTCATTCACCTGAACGGAGTGCTCCCATGCGTCGGATCCTGATGGCCCTGACCTTGCTGATGCTGACCTTCATGCTCAGTGGCTGTGGTTACAACACCATCCAGCAGAAGGACGAGGCGGTGAAGGCCGCCTGGTCGCAGGTGCTCAACGTCTACAAGCGTCGCGCCGACCTGGTGCCCAACCTGGTGGCCACGGTGAAGGGTTACGCGGCCCACGAGGCGCAGGTGCTGACCCAGGTGACCGAAGCGCGCGCCAGGGTGGGCAGCATCAACGTCAACGCCGATGACCCGGCGTCGCTGCAGCAGTTCCAGGACGCGCAGGCCGGACTGCAGAGCGCCATCGGCCGCCTGCTGCTGGTCAGCGAGAACTACCCGCAACTCAAGGCCGACCAGAACTTCCTGCAGCTGCAGGCACAACTGGAAGGCACCGAGAACCGGATCACCGTGGAACGGCAGCGTTACATCGGGGCGGTGCAGGACTACAACACCTACATCCGCTCGTTCCCGCAGAACCTGGTGGCGATGATGTTCGGCTACAAGGTCAAGCCCAACTTCACCGTGGAGAACGAAGCCCAGATACAGGAAGCGCCGCAGGTGGATTTCGGCCAGCCCGCGCCGCAGCCGCAGCCGCAGCCGACCACCCCGCCGGCACCGGCGAACGGCTGATTGCTCAGGGACGCTGCGGGCCATGGCGGGCGCGAAGTGGGGCGGAGGCATGCGGGGGCCGCATGGCCTTGGGCATGCCTCATCGACTGGGCGTGCGGCCGGGGTGCCGCCAGGCGCGGCGTTGATGGTGGCGCGGATCCGTCGGTGGCGTGCTGCCAGCCTGGTTCTGCTGCTCGGCCTGCTGCTGCCACTGGCCGCGCTGGCGCAGCAGCTGGCACCGATTCCCCCCCTGGATTCGCCGGTGGTCGATACCACCGGCACGCTCGATGCCGCCAGTCGACAGGCGCTGGAAGCCCAGGCCCTTGCGCTGCAGCAGCGCAAGGGTAGCCAATTGCAGGTGCTGGTGGTGCCGACCACGCAGCCAGAGGACATCGCCCAGTATGCGGTGCGCGTGTTCGAGCAGTGGAATCTGGGGCGAAAAAAAGTGGATGACGGCGTGCTGCTGGTCGTCGCCAAGGACGACCGCCGCGTGCGGATCGAGGTGGGCTACGGGCTGGAGGGGGCGATCCCCGACGCCACGTCGGCGCGGGTCATCCAGGAATACCTGGTGCCGAAGTTCCGTGCCGGTGATTATGCCGGGGGCATCACCGACGCGACGGCGATGCTGGTCAAGCTGATCGACGGCGAATCGCTGCCTGGCCCCATGGTGGATCCCCTCCAGGATCGTGGAAACGGCGGCGGCGACTGGATCTTCGCGCTCTTCGTGGCCTTCATCGTGGCGCAGATCGCGCGTGCGTTGTTCGGCCGTGCGCCGCGTTTCGTGCGCGGCGTGATCGGTGCGGGTGCGGCGGGTGGCGTGGCGTGGCTGATTTCGTCGCTGGCCGTGGTCGGTGGCCTCGGCGCGCTGGTGGGATTCTTCATGGGCCTGGCCAGTCCGTCGACCGGTCGTTACGCCCGCGACGGCGGCTGGGGTGGGTTTGGCGGTGGTGGCTGGGGCGGAGGCGGTGGTGGCTGGGGTGGCGGTGGTTTCGGTGGTGGCGGTGGCTGGTCGGGCGGTGGCGGCATGAGCGGGGGCGGTGGCGCCTCTGGCAGCTGGTGAGCGGGGGGCATGATGCGGCGAGTACTCAAACACCTGTTCGCGCCTTCGGCCAAGCGGCTGTTCCCGGAAGACGCGCTGCAGCGCATTGCGGCGCTGATCGCTGCGAGCGAGGCGCGCCATACCGGCGAGATCTGCTTCGCGGTAGAGCCCAACCTGCATCCGCGCGCGGTACTGGCCGGGATGGGTGCGCAGCAGCGCGCGCGCGAGGTCTTCGCCCGGCTCGGCGTGTGGGACACACGGGCCAACAACGGCGTGCTGCTGTACCTGCTCCTGGCCGATCACCGTATCGAGATAGTTGCCGACCGCGGCTTCGACGATCGGGTCAGTGCCGAGCAGTGGCGCGGCGTGTGCCAGTTGATGGAAGAGCGGATGCGTGTGGGTGAACCCGAACAGGCCGTCGCGCAGGCCGTGACCGCGTTGTCGGACCTGATCGCGGCGCATTTTCCCCGGGCGGAAGGCGACGTGGACCGCAACGAACTGCCCGACGTGCCGCACCTGCTGTGACCCGCTTCCGCAACACACCGTCGCGCTACGCTCCCGCGCGACCGGCCGGCTGGCGCCCGTCGTACCCCTTTGTGCGCCGGCCCGCCGCCGGACACACCCCTGCGTGGCTGGGGCACAATACGGTCCATTGCCCCCAACGTGAGCGCCCATGATCCTGCTACACGATATCGACCCGGTCGCCTTCGGCATCGGTCCGCTGCAGGTGCGCTGGTACGGGGTCATGTACGCAATTGGCTTCGGCGTGGCGTGGTGGCTGGGCAACCGCCGTGTGCGGGCTGGCTGGTTGCCCGGCGTCAATGCGCAGGCCTTCGGCGACCTGCTGTTCTACGCCATGCTCGGCGTCGTGCTCGGCGGCCGCATCGGCTATGTCTTCTTCTATGTGTTCGACGACCTGTTGAAGGACCCGTTGATGCTGTTCCGCACCTGGGAAGGCGGCATGAGCTTCCATGGCGGCCTGATCGGCGTGGTCGTGGCGTGCTGGTGGTGGTCGCGCAAGCACCGGCTGCACCTGTTCGACACGGTCGATTTCGTCGCGCCGCTGGTGCCGCCGGGACTGGGCCTGGGACGGTTGGGCAACTACATCGGCGGTGAACTGTTCGGCAAGCCGACGGAGGCGGGTTGGGGCGTGGTGTTCCCGCAGGCGCCGGAATTCGCCGGCTGGAGCGCGGACCAGGTCAGGGCCGAGTTCGCCACGGGCGCGCTGGACCAGTTTGCCCGCCACCCGTCGCAGTTGTACCAGGCGGCGCTGGAGGGGCTGGTGATGTTCGTGGTGCTGTGGTGGTTCTCCAGCCGGCCGCGTCCGCGTTATGCGGTGTCGGGGATGTTCGCGCTGCTGTACGGCTGCTTCCGCTTCCTGGTGGAGTTCGTGCGCGTGCCCGACCAGCACATCGGCTACCTGGCCTTCGACTGGCTGACCATGGGTCAGGTGCTGAGCCTGCCGCTGATCGGCCTGGGCCTGTTCTGGCTGTGGCTCTCCCGCCGTTCGCCGATCGTGGCGAGGGCGTAAGCGATGCAGCCCTACCTTGACCTGCTGCGCCACGTGCTGGAACAGGGCACCGAGAAGTCCGACCGTACCGGCACCGGCACGCGCAGCGTGTTCGGCTGGCAGATGCGCTTCGACCTCAACCAGGGCTTCCCGCTGGTCACCACCAAGAAGCTGCACCTGCGTTCGATCGTGCATGAGCTGCTGTGGTTCCTGCGGGGCGAGACCAACATCGCGTACCTGAAGGAGCACAAGGTCAGCATCTGGGACGAGTGGGCCGATGCCGACGGTGAACTGGGTCCGGTGTACGGCAAGCAATGGCGCCGTTGGGCCGGCCCGGACGGGCAGGAGATCGACCAGATCCGCTGGGTGGTCGACGAGATCAAGCGCAACCCCGACTCGCGCCGGCTGATCGTGTCGGCGTGGAACGTGGCCGACCTGCCGCGGATGGCGCTGATGCCATGCCACGCGTTCTTCCAGTTCTACGTGGTCGACGGAAAGCTCAGCTGCCAGCTGTACCAGCGCAGCGGCGACATCTTCCTCGGCGTGCCGTTCAACATCGCCAGCTATGCGCTGCTGACCCACATGGTGGCGCAGGCGTGCGGGCTGGGCGTGGGCGATTTCGTGCACACACTGGGCGACGCGCACCTGTATTCCAATCATTACGACCAGGCACGCGAACAACTGGCGCGCGAGCCGTGTGCGTTGCCGCGACTCAAGCTCAACCCCGACGTGAAGGACATCCTGGGCTTCACCTGGGACGACATCGCCATCGAAGGCTACGATCCGCATCCCGCGATCAAGGCGCCGGTGGCGGTGTGAGCGTGGCGCTGGTGCTGATCGCGGCGTTGGACCGTGCGCACGGCATTGGCCGCGGCAACGAACTTCCGTGGCGCCTGCCCGATGACCTGAAGCGCTTCAAGGCGCTGACCTTGGGCAAGCCGGTGCTGATGGGCCGCAAGACCGCCGAATCACTGGGGCGCGCGCTGCCGGGCCGGCTCAACCTGGTGCTGACCCGTGCTGACACGGTGCCGTTCGACGGCATGCAATCGGTGGCCTCGCTGGATGAGGCGCGCTTCATCGCCGAACTGGAGGAGGTGGACGAGTTGTGCGTGATTGGTGGTGGCGAGGTGTACGCCCTGTGCCTGCCGCATGCCACGCGCATGCACCTGACCCACGTCGATACCGTGGTCGAAGGCGCCGACGCGTACTTTCCGCGGTTCGATGCAGGCGATTGGCGGATCACCGCCCGCGAGGCGCATCCGGGTGACGCCAGGCACGCGTACGCCTTCGAGTTCGTCGATTACGAACGCGCCTGAGACCGGCGCTCCCTAGCTCCTGCTTTCAGGCTCGACAGGCGTGCCGCGTGGCACGTTGTCGCCGCTGTCGCGGCGCTCATCGCGGGGCCGGCCGTTGCGACCGCCGCGGCGTCCGCGGTGGTTGTTCGGCCGTTGCCCCTGGTCTTGGCGATGCTGTTGGTCACCGGGATGGTACGGCGGACGCGGCCGTGGAGGCGTCGCCGGCACGTCGCGCCCGGGTACCTGCACCAGGCGCAGTTCGTCGGCATCCAGCTGCAGCGCGGTGAGCTTGCCCCCCCACACCGCGCCGGTGTCGATGGCGTGCACGCCGTGGCCGATGAACAGCCCCAGCGTGGACCAGTGGCCGCACACGATCCTGAGGTCGCGCTCGACGCGGCCGGGTACCGCGTACCACGGATACAGCCCCACGGGCTGCGTGCCCGGCGCGCCCTTGTCCTCGAAGCTGATCCGCCCGCGCGGAGAGCAATAGCGCAGCCGCGTGCAGATGTTGATGATGGCCCGGTACCGGTCCATCCCGGCCAGCTTGGGGTGCCACGCGGGCTTGTCGCCGTACATGTTCTTCAGCAGGCGCTGGAACTGCGGACCGTGCAGTTTCTCCTCCACCTCGCGGGCAAGGCGCTCGGCCTGCTCGGTGGTCCACTGCGGCGACAGGCCGGCGTGCACCATCATCCAACCCAGCCTGCGGTCCACGTGCACCAGCTTCTGCATGCGCAGCCAGCCCAGCAGTTCTGCCGCATCCTCAGCCAGCACGATCCGCTGCAGGTCCGGGTTGACCTTGCGCTGCTCCTCCTCGCGCCGCTCGCCGATGCCCAGCAGCGACAGGTCGTGGTTGCCCAGCACCACCACGCTGTGCGCGCGCAGCGAATGCACCAGCCGCAGGGTTTCCAGCGATTGCCCGCCACGGTTGACCAGGTCGCCGCAGAACCACAGCGTGTCCTGCGCGGGGTCGAACCGGATCTTCTCCAGCAGGCGTTGCGTGGCGTCGTAGCAGCCCTGCAGGTCGCCGATGGCCCAGGTGGTCATGGCGTGGACCTCAGTGCAGCGTGCGCGGCACGGTCAGGGTGAAAGCGGGGATGGGCGCATCGAAATGCGTGCCGTCGTCGGCCAGCAACTGGTAGCTGCCGCGCATGGTGCCCAGGTCGGTCTCCAGCACGGCACCGGAGGTGTACTCGAAGTCCTCGCCGGGGCGCAGCCATGGCTGCTCGCCCACCACGCCTTCGCCCTCGACCTCCTGCACCTTGCCGTTGGCGTCGGTGATGATCCAGTGGCGGGCAAGCAGGCGCGCGGGCACGTTGCCGCTGTTGCGGATGTGGATGGTGTAGGCGAAGACATAGCGATCCTGCTCCGGCTCCGACTGTTCGTCGAGGTAGCGGGTGATCACGTCGATGTCCAGCGCGTATTCGATGGAGCGTTCCATCAGGACAGTGTAAGCAATGTGCCGTGAAACGTGCGCATTCCCGCGCAGCGGATCGCGCCCGCCAGCATGTCCCGGCTTTGGATGGGGACAATGCGCACCGCGATGCTGTCCGTGTTCCTGGCCGCGCGTCATCCTTCCGTCGCGGCGCTCCGCTGTTCGGCCAGCAGGTTGGCCAGCCGCACGAAATCGGCCACCGGGAGCTGTTCGGCTCGCGCGTCGGGGCGCACGCCGGCTGCCTCGATGGCCTCGCTGCCGCACACCTGCGACAGGGCGTTGCGCAGGGTCTTGCGGCGCTGGCCGAAGGCGTCGCGCACGACCCGGGCGAACAGCGCATGGTCGCGGATGCCAATGGTTTCGGCGGCACGCGGCACCAGCCTGACCACGGCCGAATCGACCTTCGGTGGCGGACGGAACGCGCCCGGCGGTACATCGAACAGCGGCGTGACGTGGCAATAGGCCTGCAGCATCACGCTCAACCGGCCATAGACCTTGCTGCCGGGCCCGGCGGCCATGCGGTCCACGACTTCCTTCTGCAGCATGAACACCATGTCGCGGATCACCGCCGCGTGCTCCAGGGCGTGGAACAGGATCGGCGAGGACAGGTTGTAGGGCAGGTTGCCGACCAGGCGGATGCGCGGGTCGGCGTGGTGGCCCTCGTCCTGCGCCAGCGCGGTGAAGTCCACCTCCAGCACGTCGCGGTGGATCACCCGCAGCGTGCCATGGGCATGCGCGGCCTCGGTCAGCGGGAAGATCAGGTCGCGGTCGAACTCGATCACGGTCAACCGGCCGTGGCGGGCCAGCAGCGGGAACGTGATCGCGCCCTGGCCCGGGCCGATCTCCACCAGGCGGTCGTCAGGCTGCGGGTTCACCGCCTGCACGATCATGCCGATGATGTTGCGGTCCACCAGGAAGTGCTGGCCCAGGCTCTTCTTGGCCGGTTCGGTGAAGCCCCTGGCAGGGGCGCTGGTCGCGCCGTGGCGCGCCGTGGCGTGGACGGGCTTGCGGGAGCCGCTCATGTCGGAATCCGGTGTCGGGGCGGGTGGCGGCGGGCGATCGCCGCGCAGGTCCGCGCCGCGGCAAACAGGCTGGAGGGGTCGGCGCGGCCGGTGCCCGCCAGGTCGAACGCGGTGCCATGGTCGACGGCGACGCGCGGATAGGGCAGGCCCAGGGTCAGGTTCACCGCACGTTCGAACCCGCTGTACTTGAGCACGGGCAGGCCCTGGTCGTGGTACATGGCCAACACCGCGTCGAAGCCGCGCAGCTTGCCCGGCAGGAACGCGGTGTCCGCCGGCAGCGGGCCGACGAGCTGCATGCCCTCGGCACGCAGCGCGGCCAGCACCGGCTCGATCACCTCGATTTCCTCGCGCCCCAGGTGCCCGGATTCGCCCGCGTGCGGATTGAGGCCCAGCACCGCGATCACCGGGTCGACCAGGCCGAAGTCGCTGCGCATCGCGGCGTGGGTGATGCGCAACACGCGCTCCAGCGTGGCGGGCGTGATGGCATCGGCGACCGCGCGCAAGGGCAGGTGGGTGGTGGCCAGGGCCACGCGCACGATGTCGTTGGCCAGCATCATCACCACGTCGCAGCCGGCGCGCCCGGCCAGCAATTCGGTGGTTCCGGTGTAGGGAATCCCGCCGTCGTTGATCGTGGCCTTGTTGACCGGGCCCGTCACCATGCCATCGAAGGTGCCGGCCAGGCAGCCATCGGCCGCGGCAAGCAACGCGCCCACCACGGCGTGGGCGTTGCGCGGGTCGGGTTGGCCAAAGGTGACTGCAGCGGCGTTGGGCCATTCCACCAGCGCCAGCGTGCCCGGCTCGGTGCCAGGGTGTCCGGGCGGTTCCAATCGCAGGGGCAGGCCAAGCCGTTCGGCCGCGGCCCGCAGCGTGGCCGCATCGCCCAGCGCGGTCAGCAGGTAGTCGCGTGGTTCCTGCGCCAGGCGCACGCAGAGCTCCGGCCCGACGCCGGCCGGCTCACCCGGTACCAGCGCGAGCCGGGGCGCGACCACTTCAGCCGCCGTTGGCGGGAGGCGCGGCGTCGGCGGGCTTGCCGATGCGCACGTCGACGTAGGCCTCGCCGCGCATCTCGCGCAGGTAGCGGTTCCACTCGTCCTCCAGCTTGCGGCGACCGATGGTCTCGCGCATCTGTGCGCGGCGGTTCTCGTCGCCCACGTTGGTCTGGCGGGTTTCCAGGCGCTCGACCAGGTGCCAGCCAGCCTGGGTGCGTACCGGCTGCGAGAGCTGGCCATCGGCCAGCGCCGCAACCGGCTGGCCGAAATCGGCACCGAACTGATCCTGGGTGAACCAGCCCAGGTCACCGCCGCCAGCCTTCGACGTCGGATCTTCGGAGTTGTCCCGGGCCACCTGCGCGAAATCGGCACCGCCCGCGATGCGCGCACGCAGCGTCTCGATCCTGGCCTTGGCCTGGGCCTCGGTGGTGTCGTCGTCCACGCGGACCAGGATGTGGCGCGCACGGTACTGGGTCACCATGGCGGGCGCACCCTGCGACGCGTCGCGGACCTCGACCAGCTTGAGCAACTGGAAGCCGCTCGGGCCGCGGATGGGCGCGGTCACGTCGCCGGCGTTCATGCCGACGATCAGGCGGCCGAACGCTGCGGGGATCTCGTCATTGCCGCGCCAGCCCAGGTCGCCGCCTTCCAGTGCATTCGGGCTGTCGGAATAGCGCACCGCCGCTGCCGCGAAATCCATCTCGCCCTTGTCGATCAGCGCCTTCACGCCATCGATCTTCTTCTGTGCGGTCGCAATCTGCTCGGCGGTGGCCGCTTCGGGCAGGCCGACCAGGATGTGGGCCAGGCGGTACTGGACCCCGCCCGCACCTTGCGCGGCCAGGGCGTTCTCCACCTCGGCGTCACTGACGGTGATGCGGCTCTGCGCGAAACGCTGGCGCAGTCGCTGCACCATCAGCTCGTCGCGGATCGAGGCGCGGAAATCGGCGTAGGCGATGCCCTCGCGCCCCAGTTGTGCGCGCAGTTGCTCGGGGGTGGCGCGGTTCTGCTCGGCAATGCCGCCGATGGCGCGGTCGATTTCCTGATCGGACGCGCGCACGCCGGTGGATTGGGCGCGCGCAACCTGCAGCTTCATCAGGACCAGCCGCTCCATCACCTGGCGCTCCAGCACCTCGGCCGGGGGCAGCTGGGCCTCGCGGCCCGCGTACTGCTGGCGGATGTTGGCCACCGCGCGCTGCAGTTCGGTGCGCAGGATCACGTCCTCGTCCACCACGGCGGCGATACCGTCCAGCGGCTGGACTTCCTGGGCATGGACGGACGCGGCAAGCAGCGCGGCGGCGAGGACGGGCGCGAGTAGTTTCTTCATGGGCTCGGGTCGGGGGAGGGGTCGACGCTGCCGCGGGTCGCATGGGACGGCGGCACGAGGTAGAGGTCGTCACGTTCGTAACCGAGGATACCACGGCGCAGGATACGCTCCGTGTCCTGGCCGGCCGAACCCAGGCCCTTCAGCTCGAACTCCAGCATGATGGAATTGTTCAGGTCGCCGGTGCGGTTGCGGACGTAGCGGCGGCCGATCAGGCGAATGGCCAGGCAGCAGCTTTCCCATTGGACGCCGGCGATCGTCTCGAGTTCCTTCTTGTCCAGGACCGAGTAGTAGTAGCGGCCCACCACGCTCCAGTTGGACGTGACCGGGTACAGGAAGGAGAAGTCGACCTGCTCCAGCAGGTCCTTGCTGTCCGGCGCGTCCACGCCGGGACGGAAGCCTGTATTGCGACGGTAGCGGTAGCCGAGGTTGGCGACGCCGCTGTCACCGAACAGGTAGCGCGCGCGCAGGCTGGCGAGATCCTGGCCGCGCAGCTTGGGGTCCCACTGGTAGGCGGCGTTGATGCTCCAGCGGTCGCTCGGCGCCACGCCGATGTCGGCCACCCAGGCGGACTTGCCGCGCTCCACCGGGATCTCGCCCGGTGTGGTGACGCGGCTCTCGTCGTAGTACTGGATCTGGCCAAGGCTGGCGGTGAGGCGTTCGCGCCCGTCCTCCTCGGAGATCAGGCGGCTGGTGACTGCAAGCGTCAGCTGGTTGGCATCGGTCTGGCGGTCGGCGCCGGTGTAGCGGTTGTCGCGGAACAGCTGGCCCCAGCTGAAGGTCATCGGGTTGGTGTCGAACTGCGGCAACCCGCTCTGGTCCCGGTAAGGGACGTTGAGGTAGTAGATGCGGGGCTCGAGGGTGTGCAGGTAGGCGTCGCCACCGACCTCGGTATGCCGGTCGAAGAACAGGCCCGCGTCGAGCGAGTAGATCGGCAGGCTGCGGCTGGGTGACCGGTCACCCAGCGTGGCGGCCAGGTCCCGGTCCAGTTGGTAACCCGTATAGCGCCACGCCACCTTCGGCGTCAGGAACCAGCTGGCGCCTTCCAGCGGCATGCTGACGAATGGCTTGATGTCGATGCGGCTGCCGGCGTCGAACACCTCGTGCTGGAAGCGGACGGCTTCCGCGCTGAGGCCCGCCTGGAACCACCGGGCGAAGGGTTGCGACCAATTGAGGGCCGCCCGCGGCAGGCGGTCGTACGGCAGGATGTTCTCGTCCAGGGTGTAGTCGGCCAGTTGCGCGTGGCTGGCGCTGATTTCCGCATCCCAGTGCAGGCCCCGGCCATACAGGCCCGCGGTGCTCTGCAGGAAGTAGGACGAGAAGCCGAGCGAGGAGTTGCTGAAGTCCTCCAGGTAATGCGTGTCGCTGACCCAGCCCACGTCGGCCCGCGTGTGCCAGCTTGGCCCCAGTCCGTGCAGGTTGGAGAGCAGGAATTGCCCGCGGTTCTTGTCCGGCAGGGTCGCCCCCGGGATCGGGTTGCCGGCCACGTCATTGAGGTAGCGCCAGGGCTCGTTGCGCGGCAGGGCGTCGTCCGGCAGCCAGTTGCCGGACACCTGGCCGCGCCCGTCCGGGTAGAGCCAGCGGAACTCGCCGCCCAGCGCCCCGCCGCGCTTGGTCATGATGCGCGGGGTGATCGTGGCGTCGTAGTTGGGCGCCAGGTTCAGGTAGATCGGCTGCTTCCAGTCGAAGCCGTTGCGGCTCGACATCGAGATCGAGGGATACAGCAGGCCGGTGCGTCGGCGGTCGTCCACCGGGAACATGAACCAGGGCACGTGCAGCACCGGCACCTTGCCGATGCGCAGGGTGGCCCCCCGCGCGACCGCCATGCCCTCCTCGGTATTGACGTCGATGCGTCGCGCACGCAATTCCCACGCGCGCTCCGACGGCGGGCACGTGGAATAGGTCGAGCCCACCAGCGCGCCCTTGACGCCGTGCATCTCGATGCGCTCCGCGCCGCCGTTGCCGCGCCGCTGGGTCAACTGGTAGCGCAGGTCGTGGATGGTGTGCGTGTCGGCTTCCTGGTTGCCCTCGGCGCGCTCGGCCACGATGCGCATGCCCGAGTCCTGGTAGCGGACACTGCCTTCGGCGACATAATTGCCGGTCTCGCTGTTGTAGGTCATGGTGTCGGTGCGCAGGAACTGGTCGCCCCGACTGAGCGCGACATTGCCCCGGAAGATCGACTCGCCGGCCTCGTTCGCGCTCAGGGCATCGCCCTCGATGTCGGTCGGCTGTTGGATGCGCAAGGCGGCGCCACCGGTGGCCGGCGGGGCGTCCGCGAACGGAGGGACGACGTCCTCGATGGGACATAGCCCCCAGTCCTGGGGCTCGTCGGCGGCATGGGCCGGCAAGGCCATCGCGATACAGAGCGATAACGGCAACAGGCGGAAGCTTGGGCGCACGCGCTCATCCATTGTGCGAAAACGGCTGCTAGCTTGCCCCATCCGGCCACCGCCGGGCAATGAACGCGCGCGAGGGGCCGCTTTCGCCCTCAGGATACCGCTTGGACTGGAGATGCCGATGACCACCGAACCCCTGCCCACCACCGAAGCCGAATGGCGGGCCCGCCTGTCGCCCGAGCAATACGCGGTCTGCCGCTGCTCGGCCACCGAGCGTGCCTTCACGGGACGCTACTGGAACCACAAGGAGCCCGGTACGTACTGCTGCGCGGCCTGCGCCGCGCCACTGTTCGGCTCGGCCGCCAAGTACGACTCGGGCAGTGGCTGGCCAAGCTACTGGCAGCCGCTGGCCGCGGGCGCGGTCACGGAGCATCCGGACGCCAGCCATGGCATGGAACGGATCGAGGCCCGGTGCGCGCGCTGCGGGTCCCACCTGGGCCACGTGTTTCCGGACGGGCCGCCGCCCACGGGGTTGCGCTACTGCATCAATTCGGCGGCATTGGACTTCACGCCGCAAGGGCCGGGCGACGTCTGACGCGCTCCACGCGGGTTGGCTGAACCGGCGCTGGCGCGAGGCGGAAGCCGGCCATGGCATGCGCGCGGGCCGGCCACGCAAAGGTGATCATTCCTGCAGTGCCACCACATGCGCCACCGACGCCTCCCGCAGGGCATCGAGGTCATAACCGCCTTCCAGCATCGACACGACGCGCCCCTGGGCGTGGCGAAGGGCGATGTCGACCAGTTGCCCGGTCACCCAGCCGAAATCCTCGGTCTCCAGTTCCATCTGGGCCAGCGGGTCACGGCGATGGCCATCGAAACCGGCCGATATCAGCAGCAGCTGGGGGCGGAAGGCATCCAGCGCGGGCAACAGTTGTCCGCTCCAGAATCGGCGGAATTCCGCGCTGCCGGTGCCCGGCGGGAGCGGTACGTTGACGATGTTGCCCACGCCACGCTCGTTGGCATGGCCGGAGTCGGGGTATAGCGGCAGCTGATGGCTGCTGAGGTACATCACCCGCGGGTCGGTGTCGAAGATGGCCTGCGTGCCGTTGCCGTGGTGCACGTCGAAATCGACGATGGCCACCCGCGTCAACCCGTGTTTCTCGCATGCATGCGCGGCGGCCACGGCGATGTTGTTGAACAGGCAGAAGCCCATGGCCACGCCGTCGGTGGCGTGGTGTCCGGGTGGGCGGACCGCGCAGAACGCCCGCCGGATCTTGGCCGACATCACCGCGTCCACCGCGGCGACGCCCGCGCCGGCGGCGCGCAGTGCGGCCTCCGCCGAGCCCGCCGACAGGAAAGTGTCCGGGTCCAGGGCGATGGGTTCCATCAGCAGGTGCAGGTCGGTGTCCAGCACCAGCGCCAGCAGTTCGTCGCTGTGCACGCGCAGCAACTGGCCGCGGCTGGCGCGGGGCGCCTCGTGCCAGTCGAGCGCCGGCAGGGCCTGGCGCAGGGCTTCGATGACGGCGGTCAGGCGGGCGGGTCGTTCGGCGTGGCCATCGCCAGGGTCATGCAGCAGGCAGGCGGGGTGGCTGTAGACACGCACGGCTCAGGCTTTGCGACGCTCGTGGTTCCAGAGCACTTCGCCGTGGCCGCTGGCCCTGGCCAGCACGCGCGCCAGCACGAACAGCAGGTCGGACAGGCGGTTGAGGTAGCGCACCGCTTCCGGACGCACGGCTTCCACGCGGGCCAGCGCCACCGCCTCGCGCTCGGCGCGGCGGACCACGGTGCGGGCGATGTGGCAGCGCGCCGCCGCTTCGCCACCGCCGGGCAGGATGAATTCCTTCAGCGGCGGCAGGGATTCGTTGAGCGCATCCATGTGCGCTTCCAGGCGATCGATGTCGGCGTCGAAGATCGCGGCATGCCCGGGGATGCACAGCTCGCCGCCCAGGTCGAACAACTGGTGCTGGATGGCGGTCAGCAGGCTGCGGATGTCATCAGACACATCGCTGGCCAGCACCAGGCCTATGCACGAGTTGGCTTCATCCACCGTGCCATAGGCGTTGACCCGCGCCGAGTCCTTGCCGACGCGGCTGCCGTCTCCCAGCCCGGTGCTGCCGTCGTCGCCGGTGCGGGTGTAGATCTTCGAGAGGCGGTTGCCCATGGCGAGGCGCGGTCAGGCGGTCTGGACGCGCAGCGATGGGGCCCAGTGGCGCAGCAGCGAGAAACCACCGAACAGGACCGCGGCGTAGAACAGCGTGCTGGCCACGCTCCACTTCAGGAACGGAATGCCGGCCACGTACGCCATGCCCAGGCCGCCCAGCGTCTGCGGGTAGGTCGGTGAGCCCAGCCACGCGCCGAAGTTGGTGACCAGGAAGAAGACGGCCGTGCCCAGCAGCGAATAGCCCAGCACGCGACCGCCGCCCACCCTGCCGCGCAGGCCGAAGCCGAGCACGGTGGTCAGCGCGGTGGCGGCATAGACCAGCCACATCGACACACTGCCAAACCAGGACGCGTAGTCACCGCCGTTGATCGCGGCCAATGCCAGGTCGGACACCAGCAGCGCCGCCAGCGGCACGATCAGCGCCCAGTGGCGCGCGGAGAAATAGGCACCGCCGAACAGGGCGATGGCCGCCACCGGCGAGAAGTTGGGCGGATGCGGCAGCAGGCGGGTCAGCGCGGCCACGAAGATCAGCGCCGCCAGCAACAGGGGGCCCGGGGCAAACGTGCGTGGGGCGGACGAGGCGTTGGGGGCGATGGCTTTCATGGTCTTCGCGGTACGGTGGGGCAGGAACCGTTAGCATAACGCAATGCCCGAGACCTCTTCCCCGCCGGGGCATTCCCCCGCCGCCGCCACCGTTTCCCCCGTGCATGACGTGCTGATCGTCGGTGGGGGGCTGGTCGGCTCCAGCCTGGCCATCGCCCTCGACCGCATCGGACTGGACGTGGGCCTGGTGGAGGCATCGCCGCCCGGTGGCCTGCCGCCGGTGTTCGACGAGCGCAACCTGTCCTTCGCCGAGGCCACGGTCAATGCGCTGACCGCGCTGGGCGTGATGCAGAAGCTGCGCACCCCCACCGGGGCGATCCAGCGCATCCACGTCAGCCGTGAAGGCGACTTCGGCCGCGTGTTGCTGGACGCGGCGGCGTACGGGCGCGACGCGTTTGGCCAGGTCGTGGTGGCACGGGATTTCGGCGAGGCGCTGGAGGCCCGCCTGGCCGAGCTGGTGCGGCTGGTGCGCTACCGCCCGGTGCGGTTCGCGGGGCTGGCGGACGATGCCGCCGACGCGCCCTGGCGCAGCGTGCGGCTGGTGGACGAAGGCGGCGAGCGCATCGTACGTACCCGCCTGCTGGTCGCGGCCGATGGCACGCGCAGCGGCGTGCGCGCGGCGTTGGGTATCGGTACGGTCGAACACGACTATGGCCACCACCTGTTCGTCACCCGCCTGCGGACGGATCGCGCGGTGGACGGCAATGCTTTCGAGCGCTTGACCGACGCCGGGCCGACGGCGCTGCTGCCGCGCGGTGACCGCCACTACGGGCTGATCCATGGCGTGGCCAACCACGACGTCGCGGCGGTGGCGGCGATGCCGCCCGATGCGTTCCTGCAGCGCGTGCAGGGCGTGTTCGGCTGGCGCGCGGGGCGCTTCCTCGCGGCGGGTACGCCTTCGGTGTACCCGGCGGTGCGCGTGCTGGCCGAGCGGCTGGTCGGGCCGCGAACGGTGCTGATGGGCAATGCCGCGCAGACCATCCATCCGATTGGCGCGCAGGGTTTCAACCTGGGGCTGCGCGACGCATTGACGCTGGCGGAACTGGTCGCAGCGGCGCGGGCGGCGGATGCGGCCGCCGACTGTGGCGCGCCGACCCTGCTGGAGCGGTACGTGGCCCGCCGCCAGGAAGACCGCGAGCGAACCCTGGCGTTTTCCGATGGGCTGGCGCGGCTGACCAGTAACCCGACGCCGCTGATGCGGCCGTTGCGCAGCATCGGGCTGTTCGCGATCGGCCGCGTGCCATCGCTGCAGGCGGCGGTGGTGGCCGGGGCGCTGGGCTACCGGGGCGCGGTGCCCGCGTTGTGCAGGAGGACGGACGCATGAGCCGGCGCGAGATGTTGGACGTGGTCGTGGTGGGTGCGGGCGTCGTGGGCGCGGCGGCGGCGCTGGCCTTCGCCCGCGATGGCCTGCAGGTCGCCCTGGTGGAGGCGCGCGAACCGGTGCGGTGGCGGGCGGACGAGGCGGACCTGCGGGTTTACGCCTTCGCGCCGGACAATGCCGCACTGCTGGACAGCGTGGGTGCCTGGCAGCCGGTGTTGCAGGCGCGTGCCCAACCCTACCGGCGCATGTGCGTGTGGGATGCGGCAGGTGGCGCGCCGCTCGAGTTCGATGCCGACGGCTTCGCCCGCAGCGAGCTTGGCTGGATCGTGGAGAACGGCCTGCTGGTGGATCGCCTGTGGGCGCAGCAGGCCGCCGCCGGGGTGCGCATCCACTGCCCCGACCATGTCGTGGCGCTGCAGCAGGACGCGACGTCCGCGACGGTGGAACTGGACAGTGGCCGCCGGCTGAAGGCGCGACTGGTGGTCGCGGCCGATGGCGCTGGCTCGCGCCTGCGCGAGCTGGCCGGCGTGGGAGTGGGGGGGCACGCCTACCATCAGCGCGGCGTGGTCGCCTTCGTCGATACCGAACATCCCCATCAGGCCACGTGCTGGCAGCGGTTCCTGCCGACCGGCCCCCTGGCATTCCTGCCATTCGTCGAGGACGGTGGCGGGGGCGGGGTCGCAGGCCGGCGAAGCTCCATTGTCTGGACCCTGCCAGATGCCGAGGCCGAGCGCATGCTGGCGATGGACGACAGGGCGTTCCTGCAGGCGCTGGAGCGAGCTTTCGACGGGCCGCTGGGGGCGATGCGGGCGGTGTCGCGCCGCGCGGCGTTCCCGCTGCGCCTGCAGTTGGCCAGGCACGTCGTGGCGGGGCGCGTGGCGATCATCGGCGATGCCGCGCACGCGGTGCATCCGTTGGCCGGGCAGGGCGTGAACCTCGGGCTGCGCGACGTGGCCGCGCTGCGCGGCACCCTGCGCGCCGCCGGGGACGGCGATATTGGCGGTCCGGAGCGGTTGGCGCGTTGGGCGCGTCGCCGTCGCAGCGAGAATGCACTCGCCGCCTATTCGTTCGACGGCATCAACCGTCTCTTTTCCAACGAGGCGATGCTGCCGACGCTGGTCCGCGGGCCATTGCTGGGCATGGTCGGCAAGGTGCCGGCGTTGACGCATCTGTTCTGGCGGCGCGCGGCCGGCGTCTGAGTGATCCACCGGGGTCGCGGTCGGTGGCTGCAGGCGTGGAAGGTACGTTGCGGCACCGGCCAGTCATGGTTTCCTGACTGGCCGTCAGGTCCCGCCGCTGGGGGCGGAACCTTTCCCATGCCCACTGCCGGGGCGGCGGCTTACATCCAGCCCTTCAGTTCATCCCGGCTCAGGCGGCCATCTCCATTGACGTCCACCGCGCCGAACTCGGCCGACAGCGTAGCGTTGGAGCGGACCTCACCGCGGCTGAGCGAACCGTTGCGATTGGCATCCAGCGCCTCGAAATCGATCTTGTAGTCGCCCACGACCGAGTTGGCCGGACTGTTGGTGAACGTCACCTGCGCCTGCGCGGCGCCCTGCGCGGACGGAACGGCAGGCGGCGTGGCAGGCGGCGCCGGTGGCGTCTGGGCAGCCGCTTCGGCATTGCTTGCCGCGGCACGCGCGTTGTCCGTGGCGTCCATGGCCATGTATGCGGCACCGCGCGCTTCGGTGGCGGCGGCCGTGGCTTCAGCCGCTGCGGCGGTGGGGTTGGCGCCGTGCTCGGCGGCATTCCGTGCGGACTGGGCCCGGTCCGCGGCGTTCACCGCCTGATTGGCAGCAGTGTTGGCCGTCACCGCGGCCTGGTGGGCCGTGTGCGCGCCGTGCGCAGCGCCGGCCGCGCCCTGCGCGGTCAGCGCACCCGCGTCCCGGGTTTGGGCGGCGCTCTGGGCGGCTTCCTGGGCGACCTCCGCCTGCTGTCGGGCGACCGTGGCATCTTCGGTGGCCATCTCGGCTTCGGCCGCGGCCTGGACCTTCGCTTCGCTCTTGGAGCGGTTCTGGGCCAGGGTGGGGCCGGCCAGACCGAGGCTCACGGCCAGCGCCAGGAACAAGGGGGCATTCGTGTATTTCATGGGAGGGACCTCGCGTCGGGGGACGTGGGGACCCTAGACCCTCCCGCATCAATCCCGCGTAAAGGCCTGCAACCGGACCTGAACCGGCGGTGGGGTAGTCAGCGCGGGGTTGCGAAGACCGTGATTTCCTCCCGGTCGTGGTACAGCTGGCGAGCGCGCACGGTGAGCGGCCGGCCGGCCTGCGCCTGCAACAAGTCCAGGCACAGCCGCGTCTCGTCCCAGCGCTTCTTCATCGGCAACTTGAGGTTGAAGATGGTGTGGCGGCACCAGCCTTCGCGCAGCCAGGTCGCCATGCGTTCGGCCACGCGGCGGGGCTGTTCAACCATGTCGCAGACCATCCAGTCCAGTGGTGCCCTGGGCTGCCAATGGAAGCCATCGGCGCGCAGGTGTTCGACCTTGCCGCTGTCGAGCAGTTGCGGGCGCAGCGGACCGTTGTCGACGGAGGTGACGTGCAGTCCGTGGCGCACCAGCACCCAGGTCCAGCCGCCGGGGGCGGCCCCCAGATCGGCGCCGCGCATGCCGTCGCGCAGCAGGCGACTGCGCTCGCCCGCGTCGAGCAGGGTGAGCAGGGCTTCTTCCAGCTTCAGCGCTGAACGGCTGGGCGCGTCGGGATGCATGCGCAGGCGCGGAATGCCCAGCGGCCAAGGCGACGCATCGCGGGTATCGCTGCGCGCGAGCATGGCGTGCCCGCCATCAAGGAACACCACGTGCAGGCGCGGACGCGTCGCATCGTCCTGGCGGCTCAGCCAGCCCGCCTCGCGAAGCGCCGGGCGGAGGGCGTTGCCGAACGCGCGGGCGAGGCCGGCCAACGGCTTGCCGTCGTCGGAGTCCGGGTGTTCAACCCACAGTTCGCCGAAGGTGCTGCGTTGGCCGTCGGCGGCTTCGGCCTCCAGCTCGGCCAGGATCGGGGCGATGCGGTCGGTGGGGTTCAACTCGCGCAGGTCGGCCAGCCGCAGCAGTTTCTGCCGGGCAAAGATCAGGTCGCGCAGCGGCAGGGCGCGATCCAGGGCGGCCGCTTCGTGGCACACGAACTCGACGTAGCCGCTGGCGCGTTGCGTGCGGGCATAACCGGCGAAGCCCGCCTCGGCGGCACGCTCGGTCAGTTCCGCGGCGAGTTCGGGCTCGAAGCCGGCGCGGCAAAGGCACAGGAGGGCATCGGCACTCATCGGTACAGGGGCGGCGTGCAATCGACGCGTGCCATCAGTATTTCGCCCCGCCCTGTTCGCCGTAGGCGCGCAGCACCGCGCACGCGGCGTCGCGATGCAGGTCGCGCACCACGCGGATGCCACGGCGCTCCAGTTCGCCGATCCAGTCCGCGGGCAGCGGACCTTCGTCGAACTCGGTGAGCGATTCAACGTCTTCGGCCCGTGCGCCGATCAGCAGGCGGTCGATACCGGCCCATACGGTGGCGCCGTAGCACTGGCAACAGGGTTGCGACGAGGTGGCGAGGGTGACCGGGCCGCAGGCGGCGCCGTCGAGGGTCTGGTTCAGGCGCGGGCGCTGGGTCCGACCCTGCGCCAGCATGTAGGCCATGGTTTCGGCATGGGCCAGCGAGCAGGTGTGCGGGAGCACGCGGTTGACGCCCACGGCGATGATGCGGTCATGCGCGTCGAACACCGCCGCGCCGAACGGACCGCCGGTGGCCGCCTGGATGTTCAGCCGCGAGAGTTCGATCGCCAACGCCACCTTGGCTTCGTCCCCCGGGTACGCACGCGTGGTGTCCACGTGGTCATGCACCCACACGGGAAGGGTGAGGTGGATCTGGGCGTACAGCATCACAGCAGGCTCCGCGTGCCCACGCGCGACCGGGCGCGGCCGTGGCCGGGGATGCGTTGCCGGCTGGGCCGGGCGGTGGCGTGCAGGTTCATCGTGGCGTGCCTCAGGCCCTGGTGGCCCAGGTGTCGCGCAGGGTCACGCTGCGGTTGAACACCGGCGCGTCGGCGCGGTGATCGTAGCGGTCGGCGACGAAGTAGCCCATGCGCTCGAACTGGAACGGCTGCTCCGGCGCGGCCTTCGCGGCAGCCGGCTCGACGTAGCCGGTGACCACGCGGCGCGACTCCGGGTTGAGGTAGTCCTGGTAGCTCTTGCCGCCCTCGTCATTGTCCGGATCGGGGACGGTGAACAGGCGGTCATACAGGCGGATTTCGGCCGGCACCGCATGCTTGGCGCTGACCCAGTGGATGGTGCCCTTGACCTTGCGGTTGGCGCCTTCCATGCCGGGGCGCGACTCGGGGTCGAGCGTGCAGCGCAGCTCCACCACGCGGCCGTCGGCGTCCTTGACCACTTCGTCGCAGCGGATGATGCCGGCGCCGCGCAGGCGCACGTCACCGCCCAGCGTCAGGCGCTTGAAGCCCTTGGGCGGCACTTCCTCGAAGTCCTCGCGTTCGATCCACAGCTCGCGCGCGAACGGCACGTGGCGCTCGCCAAACGACTCGTCCTTGGGATGGTTGCTGAAGGTGAGCTGCTCCTCGTGCGACTCGGGCAGGTTGGCCAGCACCAGCTTGAGCGGGTCGATGACGGCCATGCGGCGTGGCGCGGCGGCGTCGAGGTCGTCGCGCAGCGCGCCTTCGAGGATGGAAATGTCCAGCAGCGAGTTCTGCTTGCTGATGCCCACGCGGTCCACCATCAGGCGCAGCGCGCTGGGGGTGTAGCCACGGCGGCGTATGCCCTGCAGCGTGGGCATGCGCGGGTCGTTCCAGCCGTCGACCAGACCTTCGGTCACCAGCGCCATCAGCTTGCGCTTGCTCATGACCAGGTAGTTGAAGTTCAGGCGCGAGAACTCGATCTGGCGCGGCTTGGCCGCCTCGAAGGGCAGGCCCTTGTCGGTCAGCGACTTCACCAGCTCCGGCGAATGCGCCAGGTCGACCTTGTCCACGCACCAGTCGTACAGCGGGCGGTGGTCCTCGAACTCCAGCGTGCACAACGAGTGGGTGATGCCTTCCACCGCGTCGCTGAGCGAATGCGCGTAGTCGTACATCGGGTAGATCGGCCAGTCGTTGCCGGTGTTCTGGTGCTCGACGTGCTTGATGCGGTAGATGGCCGGGTCGCGCAGGTTGATGTTGCCGCTGGCCATGTCGATCTTCGCGCGCAGGGTGCGCGTGCCATCGGCGAACTCGCCGGCGCGCATGCGGCGGAACAGGTCGAGGTTCTCCTCCACGCTGCGCTCGCGGTACGGCGAGTTACGGCCCGGCTCGGTCAGCGTGCCGCGGTAGGCGCGCACTTCATCGGCGCTGAGGTCGCAGACGAAGGCGTCGCCCTGCTGGATCAGCTTCTCGGCGCCGCGGTACAGCACTTCGAAGTAATCCGAGGCATGGCGCAGGTCGTGCCATTCGAAACCGAGCCATTGCACGTCGTCCTGGATGGCGCGCACGTACTCGGGGTCTTCCTTGGCCGGGTTGGTGTCGTCCAGTCGCAGGTTGCACTCGCCGCCGAACTCGCGGGCGATGCCGAAGTCCAGGCAGATCGCCTTGGCGTGGCCGATGTGCAGGTAGCCGTTGGGCTCGGGCGGGAAGCGGGTCTTGATGGCCACGTGCTTGCCGCTGGCCAGGTCCTCGCGGACGATCTGCCGGATGAAGTCGTTCTTGACCGGCGCCTCGGCGGCGGTCTCGGGGGCGTTCGGGGCAGGGGTGTCGGACATGCGGGATCGGCAAGGCGTGGGAGACCGTGCAGTTTAGCCGTTGGCAGGCGACGGTGCCGCCTGCGGGGGTATGCTGGATCATCGGGACGCCCGTGAACGGATTCCAATGGGGCCTCGATCGGTTGCCACGCGACCCCGATCCGCCATCAAAGTGCAGGTGTGCCGTGAAAGTAGTCTACGAAGCCGCCAACCTGATCGATGCCCATCTGGTGCGCCATGCGCTGGAGGCCGAGGACATCCCGGTGTTCCTACGCGGCGAGCAGTTGCTGGGCGGGATGGGCGAGCTTCCGCTGTTTGGCGTGGTGGCGGTGTGCGTGCCCGATGTGGCCTGGCCCGAGGCACGCGGCATCGTGGAGGCGCTGCCGCTCAATGCGTCCGGAGAGGCCGACGCCATGGCGCCGGACGACGCGGGTATGCTGCCCGACCCCGCGTGACCGACCCGGCTGGAAGTCCATGACCCTGATGCCCCCGCGCGATTTCCCAGCGCTGATCCGCGACGTACCCGACTTTCCCAAGCCTGGCATCCAGTTCAAGGACATCACCCCGCTGTTGGCGGACCCGGCCGGGTTCGCGTGGGTGATCGAAACGCTGGCAGCGCCTTGGCGCGGCGCAGGCGTGGATTGCGTGGCGGGGATCGAAGCGCGGGGTTTCATCCTTGGCGCGGCCCTGGCGCGGTCGCTGGATGCGGGGTTCGTACCCGTGCGCAAGCCCGGCAAGCTCCCCGCGCGGGTGATCACGCAGGACTATGCCCTGGAATATGGCAGCGACCGGCTGGAGATCCATGAGGACGCCGTCCGTCCGGGAACACGCGTGCTGCTGGTCGATGACGTGCTGGCCACGGGCGGCACCCTGCTTGCGGCACGCGCTTTACTGGAAAGAACGGGAGCCACGCTGGTGGGCGCGGCGGTACTGGTCGAGCTGGTCGGGTTGGCGGGTCGCGCTCGCTGGAACGGGGCCAATCCACTGGAAGCGTCCCTGCGCTACTGAGTGCGTGGGGTTGATTGCCGCCGCCTCGGCCGCATCTTGTCCGGACAGGAGGACCTGAGCATGTTGGGAATCGGTGCCTGGAAACAGCGGTTGCCACGCCCTGACGAGGCGCTGCCGGGTCGCGCGGAACCGGTCGCGCTGGGCAGCCGGCACCACGTGCTCGGGCGGCCGCTGCGCGGCGACTTCGAAGGCCTCGCGCGGGTGCAGTTCGGCATGGGCTGTTTCTGGGGCGCGGAACGCAAGTTCTGGTCGTTGCCCGGCGTGTTCACCACCGCCGCTGGCTATTCCGGAGGCGTGACCCCCAACCCGACCTACCGCGAGGTCTGCAGTGGCCTGACCGGCCACGCCGAGACCGTGCTGGTGGTCTATGACCCCGCCGCGACTCCCTTCGCCGCCCTGCTGGTAACGTTCTGGGAGAACCATGACCCCACGCAGGGCATGCGCCAGGGCAACGATGCCGGCACCCAGTACCGTTCGGCCATCTACTGCGATGACGAAGTACAGCATGGGGCGGCGCTGGCCAGCCGCGACGCGTTCCAGCAGCGCCTGCATGCGGCGGGATACGGCGACATCACCACGGAGATCCGCTTCCCTGCACCGGCGTTCTACTACGCCGAGGAAGAACACCAGCAGTACCTGTCCAAGCACCCGGATGGGTATTGCGGACTGGGTGGCACGGGTGTGTCGTGTCCGCTCGGGATCACGCCCGGCGGTTGAACCGCCCGGGGCCGGTTGACGCCTGGCGGACGGCCAGGGTCAGGGCCACGCGGATCAGTGTGCGAAGTCGTCCCTTGCGGCGGGTACTGGCACGCGGGGCTCAGGCGGTTCCAGCAACCGGTGCGGCAGCTTGCGGAACTCGGCGGCCAGTTGCAGCAGGAAATCGTGCATGGCCGAACTGCGTCGCCACACCATCGCGATGCGCCGGTGCGGCGGCTCGCCCTCGAAGGGCAGCAGGTGGATGTCGGGCGATGGCGGCACCGGTGGCTGCACCGAAAGCGCGGGCAGCAGGGTGATGCCCACGCCCGCGGCGACCATCTGCCGCAGCGTTTCCAGGCTGGTGGCGCGGAACCCGTCGCGTTCGTCGGCGCCGGCCAGGCGGCACACTTCGAGTGCCTGGTCGCGCAGGCAGTGGCCGTCCTCCAGCAGCAGCAGGTGACGGTCGTCCAGGTCGTCCACCCGCAGCGACGCGCGGCTCGCCAGTTCATGTTGCTGCGGTACCGCCAGCAGGAACTGCTCGTCGAACAAGGGCTCGATGTGCAACTGGTCGTCATGCACCGGCAGCGCCAGCAGCGCCGCATCAAGGCGGCCCTCGCGCAGGCGCGCCAGCAGCTGGTCGGTCTTTTCCTCCACCAGCAGCAGTTCCAGCCGCGGGAAGCGCTTGCGCACGGCGGGCAGTACGTGGGGCAGCAGGTACGGGCCCAGCGTCGGGAACAGCCCCAGCCGGACGGTGCCCGCCTCGGGGTCCTTGCTGCGCCTCGCGATCTCGGCCATCTGCTCGACGTCGGCGATCACCTTGCGCGCGCGCTCCACGATCTCGCGCCCGACCGGAGTCAGCATCACCTTGCGCGGCGCGCGTTCCACCAGCGCCACGCCCAGTTCGTCCTCCAGCTTCCTGATCTGGGTGGACAGCGTGGGCTGGCTGACGAAACTGGCCGCGGCCGCGCGACCGAAGTGCTTGTGGTCGGCCAGGGCTACCAGGTACTTGAGGTCGCGCAGGTTCAAGCGGGGAAGCCTCCGATCGGGGGCCGTCGTGCGGCCCCGTGTGTGTGTGCTCGATACCCGATATTACTGTCGCACGAACGGTTGCCGGCTGGCCTCAGGCGGCGGCGGTGACCGGTTCCGAGGCCGGTGCCGAGGTGCGGATCAGGTGGTCGAAGGCGCTGAGCGCGGCGGTGGAGCCGGCACCCATCGCGATCACGATCTGCTTGTACGGCACGGTCGTCGCATCGCCTGCGGCGAACACGCCCGGCAGTGAAGTCTGGCCGCGTTCGTCGATCACGATCTCGCCGCGCGGCGACAGGTCCAGCGTGCCCTTCAGCCATTCAGTGTTGGGCAGCAGGCCGATCTGCACGAAGATGCCTTCCAGTTCCACGCGGTGGATGTCGCCGCCCAAGCGATCCTTGTAGACCAGGCCATTGACGCGCTGGCCGTCGCCGAGCACCTCGGTGGTCTGCGCGCTGACCAGCACGGTCACGTTGGGCAGGCTGCGCAGCTTGCGCTGCAGCACTTCGTCGGCGCGCAGCTGGCTGTCGAACTCGATCAGCGTCACGTGCGACACGATGCCGGCCAGGTCGATGGCCGCCTCCACGCCGGAGTTGCCACCGCCCACCACCGCCACGCGCTTGCCCTTGTACAGCGGGCCGTCGCAGTGCGGGCAGTAGGCCACGCCCTTGTTGCGGTACTGGTCCTCGCCGGGCACGCCCATCTGCCGCCAGCGCGCGCCGGTGGACAGCACCACGGTGCGCGACTTCAGCGAGGCGCCATTTTCCAGCTGGATTTCGACCAGGCCGTCTTCACCTGCCGGCACCAGCCTGCTGGCGCGCTGCAGGTTCATCACGTCCACGTCGTATTCCTTGACGTGCTGCTCCAGCGCCGCGGCCAGCTTGGGGCCTTCGGTGTAGGGCACGGAGATGAAATTCTCGATGGCCATCGTGTCCAGCACCTGGCCGCCGAAACGCTCGGCGGCGATGCCGGTGCGGATGCCCTTGCGCGCCGCATAGATTGCGGCCGCTGCGCCGGCCGGGCCACCGCCCACCACCAGCACGTCGAAGGCGTCCTTGGCCTTGATCTTCTCCGCCTCGCGCGCGGCGGCGCCGGTATCGAGCTTGGCCAGGACCATCTCGACGGTCATGCGGCCGGCGTCGAACGGCTGGCCGTTGAGGAAGATGGTCGGCACGGACATCACTTCGCGCGCGGTGACTTCGTCCTGGAACAGCGCGCCATCGATCGCCACGTGGCGGATGCGCGGGTTCAGCACGCTCATCAGGTTCAGCGCCTGCACCGTGTCCGGGCAGCTCTGGCACGACAGCGACATGTAGGTTTCGAAGCGGTAGTCGCCGTCGAGCGCACGCACCTGGGCGATGGTCTCGTCGTCGAGCTTGGGCGGATGGCCGCCCACCTGCAGCAGCGCGAGCACCAGCGAGGTGAACTCGTGGCCCATCGGGATGCCGGCGAAGCGCACGCCGATGTCGCTGCCGACGCGGTTGATGGCGAACGACGGGGTGCGCGCATCGTTTTCACGGCGCAGGGTGATCTTGTCGGACAGCGAGGCGATGTCCTGCAGCAAGCCGTCGAGCTCCTGCGAGGCGTCGCTGGCGTCGAGCGAGGCGACCAGTTCGATCGGCTGCACCAGCTTCTCCAGATAGGCCTGGAGCTGGGTTTTCAGGTTGGCGTCGAGCATGGGGGGGTACTCCAACGTGAACGGGATGGAGAGAGGCGCTTGCAGGAGCGGCCTGGACCTCGGACATGGCCGGGGGAGGGACCGGCGCAGGGGAGGGCTGTCCTTCGGGGGAGGTACAAGCCGCTGTTGCAAGCGTCCGGCGGAATCGAGGGGCAATTCCGCGAGTGGATCGGTTGAATCGGGTGAATCGGTTGGTGCGGGTGCTGCGGAGAGGCGGCAGGCCGCCGGGCCTGCCGCGCTCCGCGGCGGCCACCCGGAGGCGGCCGCCTGCAGCGGGATCAGATCTTGCCGACCAGGTCCAGCGACGGCGCGATGGTCTTGGCGCCTTCCTTCCACTTGGCCGGGCACACTTCGTTCGGGTGGCTGGCCACGTACTGGGCGGCCTTGAGCTTGCGCACGGTCTCGGTCACGTCGCGGGCGATGGCGTTGTCATGCACTTCCATCGTCTTGATCACGCCGTCCGGGTTGATCACGAAGGTGCCGCGCAGGGCCAGGCCTTCTTCCGGGATGTGCACGCCGAAGGCGTTGGTCAGCACGTGGGTCGGGTCGCCGACCAGGGCGAACTTGGCCTTGCCCACCGCCGGCGAGGTCTCGTGCCACACCTTGTGCGAGAAGTGGGTGTCGGTGGTGACGATGTAGACCTCGGCGCCGGCCTTCTGGAACTCTTCGTAATGCTCGGCGGCATCTTCGATCTCGGTCGGGCAATTGAAGGTGAAGGCGGCCGGCATGAAGATCAGCACGGACCACTTGCCCTGCAGGTCCTTCTCGGTCACTTCGATGAACTGGCCGTTCTTGTAGGCGTTGGCCTTGAAGGGCTGCACTTGGGTATTGATCAGGGACATGGATTGCGTCCTTCTGGTTGGGGAAGCGGTTTGGGGGAGGGGTTCAACTTCAGTGGGGCCATTCTCGGACGTCTCAATAAATAAATCCAATCGATCTTTGGCATTTAATTGATAGAGTATGGCTATGGAATGCATTGAGTCCCTGCTCCGCGCCGCCCGCGCCCGCCTCCCGGCCGGTGAGGCCGAACTGTTGATGGGCCATGTGCTGGGGCGTGGTCCGGCCTGGCTGTTCGCGCATGGCGACGAAATGCTGGCGTCGGCCGAGCGCGACGCCTTCGAGGCCCTGGTGTCGCGTCGCGCCGGCGGGGAACCGGTGGCCTACCTCACCGGTCGTCGGGGGTTCTGGCGCTTCGACCTGCAGGTAGGGCCGGACACCTTGATCCCGCGCCCGGAAACCGAGCTGCTGGTGGAGCTGGCATTGGAGCACCTGCCAGCCGGCGCCGTCCTGCACGTGGCCGACCTGGGTACCGGCAGCGGCGCGATCGCGCTGGCGCTGGCGCTGGAGCGGCCGCTGGCCCAGGTGGCGGCGGTGGATGCGAGTGCCGGCGCCCTGGCGGTGGCGCGGACCAATGCGGACGAGCTGCGACTGCCCAACGTGAGCTTCCACCACGGGTCGTGGTGGGCGCCGCTGGCCGGGCAGCGATTCGACCTGGTGGCCAGCAACCCGCCGTACATTGCCGAGGGCGACCCGCACCTGGGCGAGGGCGACCTGCGCCACGAGCCCGTCAGCGCGCTGGCCTCCGGCGTGGATGGTCTGGACGACCTGCGCGCGATCGTGGCGGGAGCCCCGGTGCACCTGCACCCGGGTGGCTGGCTGCTGGTAGAGCACGGATGGGACCAGGGCGAAGCCGTGCGCGCGTTGTTCGCCCGGGCAGGGTTCGTCGATGTCGCCACGCAGACCGACCTGGAACAGCGCGATCGCGTCACCCTGGGGCGCTGGCCCGGCTGATCGACCGCTCGCTTGGAGAGGCGAGCCCTCTCGCCGCACGCGGCGCCAGCAGGTGCGCGCGCGGCGGGTGGCCGCGAACCGGACGAGTCTTGGCTGCGCCGGCGCTACACTTCCCCGGTTCATCCTCCGAGGCCGCCCATGCGCACCCTGTACCCCGAGATCCAGCCCTACGACGTTGGCCAACTCAAGGTCGACGACCGCCACACGCTGTACTACGAGCAGTGCGGCAACCCGCAGGGCAAGCCGGTGGTGATGCTGCACGGCGGCCCGGGTGGCGGCTGCAGTGACAAGATGCGCCGCTTCCACGACCCGGCCAAGTACCGGATCATCCTGTTCGACCAGCGCGGCAGCGGCCGCTCCACCCCGCATGCCGACCTGGTGGACAACACCACCTGGCATCTGGTGGCCGACATCGAGACGCTGCGCGAAAAGCTCGGCATCGACTCCTGGCAGGTGTTCGGCGGTTCCTGGGGTTCCACGCTGGCACTGGCCTACGCGCAGACCCACCCGCAGCGCGTCACCGAGCTGGTGCTGCGCGGCATCTTCATGCTGCGCCGCTGGGAGCTGGAATGGTTCTACCAGGAAGGCGCCTCGCGCCTGTTCCCGGATGCGTGGGAATACTACCTGGCCGCGATTCCGGTGGTGGAACGCCATGACCTGATCAGCGCCTTCCATCGTCGCCTGACCAGTGACAACGAAACCGTGCGCCTGGCCGCCGCCAAGGCGTGGAGCGTGTGGGAAGGCGCCACCAGCTTCCTGCACGTGGATGCGGATTTCGCCAACAGCCACGAAGACCCGCAGTTCGCCCTGGCCTTCGCCCGGATCGAGAACCACTACTTCGTCAACAGCGGCTTCTTCGAGGTCGACGACCAGCTGCTGCGCGATGCGCACAAGATCGCGCACATCCCCGGCGTGATCGTGCACGGCCGCTACGACGTGGTGTGTCCGGTTGCCAATGCGTGGGATTTGCACAAGGCGTGGCCGAAGGGCGAACTGGTGATCACCCCGGCGTCGGGCCACTCGGCGTTCGAGGCGGAGAACATCGACGCGCTGGTGGCGGCGACGGATCGATTTGCCTGATCAGCTGTTGTCGGCTGACGGGAAGGCGTTGGGGCCGCCGAAAGTCGCGGCCCGATCCCAGGCTTGGTATCGCCGGCCCCAACCCACGCCTCAGGCCGGCGATCCATCCGGATTACGATCCACCATCCACAGTCCACCCCACAGCTTGAGGTCCAGTTCGTAGCCCTCGCGCTGCTTCTGCATCAGCCAGGCAGGCGCCTCGGACAGCGGCACCTCATGGACGATGATCTCCTCGCCGTCCACGCCGCCGCCATCACCGACCTTGCGCAGGTCGGTGGCACGCACGTAGGCGATGCGTTCGTTGCTCATGCCAGACGACGTGGGTCCGACGAGCAGTACTTCCACCTGCGCGGGATACCAGCCCGTTTCCTCTTCAAGTTCGCGCCGGGCGGCATCTTCCAGGGTGTCCTCCCCGGCCTGGTCGCCCACCAGCCCCGCCGGCATCTCGATGGTCCGTGCCTGCAGCGGAATGCGGAACTGCTCGACGAAGATGATCCGGTCCTGTGGCGTCACCGCGATTATGATCACCGCCATGCCGTTGCCGTGGGTCCGCTCGGCGTACTCCCAGCGGCCGCGGCGCAGCATGCGCAACCACTGGCCCTCGTACAGCCTCTCCACCGCGGCGTCGCCATCGCCCTGCACGGCGTGTCCCTGTGCCGGTGCGTCGACGTGGCAGGGCGTGGTGTCCAGGTCGATGCGTGGGGCGGGGTCTTGGTTGGCGTGCATGTCCAGTCCGTTGCGGCGGTAGTGTGGTGCCGGGCGTGCCCGCGAGCGGGTCGCGGGGGCTGAGGCCGATGCTACGCCGCGGGCGATGACGCCGCGAAGTCCACGCCGGCGGCCTGGTGCAGGCGTCGGCGGGTCATCGGGCCAAAGCGCAGCGTCTCGCAGAGCGCACCCAGTCGGGCCGCGTTGGCGCGGTCGCGCGTGAAGTGCTCGTCGTGGCCGGTCAGCGGCGCGTCCAGCGCGATGGTCGTCAACTGCCGGCACAGCAATGCCTGTTCGCGGTGCGCACGCAGTTTGGCCGCGGTGCTGGCGGCGCCGCGCAGGCGCAGGAACGGTATCTCATCCACCCGGGCCAGCACGGCGTCCAGGGTGTCGAAGTGCGCGAGCAGGGCGGCCGCCGTCTTCGCGCCGATGCCCGGCACGCCCGGGATGTTGTCGACCGCATCGCCACAGAGTGCCAGGTAGTCGGCAATCTGCCGCGCCTGAACGCCGTGGCGCGCGGGCACGCCATCCACGCCCCAGCGTTGGTCGCGAGCGAAGTCCCATTGCTGGTCGTCGCCGTCCAGGAGCTGCGACAGGTCCTTGTCCGCTGACACGATCACGCCGCGGTAGCCACTGACGCGCATCGTGGCCAGCGCACTGCCGATCAGGTCGTCGGCCTCGAACTCAGGGTGCGCCAGCACGGGCAGGCCGAGGGCTTCGCACAGGGCGCGGCAATGTCCGAACTGACGTTTGAGCGCTTCCGGTGCGGGTTCGCGGTTGGCCTTGTAGGCCGGATAGATGGCGTTGCGGAAACAGCTGTCCAGCGCCTCATCGAACGCCACCGCTATGTGCCGCGGGCGCTCGCGCTCCACCAGGTCCAGCAGGAACCGGGCGAAGCCGTGGACGGCGTTGGTGGGCCAGCCCTCGTCGTCCTGGAATTCGTCGGGCATCGAGTGCCACGCCCGGAACACGTACAGACTGGCGTCGACCAGGTACAGCGCTGGGCGCGAGGCCATCGGCGCGCTCACGTCGGGCTCCACTCGGTCAGCAGCGTGGCCGGGTCGGGGCGCTCGCGCTCAGGCGCTTCCAGCGTGGGGGTACCGATGTGGATGAAGCCCGCCACGCGTTCGTCCGCCTCCAGGCCCAGCCAGCCGTGCACGACCGGATCGTAGGCCGGCCAGCCCGTCAGCCAGGTCGCGCCATGGCCGAAGGCCTGGGCCGCCTGCAACAGCGCAAAGCAGACGCTGCCGGCCGACAGCAGCCGCTCCTGCTCCGGGATCTGCGCATCCGGTCCCAGCCGGGCCACGACCGTCACCACCAGCGGGGCAAGCGAGAACCGTTGCCGGTCCTTTTCCACCGTGCTCTCGCTGGCGGCGGGGTCGCGCTCGATGCTGCGTGCCGCCAGGCGTTCGCCCAGCACATGGCGCGCATCGCCGCGTACGGTAATGAAGCGGAAGGGGACCCGCTTGCCGTGGTCGGGCACGCGGACCGCCGAAGCCAGCATCCTCAGCAGGGTGGGCTGGTCGGGGGCGGGCTCGGCCAAGTGGCGCGCCGGGGTGGAGCGCCGGCGGTCAAGGCAGGCAAGGCGATCTTCAGGCGTGGAATCAGGCATGCGTCACAGAATTCCTTGGGAGAGGATGCAAACTGCCGTAGCTTGCCACTATCCTGCGTCGGTGCAGGGTAATGTGACGCAAAACGTCAGTTTTTTGTCGGGAGCCAACGTGTCCAACTATCCGCTCGGCGCTGCCAACGCCACCAGAACGGATCCGTTCCGCGTACTGGAGGAGGTCAAGCGCCTGACGCTGGAGCGTCTGGGCGGGCTTCCCGGGGCATTGTACGGTCCCATCGAGGATGCGCTGGCGCTGTCCGCCACGCATTTCGAACGCAATGCTTTCCAGTACGAGGACCAGGCAGCGTTGTGGAGCCTGCGCCACCAGCAGGCCGCGCAGGTGATGCGCTACCGCCAGCAACTGGCGAAGGGCTTCGACGAATTCCGCACGATGCGCGCGGCGTCGCGGCGCGGTTTCCTTTCGATGGGGCTGTTGGACGAGGCCCAACTGGACATGCACATCGCCGGCGAACGCATGGCCGAGGTGTTGTCGCAGCGCTACCAGAAGCCGCTGGAGGCGCTGGAGGCGCGCCTGCATGTACTGGCGCAGACCCTGGGCCTGCAGGCCATGGTGAACCCGGTGGGGCCGGGCCGGCTGGCGACCGCCTTTGTCGACGCGTTTGACGGCGTGCGCGTGCCCGGGCAATTGCGTAGCCACCTGTTCCAGTTCTACGAAGACCACCTGGCCCGCACGCTCGACGAGTTGTATGGGCAGGCTGACGCCTTGCTTGCGCAGGCCGGCTACGGCGTTACGCGGGAAGGATCGAAAGACGTCGCGCCGCATGTGGCGCCAGGCAGTTCCGGTGGCGCTGCGCTCCAGCAGGAACCAGGACAGGACGTCACGCTGGACGAACTGCGCAGCCTGCTGCACGCGTGGCGGGAGGGCACGGTACGCCCGGAGAATGTCCCCGCGTCGCACGCGCCACAACGTGCGCTGCAGGGCCGCCGCGATCTGCGTGTCGAGGAAGTCGTGAGCGTTGCCTCGCTGCTGCACGGGGAGCCCACCGATACCTTCGCCCGCGCGCTGGCGGGAACCGGCGAACTCGGGAGGAGCATCCGCGAACGCCTGGGCGAAGGCGCGCGACGCCTGGGCCTGAGCCCCGACCACACCACCATCGGCCGCGACAGCGAGGACGCCATCGACCTGGTGGCGATGGTGTTCGAGTCGCTGTTCGCGACCCAGGACCTGCATGAGCGCTGCCGTCGCCTGTATGCGCGGCTGGTGCTGCCCTACGTGAAGGTCGCGCTGGGCGATCGCGCGCTGTTCGACAGGGCCGAACACCCCGCGCGCAAGCTGCTGGACGCGATCACCGAGGCCTGTGCCGGCAACAATGCCGAGACCCCTTTCGAGCGTGAACTGTTCGAGCGTGCGGCGTTGTCGGCGCAGCGCGTGGCGGTGGAATACCACGAGAACATGGCGGTGTTCGAGCAGGCGTTCGCCGAGCTCGACGCCCTGCTGTTGCAGCAGCGCCAACGCGTGTTCCTGCAGGAGGAGCGCGCCGCCCAGGCCGTGCATGGCCGCGAGCGCCTGCAGCACGCCCGTGAACAGGCCGATGCCGTGGTTGGTCGTCGCCTGTCCGCGCAGCCGTTGTGCGAGGCGATCGCCGGCTTCCTGGGGACGTCGTGGCGCCACCACCTGGTGCAGGTACTGCTGCGCGACGGTGTGGACAGTGCACGTTTTGCCGAGGCGTTGGCGCTTGGCGACGCCCTGGCCGAGGCGGATATGCTGGCCGCGCGTGCCGAGGGCCGGGCGCTGGCCACGCGGCTGTTGACGCTGGAGCGGACCATCGTGGATTGCCTGGCCAGCTCTGGCCTGGACGACTCCGCCGCCCAGCACGGGCTGGTGTCACTGGTGCGCGGGCTGGCATGGCCGGACGCGCCGCGCAGCGTGCACGCGTTGCCACCCCGCATCGAGGCCGGGGACGATGGCGAGGACCGCAAGCTGTGGCTTGCCGGTGGCACCGACACCGTGGCGACGCTTGCCCCCGCCATGGTGCAGTCGTTGCGCGCGTTGGCGGTGGGCGATTGGCTGCGCCTGAAAAACGCCGACGGGGTCCTGGTCAATGCCAAGGTGGGCTGGATCAGCCCGTTGACATCCCGCCGGCTGCTGGTCAACGACCGCGGCGGCCGCGTGCTGGTGGCCGCGGTCGAGGAGCTGGCCGCACTGGCGGAGCAGGGGCGCCTGCACGTCGCCCCTCCGCCGCGCGCATTCTCCCGGGCGCTGGCCGAGGTGGGTGAGCGCCTGCGGCGCGCGGGCAGCTGACACTCGCCGGGCGACCGGCTGACGCTATCCCCCGCAACTGTTCACCCCTCAAGCCGCGTTTGGTTAGGATGCTGCGACCAGTATCCGGAGCGATGGCATGTCGGCAGCGGGCCAGGGAGTGAAGGTGGGCGTGGCGCGGGAGACCGCGCCCGGTGAGCGGCGCGTCGCAATGACGCCGGAAACCTGCAGGAAGCTGGTCGCCGCCGGTGCCGAGGTCCGTATCGAAGCGGGCGCCGGCGCGGGCGCGGCCATGACCGACGAAGCGTATCGCCAGGCTGGCGCGCTGGTGGTGGCCGATGCGGCATCGGCGCTCAACGGTGCCGATGTCGTGCTCTGTGTACAGCCTCCCGCGGCCACCGCGCTCAATGACTTGCGTGAAGGCACCGTGCTGATCGGGCTGCTGGCGCCACAGGCCGACGCCGATCGTGGCGCGGCCATCACCGCGCGCAAGCTGGTGGCCTTCCCGCTGGAGCGTTTGCCGCGCACGACGCGCGCGCAGGCGATGGACGTGCTGAGTTCGCAGGCCGGCATGGCGGGCTACAAGGCCGTGCTGGTCGCCGCGCAACTGGCGCCGCGCTTCTTCCCGATGCTGACCACCGCGGCCGGCACCATCCGCCCATCCAAGGTGCTGATCGTGGGTGCGGGGGTGGCCGGACTGCAGGCCATTGCCACCGCCAGGCGACTGGGCGCGCAGGTCGAGGGGTTCGACGTACGGCCGGAGACCCGCGAACAGATCGAATCGCTGGGCGGCAGGTTCCTCGATCTCGGGGTCAGTGCGGCCGGCGAAGGCGGTTATGCACGACAACTATCGGACGACGAGCGCGCCGAGCAGCAGCGGCGCCTGGGCGAGCACCTCAAGGGCGTGGACGTGGTGGTGTGCACCGCCGCGGTGCCGGGTCGGCCGGCGCCGAAGATCATCAGCGCGGCCATGGTCGCGGGCATGAAGCCGGGCAGCGTGATCGTGGACCTTGCGGCGGAAACGGGCGGCAACTGCGAGCTCACCCAGCCGGGCGAGACCGTGGACAGGGCAGGCGTGGTGGTCTCCGGCCCACTCAACCTGGCCAGCAGCGGTGCCGTGCACGCCAGCGAGATGTACGCGCGCAACGTATTCAACTTCGCCAGCTTGCTGCTGAAGGACGGCCAACTGCAGTTCGATTGGGGGGACGAGCTCCTGGCGCGCACCGTGTGGCCGGAGCGCGCCACCGGCTGAGCGCGCGCATGGCCGGGCGCGCCTGGCGCGTTTCGTCATGGATGGAGCGGATGTTCATCTCGCGTCGGCGCCGGGTTGGCCTTGACCCAGTCGGCACGCTGCTCCGGCGTCATCTGGCGCCACTTTGCCTTGAGCGCAGCGCGGCCCTCGGGATCCAGCGCGCGCATCTTCGCGAACAGCGCACGCATCTCCTCGCGCTGCTCCGGGCGCATCTCCTGCCAGCGGTGCATGCCGTGGCGCGCGCGTTTGCGCTGCTCGGGCGTCATCGCCTGCCAGCGGCTGGCGTGGTCGAGCATGCGCTGGCGGCTTTCCGGTTCGGCATTCCAGCGTTCGCGCAGCGGTGCTACCAGCGTTTCGCGCTGCGCCGGGGTCAGCTGCTCCCAGGCGGGCAGTGGCGTGGCGGATGGCTGCTCACCGGCCGCCGCGTGCGCCGACGGTGTGAGCAGGCCAGCCAGCACCAGCGGGATCGCGAAAAAGCGTGGCATCTCAGTACTCCCGGTTGGTGGGCATGACGTCGTCGGCGGACGCCAGCCAGAGGTAGAAGTCGGGGTTTTCATCCAGTGCCGCGGCCGGGTCGGAGGACGCGGTATCGCCGCTGGCCAGCGCCGTAGCAGGTCCGGTTGCCGGCGGTGGGGTGCGCGGGTCGGTACGAAGTTGCGCAGTGATGGCCAGTGCCGCGATCGCCGCGAATACCGTGGGCACCGCCCAGGCCGCGCCGTGGCGCGGCGCAGGTTGGGCGGCGGGGCGTCGCGCCTGCGCCAGGCGGGCCTGTGTCCGCGCCGAGAGCCGCTGCAGCGAGGCACCGTGGCAGGCGCGGGCTCGGGCATCGAAGGCTGTGTCGTCGCCTGGTGCGGCCATCGGGTTCTCATCCAGCGTGTGGTTGGCGTTCATCGCCAGTCCTCCAGTTGTCGCTGCAGCGCTTCGCGCGCGCGGGAAAGGTGGGTCTTGACCGAGCCTTCGCTGCAGCCCATCACCTGTGCGGTGGTAGCCACGTCCAGCTCCTCCAGCACGCGCAGGTTGAAGGCCTCGCGTTGGCGACGGGGCAGAGCGGTCATCGCATCGGCGAACCGCGCGTAGGCTTCGCGGCCGTCGTGGGTGCGCGCTGGATCCGGGCCGTCGTCGGCCCAGTCCGGCATGGCGTCGTCGTCCAGTGGCTGGTTCGGCAGCAACCAGCGCAACCGGAATGTCCGTCGACGCTGCAGGTCCACCATGCGGCGGCGCAGGATGCTCCAGAACAGCGGCGTCCACTCCGCGGCGGGGCGATCGGCATAGCCCAGCAGCTTGGCCATCGCGTCCTGAACCGCGTCCAGCGCATCCTCGCGGTCGCGCAGGCCCAGTTCGGCGAAGCGGAATGCACGCGGCCCGATGTCCGCCAGGAAGGCGTCCAGGCTGGGCGGCGGCTCCGGCGACGCGTTGCCGGCGGCAGCATCGGGCGCGGGCGCATTGTCGGCATCACGGGTCACGCGCAGCAGCATAGGGCATGGTCCACCGGGGGCGGGCGTCACGGACGGTTCCAGCGGCAACCCTTGCCGGGTGGCACAGTGCCGTTGACGTAGGCGATAACGCCCGGGCGGGCTCCGGGTTGACAGAACCGGAATACGGCGCGAAAGCGCCTTCCGGGACGGTTATGATCCGATTCAGGGATGCCGGCACCGGCCGGTTGGGGAGGTGGACCGATGGGTGATGGATTCGTCGCGCTGTACATCTTCATGCTGGCGGCGATCGCCGGCAACGTGATCATCTCGCGGGTGCCGGTGATCCTGCATACGCCGCTGATGTCGGGCTCCAACTTCATCCACGGCATCGTGCTGATCGGCGCGATGGTGGTGCTGGGGCATGCCGACACCACGCCGGAGAAGGTGATCGGTTTCCTGGCCGTGCTGCTGGGCGCGGGCAACGCCGCCGGTGGCTATGTGGTCACCGAGCGCATGCTGGAAATGTTCAAGAGCAGCAAGCCGCCGGCGGGTGGCAAGTGAGCGGCGCGGTGCCTGCCGTGCCGGCGCCTTCACGCGTTCCGGCCCGCGAGGTTTTCCACCAATTGAGTTGCCTGCAGCCCGCATCGCCCGCGGACAGGAGACAAGCATGACCGCGTTGACCGTGGTGAAGCTGAGCTATTTCGTCGCTGCCACGTTGTTCCTGCTGGGCCTGCAGCGCATGGCCAGCCCAAGGACCGCGCGCAGCGGCATCCAGTGGGCCGGCGTGGGCATGCTGATCGCCACGGTGGCCACGTTCTTCCTGCCGGGCCTGCACAACCTCGGCCTCATGGTGGTGGCCATCGTCATCGGCGTGGCGGTCAACTGGGCCTGGGGCAGGAAGGTGGCCATCACCGACATGCCGCAGATGGTGGCGCTCTTCAACGGCATGGGCGGCGGCTCGGCGGCGGCGATCGGCGCGGTGGAACTGGTCCGTTTCTCGGTCGGCGAACCGGTGCCGTCCACCTTCACGCTCGCACTGGCGGTCGTTGGCGCGTTGATCGGCGCGGTGTCGCTGACTGGCTCGGTGATTGCCTGGGCCAAGCTCGACGGGCGCATGGACAAGCGCTACACGTTCCCCGGCCAGCAGTGGTTCAACGCGCTGGTCGCGTTGGCGGCGGTGGCCTGCGGCGTGATGGCGATGACCACGCTGGCGACGCCGTGGATCATCGCCTTCTTCGTGCTGGCGCTGGCGCTGGGCGTGTTGATGACGCTGCCCATCGGTGGCGCCGACATGCCGGTGGTCATTTCGCTGTACAACGCGTTCACCGGCCTGGCGGTCGCCTTCGAAGGCTACGTGCTGGGCAACGAGGCGCTGATCATCGCCGGCATGATGGTCGGCGCGGCCGGTACGCTGCTCACGCAGCTGATGGCGAAGGCGATGAACCGGCCAATCACGGGCGTGCTGTTCTCCAACTTCGGCGGCGGTGGCCAGGCGCAGGAAATCGCCGGCAGCCAGAAGCCGATCGAAGCCGGTGACGTGGCCGCGATGATGGCCTATGCCGAACGCGTGGTGATCGTGCCCGGGTACGGCCTGGCCGTGGCGCAGGCGCAACACAAGGTATGGGAGCTGACCCAGAAGCTGATGGAGCGCGGGGTCAAGGTGAAGTTCGCCATCCACCCGGTGGCGGGGCGCATGCCCGGACACATGAACGTGCTGCTGGCCGAAGCGGGCGTGCCTTACGACCTGATCGCCGACATGGACGATATCAACCCCGAGTTCCCGGCCACCGACGTGTCACTGGTGATCGGTGCCAACGACGTGGTCAACCCGGTGGCCAAGACCGACCCGGCATCGCCCATCTTCGGCATGCCGATCCTGGACGTGGTCAACTCGAAGAACACCATCGTGATCAAGCGCGGCAAGGGCACGGGCTTTGCCGGTATCGAGAATGCGCTGTTCTATGCCGACAACACCCGCATGCTGTACGGCGATGCGGCCAGCATGGTGTCGGCGCTGGTCAGCGAACTGAAGGCGCTGGACGGTGGCGGGCACTGACGGGCGAGCCTAGCCCCTCGGATGCCGGCTCGAACCCGTCGTCCGGTGCCGGTGGGGCAACGCCCCGCTGCCAAGCGGGAGAGGAGGTAGCGAGGACGTCGGTACTTCGCCGCTTCAGCGTGCCAGCCAGGCGGCCGTCGCCAGCGACACGGCCATCCACAGCAAGTCCATCGGGCCATTGGCGAGTTGAGCCAATGTCCAGGCGTGGTCACTGCCCAGTCGGGTGATGGATTCCCATGGCTTGAGCCCCATCGCCCCGCCCAGGTGAGCGGCGATGATCGACCAGTTGGCCAGCACGATCATCGCAGCCGTGGCGGCTACCGCCGCCGCCATCCGGCCACGGCCGGCGGGCCAGCCACTCAGCCGCAGCATCCAGGCCATGTCCAGTGCACCGATCACCGCCAGCCAGCTCACCTGCCGGTTGGTGTACAGCGCCACGAGTGTCCAGATCGCCGCGAAGCCGACGGTGGCCAGCGCCAGCAGCAGGGGGGAAAGCCAGGGGACGCGGCGGGAGGGTGATGGGGACGCGGGGGGCATGCAGGGCGGACTGGGGAACAGGCCGCACAGCATAGCCGGGACCCGGCCGGGGTCAATTTGGACTAGAATGGTCCCATTCAAGCCCATCCTCCTTTTCCCAATGTATTCCCGCAGCAGCGAGCCTGTCCGATTCGAGCGCGATTGCGACGTCGTCATGGTCCCGCAGGGCGACCAGGTCACCCTGCCGGCCGGCAGCGTCGGCTACATCACCCAGTCCCTGGGTGGCAGTTACACCGTCTTCGTGGAAGGCAACCTGTTCCGCGTGGCGGGTGGCGATGCCGACGCCATCGGCAAGGAGCCCGTGCCGCCGCTTGAGTTGCCCGAAGGCGCCGACGACGAGGCGGTCGAGCAGATGGTGTGGAACCAGCTGCGGACTTGCTTCGATCCGGAAATCCCGATCAACATCGTCGACCTGGGGCTGGTGTACGAGGCATCGGTGAAACCGCGCGAGGACGGCCAGCGAGAGGTCGCCATCCGCATGACCCTGACCGCGCCCGGATGCGGCATGGGCGACATCCTGGTGGCCGATGTCCGCGACAAGGTGGAGATGATCCCCACCGTGGCCGAGGCCGACGTCGAACTGGTGTTCGACCCGCCGTGGAACCGGAACATGATGTCCGAGGTCGCCCGGCTCGAAACCGGCATGCTCTGACGGCTGCGTTGCCCGGCGTGCGGGTGCCGCCTGCACCCGGGTGATGGCCCACTTGGCCCGCCCAGCGCGCGGTGCCGTCCACGCCAGCATTGCGCCGTGCATGCCCGTGCGCTCGGGGAAGGCCGCGCGCGTGGCTCCCGATCACTGCATGACAATGGCGGCCGGCGGCATCAGGGCGATCCATTGGCCCCGGCGCCTGTCGGGGGCCTTTGTCTGCGCGGTCATTTGGCCGGCTCCCGCCGGTCATCCACGGCGATATCGGAAGTCGCGAACGAGGCCGTGAAAGTTGCCGCGCCTGCAATGTGAGCCGGTGCGAAAAACCGGCTTGGCGTCCCAATCCGGCCAATCCCTGGGGGGGAGTTGGCCCCTCCCGTCCGTTCACGAGTAGACCCGGGGCCGCTGGTCCTGGGTCCGCCGGTGGCCGCGAAGCCATCACCGCCGCCGCGCTGGAAGCGCGGCGATTCCAATCCAATTTCGGGGTTTATTGCAATGACCAAGTCAGTTTCGCGTCCTGTCCGCGTGCACGTGCTTGCCGCTGCCACGGCGCTTGTCCTGTCCACGTCCATCCTCGCGCCCTCGCACGCTGCCGGCCGCATGGACCTGAGCGGCCTGCAGGCCGGCCAGCCGACCGACCGATTCATCGTCAAGTATCGCGACGGCAGCGCGGAGCGGACCGATCCCTCGATCATGCACCGCTCGCTGCAGGCAGCCGCGGCCGGTGCCGGCCGGGGTCTGGGCCTGAACCATGTTCGCCACATCGCCACCGGCGCCGAGGCCGTGCGCGCCAGCCGCAAACTGGACCGCGCCGAGGCCGAGTCGCTGATGCGCCAGATCGCCGCCGATCCGAACGTCGAGTACGTCGAGGTCGACAAGCTCAACCGGGCGATCTTCGTCCCCAACGACACCAACTACTCGCAGCAGTGGGGTTTCAACGGCACCTACGGCATCAAGGCCGAGCAGGCGTGGGACGTGACCACCGGTACCGGTGCGGTCGTGGCGGTGCTGGACACCGGTATCACCAACCACAGCGACCTCAACGCCAACGTGCTGCCGGGGTATGACTTCATCGGCGACACCGCCGTGTCCAACGACGGCAACGGCCGCGACAGCGACGCCAGCGACCCGGGCGACTGGGTGACCGCCAACCAGTGCGGCGGCACGCACGCGGCGCAGAACTCCAGCTGGCACGGCACGCACGTGGCCGGAACCATCGCCGCGGTGACCAACAACGCCAAGGGCGTAGCCGGTACCGCGCATGGCGCCAGGATCGTGCCGGCGCGCGTGCTGGGTACCTGCGGCGGTTACGACTCCGACATCGCCGACGCCATCATCTGGGCCTCGGGTGGCGCCGTCACCGGCGTGCCCGCCAATGCCAACCCGGCCGAGGTCATCAACCTGAGCCTGGGTGGCTCGGGCGCGTGCGGCACCACCACGCAGAACGCGATCAACAGCGCGGTCGGCCGCGGCACTACCCTGGTCATCGCCGCTGGCAACGACAACACCAACGTGTCGAACGCATCCCCGGCGAACTGCAACAACGTCGTCGCTGTGGCTTCGATCACCAGCACGGGCGCGCGTTCCTCGTTCTCCAACTATGGTTCGCTGATCGATATCGCGGCGCCCGGTTCCAGCATCATGTCGACGCTGAACTCGGGTACCACCACTCCGTCGACCGAGTCGTATGCCTCGTACAACGGTACGTCGATGGCAACCCCGCATGTCGCGGGTGTCGTGGCCCTGATCCAGTCGGTGGCAACCACGCCCAAGACCCCCGCGCAGGTCGAGGCGCTGCTCAAGGGCAACGTCACCGCGTTCCCGTCCACCCCGTCGCAGCCGATCGGCCCGGGCATCCTCAATGCCAAGGCCGTGGTCGATGCCACCAACGGCACCACGCCGCCGCCCACCGGCAACACCCTGACCAAGGGCGTGGCCGTGACCGGTCTGTCTGCCTCCACCGGTGGCTACGTGAAGTACACGATGGACGTGCCGGCGGGCGCGACCAACCTGACGTTCACGATGTCCGGCGGCACCGGAGACGGCGACATGTACGTCAAGTTCGGCAGCGAGCCGACCGACAGCGTGTATGACTGCCGCCCGTACAAGACCGGCAACGCCGAGACCTGCACCTTCGCCGCGCCGTCTGCGGGCAAGTACTACGTCAACATCAAGGCGTACTCGGCCTTCTCGGGCGTCAGCCTGCTGGGCGATTACACCGTCGCCACCGGTGGCAGCCGCCAGACCTACAGCAACGCCGCGGACTACACGATTGCCGACAACGCTACCGTCGACAGCCCGATTACGGTGTCGGGCCGCAGTGGCAACGGACCGTCAGACGCTTCGGTGTCGGTGGACATCCGCCACACCTACCAGGGTGACCTGAAGGTGGACCTGGTGGCTCCGGATGGCTCGCTGTACAACATCCACAACCGCACCGGCAGCAGCACCGACAACGTCATCAAGACAATGACGTTCAACCTGACCAGTGAAGCCATCAACGGCACCTGGAAGCTGCGCGTGTACGACGGTGGCACGGGCGATACCGGCTACATCAACAGCTGGAGCATCAACTTCTGATCGCGGTCGCCGGTCAGCGGCAACAAGAACGCCCCGGGGTTATTCCCGGGGCTTTTCACCGGGTTGTGCACGGCAACGGCAGTTGAAGGGTCTGCCACGTCGCCACGCTCGAACACTGCATGGGCACGGCTCCACGCCCGTGGCCTGGGTGCCTCAAGCCACGTTGCGGCGATCCGCTCACATCGCCGGGATCAGTCGGCGGCTTCGAACCGGTTGGCTTCCACGTTCTTGCGCACCTTCGCCGGGTCCCAGATGCGGCCGTTCATCGCGATGTACACACCCGGGGGCAGGGACTGCACCGCGCCCACGGCCGTGCCGATGTTGAACTCCGCATCTGAACCGCGAAAGCGCGCCGGGTTGAGCGCGCCCGTCAGCACGATGGTCTTGTCCTTGATGCTGGACAGCACCTTGGCGGTGGCGACCATGCTGTCGGTACCGTGGGTGACCAGCACGTGGCGGGCCTCCTGCGCGGCGATGGCGGCGCGGATCAGCTCGCGGTCCTCATCGGTGATGTGCAGCGAATCCTTGCGGATGATCGGGATCACGTTGTATCGGAACGCCACGCCCAGCTCGTCGAGGATGTGGCCGATCTGCGGCTCGCCGACCTGGTAGTCCGACTTGTCATCGAAGTAGATCTTGTCGATCGTGCCGCCGGTGGTGACGACGCAGAGCTGGTCCATCGCGCAGGGTCTTTCAGGTTCGGGGCCGCAATTATAGTCCGCCGGCCGTCAGCCCTTGCGCTTCCCGCCGAAGCGCGCCTGCAATCCCGGCAGGCTGGCCGCGAATACGATCACGACTGCCAAGGCCACCGCGGCCAGTGCGAAGCCACGCTCGGCCGGGCGGCTCCAGGCCACCATCACCCCGTGGCTGAACCAGAACAGCGCCAGCACCGCCGACCAGAAGCCGGCCGTGCGCCTGCGCCGCCACCCCCCCAATGCCAGCAGCACCGGGGGCAGTGCGAACACAAGCCACTCGGCCCATGGCGTGGCGTCGCCGGCAAACCACGCCACGTACAGTGCAGCCAGCGTGACCAGCGAAAACAGCAGCACGCCGCGCGCACGGGCGCGCAGGACAGTGGGGTCGTTCATCGGGCAAGCCTCGCGGCGGTCTGCGCCAACCGGCGGCCCAGCGCCCGGGCCAGTACGGCTTCGTCATCAGTGGTGCGCGGATCGTCCTCTACGCCGGCTACGTGGCTGGCGCCGTAGGGCGTGCCGCCGCTGCGCGTGGTGCTCAGCACCGGTTCGGTGAAGGGGATGCCGGTGATCAGGCAGCCGTGGTGCAGCAGCGGCAACATCATCGACAGCAAGGTGCTTTCCTGGCCGCCGTGCTGGGTGGCGGTGGAGGTGAACACCGCCGCCGGCTTGCCAACCAGCGTCCCGCTGGCCCATTCGCCGCCCAGACCGTCCAGCCAATGCTTGAGCGGTGCGGCCATGTTGCCGAAGCGGGTGGGGCTGCCCAGGGCTAGCCCGGCACACTCCACCAGGTCGTCTGGCTCCACGTACGGTGCGCCCTCGTCGGGAACGGGTGGCGCGGCTGCCTGGGTGACCGCCGCCACCGGGGGCACGGTGCGCAGTCGTGCGCTCACGCCTTCCACCTCGCCAATGCCACGTGCGATCTGTCGCGCGAGCTTGGCCACGGAGCCGCCGCGGCTGTAGTACAGCACCAGGATCTCGATCATCGTGTTCTCGTTGCCGCGGGGCGACGCCAGCGTGAAGCATAGGCGATGCCGCTGGCGCTGCCCATCGGTTACGCTGCCGGCAATGGAGCCTCTGGATACCCTCAACCGCTGGAGCGAGCGCGTGCGTGACCGGGCGCGCGTGGGTACCTTCTTCCGGTTCCTTGCGCGCCGCTTCCTTGACGACAATCTGTTCCAGGCGGCGGGCGCGCTCTCGTTCACCACGGTATTCGCGCTGGTGCCGCTGTCGATGGTGGTGTTCGGCGTGCTGTCGGCGTTCCCGGTGTTCTCCGAGTGGAGCGACAAGCTCAGCGACTACGTGTTCTCCAACTTCGTGCCGTCGTCCGCGCGCTCGGTGGAGGCCTACCTCAAGCAACTGTCGGCGAACATTGGCCAACTCACCACCGCGGGCGTGATCGCGCTGGTGATTTCGTTGCTCATCACCCTCAATGGGGTGGAGGCCACTTTCAACCGCATCTGGCGGGTGCATGCGGCGCGTCCGCAGTTGGGTCGCTTCCTGGTGTACTGGACGGTACTGACCCTCGGCGCACTGATGGCGGCGGCCAGCCTTGCTCTGTCGGCACGGTTCTTCGCGCTGGCGCTGTTCGAGACCGACGCCGGCCACCTGCTCGAGAACGCCATGCTGCGGCTGGCGCCGATGGCCATCGAGCTGCTGGCCTTTGCCGCGATCTACCGGGTGGTGCCACATCGTACGGTCAAGTGGCGCCATGCCCTGGCCGGCGCGCTGTTGGCGACGCTGCTGCTGGAGTCGGTGAAAGCGGTGATGAGCCTGTACCTGGGCAGTTTCGCGACGTATTCGAAGATCTACGGCACGCTGGCGTTCGTGCCGATCTTCCTGTTGTGGATCTACATGGGCTGGATCGCCATCCTGCTCGGCGCCTCGCTGGCCTCGTCGATTTCCGCGTTCCGCTACCAGCCGGCGGCGATGCGCCTGCCGCTGGGCTACGAAATGTACGGCCTGTTGCGCCTGCTGGGGCGCTTCCAGGAGGCCCGCAGCCAGGGTCGCGGGCTACACAGCGACTCGATCCAGCACCTCGAGCCGATCCTGACCGACAGCCTGGTGCAGGAGATGCTGGGTCAACTCAACGACATCCGCGTGCTGCGCCGCGCCGAGGACGGCGAGTGGTGGCTGGCGCGCGACCTGGACGAACTGTCGATGGCCGAGTTGTACGAAGCGTGCCGGCTGCGCATTCCGATCGCCGAGGCGCACCTGCCATGCCGCGATGATGCGCTGGGTCGCTCTGCCGTGGCGGCGATGGACACATTGCGAATGCCCTTGCGGGAATTGCTGAAACGGCGCGTGGCTTCGATCCATGCCCAATCCGAGGAGTAACCGATGTCGTATCTGCGTAGTGCGGCGGTCGCCGCGTCCCTGTGCCTGCTGGCGGCATGCAGCCAGCGTCCGGAGGCGCCTACGGCGGCGGCTGGTTCCGGTGTGACACCCGTGGAGTCGGCCGCGGATGCCAGCGGCCCGGTCGATGGGCCGAAGGCACCGACCCCGTCACCCACGGTCGCTCCCGGCGAAACTTCCGCTGCCGTAGCCGTGCCAACGCTCAAGGTGCAACTGCTCGATGGCACGGCCTACGACCTGGCCGCACACCGCGGCAAGTGGGTCGTGGTCAACTTCTGGGCAACCTGGTGTGGTCCTTGCCTGAAGGAGATGCCCGAGTTGTCGGCGCTCGATGCCATGCGCGACCACATCGAGGTCATCGGCCTGGCCTACGAGGAAATCGACGCCGCGGCGATGCAGGCCTTCTTGAAGGAGCATCCGGTGGCGTATCCCATTGCCATCGTCGATACCTTCAATCCACCGGTTGACTTCGACACACCGCGTGGATTGCCGATGACCTACCTGATTGGCCCCGATGGCAAGGTGGTGGAAAAAGTGCTGGGGCCGGTCACCGCCGGTAGCATCGAGGCGGCGATCACCAAGGCCGGCGGACCCAAGGCCGGCTGAGCCGCTTGATAGAAACCACATCGTGGTTCGCGGCATGAACCGCCACGTCCGGCCCCCCTCCCGCGGCCGCGCCGGTCGCCTGCCCGTCGCTGCGATCCGACGATGCCTCCGGCGCTGGCCGAGGGGGCTCAGTCGATCGGATACGGCGCCAGCGGCTTCAGGATGCCGAACCGTTCCTTCTGCGGTTTGCCCTCAAGCGGCGGGAGGGAAACGCCGTCCGGCGGCACGTGGGTGTCCGGCAGGCGGTCGAGCAGGTCGCGTATCAAAGTAAGCCGGCCGCGGCGCTGGTCGTTGAAATCCACCAGCGTCCAGGGTGCATGCGGAGTGTGCGTGGCTTCAAGCATGGCCTCGCGCGCACGCGTGTAGTCGGCATAGCGCTCCCGCGCCTTGACGTCGATGGCAGACAGTTTCCAGCGCTTCAGCGGGTCCTCGAGCCGCTCCGCGAACCTTTTCTCCTGCATCGCCTGGTCACAGGTCAGCCAATACTTGAACAACAGAATGCCATCGTCCACCAGCAGCTTCTCGAACAATGGCGTCTGCCCCAGGAACGCCTTGACTTGCGCCGGCTTGGCGAAACCCATCACCTTTTCCACGCCGGCGCGGTTGTACCAGCTGCGGTCGAACAGGGTGATCTCGCCAGCGGCAGGCAGGTGCGCCGCGTAGCGCTGGAAATACCACTGCGTCGTCTCGCGCTCGCTTGGCTTGGGCAGTGCGGCGATCCTGCACTGGCGCGGGCTGAGGGTGTCGGCAATGGCATTGATCGCGCCACCCTTGCCCGCCGTGTCACGGCCTTCGAAGATCACCACCACGCGCTGCCCCGTGTGCTGGACCCAGCGCGCCATCGCCACCAGTTCCAGCTTCAATGGCTCGAGCTCAGCCTCGTAGTCCTTGCGCTTGAGCCCGCTCATGCGCTGGTCCCTCGACCGCGCGGCCTGGCCGGCGAGGCCGCGGCGGGCTTGCGCGCGGCGGGCTTGCGTGGCGGCGTGGCGGGGGAGGGCGCCACGGTTGCGCGCGCGCGGCGGTGCGTGGCTCCGGCCATCGCGCACGCCACCTCCAGCAACGCGCCTTGCTGGCGTTCGTCCAGCTCGCGGTATGCGGCAAGTAATTCGTGCTCACCCGTGGTGCGCGCCGGGTCGAAGGTACTGGCCAGTTCGGACAGCAGCGTGCCGACGGGGACACCGAAGGTGCGGGCGAGTGCGTCGATCTGATCGCGGCCGGGACTCTTCTCCCCGCGCAACCAGGCACTGACCGTTTCCACGCCCGCGCGCGGGATGGCGGTCGCGATGTCGGCGGCATTGAGACCGCGGGCGAGCGCCAGCAGGCGCAGGGTGGTGGCGAGGGGCATCGGCGGACTCCGTCCTGGCACATGTGCAGCCTAACCCGGCAGGGGCGGGGGGCGTCCAGCGGGGCGAAGGGGAGCCTGTCGGCAGGGAGGCCAGCAGGCTTCGCGCGGAATCAGCCGAAGTCGTGTGCCGTTGGCGGCAGTCCCTGGCGGTGGCGATGTGCCATCCAGCGAACCGCCACGCCGAAGTCAGCGGCAAAACCCGGCATGTCGAACAGGCCCGATGTCCGGCGGCGTTCCCCGAGCGAGGCCTTCAGCGCTGCCAGGCGTTCCGGCGCATTGCCCAGTTCCACCGCTGACTCGATGAAGGCCGCATCGTCCGCCGTGTTCAACGACGACAGGCCCAGATGGTGGTTGAGGCTACCGGCCACCCGCGCGGCGAACGTGTCACCTGGGCAGGTGAGCACCGGACAGCCGGCCCACAGCGCATCGGACGCCGTGGTGTGCGCGTTGTATGGATGGGTGTCGAGGAACAGGTCGGCGTGCCGCAGGCGGGCAAGGTAGTCCGGATGCGGCTGCTTGCGCATGAAGACCAGCCGCTCCGGTGCCACTCCGCGCGTCGCGGCGAACGCGCGCAGCCGTTCATCGGCGCGCCCTGGCCCTGATAGCAGCCACAGCACGCTGCCGGGGACGCGCTGCAGCACCGCCAGCGCGCGACCCACGCTGCGTGGATTGAGTTTGTAGCTGTTGTTGAAACAGCAGAAGACCACGCCGCGTGGCGGCAGGTCGCAGGCCTCGCGCGGCGGCGGCGGCGGGAGCGGCCTATGGGTGTCCGATGGCTGGAAGCAACGCGGCAGGCGCAGCACCTGCTCGCTGAAGTGGGGTGCCAGTGCGTCGGGCAGGACGAACCGGTCCGCGATGACATAGTCGATCCACGATGCGCCGCTGGTGCCGGGGTATGCCAGCCAGTTGACCTGCACCGGGGCCGGGCGCATAGCCATTACCTCGGGCATACCGCCACCACCCCAGCCACGCAAGTCCACCAGCACTTCGATCCCGGCGGCGCGGATGCGCGAGGCCACGCGCGCGTGCGCCAGCCCACCCACGTCGTGCCACTGGCGCGCCGCCACCTGCAGCCGCGCGCGCACGCTGCTTCCATCATCGGGATTGAGCGCAAACAGGTGGGTTTCAACCCCGGGAACGGTCCGCAGGGACTCAAGCATTGCCACCGTCAGCAAGCCCGTCGGATGCGCACCGAAGCCATTGGACAACAGTCCCAGTCGCACCGGCGCCTCGGAAGCCGCCGTTGGCCCGGGCGGGAAGGGCACGATCGACCTGGCCAGTGGTTCGGCGCGCAATCGTGCACAGCGCAATTGTTCCTCCGGGCCCCCATCCTCGCTGAGGAATGCGAACGGCTCCACTGCCGCGGTGCCCGCGTGTACCGCGGCACGCACCTGCGCTGACAACGCGTCCAGGTCGGACCAGTCGCACAGCTTGCGCTGCCACGCCAGCCGGTAAGCGGCCAGCTGCGGGTGCAAGGGCGCCAGCGCATGGGCCCGTGCATACGCTTCGGCGGCCGCTTCGGCTTCGCCGGTGTCTTCCAGCACGTGCCCCAGCCACAGCGCGATGCCCGCGTGGGAGGGAGCGGCGGCCGCCGCGGCGCGCAGGCTGCGCGCGGCCTCGTCGAAGCGGCGCTGCATCCATTGCGCGCGACCCAGGCGGGCGAGCGCTTCCGGATGTCCTGGCGATAGCGCCAAGGCGCGTTGCACCGCGGCTTCGCCAGCGACGGCATCTCCGGCATCCAACGCCGTTTCGGCCAGCATGATCCACGCAAAGGGGTTGTGCGGCTCGCGTTCGACCAGTTGCCGCGCGGCCTCCAGCGGATTGCGGCCCGATGCCATCATGCGTGGGCCGTCAACCGCGCCAGTTCGTCGGCCTGGTGTTCCTGTTGCAGTCGGCCCACCAGCGCGTCCAGGTCGCCTGCCAGCACGTTGGGCAGGTCGTACAGGGTCAGGCCGTCCACGCGGTGGTCGGTGATCCGGCCCTGCGGAAAGTTGTAGGTGCGGATGCGCTGGCTGCGGTCGCCGCTGCCCACCTGCAGCTTGCGCGTTTCGGCCACGGCCGCCGCGGCCTTCGCGGCCTGCGCCTCGGCCAGCATCGCGCTCAGGCGCTTCATTGCCTTGTCGCGGTTGGCGTGCTGGCTGCGTTCGGTCTGGCTTTCCACCACCACGCCGGTGGGCAGGTGGGTGATGCGGATGGCCGAGTCGGTCTTGTTGACGTGCTGCCCGCCCGCGCCGGACGAGCGGAACGTGTCCACCTTCAGGTCGGCGGGATTGAGCTCGATCGGCTCGCCTTCGGGCTCGACTGGAATGATCGCCACCGTCGCAGCCGAGGTGTGGATGCGACCTTGCGACTCCGTTTCGGGCACGCGTTGCACACGGTGCGTGCCAGATTCGAACTTCAGCCGTGAATACGCCCCTACCCCTTGAACCAGCGCGATCACCTCCTTGAAGCCGCCATGCTCTCCGGGGTTGGCGGACTCCACTTCAACGCGCCAGCCCTGGCGTTCGGCATAGCGCGCGTACATGCGGAACAGGTCGCCGGCAAAGATCGCGGCCTCGTCGCCACCCGTGCCGGCACGGACCTCGAGATAGATGTCGCCATCATCGCGCGGGTCGCGTGGGATCAGGTGGGAGAGCAACTCGGCGTCCAGGGCTTCCAGCCGCGCGCTGGCGCTGGCGATCTCCTCGTCGGCCAGTGCGCGCATGCCGGCATCGTCGCGCAGGGCCGGGTCGCTGCGCATTGCCTGCGCCGCTTCCAGGTCGGCTTTGGCGTGCGCCTCGGCAGCCAGCGCGGTCGCCACGGGCTCCAACTGGGCAAACTCGCGCGACAGCTTGCGAAACTGCACCGCGTTGCCGATCACCGTGGGATCGGACAGCAGGCGTTCCAGTTCCTCGCGCCGTTCGGCGAGTGCTTCCAGCTTACGGCGCAGGGTCGGCGTCATCGGGCGGGGTCGGTCCGGGTGCGTGGGAAGAGAGGGCGGGGAACATGCGGTTTGCCGCTTGGGCCAGGTCGTGGTTGCCGGTCAGCGCGGCCTCCCGCAGGGCAATGGTCGGCGCATGCAGCAGCCGGTTGGTCAGTGTGTGCGCGAGGAAGTCCAGCACCTCAGAAGGATCCTGCCCGGAGGCCAGTTGCTGCCGCGCCTTCGCCAGCACTTCGGCCTTGGCTGCCTCGCCGTGCGCGCGCAGGCGCTTGAGTGGCGCGGTGCGGGTGCTGGCCGCCATCGTCTCGACGAAGCGCGCCACCTGCAGGTCGACGATGGCCTCGGCCTCCGCGGCGGCCTCGCGACGGCCGCGGCGGTTGTCCTCGATGGCGCGTTCCAGGTCGTCGACGGTGTACAGGAAGGCATCGCGCAGGTCGGCCACGTCCGGCGCGATGTCGCGCGGTACCGCCAGGTCCAGCAGCAGCATCGGCCGATGCCTGCGCGCGGCCAGCGCCGCAGCCACGTGCGCCCTGGTCAGGATCGGATCGCGCGCGGCAGTGGCGGAAAACACCACGTCGGCTTCGGCCAGGTGGCGCTCCAGCTCGGTCAGCGGCAGCGCCACGCCACCGTGGCGCGTGGCCAGTTCCTGCGCGTGGGCGAGGGTGCGGTTGGCCACCAGCAGACGCTTGGGCCTGCCCTGCATCAGGTGGCGGGCGACCAGCTCGATGGTCTCACCTGCGCCGATGAGCAAGACCGTGGAATCCTCGATCCTTGCAAATGATTCCTGTGCCAGCCGTACCGCCGCCGACGCCACCGACACCGGGTTGGCCCCAATGCGAGTATCGGTGCGCGCGCGCTTGGCGGTGGAGAAGGCCTGCTGGAACAGACGATCCAACTGCGACCCCAGGCTGCCGGCCTCTCGCGCGGCGGCCCATGCGTCCTTCACCTGCCCCAGAATCTGCGGCTCGCCCAGCACCAGCGAGTCCAGCCCGGTGGCCACGCGGAACAGGTGGCGCACCGCTTCGGAATCGCGGTGGCGGTAGAGGTAGGCGTCCAGCTCTGCGTTGCCGCTGCCGTGGGTGGACAGCCAGTCCGCCAGGGCCACGCCATCGTCTTCGGTCACCGCGTACAGTTCAGTGCGGTTGCAGGTGGACAGCAAGGCCACCTCACTGACGGTGGGCAGCCCGCGCAATGCTTCCAGCGCCGACGTGACGCCGTCGCCTGAGAACGACACCCGCTCGCGCAGGCTCACCGGCGCGGTCTGGTGGTTGAGGCCGAGGACGAACAGGCTCATGTTTCGGGCGGACTTCCGTTCAGGTGCTTGCGATAAGCTGCTGGCTACCGTGGGCCGCCATTCTACCGGTCCGAGCCCCTCCCATGCCCGCTACCGTGCGTTCCATTGCCGTCACCGTTCTCGTCGCGCTCAGCCTGGCCGGGGCCTTGCATGCCGCGCCGCCGGTCACCGCGCCCGCGAAGGACCGGGTCGGCGAGGCCATCGAGCCGTTGCTCGCCGGTGAGTTCGCACTGCAGTCAGGCAAGCTCGACGAGGCATCGCGCTGGTACCTCGATGCCGCACGCACCGCCCAGGACGTGGCGCTGGCCGAGCGAGCTACCCGCATCGCGTTGCTGGCCAAGGACGATGAACGCGCCAACGAGGCCCTCGTGCTGTGGCGGCGCCTGGGTGGCAGCGGCCACGGCCTGACCGCCGCCGAGGCCACGCTGGCGTTGCGCCAGGGCAGGGAGCGCATTGCCCGCAAGCATCTGACCATCCTGCTGCGCAGCGGCGACCAGGAGGGCTGGCGCCAGGCGCTCTCGGTGCTCGGCAGTGGCGCCGGCGAGCCCGCGCAGGCGTCGCGCCTGCTCACCTACATCCTGGATCGCAGGTTGCTGCCCAACCAACTGCAGGCCTGGTTGGCGTTCGGTGGCCTCGCCCAGCGCCTGGACCAGCCCAAACTGGCCGAGCGCATCGTGGCGGAGGTGGTGGAGCGTTTCCCGGGTGAACCGCGCGTGGCCCTGCTGCGCGCCAGCCAACTGCGCGAGGCCGGCAAGGTCGGCGAGGCCAAGGCAGCGCTCGATTCGGTCGCCGGCGGTGCAGCCGTCGACGTCAGCCTCCGCACGGCATTGGCGCAGGAATACGCGCAGCTGGGTGACCTGCGCCGCGCAGAGGCGATCCTCGCCACCGGCCCGCAGGATGACGAAAGCTTTGCGCATCGCGCCTCGCTGATGGCGCAGGCCGAAGACAAGCAGGGGCTGGGCCGCCTGTACGACGAGCTGGCGCGCGGTGCATCGCGTCCAGACCCGCAGCGCCGCCTGCTGCTGGGCCAGATCGCCGAGTTCCTGGACCGCCACGAGCAGGCCCTGGACTGGTACGGCGGCGTGCCTGGTGGCCCGTTGCGCTGGCTGGCGCGGCTGCGCACCGCCAGTGTGCTGCATGAGATCGGCCGCGCGCCGGAGGCATTCCGGGCGCTGCGCGAACTGCAGGCCGATGGCTCGGCCCCCGATGACGCCCGCCGCGATGCCTATCTGCTGGAAGCTTCGCTGCTCGCCAAGGATCGCAACGACGCCGGCGAGCTGGACGCGTTCGCCCGCGGCCTGGCCGCCTTTCCCGACGATCTCGAAATCCTCTACGCCCGAGCCCTGGGCTGGGAGCGCCGCGACGACATCGCCCGCGCGGAGGCCGACTTCCGCAAGATCCTGGTCGTGGAACCCGACAGCGTGGCCGCGCTCAACGCGCTGGGCTACACCCTGGCCGACCGCACCGACCGCTACCAGGAGGCGCTGGAGCTGATCGACCGCGCCCGCACCGCCGAGCCGGACAACGCCGCCATCATCGACAGCTACGGCTGGGTGCTGTACCGCCTCGGCCGCCTGCAGGACGCACTGGTCGAACTGCGCCGCGCCTTCACCCTGCAGAAGGATCCCGAGATCGCCGCGCACCTGGGCGAGGTGCTGTGGAAGCTGGGCAGGACCGACGAAGCGCGCAAGTACTTTGACGAGGCGCGCAAGCTCGATCCTGACAACCGCTCGCTCAAGCGCGCGATGGAGAATGTGGGCGCATGACCTCCCCGTCGAATGCCTCCCGCCGCAGCCTGCTGCTACCCGGCCTGCTGGCCGCGACACTGGCCGGCTGCGTCACCGTGCCGTCCGCCACCGTGCTGTCGCCCGAGCGGCAGGCCGTGGCCGAGCAACAACAAGCCGCCCGTGAAGCCGAACTGCGCCCCCGGACCGACTGGTCACTGGCCGGTCGCATCGCGGTGTCCAACGGCAGCAACGGCGGCAGCGGCCGCATCGACTGGACGCAGGACCGTGACGGCTACCGGGTGGCACTCAGCGCGCCGGTCACCCGCCAGAGCTGGCAGCTCAGCGTTGACGGCGCGACAGGCGTCGCACGCCTGGAAGGCCTGGAAGGCGGCCCGCGCACCGGCTCCGATGCCGCGCTCCTGCTGCGCGAGGCCACCGGCTGGGACATCCCCGTCACCTCGCTGGGCGACTGGGTCCGCGGCCTGCGCTCGCCCGCGGCGGGCGGGGCGGTGATCCAGTTCGGCCCCGACCTGCGCCCGGCGCGCATCGCCCAGGGAGGGTGGGACATTGCCTATACCTGGCCCGAGGCCAGCCTCGACCACGCGTTTCCTTCCCGCATCGATGCCCGCCGCGGCGACGCCCGCGTCCGCCTCATCGTCGACCAGTGGGGAGAAGCCGGCGCCCAGGACAGCCGGTAACCGCCATGCACCCCGCCAATCCCTCTGGCTGGACGGTCTGGCCAGCCCCGGCCAAGCTCAACCTGTTCCTGCGCATCGTGGGCCGCCGCGCCGACGGCTACCATCTGCTGCAGAGCGTGTTCCGCATCCTCGACTGGGGCGACAGCCTGCGCCTGCGAGTCCGCGATGACGGCCGGATCGTCCGCCACGGCGGCTCGGTCGAAGGTGTCGCCGAAGCCGATGATTTGACCGTTCGTGCCGCCAAGCTGCTTCAAATTGAGGCGAATTGTACCAAAGGTGCCGACATCGTCATCGAAAAGCGCATCCCGGCAGGCGGCGGGCTCGGCGGCGGCTCATCCGACGCCGCCACTGTGCTGGTGGCGCTCAACCGGCTCTGGGGCACGGGTTTCGACGTCGATCGCCTCGCCGCACTCGGCCTGCGGCTGGGTGCCGACGTCCCGGTCTTCGTTCGTGGCGACAACGCCTGGGCCGAAGGCGTGGGCGAGCAGCTCACCCCCATATCCCTGCCACCGGCGTGGTACCTGCTCGTTGCCCCAGGCGTGCATGCGCCCACCGCCGCGCTGTTCCAGTCCCCCGATTTGACGCGCAATGCCGCGCCCGCGACAATGTCGGACTTCGTTTCGGGTGTACCGCTCGGCAATGCGTTCGAGCCGGTGCTGCGCGGGCGTGAACCGGCGGTCGAAGCCGTGTTCCAGGCCCTGTCGCGCGTCGGCACGCCGCGTTTGACCGGGTCCGGCAGCGTGGTCTTCGTCGAATTCGCCTCGCGCGAGTCGGCCGGGGCTGCACTGGCGGCGTTGCCCCCCGGCCTGCAGGCCTGGGTGGCGGCGGGCGCTGCGCGTTCACCGCTGCACGCCGCGCTCGAAGCCAACTGCTGAACGAGTCACCGCAGGGGCGTCGCCAAGAGGCCCAAGGCACCAGGTTTTGATCCTGGCATCCGTAGGTTCGAATCCTACCGCCCCTGCCAATTCGCCCCCCGACGCCCGCAACCGCTGGAGTTTTTCCGTGCAGACCGATCGCAACCTGCTGGTGTTCAGCGGCAACGCCAACCGCCCGCTTGCCGACGCCGTGTGCAAGGAACTCGGCGTGCGTCCGGGCAAGGCCCTGGTCAGCCGCTTCTCCGACGGCGAGGTCCAGGTGGAAATCGAAGAGAACGTGCGCCGGCAGGAAGTGTTCGTCATCCAGCCGACCAATGCCCCGACCGCCGAGAACTTCATGGAACTGCTGGTGCTGGTGGACGCGCTCAAGCGCGCCTCGGCGTCCAGCGTCACCGCGGTGGTGCCGTACTTCGGTTACGCCCGCCAGGACCGCCGCCCGCGTTCCTCGCGCGTGCCGATCACCGCCAAGGTCGCGGCCAAGATGTTCGGTGCCGTCGGCACCGACCGCGTGCTGACCGTCGACCTGCACGCCGACCAGATCCAGGGCTTCTTCGACATCCCGGTCGACAACGTCTACGCCTCGCCGCTGCTGCTGGCCGACATCTGGCGCGCGCACGGCACCGACAACATGGTGGTCGTGTCGCCGGACGTGGGCGGCGTGGTCCGCGCCCGCGCCATCGCCAAGCGACTGGACGACGCCGACCTGGCCATCATCGACAAGCGCCGCCCGCGCGCCAACGTCGCCACCGTGATGAACATCATCGGTGATGTCGAAGGCAAGACCTGCGTGCTGGTGGACGACATCGTCGACACCGCCGGCACCCTGTGCGCCGCCGCCAACGCCCTCAAGGAGCGTGGCGCACGCAAGGTCGCCGCCTACTGCACCCATCCGGTGCTGTCGGGCGCGGCCCTCGACAACGTCACCAGGTCGCAGCTGGACGAGCTGGTGGTCACCGACACCATCAAGCTGTCCGATGCGGCCAAGGCCTGCGGCAAGATCCGCCAGCTCAGCGTCGCCGAGCTGCTGGCCGAGACCATCCGCCGCGTCGCCTTTGGCGAGTCGGTGAGTTCGTTGTACGTCGATTGATCAAGACGCGCGCGCGGCTCTCTCGGCCGGGTGCGCAGTGAATCGCGATGGCGGCTTCGGCCAACATCGCAAACCGCTCATCTGGTCGCGGATGAGCGTTACCACCCGCCGCGAGGCGGGTTCCATGCAAGCAAAGTGAGATACAGAAATGTCCGAACACACCATCAAGGCCACGGGCCGCGCTGTCGAGGGGAAGGGTGCGAGCCGCCGCCTGCGCCACGCTGCTTCGATCCCGGCCATCGTCTACGGCGGCAAGTCCGCGCCGCAGGCCATCCAGCTCGACCACGAGAAGATCTGGCTCGCCCAGCAGAACGAGTGGTTCTACTCCTCGATCCTGAACCTGGACATCGACGGCAAGGTCGAGAGCGTGCTGCTGCGTGACATGCAGCGCCACCCGTACAAGCAGATCATCATGCACCTGGACTTCCAGCGCGTGGACGCCAACCAGGCCCTGAAGGCCGCGGTGCCGCTGCACTTCACCAACCAGGACAGCTCGCCGGCCGGCAAGGCCGCCGACGTGGTCATCACCCACGAGCTCAACGAAGTCACCGTCAGCTGCCTGCCGAAGGACCTGCCGGAGTTCATCGAGGTTGACCTGGGCGCGCTGAAGTCGGGCGACGTGATCCACCTGTCGCAGCTCAAGCTGCCCAAGGGCGTCGAGCTGCCGGAACTGAAGCTGGGCAAGGAGCACGATGTTGCCGTCGTGATCGCCAAGCCGGGCCGCGTCGAAGCCGAAGGCGCCGCCGAAGGCGAAGCCGCGGAGTAACCGCACTCCCGCACCCCGGCCGGCATGCCGGTCGGGGTCGCGTGCGAATGACCGATGGCCGGTTTGCGCCTCATCGTCGGGCTGGGCAATCCCGGCTCCGAACACACCCGGACCCGGCACAACGCCGGGTTCTGGTTTGTTGACGCCCTCGCGGAAAAATTCGGTGGGCGCTTCGGGCTGGAGTCCAAGCTGTTCGGCGAGACCGCCAAGGTCGAGATCGCCGGGCAGAACGTCTGGCTGCTGAAGCCCGCCACGTTCATGAACCTGTCCGGCAAGTCGGTCGCCGCCGCGCTGCGCTACTGGAAGATCGAGCCCGAGGAAGCGCTGCTGGCACACGACGAGCTCGACCTGCCCCCTGGCACCGCCCGCCTCAAGTTCGACGGCGGCCACGGCGGCCAGAACGGCCTGCGCGACACCATCCGCCTGCTCGGGCACGGCAAGTTCCACCGCCTGCGCGTGGGCATCGGCCACCCCGGCCACAAGGACAAGGTCACCCCGTGGGTGCTGGGCCGCCCCGGCCAGGGTGATGAAGCCGCCATCCTGCGCGCCATCGACGACGCCATCGACGTCATGCCGCTGGCCGTCACCGGTGACATCAACGAGGCCATGAAGCGGCTGCACACCGCCCGGACGTGACCTCGGCGGGGCAGGGCGCTTGCGCCATCCCGCCCATCCGGCTGCCGGAAGCAGCCATACGCAACAAGAGGCCGCCGGAGGCGGTCAGGCACCACAAGGGCCGCCGAGGCGGCCCTCCGCAACAACGGGCCTGCCACCGGGCAGGCGCATTTTCCGGGTCCGGCCCCGCCGGCCCCACAACAGAGCGAGAACACGCGTCATGGGTATCAAGTGCGGCATCGTCGGTCTGCCCAACGTCGGCAAATCGACCCTCTTCAACGCCCTGACCAAGGCCGGGATTGCGGCCGCCAACTTCCCGTTCTGCACCATCGAGCCCAATGTCGGCGTGGTGCCCGTACCGGACCCGCGCCTCGGCGCGCTGGCCGAAATCGTAAAGCCCGAGCGCGTGATCCCCACCGCGGTCGAGTTCGTCGACATCGCCGGCCTGGTCGCCGGCGCGGCCAGCGGTGAAGGCCTGGGCAACAAGTTCCTCGCCCACATCCGCGAAGTCGACGCCATCACCCACGTGGTGCGCTGCTTCGAGAACGATGACGTCATCCACGTCAACAACAAGGTCGACCCGATCGCCGACATCGACACCATCGACACCGAGCTGGCCCTGGCCGACCTCGATTCGGTGGAGAAGGCCCTGCAGCGCGCCGAGCGCTCGGCCAAGACCGGCGACAAGGACGCCAAGGCCCGTGCCGAAGTGCTGGGTCGCGTCCGCGCCGGCTTGGACGCCGGCAAGGCCGCCCGCTCGCTGGGCCTGTCCGACGAGGACAAGGCCCTGCTGCGCGACCTGTTCCTGCTGACCCTCAAGCCGGTGCTGTACATCGCCAACGTGCAGGAGGATGGCTTCGACAACAACCCGCACCTGGACGCCGTGCGCGCCCGCGCCGTCACCGAGGGTGCCGAGGTCGTGGCCGTCTGCGCCGCGATCGAAGAGGAAATGAGCCAGTTGGAGGATGAGGACCGAGACGCGTTCCTCGCGGACCTCGGCCTGGACGAGCCGGGTCTGAACCGCGTCATCCGTGCCGCCTACAAGCTGCTCGGCCTGCAGACCTACTTCACCGCCGGCGTCAAGGAAGTCCGCGCGTGGACGGTCAAGGCCGGCGCCACCGCGCCGCAGGCGGCCGCCGTCATCCACACCGACTTCGAGAAGGGCTTCATCCGCGCCGAGACCATCGGCTACGACGACTTCCTGAAGTACAAGGGCGAGGCCGGCGCGCGCGAGGCCGGCCGCATGCGCCTGGAAGGCAAGGAGTATCGCGTACAGGAAGGCGACGTCCTGCACTTCCGCTTCAACGTCTGAATCCTGTCCGCTCGGCAGGGGTGGGGGATTCGCGTTAGAATCCAGGACCCGTTCCGCCGCACGGGGTGACAACGAAAATTTTCGCCATTCAGGCGTTGACTTCCACGTTCAACACCGCCAGAATTGCGGGCTCTTCGGAGGGATACCCAAGCGGCCAACGGGGGCAGACTGTAAATCTGCTGGCTTACGCCTTCGGTGGTTCGAATCCACCTCCCTCCACCAGCTCCACGGGGCTTGGCGGAGATCGCAGTAAACCGACGGCCTTACCAGTCGCCGGCGCAGTACCCAAGCAGGTCAGTCCGGCGCGGGAGTAGTTCAATGGTAGAACTGTAGCCTTCCAAGCTACTAGCGCGGGTTCGATTCCCGTCTCCCGCTCCACCATTGATTGCCGCGACAGTTTGACCCGCTTGTACAACGTGCTCACGTAGCTCAGTCGGTAGAGCACCTCCTTGGTAAGGAGGAGGTCGATGGTTCGATTCCATTCGTGAGCACCATCCTTTCAAACGCATCCGCACAACCATTGAGAAGCAGCCATGGCCAAGGGTAAGTTCGAGCGCACCAAGCCGCACGTGAACGTGGGCACCATCGGTCACGTTGACCACGGCAAGACCACGCTGACCGCGGCGCTGACCAAGGTGGGCGCGGAGCGTTTTGGCGGCGAGTTCAAGGATTACTCCTCGATCGACGCGGCGCCGGAAGAGAAGGCGCGCGGCATCACGATCTCGACCGCGCACGTCGAGTACGAAAGCCCGACCCGTCACTACGCGCACGTGGACTGCCCGGGCCACGCCGACTACGTGAAGAACATGATCACCGGTGCGGCGCAGATGGACGGTGCGATCCTGGTGTGCTCGGCCGCTGACGGCCCGATGCCGCAGACCCGCGAGCACATCCTGCTGTCGCGTCAGGTCGGCGTGCCGTACATCGTGGTGTTCCTGAACAAGGCCGACATGGTTGACGACGCCGAGCTGCTCGAGCTGGTCGAGATGGAAGTGCGCGAGCTGCTGAGCAAGTACGACTTCCCGGGCGACGACACCCCGATCATCCACGGTTCGGCCCGCCTGGCGCTGGAAGGCGACCAGTCGGAGATCGGCGTGCCGGCGATCCTGAAGCTGGTGGACGCGCTGGACACGTTCATCCCGCTGCCGGAGCGTGA